>CAVQSK010000026.1:0-491413 GCA_963715885.1 uncultured Actinomycetota bacterium
GACGGTGGCCAAGATCGACGTCGACGCGAATCCTGCCACCGCGCGCGACTTCCAGGTGGTGTCGATCCCCACTTTGATCCTGTTCAAGGACGGCGCACCCGTGAAGCGCATCGTCGGCGCGAAAGGCAAGGCCGCGTTACTGCGCGAACTCGCTGACGTCGTCTAACACCGCGGTCCGCGGTCTACACTCGGACTGGGTTTTTCCCAATCGGCACCGTCTGCGACAATACTGGCTAGCTTGTCTTTCTTTCGTCAGCGCGGTAGACCCGCTGCCACCGACCGAAAGGCCTGGCATGTCGAGTCTGCGTCGCGGTGACCGCGGGGGTGCGGTCACCGAGATCCGCGCCGCTCTGGCCGCGCTGGGTCTGATCGACAACCCGGATGCGGACCTGACCACCGGCAGGCAGGTGGCAGCGGACGTGTTCGATGCCGAACTCGATGATGCCGTGCGTGCGTTCCACAGCACCGCGGCCTGCTGGTCGACGGCATGGTCGGCGAAGCGACTTACCGTGCGTTGAAGGAGGCTTCGTACGGCTGGTGCGCGACTCTCAACCATCAGTTCGGCGCGCCGATGTACGGCGATGACGTGGCGACGCTGCAGGCGCGGCTGCAAGACCTGGGCTTCTACACCGGCCTGGTGGACGGTCACTTCGGCTTGCAGACCCACAACGCGCTGATGTCGTATCAACGTGAGTACGGGCTGTACCCCGATGGCATCTGCGGCCCGGAAACGTTGCGCTCCTTGTACTTTCTGGGTTCGCGCGTCACCGGTGGCTCGCCGCACGCAATCCGCGAGGAGGAGCTCGTCCGCCGTTCGGGCCCGCGGCTGTCGGGTAAGCGGATCATCATCGATCCGGGCCGTGGCGGAGCCGACCACGGTCTGATCATGCAGGGACCGGACGGGCCGATCAGCGAAGCAGACATCTTGTGGGACTTGGCAAGTCGGCTCGAGGGCCGGATGACCGCGATCGGCATGGAGACGTTCCTGTCCCGGTCGGCCAACCGAGCCCCGTCCGACGCCGAACGCGCCGCAACCGCCAACACCGTCGGCGCCGACCTGATGATCAGCCTGCGCTGCGCCACCCAGGCCAGCCCGTCCGCGAACGGTGTGGCGTCGTTTCACTTCGGCAACTCGCACGGATCAGTGTCCACCATCGGCCGTAATCTGGCCGACTTCATTCAGCGAGAAGTGGTGGCGCGCACCGGATTACGCGACTGCCGGACCCACGGGCGGACCTGGGACCTGCTGCGGCTCACCCGGATGCCGACCGTGCAGGTCGACGCCGGCTACATCACCAACCCCCGCGACCGCGCCATGCTGGTGTCGACGCCAGACCCGCGACTCGGTCGCCGAAGGCATCCTGGCCGCGGTCAAGCGGCTGTATCTGCTCGGCAAGAACGACCGCCCCACGGGCACATTCACGTTCGCCGAACTGCTCGCCCACGAGCTGTCTGTCGAGCGGGCCGGGCGGGTCAGCCCGACCTGACCGGATCGGTCAGTAACAGGGGCTTGATCCCGCGCCGACCGGCTGCTGCAGCTGGGCGGTTTCCAGCAGCCGTTCCAATGCCGCCTCGACGTCGGCCTTCCAGCCCAGTCCCTGCTCCAGCTCCAGCCGCAGCCGCGGGAAGTACCGGTGCTGGGCAACCACGACGAAGCCGGCGTCCTGCAGCAGGTCCGCGTCGAGCACGCATTGGTCGACCGAGCAGTCACCGAGCACCTCGACGGCCGGCCGCAGATCAGGTGGCACCAGCCGCGGGTCGAGCAATTCGGTCGACTTCGGCCGTGCGCCCGAATGCCTCCAGCGCACGTACACCGCGGCGGACGAGATCACCGACCACCGCGGCGATCAGGCGCCGCGGGAGCCCATCGTTACCGTGGCCGGATTCCACCCCCAGCGAGGTGAGCAGCACCGCGTCGGCGCTGACCGGCCCGGTCGGGAAAGCTGGCGCCCGCGGCACGGCGCGCGGTGGGGCGTAGAACACGTAGCCCAGGCACGGTTCGTCGCCGCGCGGGATCTCGTCGTCACCGTCGGTGCGGCCCCCCGTCCGGGCATTGCACGGCGAGCTGGCCGCACGACCCCCACTCGAGCATGACCATCGACAGCCAGGCTTCCTTCTCGAACTCCGGATCGGAGAGGTGGTCGACGGCGGGCAGCGTCGACGGATCCACCTCCCAGTACACACACCGGCGTGCGTGCTTGGGCAGCTGCTCGAAAGCTTCGAGCCGCAGAGGCGTGATTCGCGCTGCCACTAGACTCCCCGGGTTCCGCGCGGTGCTGACGTGCACGGCTGCCACTCCAGGATAGAAGGGCGTGCCGCCGAACGCCCGGTTTCGCCGCCGTTCGGTCACCGGTGACCGGCGTTCGGTCGAATCCTGTTGGTACACATGGAATTTCCTCGATGAGCCGGCGCGCGGCGCCCGAACGGGCGGTGTGTGTCACAGTGACGTAATTACCGCGTGTCGTCGGTCAGGGTTTCGACGAGTTCATCAAGTCGACAATCCGCTGCAGGTCGTCGACTGATCCGAACTCGACGACGATCTTGCCCTTGCGTTTGCCGAGGCTCACAGTGACGCGGGTGTCGAACGCCGTCGACAGCCGTTCAGCAACGTCCTGCAGGCCCGGCATATGGATCGGCTTGCGCCGCGGCGCGGTTGGCGTTGCCGCGTCGCTGCGATTCGCCAATGTGACCGCTTCCTCGGTGGCCCGCACCGAGAGACCCTCGGCGACGATGCGCGCGGCGAGCTCTTCTTGCTGCTCCGGGGTCCCCTCCAGCGCCAGCAGCGCACGGGCGTGGCCGGCCGACAGCACGCCTGCGGCCACCCGGCGCTGCACCGCGATCGGCAGCCGGAGCAGGCGGATCATGTTCGTGATCAGCGGCCGTGACCGCCCGATGCGCGCCGCCAGTTCATCGTGGGTGACGCCGAACTCGTCGAGCAGCTGCTGGTAGGCGGCAGCCTCCTCCAAGGGGTTCAGCTGGACGCGATGGATGTTCTCCAGCAGAGCGTCCCGCAGCATGCTGTCGTCGGCGGTCTCGCGCACGATCGCCGGAATGGTGGCGAGCCCGGCCTGCTGTGCCGCGCGCCATCGGCGCTCCCCCATGACGAGCTGAAACCGCGGCGTGCCCGGCACGGCGCGGACCACGATCGGCTGCATGAGGCCGAACTCACGGATGGAGTGCACTAGCTCCGCGAGCGCCTCCTCGTCGAAGGCCTGGCGCGGCTGCCGCGGATTCGGATCGATCGCCGACGGGTCGATTTCTCGGTAGACGGCGCCGACGCTGTTGTTGTTTGGATACCGCCGGGCCGCCCAGAAGGACGTCGGCGGCCGCATCACCCATCCGGTGGCCGGACACCACAGCCACGTCGTCGGCCGGTCCGGTCGGGATGAGGGACGCCAGGCCACGACCGAGTCCGCTTCGCTTCCGTGTCGGCTGGGTCATCGTCTGTCTCCTCTTCGCGCAAGCGCTCATCGCTGCTGTCTCCTCTTCGCGCAAGCGCTCATCGGCCTGTCCCTCCTCGGATCCGCCTCGTTCGGCTATCTCGCGACTGGCGTCGAGATAGCTCATCGCGCCCCGTGAGCCGGGGTCGTAGTCGAGGATCGTCATGCCGTAGCCGGGCGCCTCGGACACCTTGACGCTGCGAGGGATAACGGTCCTTAGCACTTTTTCGCCGAAATGTGACCGGACGTCCTGGGCGACTTGATCGGCCAGGCGGGTTCGGCCGTCATACATCGTCAGGATCACCGTCGAGACGTTCAGCTCCGGGTTGAGGTGTGCCTTGACCATCTCGATGTTGCGGAGCAGCTGCCCGACCCCCTCCAGGGCGTAGTACTCACACTGGATCGGGATGAGGACCTCGGGCGCGGCGACCAGCGCGTTGATGGTCAGCAATCCGAGCGACGGCGGGCAGTCGATGAAGACGTAGTCGAAGTCGTGGTCCTTCAGTCCGGCCAGCGCCGTGCGGAGCCGACCCTCGCGGGCGACCATGCTGACCAATTCGATCTCTGCCCCAGCGAGGTCGATGGTGGCCGGCATGCAGAACAGACGCTCGCTGTGCGGGCTGCGCTGCAGCCCGGAGTGCAACGGGATCTCGCCGATCAGCACCTCGTAGGAGGACGGCGTGCCCGGACGGTGCTCGATGCCGAGCGCGGTGCTGGCATTGCCCTGCGGGTCGAGATCGATCACCAGGATCCGCAGTCCCTGCCGTGCCAGCGCCGCCGCAACGTTGACGGCCGTCGTCGTCTTCCCGACGCCACCCTTCTGATTGGCACGGTGAACACACGCTGCTGTGGCGGTCGCGGCAAGCGACCATGCGCACCGTGCATCAGACGAACGGCGCGCTGGGCCTCGGCCCCGATCGGCGTGTCGACGCCGACCGGATCGTTCCACGGTTCGGCGGGAGCGCCGTTCCATGTTTCACGTGAAACATCACCGTGCTCCGTTGCACCAATGGTTGGCGCTCCGGGCGGCCCGCCTGCTACGGCCCCGCCGGCGTCCGGCGTCGGACTCATCTGCTTCTCCTGCCCGGTCGTCCGCTGCGGCTCGAGACCGGCCTCGGCTTCCCGCGTCGAGCGACGACCACGGTGACGGGTGGATTCAACAAGCCCGCGCCACATCTCATCACCCTTTCATCGGCCGCGCCCAGCGACGCCATCACACGCCGATGCTCACGAATCTCGTCCTCGGCGCGCTCGCCCTTGATGGCGAGCATCCGACCGTCGACCCTCAACAGCGGCATGCTCCACTGGGTCAGCTTGTCCAGGGAAGCCACCGCCCTCGAGACAACCGCGTCCATCTCCCCCACCTGTTGTCGCACGGTCGATTCCTCGGCCCGGCCGCGGACGATCGTCACGTCGATGCCGAGCTCCTCGACCACCTCGCGCAGGAACTCGCTACGGCGGAGCAGTGGTTCGATGAGTGTCAGCCGAAGGTCCGGCCGGGCCAATGCCAACGGTATCCCGGGCAGCCCCGCTCCACTACCGATGTCGGCCACACGCTCTCCGTCGTCGAGCAATTCGGCCACCGCAGCACTATTCAACAGGTGGCGGTCCCACAGCCGGTCGACTTCCCGAGGGCCGAGCAGTCCCCGCTCGACGCCCGCGCCGGCCAACATCTCCGCGTACCGCTGGGCGCGCTCCAGGCTCGCTCCGAACAAGGCGTCGGCGCCTTGCGGCGCTGCCGACACCTCCACATGTTTCACGTGAAACATCCTCCGGATCTCGCGCTAGCGGCGCCGCGACCGAACTACATCTGTGTAACTCTGGCCCTCAGTCGAGGAGGACGACGACACGACGCGACGGCTCGACACCCTCGCTTTCGCTGTGCACGCCGTCGACCGCTGCGACCGCGTCGTGCACGATCTTGCGCTCGAACGGTGTCATCGGAGATAGCTCCTCCCGATCGCCGGTCTCGAGCACCCGCCGCGCAACCTTGTCGCCGAGGGCGGCCAACTCATCGCGCCGCCGCCGTCGCCACCGCGCGATGTCAAGCATCAGCCGACTCCGCTCACCCGTCTTCTGGTGCACCGCCAGCCGCGTCAGCTCCTGCAGCGCGTCGAGCACCTCACCCCTGCGGCCGACCAACTTGATCAGATCCCCGCCGCCGTCGATGCTCACGATCGCGCGGTCAGCCTCCACGTCAAGATCGATGTCGCCGTCGAAATCCAGCAGATCCAACAGCTCCTCGAGGTAGTCGCCAGCGATCTCACCCTCGGCGACCAAGCGCTCCTCCAGATCCTCCTCGCCGGCCGGGGCGGCGCTCTCCGCGCCGCTCTCCTCGTCCGTCAACCCTTCTGGACGTTCGGTTGTTTCAGCATCGGTCATGTCTGTCTCTCCCTCATCCACCGGTATTGCTCCGGCTATTCCCGGCTCCCCCTGCCCTTCGGGCGGGTGGGCCCCCCGCTTGCGTGGGGAGTGCCCCCAGCGCACGTGCGGGCCGGCCGGTCAACGTTTGCGTTTCTTGGGTCGCGCGCCGGGGCGGGGCGTCGCTCCCGGGCGCGGCGTGCGGTTCGCCGCTGTGCCGCCCGCGCTCGGCTTAAGCGCGCTGGATTCCGCCCCGTTGCCATCGGTCCCCAGCTCGATCGCCGATGACTCCGGTTCGACCGCACCATTCGTCGTTGTCGCCGCTGTCTTGTTCGGCCGCTTGGGTTTGGCCCCGGGCGGCGGTGCGTTCTGTGCGCGCCGTTCCTGCGCCTCGAGCTTCTTGGCTTCTTCCTCTTTCTCGATCTTGCCGAACACGTAGTGCTGCTGGCCAAAGGTCCAGATGTTGTTGGCCAGCCAGTACATGATCACCGCCAGCGGCAGGAACGGGCCGCCGACAACGACACCGAGCGGAAAGACGTAGAGCGCGAGCTTGTTCATCATCGCGGTCTGCGGGTTGGCGGCGGCTTCCGGGCTCTGCCGCGCCACCGACGCCCGGCTGTTGAAGTAGGTCGCGATGCCCGCCAGGATCATCAACGGCACACCAACGGCGATGACCGCTGGGCGGTGGAATTCGGTGAACGCCTCGAGCCCATGCTTCTGGATCATCGTCGCGCCCAGTGGAGCACCGAACAGGTTGGCGTCAAGGAAGTGCCCGACGTCCGTCGCGCTGAACACGTAGTTGCCCAGGCTGCGGTTCTCCTCGACGGACAGCCCCAGTCGGCCGATACCGGTCTGCGTCCGGTTGAACGACATCAGCACGTGGTACAGCCCCAGGAAAACCGGGAGCTGCGCGAACATCGGCAGGCAACCCAGTATCGGATTGAACCCGTGCTCGCGTTGCAGCTTTTGCATCTCCATCGCCATCCGCTGACGGTCCTTGCCGTACTTCTTCTGCAGCGCCTTGATCTGCGGTTGCAACTCCTGCATCTGCCGCGTGGTGCGGATCTGCCGGACGAACGGCTTGTACAGGATCGCTCTCAGGGTGAAGACGAGGAACATCACCGACAGCGCCCAGGCGAAGAAGTTGTCCGGCCCGAGAAGGAACGCGAACGCCTTGTACCAGACCCACATGATCGCCGACACCGGATAGTAGATGATGTCGAGGCTGAACCAACTAAACACGCGACTCGCTCTCCACTCGCTTCGCTGGGGTACCACAGAGTTCGTCGCCGCCCTGTGCGGACTCGCTTTCCTCCCCGCGCATTACGCGCGGGTCGCCGCGGCGCTCGGGTATCGGGTCCCACCCTCCCCGATGCCACGGTCCGCACTTGAGCAGTCGCATCGCCGCCAGCCAGCCCCCGCGGAAAAGGCCGTACTCGCTCAACGCGTCCACCGCGTACTGACTACAGGTGGGGGTGAACCGGCACGTCGGTAGGCGCAACGGAGACACCATGTGCCGGTACAGCTGGATGAGGTAGATCGCCCCGCGCGCGGCGGCCGAGCCCACAGATCGTTTCACCGTCGCGCCCCGCTTCCCGACCGGGTGCGGCGCAGCGCAGCGCGCAGTTCCTGTTCAAGGCGCGCCGAGATGGCGTGGCGGCTGCTCGGCAGCGCCCGAATCACCACGCGGTCAGCGGGGTCGAGTTCATCGATCATGGCGCGGGCGACGTGGCGGAGCCGACGCGCGACGCGATGCCGTTGTACCGCGCTGCCGACCGATTTCGCGATCACCAGTCCGATCCTCGGCCCAGCGTTCGCGGTCCCGTCATTGGAGCGTAAGGCGTGCACGACGAGGTCGGGCTGCACCGCCCGCACCCCTTGACTGACCGTGGCGCCGAATTCCGTCGACCGCGTCATCCGGTACCGCGCCGGAAGCACCGCGCTAGATCCCGCGCCGAATCACGCAGTCAGCTTGCGGCGACCCTTGCCGCGGCGGTTGGACACGATCGCCCGGCCGGCGCGGGTCCGCATCCGCAGCCGGAACCCATGCACCCGTGCGCGGCGACGGTTGTTGGGCTGGAAGGTCCGCTTGCCCTTGGCCACGGCTGTATCTCCTCGTTGCGTATGACATCCGCAAACCCAGCCGATGAATGCTCATACCGGTGGGGACGCGGTTGCCGTTGGTAAGCTCGTCCGTCTCGCTTGCTAGCCGGCGCGGTCTCCAGATCGATCCTGGGTCGCAGCCGTATCGCCACGTGCGGGCGACTGTTCGAGGGTACTGACGAGATTTCGCTGGGTCAAACCTGGCCTGCGCCTGCCGGAGTCGCGGACAACGCTTTACAGCCGCCACAGCCGCCACGCCGTCTTGCGACCCGCCGGGGAACCCGTGAGCAATGTTGCAGAACGGTTGGCACCCGGACAGAAAACTGTTAGCTTCTGCCAATGCCGATTCGATAACGAAACGGTGACAGACAACGAAGCGGGCATGCCCACTCAGTCGCGAGCCCACAGGACGCACCACCACTGTGACGAGCCCCGGCTCGTGGCCATCCTGCCGGTAGACAACAGAACGACGACGACTGTCCTGTCTCCACAGCCTGTGGATAACTATGTGGACAGATCGTCATCGTTCATTCGGTCGTCCCTGGATCGGCCGCAAGGGGGTACTCGTCTTTGACAGCTGACCCCGATCCCCCCTTCGTCGCCGTTTGGAACAACGTCGTTGCCGAGCTCAATGGCGACACCGAGCCTCCTGAGGCTTTCAACGGCGACTTCGACGTCCCCGCCCTCACTCCCCAGCAAAGAGCGTGGTTGAAGCTGGTCAAGCCGCTTGTCATCACCGAGGGGTTTGCGCTTTTGTCGGTGCCGACGCCGTTTGTGCAGAACGAAATCGAACGCCACCTGCGCGGGCCGATCATCAGCGCCCTCAGCCGTCAGCTGGGTCAGCGCGTCGAGCTCGGGGTCCGCATCGCGGCGCCCGGTCCCGACGAACCCGACGAAGGGCTCAACGGGTTCGCCGACCCGGGCGGCCCACTCGAACCAGACGAAGTCGATGAGGACTCGGAGGCCCTGGCCAGCGCCGAGGAAAGCTGGCCCACCTACTTCTCGAGCCGAGCCCCCAATTCGTCGGCCGCCGAGCCCACCGCCGTCAATCTCAACCGTCGCTACACCTTCGACACGTTCGTCATCGGCGCCTCCAACCGGTTCGCTCACGCCGCGACGCTCGCGATTGCTGAGGCGCCGGCCCGTGCCTACAACCCCCTCTTCATCTGGGGCGAATCCGGCCTCGGCAAGACACACCTTTTGCACGCCGCCGGGAACTACGCCCAGCGCCTCTTTCCTGGCATGCGCGTCAAATACGTCTCGACCGAAGAGTTCACCAACGACTTCATCAACTCGCTTCGCGATGACCGTAAAGCGTCGTTCAAACGCAGCTACCGCGACATCGACGTGTTGCTCGTCGACGACATCCAGTTCATCGAAGGCAAAGAAGGCATTCAGGAGGAGTTCTTCCACACCTTCAACACGCTGCACAACGCGAACAAGCAGATCGTCATCTCCTCTGACCGGCCGCCCAAACAGTTGGCGACCCTCGAAGACCGGCTGCGCACGCGGTTCGAGTGGGGCTTGATCACCGACGTTCAGCCCCCCGAACTCGAGACCCGCATCGCGATTCTGCGCAAGAAGGCCCAGATGGATCGGCTCGACGTGCCAGGTGACGTACTCGAACTCATCGCCAGCAGCATCGAACGCAACATCCGCGAACTCGAGGGCGCACTGATCCGCGTGACCGCGTTCGCGTCTCTCAACAAGACGCCGATCGACAAGGCACTGGCCGAGATCGTGCTGCGCGACCTGATCTCCGATGCGACCACCATGCAGATCAGCACCGCGGCGATCATGGCGGCCACCGCCGAGTACTTCCAAACCAGCGTCGAAGAACTCCGCGGACCCGGAAAGACCCGCGCCCTGGCGCAGTCCCGCCAGATCGCGATGTACCTCTGCCGAGAGCTCACTGAACTGTCCCTGCCCAAGATCGGGCAGGCGTTCGGCCGTGATCACACCACCGTCATGTACGCCGAAAAGAAGATCCGCGGCGAGATGGCCGAACGTCGTGAGGTGTTCGATCACGTCAAGGAACTCACCACCCGAATCCGTCAACGCTCCAAGCGCTGATTCGTTCGATTCCACTCACCGAAAAAGTTTTCAAAAAACTTCTGCACCGGCGGTACCACTCGTCACACCGATGAGGTGTGCACACCGATGTGCACAACTTGGTACCAACCGCCAGGCGATGCGGTGCTCCTTACACAGTCCGCTCGACGTCCACAGCGCCGACGACAAAAGTCGGAAACCATTCACAGGTCACTCACAATCTGATACGCATGCCACGCAGGGCGGACACCCGTTCATCCCCAACATCCACAGGCCCTAATACTGTTGCTCGTATATCTCCGTAGATTCTTCTTCGAAGAAGGCGCTTGGGGACACGCCGAACAGACCGCCTCGGAGTCGGCTTACAACCTTCGATGTCGGCACGATCGATTAGCTTTCAAGTTTGGGCGGAAAGCTCTACGGTGGTTCATCGACAGCCGTTACGGTCGTCCCAACGCATCGCCGAGACGCGTCGTGTGACACCGGGAAACCGCTGGTTAGACCTTGTTGTGGTGTTTGATCGAAGGGACCCTATGGACGTGGCGACGACAACAGTTGGTCTCACCGATCTGAAATTCCGCCTGGTACGCGAAGACTTCGCCGACGCCGTCGCGTGGGTTGCCCGAAACCTTCCGACCAGACCGACGGTTCCCGTCCTGGCCGGCGTCTTGTTGACCGGCTCCGACGAGGGGTTGACGATTTCCGGATTCGACTACGAAGTGTCGGCGGAAGTACAGGTTGCAGCCGAAATAGCCTCGCCGGGAAGCGTTTTGGTGTCCGGTCGGCTGTTGTCGGACATCACGCGAGCGTTGCCGGCTAAACCTGTCGACGTCAGCGTGGACGGCACCCGGGTGTCGTTGACATGCGGCAGCGCCAGGTTCTCGTTGCCCACCCTGGCGGTGGAGGACTATCCCGCGTTGCCGGCGCTTCCCGACGAGACAGGTGTCGTTTCCTCGGAGTTGTTCGGCGAGGCCATCGGTCAGGTGGCGGTCGCCGCCGGCCGAGATGACACGCTGCCGATGCTGACCGGTATCCGCGTTGAAATTTCCGGTGAGAAGGTCGTTTTGGCGGCCACCGACCGGTTCCGGTTGGCGGTTCGCGAGCTGACCTGGTCCACCGAATCGGCAGACATCGAGGCGGCGGTGCTGGTGCCGGCCAAAACGTTGGCAGAAGCGGCCAAGGCCGGCGCCGACGGCGGTGACGTGCATTTGTCGTTGGGCGCCGGATCGGCGGTCGGCAAGGAAGGATTGCTCGGTATCCGCAGCGACGGCAGGCGCAGTACCACACGGTTGCTCGACGCGGAGTTCCCGAAATTTCGACAGTTGCTGCCCGCTGAACACACCGCGGTCGCGACCATCGGGGTCGCGGAGCTCACCGAAGCGATCAAACGTGTGGCGTTGGTGGCGGACCGAGGTGCGCAGATACGGATGGAATTCGCCGACGATGTGCTGCGGCTGTCGGCGGGCGCCGACGACGTCGGCCGCGCCGAAGAGGATCTTCCCGTCTCCTTCTCGGGTGACCCCTTGACGATCGCGTTCAACCCGACGTATCTGACGGACGGCCTCGGCTCGTTGCACTCGGAGCGAGTGACGTTTGGTTTCACGACACCCAGTCGTCCCGCGGTGTTGCGGCCGGCAGGTGAGGATGACGGGGATGTCGGTGCCACAGGTCCATTTCCGGCCGCTGCAACCGACTACGTCTATCTGTTGATGCCGGTGCGGCTTCCAGGCTGACCGGCGCTACCGCCACGAAAGAGGCGACACATGCAACTGGGGTTGGTCGGCCTGGGCAAAATGGGCTTCAACATGCGCGAGCGTCTGCGCGAGGGTGGGCACGAGGTCGTCGGCTATGACCCACGGCCGGAGGTCACCGATGTGCCGACACTTGGTGCGCTTGCCGACGCGCTCGCCGCGCCGCGGGTGGTGTGGGTGATGGTGCCGTCAGGTCCGATCACGCGTGAGACCATCACCTCGCTTGCTGCCGAGCTAAGCGCCGGGGACTTGGTGATAGACGGCGGCAATTCGCGCTACACAGAGGATGGTCCGCATGCAAAACTGTTGGGCGACAAGAGCATTACTTTCATCGACGCCGGTGTCTCGGGCGGCATCTGGGGTCTGAAAGAGGGCTACGGCCTGATGGTCGGCGGCAGTGACGTCGACGTGGAGCGGGCCATGCCGATCTTTGACGCCCTGCGGCCGCCGGGACCGCGTGAGGACGGCTTCGTTCATGCGGGTCCGGTCGGCGCGGGTCATTTCGCCAAGATGGTGCACAACGGAGTCGAGTACGCGCTCATGACGGCGTACGCCGAAGGCTACGAATTGTTGGCCGCCGAGGATCTGATCAAGGACCCCCAAGCCGTCTATCAAGCCTGGTCCAACGGCACCGTTGTGCGGTCCTGGCTGCAACAGCTGCTCGCCAAGGCGCTCAAGGAAGATCCCGACTTCGCCCTAATCAGCGGCTATACCGAGGATTCCGGCGAAGGCCGCTGGACTGTGGAAGAAGCGATCCGGCTGGGGGTCCCGGTTCCTGGCATTGCGGCATCGTTGTTTGCCCGGTTCCTGTCGCGGCAGGACGATTCGCCGACGATGAAGGCCGTGTCAGCATTGCGGAACCAGTTCGGCGGCCATGCGGTCAAGCGGGTCAGCGAGTCCGGATAGATGTACGTCCGCCACCTCGGATTGACCGACTTCCGGTCATGGCCGCGGGTCGAGTTGGACCTCGAGCCCGGCCGGACGGTGTTCGTCGGCCCGAATGGCTTTGGTAAAACGAATCTAGTTGAGGCACTCTGGTATTCGTCCATGCTCTGTTCGTATCGGGTGGCGACGGACGCACCGTTGATCCGAGCCGGCATGGAGCGTGCGGTGGTGTCGACGATCGTCGTCAACGAGGGCCGCGAACTCGCGATCGACGTCGAGATCAACGCCGGACGGGCGAATAAGGCGCGGCTGAACCGCTCCCCCGTACGCGCGGCACGAGAAATTCTGGGCGTGCTGCGAGCGGTCCTGTTCGTCCCGGAAGATCTGGCACTGGTCCGCGGAGATCCCGGCGAGCGGCGAAGGTACCTGGATGAGCTCGCGACGACCCGACGACCCCGCATAGCCGCAGTGCGAGCCGATTACGACCGCGTGTTGCGCCAGCGCACCGCATTGTTGAAGACAGCCGGCGCCCGGCACCGCGGCGATCGCAGTGTGCTGGACACGCTCGATGTGTGGGACGGCCACCTCGCCGCGCATGGCGCGCAGCTGGTCGCGGCACGGGTCGAGCTCGTCACTCAGCTCGCCCCCGAGGTGGAGAAGGCCTACCAACTGCTGGCGCCGGCGTCGCGAGCGGCGTCGATCCGCTACCGCAGCGGCGTCGAAGTAGTGGAGAACGAGGCGGCCGCCGGGACCGACAGCGTGGAGTTGTTCGAGGCCGCATTGCTCGACGCCCTCGGGCGCCGGCGCGACGCCGAACTCGAACGAGGCCTCTGCCTGGTGGGCCCGCATCGCGACGATCTGGAGCTGCGGCTGGGCGACCAAGTGGCGAAAGGCTTTGCCAGCCACGGGGAATCGTGGTCGATGGCGTTGGCGCTGCGGCTGGCGGCCTACGAGCTGTTGCGCGCCGACGGTGGCGATCCGGTGCTGCTGCTCGACGACGTGTTCGCCGAACTGGACACCGCGCGCAGGCAAGCGTTGGCGAACGTCGCGACGTCAGCCGAACAGGTTCTGGTGACCGCGGCCGTCAACGAGGACATCCCGGCCGATTTGGATGCACGACGGATTGAGATCACCATGCGAGAGGACGATGCCGGCCGAATCTCGGAGGTGCGGGCATGACCACCCGAAGACGATCGCGAGTGAGGATCGCAGCGAGGAACGAGCGAGGACCGGAGCGAGCGGGAGTCGAGGAATGAGCACCCGAAGACGATCGCGAGTGAGGATCGCAGTGAGGAACGAGCGAGGACCGGAGCGAGCGGGAGTCGAGGAATGACCGACGACGACATCGACGTCGGGGCGTACAAGGACATCGTGCGCCGCACGCTCGAGGAGGCACGCGGCGCGGCGCGGGTGCAAGGAAAGGAAGTCGGGCGCGGCCGCAGCTCCCCCACGCGGCGGATCGCCGGTGCGAGCCGGCGGCGTTGGTCGGGGCCGGGACCGGACTCGCGTGATCCGCAGTTGTTCGGGGCGGTAACGCGCGATGTCGCGCGAAACCGCGGCTGGTCGGGGCGAGTCGCCGAGGGATCGGTGTTCGGTCGATGGTCGGGGGTGGTCGGCGAGCAGATCGCCGCCCACGCGGCACCGACGTCGTTGAACGACGGGGTGCTCACCGTCTCGGCCGAGTCGACGGCGTGGGCGACGCAGTTGAGGATGGTGCAGGCGCAATTACTGGCCAAGATCGCGGCCGCCGTGGGTGACGGGGTCGTCAACTCGCTGAGAATCGTCGGTCCGGCGGGTCCGTCCTGGCGCAAAGGTCGCTATCACATCGCCGGCCGCGGACCCCGCGACACGTACGGATAGGGCCGTATTGGCGGTTGGCTGAGAGCCGCTGCAACGCCGCGAGGCGTATCTAAAGCGTCAGGACCTATCTTCATCCGAGAAATTCCACAGACGGCGCGAATAGGTGTGCAGAAACGCCGCCTCAGAATCGGTCCTGTCGACATCTGACGGTAGAATGATCACATGACTTGCCGGCGGTAACGAGTACCGCCAGAGCCCCACCCCCATCAGAAAGTAGGGAAGCTTCCGCCCGTGGCTGCTGCGAAGAAGAAAGCACAAGAGGAGTACGGCGCCCAATCCATCACGATTCTCGAGGGGCTGGAGGCCGTCCGCAAACGTCCGGGCATGTATATCGGCTCCACCGGTGAGCGCGGCCTGCACCACCTCATCTGGGAAGTGGTGGACAACGCCGTGGACGAGGCAATGGCCGGCTACGCCAGCAAGGTCGATGTCCGACTGCTCGAGGACGGCAGCGTCGAGGTCACCGACGACGGCCGCGGGATTCCGGTAGCCATGCACGCCTCCGGGGTGCCGACCGTCGACGTCGTCATGACGCAACTGCACGCCGGCGGCAAGTTCGACTCAGACTCCTATGCGGTGTCCGGTGGCCTGCACGGTGTCGGCGTGTCGGTGGTGAACGCGTTGTCCAGCCGGCTCGAGGTGGAGATCAAGCGCGACGGACACGAGTGGTCGCAGTATTACGACCACTCGGTGCCCGGCACCCTCAAACAAGGTGAGGCCACCAAGAAGACGGGCACGGTCGTGAAGTTCTGGGCCGATTCGACGGTTTTTGAGACCACCAACTATGACTTCGAGACCGTCGCACGGCGGCTGCAGGAGATGGCCTTCCTCAATAAGGGGTTGACCATCACGCTGGTCGACGAGCGGGTTACCGCTACAGAAGTGGTGGACGAGGTCGTCAGCGATACCGCGGAGGCACCGAAGTCGGCCGAGGAGAAAGCGGCCGAGGCAGCCGGGCCGCACAAGGTGAAGAACCGCACGTTCCACTACCCCGGCGGGCTGGTCGACTACGTCAAGCACATCAACCGCACGAAGACCGCGATCCATCAGAGCATCGTCGACTTCTCGGGCAAGGGCGAGGGCCACGAGGTCGAGATCGCTATGCAGTGGAACGCCGGCTACTCCGAGTCGGTGCACACCTTCGCCAACACGATCAACACCCATGAGGGCGGCACGCACGAGGAGGGCTTCCGGGCGGCGCTCACCAGCGTGGTGAACAAGTACGCCAAGGACAAGAAGCTGCTCAAGGAGAAGGACCCGAACCTCACCGGTGATGACATCCGTGAGGGCCTGGCGGCGGTCATCTCCGTCAAAGTGGCCGAGCCGCAGTTCGAGGGCCAGACCAAGACCAAGCTCGGCAACACCGAGGTCAAGTCGTTCGTGCAGAAGATCTGCAATGAGCAGCTGAGCCACTGGTTCGAGGCCAACCCTGCCGAGGCGAAAACGGTTGTGAACAAAGCGGTCTCGTCGGCGCAGGCCCGCATCGCCGCTCGCAAGGCCCGTGAGCTGGTGCGCCGCAAGAGCGCGACCGACATCGGCGGGCTGCCCGGCAAGCTGGCCGACTGCCGGTCCACCGATCCACGCAAGTCGGAACTGTATGTGGTGGAGGGTGATTCGGCCGGCGGCTCGGCCAAGAGCGGCCGGGACTCGATGTTCCAGGCGATCCTCCCGCTGCGCGGCAAGATCATCAACGTCGAGAAGGCCCGCATCGACCGGGTGCTGAAGAACACCGAAGTCCAGGCCATCATCACCGCGCTGGGCACCGGTATTCACGACGAGTTCGACCTCACCAAGCTGCGCTATCACAAGATCGTGCTGATGGCCGACGCCGACGTCGACGGTCAGCACATCTCGACGTTGTTGTTGACGCTGCTGTTCCGGTTCATGAAGCCGCTGGTCGAAAACGGACACATCTTCCTCGCACAACCGCCGCTCTACAAGCTGAAGTGGCAGCGCAGCGAACCGGAGTTCGCCTATTCCGACCGTGAGCGCGACGGCCTGCTCGAAGCCGGGCAGAAGGCCGGCAAGAAGATCAACAAGGACGACGGTATCCAGCGCTACAAGGGCCTCGGCGAGATGGACGCCAAGGAGTTGTGGGAGACCACGATGGATCCGTCGGTGCGGGTGCTACGCCAGGTGACGTTGGACGACGCCGCAGCCGCCGACGAGTTGTTCTCGATTCTGATGGGCGAGGACGTCGAGGCTCGCCGCAGCTTCATCACCCGCAACGCCAAAGACGTTCGCTTCCTTGATGTTTAACGGCGAAGTTTAGGACCTATTTCAATGACTGACACCACGTTGCCGCCCGGCGACGAAGCAGGAGACCGCATCGAGCCGGTCGACATCCAGCAGGAGATGCAGCGCAGCTACATCGACTACGCGATGAGCGTGATCGTCGGCCGCGCGCTGCCGGAGGTTCGCGACGGCCTCAAGCCGGTGCACCGCCGCGTGCTCTACGCGATGTACGACTCCGGTTTCCGGCCCGATCGCAGCCACGCGAAGTCGGCGCGCTCGGTGGCCGAGACGATGGGTAACTACCACCCGCACGGTGACGCGTCGATCTACGACACCCTGGTCCGGATGGCGCAGCCGTGGTCGCTGCGCTACCCGCTGGTCGACGGCCAGGGCAACTTCGGCTCCCCGGGCAACGACCCACCTGCCGCCATGCGCTACTGCGTCACCGGCGATGCGGTGGTGAGCTTGCCTGACGGCGAGTCGATCCGGATCCGCGACGTGGTTCCAGGCGCTCGCCCGAATTCCGACAATCCCATCGAGCTCAAAGTGCTTGGGCGGCACGGCACCCCGGTCGTCGCTGATCGACTGTTCCACTCCGGTGACCATGAGACCTACACGGTGCGCACGGTCGAGGGGTTCGAAGTCACCGGCACGGCGAACCACCCGCTGCTGTGTTTGGTCGACGTGGTTGGCGTGCCCACACTGCTTTGGAAGCTGATCGAGGAGATCCGTCCAGGCGATTACGCGGTACTGCGCGCCGAGAGTACGGAACATGATGAAAATCGGGCGAATTCCGTCATATACCGCACTGTCGGCGAGTTCCTCCGCACGCACGGCGACGACCGCGATGCGCGGACGATCGCCGCGGACCTCACCGACGGGCGCTTCCACTACTCCCCCGTCGCATCCGTCACCGATGCCGGCGTGCAGCCGGTATACAGCCTGCGAGTGGACACCGCTGATCACGCCTTCATCACCAACGGGTTCGTCAGCCACAACACAGAAGCGCGCCTCACCCCGCTGGCGATGGAGATGCTGCGTGAAATCGACGAGGAGACAGTCGGTTTCATCCCGAACTACGACGGTCGTGTGCAGGAGCCGACCGTCCTGCCGAGCCGGTTCCCCAACCTGCTCGCCAACGGCTCGGGCGGCATCGCCGTCGGCATGGCCACCAACATCCCGCCGCACAACCTGCGCGAGCTCGCCGAAGCGGTGTACTGGTGCCTGGAAAACCATGACGCCGACGAAGAGTCGACGCTGGCAGCGGTTACCGAGCGCGTCAAGGGCCCCGACTTCCCAACCCACGGCTTGATCGTTGGCTCGCAAGGGATCAACGACACCTATACAACGGGCCGGGGTTCGATTCGGATGCGTGGCGTGGTCGAGATCGAAGAGGACAACCGCGGTCGGACCGGCATCGTCATTACCGAGCTGCCCTACCAGGTCAACCACGACAACTTCATCACCTCGATCGCCGAGCAGGTCCGCGACGGCAAGCTGGGCGGCATCTCCAACATCGAGGACCAGAGCAGTGACCGCGTCGGCCTGCGCATCGTCGTCGAGCTCAAGCGCGATGCCGTGGCCAAGGTGGTGCTGAACAACCTCTACAAGCACACGCAGCTGCAGACCAGCTTCGGTGCCAACATGCTGTCGATCGTCGACGGCGTGCCCCGCACGCTGCGGCTGGACCAGCTGATCCGGCACTACGTCAACCATCAACTCGACGTCATCGTGCGGCGCACCACCTACCGGCTACGGAAGGCCAACGAGCGCGCCCACATCCTGCGCGGTCTGGTCAAGGCGCTCGACGCGCTCGACGAAGTGATCGCGCTGATCCGGGCGTCGGAGACGGTGGACGTCGCGAAGCAGGGCTTGATCGAGCTGCTCGACATCGACGAGATCCAGGCCCAGGCGATCCTGGACATGCAGTTGCGCCGCCTGGCCGCCCTGGAACGCCAGCGCATCGTCGACGACCTGGCCAAGATCGAGGCCGAGATCGCCGACCTCGAAGACATCCTGGCCAAGCCGGAGCGCCAGCGCGCGATCGTGCGCGACGAGCTCAAGGAGATCGTCGACAAGCACGGCGACGACCGTCGGACCCGCATCGTCGCGGCCGACGGCGAGGTGACCGATGAGGACCTGATCGCCCGCGAGGATGTCGTCGTCACGATCACCGAGACCGGTTACGCCAAGCGGACCAAGACCGACCTGTACCGCAGCCAGAAACGCGGCGGCAAGGGGGTGCAGGGTGCGGGCCTCAAGCAGGACGACATCGTCAACCACTTCTTTGTCTGCTCGACGCACGACTGGATCCTGTTCTTCACCACGCAGGGGCGGGTCTATCGGGCCAAGGCCTACGACCTGCCCGAGGCGTCGCGGACCGCGCGCGGTCAGCACGTCGCCAACCTGCTGGCCTTCCAGCCGGAGGAACGCATCGCTCAGGTCATTCAGATCAGGAGCTACGAGGATGCGCCGTACCTGGTGCTCGCCACCCGCAACGGCCTGGTGAAGAAGTCGAAACTGACCGACTTCGACTCCAACCGCTCCGGCGGCATCGTCGCGGTCAATCTGCGCGACGGCGACGAGTTGGTCGGCGCGGTACTGTGCTCGGCCGAAGAAGACCTGTTGCTCGTGTCGGCCAAGGGGCAGTCGATCCGGTTCTCGGCAACCGACGAGGCGCTGCGGCCGATGGGCCGGGCCACCTCTGGTGTGCAGGGCATGCGGTTCAACACCGACGACCGGCTGTTGTCGCTCAACGTCGTCCGCGAAGACACATATTTGCTGGTCGCGACGTCCGGCGGGTACGCCAAGCGGACAGCGATCGAGGAGTACCCGGTGCAGGGCCGCGGCGGCAAAGGGGTGCTGACGATCCAGTTCGACAAGCGGCGTGGCACCCTGGTTGGGGCGTTGATCGTCGACGACGACACCGAGTTGTACGCCATCACCTCGGGTGCAGGCGTCATCCGGACCGCAGCGCGCCAGGTTCGCAAGGCCGGGCGGCAGACCAAGGGCGTTCGGTTGATGAACCTGGGTGCGGGCGACACACTGGTTGCTGTCGCGCGCAACGCCGAGGAGGGCGACGCTGCCGAGGCCGCCGACGAGGCCGACGAGACGTAACGACGTTAAGGAGCCGTAGGTGAGTTCACCGAACGAGCCGGGGTACCCGCGCGCGAGTGACGGCCCCGGCGCCAACGGTTCCGTCACCGGGCCGCTGTCGGCGGGCTCTCCGACAGGGCATGCCGCCGACTCCGGTGACGCTCCGCCGTGGCAGCGCGGGCCGGCCGCGCGAGCGGCGAGGCCGCATCTCCGCCAACCGCAGGAGTCGCCGGCACGCACGGAAGCACCGCGGGCCGGTTCAGCTGCGGGCCACTCCCCTAGCGACACGGCTGGGCTGGACGCTCGGCTGAACCGTTTCATCGCGGGCGGACCTGCTTCCCCGGCGCCGACGCACGAGGCGGATGCCGCGCCGCGCGCCGAGCGCACAGAGGCGCCGCGCGCCGAGCGCACAGAGGCGCCGCGCCCCGAGGCCTACGCCAGTGAACTCCCCGACCTCTCCGGTCCGACGCCGCGACCGGCGCAGCAGCGCAAGCCGGTGCCGGAGCGCACCGCGCAGGAACCAGCGAGCCGGCCGACGGCGGCCACCAGCCGCATCCAGGTGGGCACCCGCCACAAAGGCCCGGTGCGGGCCAGCATGCAGATCCGGCGGGTCGACCCGTGGAGCGCGCTGAAGGTGTCGCTCGTGTTGTCCGTCGCGCTGTTCTTCGTGTGGATGATCGCCGTGGCGTTTCTGTATCTCGTGCTCGGCGGCATGGGCGTGTGGAGCAAGCTGAACAGCAACGTCGGCGACCTGCTCACCAGCGCCAGCGGCCAAACCGGTGGCGAGCTGGTATCCAGCGGCACCATCTTCGGTGGCGCCGCGTTGATCGGTCTGGTGAACATCGTGCTGCTGACGGCGATGGCGACGGTGGGCGCGTTCATCTACAACCTCACCACCGATCTCGTCGGTGGTGTCGAGGTGACGCTGGCGGATCGGGAATGAGTTTGGGCGGCGGCTTACGATTGCGGTAGTCTCGTCGCTCGGCCCGTGCGGCATATGGGGCTATAGCTCAGGCGGTTAGAGCGCTTCGCTGATAACGAAGAGGTCGGAGGTTCGAGTCCTCCTAGCCCCACGGAAAGGTACACACACCATGAGGCTGGTGCTTGTGCTCGCTGCGGTAGCTGTCGCGGTGATCGTCTGGCGGTCCCGGCACAGCGTCGAGGTATGGCATGCAGCAGCCGATGCGCCTTCGTAGTTGGGACCAGGGGCCTTAGCTCAGTTGGTAGAGCGCTGCCTTTGCAAGGCAGAAGTCAGGGGTTCGAATCCCCTAGGCTCCACTTGAATTCGACGCCGGCCGTCTGCCGCAGCCGCTTAGCACTCCACGACATTCAGGGCGAGCCCGCCGCGCGACGTCTCCTTGTACTTGTCCTTCATGTCGGCGCCGGTGTCGCGCATCGTCTTGATGGCCGTGTCGAGGCTGACGTAGTGAGTTCCGTCCCCGTGCAACGCCATTCGCGCTGCGGTAATCGCCTTGACCGATGCCACGGCATTACGTTCGATGCACGGAATCTGCACCAGACCGCCGACCGGGTCACACGTCAGGCCGAGGTTGTGCTCGAGGCCGATCTCGGCCGCGTTCTCCACCTGCGCCGGTGTTCCGCCCAGAACGGCTGCCAACCCCGCCGCCGCCATCGAGCACGCCGACCCGACCTCGCCCTGGCACCCCACCTCCGCGCCCGAGATCGAGGCGTTCGCCTTGAACAACTGACCGATCGCGCCCGCGGTCAGCAGGAACTCGACGACGCCGTCGTCGCCGGCGCCTGGCACGAACCGCCAGTAGTAATGCAACACCGCCGGGATTACACCGGCCGCGCCGTTGGTCGGCGCCGTGACCACCCGACCGCCGCCGGCGTTCTCCTCGTTGACCGCCAGCGCGTACACCGTCAGCCAGTCCATCGCGTAGAGCGGGTCATCTGGGTCCAGCTTCTCGGCCAGCAAACGGGCCCGGCGTCGCACATGCAGCGCACCGGGCAATGTTCCGCTGGCATTCAGACCCGCGTCGACGCATTCGCGCATCGCCGACCAGATCCGCAGCAGCCCGGCCCGCAGATCCGGTTCGCGGTCCAACGCGGCTTCGTTGCGGGCCATCAGTTCCGCGATGCTGCAGCCGTTCTGCGTCGCCAGCGCGACGAGTTCGGCCGCGGTGCCGAAGGGATACGGGACGACGGTGTCTTCGCGGGTGCCCGACCGGGCCTCGTCCTCGTCGACGACGAACCCGCCGCCGACGGAGTAGTAGACGCGCCGGCTCAAGACCGCGCCGTCGTCGCCGAGTGCCAGGAAGACTAGGCCATTGCTGTGAAACTCCATGGCGCGCAACAACAGAACGATATCGGCGGCGTCGTCGAAGTCGACAGTATGGGTGCCGGCAAGCAGCAGCTTCCGGCCGCCGCGGATCTCCTCGACGCGGGCACGGGCAAGCCGGGGATCGACCGTCTCGGGTGCGCAGCCTTCCAGGCCGAGCATGACCGCGCCCGGCGTGCCATGGCCGGCGCCGGTGGCTCCCAGCGAGCCGTACAGCTCGACGCGCACACGCGCGACGTCCGGCAGCAGCCCGTCGTCGGCCAGATGGCGCGCGAAGCGAGCTGCGGCCCGCATCGGCCCGACCGTGTGCGAACTCGACGGCCCGATTCCGATCGAGAACAGTTCGAAGACGGACACGGCCATCGCAGTCAGCTTTCAGCAAACTAGGGTTTCGGGGTTACGTCGACGCTGGGCGGCCGCGGAGACGGCTCCGGCTGCGACGAGCGTCGGATGATCGAGAACGCCACTGCTCCCCCGGCCACCATCACAGCGCCGAGCGCGGCCAGCACCAAGGGCCGACGCCGCCGTTTGGGCTTGCGAGCCTCGGCGATCGCCTGGGGCAGGTTCGCGAGCGCCGCCTGAGCGGCTTCGAGTTCCTGCGCGATGGCGTCCTGTACGTCTCCGAGTTCTTGGGCGAACCTGCTCTTGTCGAGACGCCGACGAACGCTGCCTGCGGCCGACTGTGCGCCCTGCCAGCTCAATCCCGCGGTGCCCAGCGTGACGTCGACAGGACCGACTGCGGAGTACTTCAGGCCGCGTGTCAATCGCTGGGCCGGGGTCAACCGGGTGTCCGTCTTCGAGCTCATGTCCCGCCTCTCTGCTGCCTGAATGGAATCGCCATCCAGCCTGCCACCAACGGCTACCCACCGGTGCCCGGTTGGACGTCGAAGCGAGCGTGGCACACTGGCATCCCGTGACGAGCCCCATTCAGACAGCGACCGCGACCCTGCACACCAACCGCGGTGACATCAAGATCGCACTGTTCGGAAACCACGCCCCCAAGACGGTCGCCAACTTCGTCGGATTGGCCCAGGGCACCAAGGACTACAGCGGCGAGAACGCGTCGGGCAGCACCTCCGGACCCTTCTACGACGGCGTCGTCTTCCACCGCATCATCGACGGGTTCATGATCCAGGGCGGTGACCCGACCGGCACCGGGCGCGGTGGCCCCGGATACGAGTTCGCCGACGAGTTTCACCCCGAGCTGCAGTTCGACAAGCCGTACCTGTTGGCCATGGCCAACGCGGGGCCCGGCACCAACGGCTCGCAGTTTTTCATCACCGTCGGCAAGACGCCGCACCTCAACCGCAAGCACACCATCTTCGGCGAGGTCGTCGACCCCGAGTCGCAGAAGGTTGTCGATGCCATCGCCACCACCGCCACCGACCGCAGTGACCGGCCGACGGATCCGGTGGTGATCGAGTCGATCACCGTCGCCTAAGGGGCTTGCGGCGGGCCTGCATAGCCGGCAGCAGTAAGCGCATCCAAGACATCGAGCGGGTCGGTACCCAGATCCCAGCGGGTGAAGACCAGCAGCCGGTCGTCGACGGTGTCGACCTCGAGCAGGCGCACCTTGCGGGCCAGGCGGCGGAACTCGGTGATTCGAATGATCTTGATATCGTTGCGCCGCAGCGCCTGTGTGCGTGACCAGCCGCGAATGCGTAGCCCATCGCCGGTGATTGCCAGCTTGGGCCGTGCACGCCAAGAGAGGCTTGCAAACACAAGCAGTCCGGCGGCGGCAATGCCCACCAGAATGCGTCCAGGCGGGTCTGTGATCACGGTCACAACGGCAATAGCCAAGATGAGTCCGAATATGCCGGAAGCTGCAATTCCCAACGTGGGCGGACTCCACTCAGTTTGCTGCATGGGGTACGCACACCCTTTTACCGTTGCTAACGAGGTTATCCACAAGTGCTATCCCCAATGGGGATGAATAACACCGGTGTGATCCTATGACCACAAGGTTGCTAAACGGGTAACGCGCGGAGTCCAAGATGAATTCATACCATAGGTCGGTAGGGCTACCGCCAGCGCATCGTGAGCAACAAACCTGTGATCATGAAAGCAAACGCGATCGCGTAGTTCCACTGCGCGAGGTTGGCCATCCACTGCAGGAACGAAGGCGCGTCGGCACCGCTGCCCGCCAACTGGTACACGATCAGCCAGACCAAGCCGATCAGCATCAAGCCGATGAAAAAAACCACGAACCAGACGCTCGACGGCCCGGCCTTGACCTTGACCGGGGTCCGGCTCACCGGGCTGATGGTGAAGTCGTTCTTCTTGCGAACCTTGGACTTGGGCATGGCTACCTTCGCAACAGTCGGCGTCACACGGTGCGACGATGAAGCAGGATGTACATACGAGCCTAACGTAGGAGCCCCGCCAGCCAGAATCCTCAGAAGAAGGAGCCGATGAACCAGCCTCCCCAGCTCACGCGTGGGTCCAGCACCGCCTGGCGCTTCGGCGTGCCGTTGGTCTGTCTGCTGGCGGGGCTACTGCTGTCGGCCACCTACGGTGTGTCCGGCGGCGACGAGATCCGGCGCAGCGACGCGCCCCGGCTGGTCGACCTGGTTCGCGAGGCACAGCAGTCGGTGGATCGGATCACCGCCCAGCGCGATGCCTTGGTGACCGAGTTCGACACCCACCACGGCGGCTCGCCCGGTGCCGATGCGGCCCTGGCCGCCATCACCGACAAGAGCGCCCGGCTGGCCGTCGGCGCCGGCCTTGATCCGATGCGCGGGCCCGGCCTTGTCGTCACGCTCAACGACGCCCAGCGCGACGCTGAGGGACGCTTCCCGCGCGACGCTTCCCCTGACGACCTCGTGGTGCATCAGCAAGACATCGAGGCGGTGCTCAACGCGTTGTGGAGTGCCGGCGCCGAAGGAATCCAGGTGCAGGATCAGCGCATCATCGGCACCTCGGCGCCCCGATGCGTCGGCAATACGCTGTTGCTCAACGGCCGCACCTACAGCCCGCCGTACGTCGTCACCGCGATCGGCGACCCGTCAGCCATGCAGGCCGCGCTCACAGCGTCCCCGTTGGTCACGCTCTACAAGCAATACGTGGTGCGGTTCGGGTTGGGTTACATCGAAGAACCCCGCACCGCGCTCGAACTGGTCGGGCACACCGAGCCGGTGCGGATGCAGTTCGCCAAGCCGATCGGGCCTCTCGGCTACTGAGCCTCACGAGGTGAGTACCGGCGCATGCCGGTTCCAGGTCGGGAAGGACCGACGCAACCACGTCGGCCCGATCAGCATGACGTCCCCCGACCGCAGTACATCCCGCCAGCTCCGTTCGCCGCGGTGCCAGTCCACGAACGCCAGCGAGCGCGCTTCGATCGTCAGGTCTGGTTCCCCGCCGGGATCGGTGTAGCAGACCTCGGCGTCGCCGTGCTCGACCAACAGCCAGTACCGCCGATTGCCTGGACGCTCGTCGGGGAAGGTGAACGCGACGACCACTCGGCCGGCGGGCAGCGCCGATCGGTCGAGCTGCACCTGGCACCACGCCCACAGCGCGAAACCGGGATCGGAGCGGTCGGGGGTGACCTCCACCCAGCGCTCGCCCCACTCCGCGAGCCCGTCGAGGACGCCGGCGAGATCGGCACCGGCTTCGGTGAGCTCATAGAGGTGGCCGCGGCCGCCGGGTTTCGGTCGGGACTGGATGAGTCCCGCGCGTTCGAGTTCATCAAGTCGCTTGATCAGCATCGAGCGCGACATCGTCGGAACTCCCCCGGCGATGGCCGAGAATGTGTTTGCGCCGAACATCAGGTTGCGCACGATCAGGGGGTTCCACCGTTCCGCGAGTATCTCCGAGGCCCGGGCGATCGGACAGTATTGGCGGTACGTGCCCATGCCATGATCGTCCCACCCTGGGGCCGCCGGTCGAGTTCTAAATCCGAACTTCACGAGCCGACTTTCCAGGCACACCATTGCGACATGAAGACAGATGCGTCAGCCGACGCCTCAACCGGCCAGGTTTCGACGACGGCCGCGGAGGTGTACGAGAAATTCTTCGTGCCGGCGTTGTTCGGCCAGTGGGTCGAGCCGATGCTCGACGCGGTGGACCCTGTGTGCGGAGACCGCTTACTCGATATCGGTACCGGTACGGGCGTGGTTGCCCGCGCGGCCCTGCGGCGGGTGGGCGCTCGCGGTTCTGTTGTCGCCGTCGATCCCAACGACGGCATGCTCGCCGTCGCTACGCGGCTGACCCCGATGCTGGATCTGCGCCGGGGTACCGCGGAGAACCTGCCGGTCGGCGATGCCGAAATCGACTGTGTCACTTGCCAGTTTGCAGCGATGTATTTCCAAGATCGTGCTCGCGCGATCAGCGAGATCGCCCGCGTCAGCCGACCCGGCGGCCGAGTCGCGGTAGCCACCTGGGCGGCGGTCGAGGAATCGCCTGGCTATGCGGCAATGGTCGAGCTGCTCGGCGACGAGATCGGTGAGTGGGCAGCTGAGGCGACGCGCGCACCCTTCTGCATCGGCTCGCCCGCCCAACTCCGCGATCTGCTGCGGACGTCATTTCCCGCGGTGACTGTCGAACGCCACGAAGGCCAAGCGTGCTTCGCGTCGCTGAACGATTGGATGCACACCGAGATTCGTGGGTGGACGTTGGCCGAGCACGTCGACGACGAACAATTCGCCCGGCTGTGTCAACGGGCCGGCGACGTGTTCGGCGGATTTGTCGGCGACGACGGCCGCGTCCGCTTTCCCGCACCGGCATTGATCGCCACAGCTACCGCGCGATGACGCATTGACTCTGCATGCAGGGCGCAAACGTGCGAGTGACCGTGACCCTCGCCGCAGAGTGACCGCGAAAACCCAGTAGCCTGGCCTGATGCGGGTCTTGGTCGTCGACAACTACGACAGCTTCGTGTTCAACCTGGTCCAGTACCTCGGCCAGCTCGGTGTGAATGCGCAAGTGTGGCGCAACGACGACGCACGCCTGGCCACCGACGGCGACGTCGCCAAGGCCGCCGAGGAGTTCGACGGCGTCCTGCTCAGCCCCGGGCCGGGCACTCCCGAACGTGCAGGGGCGTCCATTCCTTTGGTCCACGCGTGCGCCGCGGCGAAGACCCCGCTGCTGGGTGTGTGTCTTGGCCACCAGGCAATCGGGGTGGCGTTCGGCGGGACGGTCGACCGTGCACCCGAGCTACTACACGGCAAGACCAGTACCGTCTACCATTCGAATGCCGGTGTGCTGCAGGGGCTTCCGGACCCGTTCACTGCGACGCGGTATCACTCGCTGACGATCCTGCCCGATACCGTGCCGGCCGCTCTCGAGGTGATCGCGCGTACCCAGGGCGGCGTGATCATGGGCGTGCGGCACACCGAACTGCCGATCCACGGCGTGCAGTTCCATCCCGAGTCGATCCTCACCGAGGGCGGGCACCGGATGCTCGCCAACTGGCTGGCCTACTGCGGCGCAGCCCCGGCCGAGTCGTTGGTGCGCCAGCTCGAGGACGAGGTGGCCAATGCCGTGCAGGCGGCTACTGCGCGAAGCTCAGCGTGATCGGTGCGGTGAAGTTGATCGGGGTGCCCGGCGCCGGGTCCTGAGTGACCACTCCGTTCGTCGGGACACCGCTGTTCTGCGCGTTGGGGAGCTTGATCAGGTTGCCCGTCCAGCCGAGGCTCAGCAGATACGGCTCGGCCTCCGTCCAGAACATTCCCCTCAGATTCGGCATGCTGAACTGATTGCCTCGCGACACCTGGACCTGGATCACCGTGTCCACCGGAACGTTCTGTGTCGCGGGTGGGCTGGTACCGATGACCTGACCGGCAGGCCGGCTGCTGTCCACTTCGACGGGGACAGTGTTCTGGAAGCCGGACTGGTTGAGAATCGTCCTGCAGTCATCGACGGTCAGATTCACGCAATCTGGCAGCACCTTGCTGTCAGGCCCGGAGCCCACGATGATCGTGATCAGGTTCGTGATCGCCGTCGTCTGATTGACCTGCGGGTTGGTTTGTAGCACCGTGCCCTTTTCCTCGGGCCTCGACGGGCTTGCGGCCTCCCGGACGTTCTCGAAGCCGGCGTCCTTGAGCTTGACGACGGCTTGCTCGAAGGTCCCGCCCCTGACGTCCGGAATCTCGGCCTGCTTGGGGCCCATGGAGACGTAGATCGTGACTTCGTCGCCGGCGCCGATGGAGGCGCCCGCCGCGGGCTCGGTCTTGATCACGTGATCGGTCGGCACCTCGGAATCCGGCTCATTCTGTGAGTTTGTCTTGAAGCCGAGGTTCTGCAGGGTGGCGGTGGCGTCATTCAGCGGCTGGCGACTGACGTCGGGCACCTGCACGTCGCGGGTGTTGCTGCCGAACATGTTGATCGCGATGGTGACCACCACGGTGAGCACGGCGAGCACCGCGACCGCGACGAGCCAGCGGCCCACCGATGCACCCCGCTCCCGATCGGCATACGCGGGCTCCTGGCGTGGCGCGTCATCGATGGGTTCGGTCCGCTCCCGGTGCGATGGGGACGACAGCAGTGAGGTGCGCTCGGCGGCGGTGAGCACCTTCGGAGCGTCAGGGGCCTCGCCGCTGTGCACTCGAACGAGGTCGGCGCGCATCTCCGCGGCCGTCTGATAGCGGTTGTCGGGATTCTTGGCCAGCGCCTTGAGTACGACCGCATCCAGCTCGGGGGAGATGTCGTTATGCCGCTGCGAAGGCGGAACCGGATCCTCACGCACATGCTGGTACGCGACCGCGACCGGCGAGTCGCCGATGAAAGGTGGCTCACCCGTGAGGATTTCGTACAGCACGCAGCCCAGCGAATAGACGTCCGAACGGGCATCGACTTTCTCGCCGCGGGCCTGCTCGGGCGACAGGTACTGGGCCGTGCCGATCACCGCCGCGGTCTGGGTGACGCTGTTTGCGTCCGACAGCGCCCTGGCGATGCCGAAGTCCATCACCTTCACCGCGCCGGTCTTGCTGATCATGATGTTGGCCGGCTTGACGTCGCGGTGGATGATGCCGTGCTGGTGGCTGAAGTTCAGTGCCTGGCAGGCGTCGGCGATGACCTCGATGGCCCGCTGCGACGGCATCGGGCCTTCGGTGTGCACGATGTCGCGCAGCGTGACCCCATCGACGTACTCCATCACGATGTAGGGCAGCGGCCCCGCCGGCGTCTCCGCCTCGCCGGTGTCGTACACCGCGACGATGGCGGGGTGGTTCAGCGCGGCGGCGTTCTGGGCTTCGCGGCGAAACCGCAGATAGAAGCTCGGGTCGCGGGCCAGGTCCGCGCGCAGCACCTTGATGGCGACGTCGCGGTGAAGCCGCAGGTCACGCGCCAAATGGACTTCGGACATTCCGCCGAAGCCGAGAATTTCACCGAGTTCATACCGGTCGGACAGGTGCTGGGGGGTTGTCATTGCCATGTTCGTTCTTGGGTCGAGGGCGTCACCTGCACCGATGCGGGCGACGCGACCGCGTCGATTCGGGATACCCCGATTTCTCCTCCACCATTACCGATCGGACCCATGTCGGTCCAATCCGGCGCCATCGCGGTCGGCGTTTCGAACGGTGTCGTCTCGGTAATCGTGTTGGTGACCGTCGGCGCCGGCGGCTCGCGGTCCTTGCGGTCCTGTGCGTTCAGGACGATGAGGATGGCGATGACGATGGCCAGGGCGCCGAGCACACCCGCCGCCCAGAGGAGCGCACGCTGTCCGGAGGAGAACGTCCGGCGCGGCGGCATGGAAGTGCGGTGGCTGCCGGTGGCCGGTCGCGGTCGCGCAGCGGTCATGGGAGCGCGGCCGGTGGCGTCTGCCGCGGCGCGGGCCTGCGCGGCTGACGGCACGGCAGCGGGCGTTGCCCGGCCGATGGACGGCGCCTGGTTGGGCCGCGGTGGCCGTCGACCGGACCGTACCGCGGCCACCGCGTCGGCGAACGGGCCGCCGGACCGGTAACGCATCCCGGGGTTCTTCACCAGGGTGATCTCGATCAGCTCGCGAACGTTGGGCGGCAGGTCGGCCGGCAGCGGCGGCGGGGTCTCCTTGATGTGCTTCATCGCGACGGTCAAGGCGCCGTCGCCGGTGAACGGCCGCTTGCCCGAAACCGATTCGTAGCCAACGACTCCCAGCGAGTAAACGTCGCTGGCAGCGGTGGCGTCGTGGCCAAGTGCCTGTTCGGGCGCGATGTACTGGGCGGTGCCCATCACCATGCCGGTCTGGGTGACAGGGGCGGCGTCGACGGCCTTGGCGATACCGAAGTCAGTGAGCTTCACCTGTCCTGTGGGCGTGATCAGGATGTTGCCCGGCTTGACGTCGCGGTGCACCAGGCCGGCCGTGTGTGCGACCTGCAGCGCGCGTCCGGTCTGCTCGAGCATGTCAAGGGCGTGCCGCAGCGACAGCCGGCCGGTGCGTTTGAGCACCGAGTTCAGCGGCTCACCGTTGACCAGTTCCATCACCAGATACGCGGTGCGGCCCTCGCCGTCCATATCCGTTTCGCCGTAGTCGTAGACGCCGGCAATGCCCGGGTGGTTCAGCATGGCGACGGTGCGCGCTTCGGCACGGAACCGTTCGACGAACTCGGTGTCCTCGGAGTACTCGGCCTTGAGCACCTTGATCGCGACGCGTCGGCCCAGCCGCGAGTCGACGCCCTCCCACACCTGGCCCATGCCGCCGGTGGCGATCAGTCGCTGCAATCGGTACCGGCCGGATAGCGTCACTCCCACCCGCGGGCTCATGCCGCGACCTCGCAGGCTCGGTCGCCGCATGCTGTGCTCATGATTCGCTCGCAAGCGTCGCTCATGCCGCGACCTCGCAGGCTCGGTCGCCGCATGCTGTGCTCATGATTCGCTCGCAAGCGTCGCTCATGAGCCCTCCCGCAGCGCGGCGGCGATGGTCGCCCGTCCGATGGGCGCGGCCAGTGCGCCGCCGGTGGCATTGAGCCGGTCGCCACCGTTCTCAACCAGCACCGCGATCGCGACCTTGGGTGCCTGTGCCGGCGCGAAGGCGATGTACCAGGCATGCGGCGGGGTGTTGCGCGGATCGGTACCGTGCTCCGCTGTGCCGGTCTTGGATGCGATCTGCACGCCGGCGATGGCTCCCTTCTGCTGCGTCACCTGCTCGGCGGCGACCATCAGATCCGTAAGTGTATCCGCGACCTGTTCGGTGACCGCCCGGCGTTCTTCGCGTGGAGACGTCGTACTGATGTTGGCCAGGTCGGGTCCCTTCAGGCTATCGACCAAGTACGGCCGCATCGCTACCCCTTGATTCGCGACGGTTGCGGCGACCAACGCGTTCTGCAGTGGAGTCAGTGCGACGTCCTTCTGGCCGATGCTCGACATCCCCAGGGCGGCGGCGTCGGGGATGGAACCGACCGTCGACTCGGCGACTTGAAGCGGAATCGACGGGGGAGTGACGCCTAATCCGAATGCCTGCGCGGTAGACCTCAGCGCGTCCGCACCCGTGTCGATGCCGAGTTGGACGAAGGCGGTGTTGCAGGACTTCGCGAACGCGTCGCGCAACGACGCGGTCGGTCCACCTCCGCACGACGTTCCGCCGAAGTTCTCCAGCGTTGCGGTGCTGTCCGGCAACGGAATTCGAGGCGCCGCAGTGAGCTGCGTGTTTTCAGTCGCACCGGCCTGCAGTGCCGCGGCGGTGGTGATGACCTTGAAGGTGGAGCCGGGCGGGTAGGTCTCCGAGATCGCCCGGTTCAACAGGGGGTTGTCCGGGTTGTCGCGCAGTTGCTGCCAGGTGGTGGCCTGTTCCTCCACGTCGTGGGTGGCCAGCAGGTTCGGGTCATACGACGGCGCCGAAACCATCGCGAGGATCCTGCCGGTCGACGGTTCCAGCGCAACCACCGAGCCCTTGCACGGCCCGTTGCAGCCGTCCTCCATCGCCTCCCAAGCCGCTTGCTGCACTTGGGGATTGATGGTGGTCGCCACATTTCCCCCGCGCGGGTCGCGGCCAGTGAAGAAATCGGCCAGCCGCCGCCCGAACAGCCGTTGATCGGAGCCGTTGAGGATGGTGTCCTCGGCGCGTTCAAGCCCCGTGCTCGAATACCGCAGCGAGTAGAACCCGGTGACCGGCGCATAGGACATCGGATTCGGATACACCCGAAGGAAGCGGAATCGTCCCTCGGTCGACACGGAATAGGCGAGCAGCTGGCCGCCGGCCGAAATCTGGCCCCGCTGGCGCGAGTACTCGTCGAGTAGGACGCGCTGGTTGCGCGGATCCGAGCGCAGCCCGTCGGCGGTGAACACCTGGGTGAACGTGGCGTTGGCCAACAACAGCACGATCAGCGCCATGATCATGACGGCGATGCGGCGCAGCGAGGTGTTCATACCTTCTCGATCACCTCGGTGCTCGAGGCCGCGATCGACGTCGGGTTGTGCGGGCGGGTGACGATCGGGCGGCGCGCCGAGTGCGAGATCCGCACCAGGATCGCCAGCAACAGATAGTTGGCGAGCAGCGACGAACCGCCGTACGACATCCACGGCGTGGTCAGCCCGGTCAACGGGATGAGCCTGGTGACGCCGCCGACCACGATGAACAGCTGGATCGCCAGCGTCGACGCCAGGCCCGCGGCCAGCAACTTGCCGAAGCTGTCCCGCACGGCGATTGCGGTGCGCAAGCCACGGATGATGACGATCGTGTACAGCATCAGCACAGCGGCCAGCCCGACCAATCCGAGCTCTTCGCCGACCGCGGCGATGATGAAGTCGGTCGATGCGGCGGGCACGGTGCCGGGTTGTCCGTTGCCGAGTCCGGTGCCGAAAATCCCGCCAGTGGCGAAGCTGAACAGCGATTGCACCATCTGATAGCCGGCGCCGTCGGGATCGGCAAACGGGTCCAGCCAGGTCTGCACACGCACCCGGACGTGGTCGAAGATGTAGTACGCCGCAACGCTTCCCGCGGCGAATAAGGCCAGGCCGATGACCACCCAGCTGAACCGGTCGGTGGCGATGTACACCAGCACCAGGAAGGACGCATACAGCAGCAGCGACGTGCCGAGGTCCTTCTCGAAGATCATCACGCCGATGGAGGCGATCCAGGCCGCCAGCAGGGGAGCGAGGTCGCGAGGCCGCGGCAGGTCCATGCCCAGGAAGTGCTTCCCGGCGCTGGTGAACAGGCTGCGCTTGGCTACCAACACTGCCGCGAAGAAGATGAGCAGCAGGATCTTGGAGAACTCAGCGGGCTGAATTGAGAAGCCCGGCAACTCAATCCAGATCTTGGCGCCGTTCTGTTCGGACATCGACCGGGGCAGCACCGCCGGGATCACCAACAGGATCAGCCCGACGAGCCCGCAGACGTAGCCGTACCGCGCCAGCAGCCGGTGGTCTCGCAAGAAGATCACCACAAGCGAGAACCCGATGACGCCGACCAACGTCCACAACATCTGCTGGTTGGCGGTCCCGCCCAGGCCCTGCGACGTCAGCTCACCCGAAGCCAGGTCCAACCGGTGAATCATGACCAGGCCCAAGCCATTGAGCAGCGCGACGACGGGCAGCAGCAGTGGATCGGCGTACGGCGCGAATCTGCGCACCGTCAGGTGCGCACCGGCGAACAACGCGAGATAGGCGACGGCGTACTGGGCCAGGTCCCAGTGGATGCCCTGTTCCTGGTTCGCCTCGACCAGCAAGAGCGCGACCGTGGTGATGACCGCGGCGAATCCGAGCAGAAAGAGCTCGGCGTTGCGCCGGTTCGGCAGCGGCGGCATAACGGTGACGGGGGATTGCGGCTGCGTCGTCATGCCACTTCCCGGCAGTTGGTTCCCGGTTCCGGTGGTGGGGGCGGCAGCGCGGTGACAGTCGGTGAGGGCGACGGCGAAGGTGACGGCGACGGCGGAGCGGGAGGGGCAGGGGGAGGGGAACCAGGTGGCGGGGCCGGGGGCGGGGCGGTCACCGTGGTCGGCGTTTCCGCTGCAGGTATGCCCGGTAGACTTCGATCCCCGCTCGTTCCAGGCTGTTGCGATCCGGGGAGGTGTGGTGTCGGCGTCGGCGACCGGGTGGTCCTTGGCACAGGTGGCGTACAAACCGGCAGCACCGAACTTCGTGCGAGTTCCTCGATCTGGGAGATGGCCTCGTCGAGGGTGCCCGACGGGAGTCCGGCGACGACCTGCGCCCGCTCCGATGGCCGCATGTCGTTGACGCTCAGCATCCGGCAGTCCAGATTGTCCCGGGCCTCGTCGGCGCTGATGAGCGACAACTCGTTTCGGGCGTTGAGGCATCCCAACAAATACGGCTCCTGAAGCGCGACACCTAGAAAGGAACCCTGAACACCCCGCATGATCGAGACGGTGCCCGCATGCTCGCTGACGTAGTAGTTGCTGCGTACGATCCCGCGGCCGATGGCCAGTCCGGCGAGCACCACGAGAACGAGCAACACCGCGGCGATAATCGTCCGGCGCCGTGACCGCGGCCGCCGAGCCGGTTCTTCCGGTTGCGGCACAACGCGTTTGGCGACATTGCGGCGCGGGTTGAACGCCGAGGCGCGGCCCGCAGCCGTATTGGGAGGTGCGGCGTCGTCGTCGTCGCCGCTGACGGCTCCGGCAAGGATCGGCTGGGTCTGGCCGTAGTCGTAGTCGATGACGTCGGCTACCACGACCGTGACATTGTCGGGGCCGCCGCCGCGCAGCGCTAATTCGATGAGCCTGTCGGCACTTTCGGCTACATCGGAGATCTGTAGCGCCTCCAGGATCGTCTCCTGGCTGACCGGATCGGACAGACCGTCGGAGCACAGCAAGTATCGGTCGTCGGCGCGTGCTTCGCGCATGATCAGCGTCGGCTCCACCTCGTGGCCGGTGAGTGCCCGCATGATCAGCGATCGCTGCGGGTGGCTGTGCGCCTCCTCGGCAGTGATACGACCCTCGTCGACCAACGTCTGGACGAACGTGTCGTCTTTGGTGATCTGGGTGAGCTCACCGTCGCGCAGCAGATAGCCGCGCGAGTCTCCAATGTGTACCAGGCCAAGTCTGTTGCCCGCGAACAGGATTGCGGTCAAGGTGGTGCCCATGCCCTCGAGCTCGGGATCAGCCTCGACGTGCGCGGCGATGGCGGAGTTGCCCTCGCGCACCGCGGCGTCGAGCTTGCCCAGCAGGTCGCCGCCGGGCTCGTCGTCGTCGAGGTGGGCCAACGCGGCGATCACCAGTTGCGAGGCGACCTCGCCTGCGGCGTGGCCGCCCATCCCGTCGGCGAGTGCGAGCAGCCGCGCACCGGCATACACCGAGTCCTCGTTGTTCGCGCGGACCAACCCACGATCGCTGCGAGCCGCGTATCGAAGCACCAGTGTCACGGGCGCAACTCGATTACCGTCTTGCCGATTCGAACCGGCGTGCCCATCGGAACCCGTACCGCCGTAGTCACCTTCGCCCTGTCAAGGTATGTGCCGTTGGTCGATCCTAGGTCCTCGACATACCATTCCGAGCCTCGTGGCGACAGCCTGGCGTGCCGCGTCGACGCGTAGTCGTCGGTAAGCACCAGCGTCGAGTCGTCAGCGCGGCCGATCAGCACCGGTTGGCTGCTCAACGTGATGCGGGTGCCGGCGAGCGCGCCCTCGGTGACCACGAGCTGACGCGCAACATTGCGGCGGCCCCGGTTGGGCAGCAGCGAGCCCCGCAGCGCCATTCCGCGTCGCACCATCACCGCGCCGGTCGGTGCATAGATGTCGGTCCGCAGGATCCGTAGCACCGACCAGATGAACAGCCACAGCAGCAGCAGGAATCCGACGCGCGTCAGTTGCAGAACTAACCCCTGCATCTGACGTCCTCTCCGTCCCCGTTCCGTTCTCGTCGCACCGGCAACACAACACCGTTCGAATCGTCCTCCTGCCCTCCGGGCGGGTGGGCCCCCCGCTTGCGTGGGGAGTGCCCCCAGCGCTCCTGCCCGCCGGACGGGTCAGCCACCTTTGGCAACGTCACGATACTTGGGCGGCGATCGACGTGAGGGTGAAGCGAACAGCTTCCCCCGGGCTGCGACCGGCCCTCGCCCTCAGTGAACGCGGACGATGATCTCGGAGTGGCCGAGCCGAATCACGTCGCCGTCGGCCAGCTGCCACTCCTGCACCGGCGCGTTGTTCACCGTCGTGCCGTTGGTGGAGTTGAGGTCGGACAGCAGCGCCACCTGGCCATCCCAGCGGATCTCCAGATGGCGGCGGGACACACCGGTGTCGGGCAGCCGGAACTGAGCGTCCTGGCCGCGACCGATCACGTTCGCGCCCTCACGCAACTGGTAGGTCCTGCCGCTGCCGTCGTCGAGCTGCAGCGTGACGGAGGTGCCGCCGGCCGCGTAGTCGGCCTGGCCGTAGCCGCCGCCATAGCCACCTGCCTGCCCGGCCGGCTGGCCGTAGTCGTATCCGCCGCCGCGGGCTCGGCATAGCGGGTTCGGCGTATCCGCCGCCGGCCGGCGCCTCGCCGTAGCGTCCGTAATCGGGCTGCGCGTATTCCTGACGGCCGTATGACTGCCCGCCGTAGCCACCCTGATCCGGATAGCCGCCCTGGTCGGGATAGCCGCCCTGGTCCGGGTAGGCCGGGCGCGGCTCGGGCCGGCCATAGCCACCCTCGTCGGGACGACCCGGCGCGGGCTGACGTCCGTAGTCATAGTCGCCGGCCGGTGGGCCGTAGCCCTGCTGGCCGCCTTGCGGCGGGCCGTAGCCGCCGGGTGCCTGCCGGTAGCCCTGGTCTGGGTAGCCGCCGCCTCGCGGCGGGCCGTAGCCGGCGGGCGGGCGCTGCTCATATGACTGTGGCGGGTAGCCCTGGTCGGGATAACCACCCTGGTCCGGGTAGCCGCCTTGGTCGGGGTAACCCTGACGGGGCGGGTAGGTCGGCTCGCCCTGCGGCGGGTAATCGCCGCCTTCCTGCGGGGGGTGCTGACCGCGCTGTTCTTGGCGGCCGTCCTCTTGGCGGCCGTACCGCTCGTCGTAATACTCGTCGGCTGGCCGCCCCTGTCCCTGGCCGCCGCGGTAGTTCGGGTTGTCGGTCATCGGTGGTACTCCTGGTTCTGCGTTGGACGAGAGTTCTCGAGGTGGGGCGGGTTCGCCTGTGGTCGAGTCGGGGTTGACCGCACCACGCGCGCGAAACTGTCCGGTATGCAGGTTTGGTGACTGCTCAAATCTGACGACCACATCACCATACGTTTGCCATCCCTGCTCATGGATATAACCCTCCAAGTGCTTGGCGAAAGTCGTCGATGTGAGGTCCGGGTCGGCGCTCACCTTCTGATAGTCAGGCACACTGAGGGTAATGACGTAGTCGTTCGGGGCCAAAATGCGGCCGCCGAGAACTTTGCGGGCGCCGGTGTCGGCTTCCCGCCGAAGCATGGCCTCGACCTCTTGGGGCACAATCGATCCGCCGAAAACGCGGGCGAATGCGTCGCCGACGGTGGATTCAAGTTTGCGCTCGAAGCGGTCAACTAGACCCATATAACCGCCCCGCCTCACCCGTCGTTGTCCGTTGGTCCTGCTCACGCGGCTGCGGGCCTGCGTGTCGCCTGGCCACACTGCTTCCTGCATGGTATCGGCCCAGCGCAGCGCTGCGGGACCAACAGAATTCTGAGAATCGAATTGGGGCAGGTCAGCTGGCCGATCTTGATGGGTTCAGCGACGTCCCGTGCACGATCTGTACGGTTGAGGAGTTGGGCGCCCAGCATGATAGGCTCCCCCGGTTGTTGGGGCGAGTGGCGGAATGGCAGACGCGCTGGCTTCAGGTGCCAGTGTCCTTCGGGACGTGGGGGTTCAAGTCCCCCTTCGCCCACAAAATTGTAGAGACGAGTCATCCTTTTCGATGACTCGCCTTTAATGCGTCGAAGCATTGACGCCGCCGCGCACGGTAGTTTTTTCTAATGCGGCACGGTGTCGGTCGTCAAATAATCAAAGTGGCCTTGCTCCTATTTACGGTGATGCTCATCGGGGCGTGTACGTCCAATGTCGGCGGTTCACCGGTGAAGGCCGACGGCGGGCCGCCACAAGGAGCGATCGACGTCGACAAGCTCGACGTCGGGCCCTACCCGACGGAGCCGAGCTCGCCGCTTGGGGTCGCGGGTGACCCGCGCAGGGGGGTTTTGATCGAGGCACAGCGCATGGCCAACAATGTCGTCGGACCGTGGGAGGTCGACTCCACGCTGACGGCGTCGTTCGGATTCGGCGCCATGGTGCTGCCCACTGCTGAAGCTCTGGCGCTGATCGGGCCCGGGGAACTTGCAGCGGTGGCTGGCGGACACGGCTTGATCAATGGGTTCGCTTCGGCGCGAGTGGGCGAGAACAAGAAGATGCTGTTGAACGCGGTGCTGCGCTTCGGCGATGAAGGGTCGGCCGCCGCTGCTGCCGCCGATTTGGGCAAGACCGCGCTCCAGCAGCAGGGAGTCGACGGCCCCGCGCAAACGGTGCCGATCCCGAATCACCCTGACGCACAGGCCAATCAATACACCACCATCGACCGCATCGCCGGGAAGTGGACCGCGGTGCGGTCCTTCACAGCCCATGGCCAGTACGTGCTGATGCAACTCGCGCAGGCCACCGAGGGCCTCGACCCGGCACTTGCGTTGGTTGTGAAAGCGATTGAGCTGCAAGGGCCGGCCATCGACGACTTCCGGGCGACCGACCCGTCCGAGTTCGCCGACATCTCGATCGACCCGACCGGGTTGTTGGCGCGCACTCTGCCGATGCCCGAGCAGGAAGCCACGCCGACACAGAATGCGACCTATGAGCCGCGCGGCGCGCTGCATTTCCAAAGCGATCCGGTGCGGTCGGCGAAGCTGTTCGAAGAAACCAGAACCGATTTGGTCGCCATGGCGAAGACGAACGTCTACCAGACCGACGATGTCAAAGGCGCGGCCGGGATTGTCAACGAGTTCTTCGCCGAGCTGGAACCGACCTCGCAGCCGGCCAACCCGGTGAAGAACATGCCGGACAGCCGCTGCCTGCGGCTCGAAGACAAGGCCTTCTACTGCCTGGCCACCGCGGACCGGTATGCGATCGAAACCAGCGGGCCGAACCTGTTGGACACTCAGCAGCAGGTCGCTGCCCAGTACGTCATGTTGATGAGCGGCTGAGCACACCACGAAGCACCGGGCTCACCAAACCGCTGGCCGGGATCGGCGAAGACGGTCGCCACCTCTACACCTGTCCGTTGTGTGAAGCCATGTGTGGCTTGGAGATTCAGGCCGAGGGTGTGGCCCGGCATCCGGGGCAACCTGCACGAGGATCCCGACCGCATCCGGCGGCCTATGATCAAGGTCGACGGGCAATGGCGGGAAGTCAGCTGGGACGCGGCGTTTCGGCGGTGCACCGAACTGCTCGGTGATCGAGAAGTACGGGATCGGCTCGGTCACCTGCCTCTGCCCGCGCCAAGGGCGCATCCCGGGGCGATGCGTGGTTTCGCCTCTCGACGAGTGGTTGACAGTCACGTCGCTGCAAGTGTTGAGTAGCGAGTGTTAGAAAGTAGCCGGTCTGGGGCCGGAATCGCCACCTTTACTGTCGCGGTCCTGTCAGCGCGAGCCGCACCGCCCAGTACGTGACATGGCTTGTCGTCCCATGAGGTTCGTTCGTGGGTGCTCCTCGTCTTCTGGTTCCGACACCGCGACACACCGGCCGAGCCCATCCCCGGGCGTGACGACAACCGACCCGGCCCCGTGACGTCACACCTCGACCCGAGGACCTGCGCTTCGGTCCCCCCGCCACGCAAGGACCCCATCGGCGGTGCCAGCACGCTGGAGGAGGCACGCGAATCCTACCGAGCCAAGCTGGCTGTACTTTAGGAGCTGGCCGCCACGAAATGCCCTCGGTCATCGAGCATCTGCGACCTCAACGGTGAGGATTGGAGCCGACGTGGACCCAGACCGGTTCGACACGGGGGCGTTTGGGAGTCGCGCGCCACGCGGCCGCGGTAACGCCGCGAAGCCCGCACGGATGCTTTACTTTCCGGGGGGCGCAGCAGTCGAGGTGACGATGAGGTCCGAACGGCTCATTGCAGTGGGCGGACGCAAACTGTGGGTACGTCGCAGCGGCACGGGGCCGCCGATTCTGCTGCTCACCGGGATGGGGATGTCGTTAGCCGCGTGGACTCCTTTTCTGCGGCATCTTCGGGGGTTCGAGTGTATCGAGGTGGCCGTGCCAGGTAGCGCAGGAACTGTTGCTCGGCCGCCGGTGCTGACGATGCCCAAATTCGCCGCGCTCGCCCGCGGACTGCTTGACCGACTCGACATCGCCCGTGCCGACGTGCTGGGCCTGTCTTTTGGTGGATTGGTCGCTCAGCAACTCGCCTACGACGCGCCCACCCGAGTCCGCGGGCTGGTGCTGGTCTCGACGTCATGCGGGCTGGGAGGGGTGCCCAGTAACCCGGCGAGTTGGTGGACTGCGATGCTGTCGGGTGTTTGGCCCGCCGCTGGCGCGCAGGGGGGTGGCGCGCCGATGGTCGCGGGTGATCCAGCGAGAACTCCGCGCCGGATGGACAACCGGTCCGCGGCTGGGCGGATTGGCCGAGCAGATCGCCGCCGCATCACTGTGGTCCAGTTTGGACTGGTTGCCGCGACTAACTCAGGAGACGCTGGTGATCACCGGCACCGCGGACGCGTTGGTGCCCGCCGCGAATGCGAGCATCCTGGCGTCCAGAATGCCTCGAGCCCAGCTTCACCGTGTCCACGGGGGCGGACACATGTGCTTGTTGGATCGGGCGGCGGAGGTGGGCCCCGTCGTCTCCGCCTTCCTGCGCTCGCTAGAGCGTACAGCGATCAACGAGGTCACCGAGCTCGGCTGACATCCGGCCCGGAAACTGCAACGGCACAAAGTGCGTGGCGGCAACTTCGACATATCGACTGTGCGGCGTCTGCTCGCTGGCGGCCCGCATCTGTTTCGCCGAGGTGATCGCGTCCCACGTACCGGCCAGATAAGTGACCGGTATGTCAATCGCGCTCAGGTCCATCGGCGGGTGGTTGCCGACCGCACGGGCCAGGCGGGAATACCACGGCCAATCGTGGTCGGCGAATCGTCGCAGTACCTTAACCAGGGTTTGGCCGTGAATGACGTCGAGGCCAAACGTTCCCACGCCCCGGGCGTCGAATCCATGCTCGGGCGACCCGGGCAATCCGTCGCCCAGCCGGTTGAGCACCGGCCCGAGATACCGCATCAGGTGTGATCCCACCCGCCCGGCGCGCGGGCGCAGAAAGCCCGGGAGCGGATGAAGCAAGGCTTCGAAGGTACCTCCCGGCACGCCGCCCACGGCGAGCACGCCGGCGATCCGCCGTGGCTGCCGGACCGCGGCCTCGAAGGCGACGTTGACGCCGGCCGACCATCCGATGACCACCGCCCGGTCCACGCCGTAAGAGTCCATCACCGCGAAAAGGTCGTCGGTGTGGTCGGAAATGCTGATCCGCGACTCGTCGGAGGGGCGTTCCGATCCGCCCAGACCACGATGGTCCCATGTCATCACGCGGTAGGTGTCGGTCCGGCGGTTGATGTCCGGCCAAGCATGGTGCGGAGTGCCCAGCCCGTTGGAGATCAGCACCGGCACCCCAAGGCCGTCGTTGTCCCAAGCCCGCAGACGCGTCCCATCAACGGAGGTGACCGATCGATACCCCAAACGCCCGCCTTGCCTGCTGGTTCCTACATGTCTGATCGATCGTAAGCGTGGAGTGACGGCGATGCTCGATCCCGCGACCCCGCTGGTTGGAAAAACCCGGGGCAGTGCGAAAATCGGGTTCGATTTATGACTGCGTGTAGTTGACGGCGGTGGCGCCGCGAAATCGCGAGTGCACTTGGCGCTTGGCGATGATCGCCGAGAAGAACGACCCCGATGGCGTCGGGTAGCAGCGTCTGCGCGATAGGCGAAATTCGACGCCGAGGAAAACTATCCAGAACTCGGCGATAGCGATCGGCGCAGTTTTGCTGCTGGTCGACCTCGTGGGTGCGGCCGAGCGCGCCCATGGCAATGGCGAGGTGGACGCCTCGGCGCGTCGGCCTGCGTGGGGCGGCGCGGACGGGGTGATCGTTGCCAGGGCGAACCCGAGGCTGCGTTTTGGACGACCGTTAGGTGAGTCCGAGGGCAACCCTTCGTTAAGCAGCAGCGCTTCGCGATGAGCCCGCCGACCTTCATCGACGAGCCCTCTGGCGACGGGGCGCTGAATGGCATCCCGGTGACCGTCGCTGCGGCGACGACCTGAAAGTATCTCGGCGTGGGCAACAACCAACGCGCGAAGATCGTCATGACGGACGAGGAGATCGCTGAATTCATCGAACGCAGCCGCACCGCCACGCTGGCGACGGTGCTGCCCGGCGGACGGCCGCATCTGGTGGCGATGTGGTACGCGGTGGTCGACGGAGAGATCTGGTTCGAGACGAAGGCCAAGTCGCAGAAGGCCGTAAACCTGCGCCGCGATTCGACGGTGACGGTGATGATCGAGGACGGGCAGACCTACGACACGCTGCGTGGGGTGTCGATCGACGGCGAAGCCGAGATCGTTGATGACCCGGAAACGATTCTGCGCGTGGGCATCAGCGTGTGGGAGCGCTACACCGGCCCGTACACCGACGAGATGCGTCCCTTCGTCGATCAGATGATGAACAACCGCATCGCCGTGCGCGTGGTACCCAGCCGGATTCGCAGCTGGGATCACGGTAAGCTCGGCATGCCGGCGATGCCGGTTGGCGGCAGCACCGCGCAGTACGTCGGCTGATGCCGAAGAAACGTCCCGCGCAACTGGACTCTCCGCTGCTGCCCAAGATCTTCAAGTACGCCGGCAAGGTGCATGTCTGGGTCTGCCGCCGCACGGGTGGGAAGATCGGCGGGGAGTGGCGGATCGGCGCTAATCCGGACACCCACATCGAGATCGGCCCGGACCGGCGGGCGGTGCACGCCGTCACCGCCAACCCGGAGGAGCGGGCACGGCTGTGGCCGAATCTCGTGGACGAGTGTGGCGACTCCGGTCGCGACCCCCGCGTGGGCTGTCTCCGGCCGAACCGACGTGCTGCCAGCCGCTGAGCCCGAAGTTCGGCTCGGCCGGGTCGGTATTGCGGCCGTCGATCCAGATCAGCATGGTCAGGTCCCCTGGCACGGTTTCGGGCATCGGTGGCAACGGCGGCATGCTCAGCGGTGATGTCCAGATCTCGTCGCAGGAACAGAGCGCTCGCGCGACAACCGTCTCGGATTGCGTAATGACCGCTTGAAAGTCGGGGTCGCCAGCGGCGACGTTGATCCGATGGCCCAGGATGCCACCGACGAGTTGCCGCTAATGTCTTTCCCCACGGTCCGCGCCGATGCGTCGTAATCGCGACGGACGATGGTGGGCTAGCTCATCTAAGAATTCGCCAGCCAGCGTTTGATGTCGCGGTCGACCGGGTCGACAACGTCGGAGAGCTCCGCGTGCTTCTCGACGTAGTTCGCGACCATCGGGCAGACCGCGACGATGCGCAGCCCGGCCTCGCGCGTCGCCTGCAGCGCCTCATTGACGAGAATCGTTGCCAGACCGCGTCCTTCGAAGTTGTCGTCAACTTCGGTGTGGGTGAAGACGCGTTGGCCGTCGCGATCGGTGAACTCCGTGAACCCGACCTTTTGGTCCTCGACGGAAATGGTGAAGCGGTCGGATTCGGCGGTGACCGTCGTGGGCGCGCCGGTCTTGTCGGTGGTCATGAGTCCTCTATACCCCGGGATTGGGCCGCGGACGCAATGTCGCATTTGGCAACGGCGGCGCCGGCAGGCGCGCGACCGCTCCCCGGTATCCCTGTACCGCACCGAAGCGGTCGGCGTGGTCCTCCCACAGCTGTCGGTAGGACGCGATGTCCTCATGGCTGCGCCCGACGAAGTTCCACCACATCACCAGCTGCTCGGGAAACGGCGGACCGCCAAGCAGAATGACACGCGCCGGGCTCTGGCCGCGGTTGACCACCTCCAGATCCTCGCTACCGGCCGTCTGGAATGCCAGATCCGCCACCGCGAGCGCGGTGCCCGCGGCCTCGACCCTGCCTTGGTCAAGCAGCACCCCGTGCTCGAACGCTGGGTCGACGTCCAGCGTCAGGCGGCTACCCGGCTCGAGGTCGATCTGGGCTCCGAGCAGTGGGGTGAACGTGTGCACGGGCGAGCGGTCGCCGGCGAGTTCACCCAGGAACACCCGCAGCGTCGCGCTGGTGAGGGCTCGGGCCTGCGGCACGTAGTGGGCGAAGTCGCGGCCGGTGTCACGGTCGGAGTCGGGTAGGGCGACCCAGAGCTGGACGCCGTGCAGCAGGCTGGTCGCCGGTGTGGACACCTCGGAATGGCAGATGCCCGCACCGGCGGTCATGAGATTCAGCTCGCCAGGCCGCACCATCGCGTGAACACCCGCGCTGTCCCGATGTTCCACCTCACCGCTGAACAGCCAACTAACGGTTTGCAATCCGGTGTGCGGATGCGGTGGCACGTCCATGCCAGGTCCGCCACGCACGTCGTGCGGGCCGTAATGATCGGCGAAGCACCACGCCCCGATCAGCGACCGCTCGCGCTGCGGCAGCGTGCGACGCACGCGGATCGCCCGGGGCCCGCCGAGCGGAACCTCACGCGGATGCAGGACACCCGCGAATGGCGATGCCGCACAGGCAACTTCGGCCGGGGCGGTGTCGACATTGCTCATGGACTCACAGTAGCGAGCCTGGGTCCGGTAGCGGCCAGTTCGTAAGAGAAGTCGAGCGACGACCGCGGCTCTCGGAGGGACCGGTTTCCGACGGTATGACCCGAGCCCGGAGACCAGAAGAACATCGAGTCACCACGCCATCGTGCGCAGGATGGTGGGCTCACCACGTTTTGGCCTGGGTAGATCGGGCCCGCAGCCAGCGTTCGACGTGGTCACTGCCGGCGGTATGGCTACCAAAGCTGAGCTAGCTACGCTCACCGTCGACGATCCCGACAGCACCGACCTCACCTTTACCACGACAAAGGCCGCCCATGGCGAGGTAGAGATCGCCCCCGACGGCACTTTCGTCTACACGCCCGATGCGACGTTCACCGGCCAGGACTCATTCGATGTCACAGTCAGCGACGTCAGCAGCGGATTCCACATCCACAGCCTGTCCGGTCTGATCAACCTAGTCACTTTCGGACTACTCGGCGAGAGCGGGCACACGTACACCCGCACCATCACCATCGGCGGATTCACGGCAACCACCGTGGTGTCGGGTCTCGAGCAACCGACGGATTTCCGGTTGCTGCCGGACGGTCGAATCCTCTTCGCCGAGAAAGGCGGAGCAATCAAGGTCGCAGACAAGGAAGGCCAGCTGCAGAGCACACCGGTGATCACGCTGCCGACCACCACGCATTGGGCGCGGGGGCTGGCCGCTATCGAGGTGGACCCGGACTACGAGGAAAACGGCATTTATATATATATGTGTCATATGTCAGGTCAGACAACTACCAACGGTTGTCGCGCCTCACGGTTACTGACCCGACGGCTGACGTCCTGACCATAGACCCAGCCTCCGAAAAGGTACTTGCGCAAGGCACGCAGCCGGCGGGCGACGACCATCACGGCGGCGGGCTCGGTTTCGGCTCTGACGGCAAGCTCTATTGGTCAGTGGGCGACAACGTCTGCTGCAGCGTCCCCGACGGCCGCAATTCACAGGATCATTCGAACATGTACTGCAAGGTTTTGCGCCTTAACCCGGACGGCACCGCACCCGCTGACAACCCCTTCTATGACGGCAATGGCCCCAACTACGACGCCATCTGTGCCACCGGTTTCCGCAACCCGTTCCGGTTGGCGTTTGCGCCGGACGGCGAGCTCTTGGTGGTTGATGTGGGCCAGGCCACCTGGGAAGGGGTCAACCTCGTGACGGCTGGTGCCAACTACGGTTGGCCGAACGCTGAAGGCCCTGTAATGGCATAGGCACACCCAGCTGTGCAACACCTTCCTCGGATGCCGACCCGATCTATGCCTACCGGCATACAGGCGGCGGCAGTTCGATCACGGCTGTCATGGTCTATACCGGCGCGACCTCCGGCAGTGGCCAAAACACAGTCTTCGTCGCGGATTTCAATCAGGGCTGGGTCAAGGAATTGACCTTCAATTCTGATTACTCATTACTGACCAGCGAGAGGCTGTTTGACGACGCAGCGCCCGGCCGCACAAACCAGCTAGCCCGGGACCTGGACGGCAACATCTATCAACTGACATTCGACGGCAACCTGACGCGCCTCGCCCATTTAGCGATGTGTTCTCCACTGTATGACGGTGAGCGGCAACCCACAGGCGTGACCTCACGGCCACCCGGCCGCAGTGGTAGGTGACAGCACCACGCCCCGGTCAGCGACCGCTCCCGCGAATGCAGCGGATTCAGCACACCGACGAATGGCGAAGCAACACAGGCGACTTCGGCAGGGACGGTGTCGGTTCACCGACCCGCAGTAACCCTCAGCCGGTCATCGCCGAACGAATCACCTCCAGGTCGTGGTCATCGATCTTGAATACGCCGAAGCGGAACTTGTAGCCCCACCGCGATTTGTCCTCGATGAAATCCAGCTGCTCGATGAGCGGACGGATCGGCGTCTCGGCGCAGTCCAGGAAGTCGACGTTGCGCCGCCACGGATGGAAGTCCGGCGACATCTCGGCCTGGTACGGCTCGTCGTCGGCGATCTGACCGATCGCCGTGAAGGCCTGCAACGGTTCGCCATCCGGGTGGACGACCCGCGGGGAGTAGAAGACGATCCAGTCGCCGCGCGCTATCTTGCGCAGCCTGTCCGGTTTGCCATGGTTGGCCTGGGTGAAGCGGCCGCGAACACCACGTTCGACGTGGTCCCGGCTGACGGTATTGATCCATTTGGTCATGTCCGCACGTTAAGCGCCCACGCCGACAGGACGGCGCGATGCCGTTGCGGCGTGTGGATAACTCGACGCGCCATTAGCATCTGACGCCATGAGTGGCTTGACGGCCGACGACGTCCGCAGCGCAACGGTCGAGAGGCCGCCCTGGGGTAAGCGCGGTTACGACGAGAAGTCGGTCGACGACTTCCTACAACTGGTGGCCCGCCGGCTTGACGTGTGGATCTACCGCGACGAGAACACTGCCCTTCGCGCTGCGGCAGAGCTTGCCATCAGCTGTGGTGTGGATGAGGACCCCGTGGCGGTGGGGCACTTTCGGCAAGGACACTACCCAGCTGTGATCAGCCGTTACCTCCAGACGAGTCCGGACTGGCACGTGCTCGCGGTGCAGGAAGCTCCCCTCATGCTGGACCCGGATACGTTTTCTCCGCTCTCATAGAGGCGCGCAGACGCATCGCGCGCTAAGACTTAGCTTAGTCAGTCGGAGCTTCGTTGGTTGTGGGCAAAGATCGCTTTGAGCGGCGTGGTGTCGATCGCCAGAGCATCGAGTCTGCGAGGTAACGCTGAATATTGGGGGCAGATTGGCCCTATCTCGATAGGGCTACACCCCGCGAAGAACTCGGCAGACTCTCGCCGTAACGTGCGGCCGCGCGAGGCGATCGCTCAGCCTTTGTCCCGCACCGAGTATCGGGCCGTTTGAGCGCGGATCAGGCCGTCGCGAAACACAAAAGTGTCGACGCCGTCTTCAGCGTGTGTTGCCGCGGAATCAGCGGCCCACTCCAGGAAAAGCACGTCACCATCGAAGATTTGGGTCTTCAGTGCCCAGGATGCGTTCGGCAGATCACTGAGCAGCAGGGTGAACCCCGCCCGGACACCTTCCTTGCCACGCATGACCCCGCGGGATGTGATGAAGACGGCGTCATCCGCATAATCGGCGACGATCTCGTCAAGGTCGCCCGCTCCGAGCGCCTTGGCGTGGTGGGCGAATACCTCCTCCGGCGTGCGTGTCATCGCTCCTTAACTCCTTCGTCGTACGGATGTGATTGAGGTCCATTACAAATCACCGCTTATCATGCTCGCCGCCGGCACCCCATATCGCCACGCCTCCCGTCAGACCCGGCGGGCCACGACGTACAGCCGCTGCGTGGTCTCGTCGCGCCACTCGTGCGGCCCGCGTAGGTACCACTCGACGTCGGTGAGCTCAGCCGCTTTGACCGCCGCGACAACGCTGGTCGGACCGTGCAGCACGAAGTCCAGGGCCGGCACCTCGACCTCGAACCAGTTGGTCATCCGGCGCACGTCGTCACCCGCGTGCAACCCCAGCACCAGCAGCCCGCCGGGTGCGAGTGGCCGGGCCAGCGCAGCGACCGCGCCGGGCAGCTCGGATGCCGCGAGGTGGATGAGGGAGTACCACCCGAGCACGGCGCCCCAGCCGGCGGCGGCCACCGGTCGCATCAGCTGCCGCAGGTCGCCCACCTCGAAGTGGATGTCGGGGTGCCGCTGCCGCGCCTCGGCGACCATCTCCGGGCTGAGGTCGAGGCCCCGCGCGTCGGCACCGGCGGCGGCGAGGTACGCCGTCACGTGCCCCGGACCGCAGCCGGCATCCACGACCGGCAGACCACGGGCGGCCACCGCGACCCGGTCGAGCAGCCAGCGCTCGAACGGCAGTCCGTCAAGCTCGTCAGACAGCTCACGCGCGTAGCTGGCCGCCACGACGCCGTACGTCGCGCGCACCCGGTCGTCGCGCGCCTCGGGCGAGTCGGCGATGGGCGCCTCACGATCGACGACGGGCCGCGCGGGTGTCTCCCCCGTCTCGACCGCGCCCAGCACGTGCACCCATCGGTGGTCCTGCTGGCCCGGCCGTCGCTCGAGCTGCTGCACCAGCGGCGGCTCACGCCTGGCCATCCGCTCCAGGCAGGCCTCGACGTCGCTGCGATCGGCGAACGGGTGCAGCCGTTCGGTGCGGGTGCGCAGCTCTCCGGGAGCCTGCGGTCCGCGCAAGAGCAGCAAGGTGAGCACCGCGCGCTCGTCGTCGGCCAGATCGAGGATCTCCGAGAGGGTCTGGTGGTACCTCAGCGTGCGCCGTCCGGTGCCGGACCACACGATGCGCAACAGACCCTGGTCCTTGAGCGCGCGGGCAACCTGTTCCACCGTCTGTTCGTCGAGCTCCATCACCGGCTCACGGCTGCTGGTCTGGCTGCATGCGGTGCGCAGGCTGGAGAGCGTGAGCGGGTACGACGCAGGAACGGTCACCTGCTTCTCCAGCAGGCTGCCCAGGATCCGCTGCTCGACCGGCTCGAGGTCCATGCGCAGACCCTACTTCCACACGGTCCGTTTGGTGGTCGGCTTCATCGCCGCTACGCCCCTTCCCGGGCGCCGCGAGTGGGGAACGGTTGTGGCCGTTCAGGTGAGGCGGTCGCAGCACGACTTGCCGTGCCAGCGCGTCTGACGAGATGGACTGATTGCGGCCGACCAGCGCACGCAACCATTGATTACCGCGTGCGCCCGCCCGTCGTCCGATCGGCAAGTTCACCGTCGCGGCAAGTGTTGTCGCCGAAGACGTTTCCGCGCCTGGGCGCCCTGTGTTGCGTCGAGGTTATGGGCCGGGTGCCCAGGCGATGCTCGGCGGCAGCCTGCACGAGCCCCTGCTCACCGTGGCGTGGCCAAGCGCCCACCTCGGGCCAATGGGGTTGGAGGGCGCCGTGGGGGCCTGCGCAAATAGCTCGATGCCATCGCGGACGACGAAGAGCGTGAGGAACGGGTGCGCCAGGCCGCCGCAGCCGCGCAGGAAAACGCCAAGGCGCTCAACGCCGCTCATATCTTTGAGATCGATGACGTGATCGACCCCGCCGACACGCGTCGCCTCATTGCCGAATCGCTGGAGGCGGCCAGGATGCGTGAACGTCGTCGTCCGCGGCCACGATTCGTCGATACGTGGTAGCCGCGCGACGGTACTGAAGTAGGGACGGTGCCGCCATGGCGCCTCTCGGCGAGTGGTCGCTCTAAGCGACGGTTTTGGATGGGGCCCGGGGCATGCCCGGCACCGTCGCATCTGTAAACCGAGCGCCGGGACGGGATATTCCTAGCGCCGCCCGTTCGCCGTCGACCCCCCGAACCCGGCGGCGAGCGGACAGCGCGCTAGGCGGACTCGGCGTACAGCCGACGATCCCGAACCGGGTGGCCGTTGCGTTCGGCCAGGGAGCGCAACTGTCGCAGGGCAAACGTGCGTCCCCGGCCGCCCTCGGGAATCACGATGCCGGCCCACAGGCCTTCCGCACGTGGTAACTCGCAGGCGTCGCAGGCGCGAGCTCGATATCAGCCAGCGCAGTCTGGCGGCCGACGGCATCATCAATGCCGGGGCGCTGATCGCGTTCGAGAAGGGCCGAAGCTGGCCGCGAGAGCGGACCCGAGCAAAGCTCGAAGAAGTCCTTCGGTGGCCGCCCGGCACGATCGCCCGGCTGCGGCGAGGCGAGCCCGTCAGAAGCGACGCCGAACGAGTATCGGGCGGCGACGAGGTGCCGCTGATCGCCCAGGCGGTCGTCACCGCGGTGAACACATTCGGCTCGGCGATCGAGTCCCTGCCGCCCGTCGAGGATCCCGCCTTCACGCCGCGCATCACTGCGATCCTGTCCGACCTGCGCCAGCTCGAGGCGGTGGCGGCCCGGGCGACCCGGATCAGCAGGGTGACGCCGCCTGATCAAGGCCTTGAGCACCGTGCGCAGCCGGTACGACGAACTCATGATGCGCGCCGCGATGGCGCCCAGAGCCACACTTGGTCAGCGGTTGTATGCCGCACGCCGCGGCGCCAATCTCACGATCCTCGAAACCGCCCAGGCCGCAGGCGTTTCCGAGGAAACCATCGTGCGAGCCGAAGCCGAGGAGCCGGTGCCCGCCGCCGCGGTTCACGAGATCGAAGCGTTGATCAAGCAGATCGCCTGACGTCGATCAAACCCGTGAGTACCGCTCTCTGCTGCGATCGTCGCGCGTCGGGAAGTGCTCAGCCAAAGCCGCAGCGATGTCGATGAAGCGGCGCCTCGTCGCCGCTGACATCTCGCTCGTCCGGTCGATGACGCCACCGGGCCGCAGGTGCCCGTCGAACGGCACCTCGATCACGGTCTGGCCCTGACTCGAAAACTGCTGCGCCAGAATCGAACGCGTCCGCTTGTCGGCGTGCCCGTCAGAGTCGTTGAGGACAATGACCGTGCGCTGCAGCAGGTTCGTCAATCCGCGGTTGGCCAGCCAGTCCAGCGTCTGCCCCGCCGCGGCCGCGCCGTCGACCCACGGTGAGGACACCACGACCAGTGCGTCGAGGTCTCGCAGCACCTCCTGGGTCACGGGGGTGTCCATGGTCGAGCTGCAGTCGATGATCGAGATCGTGAAGTAGCGATCCAGCCGTGACGTCGCTTCCCGATAGATCGCCGGATCCAGCACCCGACGGCGGGCCGGCGTCGCCTCACCCGCCAGCACGAACAAGCCCGCGGCGTTGTTGCCCACCCGACCGCGCAGGTCGGCGAACGTCTCCAGGTGCTGATCGGATGCCAGCTCCCAATAGGAGCCCTGTGCCTTCGGGTCGACGCGGCTGCCGAGCTTGCCGAACGCGGTGTCGGCGTCGATGGCCACCACACGGTCGTCCTGGCGCAGCTCGGCGAACACCGACCCGATGCTGGCGGACACCGTCGTCTTGCCGACGCCGCCCTTGCCCATAACGCCGACTTTGTAGTGGCCGCGAAGCGCCGACTTGATCTTCGCCACGAGCTCGGCCTGGCGGATCTCGTCAGGCGACTGGCCGAGGTTGACCAGCCCGAAGGTGGCCTTGTAGAGGATGAAGCGCCAGCCACGACCAGGTGGGACGCGGCGCGCCGGAACCAGGTCGTCGGCCCGGATCCGGTCGGCGTAGGACCCCGACGGCTGAACCGGCGCGACGCGGCCCTCCGGCCCGACGCCGCTGCCGGGCCAGGATTGCCCCGCAGGTCTGCCCGACGGACGCTGCGCTTGACCCGCCGATGCGGGCGGCAGCAGTTGCCGCGGTGGCGGCCAGCCAGGCTGCTGACTCCATGCGGTGTTGTCGGGGCGGTTCGCGGAGGGCAAGGGTCCGGTGTCGCGGGGCGCACCGGGTGGGGGGCCGTAGCGGGGAGGCGGCTGGCGGAAACTCCTGCCTGGCCGCTCCGGGTCCAGGAACGGCTGCCGGGTCTCGACTTGGCCGCCGCGTCCGCTCGGCTCGGGCCCGGGTGCGTGCGGCACTCGATTTGCTCCGGGAGGCGCTTGGTCGTGCTGTCTCGGCGGCGTGTCTGCCGGGTTCGCGACGGGTTCGGGTGCGACAAACTCAACAGCAGGAGGCCCGGAAGGCACGGGAGGCATTGGGGCAGCAGGGGGTTCGGGTTCGGCGGAATCCGGCTCGTGGTTGGTTTCCTCTGGGCCGGTCCAGCCGAGCTCTCTCCGCAATGCGTCATCGCGGTCGGTCACTGCTTTTCTCCTCCAGATGTCGTGCGACGCGAGCTTTGGGCCCTTCTCAAGTATCAACTACGGCAGGCCGTGCCCATCGATGCGACGGCCAAGGGGTGCCGGCTGCGCCCTACAGCAAACTAGATTGCCACGTCCGCCGATGAACCGCCTGCCCGTCGACACATCGGGTCGACGTCCACGATGCCGGTGGCGGAGGCGATCATCTCATGCACGTTGCTGGTAGGGCGGAGCGGCCGCTTCGTGGCTTGCGCGTTCGACTCTGACCGCCGATTTGAGTTCGCTGCTTAACCGACTGGACAGGGATGAAGACCACATCAGCCGCGATTTGGAGTCGACGCTACAATAGCGTCGACATTGCTGGCGGGATGACGGCCTTGGGCGGCCGCGTGGGCGGCCACCAGCCAAATTCGTGCACCGGAGGTAGTTGATTCGCTGGTACGCTCTCATCCGGCGAAGGGGTTTGCGCGTGGGTGTATTCGGAGAGCTCAAAGGTTCTGGCAAAGCATTCTGGGACTTTGGAGTCAATGGGTTGAACGGTGTCGGCGAGTTTGTCCGCAGCACCGGCGACCTCGCCGGCCTAAACAACCTCGTCAACGTCGGGCAACGCATCGCTGGACTTGGCCAGAAGCTGCCCGACGCCAAGCTGCTCCGAGACGTCACCGGATCCGAGATTCTCGACGCGGGGCAGTTGGTCATCGAAGGAATGCGTCTCACCACGGGCGTGGGCGAGCCCGAAAACGGCGATCGGTTCGGTCAGGGGTGGTCTCGGTTCAACGACGCGGGCGAGACGCTGACCTCGGCGTTCCCCAACGACAGCTGGGCGGGCGCGGGGGCGAACGCCTACGCCGACCAGAACCGCACACAAACCGGTCGCACCAACAGCGTCGCCCTCCTTGACAGGGGGGTTCAGACCGTCATCGCACGCGAGGCGTACCAAGTGAGGTACCACCGAGACAAGTTGGACGACCAGTCGAATTTCTTGGCCGATCTCAGTTACATGACAATGGCTTTGGCGTTCGTGCCGGGCTACGGCAAGGCGATGAAGGCGACGGTGGAAGTCGCCGCGGTCAACGCCGCCTTGGGAATCTGCAGCCTCGAGCTCTACGAACTCTCACGCGAGGCCGGCCAGAACGCCGCCGAACTTCAGCAGGCAGTCAGCCTCTACGCGGACGGTCCCGAGACCGCCACGCACATCAGGACGGAGTCACCGTCGATACCACCGGCCCCACCGCCGGGCGGCGGGTCGCCGCCGATAAGCCCGGACCACCGGCGCCCCGCCGCGCCTCCGATGGCGGGCCCGACGTCGGCCGGCGACGCGCCGTCGAAACCTTCGGCGAGGGCCGAATTACCCGAGACTCCGGCACTCCCAGATGCGGTAACCGCGGAGAACCGGTCGGCACCCGCACCCGCGGAAGGTCTTTGGCAACTCGGTGCCCTGCTGGCGCCACTGGGAGCGCTGCTGGCCGGAGCCGCACAGGGAGGAGCGCCGCTGCCTGTCGCTCAACCGCCCGCGGTGTTTGGCGGCGTCCCGATCCCGACTGCGTTGGCGAAAGACACGGCCGCTAGGAAGAAGGACGACGACAAGCAGGACGATAAGGACACGGCGACGCCAGGGCCCGACGAAGGCGAGGCCGACCGCGCACCCGTCCGCGTCGAGGCGGATGTCGATCCAGACCGGCTGCATGCGCCGGTGACGGTTACGTTCGATCCGGACCGTCCACCTACGCCGCCGGCCGCGCCGACCCGGGCAGATAAGGAACAGGAGACCAGGATTCGATGTCCGGCGAGGCATTGCGGGTCAGGACGGCCCACCTACGCGAGCTTGCGGCCAAGCAGGCGCAGGCAGCTGCCGAAATCACCTCTGCCACCGAAGTGGTCGACGGCGTCGGCACCTCCCTGCGGATAAGTCACGGAGTCATCGCCTGGTCCACGGCAGGCGCCGTGGAGGCCATTCAGCGAGCTCGCCGCACCGCCGGCAACGAAATGGCGGCGATCTCGAACGGCATGAGCGAAAACCTCGCCGCCGCCGCCGCGCAATACGGCCAAATCGACGGTGCCATCGGCGGGCGTCTCGACCAAGAGACGCGGCCCCGGTGATCATGTCCAGTTCGCCCACCGCCGACCGCGGCGCTACCCACTACGACGACGTCGTCGGCGTCGAGGTGACCATCGATGGAATGCTTGTCATCGCCGACCGGCTCCATCTGGTCGACTTTCCGATCTCCCTGGGCATCCGCCCGAACATTCCCCAGCTGGACCTGCGGGAAATCGTGTGGGACCAGGTCGGGCGCGATCTGACCGCGCAAGGAGTGCTGAACGCGTTCGGTGAACCGCACCCCGAGGTCGCCGCAATGGTCGACACGCTCAGCCGCTCCGACCGCTTGCTCGAAGGCCGCTGGTGGCGCCGTGACCGGGGCGGCAATATGGTGCGCTTCGTGGTGTGCCGCAAGGGGGATCGCCATGTCATCGCCGCGCGCGACGGAGAAATGCTGGTGCTGCAGCGCGTGGCCCCGCAAGTGGGGCTGGCGGCAATGGTGACAACGGTGCTCGGCGCAGCCGAACCCGCCAACGTGGAACCGCTGACCGGCATCGCCGGCAAGTTGGCCGAGTGCAAGACGGCTAATCAGTTGGAGCAGTACGGTATTGCGCCGTCATCGGCGCGTATCTACGCCGAAATGATCAGCGATCCCGCCAGCTGGGTGGAGATCACCGCGACCGAGCGACATCCGGGCGGCACCTAAACGCATGCCGACGTGGTGCGGGTGTGCTCGATTCCCCGCATGGCCGAATCGTGTCGATTCCGCGGTGCGTGTCACGGCGAGCTATATGGCAGCTTCCTGCCGGGGAGCACCGCAGAACCTGCAGCGCGCGCTCGACGGCTTGATGGAGTTTCTCCCGTCGGGTTCGTGGTTCGACCAAACCGACACGCGACAGCGCGACGCTTCGGACTGAGAAAGGCGCCACATGGTGGATGACGCTCCGCCACACGACACAGACGATGGCGACCACGACGACCTGGCCGCGCTCGACTTCACCGCCGCAGAGGACGCGTCGGAGGAATCCGACCTCGATGCCCTCGGCGAGTACGTCGCGCCCGAGGAGGCCGGCGACGACGAGCTACCGGTCCCGTTGTTCACGCTCACCAATCCGCCCGGGACCGTGACGGTGACCACGTTCATGGACGGCCGCGTACACCAGATCGATCTATCGCCGAAGGTAACCACGATGACCGAAACGCATCTCGCCGAGGAGATCGTCGTCATCGCGGGCCTGGCCACTCAGGACGCCAGGTCCGCCCAGTACGCGTTCATGCTCGAGGGCATGCGGCAGCAGGGCCACGACAACGTCGCCACCCGCGACTTCCTGGCCCGGGATCTGGATCTGCCGTCGCCGGAAGACGCCGAAACTTCGCGCGCACACGTTTTCGCGACCCGGTATGCGGGTGAGCCATGACTGAACATTTGGAAAGCCTGTTCGGTAGCGCGGTCGGCATGCTGCCCAGCGCACCGGCCCGATCGCTCGAGCTCTTCACCGAAATCACCAATTTCGACGAAACCGCCTGCGACGCATGGGTTGGCCGGATCCGCTGTGGCGACACCGAGCGGGTGACGTTGTTCCGGGCGTGGTACTCGCGCACGAACTTCGGCCAGCTTGCCGGAGCCGCCGAGATCTCGATGAACAGCCTCAACGCCAGGATCCCGATCGGCGGGCTGTACGGCGACATCACCTATCCGATCAACTCGCCGCTGGCGATCACGATGGGATTCGCGGTTCACGAGGCCGCCGTTGGAAACTACGCCGACGCGATGGAGGCGCTCGAGGACGTCCCATCCACCGGCGCAGAGCATCTGGTGTCCTGGGTCAAGGCGGTCATTTACGGCGCGGCCGAACGGTGGACCGACGTGATCGACGAAGTCCGCGGGCGCCGGCTGCGTGGCCGGACAAGTTCCTGGCGGCCGCCGCCGGGGTCGCACACGGCGTCGCCGCCGCCAACCTCGGGCTGTTCACCGAGGCCGAACGCCGTCTCACCGAGTCGAATTCTTCCCCCGCCGGGGAGGCGTGCGCAACCGCGATCGCCTGGTATCCTGGCGATGACGCGACGCAGCCAGGGCAACGAGGAATGCCGCGGTAGCGTTGCTGGAGTGGCTGCAGGCCACCCACCCCGAGCCGAAAGTCGCGGCCGCGCTGAAGGATCCGGCGCTACCGACTGGTCACCACCACTGCGGAGAAGATTGCTTCCCGCAAGGATGCATGGGACCCGTCGAGCGTGGAAGCCGACAACTCCGGTCAAGAGAAGTTACTCGCCGAGGCGCAGGCGGAGTTGGAGCGGCAGATCGGGCTGAGTCGGGTCAAGGAGCAGATCGAGCGCTACCGGGCCGCTACCCAGATGGCGAAGGTGCGCGCCGCACGCGGGATGAAGGTCGCGCAAGCGTCCAAGCACATGATCTTCACCGGCCCCCCGGGAACCGGAAAGACCACGATCGCCCGCGTGGTGGCCAACATCCTGGCCGGCTTGGGCGTCATCGCGGAGCCCAAACTCGTTGAGACATCCCGCAAGGACTTCGTCGCGGAATACGAAGGACAGTCGGCGGTCAAGACCGCCCGCACTATCGATCGCGCGATGGGCGGGGTGCTGTTCATCGACGAGGCGTACTCGCTGGTGCAGGAGCGCGACGGACGCGCCGACCCGTTCGGCACCGAGGCACTGGACACTGCTGCTGGCGCGGATGGAGAACGACCGCGACCGCCTCGTGGTCATCATCGCCGGCTACAGCTCGGACATCGACCGACTGCTCGAGGCGAACGACGGTCTGCGGTCGCGATTCTCCACCCGCATCGAATTCGACTCCTACTCGCCGGATGAGATCGTGGACATCGCGAATGTTCTTGCCGGCGGCAATGACTCGTCGCTCAGCGATCAGGCCGCCAAAAACGTCCTGGAAGCGGCCACGCTATTGAGCCAGCGAGCCGTCAACGGCAAACCGGCGCTGGACGTCGCAGGCAACGGTCGGTATGCCCGGCAGTTGGTGGAGGCCGGCGAGCAGTCCCGTGACATGCGGCTGGCCCGTTCTCTGGACTTCGACAGCCTCGGCGTGGAGCAGCTGAGCGAAATCAACGGCGAGGACATGACCGCGGCGATCTCCGCGGTTCACGGGCGCCTGAATATCAGCGAGTAACGGATGGCGGGATTTCGGCTTACCACCAAGGTGCAGGTCAGCGGCTGGCGTTTCCTACTTCGCAGGGTTGAGCATGCGATCGTCCGCAGGGACACGCGGATGTTCGATGACCCGCTGCAGTTCTACAGCCGCGCGGTTTCGGCAGGCATCATCATCGCGGTGCTGATCTGCCTCGGCGCGGCCCTGCTCGCCTACTTCAAGCCGCTTGGAAAGCGCGGCGGTGACACCCTTCTCGTCGACCGCACCACCAATCAGCTCTACGTGCAGTTAGCGGACAGTGGGCAACTGCGTCCGGTGTACAACCTGACGTCGGCACGCCTGGTGTTGGGCAATGCCGGCAACCCGTTCGCGGTGAAGTCCGAGGAACTGAACAGGATGCCGAAGGGTCAGCCGATCGGCATTCCGGGCGCGCCGTACGCAACACCCGTTTCGGGCGGTGCGGAGTCGATGTGGACGTTGTGTGACACCGTCACCAAGCCCGAGAGCGTGGCCCCGGCCGTGGAGACGTCGGTCGTGGTGCTGCCGGTGGTCACCGACTCCTCGACCGGCCCAATGCGCGCGGATCAGGGTGTCCTGGTGTCGTATGAAGGCGAGGACTGGCTCGTCACCGAGGCTGGTCGCCACGCCATCGATCTCTCCGATCGGGCCGTCACCTCCGCGGTGGGGATTCCGGTCACCGCCAAGGCGACCCCGATCTCGGAAGGCCTGTTCAACGCGCTGCCGAACGCGGGGCCGTGGCAGTTGCCTCCGCTGCGGGCCGCCGGCGATCCGAACACCGTTGGGCTACCGGCCAATTTGGTGATCGGGACAGTATTCAGAACGGTCACGGAGGACGGCGAACAGCACCATGTGGTGCTGTCCGACGGCGTCGCGCGGGTCAACGACACCACGGCCGCGGCATTGCGCGCGACGAACTCCTACGGATTGATCGAGCCGCCGTCGGTTGAAGCCAGTGTGGTCGCGAGGATCGCCGAACAGGTGTACACGTCTCCGCTACCCGACTAAGCCACTTGAGGTGCTGCTCCGCCAGGACGCACCGACGCTGTGCTGGGCGTGGGAGCGCGAACCGGGCGACCAGACGCCCAAGACGACCGTCATCAGCGGCCGACATCTGCCGATCGAATCGTCGGCCATGAATACGGGAATCAGGCAGATCGCCGGTCAATCGACGGTTTACGTCAACGGCGGACAGTACATCCGGCTGCAGTCCCCGGATCCGCGTTACGGGGAGAGCCTGTACTACATCGATCCGCAGGGCGTGCGCTACGGAATACCGGATGAACAGACCGGCGGGCTACTCGGCTTGACGGCCCCAAAAACCGCTCCGTGGCAGGTGATCAACCTCCTTGTAGACGGCCCGGTGTTGTCCAAGCAGGCCGCCCTGATCGAACACGACACCCTGCCCGCCGACCCCAATCCGCGAACGGTTGAGGGAGCGGACAGCCCGGCTGGGGCGGCGGCACCGGGCACGGGAGGAGGCTGATGGGCACCAAGAAATTCACCCCGATCATAAAGCGGGGACCACGATTAACGCCCGGCGAGATCAACGTGACACCGCCCGACGACCTCGGCATCGATATTCCACCGTCGGGCTTCCAGAAGGCGCTGCCGTGGGTGATGGGCGGCTGCATGATCGGCATGATCGCGATCATGATCTTCACCGGCGTCCGTCAGCTCTCGCCGTACATGCTGATGATGCCGCTGATGATGGTCATGGCCGCCGCGGGCTTGATGGCCAGCGGTGGGTCCGGCGGCAAGAAGGTGCCTGAAATCAACGCCGACCGTAAGGAATACCTGAGATATCTGGCGGGTCTGCGCACGCGGGTGACGTCCTCGGCGTCCGCACAGGTGACCTTCTTCAACTACCATGCGCCGCATCCGGAGGACCTGCTGTCCATCATCGGAACCAATCGGCAATGGTCGCGACAAATCAACGCCGACTTCTATGCGGCGACCCGGATCGGCATCGGCGCCGAGCCTGCGGTCGACCGGCTGCTGAAGCCGGCAGTGGGCGGCGAGCTCACCGGGCCGCAAGGTGCGCCTGCGCCGCACCTCGAACCCGTCAGTCATATGTGGGTGACGAAGTTCCTGCGCACTCACGGTCTCATTCACGACTGCCCGAAACTCGTACAGCTCAAGACCTTTCCGACGATCGCCGTCGGGGGGGACTCCGACGGCGCGGCGGGCCTGTTGACCGCGATGATCTGTCATCTGGCGGTGTTTCACCCACCGGACCTGCTGCAGATTCGTGTGCTCACCGAAAACCCGGAGGACCCCAACTGGGCGTGGCTGAAGTGGCTGCCGCATGTTCAGCACCAGACCGACACCGACGCCGCCGGACCCACGCGCTTGGTCTTCACCCGGCCCGACGGCCTGAGTGATCTGACCGCGCGTGGCCCGCACACCGCCGACTCCACGCCGAGCGCCCCGTATGTCGTCGTCATCGATCTGACCGGCGGCAAGGCCGGGTTCCCGGTCGACGGCAGGGCCGGCGTCACGGTGATCACGCTGGGCAACCACCGTGGCTCGGCGTACCGCATTCGCGTCGAGGCAGATGGCAGTGCCGACGACCGCTTGCCCAACCAGACATTCCGCCAGGTTGCCACGGTCGTCGACCGGATGACTCCGGCGCAGGCCACCCGCGTCGCCCGAAAGCTGGCCGGCTGGTCGATCACCGGGACCATCATCGACAAGAGCGTCCGCGTGCAGAAGAAGGTTGCCACCGAATGGCACCAGATTGTCGGGGCGCAGACGGTCGAGGAAGTGACGCCGAGCCGATGGCGGATGTTCACCGATACCGACCGCGACCGGCTGCGGATCCCGTTCGGCCACGAACTCAAGACCGGCGACATCATGCACCTCGATATCAAGGAGGGTGCGGAGTTCGGTGCCGGCCCGCACGGCATGCTCATCGGCACAACGGGTTCCGGTAAGTCGGAGTTCCTGCGCACGTTGATCCTGTCGCTGGCAGCCACGCATCACCCAGAACAGGTGAACCTCCTACTTACAGATTTCAAAGGCGGCTCGACGTTCCTGGGCATGGAGAAGCTGCCGCACACCGCTGCGGTGGTCACCAACATGGAGGAAGAGGCCGAACTCGTCAGCCGCATGGGTGAAGTGTTGACGGGCGAGCTCGACCGACGCCAGTCGATCCTGCGCCAAGCCGGCATGCAGGTCGGCGCGGCCGGCGCCTTGTCCGGCGTCGCCGAGTACGAACGGCATCGCGAGCGCGGCGCGGACTTACCGCCGTTGCCAACGCTTTTCGTCGTCGTCGACGAGTTCGCGGAGTTGCTGCAGAACCACCCGGATTTCATCCAGTTGTTCGACCGGATCTGCCGCGTCGGCCGATCGTTGCGCGTGCACCTGTTGCTGGCTACCCAGTCGCTGAACACCGGCGGTACCCGCATCGACAAGCTGGAGCCCAACCTGACGTACCGGATCGCGCTGCGCACGACCAGCTCGGCAGAATCCAAGGCGGTAATCGGAACTCCTGAAGCGCAATACATTTCGAACAAGGAAAGCGGGGTTGGTTTCCTGCGTGTGGGCATGGAGGACCCAGTGAAGTTCCACAGCGTCTACACCGGCGAGAACTATGTGCCGACACAGCTGGTGGAGGAGAACGGCGAAGCGCCCCGCACCCATACGGCCAGCCGGACCCGGATCCACCGGTTCACAACGGCCCCGATCCTCGATACGGCGGTGACCTCATGACCACCGCGTCCGGACAGCGAGTTCTCCGCGAGGTCGTCCTCGACCAGCTGACGACCGGGGAGACCATCGCGTATCGGATGTGGTTGCCGCCGTTGACCGATCCGACACCCGTCAGTGAACTCATCGCGCGGGATTATCAGCGTCAACCGCTGCGGATCGGGCTGGGTATCATGGACGAGCCGCGCCGGCACCGGCAGGAGGTGTGGGGCATCGACGTCTCGACGGCGGCAGGCAACATCGCAGTCGGCGGCGCTCCGCAGACCGGCAAGTCGACGTTTCTGCAGACGTTGGTGCTGGCGGCCTCGGCCTCGCATTCCCCACGTCAGATTCAGTTCTACTGCGTCGACCTCGGCGGCGGCGGCCTGATGTACGTCGAGGAGCTGCCGCACGTCGGCGGGGTGGCCACCCGTGCGGAGCCCGACCGTGTCAATCGCGTGGTGGCAGAAGTGAAAACCGTTATGCGGGAACGGGAAAGGACATTCAAAGAGTATCGGGTCGGGTCCATGGCGGCGTACCGGCAGATGCGCGACAACCCGAACCACCCGGCAGCGGCCGACCCGTTCGGCGATGTGTTCCTGGTCATCGACGGGTGGCCGGCGTTCGTCAGCGAGTTCCCGGACCTTGAAGCCGTGGTGCAGGACATCGCCGGCCAAGGCTTGGCGTACGGCGTGCACACGGTGATATCGACGCCGCGCTGGACGGAGCTGAGGGCTCGCGTGCGCGATTATCTGAGCACCAAGGTGGAGTTCCGACTCGGCGATGTCAACGAGACACAGATCGACCGGATCGCCCGCGAGGTCCCAGCGAACCGGCCTGGCCGGGCGGTGTCGATGGAGAAGCACCACCTGATGATCGGCGTGCCGCGGCTTGACGGCGTCCACAGCGCGAACGACATTGTGCCGGCGCTGTCGGCGGCTGTTCAGGAGGTAGCGGCACGGCACACCGACGAAGCGCCGCGGGTTCGGGTGCTTCCGGAGCGCATCTACCTGCACGAGCTGGACCCACTCCCGCCCGGACCGGAGTCCGACTACCGGACCCGTTGGACGATTCCGCTGGGTGTGCGCGAGTCGGACCTGTCGGTGGCCTACAACGACATGTATACGACGCCACACCAGCTGATCTTTGGCGCGGCGAAGTCAGGTAAGACGCGGATTGCGCATGCGATTAGCGCGGGCGATCTGCGCACGCAACAGCCCCGACCAGGTCCGGTTCATCGTCGCTGATTACCGGTCGGGACTGCTCGATGCCGTGCCAGAAAGTCATCTGCTGGCCGCAGGCGCCATCAACCGGAATCACACGACGCTCGAGGAATCGATGAAGGCGCTGGCCATCAACCTCAAGAAGCGATTGCCGCCGTCGGACCTCACGACGGCTCAACTGCGGTCGCGGTCGTGGTGGAGCGGCCCGGACGTGGTGCTGCTTGTCGACGACTGGCACATGATCGTGGCGGCCGGCGGGGTGATTTCGCCGATGGCGCCGCTCGCGCCGTTGCTGCCCGCCGCAGCCGACATCGGCCTGCACATCATCGCGACCTGCCAGATGAGCCAGGCGAGTAGGGCCACGATGGACAAGTTCGTCGGCGCTGCGTACGGCGCGGGAACGCCCACGATGTTCCTGTCCGGGCGAGAAGCAGGACTTCCCCTCACGCGAGATCCTCGTCAAGCGCCGACCCCCTGGCCAGGCGTTTCTCGTGACGCCAGACGCCAAGGAGGCGATCCAGGCGGCCTATGTGGATGCACCGGAAGAAGATGTGTCGGAGCACCTCTCGGAGCCGGTTAAGATTCTATCGAGACCGCTCAGCAACGCTGAGCAAACGTTGCCAGCAAAAGGATCGGGGGATCTCATTTTGCACGATCTTAGTTACGGCTGCCGATTCTTGAGCACCCTGTTGTCCATAGTTTTCCGCAGAAGCAAGGAGTAAGCGCAAATGGAACCATTGAGTGTCAATCCCGGGGCGGCGGCCATCGGCACCCAGGTCGTCGCAAACGGCGTGCGGGGCCTGGCGGCCGGCACCACCGCCACTGCAGCGGTCACCGCCCTCGCGCCTGCGGGCGCGGAGGAGAGTGTCGGCCCATGCGGTCGTGGCCTTCGCCGCCGAGGGCGTCCAGACCCTCGGCATCAACACGCTGGCCCAGGAAGAGCTGTCCCGCGCAGGTGCGCGCGTACATCCAGGCCGCGGGCACGTACGAGGCCGTCGACGCCGCCAACGCCGCCGGCCTGGTGTAACCAGGTCAGGTCGACACATCTGAGTCATCGACGCTATGGCGACGCTTCCCGTATATGGTCCCGCCGATCTGGCCGGCGTTCCCACCGGAGATCAACACCTCGAGGTTGATGGCCGGGGCGGGCGCTGCGCCGATGTTGCAGGCCGCCGCGGGATGGGAAGCGCTCGCCATTTCATTGGAGACACAGGCCGAGGAACTGGCCGCAAGCCTGTCGTCTCTGGCTTCGGTGTGGACCGGGCAGGCGAGCGAACGGGCCATCGCAGCAACCACGCCGATGGTCCTCTGGCTACACATGTTGTCGCTGCAGGCGATGAAAGCGCTCGTTGCAGGCGGCCGCGCAGGCGACGTCGTACACGACCGCGATGGCAACGACGCCGCCGATCCCCGAGATCGAACTGAACCACATCACCCACGCTGTGCTGGAGGCCACGAACTTCCTGGAGATCAACCGGTACCGATCACGCTGAACGAGCTCGACTACATCCGGATGTGGGATCTGGCCGCGGCGGTGATGGACGCCTACCAGGCCGAGACGGTGATGAACACGACGTTCGAACCGATCGCCATGCCGAAGCCGATAGTGATGCCCGGCGTCGCCGAATCCGCGGCGGGCGTCGCGCTGAGCGAGGCCGGCGCGATGGCCCCCCGGCGGTCATGCGAAATGCCGTTTTCACCAAGGTCAGCGCCGAGGGAAAGGCACAAACCGTCGCGGTTCAGGCCGGGCGCGCCGTCGAGATGGCGAATTGACCGCGAGCCGTGCTAATTCGGAGGCCCAGCAGGCAGGCAACTTCTCCGGTCAGCAGGACCAGATGTTGCAGCAGGGAATGACGCAGGGCGTTCAGATGGCGACGCAGCTGGGTTCCACGCTCGGCCAGCTTCCGCAGCAGATGATGCAGGGAGTGACGCAACCGTTTCAGCAGCTGACGCAGCCGCTGCAGCAAGTGTCGTCGCTCTTCGGCCAGATGGGTGGTCTGGGCGGAGACAAGGGGGCTCAGGTCGGCTTGTTGGGAGCCATCGCCGTTCTCCAATCACCCGGCGATCGGCGGAACGGGGGCGAGCTCGGGCGCCGGTCTGGTACGGGCCGCGTCGCTGCCCGGCGCCGGAGGGCACATCGGCACGCACGCCGTTGATGGCCAATCTGGTCGGCTCGCCCTGGGAGCCGCAGTGTCGCCGGTATCAGTGGCGGCAGGTGCCGCCGCGGGTGCGGCCGCCGCGGGGCTGGCACCGATCGGCGCCGGGAGCGGTGGTGCCGGTCCGATGGGAATGTTGGGCCAGCGCTCGCAAAAGCGGCGGCTCCAGGTCGGGCCTGATGGCGCCGGGGCCGCTCCCGCATGACCTCAACGAAGACGAAGAGGACGACTGGTAATGGTCACACAAAAGACTTCCCGGCCGCCCGGTCGGAAGACTCCGCCAATTGCCATGGTGAGGAGCACAGGTGAACAGAACAGTAAGGCAGGCAGCATGGATCCATTACGTACCGAAACCGCAGCAATGCAGACGGAGGCGGCAATTTCGATCGCATCGCCGGCGAGCTCACGACCGTCCTGAACCAGGTCGGCATGACAGCGGCGCGGGTCTGGCCGCCACGAGCAAGGTGCGGCGGGTGGGCAGCGCAGGCGGCGCTGACGCGTTTCCAAGAGGCTTCGACCCAGCAGACGAACCTGCTCACGGAGATTTCGCAGAACGTGCAGCAGGGCGGACCGTCCCAATACCGACACGGCCGATTTCGATCTCAGCGAAAATCTCGCCGACCAGATGCAGATGCTGACTGACCACAAAGAGAACGGAGAATAACGTGCCAGAAATGCTTTACAACTTCGGCGGCATCGAGGGCGGTGCCGGCGATTGGACGGTTCTGTGGTTCAAACCCAGGGCCTGCTCGAAGAGGGCAGGAGTTCGCTGACGCGGCTCGCGGGACAGTGGGTAGGCGACGCGTCGATGTCGTGGCAGGAGGCCCAAAACCGTTGGGACGTAAACTCGAACGAATTGAATCTGGCCTTGCAGAGCCTGGCGCATGCCGTCCGCGATGCGGGCCAAACGATGTCCCATGTCAATCGGGGCATCGCAGGTTCATTCGGATAGCCGGCGACGCACGACGGTGGGCGATTACATCAGTGACGACGCTCGCCCACCTCGTGCGGCCCGGCGCGATTTAGTAATGAGAGGTACACATGTCGGCCGACTATGACCGGCTCTTCCACTCTCCGGATGCCGTGAAGACGGCCGAGGAGGAAACCGAACACGTAGACCCGGACACCGTGACACCAGGCTCTGCGGGATCGATGCCATCCGGCGGGCCGGGACGAACGAGGCGTCTGGTCCGATGCCGGTTGCGCCGCCGCGCACTCAGACCGCCACCGCGCCACCGCCGCAGCAGGCTGAGATCACAACCCAGATGCCAACCACGCATACCACGGGGCCACAACGTTTCCGAATAACGGGATGATGCGGGCGCCACAGTAAACGGCGCCGGCGGGTGCGCGGTACGAGCAGCCGCACCAGGCACCCGCGCCTGCAGCCGCGCCCTGCGTCGGCGCCTTCGCCGACACAGCACTTCGCCGACAGCGAGGCGGCGACCCGGCAAGGCGGTCGCGACTCAGCCGGCGCAGACATCGGCGGCGACGATCGGAAACCACCGCGCCATCGACGCGCTGTCACATGTCGGCGTGCGCTAGCGCGGTCAAGATGCCGTCGCGGCGCGGCTGGCGGCACTTCATCTACATGCTGACCCGGATCAACCTGGGCCTGTCGCCGGACGAGCTGTACGAGATGGATCTGCACGCACGGATTCGTCGAAACGCGCGCGACTCGTACCAGATCGGCGTCTTCGGGCTCAAGGGCGGAGTGGGAAAGACGGCGCGTGACCGTGGCGTTGGGCTCGTCGCTGAGCAAGATCCGCGGCGACCGGATCCTGGCCGTCGATGCCGATCCCGATGGCGGCAACCTCGCCGATCGTGCCGGGCGGCAGTCGGCGGCGACGATCGCGGATCTGCTGTCGGACAAGGAACTGACCGGTACAACGATATTCGCGCGTACACGAGCATGAACGACTCCAACCTCGAAGTGCTGTCGTCCGAGGAGTACAGCGCGCGCGCGTCGCGAGTTCAACGACGAAGATTGGAAGGGCGCGACGACATCGTGTCGCGGTACTACAACCTCGTGCTCGCCGACTGCGGGGCCGGCCTCTTCCAGCCTGCGTCGCGCGGGGTGTTGTCGACGGTGTCCGGTCTGGTGATCGTGGCGAGCGCCTCGATCGACGGTGCGCGGCAGGCCGCGATGACGATGGACTGGTTGCGGCAGAACGGGTATCAGGATCTGCTCGGTCGTTCGTGCGTGGTGATCAACCATGTCGTGCCAGGCAAGCCGAATATCGACGTCAAGGACCTGGTGCAGCAGTTCGAGCGCCATGTCCCGCCCGGGCGGGTGATCGTGCTGCCGTGGGACAAGCACATCGCGGCGGGCACGGAGATCCAGCTCGAGCTGCTGAGCCGGAATTCGAGCGCAGGGTCGTCGAGCTGGCCGCGGCGTTGTCCGACGACTTCGACAGGCTCGAGCGGCGTTGACCACAACCGCCGCCGCACCCTCACATCATCGGGCGTCACGCCCGGCCGGCCGTCGACCACCCGAGTCACGGTCCTGACCGGTCGGCGCATGACCGATTTGGTGCTGCCGTCTGCGGCGCCGATCGAGACGTACATCGACGAGACGGTGTCGGTGTTGGCGGAACTGCTTGAGGACACACCCGCAGATGTGCTGGCGGGCTTCGACTTCAAGGCGCAGGGCGTGTGGTCTTTCGCACGCCCGGGTGCGCCGCCGCTGAAGCTCAACGAGTCTTTGGACGACGCGGGTGTCGTCGATGGCGCGTTGTTGACACTGGTGTCGGTCAGTCGCACAGAGCGGTACCGACCTCTGGTCGAGGACGTGATCGATGCGATCGCCGTGCTCGACGAACCCCCGAGTTCGACCGCCGCGCACTGAATCGCTTTGTCGGATTGGCGATTCCGTTGGTCGCGCTGGTGATCACCGTGATGTCGATACTGGCGTGGTCCGACACCGGGCGCGGCTGGTGGTGGTCGGTGGCGCTCGGTGTGTTCGGGCGTCGCGCTGTTGGTCGCCAGCATGGTGTCTCGGAACCGGTATGACAACCTCGACATGGCGGAGAGCCTGCTGGTCGCGCCGCTGCCCGTGCTGGCCGGGGCGGTGGCGTTGGGTGTGCCGTTGCCGCGCGGTGTTGAATCACTTGGTGCGCCACAGATTGCGGGCGCGGCGGCTGTGGTACTGCTGCTCACCCTGGCGACCCGGGGCGGGCCGCGCCGAGCGTGCGGAGTTGGCGTCGTTCCTGGCGGTCATGGCGACGGCGGTGACCGGCGCCGCCGTTGCATACGGCTACGGATGGCAGCATTGGGTTCCCGCGGGTGCGATCGCGTTCGGGTTGATCGTCATCACCAACGCGGCGAAGCTGACGGTCGCGGTGGCGCATATTGCGCTGCCGCCTATACCTGCCCCGGGTGAATCGGTGGCCAACGAGGAACTGCTCGACCCCGTTGCGACCCCCGACGCCTCCGACGAGGAGACGCCGACCTGGCAGGCCATCATTGCGTCGGTTCCCGATTCGGCTGCGCGACTGAGCGAGCGCAGCGAACTGGCCAAGAAGCTGCTGGCCGGATTCCTCAGCGCGGGCGCGCTGGTGCTTGACGACGGGTGCGATTGCCGTTGTGGTGCAGGGGCATTTCTTCGTTCACAGCATGATCGTGGCCGGTCTGGTGACGGTCATGTGCGGGTTCCGCTCCCGGCTGTATGCCGATCGATGGTGTGCCTGGGCGCTGTTGGCTGCGGCGGTCGTCATCCCGACGGGCGTGATGGTGAAGCTGTGCCTGTGGTATCCGCAAAGCGCGTGGCTGGTGCTGAGCGTTTATGCGGCGCCGCGATGGTCGCGCTGATCCTGGTCGGGGCGACGGAAAGCGTCCGCCGCGTGTCGCCGGTGACGAAGCGGATCCTCGAACTGCTCGACGGCGCGGCCGATTGCCGCCGTCATTCCGATGCTGCTGTGGATCGCCAGCGTGTACGACATCCTGCGGAATCTCCGGTTCTGAGGTGATCGCACGATGACCGACGAACCGCTGTTCATCGACACCGATGCCGTCCGCTTGGGTGGCAACGAGTTGCTTACGGGGGTGGGGGATCTCACCGCGCCACCGGCGTTCACCCCCCGACCGGCTCGGATCCCCTGTCGGTGAGAATCATTGCCGAAGTGCCGTTCGCCGAGGGGCCAATTGTCCTGGAGCTACCGGTGATAAAGGCGGACGCCACGAAGACGGCGACCAACGTCGTCGCCGCGGCCGACCGCTATGAGGAAGCCGACCAGATGCTCGGGCAACGGATCGAGCAGGCGCAGCTCCACGGTGCCAACGGCGCGCCCGGTGCCGGCGGCGCGGGTGCAGCACAGAATGCCGGGAGCCTCGCAAGCCGGTCAGATGGGTCAGATGGGCCAGCTGATGGGTATGCCGATGCAGATGGCGCAGCAAGCTGCGCAACTGCCCATGCAGGTGATGGGGATGGCGGCGTCCCTTCCGCAGGGAGTGATGCAGGGCGTGCAGAGCGCTATGCAGCAAGTCAGTCAGCTGGGCGGCCAGATGGACAAATCCGGTGAAGACCCTTTGAAGGTTGAGCAGTCGACTGACGAGGCGCAGCGTGCGGAGTACGCCAACGAGAAGCCGGAAACCGAACGTGAGAAGGAGCAAGGTGCTGAACCGGGGCAGTCCGGTACCGAGCGCGTACCGGAGACCGGCGGCGCCAGGGAAAGCCCTTCGCAGGCAACTCCTCCCGCGCCGCCGCGTACGCCTGCGCCAACGCGACCGGCCGAAGCGGATGAGGGGATCGAACCTGTGAGCACTGGCGACGTTCTTAAGGTCAATCCGGATGTACTGCGCAGTGTCGGCGCGGCATTCGGCCAGGCCGGTGATGGCCTGGCGGGCGTGAACGCCGATGCGCCACTCGGTGATGCGGCTCGCGCGGTACCGCAGTTGCAGACCGCAGCGGCGTGCGGGAAGGCGCAGGCCGATGTGGCTGCGGAGATGAAGGCCCTGATCGACGGCGCCCGCAAGTACAGCGAGAACTTGAACAACGCCGCGCACCTGTACCAGACTCGAGACGATGCGTCTGCGGCGGCGATCCGAAGGATACTCCCGCAGCTCTCAGCTGAAGGATCAGCGAAGTCCTAACGCCCTAGGTGTGATTCGCGACTTCAGCGGCGTCAGACTGAGGCCGTACTGTTGACCGCGTCGGACGTCAGCACGCTGAGGTGCTGCCAATAAACCCAGTCCGCGATGGCCGCCCGTTGGGTGACGGCGTCGGTGGCGGTGTGCGCTCGGTACAGCGCAAGTTCCTGCGCGTGGCTGGAGTACGTGAGGAAAGCTTCTAGGTGTGCGACCGCCCGCTGGGTGCTGGTGCTCATCAACGGCTTGGCGACCTCGAACCACAGTGCATGGGTCTCGTCTGCGGGAGGGTTGATGTCGGTGGGGGCCGGTGGCAGCAGTTCGGTCAAGCCCGCGTCGCTGACAGAGGCGAGATGGGCAGCCGCTTGGGGGGCAATAACCTCTAAACGGCTGTGCCCCTCCATCTTTCCGCTGTCGGGGATGTCGTCGGTTTGGAGAACGATCTTGGCGACGCCGGGGTCGAAGTCGGCGAACTGCGCGTCAGTGGCGACGACGGCCCGCAGCGTGGTGTCGTGGTGCTGAGCCCAGCCCTGCAGAGCAAGGATCGGGTACGTGGCCCACTTGGCGCGCTCGGCGACAGGAATGGATTCGTCGGCGGTGGCCATGCGGACCTGGTCGGGCAGATTCACGGCGTCCGGAATGTAGGCCAGTCCATAGCTATTGGCGACGACGATCCGGCCGTGGGTGGTAACGCCGGTGACCCAGAAGAAGCCGAAATCGATGACGCCGACGTTGAGTGCGGCGCCGATGCGTCGAGCGAGCTGAAGCGGGTTACTGCCGCCGGCCTGGCGACGCAGCGCCCCGGCGGTGGAGGCGGCCGCGATGGCGTCGCGTTCAGCTCGCGCTGCCGACACTGGAACGGGGGCCGGTGCCGCTGCGGCGGAAGTGTTGGTGGTCGAGGCGGACATGACGCCGGGTCCCACGGTGCCGGCCGGCGCTGCACCCGGTGTCGGGGGCGCGGCTGGCGGAGGAGTAGCCGGCGGCCCCAGGGGAACTGGTGGGCTTGGAGCGCCCGGGCCTGCGGCCGCGCCGACAGGACCGGCAGCGGCACCGCCCGAAACACCGCCGCCGCCAACGCCACTCGAGGCAGAAACGCCAGCGGCCGGTGGGGCGGGGGGAGGTGTCGTGGGTGTCGGTGGTGGGGTAGGCGTAGGAGCGGGTGGGGTGGCAGCGGTGGGTGGACTGAGCGGCGCCTGAGGCATTACAGGTTGCGCCGGGGCAGCCTTCGCCGCAAGCCCCCGTAGCGGCGGGATTCGTCGGTTGGCCGGTTGTCGCAGCAGGATTCGCCGTTGTCGGCGACCCGCCAGAAGAACTCGGTGTCGAGGTACCCGACGATAGGACTCGAGGTCAATCCGCCGCCGGATGAGCCCGTACTGACGCCGGAAGACGTCCCGCCGCCTCCGGGGCTGCTCACGGCAGGTGTCGCAGGAGCAGATACGGGCACGTCTGCCTGCACACCTTCTGTAATGGTTGGCACACCTGGACCGGCCGAAACCTGCCCGCCAACTACGACCGGCGGCTGCACTGTGTTCGACACCGACGTCACAGGCGTGATGGAGGTAGGGGTGCGGTCAGGTGTTACGACCGGCGGCGGCGCTTCAAATCCTGGCAATCCGGGCGGAGCCTGGCCGCTCGGTGGTGGAGGAATTGAGCTTGGCGGTGGTCGCCATGCATTGAACGCTGGCACCTGCGCCGTCGCTCCTGCGACTACGCTGGTATTCAGCGCGTTCTGGGCGATCACAAAGGCCTCAATGAGCGCCTCGCGCTCGCTTTCGTCGAGATCAGGATGGACTCTGATGTCTCGAATAGTTCTCTGTGCATCAGCAATGTTGTTAGTAATCGTCATCTTCGCTTGTTCGATGATGCCCACAAGGACCCTGTACCAGGCGATCGATTTTTCGAGATGCGTTTGTAACGAAGTCATTTCAGTGATTCGGGATTCGACTGCGGTGTTGCCGGCGTCAGCCCCGCTGCCGGCCCAAACACCGGCACTGAACATCTCACCTTGGTGCTGTCGCCACTTCCCTATGACCCAACACAGCCTATCCCGCTGCTGCAGCAGCTCCGTGGAGCGGTTTAACAGCACAGTCTCGTCGATGTCCGGCCAGCCGTATGGCCCAGTCATCTCCTCGACATACTCGCCCGTGGGCTTGCCCAGTCCCATGCTGCTATCCCACCGCCAAACAAGCCTGATTGTTTGCAACAACCAATTGCGAAGCGGCGCTGAGCAAGTAATTGTCCGCCGCTGCATACGTAGGAATCGCCTGTACATAGCCGCGCTGATACTGTGCGGCGAGAACCGCGAAGTCTTCGAATACCGGATTCTCGCTGCGGATGCCGAGCTGCTGCACAGCAGTTGCGTTTGTGAGCAATACGGTTGATACGCTGGTGAAGAGTGCGCGTTGCTCTGCAGGCCATTGGCTAGCGGGCAGGTTTGGATCAATCCCGTTCTTCCAGGCGGCGGTGTCCGCGTTGTACTTCGAAACGTTGGACGCCCAGTCGCCACATACCGGCGAAAGCGTGGTTAGGAAGCGCTGCGGATCAGCGGGATCGCCGATCGGTGCAATGTCGGATGGTGGAGCCGCTCGTGCGACGAGTGGAGCACGCGCAGGCGCGGAGCCGTATCTAATTGCAGAACAGATCCACACGAGAGCCCCGGAGGTGCTGTTTGCGACTAGTGCGAGATTGTCATCAGCTGGTACGTATTGAGGGAGGGTGTCCGCATATGCGCGCCAATAGGCAATCGTTTGTTCATACAGTTCGCGCATAACACGGTGGGGCGTAAGTTTCGCCAAGGATACGGTTTGATCGGCAGCAGCGCGCATCGCTCGTCCGACCGCCTCATACTCGGCCCGCTGTTCCGGTGTCCATGAGGAGGCGGGAACCGTCGGATCCCGCTTGTCCCAGCCCTTCCGCTGCTCGGCGGCAAGAGTGTCACCGATGGGGCCCCACGGTGCGCACGTGGGATCTTCAGTGATGATGCCAGCCGGCCCGACGTCATTTGCGCTAGCGACATCTGACGCTACGCCTGACGTAGTCGGCGGACCGGAAGTCTCTATCGGTGGCGCGTCGCCAGAGCCTCCGCGCGTGAAAAGCAATGTTGCACCGACAGATACGGCAACTACGACGAGCAGAACAAGAGCGCCCAACACCCACTTCAAGCCATTGCCACGGTTAGGCGGGCCTGGCGGTTGCTGCGGTGTCGAAGGTGGCAGACCAAACGGTGGGCCTTGTAAGGAACGTGGCGGCGGCTGCGGCGGACGCCAGTTATCCGGCGGTGGCAAACTCATGCGCGCACTTCCGTGTCACGCATACCCATTTCCGTACCCCCAAGAGCCGCAGACTTTGTATGCCGGATGCTACCGGGTATCAGTAATTGCCAGCTTAATAGACAATTTGGCCGCCCCTGCGCGGCAAGTTCACACCTCAGCCGCTTCAGGGGGCCGGCGGTTAACGCCAGCGGAAACCAGATGATCGCGAGCGCGCCGAAACCGATACTGATGTCGACGATCCGCAGGACATGAGCACGGTACGTCGTTCCTAGGACAACACCGAGCAGACTTTCTGGTCCGAAGAGATCACCCCACTTGATATCTCGGTTCATCCAGTACTCACCCCAGCGATGACTACGAACACCACAGCGATCAGGCTCGGGACCGCAACACCTCTTGGCGTTCCAGATAGCTTACGGACCAACCAAACCGAAAGCACGGCGAGCGACAACCCGACTATTCCGACAGCAATCAACCGTGCAGCCGGTGTTTCCGCCCCAGCTCCCACGACCGCCATCTCCAGGAACAGGCTGGAGAGGACTGCCGCCGCCAACATCACTGGAACGGACAGCGCGGACACCATCCAGAATGGCGTATCCAATTGCCGCAGTTGGACGGTGTACGAACGATGATCTGCCATGTTGCTGGCTCCTACCGAACTACGACAACGTTTGGGGTTGTGTCCACCGGGGCCTACTTGCGTCGGAGTGTTTGGATCCAACGCACTGCACCAAACTCTGCTGCTGCGAAATGAGTTGGCCGCCGAGCGTAGAAACGGACCTTTGCATGCGACCCGCTGCCGCCGTCACCGCCTCCGGATGCGACGCCTGTACGAGCGAGATCGTTGCCCCCACGGCAGTTACTGTCGCTCATCCGTCAGATTCGCTGTAATCTCCGCGACCACTGCGTCGAGGCGCTCGCGGTCCGCATCGATCGATGCCGTCGCCTCCGCCGTCGCGTTCTGCAACGCTTCGTTCAGCCGGTGCTCCACCGTGTTGGAGCCCAGCCGCAGCAATCCTTCCGCGATGAACACGTCTTTCAGCCAGTGATGCCCGTTCAGCGTCACCTCTACCGTCTCGGATTCATCTGTCGCCGTGAATGATTCGCTGTCCATCTTGTTCAGCTGTTCATCCATCAGGTCCTGCAGGCGCTGCGCCTGCTTCAAGACGGCCGCCACCTCAGGATGTAGATCGTCGGTCATTGCGACTCCTTCTCCTGAGTCCCACGGCGGCGACGGTTACCAATCACGGCCTCGGTCCACGGCCGGTCCTCGGTGTACAGCTCCTCGTCCTGCGCGACGGCCGGGTTACGCTTCTTCTCCTGCTGATGGCCACCCAACCCTGCCCCATGCATCGGGGCCATGCCCATACCGCCGCCCATCATCGCGCCGGCACCGACAGCCGTCCCTGTCGACGGTCCCGGCCCCGCGCCGACCACCGGTGGCGGCGCGACCGTTTCCGCGGTGACCGGCGGCGACAACGGTGACGTCGGCACACCGCCACCTCCGCTGCCCGCACCCGCCCCGCCACCACCGGACGCCGCCGCCGGCCGCAGACTCGGGTCCGTCGGCAGCTTCGGACCGTCCTTCTGCGGTACTCCGCCCGGCGGCATTCCACCCGGCGACCCCCCGGATTGGCCGCCCGAGGGCGCCCCACCGCCAGAGGGCGCTCCACCACCAGACGGCGCCCCGCCGGACGGTTTCCCTTCGCCTTGCGCGGACACCGGCGACGTCGCCGGTGACGTCGGAGCCTGCTGCATCGGCGTCTGGCCACCGGGTGACTGCGAGCCACTGGGCGTCTGGGGCTGGCCGTCGTGCCCTGGCTCCACGGGCCGGCGCGGATCGCCGTTGGTCGTCACCGGTGTCGACGGTGCGCTGCCCCTGGGCGGATCTTCAGGCTCGACCTGATTCGGCTGTCCCTCAGCCGCATACTGCCACCGAACCTCCTCGGAGTCCTTCTGGAGCTGCGCCATCCGTTGGGCGATCTGGTTGGCCTTGCCGACGTCGTCTTTCGACGCGAGAAACTCGGCCTGCAGCCGCATGTACTCGTCGTAGATCGGTTGATGCTTACTCAGCGTGTTGAAGTGGGCTTGCGCGACGCGATCCGCCTCGACTGCCAACCGGGTCCATGAGCCCGACAGGCTGATCAACCATCCGCGGTAATCGTCGAACTTCCGATATGCCGCATCAGCCGCCTCACCCTCCCAGTTCACCGACGACACCTCGAAGCCTTCGGCCGCCGTCGCCAGCGACGCCGCATTTTGCCTCCACATCGCGGCAGCGGCGCGCAACGAAGCGGCCTGATCCCCCGCGAGCAGGTTCGTCTGAACATCGGGGACCAGCAGCCCATCGTCAACGAGCTGTCCCTCGGGAATGGCCACCTTCGTCGGCGGCGGGGGTTCGGGCAGCTTGTTAACCCCGGGGGCTTCGGGTGGGCTGGTCCCCTCGCCGCCGTTGTTGATGTCCTGCATCGCGTTGAAGTCGACCCGGTCGTAGGCATCGGCCACCAGCTTCAGCGTTTCGGCCAGCCGCAGGCCCTCCAGCCGGCCGTACTCCTGAAATCGCCAGAGGCCCTGGGTGTTATTGTCCAGGTTCAGGATCGCCGTATTGGCTTCCTGCAACGTGTCCGGCGGGATGAGCTGCGGCTGCGCCCCCTGATTCGGCCAAGTGAGTCCCTCGATCTGAACGGCCTTGCCCGTCAGGTCACTCGTGTCGACCCGCACTTCCCCCGACGTCATCGTGCCTCCTCATGACGTCGCTGTGGCACCCTGGCCAGCAAACTACCAATCATTGTTCTAGAGCCATCTGGTAACGGCTCTCCTCACGCGGGTTGATCAGCCGAATCGGCAGCTGCCGATGACGCGGAGTGCCGATGAAGTTGTGCCGCAGCACCACCCGGCCGATCCCCGGATGCGGGCCCAGGTACGTGGTGGAGTTGGGCCACGCCACCTTGGCCACCTGCCCGATGCGGCCGTTGATGAAGCCAGCGAACTCGCGGAACTGCGGCCCCAGCGTGACGACGCCACCCGAAGCTGCCGAACGCACCACGAACTGCGTGAACAGTCGCGCATCGCCCAAGTTGATGCACACGTCGACGTCGTCGAACGGCATGTACACCGGATACCGGTCCGCCGTCTCGCCGACCAATACCCCCGCCGACCCGATCGGCAGCTCATAATGCCGGTCCGTGACCGGGGTTTGGCCCTGCAATGCTGCTCGCTGACCACCGAATAGGCACGAAAACCCGCGCGGCGTTGACGGATTCGCCAGGGTCGTCAACAGGACCGTCGTTGTCGGCGCCGCGCCCGGACGAATCCGCACCCGCGTGATGGTGTGATCTGCCCGCGCCGACCACCACACATCCGGGCCGCCCGGCGCGCTGTATGCGGCGGTGAACGTGCTCCGGCCCTTGATCGCCGACCAGGTCTCGCGTTCGAAACTGATCTCGGTCGCCCGATCGAAATCGTCGAAACTGCGTGCGCAGCGCGCGTCAATTCCGTTGCTGGCCAGGTGGTCTGCGACCCGCGTCGTCGACGCCACCAGGTACCGAGCCAAACCAGCAACCCCGGCCTCCCGGCGCAGCGCGGACTTTCGCGTCTGGTCCGGATCCGCCCGCAGCACAATCCACGTCCGCCGGTTTGCCGGTGCTGGATACGGCCCGACCACCTGCTCGTACAGCGCGACCAGGCTCGCCGGCGCCGTCTTGCCCACCCGATATCCCGCGGACACCACGTCGGCCTCCAGATCCGGGCAGTGCGCTGCGATCAACTCCTCGACAAGCCGTGTGTTGACGACGTCGTCGGTGAAGGCCTCACCGTTGACAACGACCGTCGGGGTGAACGGCCGCGGAATCAACTCGATCACCGAAATCAGATGGTCGCCCTGCCACCGCACGGCCACGTGATCGCCCGGCATCACCGTCGCACCGACCGCCGGCACCGACGGCACGTCGGGCGCCTGGCGATGTCGCCGACGCCACGCGAACAGCGCCCCGATCCATCCCGTAAGCCGTCGCCCGCGCACGGTCAGCAGCGCGGCGAGGGCAATGATGACCGCCAGCGTCACGCCGATCCACAGGCGCCCGAGGTGCATGAACACGGCGATGCAGGCCGGGATCAACGTCGCCGCCCACAGGGCGTGCCCCGTCGTGAACCGCAGGCCGAACAACCCCAGAAAAGTCTTCATCGGCGCCTCAAAGCACGTCGAGCCAGCGCGCCGAGCCCCAGGGCCAGAGCAATGGCGGTGCCCGTCACGACGACCGCGGTGATCGGGCCACGGTCCGGCGGCGGCACATATACCGGCGGCGGCAGTTGCTTCACCTTGTACGGCACCGTCTCGGGGCCGGGCGGAACATCCCACGTCAGCGCGGCGACTGGATCGATCACCCCGGCGCCGACGTAGTTGTCGACACCGCCACCGGGATGCCGCGCGGTGGCGGTGATCCGGTTGATGATCTGCGCCGCAGTCAGATCGGGGAACCGCTGTTTGAGCAGTGCCGCCAGCCCCGACACATACGCCGCGGCGAACGACGTGCCGCTGATCGGAATCGGGCCATCCTCGCCCTGCAGGGCGTTGACCGGATTACCGTCATAGCCCAGGGCGAGCATGTTCTCCGCCGGCGCCGCGGCGCCCACCCACGGGCCCGAAATCGAAAAAGTGCTCGGCTGACCGTTCGGCCCGATACCCCCGACCGTCAGCACCAGCGGGGAGTACCACGCCGGGGAGACGATCGCCTGCACCTCTTTCCAGCCGCGCGGATCGGCGGGCACGGCGGGATCGGGCGGCGGATTCTGGTTGCAGTTCTGACCGGTGTTGCCGGCCGCCGCGATGACCACTGCGCCCTTGACGTTGACCGCATAGTTGATCGCGGCGCCCACGCCGCTCTCGTCGATCGGCCGGGTGATCTTGTAGCACGCCGCTTCGCTGATGTTGATGACCTGCGCTCCGACGTTGGCGGCATGCACGATTGCGCGCGCCAAGCTGCGCAGGGAACCGGCCGTCTGTGTGGTGTTCGGGTTGTTCGGATCTGTACGTGCGCCGACCGGCTGGAACGCGTCCGACGTCTGGCGCAGCGACAGAATCCGCGCATCCGGCGCGACCCCGATAAACGCGTCGGTCGGGGCAGGCCGGCCGGCGATGATCGACGCCGTCAACGTGCCGTGCGCGTCGCAATCCGACATCCCGTTGGCGCCTTCGTCGACGAAGTCCCCGCCCGGCTCGGCGGGCACCCGCGCTGAGCCGGTCACGCCGGTGTCGATGACAGCGACAGTTATCCCGGCTCCGGTTGCGAACTTCTGAGCATCGCTGAGGCGCAGGTAATCGTTTGCCCAGGGCCTGTCGGCGAAGTTCGAGTTCGGGAACGTCGACGGGGCCGCGCAAACGCGGCGCTGTTCCATCGGCTGGTCCGGACCCGTCTCGTCGGGTGGCACGGCGGCGGCGTCGATCGTGGGAGGCTCGATCGCTCCGGCAGGGGAGCGCTCACCAACGCCAGAATCAGCGCTGCCAGCAGCACACCGATGCGGTACACGCGCGCTCACCCCCCGATATGGCAGGCCGGCGTTGGCACGTCCACAGCAAACCAAGCGCCGCACCTCGGGCGGCACAAAAAGTCACGTCAAGCCTATTGGCCAAATGCACGCCCGCAATCGTACTGGGGCTCCAGAGGGGGCTGTTCCGCTTTCTTGTTCGGCCGAAGGGGTCGGTGTGCCCTTGTCGCAGGTCGTCGTACGTTCGGGCTACAGGTTATTTACCTGTCCGACGCAGATTGCAGCGGTCGAGTCCTAAGGCGTCACGCGTCGAGGTCTTGCTGGACCAGTTCGGCGACGGTCTTGAGCGCCTCCTCGTCGTCCGAGAAGACGGTCACCTGGGCACCGTTGCCGGCACCCAGCGTCATGATCATCAGTGCCGAACCGGCGTCGACCGGTTCACCGCCGTCCAGTGAAAGGGTTACGGGGACGCCGGCGTTGACGACGGCCTCGGCGATGATGGCCGCGGGCCGGGCGTGCAGGCCGATGGCGGAGCCGACGATGACAGTCTTGGTGGGCATTGTTGCTTCTCCTTGAGTAGGTGGTTGGACAGGCTAGGCGGTCGCCAGCGCAGGCTCTTCCTCGGCCTTGATGCTGGGCTTGGCGAACTGTTTGGCGGCGATAACGCAGACCGCGCCGACGACCATGCCGGCAATCAAGGAGACCAGGAACCACAGCAGGTTGCCGATTGCGAAGAACACGAAGATGCCGCCGTGGGGTGCCTTGAGTGTGACGTCGAAGGCCATGATCAGCGCACCGGTGACGGCACCGCCGAACATCATCGACGGGATGACCCGCAGCGGGTCGGCCGCCGCGAACGGGATAGCGCCCTCAGAGATAAATGAGGCGCCGAGAAGCCAAGCGGCCCTGCCATTCTCCCGCTCCGGCTCGGTGAACAGACCCGGCCGGACGGTGGACGCGAGCGCCATCGCCAGCGGTGGAACCATGCCTGCGGCCATTACCGCCGCCATGATTCGCAGCGACGCGGGATCGGCGACGTTGAGGCCCGCGGTGGCGAAGGCGTAGGCCGCCTTGTTCACCGGGCCGCCGAGATCGAAGCACATCATCAGACCGAGCACGACACCCAGGATGATCACCGAGGTGCCCGACATCCCAGTGAGCCAGTTGGTCAGGCCGGACGTGATCGCGGCGAGCGGACGACCGAGCAGCAGGAACATCAGCAGGCCGACGACCAGAGATGCGACCAGCGGAATGATGACAACAGGCATCAAGCCTCGCAGCCAGCGCGGTACGTCGATGCGGCTGATCGACAGCGCCGTGAACCCGGCGATCAAGCCGCCGACGATGCCGCCGATGAAGCCGCCGCCGACAAACACGGCGACCGCGCCTGCTGTGAATCCCGGCGCGATGCCGGGTCGATCGGCGATGGCGAACGAGATGTAGCCGGCCAGCGCCGGAACAAGGAACATGAATGCCAGCCCGCCGAGGGTGAACAGGACCGCGCCGAGATACTGCACCAAACCGCCGGGCGGCAGGTTGGTCAGCGAGTTGGAGCTGGCGATGACGTGGCCGAGCGAGCCGAAGCCGTAGGGCAGCGAAGGCTTTTCGCCATCAGGAGAGTTCGCGATGTCGTAGCCGGCCAAGAGGAACCCGAGCGCGATCAGCAGGCCGCCCGCGGCGACGAACGGAATCATGTAGCTGACGCCGGTGAGCAGGATCTGTCGGGTGCGGGTGCCCCAGCCGACACCACCGGCGGGTGCGGCGCTCGCCGGCGCGCCTGCGCCCGAGCCCTCGACGCGGGCGGCGTTCGGATTGTCTGCGGCCGCAAGCGCTTCGGCGACCATCTTGGCGGGTTCGTTGATGGCGCGCTTGACGCCGGAGGCGACGACGGGCTTGCCCGCGAACCGGCCCTTGTCTTTGACGCCGACGTCGGTGGCGAAGATGACGGCATCGGCCTGTGCGATCGTCGCCGCGTCCACGGGCGTGCTGCCCGATGAGCCCTGCGTCTCGACGTGCATTGTGACGCCGGCCTCCTTCGCGGCGGCGGCCAGCGAGTCGGCGGCCATGTAGGTATGCGCGATGCCGGTCGGGCACGCGGTGATCGCGATCAGGGTCTTGGCCGCTTCCGGGGCCGGGGCCGGCGCCGTGACGGGAGCGGGCTTGTCAGCGGCGGGGCTGGGGTTCACCACACCGTCGACCAGATCGACCACCTCGTCGGGGGTCGACGCGTTACGTAGCGACTCGACGAAGTCCTTGCGCACCAGCGCACGCGCGAGGCTGGACAGCAACTTCATGTGTTCGGCGCCGCCGGCTTCGGGGGCGGCGATCAGGAAAGCAAGATCGGCGGGGCCGTCGGGAGCGCCGAAGTCGACGGCCGGCTTCAGTCGCGCGAACCCGATCGATGCCGTGTCGACGTACGGCGAACGGCAGTGCGGGATCGCGATGCCGCCGGGCAGCCCGGTGGCCGACTGCTCCTCGCGCGCCATCGCTGCGGCGATCAGCCCGTCGGTGTCGCTGGTGCGTCCGGCGTCAGCGAGCCGGTTGACGAGGCTGCCGATCACAGCCTGCTTCTCGCTGCCAGCGTCGACGTCGAGCAACACCAGATCGGCGTTGATGATCGAATGTGTAGAGCGTGTCATGGCGATACTTTCGGGTTGGTTGTTACGAGGTGGCGGTAGTTGATGAGATCCACGAGATCGGGGTCACCCGAACGGCATTGAGGTCGATCTGTGCCGGAGTGGGCAGGGCGGATCCGGGCAGAGCGGCCGCGGCGCTGCCGTAAGCGACGGCCATCTGGAGTCGCTGCGGCGGAGCGGCGCCGCCAACGTCGGCCCGGATGTATCCGGCCAGTGACGCGTCGCCGGCGCCGACGGTGCTTCGCGGCACGATCGGCGGCGGAGTGGCCATCCAGCTGCCGGTCCCGTCGACCAGTACGGCGCCGGCGGCTCCCAGCGTTGCGAGCACCGCACCAACGCCGCGATCCACCAGCTGATGGGCTGCCGATACGACGGGCTCGGGATCGCCGTGGGCGACAGCGGCTTCCAGTGCCTGCGGCGAGTAGCCCAGCACACCGGCGAGTTCCTCCGCGTTCGGCTTGATCAGGTCCGGGGCAGCCCGATCGAGCGAATCGACCAGTGCGGCGAGTGGGCGCTCGGACGTGTCGATCGCGACCCGGCACGGGTACGGCGCGAGGTGCGCGACGATGTCGGCGTACCAAGCGTCCGGCACACCGGGCGGCAGTGAGCCGGACAGCACGACCCACGAGGCGGCTTCGGCGCTGGCGATCACGGACCGGGTCAGCGCGTCGAGCGCCAGGACGTCCAGCGCCGCACCGGGCTCGTTGAGTTTGGTTGTGGTTCCGTCATGTTCGGTGATCGCGAGGTTCGTCCGCACCGCCTCTGTCGTGGGCACGCACCGAAACGCCACCGCGCTGGCTTGGAGCGCGTCCACCAACGGATCGGTGGCGGGGGCCGGCAGCACCGCGACGGCGTCCAGACCGGCCAGCGTCAACGCCCGCGCGACGTTGACGCCCTTGCCGCCAGGTTCGGTCGTCACCGAGGTGACCCGGTGCACGGCGCCGCGGGTCAGGGGCGCGGTGAGCGTGACCGTGCGGTCGATGCTCGGGTTGGGGGTGACTGTGACGATCATGCGACGACCACCTCGACGCCCTGAGTGGTGAACTGCCTGCGATCGGCGTCGTTGATCTCGGGATCGGTGATGAGCGTGTCAACGCTGGAGATCGGGGCGAAGCTGACCAATTCCTCGCGGCCGACCTTCGACGAATCAGCGGCCACCACAACGTAATTCGCGGCACTGACCATGGCCCGCTTGACGGCGGCCTCGTCGCTGTCGGGTGTGGACAGGCCGTGACGGACGCTGATCCCGTTCGTGCCGATGAACGCGATGTCCACGCGGAGGGTGTCGAGCACACGCAGTGTCTGTTCACCGACCGCCGCGTGGGTGAGGCCGCGGACACGACCGCCCAGCAGCTGCAGGGAGACCGACGGCATGGCCGCGAGCCGGGCGGCGATCGGCACCGAGTTGGTGACGACGACGAGTTCGCGGTCTGCGGGCAGGTGGGCCGCGATCCGCGCCGTGGTCGTGCCGGCGTCCAGCAGAACGCTGGCGCCGCTTAGGGGGAAGAACTCTGTGGCGGCCGCCGCGATCGCGTCTTTGTGCTCCGCGCGGGTGGTCTCACGCTCGCCGACGGCTGGCTCCACGAGGTGCAGTGCCCGAACGGGAACCGCACCGCCGTGCACCCGGCGCACCACGCCCGCCCTGTCCAGAACGGCGAGATCACGCCGAACTGTCTCAGTGGTCACGTCGTAGGCCTGCGCCAGTTCGGCGACCGAGGCACGGCCGTGCGCGATCACCAGTGAGGCGATCGCTTGCTGACGCTCTTCGGCATACATGAAGCTCCGTTTGTGTGGTTATCGGCCGGATTGGTTGTTGTTATATTTGGTTTTACTCCTGTTCGTGTTGACTTGTCAAGATTTTGTTGTAATCTACTTCACATGGCCACGTCATCTCCCACCACATCACTTCCGCCCGACACCGCGTCCGCCGAGCACCCGGTGGGCACTGTTCTTCGTGGTGTACCGGTGGTCGCCGGTGTTCAATACGCGCCGGTGATCCGGCCCGGCCGACTGCCCGTCGTCGACGACGCATCAATGGCAGACATAGAGGAAAGCGATCGCCAGGCCGAAGCCGGGCGGTTCGCGGCGGCCGCCACGACTGTCGCCAACCGGCTCCGTGACCGCGCCGCGCATGCAACTGGCGCGGCGTCGGAGGTGCTGGCCGCCACCGCGACGCTCGCACAGGACCGGGCCTGGCTCGGCGCCGCCGAGAAGCACGTCAAAGAGGGAGCGCCGGCGGCCCGCGCGGTGAGGCTGGCCGTCGAGCAGTTCGTCGATCTGTTCACCCAACTCGGTGGATTGATGGCCGAACGGGTTACCGATCTGCAGGACATCCGCGACCGAGTGCTGGCAGAACTCAGCGGACTGCCCGAGCCCGGAGTCCCGCTGCCTGCCGTTCCGTCGATCCTGTGCGCCGAAGACCTCGCGCCTGCCGACACCGCCGGCCTGGATCCCGATCTTGTTGTCGCACTGGCCACCACGCTGGGGGGGCCGACCAGCCACACCGCGATCATCGCCCGCCAACTCGGCATCCCGTGCGTGGTCGCCGTCGACGGTCTCGACGCGGTTCCCGCCGGCACCATGGTGCTTGTCGACGGCACCCTCGGTACGGTCACCGTGTCGCCCGACGAGTCCGGCGCCGGGGAAGCTGTCGCTCAAGCGCAGCGCGACGCCGAACTCGCAGCGCACTGGTCGGGTCCCGGCGCTACGGCTGACGGGCAAGCGATAGCGATCCTCGCCAATGTCCAGGACGGCGCCGCGGCTCGTGGCGCCCGCGCAACCCCGGCCGAGGGCATCGGCCTCTTCCGTACCGAACTGTGTTTCCTCAACCGCGACACCGAGCCGAGCGTCGACGAGCAGGCCGCTATATACGCCGAGGTGCTCGACGCGTTCTCCGGCCACAAGGTGGTCATCAGGACGCTCGATGCCGGTTCCGACAAGCCACTGAAGTTCGCCGGGCATCCCGACGAGGCGAACCCGGCCCTCGGCGTCCGGGGTATCCGCATCGCAGAGGGCAATCCGGGGCTGCTCGAGCGGCAATTAGACGCGGCCGCCGCCGCGGCGGAGCGCACCGGCAACCCGCCGTGGGTGATGGCGCCGATGATCGCCACCGCGGACGAGGCCAAACGCTTTGCCGCACAGGTTCGTTCGCGCGGTCTGACGCCCGGCGTGATGATCGAGGTGCCCGCGGCGGCCCTGCTGGCCGACCGAATCCTCGAGCACGTCGACTTCCTGTCGATCGGCACCAACGACCTGGCGCAGTACACGATGGCCGCCGACAGGATGTCGGCCGACCTCGCGACGCTCACCGATCCGTGGCAACCCGGCGTGCTGGCGCTGGTGGCCATGACGGTCCGGGCGGGGATTGCGGCGGGTAAGCCGGTCGGCGTCTGCGGTGAGGCCGCCGCCGATCCGATGCTGGCGTGTGTCCTGACCGGCCTGGGTGTCACCTCCCTGTCCGCCGCTGCGGCCGCGATTCAAGGAGTGGGTGCGAAACTGGCGCAGGTCACACTGCAACAGTGCCGCGACGCGGCCGAGGCCGTGCTGGCCACGGCGTCCGCAGCGGAAGCCCGCGCCGCAGCACTGGCCGTGCTGGGCTGAGGAATAATCCGGACCACAGTCCGGTTAATTGCGACATGCCTGCTATTACCGCCGACACGTTCACACTTCCGCGGATCACCGCGCCTGCACCGTCCGACACGGAACGGCCCGTTCGATCGATCACCACCGGGCCGCACGGATACGAAGGTGAAGGCTTTCCCGTCGTGCGCGCCTTCGCCGGAGTCAGCGCCGCGGACCTCGACCCGTTCGTGCACATGGACCAGATGGGCGAGGTGGAGTACCAGCCGGGCGAACCGAGGGGCACCGATTGGCATCCGCACCGCGGCTTCGAAACCGTCACCTACATCATCGACGGCCGATTCGCACACCAGGATTCACACGGCGGCGGAGGGCTGATCACCGACGGCGCCACCCAGTGGATGACCGCCGGCTCGGGCATCCTCCATATCGAGACCCCACCGGCCGAACTGGTCGAGAGCGGCGGGGTGTTCCACGGAATCCAGCTGTGGGTGAACCTGCCACGCAAGGACAAGTTCGCGACGCCGAAGTATCAGGCCATCGAGGGCAACCACGTCAAGCTGCTGGCATCCGACGACGGCGGAGCCTTGGTCCGCATCATCGCGGGCGACGTCGACGGTCAGCACGGACCAGGTGCGACTTACACGCCGATCACATTGGCACACGCGACTATTGAGCCAGGCGCGCAGCTGAACCTGCCGTGGAATCGTGACTTCAACGCACTGGTGTACGTGCTCTCCGGTCGCGGTTCGGTCGGGCCGATCGGTCATCCCATCCACGAGGGCCAGCTGGCCGTGTTCGGTCCCGGCGACCGGATCAGCGTGGCCGCTGAGCCGACGCAAGAATCCCGGCGGCCGGCGTTGGAGGTCCTGATCCTCGGTGGTAAGCCGATCCGCGAACCGGTCTTTCAGTACGGCCCGTTCGTGATGAACTCGAAGTCAGAGTTGATCCAGGCGGTAGAGGACTTCAACGCCGGCAGATTCGGCACCATCCCGCCAAATGCGTTGATGCCGCACCGACCGCTCAGTTAGTGCCCCGGTCGTGACTGCAGCGTCGGTGCGGCGGCGGCCAGGATCTCGTCTCGGTTTCCGTTGAGCGGTGGATAGATTCGCTGTGTGTTGATTACGTGTTTGGTGGCTTTGGCCTCGGCCCCACTAGCGGCCACCTGCCGATCCCAGCCCTCGGTGTAGACCGCGCCCGCCGGTCCGAGGTCCAAAACCGTGACATACCAAGGGATTCGAAGCGGAAGCATCGCCTCGCCCAGCAGGTCGCTGATGACGTTGTACCCAGCGAACCGGCCCATGGGTCGACCGTGCTGGCACGACATCACCGATACGTGCGTGTCGTCCATCCACGCGGCCGCGACATCGCCAGCTGCGAACACGTCCCGCACGCCGTCGACACGCAAGTAGTCGTCGACCGGGACGCGACCAAGACGATCACGTGTGACGCCCAGGTCCGCGGTCAGCGGGTTGGCCCGCATGCCCGCACACCACACCACGGTCGACGCTTCCAGCCTTTCGCCTGTCGACAGCTTTGCCCCACTGTCGTCCACCGCCTCGACTCTCACCCCGAGCCGGCTCTGCACTCCGTTGGTGGCCAGTGCGGCCTCGATCACTGGGCGCGCCGAGGTGCCCATGTCCGAGCCGACGTGCGCGTTGTGGTCGACGATTACGACCCGGGGCTCAACGTCACCGAACAGCGCCGTCAGCCGTGCCGGCAGCTCGCAGGCGGTTTCGATGCCGGTCAATCCGGCGCCCACCACGACGGCAGTGCCCGCAGCCGCGGTGTGGGGGCCGCCGGCCAGGGCCACCAGGTGCCTCTGCAGCCTCACTGCCCCGTCGTAGGTGTCGACGTCGAACCCGAACTCACGCAGACCCGGGATGTCGGGCTTTACCACTCGGCTGCCCAGCGCGATGACGAGACGGTCGTAGGTGTGTGCGCCGAGCGTGGTGGTCACGGTGTGTGATATCGGGTCGATCGCCGTCACATCGGCGGCGATGTGCACAACTCCGGCCGGGTCCAACACATCCCGCAGCGGGATGCGGCACTCCGTCAGGTCGGCCTCGTAGTTACGGACCCGAATGTCGTGGTAGGGCTGCGAGCTGACCACAGTGATCTTCACGTCGCCTTGCGTGACGCCGAGCTCGTCGAGTCGCCTGGCCGCACCGAGGGCCGCCCAAAGGCCGGCGAAACCCGAGCCGAGCACGACGACCTCGCTCACCCGGATGACGCTACCTGCCCCGTGCTCACTCCCTATCCAGTGGAAGTATCTCTATCAGGGGAAGTTTTAGGCGGTTGGACTGCTGGGAACAGTCAACACGACGAAATCCGATGACAGTGGTCGGACAACCCTAAGGAAGAAATGACCACCACGAGCCGCCTGCAGCCCAACATGGCCGACATGGAAAGCGCACACCGCGTGGTGGACGCAATCGCACAGTCCTTCGCGACCAAGGTGGTCGGACAGGACGACCTGCGCGAAACCCTGCTGATCGGTCTGCTCACGGGTGGGCACATCCTGCTCGAAGGGGTGCCCGGCCTGGCCAAGACGACCGCCGCGCGAGTGGTCGCCGAATCGATATCGGGTGGCTTTCAACGCATTCAGTGCACCCCCGACCTATTGCCCAGCGACATCCTCGGCACCCAGATCTACGACTCGAACACCAATTCCTTTGTCACCCAACTCGGTCCGGTGCACACGAACATCGTTCTGCTCGACGAGATCAACCGGTCCAGCGCCAAGACCCAGAGCGCGATGCTCGAAGCGATGGAGGAACGGCAGACCACGATCGCCGGCAAGATCCACCCCATGCCCCAACCGTTCTTGGTGATCGCCACCCAGAACCCGGTCGATCAGGAGGGCACGTATCCACTCTCGGAAGCACAGACCGACCGGTTCATGCTCAAGGAGGTTCTGCGCTATCCCTCGCCGCAGGAAGAGGCCGAGGTGATCTTCCGCATCGACGCCGGCGTGTATGACCGTTCGGCGCCATTGAAACCGGTGATCGCCCTCGACGACATGCGCCACCTGCAGCGAGTCACGGCGGGTATCCACCTCGACCCCGTACTGGTGCACTACGTGACGCAACTGGTGCACGCCACGCGCCACCCCGACAAGTTGCTGTCGCCCCAACTGGCGCGGCTGGTCGAGTACGGCGCCAGCCCCCGGGCGACAATTGCGTTCGCCCGATCAGCGAGGGCGGCCGCGTTGCTCGCCGGGCGCAACCACGTGCTGCCCGAAGACATCCGCCACCTCGCATACCGCGTGCTCCGTCACCGGCTCATCCTTGGGTTCGAAGCCATCAGCGCCGGGGTGAGCGCGGAGAACGTCATCGACGCGGTGCTGCAATCGGTGCGGGTGCCCTGAGGCGCGTTCATGGGCAGACACCTCAACCGTGCCATCCAGCATTTCGGTACCGACACCCGCGGCATGCTCGAGGGCGGTCACTACGCGCTGCTGCACACCCGCAGCTTGGAATTCGACGACCTGCGCCCGTACGTCCCCGGTGACGAGATCCGCGATATCGACTGGCGCGCCTCGGCGCGGGCGGGCGATGTGCTCGTCAAACGATTCGTCACGGAAAAACACCACAAGATCCTGCTGGTGTGCGACGCCGGGCGCAACATGTCCGCCCTGACGCCCAGCGGCGAGTTCAGGCGCGATGTGGCCACCACCGTCATGGGTGCCATTGGACTGATCGGCATGCGGCGCACCGACGAAATCGGCATGGTCTACGGCGACGCCCGCGGCAGCGCCAACGTGCACAGCCGCCGCGGCGAAAACCACATCGAAGGCATGCTCGAGCAGTTCTACACACACAGCCGCGGCGACGTCGGCTCCAGCGACATCGTCACCCAACTCGAATACGTTGCCCACAGCCACCGCAGGCGGCTGCTGCTGGTTGTCGTCTCCGACGAACCCGACACCACGTCGCGCCTCGACGAGGTCATCCAACGCGTCACCGGCCGCCACGAACTGTTGTGGGTGGCAGTGGCCGACATGCCTGCGGTCGGCGCCGAGCACGGCGAGCAGGACGCCTACGACGTGGCGACGGGACGGTTCGTGGCCGACGGCGCCACCATGGGATCCCAGGTGCTCGCCGCCTACCGCAAAGCCGAACACCGTCGCGCCGCCGAACTCGACGAGTTCTTCCTCACCCGCACAGTGCCGTTCGTCCGCATCGTCGGCAGCGGTGAAATCCGAAGCAAGATCGTGCAATTGACGGAGTCCTACCGCAATGCCGCTCGATGATCTGCTGCGCTGAGAACCGCTCACTCCTTTCCGGTCAACACCGTCTTGGCGGCCTTCGGGAAGAGCAGTTCGAGCTCGCCGAGATGGGCGGCCGCGGCGGTCAGCGGCAGCGCCGCGGAAACCGCCAGATCGTTGCCGGGAGCATCCGTGCGCAGCGCGGGCACGAAGTCGTCACCGATCGACGGTAGTGGCTGTCCGCTATCGCCCGTCACTCGCGCACAGATCACCTCGGCGTGGGCTTCTAACACCGTGCGGGTCCGCGGATACACACCCAGCGGGGGCGGGACGATGTCCAGGATCAATTCTGCGGCGGCCCGCAGCCGAATCGCGCGGTTGGCTGCCCGCACCACCGGCGCCCGTAGGTCGGTTGCCCCGCCCGTCTCCGAAAGATATTGTCGCACAGCGTCGTCCACCGTTCGCGACGCCTGCAGTGCGGCGTGGCTGAGCGCGATCGCGCGATCGGTGGCTTCCTCCGACGCGCCGCGGGTGACCCGCAGCACCGCCGCTTTGAGAAACTTCGCGCCGACGGCCCTGGCGTCGTCGATCGCCTCGGAAACCCGTGCCGTTGCGCCGCGCGGCCACAGCAGGACCGACACCACGACGCCTACCAGCGCGCCGACCACGACGTCCTCGACGCGGATCAAGCCCACCTGCCAGCCCGTCGGCACGATCAGGTTGAAGTTGATCAGCACCATCATCGTGAACGCGGCCTGCCCAGCGACGAACGACGCCACCTCTGGCACATACGCCGAGCCGAAAGCCACGAGCGGCAACAACATCCACAGGACCACGGGGTCCACGCCAAGGAGTTCGATGACGACTGCGCCGAGCACGAAGCCCACTGCGGTGCCTGCCACCGCGCGCAGCACCCGAGTGCCGGTGGTCAATGCGCTGCTGCGCAACACCGACATCGCGCCGAGGACCACCCAGAACCCGTGCTCCACCGGGAACACGTGTGTCACTGCGACGGCCAGAGCCAGGCCGAGCCCGGTGCGCACGCTGTTGCGTAGCGCCACCGCCCTGGTGGCCAGGAACCCCTTGGTGATGGCGGCGACGGCGACCGTTTCGGGCATCACCCAGTCGGCGGCACCGGTCTCGGGCAACCGCCGGCCCAGCACCCGGGCCCAGACCGGCCGGGCGTCCGCGGCCGCAGCGTTGCGGATGATCCGGCCGGTCACCGCGACGGTGGCCGAAATGGTGCGACGGTTCAGCAGCTTGCGACCCACCTCGACCGCGGCGGCATCGTCGGCCTCGCGCAGCAGCTGGACAACGTCCTCGCGGTACGTGCCCCGCGCCGCCGCCCGCAGCTCGGCCAGCGCCTCGCCAAGATCGGCGCTGCGTGCATTCCGCTCGGCGACGTCGCGGATGCGCAGCACCGCCGCAGAGTCGCGCAACACCCGCACCGCCGGATCCCTCATCACCCCCAACATCCGCCCGGTGTCGTCGGTGATCTGATCGGATAGCCAGCCGAGGTCGTCGACCACCCGCACCAGCGCTCGGCTGCCCGCCGTCAAGGCGACGGGCCGATAGTCGGCGCCGAGGAAGGTTTCGTAGAGCGCGTTCATTGCCTTTTTGACTTCGCGTCCCGAGGCCGCGCCCTCCAACCGATCGGCCAGCCGGTGGCACACCCGCGCCGCGTGCCTGCGCAGGTCGTCGTGATGACGCGGCGGGAAGAGGAACAACGCCGCCGGGACGCACAACGCCAGCGCGATCAGCCAGCCCAGCAGCCGCTCGGGCAGAGGTCCGACGGGTGTGCAGGCGGGCAGCACGAACATCAATAGCGTGGCGCGCTGGCCCGCGGCGACGATCTCGCTGAGCACGCCGGCGAAAATCACCGCCACACCCAGAACGAACATCAATGCGACGCTCACCAAGGGATGCGGCGCGACCAGCGTGCCCAACGTGATGAGCACGGCGCCGTTGAACCCCAGGCCGAAATACGCCAGCGCGCGCGCCGGCCGGTTGCCGGGGAAGTCGACCAATATCAGCAGCGCCACCGACCCGAAGATGGTGAACAGCGGTGTCTGCGAGCCGCCTCCGACGGCGAAGCTGACCGCCGCGGCGATGGGCAGCATGATCGCCGCGCGCGCCGCACGCCGCAGCGCGTCGAACTCCGGGTCGCGCGCACGGATCCGCTGCAAGACGTGGCGCAACACAGCAGCGGTCTCAGTGGGCAAGGATCTTGATCCCCAGCACGAGAACCCCGACTCCGACAAGTCCGGTGACCGCGAGTGCCTGCTGCCACCACGGCAGCTCGGTTCTGCGCACGGCGAGCAGCGCGATCACCCCGAGCTCGCCGACCAGGGTCCACGCCGCAATCCACGTCGCGGTATCGGTGTCGAGCACGCCTAACCCGGCGACTGCCAGGACGACGATCGGGAGGAACGCCGCCTCCAGAATCTGGGCGGATGACTGCAGCATCCGCAGCGCGGCCCGCCCACGCGGCGCCTTGCGGTACACCCCGAGGTGAGCAACCCAATCAGCGAGCAGGCTTGCGGCCCAAAGGCCGCCGGTCGCCACCGCGACGTCGAGGATCCTGGCCCACGCGCTGGTCTCCTCGGTGGTGTATCGGGCCAGCACGGCGAGGGTGGCCAGACAAGAGATGGCGCCGTAGAGGCGTTCGCGCAACAGGGAGACAACGTGCTCGACCGGCTCGGCGGCCGCCACTTCCCTCGCCGCCCTAGTCACCGTCGGGCACCGATGCGAACCGGCCGGTATCGAGTGCCTCGAGTCCGGTCTCGAAGTACGCCTCGCGGGAAACGACGCTGGCCATGGGACGGCACCCTAGTTCGTTACCCCGCCCGATCTCTACGACGAAACCCGGCCCGGCCAGCCGAACAATTTGCTGAAACGACATGCTGATGCTCGAGGCACTCGATACCGGACGGACGGCCCAGTGACCTGTGGCACAATTTGACCGTGCCGCAACATACGGCGAGCCGAGGACCGGGTCGTCCCCCTGCAGCGAAGGCCGCCGAAACGCGGGAGCGCATCATACGGGCCGCCCGGGAGGTCTTCAGCGAACTCGGATACGACGCCGCGACCTTCCAGGCGATCGCCATCCGTGCCGATCTGACGCGGCCCGCGATCAACCACTACTTCGCGAGCAAGCGCGTGTTGTGGGGTGAAGTCGTCGGGCAAACCAACGCGAAAGTTGTTAGCGCGGGCATGGCGCGGGCGCAGGGCGAGACCGGTCTGCTCGGCCAGCTGACTTCATTCTTCAGCGCGGCGATGCAGGCTGATGCCGAAGATCGTTCTGCGGCAGCCTTTCTCGTCACCTCGGTGCTCGAGTCTCAGCGGCACCCGGAGTTGAGCGGCGATGACCACGACTCGTTGAAGAACTCGCGCGCGTTCGTGTCCTGGGCCGTAAACGACGCGATTGAGCGGGGCGAGCTCACGACTGATACCGACATCAACCACCTCGTCGAGATGTTGGTGGCGGTGATGTGGGGGATGGGCTTCTACGCGGGCTTCGTCGGCAACCATGACGAACTCGAGGCGGTTGTGCACAAGTTCGAACTGCTGATGGCCAACAAGCTCTGGAATCTGCACGAGTAACGCGCGTTTCGTAAGTGTTTGCTGGCCAGATTCTGTGGATCTACCTGCGGTGATCTAGCCCACATTTCGTATAGCTCAGCTAAGTTATTAGATAGCATTGCGAATGAATTGACCGATGTGAGTCAGACGCGGCTGGGCCGCACCGACGATGCGATGGACAGCGTGCTGCTGCGCGCCGGACTGAATGGAGAGCCGCGATGAGCGCACTGCGCACCGACGATGACACGTGGGACATTGCGACCAGCGTGGGAACTACCGCGGTGATGGTCGCCGCGGCTCGCGCCGGCGAGACCGAACGGGTCGACCCTCTGATCAGCGACCCGTACGCCAAGATCCTGGTCGCCGGCGCGGGGACCGGCATTTGGGAGTTCATGCTCGACGACGAGTTCGCCGCCAAGCTCGCCGACGCGGACGCCGAAGCCGCCGCGATCTTCGAGCACATGGGCAACTACCAGGCTGTGCGGACCCACTTCTTCGATGAGTTCTTCGCGAACGCCGCAGCGGCGGGCATCCGCCAGATCGTCATCCTGGCCTCCGGCCTGGACTCCCGCGCCTACCGCGTGCAGTGGCCGGCGGGCACCACGGTGTACGAGATCGATCAGCCCAGGGTCCTCGAGTACAAGACGGCCACGCTGTCCGAGCATGGGGTGACACCATCGGCACTCCGCCGTGAGGTCCCCATCGACCTGCGCTTCGATTGGCCGAAAGCGTTGCGCGAAGTTGGGTTTGAGGCCGGCGTGCCGACGGCGTGGCTGGCGGAAGGCCTACTGATGTACCTGCCCGCCGACGCCCAGGACCGACTCTTCGAGCAGATCACCGAACTCAGCGCCGCCGGCAGCAGGATCGCGGTCGAGACGATGACCACGCATAGCGAGGATCGGCGCGAGGAAATGCGGGAGCGGTTCGCGCGTATCACCGAAAAAATGGGCGTGGAACAAAGCCTCGATATTCAGGATCTGATCTACAACGATCCGGACCGAGCCGATGTCGCCGTATGGCTTCGGGATCACGGCTGGCGATCGGCAGCATTGAATTCGCAGGACGAGATGCGCCGACTCGGCCGCTTCGTCGACGCGGCGAACCCGAACGAGGACGCCTTCTCGACGTTCGTCACTGCCGAGCGGACCTGACTCTTTCGCGCGAGCGACCACTTTTGTACGTGCTGCCACGGCGTGTCGACGTACAAACACGGTCGGTCGCGGGGCAGAGCGAAGCCTTCTGGGCGGGCCAACCAACTGGTTAGGATCGGGTATTCCTCGGGTCAGGAAGGACACCAACCATGACCACCGAATCCGTTGCCCCCGCTCCCGACACCACAAAGCCCGACATTGGCGCCATCGTTCGTCGGCTGCGCGACACCTTCGCGACGGGCCGGACCCGCAGCATCGACTGGCGCAAGCAGCAGCTGCGCGCGTTGCAGAAGCTTGTCGAGGATAACGAGCCCGCGATCGCAGAGGCGCTGGCCTCCGACCTCGGACGCAAGCCCTTCGAGGCGTGGTTGACCGACGTTGCCCCCACCGCAGGCGAGGCCAAAGACGCGGCGAAGAACGTCGGCAAGTGGATGCGCAGGAAGTATCGGCTGCTGGAGCTCTCGCAGCTACCCGGCCGCGGCTGGATCGAGTACGAACCGTACGGCACGGTGCTCGTCATCGGCGCATGGAACTTCCCATTCGTCTTGACGCTCGGCCCCGCCGTAGGCGCCATCGCCGCCGGCAACACCGTCGTCCTCAAGCCGTCCGAGGTGACACCGGCCTCCTCGGCGTTGATGGCCGAGTTGGTTCCGCGGTATCTGGACAACGACGCGATCGCGGTCATCGAGGGTGACGGCGCCGTCAGCCAGGAATTGATCGAGCAGGGCTTCGACAAGCTGTGCTTCACCGGCGGCACCGAGACCGGCCGCAAGGTGTATCAAAGCGCGGCGCCGCACCTGACGCCGGTGACGTTGGAACTCGGCGGCAAGAGCCCGGTGATCGTCGCGGCTGACGCCGACATCGACGTCGCCGCCAAACGGATCGCGTGGGTCAAGCTGATCAACTCCGGCCAGGCCTGCATCGCACCCGACTATGTGCTGGCCGATGCCTCGATCCGCGACGACTTGGTCGAGAAGATCAAGGAAGCCGTCACGAAGTTCGAGTCGGACGACGCAGGCGGCAAGCGCGTCGTGAACCAGCGGCACTTCGACCGGCTGACCACATCGCTGGCCGCGACCAAGGGCAACGTCGCGGTCGGGGGTGGGTCCGACGCGGCCTCGATGAAGATCGCGCTGACCGTCGTCGTCGATCCCGATATGGACGAGCCGTTGATGACAGACGAGATCTTCGGGCCCATCCTGCCCGTGGTGACCGTCCAATCCCTCGACGAGGCAATCAAATTCGTCAACTCGCGGCCGAAGCCGCTGGCGGCTTACCTGTTCACCAAGGCCAAGGATGTCCGCGAACGCGTCATCAAAGAGGTGTCGGCGGGCGGCGTGGTGGTCAACCATCTGTTGTTCCAGTTCGCCACCAACAAGTTGCCGTTCGGCGGCGTAGGGCCATCGGGCATGGGGGCCTATCACGGCAAGTTCGGGTTCGAGGAGTTCAGCCACCGAAAGGCCGTGATGACCAAGCCGACCCGACCCGACGTCGGCGGCTTCATGTATCCCCCGTATACAGAGAAGGCGTGGAAGCTGGCGCGCAAGCTGATCTAGCCTGATCGACGGCCGAACCCAGTCCCTTCGAGAGGAACACCCGTGCCAGGAGTGCAGGATCGCGTCATCGTCGTCACCGGGGCCGGAGGCGGACTCGGGCGGGAGTACGCGTTGACGCTCGCCAAAGAGGGCGCCAGCGTCGTCGTCAACGACCTCGGCGGAGCGCGAGACGGCACCGGCGCCGGTTCGGAGATGGCCGACCAGGTGGTCGCCGAGATCAAAGAAGCGGGTGGCCGAGCAGTCGCCAACTACGACAGCGTGGCCGAGTCCGAGGGCGCCGGGAACATCATCAAGACCGCGCTCGACGAGTTCGGCACCCTCGACGGCGTGGTGAGCAACGCGGGCATCCTGCGCGACGGCACGTTCCACAAAATGGAGTTCGCGAACTGGGACGCGGTGCTCAAGGTTCACCTCTACGGCGGCTACAACGTGATCCGCGCGGCGTGGCCGCACTTCCGCGAGAACAGCTTTGGCCGCGTCGTCGTTGCCACCTCGACCAGTGGCCTGTTCGGCAACTTCGGCCAGGCCAACTACAGCGCAGCGAAACTCGGCCTGGTCGGGCTGATCAACACCCTGGCCCAGGAGGGCGCGAAGTACAACATCAAGGCCAACGCCGTCGCGCCGGTCGCCGCGACCCGGATGACGCAGGATATCCTGCCGCCGGCGGTCTTCGAGAAGCTGACGCCGGAGTACGTGGCGCCGGTGGTGGCTTACCTGTGCACCGAGGAGCTACCTGACACCGCGTCGGTCTTCATCGTCGGTGGCGGCAAGGTGCAACGCATCGCGCTGTTCCAGAACGGCGGCGTGACGTTCTCCGACGGTGTGCCGTCAGTCGACGAAGTCGCCGCGAAGTGGGGCGAGATCACCGACCTGTCGGCAGCGCAGCGGGCTGCTTTCAGCGTCGGCTGACCTTGATGAAAGCGCTTGTAGCGCAGGAGCTCTCGGGTCCCTCTGGACTTGCGTACACCGACATGGACGACCCGGCCGACGTCGCCGATGAAAACGCGGTCATCGTCGACGTCGGCGCGGCCGGCGTATGTTTTCCTGACTTGCTGCTGCTGCGCGGTGAGTATCAGCTGCGGCTGGAGCCGCCGTTCATTCCGGGCATGGAAGTCGCCGGCGTAGTGCGTTCGGCGCCCGAGGACTCCGGCTTCAAGCCGGGCCAGCGCGTGTCGGCGTTCACCATGCTCGGCGGGTTCGCCGAGCGGGTGGCCGTCGCGCCGGATCAGGTGTTACCCACGCCCGACGACGTCGACGACGCCTCGGCCGCCTCGCTGCTCGGGAACTACTACACGATGTACTTCGCGCTTGCCCGCCGCGGTGCGCTGCGGTGGGGCGAGACGGTGCTGGTGCTCGGCTCCGCCGGCGGCGTCGGCACGGCGGCGGTACAGATCGCCAAGGCGATGGGCGCACGCGTCATCGCGTTGGTGCACCGGCCGCAAGCGATGGACTTCGTCTCATCGTTGGGCGCCGACGTGGTGCTGCCACTGCGCGACGGGTGGCTGGATGCGGTGAAGGAGGCAACCGACGGGCGCGGGGTCGACCTGGTGGTGGACCCTATCGGCGGCGAGGCGTTCGACGACGCGATCCGCGCACTGGCCACCGAAGGGCGGCTGCTGGTGATCGGGTTTGCGGCCGGTGGGATTCCGACGGTGAAGGTCAACCGGCTGCTATTGCGCAACGTGGGTGTGATCGGTGTCGGATGGGGCGAGTTCGTCAACCGAAATCCGGGCGCGCAGTCAGTGTTCGGGTTCGGCGTCCGAAAGCTGGTCGAGGCCGGCCTGCGACCGCCGCCCCCGGTCAGGTATCCGCTGGCCGAGGGCCGGGCGGCGTTCGAGAGCCTGGCTAACGGGGGAGTGCTCGGGAAGGTTGTGCTGGAACCGTGATCGCGCCGCGGGCGTTGGCGTTCGATGTGTTCGGGACCGTGGTCGACTGGCGCTCCAGCATCATCCACGAACTCGAGGAGTTCGGTCGGGCCCATGGGATACAAGAGGATTGGCCGACCTTCGTCGACAGCTGGCGCGCCGGTTATGTCCCAGCGATGGATCGAGTGCGTAGTGGCGAACTTCCGTGGACGAGAATCGACGATCTACACCGCGGAATTCTCGAGGAGTTGCTTCAGTCCGCCGGGATCACGTCGATGAGCGACACGGAGATCGACCAACTCAATAAGGTATGGCACCGGCTGGACCCGTGGCCGGACTCGGTGCGCGGGCTCACCCGCTTGAAAGAGCGGTTCATCATCACGACGCTGTCGAACGGCAACATATCGCTGCTGACGAACATGGCCAAGCGAGCGGCCCTGCCGTGGGACTGCGTGATCTCCGCCGAACTTTTCCGCCACTACAAGCCCGACCGGGAGGCATACCTCGGGTGCGCCGACCTGCTCGACGTGGCGCCGGAGCAACTGATGCTCGTCGCCGCCCATCCCTCCGACCTGCGGGCGGCGCGGAGTGCCGGACTGATGACCGGGTATGTTGCGAGGCCGCTGGAGTACGGACCCGATCAGCGACCGCACAGGGTGGACGATGACGAATTCGATGTCACAGCAACGGATTTTATCGACCTCGCCGAGCAGCTGGGTTCCTGAATTCACGGCGTAGCGTGGAAGTGTGACGATCAAGTGACAACCGCGTTGCCGCCCGCACTGGGCAGGGCGCTGGAACTACTCGCCGAACCGCCTGCGCACCCGGACGTCAGCAAGGGCTACCTCGACCTGCTGGCAGACGGTCCGCCGACCGACGACACGCCGCCAAGGAACACCGGCGCCATCCAGGCGGCCTGGGCCTCCGACCTCGGCTCGATGCTCTACGACAACGCACAGGCGCTGGCACGCAGGCTGATGAGTGCGTGGCAGCACCCCATCGAGTGGCTGAACATCCCGCCAGGCGGGGTTGCCCTCGATGTCGGTAGTGGTCCCGGTAACGTGACCGCATCGCTGGCCCGCGCCGCAGGTCCGGACGGCCTTGCCCTGGGCGTCGACATCTCCGAACCGATGCTCGCCCGGGCCGTCAGCGCACAGGCGGGGCCGCACGTCGGCTTCCTTCGGGCGGATGCACAGCAGCTTCCACTACGCGACGAGACCGTGGACGCGGCGATCTCCATCGCCATGTTGCAGCTGATACCGAACCCGGCGGCGGCCCTGGCCGAGATGGCGAGGGTGCTGCGCTCCGGCGGCCGGATGGCGGTGATGGTGCCGACCGCGGGACGTGCCGCTGCCTTGTTGCGCTTGCTGCCCGACGGCGGAGTGTACTTCTTCACCGAGGACGAACTCGGAGACACTTTCGAGGAACTCGGCCTGGTCGGCGTGCGGACGAAGAGTCTCGCCAACTTCCAATGGGTGCGCGCGAAACGACCGTGACGCCGTAGATTCGACCCGTGAGTACCGGCGGAATCGTCCTTGTAGCGCTCGCCATCGCCGTCGGACTTGTCGGCATCGTCCTCCCACTGCTGCCGGGCACGCTACTGGTGTTTGCCGCGATCGCGGTGTGGGCCGTCTTTGAGAGCAACGTAACGGGATGGGTCACGCTCGGCGTGGTGACCCTGTTGCTAGGGGCAGCCACACTGATCAAGTACATGTGGCCGATGCGGCGCATGCGGGCGGCCGACGTGCGCACGATAAGTCTGGTGGTGGGCGCGGTGCTCGGAATCATCGGCTTCTTCGTAATCCCGGTGGTGGGCTTGGTGATTGGTTTCGTGCTGGGCGTCTACCTGGCTGAGCTGGCCAACCGCGGAGACCAGCGGCTGGCGTGGACGTCGACGAAACACGCTGTGAAAGGCGTCGCGCTGTCGGTCGGTGTCGAACTGGCCGGGGCGCTGCTCGCGACCATGGCCTGGGTGGCCGGGGTCTATCTGACCCAATAGTGGGTTGGCCCCGTATGTTTCACGTCATGGTGGTCGACCCTGAAACCGGCGAAAAGTATGACGCGGGAATGCTTCTGGATTGTTAACCGGGAGTGAACTTCGACTGGAATCAGTGGCGACGATCGTGAGGGTTCAACTCGTCGGCGCCTTGTCGACCGACGACGGGGACTAGTCGACCAGGGCGGCGCGAAGGCGCGCGACGTACTCTTCATTCACCCCGGCCGCTGTGAGATAGCCGCGCAGTCCGCCGTAGTTCACCTCGATCGACCGGCGGGCGGCGGCGAGATAGTCCTCCCGCACGCCGAGCACCTCATCGGTCAGCCGCGCTTCGGCGAAGGTGACCACCTCGGGTGTCTCCGAACGGTCGCGGACCGACTCCAGGATGCGTTCGCGCAACTGCGGCACCGCGTCGTTGCTTCGCAGAAAGTCGGTCAGAATCGCGTCGCGGTCAACGCCGATCGCTTCGAGCACGGTCGCGACCGTGAACCCGGTGCGGTCCTTGCCCGCGAAGCAGTGCGTGATCACCGGGCGTTCGTCGGCGAGCAGCGAAATCACCTGCCGCACAGCGCGTTGCGCACCACCCAGTGTCGGAAACCGCAGATACTCCTCAATCATGAAGCGGCCTGCCGCGACGGCGACGTCCTCGTCGTCGGGCTTCGCGCTCATCATCTTCTGGAAGGTGGCCTCGTGCGGCGCCTCGCCGTCGACGGCCGACACGTCAGGGAACGGCAGCAGGTGCACCTCGACGCCCGCGGGTACCGCCCCGGGTCCGCGCCGTTCGACCTCGCGAGGCGAGCGCAGGTCGGCGACATCGGTGATGCCAAGCTCGACGAGCCGCCGTCTCCCGTCTTCGGATAGCAGGCTCAACTCGCTGGACCGAAAGAACAGGCCAGGGCGCACGCCCGTTTCCTCAGCGACATCACGAAAGTTCCACGCCCCCGACAGTTCCCCGAGACCCACAGCCACTACTTGGTCACCGCCGCAGCGAACGCTGACTTCTCACGGCCGAGTTCCGCGCGCGCCACAGTGCGCATGTGCACCTCGTCGGGTCCGTCGAACAGCCGCATCGCCCGGTGCCAGCTGTAGAGCCGGGCCAGCGGGAAGTCGTCGCTGACGCCCGCCGCGCCGTGCACCTGAATGGCGCGGTCGATGACATCACACGCCACCTGCGGAGCGACGGCCTTGATCTGGGACACCAGCACGTGCGCTTCCTTGTTGCCGTGCTGGTCGATGGTCCACGCCGCCTTCTCACACAACAACCGCGCCTGGTCGATCTCGTTGCGCGACTTGGCGATCTGTTCGCGCACCACACCCTGCTCGGCCAGCGGCCTGCCGAACGCGACGCGCTTCTGCACCCGGTCCACCATTAACGCCAACGCCCGCTCGGCGGCGCCCAGCGCGCGCATGCAGTGGTGGATGCGGCCCGGCCCCAGCCGGGCCTGGGCGATCGCGAAGCCGGCACCCTCCTCGCCGAGCAGGTTGTCCGCCGGCACCCGCACGTTGTCGTAGACGATCTCGCAGTGCCCGTGCTGTTCCTGCCAGCCGAAGACGGGCGTCGACCGCAGAATGTTCACCCCTGGTGTGTCGATCGGCACCAGCACCATCGACTGCTGCTGATGACTGGCCGCATCCGGGTTGGTGCGGCCCATCACGATCAGGACCTTGCAGCGCGGATCGGCCGCCCCCGTCGTCCACCACTTGCGGCCGTTGATCACGTAGTCGCTGCCGTCACGGGTGATCGTTGTTTCGATGTTGCGCGCATCGCTGGAGGCCACCGCCGGCTCCGTCATCGAGAACCCACTGCGGATCTGGCCTGCCAGCAGCGGCTCCAGCCACTGCTTGCGCTGCTCCTCGGTCGCGAACAGGTGCAGGGTCTCCATGTTGCCGGTGTCCGGGGCGGCGCAGTTGATCACCTCGGGGGCGATCTCCAGGCTCCAACCGGAAAGCTCGGCCAGCGGCGCGTACTCGAGGTTGGTCAGCTCCGATATCGACGGAAGGAACAGGTTCCACAGCCCGCGCTCCTTGGCCAGCTTCTTGAGCTCCTCGACCACCGGCGGCACGGTGTGGTCGTCGGGCCCTGCCGCCACGCGGTAGTCGTGGTAGTCCTGCTCCGCCGGGAAGACGAATTCCGTCATGAACGCGGTCAGCCGCTTGTGGTAGTCCTGCGCCTTGGCCGACATCGCGAAGTCCATGCCAGCCACACTAAACCGTCATAAGAATGGGCCCATGACAGAGAGCCGCCCGCCCTTTCCGCCGTTCACCCTCGAGACCGCGATTCAGAAAGTTCAGGTCGCCGAAGATGCCTGGAACACCCGCGATCCGGAACGTGTGAGCCTCGCTTACACGCCCGATTCGCAGTGGCGCAACCGCGACCTGCACGTCGTCGGGCGCGAGGAGATCGTCGCGTTCCTGACGCAGAAATGGCAGCGCGAGCTGGACTACGTGCTGCGCAAGAGCCTGTGGAGCTTCGACGGCAACCGCATCGCCGTTCGCTTCCAGTACGAATGCCACGACGCCGACGGGCAGTGGTACCGCAGCTACGGCAACGAGTTGTGGGAGTTCACTCCCGAGGGGCTGATGGCGCGGCGGGAAGCGAGCATCAACGACGTGAAGATCGACGAATCGGAGCGGCGTCTGTTCGGCTCGCGCCCGGAGTCCGAGTACGGCCACGACATCCCACTGTGGTGAGCATGCACACATGGGCGAGGCCCTCCCCAGATACGCCGCCCGGGGAGGGCCTCAGTGGAGGTGGATCGTTATTCGCCGGCAGGCAGGTCGATGACGAAGCCGCCGCCGCCATGGTTGTGCCAGCGGTGGCCGGGCATCACCACGACCGGCGGCCGCGCCACGGTGTTCGGCGTGGCGACGATGCCCGGCCGTGGCGTCGGCTGATACGAGTAGGTGCCGGCATTTGCCATGCCTGCCAGGCCGAGCGCGGCGCCACCGAGGATTGCGGCGGAGGCCGCCGGCAGTGCGATGTAGCGGGCGAAGCGGGTGGTGGTAGTCATTGAATTCTCCTGTCGAGTTTTGGTTTTCGGTGTTCTGGCCGGTCTCTCCGGCGTTGAGACAACTGTCCCGCATTGCGACGGCGATGTCTGTCGGGTGATCGGCCGTTGAACCGGTGGAATCGCGTGTCCCCCAATCGGTGGAACGGCAACGAAGAGGCCCTCCCCGGGGTCGATGCGGGGAGGGCCCCTGGTCTGCGGTTATCAGCGGATGTAGCCGGGTACGAGAGTGTCGAGGTGCCACATGCCGTGGTGCCAGTTGTGGCCCGGAACCGCATTGGGGGCGGGGTGGGCATGGGCGTCCGGCGTCGCGACGATGCTGGGCGACGGCGCGCTGTAGGTGCCCGCGTTGGCCGCGCCGGCCAGGCCGAGGGCAGCCCCGGCGATGATCCCGGCAGAGACGGCCGGCAGTGCGATGTAGCGGGCGAAGCGCTTGATGGTGGTGCTCATTTCAATTCTCCTGTGTCAGTTAGGTTTTCGATCCTTGCGCCGGCGTTTCCGGCGATGAGATAAGAGTGCCGCCTTGCAACTGCGTTGTATGTCGGGCAATCGGAGGGCGAACCGGATGAATCGCTTGTCCTCCAAACGGGGGAATCCGAGCGGGGGCTGTGGAAAGCTGAAAGTCGTGGTCGGAGGCGTGACCAGCGAAAAGGTGCGGGTGGTGGTGGGTGATGACCACCCGATGTTTCGCGACGGGGTGGTGCGCGCGCTCACATCGAGCGGCTCGGTAGAGGTGGTGGCCGAAGCCGACGACGGGCCGACCGCACTCGAGGCGATCAGGACCCACTTGCCGCAGGTGGCGCTGCTCGATTACCGGATGCCGGGCATGGACGGCGCCGAGGTCGCGGCCGCCGTCCAGCGCGACGAGCTGCCCACCCGGGTGCTGTTGCTCTCGGCGCACGACGAGTCGGCGATCGTCTATAAGGCGTTGCAGGAAGGTGCGGCCGGCTTCTTGTCGAAGGAGTCGACCAGGAGCGAGTTGGTGAATGCCGTGCTGGACTGCGCCAAGGGCCGCGACGTGGTGGCGCCCAGCCTCGCGGCCGGGCTGGCGGGCGAGATCCGCAAACGGGCCGAGCCAGACGGGCCGGTTCTCAGTCCGCGTGAACGCGAGGTTCTCAAGATGATCGCCGCCGGCAACAGTATTCCCGCGATGGCCAAGCAGCTGTTCCTGGCGCCGTCGACGGTCAAGACCCACGTGCAGCGCCTCTACGAGAAACTTGGTGTCAGCGATCGCGGCGCCGCCGTCGCCGAGGCGATGCGCCGCAAGCTCCTGGAATAGCGTGACTCGTCCGTTGAACCGGATCACGGAGTACTTCGCGGCAGAACCCGTGCGCGTCACCGCATTCCTGCGCTTGCCGTTGATCGGGCTGATCGCTCTTCTGGTGTGGATCTGGGAAGTCGACCATTGGTTGCCCGGTGTCTATGCGGTGGTACTGGGTTTGTACGCGGTCGCGGCGGTGGTTTGGGTGATCGTCGTGCTGCGCGGTCCTGTGCCTCGATGGGCGGATTGGGCATCGACGGCCGTCGACGTGCTGGTGATGGTGGTGTTGTGCTTGGTCTCCGGCGGCGCGACGGCCGCGCTGCTGCCGGTATTCTTCCTCCTGCCGATCTCGGTGGCGTTCCAGGACCGGCCAACTTTGACGGCGTTCCTCGGAACCAGCACCGCCACTTGCTATTTGGCGGTGTGGATCGTCTACTCCAAACGAGACGATTCCGTCGGCCTTCCGGACATCGTATACACGCATTTCGGTTTCCTGATGTGGGCGGCAGTGGCCACCACCGCGTTGTGCCTCGTGCTCGCGCGCCGGCGCGCGCGTGTCACGGCCCTGCAGAACGTGCGTCGCCAATTGGTCTCCGAAGCGATGCAGGCCGACGAGCGGCACAACCGGGAAGTGGCCGAGCACCTGCACGACGGTCCGTTACAAACGCTGCTCGCCGCCCGTTTGGACCTCGACGAGGCGCGCGAACGGAACTCGGACCCCGCGCTGGAGACAGTGCATGCTGCGCTGCAGCTGCGGCACGCTCAGCAGCCCGGCGGCACCCAGCCGCGCCATCACCCCTTCGGGGTAACTTTCCGCTTTCTCATGCGCGTCGACGATGGGGTCGAGCACCTTGTCGGCGATGTCGCGGGTGAGGGTGATCAGGTCTTCTGCGTCCTGTGAGGGCAACAACCGGTCGACCGCCATGGGTCAGCACTGTAGCGGCGCTTACCACCTCCGTTTAGCTGTGACTACCGGTAGCGGTTAAGGTGTCTCTCGCAGTATTTACACGGGGCAGGGAGCTGACGGTCACGTCATGACAGATACACAGACGAATTCGGATGTCGCCGGCCGGGCGGCTCCGGTGGTCGGGGTGGTCCGAGAGTCAGGCACCGACGAGCGGCGGGTGGCGCTGGTGCCGAAGGCCGCGGCCGCGCTGGTCAACAGCGGGGTAGCCGTGGTGGTGGAGTCCGGCGCGGGGGAGCAGGCATTGCTGCCCGACGAGCTGTATACGGAGGCCGGTGCCACGATCGGCGACGCATGGGCGGCCGATGTGGTGGTCAAGGTCGCGCCGCCGAGCGCCGATGAGGTCGGAAAGTTTCGCAGCGGCCAGACGCTGATCGGCTTCTTGGCGCCGCGCAACGCCGACAACCAGATCGACGCGCTGAAGAAGGCGGGTGTGCAGGCGTTCGCGTTGGAGGCGATCCCGCGGATCTCCCGCGCGCAGGTGATGGACGCGCTGTCGTCACAGGCCAATGTCGCCGGGTACAAGGCGGTGCTGGTCGCCGCCTCGGAGTCGACGCGGTTCTTCCCGATGCTCACCACTGCGGCGGGCACCGTGAAACCGGCCAGTGTGCTCGTGCTGGGCGTCGGGGTTGCCGGCCTGCAGGCGCTGGCCACCGCGAAGCGTCTGGGTGGGCGCACCACCGGTTACGACGTGCGCCCCGAGGTGGCCGATCAGGTGCGCTCTGTCGGCGCGCAGTGGCTGGATCTGGGCATCGAGGCCACCGGCGAGGGTGGCTATGCGCGTGAGCTGACCGAGGAGGAAAAGGCCGAGCAGCAGAAGAAGCTCGAGGAGGCCATCACGGGTTTCGACGTGGTGATCACCACTGCGCTGGTGCCGGGCCGGCCCGCGCCGCGGTTGGTGACGGCCGCTGCGGTGGAAGGCATGAAGCCCGGCAGCGTGGTCGTCGATCTGGCGGGGGAGACGGGCGGCAACTGCGAGCTGACCGAACCCGGGCAGACCGTCGTCCGCCACGACGTCACCATCGCATCGCCGCTGAACCTGCCGGCGACCATGCCCGAGCATGCCAGCGAGCTGTACTCCAAGAACATCACCGCGCTGCTGGACCTGTTGATCACCGACGGCAAGCTGGCGCCCGATTTCGATGACGAAGTGATCGCGGCGTCCTGCGTCACCCAGGAGGAAAACTGACATGTACGACCAGTTACTGGCCAATTTGGCGATCCTGATGCTATCCGGGTTCGTCGGGTTCGCGGTGATCTCCAAGGTGCCCAACACCTTGCACACGCCGTTGATGTCGGGCACCAACGCCATTCACGGCATCGTGTTGATCGGTGCACTGGTGGTGCTCGGCAAGGTCGAGCACCCCTCGCTCGCAATTCAGGTCATCCTGTTCGTCGCGGTGGTGTTCGGCACGCTGAACGTCGTCGGCGGCTTCGTGGTGACCGACCGGATGCTGAGCATGTTCAAGGGCAAGAAGCCTGCCAAGGTGGCCGTCGAGACGAATGGGCAAGCGCGATGAACTATCTCGTCGTCCTTCTCTACCTGCTGTCGGTCGCGATGTTCATCTACGGCCTGATGGGTTTGACGGGGCCGAAGACCGCGGTGCGGGGCAACTGGATTGCCGCGGCGGGTATGGCGATCGCGGTGATCGCCACTCTGATCGCGATCCGCGACACCGAGAACTGGGGTCTGATCATCGCGGGCCTGCTGGTCGGTGTGGCGCTGGGCGTGCCGCCAGCCCGGCTCGTCAAGATGACCGCGATGCCGCAGCTGGTGGCGTTCTACAACGGCGTCGGCGGCGGCACGGTCGCGTTGATCGCACTGTCGGAGTTCATTGACACCAGCGGTTTTTCGGCCTTCAAGCACGGCGAGTCGCCGACGGCGCACATCGTGGTGGCGTCGCTGTTCGCCGCGATCATCGGGTCGATCTCGTTCTGGGGATCGATCGTCGCGTTCGGCAAGCTGCAGGAGATCCTGCCCGGCCGGCCGATCGGCCTCGGCAAGGGACAGCAGGCGTTGAACTTGCTGTTGCTGATCGGGGCGGTCGCGTCCGCGGTGGTGATCGGGTTGGCCGCTCATCCCGGCAGCGGTGGGGCGTCGCTGTGGTGGATGATCGGGCTGTTGGCGGCGGCGGGTGTCCTCGGTTTGATGGTGGTGCTGCCGATCGGTGGTGCCGACATGCCGGTAGTCATCTCGCTGCTCAACGCGATGACCGGATTGTCCGCCGCCGCAGCCGGATTGGCGCTGAACAACACCTCGATGATCGTGGCCGGCATGATCGTCGGCGCCTCCGGTTCCATCCTGACCAACCTGATGGCCAAGGCCATGAACCGCTCGATTCCCGCGATCGTGGCCGGCGGCTTCGGCGGTGGCGGCGTTGCGGTCGGTGCCGGCGACGACGGCGACAAGCACGTCAAGTCCACCTCTGCGGCCGATGCGGCGATCCAGATGGCCTACGCCAACCAGGTCATCGTGGTGCCCGGCTATGGCTTGGCCGTCGCGCAGGCCCAGCACGCGGTCAAGGACCTGGCGAATCTGCTCGAGGGCAAGGGCGTTCCGGTGAAGTACGCGATCCACCCGGTGGCCGGCCGGATGCCCGGGCATATGAATGTGCTGCTGGCCGAGGCTGAGGTCGATTACGACGCCATGAAGGACATGGACGACATCAACGACGACTTCTCCCGCACCGACGTCACGATCGTCATCGGCGCTAACGACGTGACCAACCCGGCGGCGCGCAACGACCCGTCCAGCCCGATTCACGGCATGCCGATACTCAATGTCGACCAGTCCAAGTCGGTCATCGTGCTGAAGCGTTCGATGAACTCCGGCTTCGCCGGCATCGACAACCCGCTGTTCTACGCAGAGGGCACCACGATGTTGTTCGGCGACGCGAAGAAGTCGGTCGCCGAGGTCGCCGACGAGCTCAAGGCGCTGTAGGCCGCAGTCGAGGCTTGAGGGCGGCTCCTCGAGGCGCTGTGCGCGGGCGGTACGTACCGCGTAGCGCGGGCGGCGCAAATTGAGGTACTGCACTACCTACGCCACATCGGTATACGCGCGAAACCATGGATGCATGGACGTGACGATGACCGACGAGATGGATGTAGGCCCGAATTCCACCGAGGACCTGGCGATTCCTACGGCGGCGCCTGACGTCGAGGAGCTGAACCGGCAGCGGATCCGGTTCGACGGAATCTTCACCGGCCCGACGTGGTAGGCCGCACTCTACGTCTGCCCGCGGGCCAGAGGCCACCGAAGCCAGCGCCGGCGTCGCTGCTTGACGGGCTCGACCGGACGGCGGACAAGGCGGCATCGCACCCCGAAATGATCGGACGGAAAGACTCGCGGATACGCAGTCGACACCGGCTCGGTTCCCAGCAAGTCAATGTTTGCAGGCGACCACGCGGGACCCTTTAAAAGCACGCGGTCGAAGCGAACCTGCCTGTGCTTGTTCTTGCTGTCGAGACGCATGAGGTTGATGGAGGTGTCCTCGGTGAAGCCGTCTTCGTGCGGTCGCAGAGCGGGCCAGACGTCGCAGTAGTCCGCCGCGATCCGCCCGTTCTCGTTGTCACGCATGTTGAAATCGCCGAGAAGGACCGCGTCTTCCGCCGTTCTCAGAGCACGGAAGAGCATGCGCAGCTGCCAGCCGCGCAACCGGACCGCCGCCTTTCCGCTTTCGAGGTGCACGGAGCAGATCAGCTGTGGTCTGCCGTTGATTGACAGTTCGGCTCGGAGGTATCCGCGCGCCAGGCGGGTCGGAAGACGCGTGTACGTGACACGGCCGATCGGCAGCCGGGACAGCATCAACATGCCGTAGTCGCCGACGCCATCGCCAACGATCGCCGCGCGGAGATAGTGCTGCCGAATCCACGGTTGAGCAAGAAACATTGTCAGCGCGGACGGAGTGACTTCCTGAAACACCATGACGTCCGGCAAGTCTCGGGACAGCAGGTCCGCGATCGCGCCATAGCGCTCGTCCGCGAAGTATGAGTTGAACCAGATGTTGAACGTCGTCAAGGTCAGCTCGTCGCGGTCGACAGCACCGCCGGCGTCGATGACCGTCCACTGGCCCGTTGTCGCATCGAAGGCTCCGACCGGAACATGGCGCACGCATTGATTGTCGGCGACGCCGGTGCCATTCGCGCACCACGCGAACCCGGCGGTTTCAACCGCGCCGTCGCGGGGAATGCGTAATCAACGGATGCGTCAAATGGCGCTCCGCGGAGACCAGCGCCGCGTTCAAAGGGTGGGCGTATACCCGAGAGCGCGGTGCTGTTCTGCGGAGCTGCAGTCGCCGCGGGGCTCAAGGCGCTGTCGATGACGGATTTCGCTCGCGGTGAGCGCATCCCTTCACGCCATCACCGCAGGCCGGTACCAATACCCAGGTGAGCGCGACCCTGCCTGACGACTACTGCTGTCGCTGAAGCATTCCGCCGCGTTTCAGCCAGCAGAAAGTCGCACAGTGTCCGTCTTTGTTGATATCGCCCCCGGCGACTCGCCGCCCGCCGCCGCGCCCTCAGCTAAATGGCGCGGCCGGCTGGCCCGTGCCGCGCTGCCCGTCCTTTCGCTGATCGTCTTCTTCGTCGTCTGGCAGCTTGCTGCGGCCAGCGGAATCTGGAATCAGACGTTCGTGCCGTACCCGAGCACCGTCTGGCGCGCGTTCCTCGACATCTCCACCACGCACGACGGCGCTCGCGGCTACGCGGGCTACCTGCTGGCCGAACACCTCTACATGACGCTGCGTAGGGTGCTTGCCGGCGTCGTCATCGGGGTGGCCCTTGGTGTCCTGCTCGGCCTGGTGATGGGGTCGATCAGCTGGGTGCGGAGCGTGCTGGAACCGTGGCTGACGTTCCTGCGCGCGCTGCCGCCGCTGGCGTACTTCTTCCTGCTGGTCATCTGGCTCGGCATCGACGAAGCCCCGAAGATCACACTGCTGGCCCTGGCTGCGCTGCCGCCCGCAGCGGTCGCGACCACGGCCGCCGTCGTCGCCGCACCCGTCGGGCTGCAGGAGGCCGCCCGCGCACTGGGCGCGTCGCGCACCGAGGTGATCCGCGACGTCGTCGTCCCGTCGGCGCTGCCCGAGACGTTCACCGGCATCCGGCTGGCGGTCGGGATGGCCTACTCCTCGGTGGTGGCCGCCGAACTGTTCAACGGCATCCCCGGCATCGGTGGCTTGGTCAAAGACGCAAGCAACTACAACAACACCCCCGTCGTGCTGGTCGGCATCTTCGCCATCGGCATCTCCGGCCTGATCATCGACGGTCTGCTTCGCGCCATCGAACGGCGCGCTGTCCCCTGGAGAGGAAAGATATGAAACTCATTGGCGCAGCCCCGGCGGCGACATTCAGGCGCGGCCTTGTTGCCTTTGCATTGACCACGTTGGCGCTGGCGGGCTGCTCGGTCGACCAGCCGGGCCAGCAGGCCGACAAGCCGACGATCCGCGTTGGTTACCAAAGCTTTCCGAGCGGCGACTTGATCGTCAAGAACAATCGCTGGCTGGAAGAGGCGCTGCCGGACTACAACATCAAGTGGACCAAGTTCGACTCCGGCGCCGACGTCAACACCGCGTTCATCGCCAAGGAGCTGGACTTCGGCGCGCTGGGCTCCAGCCCGGTGGCGCGCGGGTTGTCGGCGCCGCTGAACATCCCGTACAAGGTCGCGTTCGTGCTCGACGTCGCCGGTGACAATGAGGCGCTGGTCGCCCGCGACGGCATCAACATCAATACGATCGCCGAGCTGCGGGGCAAGCGGATCGCCACCCCGTTCGCATCGACCGCGCACTACAGCCTGCTGGCCGCGCTGAATCAGAACGGGTTGTCTCCCAGTGACGTTCAGCTCGTCGACCTGCAGCCGCAGGCGATCCTGGCGGCGTGGGAACGCGGCGACATCGACGCCGCCTACACCTGGCTCCCCACGCTGGATCAACTCCGCAAGACGGGTGAGGACCTGATCACCAGCCGCCAGCTCGCCAAGGACGGCAGGCCGACGCTGGATCTCGGCGCGGTATCCGACGAATTCGCCAACGCACACCCGGAGGTGGTCGATACCTGGCGTCAGCAGGAAGCCCGCGCGCTCAAGCTCATTCACGACGACCCCGACGCGGCCGCCAAGGCCATCGCCGCCGAGATCGGACTGAACCCCGAGGAGGTGGCCGGCCAGCTCGAGCAGGGTGTCTACCTGACACCTCAGGAGGTCGCGTCGACGGAATGGCTTGGCTCCGACGGCAAGCCAGGCAACATCGCGGCGAACCTGCAGAGCGCCTCGCAGTTCCTCGCCGACCAGAGGCAGATTCCGTCGGCGGCGTCGCTGCAGACCTTCCAGGACGCCATCTACACCAAGGGTCTGCCGAGTGTCATCACTCAGTGATGTCAAAGCCGATGTCCCGCAACGCAACAACGCGGCGATCCGGATCAGCGGTGTGTCACACCGCTACGGCCACGGGCGCACAGAAGTAACCGCGCTCGGCCCGGTCGACCTGACCGTCGACCCGGGGTCCTTCCTGGTGCTGGTCGGCGCGTCGGGCTGCGGCAAGAGCACGCTGCTGCGGTTGTTGGCGGGATTCGAGTCGCCCAGCGAGGGTTTGGTGGCTGTGTCCGGCTCGGCGCCGACGCCCGGCGTGACGGCGGGCGTGGTGTTCCAGCAGCCGAGGTTGTTCCCGTGGCGCACGGTCGGCGGCAACGTCGACCTGGCGCTGAAGTACGCCAACGTGCCGCGCGAGCAACGCACCGAACGGCGGGACCAACTGCTCGAGCGCGTCGGTCTCGAGGGCACCGCCGACCGCAAGATCTGGGAGATCAGTGGCGGCCAGCAGCAGCGCGTCGCGATCGCGCGGGCGCTGGCCGCCGAGACGCCGCTGTTCCTTCTCGATGAGCCGTTCGCGGCGCTGGACGCGCTCACCCGGGAGCGGCTGCAGGAGGACGTCCGTCAGGTCAGCGCGGAGTCGGGCCGGACAACGGTGTTCGTCACCCACAGCGCCGACGAGGCAGCCTTCCTCGGCTCCAGAATTGTCGTATTGACCCGGCGGCCGGGACAGGTGGCGCTGGATCTGCCTGTCGACCTGCCGCGCACCGGCGTGGATGCCGAGGAATTACGCCGCTCACCGGAATACACGGAACTGCGAGCTGAAGTAGGCCGTGCCGTCAAGGCGGCGGCCGCTTAGTACTCGAGGGGCTAGACCGGCGGATAGGCGGGCGGGGGATAGACGCCGCGCAGAATCCAGGCCCACCAATTGTTGCCGTACTCGATCTCGTCGCTCGCGTCATAGTCCGGATTCGGATCCACGTCATCACCTCTCGAGTACGTCTGGCTCTCGGTGAAGTCTAGACCCGGCACCTGGGTGATAACAGCGCAAAGACCTAAACTGCCAACCAGTTGATCGATGCCCGGACGGGGTCCGGGCCTGCATATAGTGAGTCGCCATGCCTCCCACGTCACCGGAATCCGCTAGCAACGGGATGTCCCGTCGCGATGAGCTGTTGGCCGTCGCAACCAAGCTCTTCGCCGCCCGTGGGTATCACGGCACGCGGATGGACGACGTCGCCGATGCCGTCGGCCTCAACAAGGCCACGGTCTACCACTACTACGCCAGCAAGTCGCTGATCCTTTACGACATCTACAAGGGCGCCGCCGACTTCACCGTCGATGCGGTGCACGACGACCCGTCGGCGTCGGCCCGCGAGACGATCTACCACTTCACCCGCCGCCTCCTGGTCGGCATCGCGGGCGATATCGAGCGTGCGGCGGTGTACTTCCAGGAGGGCCCGTACATCACCGAGTGGTTCACCGAGGACCAGGTCGCCTACATCCGGCAGGCGGAGGCCCAGGTGTACGAGCACATTCGCGACGTAATCGATCGTGGGATCGCCAGCGGCGAGTTCTACGACTGCGACTCGCACGTGCTGGCGCTCGGCTACATCGGGATGACGCTGGGCTCTTACCGCTGGCTGCGCCCGCACGGCAGACGCACCGCACAGGAGATCGCCATCGAGTTCAGCACCGCGCTGCTGCGCGGCCTGATCCGCGACGAAGCGGTGCGGGCGGATTCACCGCTGGGTGTCGACGTCGGCGCGCTGCCCGGCGAATCGGACGCGGCGCAGGCCAAGTAAATCGGACGGAACGCCGCTCGACGGCGACCATCGGCCAAGATGGACGAGTGAAGTCCACCCTGCTCTCGAGGCGCGACCTCGACTTTCTGCTGTACGAGTGGCTGCAGGTCGACGAGCTCACCAAGCGGGAGCGGTTCGCCGAGCATTCCCGCGAAACGTTCGACGGTGTGCTCGACCTGTGCGAGCAGCTGGCGACAAGGTACTTCGCGCCGCACAACAAGAAGAGCGATGCCAACGAGCCGACCTTCGACGGCGAGAAGGTGACTGTCATCGCCGAGGTCAAGGAAGCCCTCGACGCGTTCGCCGAGGCCGATCTGATCAGCATGGGGATGGACCAGGCCATCGGCGGCGCGCAGCTGCCCATGACTGTGGCCCAAGCCGGGTTCGCCTGGTTCTCCGCGGCCAACATCAGCACCGCGGGCTACCTCATGCTGACGATCGCCAACGCCAACCTGCTGGCCAAATTCGGCAGCCCCGACCAGATCGACGCGTTCCTCAAACCGATGCTGGCCGGACGGTTCTCTGGGACGATGGCCCTTTCGGAGACCCAGGCGGGCTCGTCGCTGGCCGACATCTCCACCCGTGCCGAGCAGCAGGACGACGGCACATATCGGTTGTTCGGATCGAAGATGTGGATCTCCGGCGCCGAACACGAGCTCACCGACAATATCGTCAACCTGGTCCTCGCCAAGATTCCCGGCGGGCCGGCCGGCACCAAGGGCATCTCGCTGTTCATCGTGCCCAAGTTCCTCGTCGACGCTGACGGCGCCGTCGGTGAACGCAACGACGTGGTGCTGGCAGGGCTGAACCACAAGATGGGCCAGCGGGGCATCACCAACACGGTGCTCAACTTCGGCGAGGGAAGGGTCCGCCCCGGTGGAAAGGCCGGCGCGGTCGGTTATCTAGTCGGCGAGCCGCACCGCGGCATCACCTACATGTTCCACATGATGAACGAGGCGCGCCTCGGCGTCGGGATGGCCGCCGTATCGCTGGGCTACACCGGCTACCTCAAATCCTTGGAGTACGCGCGCGAACGACCGCAGGGTCGCCCGGTGACGGCCAAGGACCCGTCGATGCCACAGATCCCGATCATCGAGCACCCCGATGTCAAGCGAATGTTGTTGGCGCAGAAGGCCTATGTCGAAGGTGGCATGGCCTTGCTGCTGTACTGCGCGAAACTGGTCGACCTCCAGCACGGCGCCGAATCCGACGAGGAGCGGGATGCGACGACGCTGTTGCTGGACATCTTGACGCCGGTCGGCAAGAGCTGGCCGTCACAATGGTGCCTGGCGGCCAACGACTTGGCGATCCAAGTGCACGGCGGGTACGGCTACACCCGCGAATACGACGTCGAACAGCACTACCGCGACAACCGGCTCAACCCCATCCACGAAGGCACCCACGGAATACAGAGCCTGGACCTGTTGGGCCGCAAGGTGACTCAACGCAACGGCGCCAGCCTCATCGAACTGGGCAAGGCCGTCAGCCAAACCGTCGACGCCGCAAGGGCCACAGGTGGTGAGCCGGCCGAACTCGCCGCACAGCTGGAGGCGGCCTGGCAGCGTCTGGTCGGCGTCACGATGGCCATGTTCGCCTCCGGCGACATCGACGCCGCAATGGCCAACAGCGTGACCTACCTCGAGGCGCTCGGCCACATCGTCATCGCGTGGATGTGGTTGGAGCAGTGCGCCACCACGCAGGGGCGGTCCGGGGATTTCTATGACGGCAAGCGTCAGGCGGCACGCTACTTCTTCCGCTACGAGTTACCCAGGACCGCACCGCAACTCGATCTGCTGGAGAGTCTCGACCGCACCACGCTGGAGATGCGACGCGACTGGTTCTAGCTGAGGTCGATAAGGTCACCCAGGTGTTCTGCGGACTGTCCGACTAGTTGCAGCACCTGTTTGAGCATCGGGCTGAGACCGCGCCCTCGCGCCCAGATCGCGTGCAACTCGACCGGCCGTGCCGGATCGCTGTCGGGGTGGCCGCCGCCGACGTCCGTCAGTGGCTTGTAGACCACGCCGTCCACCCGCAGTGCGGTCGCACTCGCCGGCACGAGCGCGACGCCCTCCCCGGCCGCCACGAGGAGCACCGCGGTGAGGATCTGCTGAACGCGCTGCTTGATCCGCGGGTGGCCGTTGAACAGGAAGCGCACTGTGAGCTCGTGGAAGTAGCGCGCCTGCACGGGGTGGTAGCTGATCACCGGAAGGCCGTCGAAGTCCTCGGGCCCCAAGGGACCCGTGGCCGCGGCGAGTGGATGGTTCGTCGGCACCACCGCACGCAATGGCTCGCGGGCCACGACTCGCGAGGACAGCGCGGAGGTGTCGAACGGCGGACGGGCGAGCCCGAGGTCGAGTTCGCCTCGGCGGATGCCGTCCACCTGCGCGCCGGTCACGCGCTCGTGCAGCACCACCTCGATGTCGGGAAGCTCGCTGCCGAGCAGGCCGAGCAATGGTCCGAGAATGCCGATCGCGGACACGGCAGTGAAACCCAGGTGCAGTGTGCCCGCCGAGCCGCTTTCCACCCGGCGCGCGTGCGCGGTCCCTGCGTCAAGAGTGTTGAGCATGCGGTAGCAGTCCTCCAGGAACGCGCTTCCCGCGGGCGTCAGGAGCACCCGACGCTTGTCGCGATCCAGCAGGCCGGCACCGACGCCGCGCTCGAGCTTCTGGATCTGCCGGCTCAGCGGCGGCTGGGTCATCGCGAGCCGCTCCGCCGCCCGCCCGAAGTGCAGCTCCTCGGCGACGGCAATGAAGCAGCGCACCTGGTCCAATGTGACTGTCATGCACCAAAGGTATCAAGCAATGCTATATGAGCGTTGGACAGGTATTGCACCTATTGCGGTTAACAACGCGGCGGCGCACATCAGCGAGCACCGGCGTCGAGCCGACGGCGGGTGTTGCCGAGGTGGACGCGCATCGCGGCCCGGGCGATGTCGGAGTCGCCGGCGATGACGGCGGTCGCGATGTTGTCGTGCTCCCGCCGCACCCGGTCGACGTGGCCGGCGTCGGTGAGCGAGAAAGTGTCCTCGAGCCGAGTACGCGGAAGCAGGATCATCATCGGACCGAGTGAGTCGAGCAGCTCGAGGTAGAAGCGGTTGCCACTGGCGGCGGCGACCGCCCGGTGGAATTCGAAGTCGGCCTCGACTTGGTCTTGCGGCGCTGCTTTGACGAACGCCCCCAGGGCTTTTCGGATCGCTGCGCCGCCGGCGTCGTCTATACGGGCGGCGGCCAGCGCGGCCGCCTCGCACTCGATCCCGAGCCGGAAGTCGATCATGTCCAGGACGTCGTGGTGCGTGCGGATGGCCGAGGACTCAACGGAGAACGACGTCGGCTCGGGCATCGCGAGCACGAATGAGCCGCGCCCCTGGAAGGTTTCGACCAGCCCCTCGGCCCGCAGCCGAGTGACCGCCTCGCGCACGACGGTGCGGGATACGCCGTACTCCTCGATGAGCTCGGCCTCTGATGGCAGCTTGTGGCCCGGCGGCAGGTCGCCGGCGAGGATCTTGTCCTTCAGCCCCGCGACCACCCGCTGGGCCAGCGTCGTCGTCATGGACAGATCATCGCGTGCCGAACTCGGCGGTCTGGACGGTGAGGGACCGCATCCGCTCGCTGAGGGTGAAGCCGAGGCCGGGCCTGTCGGGCAGCCACATCCGTCCGTCGCGGATCTCGATACGCTCGTCGAAGAGCGGGTTGAGCCACTCGAAGTGCTCGACCCACGGCTCGGTCGGGTACGTCGCGGCCAGGTGCAGGTGGATCTCCATCGCGTAGTGAGGCGCCAGCGCCAGCCCGGCGTGCGCGGCCAGCGTCGCGAACCGCAGGAACGGCGTGATGCCGCCGATCCGCGGCGCGTCGGGCTGAACGATGCCGCGGTAGCCCGCGTCGATAAGCGCCATGTGCTCGGGCACCGAGGTGAGCATCTCGCCCGTCGCGATCGGGGTGTCGAAGGTGCGGGACAGGTCGGCGTGGCCGACGGCGTCCCACGCGTCGACGGGCTCCTCGATCCACACCAGATCGAAAGCCTCGAGCTCGCGGCACATCCGGCGGGCCCGGGCGCGGTCCCACTGCTGGTTGGCGTCCACCATCAGCGGCGTGTCGCCGAGGTGTTCCCGCAGCGCCGCCACTCGCTTCAGATCCGTGTTCCAATCCGGCTGGCCCACTTTGATTTTGATGCCGCCGATGCCCGCCTGCAGCGAGGCGGTCGCCTTCTCCTTGATCTCCGGCACCGACGCCTGCAGGAAGCCCCCGGAGGTGTTGTACACGCGGCAGGAATCACGGTGGGCACCAATCAGTTTCGCCAGCGGCAGGCCGGCGCGGCGGGCCTTGAGGTCCCACAGCGCGACGTCAAGCGCCGCGATCGCCTGCGTGGCTACTCCGGAGCGCCCGACGGATGCACCCGCCCACAGCAGCGACTGGTAGATGCGGTCGATGTCGGACGGGTCCTGGCCGAGCGCGGTGTCGGCGATCTCCGCCAGGTGGGTGTACTGCGCGGGCCCGCCTGCGCGTTTCGAGTAACTGAACCCCATGCCCTCGAGGCCCTGTTCCGTGGTTACTTCGACGAACAGAAGCACGGTCTCGGTCAGCGGTTTCTGCCGGCCCGTGAGCACCTTGGCGTCGCTGACTGGAGACTCGAGCGGCAGGACAACATGGGACAGCTTGAGATGACGGATCTGGTCTGACATGAAACTAGTATAACAAGTTAAGTACTCATCATATAACTAGTCGAAGTTGATGATCTGCCGAACGGCCTTGCCGTCGGCCAGCAGATCCATCCCGGTGTTGATGTCGTCCAACGTGATCGTCGACGAGACGAGAGAGTCGACCGGCAGCCGGCCGGCCCGCCACAGACCGACGAAGTGCGGGATATCGTGCGACGGCACGGCCGACCCGAGGTAGCTGCCGATGAGCGACCGGCCCTCGGCGACAAAACCCAACGGCGACAGGTTGATTCGAGCATCGGGCCGGGGTAGGCCGACAGTGACTGTCCGGCCGCCGGGCGCGGTGAGGTCGACCGCGGCCTCCAGCGCGCTCGGGTGGCCGACGGCCTCGACGACCACCGCAGCCTTCAGGTTGAGGTCGCGTGCCTCATCCGGCGTGAACGCGTCGTGCACCCCCATGGCTCGCGCGCGGTCCAGCTTGTCGGCGAGCTGATCGACACCGACGACGCGAACGTCGTCGTGCGCGAGCGCGGTGAGCACCGCCGCCATGCCGACACCGCCAAGGCCGACGACGATGACGGTCTGGCCGGGCTGCGGCCGTCCGGCGTTGAGCACCGCACCACCGCCGGTCAGCACGGCGCAACCGAGCAGGGATGCGACGACTGGCGGCACGTCGTCGGGCACGGGCACTACGGAATGACGGTCGACGACGGCGTGCGTGGCGAATCCGGAGACGCCGAGGTGGTGGTTGACGGATTGCCCGTTGCGGGACAGCCGTCTTTCGCCGGTCATCAGGGTGCCCGCGGCGTTGGCGGCGCTGCCTGGCTCGCACGGGGTGAGCCCGTTGGTGGCGCAGGCCGCGCAGTGGCCGCAGCGCGGCAGGAAGGTAATCACAAGGCGTCGACCGACTGGGACGTCGGAGACACCGGCACCCACTTCCTCGACGACCCCGGCGGCTTCGTGGCCGAGCAGCATCGGGACCGGGCGCACCCGGCTGCCGTCCACCACCGACAAGTCGGAGTGGCACAACCCGGCCGCTTCGATGCGCACGAGAAGCTCCCCGTCGCCGGGCGGCGCCAGGTCGAGCTCACCGACGGAGAGCGGCCGCGATTCGGCGTAGGGGCGGGGGAGACCGATCTGCTCGAGCACAGCGCCGCGGATCCTCATGACTACCAGCCTGCCGTCACTGGGAGACTGCTGCCATGATCTCCGGCGAGCAATCGCTTACCAGCGTCGACTTCCCGGTGCACTGGCCGGTGCTGACCCGGTGGACCGACAACGACATGTTCGGCCACCTCAACAACGCGGTGTATTACGGGCTGTTCGATACCGCGATCAACGCGTGGATCAACACCAACTGCGGGATCGATCCGCTGGCCGTGCCCTGGCTGGGGGTGGTCGCCGAGTCGGGCTGTAGGTACTTCGCCGAACTGAAGTTCCCCGACCCGCTGGTCGTCGGCCTTGCGGTGACGCGGTTGGGCGACAGCAGCGTCACCTACAGGCTTGGGATCTTCCAGGAGGGCCAAGCGGTTGCGGCCGTCGGCCATTGGGTGCACGTATACGTCGACCGCACCAGCCGACGGCCGGTCCCCATCCCCGATGCGATCCGCTCACTGCTCGAAACGGCGCGCGTCGACTAGTCGATATGCTCGGCCAATGCCGCTCGTGAGCAAGACCGTCGAGGTCACGGCCTCCGCCGAATCGATCATGGCGATCGTCGCCGACTTCGAGTCGTATCCGCTGTGGAACGAGGAGATCAAGGGCTGCTGGGTGCTGGCCCGTTACGAGGACGGTCGGCCCAGCCAGCTTCGCCTCGACGTCGTGGTCCAGGGACAGGCGGGAACCTTCATCACCGCGGTCTACTACCCCAGCGAGAACCAGATCTATACCGTGCTGCAGCAGGGCGATCACTTCGACAAGCAGGAGCAGAAGTTCTCGGTGGTGCCCATCGGAGCGACGTCGCTGCTGACGGTTGATCTCGATGTGGAGACCAAACTCCCCTTCCCAAAGCCGCTGGTGAAGAAGGCGATTGGCGACACCCTGGATTATCTGGCCGACAACCTCAAGGCCCGCGCCGAGCAGCTGGCCGCCAGCCCGTAGCGCTACGCACCGAGCGCATCCCAGAACGCGTCGTCGTCCAGCCCGGCGATCGCCGCCGCTTCGGCTCGTAGCGCCAGCACCCGCTGGTGGATGCGATACTCCGTCGCATGGGGCATCTCAGCAGGCCCATACCTGCCCCGTTTGAGGCGGAGCACCCTGCCGTGGGCGATCTCCCACCGCAGCGCGTCGGATACCGCCTTCGACGCCCGTCCCGGGATGTCGAAACCTTGGTACTGCAGCGCTTCGATCAAGTCGCTAACTGTCGTCGGACCGTGCTGGAAGAGATAGACAGTGAGCACATACCGAAGCTCGACTCCCCACAGACTGCGTTTGTCGGTCATGGCCGGACTGTGCCAGCCAATACCGACAACGACTGATTGGCAGCAGTACGCATCTGTCCGCCTCCGCGCGACTTTGTCGCTGGCAGCGACACTGTCGCTTTGAGGTGGACACAGCAGTAGTGGTTGGTGTCGGACGCGCTTCGTTGACGGCCCGCAAACGGGCCATGTTTGATCAACTATCAACGATGCGCAACCCGCCGCAGAGGAAGCTGTAACCGGTAACCGAACCGTCCCTGACCGAGCAGCCCAACCAGCTCGCCCGGCACGCATTAATGCAACCCGAAACCACCGCGCTGCGGTTTGACCTCGACCAGCGGGTCACTGCTCTGGCCGGGGGCGCTGAGCCGGCGTGGGGTCGAGTTCGGCGACCGTGTGCTGATCCTGATGCTCAACCGAACCGAGTTCATCGAGTCGTTCCTGGCGATCAACAAGCTCGGCGCCATTGCCGTGCCGGTCAACTTCCGGATGACCCCGTCCGAGATCGCCTTCCTGGTGAGCGACTGCCAGGCCGAGGCGGTAGGCGGTATGCGCCGAACAACGTGCCAACCCGAGGGAATTGCAGTTGCGGGTGCTGTCCTGGGGGGCGGCTCCGGCTTTGGACAGCTTGCTGCGTGACATGTCCGATTGTTCCCCGGCACCCAGATCTACGCCCGCGTTCGGGCAGACTGAAATGTCGCCGGTGAAGTGTATGTTGTTGGCGCAGGACGCAATTCGCAAACTCGGCTCGGTCGGCAAGGTGATTCCCACAGTGGCCGCGCGAGTCGTCGACGAGGATATGAACGACGTCCCTGTTGGTCACGTCGGCGAGAACATCTACTGCGCCGAGGTCGAGAACGTACTCGCTGGCCACCCCGCGATCGTTCCTCACCGAACAGCTGGCGCGGTACAAACATCCGAAGGCGCTCGAGATCGTCGACGCGTTGCCGCGCAACCCGGCTGGCAAAGTATTTTGAACGGAACTGCGCGCACGATTTGGAAGTGCGAAAACGAATGACGCTGGCGAAAGTTCCACTCCGCCAACGGTTTCTGCTGGGGTACAAGACCATTAACGGCTGGGGGTGGGTTTGCTAACGGTTACAGGCTCAATCCTGCCGATGCGGTGCAACGGGGGGATGTCATCGGGTACAGTCCTGTGGTCTGTCTTACTACCCGCCAGTAGGGAGACGGTGGTCACACACACCGGGTTGGGGCTAGGAGGGGGCGTGCGACAGGTGCTGCCGCCGCGCCACGATAGTCGCGGTGTCGCGCCGGGAGTGCACCCGTGACGGCACCGACCGGCGTGACCGGTTATGTGCGTGACCAGGTCCGGCCGGGCCTCGAGGCCATCGGCGGCTTCGTGCGCATGTGCGTGCTCACCGCCAAAGCGTTGTTCCGGCCGCCGTTCCAGTGGCGAGAGTTCATCCTTCAGAGCTGGTTTCTGATGCGGGTGGCGTTCCTGCCAACCGTCGCGGTGTCGATACCACTGACGGTGCTCCTTATCTTCACGCTCAACATCCTGCTAACGCAGTTCGGCGCTGCCGACATCTCCGGAGCCGGCGCGGCGCTGGCTGCCGTCACCCAGCTGGGGCCGTTGGTGACCGTGCTCGTCGTCGCCGGTGCCGGGTCGACGGCCATCTGCGCGGACCTCGGCGCTCGCACAATCCGCGAGGAGATCGACGCCCTCGAGGTGCTCGGCATCGACCCGATCCATCGACTGGTCGTGCCCCGCGTGATCGCGTCGACGTTCGTCGCGCTGCTTCTGAACGGTGCGGTGATCACGATCGGTTTGGTCGGCGGCTTCATCTTCGGTGTGTACCTGCAGAATGTCTCCGCCGGCGCTTACGTCTCTACGCTCACGCTCGTCACCGGGCTGCCGGAGGTGTTGATATCGGTGGTTAAGGCCATGACCTTCGGGCTGATCGCCGGCCTGGTCGGCTGCTACCGCGGCCTGACCGTCGCCGGCGGCGCCAAAGGCGTGGGCACCGCCGTCAACGAGACGCTGGTGCTCTGCGTCATCGCCCTATTCGCCGTCAACGTGGTGCTGACCACGATCGGTGTTCGGTTCGGAACGGGGAACTGACGTGTCGACCGCCCAGGTCCTGCGCTCTCGGTTCCCGCGGGCATTCTCCCGCGGCCAGGGTTGGGTCACCGCCCCGGCTCGCGGGCTGGACAGCGTCGGGCACGTCGCGTGGTTTGTCGTCACCGCCGTCGGGCAGATCGGGCACGCACTGCGCTACTACCGCAAGGAGACGCTGCGGCTGATCGCCGAGATCGGCATGGGCACCGGCGCGATGGCCGTGATCGGCGGCACGGTCGCCATCGTCGGCTTCGTAACGCTGTCCGGCTCATCACTCGTCGCGATTCAGGGTTTCGCGTCGCTGGGCAATATCGGTGTGGAGGCGTTCACCGGCTTCTTCGCCGCGCTGATCAACGTGCGCATCGCCGCCCCGGTGGTGGCGGGGCAGGCCTTGGCCGCCACCGTCGGCGCCGGCGCCACCGCCGAGTTGGGCGCCATGCGCATCAGTGAGGAGATCGATGCGCTCGAAGTGATGGGCATCAAGTCGGTCTCGTATCTGGTGTCCACGCGGATCATGGCCGGCTTCGTGGTGATCATCCCGCTCTACGCGATGGCGATCATCATGTCTTTCCTGTCTGCCCAGGTCACCACCACGCTGTTCTACGGCCAGTCGACGGGCACCTACGAGCACTACTTCCGGACGTTCCTGCGGCCGGACGACGTGTTCTGGTCGTTCGTGCAGGCGATCATCATCTCGGTCATCGTGATGCTCAACCACTGCTACTACGGTTACTTCGCCAGCGGCGGACCGGTCGGTGTCGGCGAGGCCGTCGGGCGGTCGATGCGCGCCTCGCTGGTCGCGATCGTCTGCGTGGTCCTGTTTGCCTCGTTGGCGCTCTACGGCGTCGACCCGAACTTCAACCTGACGGTGTAGCGCATGACCGCCCCGCTGAACACGTCCCGCACCCCGCCGTACAAGCTGGCGGGCTTGGTGCTGACGCTGATCACGATCGCCGCGATCGTGTTGGTGTACTTCCAATTCCGCGGCGACTTTCTGGACCGCGAGAAGCTGACGATGATGTCAGCGCGGGCCGGCCTGTCGATGGACCCGGGTGCGAAGGTGACCTACAACGGGGTCGAGATCGGCCAGGTGGCCCAGGTCGACGAGGTCGACGTGGGTGGGGAGCCCAGGGCCAAGATCACGCTGGACGTCGATCCCAAGTACTTCAAATACATCCCGAAGAACGTCGACGCGAGCATCAGCGCCACCACCGTGTTCGGCAACAAGTACATCTCTTTCTCGTCGCCGGAAAACCCGTCGCCCCAACGCATCACGACTTCGGACGTGATCGACGTGACGTCGGTGACCACCGAGTTCAACACGCTGTTCGAGACGGTCGTGTCAATCTCGGAGCAGGTTGACCCGATTAAGCTGAACCAGACGCTGGCCGCCACCGCCGAAGCCCTCGACGGGCTGGGCGATCGGTTCGGGCAGTCGATCGTCCAGGGCAACGAGATCTTGGCCGACATCAACCCGCAGATGCCGCAGATCCGGCGCGACAACCAATTGTTGGCCGACCTCGGTGACGTGTATGCCAACGCGGCGCCCGATCTGTTTGACGGCCTCGAGAATGCCGTGACGACCGCGCGCACCCTCAACGAGCAGCAGGCCAACATCGATCAGGCGTTGATGGCCTCGATCGGCTTCGGCAACACCGGCGGGGACGTGTTCGAGCGCGGTGGCCCGTACCTCGTCCGCGGCGCCGAAGACCTGATCCCCACCTCGGAAACGCTCGACGAGTACAGCCCGGCGCTGTTCTGCACGATCCGCAACTTCCACGATGTGGAGCCCAAGGTCGCCGCATCGCTGGGCGGCAACGGTTACTCGCTGCGGACCTTGTCCGAGATCATGGGATTGGGAGGGGGCAATCCATACGTGTATCCCGACAACCTGCCGCGGGTGAATGCCAAAGGCGGTCCCGAGGGGAGGCCGGGCTGCTGGCAGCCGATCACCCGTGACCTGTGGCCCGCGCCGTATCTCGTGATGGACACCGGTGCCTCCATTGCGCCCTATAACCACTTCGAGCTCGGCCAGCCGATCCTGATCGAGTACGTGTGGGGACGCCAGATCGGAGAGAACACGATCAACCCATGAAAATCACCGGTACGGCCGTCAAGCTCGGCATCTTCTCATTGGTGCTGTTGCTGTTCACCGCGATCATCATCGTGGTGTTCGGTCAGATGCGATTCGACCGCACCACCGGGTATTCGGCCATCTTCTCCAACGCGAGTGGCCTGCGCGCCGGCCAGTTCGTTCGCGCGTCCGGCGTCGAGGTCGGCAAGGTCTCCAAGGTCGAGCTGATCAACGGCGGGTCGCAGGTGAAGGTCGACTTCAGCGTGGACCGCTCACTACAGCTGTTCGAGGAATCGACGGCCGCGGTCCGCTACCTGAACCTGATCGGCGACCGGTACATGGAGCTCAAGCGCGGCCAGAGCGACAAGCGGTTGCCCGCAGGCGGCACCATTCCGATCGAACGCACCGAGCCCGCGCTCGACCTGGACGCGTTGATCGGCGGCTTCCGCCCCGTGTTCCGCGCGCTGGATCCGGACAAGGTCAACAACATCGCCCAGTCGATCGTCACGATCTTCCAGGGCCAGGGCGGCACCCTCAACGACATCCTGGACCAGACCGCGTCGCTCACGTCGGCGCTGGCCGACCGTGACCAGGCCATCGGTGAGGTGATCCGCAACCTCAACACCGTGCTGGACACCACGGTCAAGCACCAGCAGCAGTTCGACGAGACCGTGCAGAACTTCGAGGTGTTGATCACCGGGCTGAAGAACCGCGAAGACCCGATCGCGGAATCGACCGCGAACATCAGCGACGCCGCGGGCACCCTCGCCGACCTGCTCGCCGACAACCGCCCGCTGCTGCAAAGCACGATCGGCCATCTCGAGGTCATCCAGCAGCCGCTGGTCGACCAGAAGGAACAGCTCAACGACATCCTGGTCAGGCTGCCCACCGCATTCAAGATCATCGGCCGTGCCGGTGGCATCTACGGCGACTTCTTCAACTTCTACGCCTGCGATATCTCGATAAAGCTCAACGGTTTGCAGCCCGGCGGGCCGGTGCGCACCGTCAAGCTGTTCTCGCAGCCCTCGGGTAGGTGCACGCCGCAATGAGAACGCTGGAGGGGTCGAACCGGGTCCGAAACGGGTTGATGGGCATCATCATCCTGATCCTCGTCATCGGCGTGGGGCAGAGCTTCGCCAGCGTGCCGATGCTGTTCGCGAAGCCCACCTACTACGCTCAGTTCTCCGACACCGGTGGGATCAACACGGGTGACAATGTGCGCATCGCCGGGGTCGACGTCGGGAAGGTCCGCTCGATGTCGATCGACGGGGACAGGGTCGTCATCGGCTACTCGCTCGACGGCACGCAGATCGGCACGGACAGCCGGGCGGCCATCCGGACCGACACGATCCTGGGCCGCCGCAACATCGAGATCGAGCCGCGCGGGTCGGAAGCGTTGCGCGCCAACGGAATACTTCCGCTCGGCCAGACCACCACGCCGTACCAGATCTACGACGCGTTCTTCGACGTGACGAAGGCGGCCTCCGGGTGGGATACGCAGACCGTGAAGCGCTCGCTCAACGTGTTGTCCGAAACCATCGACCAGACCTATCCGCATCTGAGCGCCGCCCTCGACGGTGTGGCGCGATTCTCCGACACCATCGGCAAGCGCGACGACCAGATCAAGCAACTGCTGGCCAACGCCAACAAGATCGCCGGCATCCTCGGCAACCGCAGCCAGCAGATCAACCAACTGCTGGTCAATGCGCAGAGCCTGCTCGGCGCAATCAACGAGCGCAACTATGCCGTCAGCATGCTGCTCGAGCGGGTGGGGCAATTCTCCGCGCAGGTGGAGGGTTTCATTGACGACAACCCCAACCTCAACCGCGTGCTGGAACAGCTGCGCACCGTCAGCGACGTGCTGAAGGAGCGCAGGTTCGACCTGATGGACACGTTGTCCACGGTGGCCAGTTTCGTTGCCTCGCTGGGTGAGGCGGTCTCCTCCGGCCCGTACTTCAAGGTCCTGTTGGTGAACCTGCTGCCCGGCCAGATTCTGCAGCCGTTCGTCGACTCGGCGTTCAAGAAACGTGGCATCGACCCCGAGGAGTTCTGGCGCAACGCAGGCCTGCCCGCGTGGCGGTTCCCCGACCCGAACGGGCAGCGCTTCGAAAACGGCGCTCCGGCGCCGGGGCCGGCGGTGTTGGAAGGCACGCCCGAGCATCCAGGACCAGGGGTGCTCAAGGGATCGCCATGCTCGTACACGCCGCCGGCTGATGGCCTGCCGCGACCTGGCGACCCGCTTCCGTGTGCCGACCTGACGCAGGGCCCGTTCGGAACGGTGCCTGGCGGCTTCGGACCCCCCGACGTGGCCACGTCCGCTCCGAATGCGCACGGTCCTGGCTTCACGCCGGGTGTGCCCGCCGCGGCGATCCCCGGCCAGATGCCACCGGACATGCCAGGGGCGGTCCCCGCACCGATCGCACCGGGACCGCCGGGAGCGCGCACGGTTCCGTTGAGCCCCCTGCCGGGACCGCCCGACTTCACGCCGGGCATTGCGCCTCTACCGCCCGCCTTGACCGGGCCGCCGCCGCCACCGGGACCGGGTCCGGAGCTGGCGCCGGCCGGGCAACCGCCGTTGCCGGGCAACCCGCCGTACCTCCCGCCAGGGCAGCAAGGATAGGGCAGGGGTGTAGCTGATGTCGACTATCTTCAACGTCCGAAACCTGAAGCTGCCGAGCGGCGTTTCCCGGGCTTCCGTGATCATCGGCGCGCTTGTCGTGGTGCTGGCCCTAGTGGCAGGCATTGTCGGTTGGCAGCTGTACAAGAAGCTGACCACCAACTCTGCAGTGGCGTATTTCGAGGACACACTGGCGCTGTATCCGGGCGACAAGGTCCAGATCATGGGTGTCAGGGTCGGCACGATCGACAAGATCGAGCCCGCCGGCGACAAGATGAAGGTGTCGTTCCACTGGGAGAACAAGTACAAGGTGCCGGCCAACGCCACCGTATCGATCCTGAACCCCAGCCTGGTGGCGTCGCGCACCATCCAGCTGTCGCCGCCCTACACCGGCGGTCCGGTGATGGAAGACGACGCGGTCATCCCGATCGACCGCACGCAGGTGCCGGTTGAGTACGACGAGTTCCGCGACTCGATCGACCGGATCCTCACCGATCTTGGCCCGACACCCGAGCAGCCGAAGGGTCCGTTCGGCGACATCATCGAATCCGCCGCCGACGGCTTCGCCGGCAAGGGCGAGCAGTTCAACAAGACGCTGAATGGGTTGTCCGAGGCGCTGTTCACCCTCAACGAGGGCCGCACCGACTTCTTCGGCGTGATCAAGAGTTTGGCGCTGTTCGTCAACGCGCTGCACCAGAGCGATCAGCAGTTCGTCGCGCTCAACGACGACTTGGCGCAATTCACCAACGCGTTCACCAACACCGACCGGGAGCTGGCCACTGCGCTGCAGGATCTCAACCGGTTGTTGACCACCACACGTCAGTTCTTCGACGAGAACAGCGAAGTGCTCGTCCACGACGTCAACAATCTCGCCGACGTGACCAATGCGATCCTGCAGCCCGACCCGCTCAACGGTTTGGAAACCGCGTTGCACGTGTTCCCCACGCTCGGCGCGAACCTGGGCAACATCGTCTCGCCGGTGGCCGGCGGCATCATGGGCCTCCCCGTCATCAACAACTTCGCCAACCCGTTGCAGTTCATCTGCAGCTCGATTCAGGCCGCCAGCAGGCTCGGCTATCAGGAGTCCGCGGAAATGTGCGCGCAGTACTTGGCGCCGATCCTCGACGCGATCAAGTTCAACTTCCCGCCGTTCGGTGCCAACCAGTTCAGCGGCGCGATGACCCTGCCCAAGCAGATCGCCTACTCCGAGCCCCGCTTGCAGCCGCCGGGGGGATACAAGGACACCACGGTGCCAGGCATCTGGTCGCGTGACACGTTGTTCTCACACGGCAACCACGAGCCCGGCTGGACCGTTGCCCCCGGTATGCAAGGCGTTGATGTGCAGCCGTTCACGGCCAACATGCTGACCCCGGAGTCGTTGGGCGAGTTGATGGGCGGCCCCGACATCGTTGCGCCGCCTGCGCCGCCCGCGTTTGGCGCGCCGCCCGGCGGGAACCTGCCAGGGCCGCCGAACTCCTACGACGAGCGAAACCCGTTGCCGCCGCCGTGGTATGTCCAGCCCGCGCCGCCACCGGGTCCGGCCCCTGGAGTGATCCCGGGCGATCCGGGTGGCTCACCGCTGGGAGTGCCCGCACCGGCGCCCGCGGCTCCGGCCGCATCGGGCGGACCGCCGCTACCAGCCGAGGCAGGTGGATGATGCGTAACTGGAGCAGGTTCGCCCGACGCGCCGTCGCGCTGGGCGCGGTCGCGCTTGTGCTGAGCTCGTGCGGGTCGTGGAAGGGCATCGCGAACGTTCCGCTTCCGGGCGGTCCGGGTACCGGCGACGACAGGACGACGATCTACGTGCAGATGCCGGATACGTTGGCGCTCAACGTCAACAGCCGGGTCCGCGTCGCCGATGTGTATGTCGGCCGGGTGCGGTCGATCGAGCTGAAGAACTGGGTCGCAACGCTGACCCTGGATCTGCAGCCCAACGTGAAGCTGCCGGAGAACACGCTGGCCAAGATCGGCCAGACCAGCCTTCTCGGCAGCCAGCACGTGCAATTGGACCCGCCACCGGACCCTTCGTCGCAACTGTTGAAGAACGGCGACACCATTCCGCTGCAGAACAGCTCGGCGTTTCCCACCACCGAACGGGTGCTGGCGAGCATCGCCACAATTCTGCGTGGCGGTGGTGTCCAGAACCTCGAAGTGATCCAGACCGAGATCAACAACGTGCTGACCGGCCGGGCCGATCAGATCCGGGAGTTCCTCAACAAGTTGGACACCTTCACCGACGAGCTCAACCAGCAGCGCCAAGACATCACGCGCGCAATCGATTCCACTAATCGACTGCTGTCGATCGTCGGCCAGCGGAACGAGACCCTTGACCGGGTGCTGACTGAATTCCCGCCGCTGATCAAGCATTTCGCCGAGACTCGCGATCTGTTCGCCGACGCGGTGGAAGCCCTCGGCCGGATCAGTGTGGCGGCCGACAACGCGCTGGCGCCGGCGAGCGACAACCTGAACACCAACCTGGCCAACCTGCAGCGGCCGCTCAAGCAGTTGGGCAAGGCGTCGCCGTACCTGATCGGTGCGCTCAAGCTGATGCTCACCCTGCCGTTCTCGATCGAGAACGTACCGAAAGTTGTTCGCGGCGACTATCTCAACGTGTCGCTGATGGTCGACGCGACGCTGTCGGCCCTGGACAACGCGCTTCTGTCCGGCACGGGTGTCTCGGGCATGCTGCGCGCGCTCGAGCAGGCCTGGGGACGAGACCCGGCGACGATGATGCCGGACGTGCGGTTCACGCCGAACCCGCACGACGTGCCGGGCGGACCGCTGGTCGAGAGGGGTGAGTGAGCTGTGCTGACGCGCTTCATCAAAATCCAGCTGGTGCTCTTCACCATCCTGACGATCGTCGCACTGGTCGTCTTGGGCTGGTACTACCTGCGGATACCGTCGCTGCAACCGTTTGCCGTCGGCCAGTACGAGCTGAAGGCCGAACTGCCCCGCTCCGGCGGGCTGTACGCGACGTCCAACGTCACCTATCGGGGAACACAGATCGGCAAGGTGATCTCGGTCGAGCCCCAGGAGGACGGCGCGATCGCGGTCATGAGCATCGACGACCGCTATAAGATCCCCGCCGATGCGACGGCCAACGTCCATTCGGTTTCGGCGATCGGCGAGCAGTATCTGGACCTGGTGTCGACCGGGAACCCGGGCCAGTACCTGAGTCCAGGGCACACCATCCCCAGAGACCGGTCCACGGTGCCCAGTGAGGTCGGTCCGGCGTTGGATGCCGCCAATGAAGGGCTGGCGGTACTGCCCAAGGAGAAGATCGACGCGGTGCTGACCGAAACCGCGCAGGCGGTCGGTGGATTAGGCCCCTCATTGCAACGGTTGGTCGACTCGACGACGAACCTCGCCTCGGGATTCAGGGACAACCTGCCGCAGGTCAACGACATCATCGCGAACTCGGCGCCCGTCCTGGACAGCCAGGTTCAGTCCGGCGACGCGATCGAGCAGTGGTCGCGCAACCTCAACACCCTGGCTGCGCAGTCTGCCGAGCAGGACGCCGCGCTGCGCAGCGCCCTGCAGCAGGCGCCGCCGACGTTGGACCAAGTTTCTTCCGTGTTCAGTGGCGTGCGGGACTCGCTACCGCAGACCCTGGCGAATCTTTCGGTCGTCATCGACATGCTCAAGCGTTACAACAAGGGCCTCGAGCAGACGTTGGTGATCCTGCCGCAGGCCGCTGCGGTGGCGCAGGAGGGCACGCTGTTCAAGGATCTGGGCCAGTTGCCGCTGGCCCTGTCGCTCAACCAGCCGCCGCCATGCTTGACCGGGTTCCTGCCGGCTTCGGAATGGCGATCGCCGGCCGATACCAGCATGGCTCCGCTGCCGTCGGGCACCTACTGCAAGATTCCAAAGGATTACCAGGCCAACGTGGTTCGCGGTGCGCGTAACTATCCGTGCGTCGATGTGCCCGGCAAGCGCGCGGCGACGCCGAGGGAGTGCCGCAGTGATCAGCCGTACGTGCCGCTGGGAACCAATCCCTGGTACGGCGACCCCAACCAGATTCTGTCCTGCCCGGCGCCGGGCGCGCGCTGCGACCAAGGGGTCAATCCCGGTCGCGGAGTCATCCCGGCGCCGACGGTCAACAGCGGCGTAAATCCGATGCCTGCCGATGAGTTGCCGCAGTCGCCATCGGGGTCGTCGCCGGTGCCCATCAGCGATCCGCTGAGCCCGCCCGGCCAGGGCTCGGTTCAGTGCAGTGGACAGCAACCCAACCCGTGCACGTACACTCCGGCACCAGGGCCACCTGGCTCCACGGCGGTGTACAGCCCGACCAGTGGCGAGGTGGTCGGACCTGACGGCGTCACTTATAACGTCAGCAATTCGAGTAACCCAGGAGACGACGGATGGAAGGAGATGCTGGCACCCGCCGGCTGAACCCCACCGATGCTGATGCCGCGCCTGACGATGCTGTCGCAAAGCCGGATGAGTCGTTAGCAGTATCCACAGAAGAACAAGGCGTAGAGGCCGTCGAGACCGCCGGAGAATTCCCAGAGCCGGCTGTCAATGGTCGTCGCCCGTCGCGGCTCGGTGTCTGGTGGGTGGCCAGCATCTGCGCGGCGCTGCTGGTGTTGGCCGCCGGTGCGGCGGTGGGCGGTTACCTGGCGCTGCGGTCCAACGATCAAAGCAAAGCGATCGAGCGCGCTGATGCTGCGGCCCTGGAGGCGGCCAAGAATTGCGTCGCGGCAACGCACGCCCCGGACACCGCGACGATGACTGCCGCGCAGTCGAAGATCATCGAATGTTCCACGGGTGACTTCGGCGCCCAGGCCAGCCTCTACAGCAGCGTGATGGTCGAGGCCTACCAGGCGGCCAACGTCAAGGTGGCGGTGTCCGACATCCGCGCCGCGGTCGAGAAACACAATGACGACGGCTCGGTCGACGTGTTGGTGGCGGTCCGGGTCAGGGTGACCAACTCGCAGGCCGCCGACCAGGAGCAGGGCTACCGGCTGCGGGTGCAGATGGCCCCGGCTGACGGCACCTACAAGGTCGCCAAGCTGGATCAGGTCACCTCGTCGTGACGGCCGTGCTCGACGCGACACCCGAGGCACCCGCTGACGACACGACGACCGCGGGGCCGCTCGCGTCGTGGCCCTCGCGCGCCGGCGCTTTCGCGGTGGACGTGCTGCTGGGCGTCGCGGTGATCGCGACCATGGCGCTGCTGGCTGTGACCGCGCCGCAGCGGGCCTGGCTGTGGTGGGTGTTCACCGCCGCGGCCGCGCTGACGGTCCTGCTGATCGCGGTCAACCGGTGGCTGTTGCCGACGCTCACGGGGTGGAGCCTGGGCCGCGCGCTGTTCGGAATCGCCGTGCGCACACGGGACGGCGCGCCGGTCGGGCTGTTGCGGCTGGTGGCCCGCGACCTGGCGCATCTGCTGGACACCGCCGCCTTGTTCATTGGTTGGCTGTGGCCGCTGTGGGACCGGCGCAACCGCACATTCGCCGACCTGCTGCTGCGCACCGAGGTGCATGAGGTCGAACGACCACAGCGCGACATGCGACGGCCGACCGCCGTGGTGCTTGTGGTGGCGACGCTGCTGAGCGCAGCGGCGGTGGGGCTGAGCTATCTGGTGGTGTACCGGCACGACCGGGCGGTCGATACGGCCCGCGCGCAGATTGCCGAGCGAGGACCCCGCATCGTCGAGCAGATGCTGAGCTTCAGCGTGGACACGCTGCAGCAAGACTTTTCGCGAGCGCAGTCTCTGACCACCGACGGCTACCGGCCCCAACTGATCGCTCAGCAACAAGTGGCGCAGAAGGCCCCGACGACCAACGAGTACTGGGCGGTGAGCAGCACGGTGCTGTCCGCTACGCCGGATCAGGCGTCGATGCTGATGGCGATGCAAGGTCAACGCGGCACCGACCCGGACGATCTGAAGTTCATCACCGCGACGGTGCGGGTGGACTTCGACAAGACGCGCGACGGAGCGTGGCGCGTCGCCAATCTCACGGTGCTGAAGAAGCCCCAGATGAATCAGGCCGGTCGGTGAGTCCGCGGCGCAAGGTCGAGGCCGATGAGCCGGACTTCTTCTCGAAATTCGCTGGCGGCGCCCCGAAACCGCCGCGACGCTGGGGCCTGCCGGTCATCGCCACTGTGGCGGCGTTGTTGATCGCGGCGGCGATCACGGCAAGCACACTGATGTTGATCAACCACGAGACGGACCGCCGCGCGGCGGTCAAGAACGCGGCGGCGCTGAGCTACGTGCGGGAGTTCATGACCGCGTACACCACACTGGATCCGTTCCACGCCAACGCATACACGGACCGGATCCTGGCACAGGGCACCGGCGACTTCGCCAAGATGTTCAAGGAGAAGCAGAACGAGATCCTGATCACCGTGGCTCAGGCCGAGCCTACGACGGGCACCGTGATCGAGGCGGGCGTGCAGCGCTGGAACGACAACGGCAGCGCCGACGTCCTGGTGGCCACGAAGATCACCCAGAGGTCGCCTGACGGGAAGTCGACGATCGAGAGCGGAGACCGTTGGGTTGCAACGGCTATCAAGGAAGGGCAGCAGTGGAAGATCAGCCAGCTGATTCAGGTGATCTGACCACGGACGCCGCCGAGACAGACCAAGCGACCGACGCCAAAGCGCCGCGTCGCCGCCATCGCATGCCACTGCGGGGGCAACTTGCGGCAAGCGAGCAGTCCAGCGCCGAAGAAGCCGCAGAAACCGCAGGCGAACCCTCACAACCCGAAGTCGAGGCCACGCCTGTCCCCCGTCGTCGATGGTGGAATCTCCGGCGGCCCAAGGTGCAGGACGAAATTGCCGACGCCACAACCCAATCCGTTGAGCCCGAAAACACAAAGCCGGCGACGCGCAGGCCGGTGGGTAAGGCAGGAAGAACCGCCAAACCCGCCGCGGCAGTTGAACCGGCGCCCGAAGACGAGCCAGTCGAGCAGGCCGCCGAAACGGAGGTCGCCGAGCCGCAGGAAGCTTCCGAACCCGAGGTGATCCTGGTTCCGCACCGGCCTGCGGGCACGCGGCTGAAGATCGCGGCCGTCGCCGCGGCGACTCTGTTCGTCGGCGCGGCAGCCTTCGCCGCAGCGACGCTGCAGCCCTACCTGGCGGACCGTGCGCTGGTGGACACCAAGCTCGACGTGGCTCGAACCGCGGCCAATGCCATCACCACGCTGTGGACGTATACGCCGGACAACATGGACTCGCTGCCGGCCCGCTCGGCGGGCTACCTGGGCGGTGACTTCGCGAACGAGTACCGCAAGTACATCGACGCGATCGTCGCGCCCAACAAGCAAGCCCAGGTCACCAACACCACCCAGGTAATGGGTGCGGCCGTCGAAACGCTGACGCCGTCGGAGGCCACCGCGATCGTGTACACCAACTCGGTGGCCACGAGCCCGGTCACGAAGAACATCCCATCGCTGCGCTATCTGTCGTACCGCTTGACGTTGGAGCGCCGGGACGCGAAGTGGTTGATCACCCGGATGTCGACCGTCACGTCGCTGGATCTGACGCCGCGGCTCTAAGCGAAACCTGCAGACCGGCTCCGTCGAATCCCCGGTCTCTGAACGGTGCTCGGCGGCCGACTAGCCCCGGCACCTCGACGACCACGGGTGATTGCCTTGGCCGCAGCGGTAATAGCCATCAGCGCAGGGATCTTCTGGTTCGGTCCGCCAAGGCCCGATGGCACAGAGGGTTAGTCTCCCAATATGCCATCTGTACTCGTCACTGGCGCAGCGCGGGGTATCGGCAAGTCAATCGTCGAGCACCTGTCCTCTCGCGGCTGGGACGTGATCGCCGGAGTTCGCAGCGAACAGGATGCCGAAGCGGTCACCGGGCTGAGCCCGCAATCCATCTCCTCGGTCATTCTCGATGTCACTTCCGCGGATGACATCGCCGCGCTGGACGAAGCGCTGCCGGAACGTCTCGATGCGATCGTCAACAACGCGGGTATCGCCGTGGGCGGACCAATGGAGGCGGTCAGCGCTGACGAGTGGCGAAAGCAGCTGGAAATCAACGTTATCGGACAGCTGGCCGTCACCCAGGCCGCGATTCCGCGGCTGCGGAAGTCCGGCGGGCGGATCGTGTTCATCTCCAGTGTCAACGGCAGACTGTCGATGCCGCTGATCGGGGCCTACTGCGCCAGCAAGTTCGCCTTGGAAGCCGCTGCTGACGCTTTGCGAATGGAGTTGCGGCCGTGGCACATACCGGTGGTCATCATCGAGCCCGCGCAGACCGATACCGACATGTGGCGCACCGCTGACACGATGGTCGAGCAGACCGAGGCCGCGCTCACCGCGGAACAACGCACACTGTACGCCGAGCACATCGCAGGCATGAAGAAGATGATCTTGATGTCGCAGAAGATCGCCGTGCCGGCCGAGAAAGTGTCGGCCGTCGTGGAGGAGGCGCTCACGGAGCGTCGGCCCCGCGCCCGTTACGTCGTCGGTCTAGGCAACAAACTCCAGGTGGCGTTGGTGACGAACCTTCCCACCAGGGCGCGCGACCGACTGCTGCGGCTCGTATCTGGACAGCCCTAGGCGTGGCCGTCTTCGTAAAGCGCAGCACCGGTGTGCCGCCAGGTTTCTTCGCTTGTGAAGCCGCTGGGCTGCAATGGCTTTCAACCGCTGAGAACGCTGTGCCATGTGCGGGGGTGATCGAGTACGACGACGTCAGCCTGACGTTGGAGCGGCTGGTTGCGGCCACTCCGACGCGCGCGGCCGCGCATGAATTCGGTGGCCGACTGGCACGCACCCACGACGCTGGTGCCGACGCTTTCGGCTCGCCGCCCGACGGTTGGACTGGGCCGGGGTACTTCGGGCCGCTGCACAATCCATTGCCGATGTCGCTCAAGGAACACGACCGGTGGGGCGCCTTCTATGCCCGCGAACGTCTTGCGCCGATGGCCGAACTCGCGGCGCCGCGGCTTGACGCGGCGGCCCGCGGGGTCATCGATGCGGTCATATCCCGTTGTGAGACTGGTGATTTCGACGACGACGATCCGCCGGCCCGGTTGCATGGCGACCTGTGGAGCGGGAACGTCATGTGGACGCCTGAGGGGGTTGTGCTCATCGACCCCGCGGCGCACGGCGGTCACCGGGAAACCGATCTGGCGATGCTGGCGCTTTTCGGCTGTCCGTATCTCGACGCAGTGATCGACGGATACCAGCAGCAGCGGCCACTTCGCGACGGTTGGCGGGAGCGGGTCGGGCTCCACCAGCTCTACCCACTTCTGGCGCACGTCGTGCTCTTCGGCGGCGGCTACGCCCGCCAGGCGCACGCCGCGGCCGCGAATGCACTGCGGGCCGGCTGACGACGCAGCCTAGTTGAAGGCGAGCCAGCTCGGCAGGGCGCGTTCGCGCGAGTCGCACAGCACCTGGCGGGTATCGCAATTCCCGTCCGGCACACCGGCGCCCGCCCACATACCACCGGTGTCGCGGCGCAGCACGATCGCCGACGACCCGCCGCCGTCGAGGAGGATCGCTGTGTCGCTGCCCAGCCCGCGGAACAGATCCTGAAGCTGGTCCGGTGTGTAGCCGCCGCCCTGGAAGACGTACATCTCATCCTTATCCTTCGCAAACGCGATCGCCGTACGGGCGGCGCTGGGACCGCCGTCGTTGAGCTGTGCGGTGTCACCGGGCGCGAGCAGCCCGATGCCGCTGACCGCGACGAACCGAGCGCCCTCGTCGAGCAGCCGCTGAATGGCCGGTGAGGCGGCGTCGTAGTCGTCGGGACTCTTCGGCGGCACCACGAACGGCGCGCCGCCGATCGGCAGGATCATCGTCGACAGCGCCTTCCAGTTCTCGCCGCCACCCGACAGGCCCTGCTTGCCCGCGTAGGCGACCGTGCCCGTGACTGCAGTGTTGGCCCGGCCCTGCCCGCGGGTGTTGTCGACGTAGGCGCCCAGCGGGGAGCTGCATCCCGTCGACTTCCACGAACCCCCCTTCTGTCCGCGTACGTCAAAGAAGTTGGCGTTGATCGCGATCGTCGGCTGCCCAAGCGCCTGCCATGCCTGCAGCGGGGTATAGATCTCGGAGGCCTGCCATAGCCCCTCGCCGGTACGCGCGCGCGGGTCACGTTCGCAGCGGGCTTGATAGCCGGCGTGCGAGTCGACCAGCAGCCGTGGCGCCAGCCGCTGCGATGCGGACTTGATGATCATCAAGTGGCCGCCGTTGCTCAATTCGTACCAGCCGCCGCCGGCATTGAGCATCGGCGCCGGGGCTCCGCCGCCGAAGTTGTAGACCAGATATGAGCCGCGGGTGGTGGCGATGGCGTTCGCCAGCAGGTCCTTGCCGCTGGCCGCTTGGGCTTTGGGGACACCAGCCGTCGTTGCCAAGCCAGCGCACAACACCAGCGCCGCGGCAAGGGCCGCGAAGCGCCGGAAGTTTGCGGCTGGAATCAACACCGTTGCCCCTTCAGCGGACAGCTAGACCAAGACCACATTAGCCACAGTAGAAACGCTGTCAACTTTGGTCACAACTGCATCACAATCGGGTTTCGCGCGAATCGCTGACGAGCCGGTGCTTTCCCCGGCTGCGGGGGTGATGCGCTGGGGTGAGATCGACGGGAATGGGGTAAACGCACGCCATGCCAACCGTTTCGCGCACTCTCGCCGTCAGCCCGACGCCTGTCCAAGTCGTCGATTACCTCCAGGACTTCAGCAACGCCGAAGAGTGGGATCCGGGCACTCAGCGGTGCACCCGAATCGACAGCGGTCCAATCGCCGAGGGATCGTCTTGGCACAACGTCTCCAAGATCTTCGGCGTCACAGCGGAACTCACCTACACCCTGGACAAACTCACCGACCGCACTCTGGTGTTCGTCGGCAAGAACTCGTCGTCGACGTCGGTTGACACCATCACGGTCGACGCCGCAGGCGCCGGTGCGGTGCTCACCTACCGCGCCGACCTCGAGATGCACGGGTTCGCGAAGTTGCTCAATCCCGTGATGAAGCTCGTCTTCGAAAAGCTGGCCAACGACACCGAGAAACAAATGACAACCGCCCTGAACGGGCTACTGGCAAGGGAGCAGAAATGATCGGAACAATCATCGGCGCGATCGTCGTCGGATTGATCGTCGGCGCGCTCGCCCGGCTGATCATGCCCGGCAAGCAGAGCATCGGCGTCATCATGACGATCCTGCTCGGCGCGCTCGGGTCGTTCATCGGAACATGGGTGACCTACAAACTGGGATACACCAATGAGAACGGCGGATTCGAGACCATTCCGTTCCTCGTCGGCATCATCGTCGCGGTCGTCCTGATCGCGATCTACGTCGGCATCACCGGACGACGAAGCACGAGTCGCGGAACTCCGGTTCGGGGTGATATGCTCGGTCTCCAAACTGTCCACGCTGTCGCGATGGGCCGATTGCACCCTGGGGCCAGACCTGGACGTGGCCGGCGCGTCGACTGATGAGGTGTATGCCGCGATGGACTGGCTGGCTGATCGCCAGGACGCAATCGAGAAGAAGCTGGCCGCCAAACACCTTGGGCCAGCGGCGAACGCAAGCCGGATAGCGTTGTTCGATCTGACCAGCTAGAGGGTGACAGGGCGGTGCTGTGAGCTGGCCGCCTACGGCTATACCAGCGACGGCAAGAAGGGCCTGCCGCAGATCGAATACGGGGTGCTCACCGACGAGGCGGGCGCAGGTGGCGGTGCGGGTAGTGCGAGGGGACAACGCCGACGAGGTCGCGTACAGCGACATCGTCGAGGTGATCCGCGATCGCTTCGGGTTGACAGGCTGGTGCTGGTCGGAGATCGCGGCATGATCACCTCCGCGCGCATCGACGCGCTGCGCAAGCTCAACGACAACGGCGACACAGCAACGGCTTTCGGGTGGATCACCGCGCTACGCGCCCCGGATATCGCCACACTGGCCGCCGAGGAGGGGCTGCTGCAAATGAGCCTGTTCGACACCCAAGACCTCGCCGAGATCAGCCACGGCGACTACGCGGGGGAACGGTTGATCGCCTGCCGCAACGGCGCCCTGGCCGCCGAGCGGGCCCGCAAACGCAACGAACTGCTGGCCGCCACCGACGCCGACCTGGCCGCCATCGCCGCCCGGGTGGCAGCCGGCCGCCTGCGCGGAGCGGGCAAAATCGGCGAGGCCATCGGCCGGATCATCGCCAAACGCAAGGTGGGCAAGCACTTTCGCCGCAAGATCACCGACACCACCTACACCTACCACCGCGACCAGGCCGGCATCGACGCCGAAGCCGCCCTCGATGGCATCTACGTACTCCGCACGTCGGTACCCGCCACCGACCTCGACCCGGCCGCGGTCGTGGAAAGCTACAAGAACCTGGCCCACGTCGAACGCCTGAGATCGGGGTGAGAAATTACCCAAGGCTGTCAGTCTTCTCGGGTGATCGGAGAGGAGTTGTTTATGCGAGAGTACGACAGTGCGAGGCGGCGACAGACGAACCTGTCGGCGGAGACGAAGTGGGAGATCTTTCTGCAGGTCACCGCTGGGGAGATCAGACAGGCCGAGGCGGCGCGCAAGTGGCGTGTGGATGTATAGACAGTGATCGGGATCGGGCGCACGGTCAAGGACGCCGCGTTGTCGGCTTTGGCGAGCAAGTAGGGTCGTCCTGGCGCGCAACGGGATAGGCAGCTCGAGGCCGCGAGGGCGGAGATAGCGCAGTTGACCGAGGCGGTCAAGGCGCAGGCCATCGAGCTGGCGGTAGTGCGGGGAAAATCCGGTTGGGGCTGACGGGATGGTGAGGGCGCGGGTCAACGCCGAGGTCAAGGAAGACGTCCTGAAGAGCGTCGACGACGCCGTCGCGGCGGGTTCGCGCACCGCTGGGCGTGCTCGTTGTGGCAGGTCTCTGACTGCCGGGAGCACCGCTGGCGAGCACGGCGCCGCGACATCGGCACCCTAGTCGACAAGGCGGCGGGCGGGCATCCGGTGCATGCGCTGCTGCGAGAGGAGGTGGCCGTGATCCTCGACGTCACCGAGCGCTGGGGTGCCGTGGACCGCTCGCATCGCAAGCTGGCGCATCGCGGCTCCTACGAGCAGCTGGTGTGGGTGTCACCGTCTAGCTTCCGTCGGGTGCTCGTCGAGCACGAGCTGACCCTGAGCGAACCGCAGCCCCGTAGCCGTAGCGAGCGCAGGCCGTGGCCGGACTGGCTGGTGTGGGCGCCGAACCGAATCTGGATTGGGACGTCACGCATTTCACCCGGGCCCGGCGGGTCTGCTTCGCGATCGTCGACGTGGTCAGCCGCAAGTGGATCGACACCCTGGTCTCGGTGGAGGAGACCGCCACCCAGGTGCAGGTGATCTTCGAGCGCTCGCTGCAGATCGAGGGACTGCTCGACCTGCTCTATTGACTGATCTGTGGGTGTTTGGTTCGGCCAGGTAGAGCGGGTCGGTGGCCGCCGAGGGCGAGCATGGCCAAGGCGATCAGTGCCTCCGGGGAGCGGAATCCGAAGGCAATGCGGGTCAGGAGCCGGATCTTGGTGTTGGTGGATTCGATCAGTCCTTGGGATAGTCCGTGGTCGAGGGCGGCTCGATGGCTTGGCGGTGTCGCTATGCGATGGGCGAGCTCGACGAATACCGGGATGCGGCAGCGGCGCGCAGGAGATCCACCGGTCCAAGGCCTGCTTCCCTTCTTCGCCCTTGACCGAAAACACATGCCGCAGGCCCTCTTTGAGCAGATAGGCCCGGTAGAGCCGGGTGTCGGTCTTCGCGATCCAGGCCAGCTTGGCGCTCTGGCGTTCGGTCAGGTCTTCGGGGTTCTACCACAGCGCATACCGGGCGCCCTTGAGCTTGCGGGCGTGCTCATGCGCCGGGCGCGGCGGAGTGTTCTTGCCGGGACGGCCGCGACCCACATGGGCTCGTGACGGGCCAGCGCCCGCGCGTCGTTCCAGGCCCGGCGCCGCTCGGCGTCCAGCGCCTCGGTGGCCCAGGCCACCACGTGAAAGGGATCGGCACAGCGGATCGCGGTCGGGCAGCGCTCGGCGACCACGTCGGCAATCCAGTCCGCGGCATCGGCGGAGACATGGGTGATCAGCGCACACCGGTCGGCGCGCAGGGCGTCGAAGAACCGGCGCAGGGTGGCGGTGTCGCGTCCGGGCGCGGCCCACACCAGCCGGCCGCTGTCGTGATCGACCACCACCGTCAGGTACTTGTGGTGGCGCTTGTAGGAGATCTCGTCGATGCCGATCCGGCGCAGATCGGCGAACCGGTCGATGCGCTTGTCGGTGTCGGCCCAGACTCGGGCCACGATCGCGCCGACGGTGCGCCAAGCGATGCGCATCAGCTCGCACACGGCGGTTTTCGAGCACGCCACCGCCAGCCAGGCCACCGTGTCATCGAAGCGTTAGCGGCCAGGGGGAGCCAGCCGATACACCGCGTCCGCGTAATCGTCAGTGATGTACACCGCGCCATCGGGGCCCGCCACCGCGGCGACCGGACGGCCCCAGCGCGAGCCGTCGTCCGACTGGAACCCGCCGACCAAGGTCTGCTGATTGCCCAAACCGCCATTGCGCCAAGGGAAGAAGGACACCTCCGGCGCTCGAGGCGGCTCACGGTTCCAGGATCCGTGTACGCCGACGAGCGCGCCGCTGGCATACGGGTCTGGTAGCACGCCATCGGTGAAGCTCAGGCCCAGCGGGGCCGCGTGCGCGCCGAGGCTCTGCTCGATCGGTGGAAGACTGGCACAGTCGAGCTCGTTACCGTTGGCGTTGGTCTGCACGTCGCGAATCAACGGGAGGTCTGCCGGCCCCCCGTCAGGATTGCAATAGGGCCAACCCAATTCGCGCCCGGGCGTCAGCCTGGCGACTGCCTCGGGCGGATGGTCGTTGACGTAGTCCATGGTCACCTCGCCGGTCTGCGGGTTGGCGATGTTGTCGCGATTGTTGACCGCCGTCCACACCGAACCATCCGGTGCGATAGCGAGCCCGGTGCCGTTGCGCACACCCGTCGAAAACGGTTGCGCCGGACCGCCGCCGGGCGGGACCCGCATGATGGTCGCACGCGGTGGAGTCGCCTCGCGGTCGTCGGCGGAGATGTTTCCCGTCGAGCCGATCGAGAAGTATACGGCTCCGTCCGGGCCGACGGCGACGCTCTTCAGTGCATGTGCGTACGCGCCGCGCAGGTCGGGGCTCTTGGCATCGGGCAGGTTGGCTGCGACGGTGCGCTGGTTGATGGCCGCGCCGTAGGCGTAGTCGTAGGCGTCGACCTGATCGCTTTCGGCGACGTAGAGCGTGTTGCCGGCGAACGCCAGGCCGTGTGGCTGGTCCAGCCCGTCGACCAATACCGACTCGCGCGGCCCGGCGTCGCTCGGCGCCAGATGCAGCACCTGCCCGGAGCTCGGCACGGAAATCAGTAGTGCGCCGTCGGGGGCCCAGGCCGCGAGTCGGGCCTTGGGGATGCGGGCCCACGCCGAAAGCGTCCAACCGGAAGGAACCAGCGCCTGGCGGGGCTCGTCGAAGGGCGGCTGGGCCAGGTCGGTGTTCACCTGCACCGTGACGGGAACCAGTTCGGTCGCGGCCTCGGCCGTTGGCGCCGGCGGCGACGTCGACTCAGCGGTCGGGGTGGGAGCCGGGCTTGTGGAGCACGCCGCGAGCAGCGCGACTCCGGCGAGCGCTAATCCAATTCGCTTATGCCGCAGCCAAGCCCGCATGCATCTCCCAGACCAGAATTTCGGCGGGTTCGGTGGCGGTGAGGCGCTGACCGCCCGACGCGGTGAACCGAACGGCGTCACCTTCGTGCAGGGTTCCTGCGCCTTCAAGGGTGACTTCACCGCGGGGAACGAACAGGTGCAGATACGGCGCCTGGGGCAGTTCGATGCTGTCGCCGGCATGCATGCGGGCTGCGTGCAGAGCGGCATACTTGTTACGGATGGTGATCGCGGTGTCGTCGCTGTGCTCGGGCATGCCCGACGCGATCGTCACCAGGCCGCCGCGCAACAGCTCGTCGTCGATCTCGAGCTGCTGATAGCCGGGCGTGATGCCGGACTCGTCCGGGACCACCCACATCTGCACGAAATGCACTGGCTCACTATGGGATTGCCCACCGGTCAACGTCCAAGAGTCATTCTTCTCAGAGTGCAGGATGCCACGACCGGCCGACATCCGTTGCGCCAGACCGGGATAGATCACGCCCGAATGACCAGTGGAGTCCTGGTGCACCAGGGAGCCGCGCAGCACCCACGTCACGATTTCCATGTCGCGGTGGGGGTGGGTATCAAAACCCGTGCCCGGCTTGACGATGTCATCGTTATTCACCAGCAGCAGGCCGTGGTGTGTGTTGTCGGGCTCATAGTGGCTGCCGAATGAGAACGAGTGCTTGGAGTCGAGCCAAGCGATCTTCGTCTTCGCGCGGTCGTCGGCACGCCGGATCTCGACGGTGTGGGCTGTCATGTCATCACCTCTCGATGGGCCAGCCTAGGTGGGCGGCATTGACCACGACAACATAGATGATGTGTCATGTATTCCATGTGGTTGACCGACGAGCAACAGCAGATCTGGCGCGGATACCTCACGATGGCCAGCCGGCTGCAGACCGCCATGCACCGCCAGCTGCAGCAGGACTGTGAGCTGTCGCTGTCGGACTACGACGTGCTGGTGGCGCTGTCGGAGCGGGGCGCGCAGCGGATGAACGAGCTCGGCGAGGTCCTGGGATGGGAGCAGAGCCGGGTCTCGCATCAGGTCCGGCGAATGCGTGGCCGCGGCCTGGTGGCCCGCCACGGCAGCAACGACGACCGGCGGGGTGCCACCGTCGAGTTGACGGCCGATGGTCGCGCGGTGCTGGAGGCGGCCGCGCCGGGACATTCCGACTTGGTGCGCTCTGTCGTGTTCGACGGACTGACCGCCGCCCAGCTGCGTGCGTTCGGGTCGGTGGTCGAGACGGCGCTGGGGCGGCTTACCAGTCCGTTTCCGCGAACTTGATGACGCCGCGGATGTTCTTGCCGTCCAGCATGTCCTGGTACCCGTCGTTGATGTTGTCCAACGAGTAGGTGTTGGTCACCATCTCGTCGATCTTCAGCAGCCCTGACTTGTACAGACCGACCAGCTTCGGCGTCTCGACGTGTGAGCTGCCGCCGCCGAAGATGTTGCCCTTCAACGTCTTCTGCAACATCGTGAACAGGAAGAGGTTGAGCTTGACGTCGACGTCCATCATCGAGCCCATGCCGGTGACGACGCAGGTGCCGGTCTTGGTGGTCAGCGTGAGCGCCTCTTCGATGTACTCGCCGCGCATCTCGCCGACCGCGATGATGGTCTTGTCGGCCATCACGCCGTGGGTGACATCGATGAGCGGCGCGATGGCCTCCGCCATCGACGGATAGACGTGCGTGGCGCCGAACTTGACCGCCTGGTCGCGCTTCCACTCGTTGGGGTCGATCGCGACCACGGTCTTGGCGCCGGAGATGACGGCGCCCTGCAGCGCGCTCATGCCGATACCGCCGACGCCGACGATTACCACGGTCTCGCCGGGCTGGACTTGGGCGACGTTGGTGGCCGAGCCGAAACCGGTCGGCACCGCGCAGCCCATGATGGCGGCGGTCTCGAATGGAATGTCTTTGTCGATCTTGACGACAGAGTCTTTGTGGACGGTCATGTACGGGGCGAACGTGCCGAGCAGGTTCATCGGCGATACCTCGGCGGAGCCGGCATGCACCCTGCTTGTTCCGTCGGCGATGGCCTTGCCCCCGAGCAGCAAAGCGCCGCGGTCACATAGAGAACGGTAGCCCTTCAGGCACGGCTGACAGGCGCCGCAGGCGGGGATGAAGGCCAGGATGGCGTGGTCGCCCTCTTCAAGCCTCGTGACGTTCTTGCCGACCTTGGTGACGATGCCCGCACCCTCGTGCCCGCCGAGCGCGGGAAGACCGATCGGCGTCGCGCCGGTGGTCAGGTGGTAGTCGGAGTGACACATGCCCGCCGCGTGTACCTGGATCTGCACCTCGTCGTCGACGGGGTCGCCGAGATCGATCTCGTCGACCTTGAACGGCGAATTGAGCTCCCAAAGCAGAGCGCCCTTGGTCTTCATAGCCCGCGATCATAGAACACGTTCCAAAACACGTTTCAAGAAGGCCACTGAGCAGCTAAGAACAGCACTGTAACACCATCTCGTATGTGGATGGCGTGATGAGTGTGGACAACACCCACGCCTGGCGCCAGTTTGCGTGGCCGAAGTCCACATTCGTCGGGCTGCGATGCTTGCGTGCAAGGCATGACGCACCCAGCAATGCTGTTCATTGGTACCGAAGCCGTGGCGGCCGGGACCTTTACCAGAGCGCACACTGCACAGCCGAAACCAGTTGATCTTCCGCACGTATACCTGCCGCGGGGCCAACCACTGACGCCGGCAACGCAGGCGGTCGGGGCGTGGTTGTGATCGCATCGTCGACGCGACCGTCGCCGGCATGTCGGCCACCGCCCTGCATGGCACGAAGTGGATCGATGCCGACCTGCCTGCCGAGTTGTGCCGCGGCGACCGCGCCACCAACGGCATCGTGATCCACCGTGACAAGCTCCGCGACGACGAGATCTGCTAGATCGATGGGATGCCGGCGACGACGCCTGCGCGTACGGCCTTCGACATTGGTCGTCGCGATGATGAGACAACGGCGGTGATACGCCTCGACGCGTTGGCGAACGCCACAAGGCTGGACGGCGGAGACGTGCTCCGCGTCGCGTCGCACCATCGCCGGGCACGCGAGATCGTCCAACTGCGAACGGCCGCCGAGCTGATGGATGCGGGTGCAGAATCGCCGCAAGAAACCCGGACGAGGCTGCTTCTGGTGCGTTCGGGTCTGCGTCGGCCGCAGACACAGATCGTTGTCCGCGACGACTTTGGCGTGCCGTTCGCGCGTATAGATATGGGGTGGGAGGAGTTGATGGTCGGTGTCGAATATGACGGGCCGCAACACTGGACGGATCCCTCCCGTCGCACTCGCGACATCGACAAGTACGCAAGATTCGAGCAGCGCGGTTGGCGGATCGTGCGCGTCAACAACGAGCTACTGCGCTATCGACCCGGTGTGATCGTGGCGCGGGTATGCGCAGCGCTGCAGGCAGCCGGCGCTGAGTGGCCAGTTATTGCACGTGTTTTGCAGGATCGCGTTGCATAACTGGCCACTCGACGGCTAGAGCGTCTCGGGCAATCCGAACTTGTCGAACAGCTCGGTGTCGCCGAACGCCACGACATGCGACACCCCGTCGCGTCCGACGTCGATCACGTGGAACTGGAACGCCTCGTGTAAGCCGGTCTCTTTGTTGCGCATGTACAGCCCGGCCGCGGGCTGCCCGTTGGCGGTCGTCGGGAGTAGCCGCATGTCGCCGGCCTTTTCTGCGGGGCAGTGCGTCTGGATCAACGCGGCGATCGCCTGCGGCGTTTGGTACCAGCCGTCGAACGGCGGCATCTCCCAGATCGCCTCCTGGGTGAACAACTCCACCAGCTTGTCGACGTCGTAGGCCTCGAACGCGGCGATGTAGCGATCGAGCAAATCCTTGGTCTCCGGCGAATCGGGCGGAGGCAGCTGGTCGTCCTCACTGGGGCCGACCGCGTCGAGTTGTGCTCGGGCCCGCTGCAGCAGGCTGTTCACCGCGGCCGTGGATGTGCCGATCGCGTCGGCCACCTCGGCGGCCTTCCACTGCAACACGTCACGCAACACCAGCACCGCCCGCTGCCGCGGGGACAGGTGCTGTAGCGCAGCGACGAACGCCAGCCGCACCGACTCGCGCGATCCGACGATCGTCGAAGGGTCGGTGGGATCGTCGTATTGATCCGGCAGCGGCTCCAGCCACGGCACCTCAGCGCGTTCCGTGAGCTCACCGGCCGGATCCGAGCTCGGCGCACCCAGCCCGGTTGGCAGCGGCCGGCGTTGACGACCCTCCAGAGAGGTCAGGCATGTGTTGGTGGCGATGCGGTACAACCACGTCCGCAGCGACGACTGACCCTTGAACCCGCTGTAGGCCTTCCATGCCCGCAAGTAGGTCTCCTGCACCAGGTCTTCGGCATCGTGCACGGAGCCGGTCATCCGGTAACAGTGCGCCATCAGCTCACGCCGATGCGGCTCGGCTTGAACCAGGAATTCATCATCGGTTTCGTGTGCGAGGACGCTCACCGCACCGAGCTTACGCAGACTCACCGACAAGCACTCGATACTCTCCCCTGATGGCCACAACCCGCAGTGAACGGAGCTTCGACGGCGTCGGTGGCGTGCACATCGTCTACGACGTGTGGACACCGGACGCCACCCCGCGCGGGGTGGTCGTGCTCTCCCACGGCTACGCCGAGCATGCCCGCCGCTACGACCACGTCGCGCAGCGGTTCGGCGAATCCGGGCTGGTCACCTACGCGCTGGACCACCGCGGCCACGGGCGATCCGGCGGCAAGCGCGTCTACCTGCGCGACCTGTCGGAGTACACCGACGACTTCCACACCCTTGTCGGCATCGCGGCGGCGGACCATCCCGATCTCAAGCGTGTCGTGCTCGGCCACAGCATGGGTGGCGGGATCGTCTTCGCCTACGGCGTCGAGCACCCCGACGACTACAGCGCGATGGTGCTGTCCGGCCCCGCAGTAGACGCGCAGGACGCGGTGTCGCCGGTGATGGTGTTGGCCGCCAAGGCGCTCGGCAAGGCCATGCCGGGCATGCCCGTCGAGCAGCTCCCCACCGACGCGGTGTCCCGCGACCCGGCGGTCGTGGCGGCCTACAACGCCGATCCGCTGGTGTATCACGGCAAGCTGCCTGCGGGCATCGCCCGGGCGCTGCTGTCCGTGGGTGAAACGATGCCGCAGCGGGCCGCCGCGCTGACCGCGCCATTGCTGGTCGTGCACGGTGAACAGGACAAGCTGATCCCGGTCGCAGGCAGCCATCATCTGCTTGAGTGCGTGGCGTCCGAAGACGCGCACCTCAAGGTTTATCCCGAGCTCTACCACGAGGTGTTCAACGAACCCGAACGTGCCGTCGTGCTCGACGACGTCGCCTCGTGGATCGAGGTCCGGATTTGAAAGCCGTTGCCGTCATTGGATTTGCGCTGATCGTTGCCTTGCTGCCCGCCTGTACTACAGAAGAGCAGAAGCCGCAGGGCTGGGTCGACGACGAGGTCACCTTCGTCGCCGACGGCCTCACCATCCACGGCACGTACCGGCACGAGCGTGACGCGGACCCCGGACCCGCCGCGCTGTTGATCTCCGAAAGTGGCGCCACCGACCGCAATGGCGACAACAACGTGGCCGGCGCGATCGGCAACATGCGGCAGCTGGCCGAGCTGTTGTCGGACCGCGCCGTGGCCAGCCTGCGCTACGACAAGGTGGGCACCGGCAAGACCGGCCTCGGCCCATACGAGCAGCGGCCCACCGACGTCATCAGCGCCACATACACACAGGGCGCCAAAGCCGCCGTGCGGTTCCTCGCCGATCAGCCCGGCACCGACGAGGCCCGCATCTCGGTCTACGCGCTCGGTGAGGGCACCATTCACGCGATGTCACTGGCGGCCGATACCGGCCCTGGCGTCCCAAGAATTTACTCGCTGGGGCTGTTTCAGCCGTTGCCCGGCCGCTACCTCGACATCATCACCGACCGGGTGCGCGCTGGCGGAAGCCCGGCGACGCTGGCGACCTGGTTGGCCGCCGTCGACCAAGTCCGCACCAGGGGCACCGCGCCCGCCCAGCTGCCCGAGGGGCTGGGCGCCATTCTCAACCCGGGAAATGTCAAGGCCGTCCTCGAAGCCGACAAGATCGACCCGCTGACCCTGGCGGCCAAGGTGCCCGCAGGCACACCGGTGCTGTTGACGTGTTCGGACTCCGACGGCCAGGCCAAGTGCGACGCCGTACGGCCGCTGATCGACGCGTTCAAGCACACCGCTCTGACGGTGGTCGAACTCAAGGGCGTCAACCATGTGCTGCGTGACGACCCCAGCGACAACGTGGCCAACTACGCCAAGCAAGATCCACTTTCTCCACAAGTGGTAAGCGCGCTGGACGACTTTGTCACCAAGTAGCCCTAATCTTGCGCCATGACCGACGACAAGATGCTCGCGCGCATCGCCGCCCTGCTGCGCCAGGCCGAAGGCACCGACAACCAGCACGAGGCCGACGCCTTCATGGCCGCCGCGCAACGGTTGGCCACGGCGACGTCGATCGACCTCGCGGTGGCGCGGTCGCATTCGGACAAACGCACGAAGACGCAGATGCCGGTTCAGCGCACCATCACCATCGGCAACGCGGGCTCGCGCGGATTGCGCACCTACGTGCAGCTGTTCGTCGTGATCGCGAATTCCAACGACGTGAAATGCGACGTCGCATCCAACTCGACCTTCGTCTACGCGTACGGCTTCGCCGAAGACATCGACGCCAGCCACACGCTCTACGCCAGCCTGGTGATGCAGATGGTGAGGGCCTCGGAAACCTACATCTCCTCCGGCGCCCATCGGCCGACGCCGACGATCACCGCGCGGATCAACTTTCAGCTGGCCTTCGGCGCCCGCGTCGGCAAGCGGCTGTCCGAGGCCCGCGAAGAGGCACAACGAGAAGCCACCAACGCACGTGACAGCCCTGGTACAGCTATTGCGTTGCGGGACAAGGATATCGAGCTGAAGGACTTCTACCGTCATACCTCGGAAGCCCGGGGAACGTGGCGGGCCACCAGCGCCACTGCCGGGTACTCGTCGGCGGCGCGGCGTGCGGGCGATCGCGCGGGGCAGCGGGCACGCCTGGGCAACAGCCCGGAGCTGGCCGGTGTCCGCTCGGCACTTCAGAAGTGACGCCTCGCGACACGCAACGCGCGAGGGTCTACGCCGCAGAGGAGTTCGTCCGGACGTTGTTCGACAGGGCCAGCGAGCACGGCAGCCGATCGGTCGACTTCTTCGGCACACAGCTCACGCTTCCGCCTGAGGGACGATTCGCGTCGGTGCCGGCGGTCCAGCGCTATGTCGACGACGTGCTGGCGCATCCCGGTGTCCGTAAACGATGGCCCGCCACCGGCCCGCTGACCGTGCGCGCACGTCGCGGCGCCACCGCGGCGCACTACGAAAGCTCAGACGACAGTGCCACCATGGCAGTGCCCGAACAGCGGACCCGTTGGGCGCTGCGGGAATTGGTGGTACTGCACGAGCTCGCCCACCACCTCAGCGGCGCGGAGCCGCCGCACGGGCCGGAGTTCGTCGCCGCGTTCTGCGACCTCGCCGGCGCCGTGATGGGCCCGGAGGCCGGCCATGTGCTGCGGGTCCTGTACTCCAAGGAAGGTGTGCGATAGCGGTAACGTTTGACGCGTGACGAAGCCGGACCCCAAGTCCCTCGACGAGATGTTCAACCGGGTGTTGCGCACCGAGGACGACGCGCTGCGCGCCGCGCGGGAAGCCGGCGCGGCGGCGGGGATGCCGTCCATCGAGGTGTCGGCCCAACACGGCAAGCTGCTGGCGCTGCTGGCGACCGTGATGCACGCGAGCCGGGTGCTGGAGATCGGCACGCTGGCCGGCTATAGCACCATCAACCTGGCCCGCGGTGTCGGGCCCGGCGGCCGCATCGTCACGCTCGAATACGAACCGAGGCACGCGGAGGTGGCGCGCAGGAACTTCGAGCGCGCCGACGTCGCAGACCGAATCGAGGTGATCGTCGGAGCGGCGCTGGACACACTGCCGCAACTGGCGGACCGCGGTGAGCCGTTCGACCTCATCTTCATCGACGCCGACAAGGAGAACAACGTCGCCTACGTCGAGTGGGCGATCAAGCTGGGCGCGCCAGGTTCAGTCATCGTGGTGGACAACATTGCTCGCATGGGCCGGGTGCTTGACCCCGCCGCCGATGATCATCAGGCTCGTGCCGTGCGCGACATGCTCGAGATGATGGGCGAGCACCCGCAATTGGACGCGGCGGCGATTCAGACGGTCGGAACCAAGGAGTGGGACGGCTTCGCGGTGGCCGTGGTCAAGGAGCCGACGGAAGCGCCATAGCGCTCAGAACGTCACGCGTTCACGGGGGCAGGCGTGGCCAAAGTCCACACTCGACGATTCGGCCCACGCTAGCCGCAGACCGCGCCGCCCGCGGCCGAGCCGACCAGCTTGGTGTACTTGGCCAGCACGCCGGTGGTGTAGCGCGGCGGCAGCGGCTCGAAGCCCGCCTTGCGCGCTTCGAACTCGGCTGGATCGACCACCACGTCCAGGGTGCCGTTGGCCACGTCCAGACGAATGCGGTCACCGTCGGCCAGGAAGGCGATCGGACCGCCGTCGACGGCCTCGGGCGCGACGTGTCCGACGCACAACCCGGTGGTGCCGCCGGAGAATCGACCGTCGGTCATCAACAGCACGTCCTTGCCCAGTCCAGCACCCTTTATCGCGCCGGTGATTGCCAGCATCTCCCGCATGCCGGGTCCACCCTTGGGGCCCTCGTAGCGGATCACCACCACGTCGCCCGCGGTGATGGTGCCGTCCTCGAGAGCGTCCAGCGCCGCGCGCTCACGTTCGAAAACCCTTGCAGTTCCTTCGAATACATCCGAATCGAAGCCCGCCGACTTCACCACTGCGCCCTCAGGAGCCAGTGAGCCGTGCAGGATCGTGATGCCACCGGTGGGGTGGATCGGGTTGGTGAGCGCCCGCAACACCTTGCCGTCGGGGTCCGGGGGTGCGATGTGCGCGAGGTTCTGCGCCATGGTCTGTCCGGTGACGGTGAGGCAATCCCCGTGCAGCAGGCCGGCATCCAGCAACGCCTTCATCACGACGGGCACGCCGCCGATGCGGTCGACGTCGGTCATCACGTGCTTCCCGAAGGGTTTGACGTCGGCGAGATGGGGCACTTTGGAGCCAACCGTGGTGAAGTCCTCGAGTGTCAGCTTCACTCCTGCCTCGTGCGCGATGGCCAGTAGGTGCAGCACGGCATTGGTCGAGCCGCCGAAGGCCATCACCACCGCGATCGCGTTCTCGAAAGCCTCCTTGGTCAGGATGTCGCGGGCGGTGATGCCGCGGCGCAGCAGCTCGACCACGGCCTGGCCGCTACGGCGCGCAAACCCGTCGCGGCGGCGATCGGTCGCCGGTGGTGCCGCGCTGCCCGGCAACGACATGCCGAGCGCCTCGGCCGCACTGGCCATCGTGTTGGCGGTGTACATGCCGCCACACGCGCCCTCGCCGGGACAGATCGCGCGCTCGATGGCGTCGACGTCCTCACGGGGCATCAGCCCACGCGAGCACGCCCCGATGGCCTCGAACGCGTCGATGATCGTCACTTCGCGCTCGGTGCCGTCCGACAACTTGGCGATGCCCGGCAGGATCGAACCCGCGTACATAAAGACACTGGCCAGATCGAGACGCGCCGCGGCCATCAGCATTCCGGGCAGCGACTTGTCGCAGCCGGCCAGTAGCACCGAACCGTCGAGGCGCTCGGCCTGCATCACCGTCTCCACGCTGTCGGCGATAACCTCACGGGACACCAGCGAGAAGTGCATGCCTTCGTGGCCCATCGAGATGCCGTCGGACACCGAGATCGTTCCGAACTCCATCGGATAGCCGCCGGCCGCGAACACCCCGTCCTTGACGGCCTTTGCCAGCCGGTCCAAGGACAGGTTGCACGGCGTGATCTCGTTCCACGACGAGCCGACACCGATCTGCGGCTTGGCGAAGTCGTCGTCGTCCATGCCTATTGCGCGAAGCATTCCGCGGGCGGCGGCCTTCTCCAGGCCGTCGGTGACGTCGCGACTGCGGGGTTTGATGTCGGGAGTCGAGGGCTCTGAGGGCATCGCTTCAGTATGCCTTCGGCGTTTAACCCGGCCAAACCGTTATCGATACCCCGGAGGGGTATCCGCTAAGCTGGGGGTCATGACGTCCATCCCCGCTCGCGTGGCCGCCGCCCTGGCAGCCGTCGTCGCCGCGCTGTTCTTGTCGTCCTGTACCAGCCCTGCGTCCGACGGTCACACCGGCGATGAGCACCCCGATGAGCCCGTCATCACTGGGGCGCCGGCGGGTTTCAACGCCGACGATGTCGCGTTCGCCACCAACATGATTTCGCACCACCAGCAGGCCGTCGAGATGTCGGCACTGGTGCCGGACCGTTCCACCGATCCCGAAATCATCGCGCTGGCCGAGCAGATCTCCGCCGCCCAACAGCCGGAGATCGAGACCATGAAGGTGTTCCTGGTGCAGTGGAACGAGAACCCGGACACCGCCACCGGCCACAACGGACACGGCGCCACCATGCAGGGCATGGTCGACGACGCCACCATGACGAAATTGGAGTCGCTGAACGGCTCCGAATTCGACACGCTATGGCTGGAGTCGATGATCAGCCACCACCAGGGAGCGATCGAAATGGCCAGGGCCGAGATCACCAACGGTAAGAACGTCGACGCCAAAGGCCTGGCGCAGACAATCGTCGACACGCAGCAGGCCGAGATCGGCCAGATGAAGCAGATGCTGGGAGGCTGACATGACTGCGCCACATGGTTATTCGCCGCAAAAACAGAACTACGCCAAGCGGTTGCGCCGGATCGAGGGCCAGGTTCGCGGCATCGCGAAGATGATCGACGATGACAAGTACTGCATCGACGTCCTCACCCAAATCAGTGCCGTCAACAGCGCTCTGCAGTCGGTCGCGCTGGGCCTGCTCGACGAGCACCTCGGACATTGCGTCACGCAGGCCGTGGCCGACGGCGGTGACGAGGCCGATGCCAAGCTGGCCGAGGCGTCGGCCGCCATCGCGCGGCTGGTGCGCTCGTAGCTAGTCGCCCAACACCGCGTCGATCCGTTCCACCTTGGCGGTGAGTTGGCCGGTGTAGCCGGGCCGGATGTCGGCCTTGAGCACCAAACTCACGCGGGTGGACACCGCGGCTACAACATCAATGGCCTGCTTCACCACCCCCATCACTTCGTCCCACTCGCCTTCGATGTTGGTGAACATCGCGTTGGTCTCGTTCGGCAGGCCCGAAGCTCGGACCACCCGGATCGCCTCGGCGACAGCCTCGCCCACGCCGCCCGCCTCGTCGCCGCCCACCGGACTCACACTGAAGGCCACAATCACTGACCCAGCCTGACACACTGCCGACATGACCATCGTGCTGATGCCCGCGACCGTCGCCCATCTGGTCGCGCTGCAGTCCGACCCGACCGCCTTCGGCCGGCTGATCGGCAGCACAGTGCCGGAGGGCTGGCCGGAATTCCCCGAGTCAATCGTGTTCACCCTCGATCGGCTGCGCGACCACCCGAACGATGCCGACTGGTGGATGCATTTCTTCGTCTCCGGAGACGCGTTGGTCGGCTCCGGAGGGTTCGTCGGCCCGCCGCAAGACGGCGTCGTGGAGATCGGCTACGAGCTCGCACCGGCGTTCCGCGGCAAGGGACTGGGCACGGCCGCCGCCCGCGCACTCGTCGAGAAGGCACGCGCCACCGGTACCGTCACCAAGGTCATCGCCAACACGCTCGCGCACGACAACCCCTCGACTGGCGTGCTGCGGCACCTCGGGTTCGGTTGGACACGCGAACTCGTCGACCCCGAAGACGGGCCGATCTGGCGCTGGGAACTTCCGCTTACTGCTTGCTGAAGCCAGTCGGGCGAACGACGAGGATCACCCGGTCTGCTTTGTCCTCGGGCGGCTCGGTCAGTGGCCCGCTGTAGCGGTCATTGAGGTGTAGATAGAAAGAGCCCGTCGGATCGGGCACGATCTCCTCGACCACACCACGCACCTCCAGGTACCGGTATGGGTTGTCCGGATCGCTGATCGACATCGCCACGTTGGGGTTGGCGGTGACGTTGCGGTACTTCTGGCGCTTGGTGGTGTGGGTGAAGCGAATCGTCTCGCCATCCCAGTCAAACCACATCGGGTTGACCTGGGCGTTCCCGTCTGGCCTGGTCGTGGCGAGATGTCCGTACAGCGGACGTTCCAACAAGGTCTCGTAGCCACTCGGAATGGCAACCATCAACGCATCCTTTCGGTTCGGATTCCGCGCAGTGCAACACCTAGCCCATATGGTGACTTCCCACATGACCGTCGACAGTCCCACTCGCGCTGGCCGGTTGCGTTCACCCGTGGCCTGTTCAAGGTTCCCCCGCAACCAGCGGGAAGTAACATTCGGCGCACTGGTGCGATGAACACAGCAGCTCAGCGGGCTCAACCAACTGATCGTCGGGGTTCTGGCAGCACCCACGTGGCCACGGCTGCTCTCCGCGCTGTGCGAGACTGGACGAAATTTGTGCGACTGGAGGTGACGTATGCGGCAGCGGACGAGGGGACGGCTGGTCGGCGCGATCTTCGCGGCCGGACTGGTCGGGGCGATGGCGTTGGGTAACCCATCCGCGCTGGCAGAACCCGAGATTCCGCCGCCGCCTCCGGCGCCGGTCGATCCGGCAGCGGCCCCTGTGCCGCCGCCTCCGCCGGACCCGTTCGCGCCGCCACCGCCGCCCGCGGACCCGTTCGCCTTACCGCCGCCGCCCCCGCCGGCGGATCCGTTCGCGCCACCGCCGCCGAACCCGTTCTTCCCGCCGCCCGCCGATCCGCTCGCGGCGCAGCCGCAGCCGATTCCGGAGGGCACGCCTGCCGGCCAGAACCCGACGCCGTACGTCGGGCAGCCGGTGTTCGCGCCGCCGACGTTCAACCCGACCAATGGTTCCATCGCCGGAGCCGCCAAGCCGATCTACATCAACTTCGCGCGGCCGATCGCCGACCGCGCGATGGCAGAACAAGCCATCCACATTTCGTCGAACCCGCCGGTGCCCGGCCGGTTCTATTGGACGAGTGACACGCAGGTGCGCTGGCGGCCGCAGGACTTCTGGCCTGCCGGGACCGTTGTCAACATCGACGCCAGCGGCGCCAAGTCGAGTTTCACCGTGCCCGAGCAGCTGGTCGCGACCATCGACAACAAGTCGCTCCAGATGGAGATCATGCGCAACGGGAAGTTGGAGAAGACATTCCCGGTGTCAATGGGCAAGAAGGGGCATGACACTCCGAACGGCACTTACTACGTGCTCGAGAAGTTCGCCGACATCGTGATGGATTCCTCGACCTACGGTGTGCCGGTCGACTCGGCGGACGGCTACAAGCTGAAAGTCCAGGACGCCGTTCGCATCGACAACCTGGGTACATTCGTGCACAGCGCGCCGTGGTCGGTGGGCAGCCAAGGCGAGAGCAACGTCAGCCACGGCTGCATCAACCTCAGCCCCGCCAACGCGCAGTGGTTCTACGACAACTTCGGCAGCGGCGACCCCATCGTCATCAAGAACTCCGCCGGCGTGTACAACAAACCCGACGGTGCGTCTGACTGGCAGATGTTCTGACGCTGTTCTGGGCCTAGTTCCAGATACGAACGCGCCGTTCGGGTTCCAGGTAAAGCTCGTCGTCCTTGCTGACGTGAAACGCCTCATAGAACGCGTCCATGTTGCGGATGACGCCGTTGCACCGGAACTCTGGCGGTGAGTGCGGGTCGGTGGCCAGCCGCCGAATCGCTTCGGCATCGCGCGATTTGGTGCGCCACACCTGAGCCCAGCCGAAGAACACCCGCTGCTCCCCCGTCAGCCCGTCGATCACCGGCGCCGGCTTGCCCTTGAGCGACAGCCGGTAGGCCAGCAGCGCGATCGACAGGCCGCCGAGGTCGCCGATGTTCTCGCCGACGGTGAACGCACCGTTCACGTGATGACCGTCGTTGAGACTACGCGGCACATAGGAGTCGTACTGCTCGATCAAAGCCTTTGTCCGCGCACCGAACTCGTCTCGATCCTCGTCGGTCCACCAGTCCACCAGGTTGCCGTCACCGTCGTATTTGGCGCCCTGGTCGTCGAAGCCGTGGCCGATCTCGTGGCCGATCACCGCACCGATGCCCCCGTAGTTGGCGGCGTCGTCGGCCTCGGCGTCGAAAAACGGCGGTTGCAGAATCGCTGCGGGGAAGACGATTTCGTTCATCCCGGGGTTGTAATAGGCGTTGACGGTCTGCGGTGTCATGAACCACTCGTCGCGGTCTACCGGCCCGCCGAGCTTGTTCAGCTCACGGTCATAGCCGACGGCGTAGCCGCGGCGGTAGTTGCCATACAGGTCGTCGCGCCCGACGATCAGCTTCGAATAGTCCCGCCACTTAGGCGGATAGCCGATCTTCGGCGTGAATTTGTCCAGCTTGGCCAGCGCCTTCCCCCGCGTCTGCGGCGTCATCCACTCCAGGTCGTTGATGCTGACCCGGTACGCCTCGCGCAGGTTGGCCACCAGCTCGTCCATCCGGGCCTTGGACCCGGGCGGAAAGTACCGCTCGACGTAGAGCTTTCCGACGGCGTCTCCCATCAGGTTCTCCACCACCGAAACAGCGCGCTTCCAGCGGTCGCGGATCTGCTCGGTGCCGCTAAGCAGCCGGCCGTAGAACGCGAAGTCCTCGGCGACCAGATCGTCGGTGAGCAAGAACGCGCGGGCATGAATGAGTCGCCAGCGTGTCCACCGCTTCCAATCCTCGAAGTTCTCACCCGACCACGCCGCGGCGAATGCGGTCAAGTAATCCGGTTGGCGAACAACGACTTCCGCCGCGGTCTCCGGCGACGTGCCCACCGCGGTCACCCAGCCGGCCCAGTCGAAGCCCGGGGCCTCGGTGGGCAGGTCGGCGAACGTGCGCAGGTTGTAGGTGAGGTCGGCGTCGCGGCGCTTGACGACGTCCCAGTGCGCGGCGGCGAGTTTGGCCTCCAGCGCGACGATCCGCGCGGCCGTCTCGGCGTGATCATCCGCTTCGCCGCCATACACCTGCGCGAACATCGCCGCGATGTGGCGCGGGTAGGCGGCCAGGATCTCGGCGTGCTGCCCGTCGCGGTAGTAGGACTCATCGGGCAGGCCCAGCCCGGACTGACTCAGGTGCAGCAGGTAGCGGGTGGAGTTCTTGGAGTCGGTGTCGACGTAGACGCCGGTGCCGCCGCCGACGCCGGCGCGCTGCAACGCGCCCAGCACCGCGGCCAAGGCGGTGGGATCGGCCGATTCATCGACGACGGCCAGCTCCTCCAGCAGCGGCTGCACGCCTCGTTCGGCCACCGTGCGCTCATCCATGAAACTGGCGTACAGATCGCCGATGCGCTGCTCGTCGGTGCCGCTGGAGGATGCCGCCCCGCTGCCCGATGTCGCCGCCGTGGCGGCTCCGGTGATCAGGTCGCGGACCTGCTCCTCGGCGCGGTCGAACAGCAGCCGGAACGCCCCGTCGGTGGCACGGTCGGCCGGGATCTCATAGTCGGTCAACCAGCGGCCGTTGACGTGGCCGAACAGATCGTCTTGGGGGCGGGCATCAGAGTCGACGTGGCTCAGGTCGATCCCCGAGCGGATAGCTTCTACCGTCACTCCGACATCCTTCCAGATGCGTCGCGGGCGATCAGTTCTCGCACATCGACGGGTCTGCGTGGTCACCTCGACGAGGTGCGTCGGGAGCCGTGCAGCTGCGCTACCGTCCGATTGGCTAGAAAGCCGCCAGGTACCCTCACGGCCATGCCTGACGAGGTCACCGAGGAGCCGACCGGCGCCGAGACCAGCGAGGGCGTCTTCGCCAGCTACGGCATCGGCTCGGCCGTCTTGGGGGTGATCGCGATCGCGGCGATCGCGCTGGCCACGCTGATCTGGGCCCAGCATCGCAGCGACGCCGACGAGCTTCGGTACCGTACGCGCGCCATACAGGCCGCGGCCGACTGGACCAGCGTGCTGATCAACATGAATAAGGACACCGTCGAAGCCGACATGACAAAGCTGCACGAGGGCACCGTCGGTCAGCTCAATGCCGACTTCGATTCGTCCGTCGAGCCGTACCGGCAGCTGGTGCAGAAGCTGCAGGCACGCACCACCGGCCAGATCGACTCGGTGGCGGTGGAGTCGATTCACCACGCGCCGCCCGGCCCGGACGGCGCTCCGCCCAAACCGCAGCCCGAATTGTCGGCGTTCGCGTCGCGCACCGACACCGTGATGGTGGTGGCGACGTCGGTCTCTGAGACCACGGGCACTGACAAACCACAAACCGTGCGCTGGACGCTGCGGCTCGACGTCTCCGATGTTGACGGCAAGCTGCTGATCTCGCGGCTGGAGCCGATCCGATGAGAAATCGTTGGTGCTTGCTGGCATTCGACATCCTGGCCCCGGTGGCGGCCATCGCCGGCCTGGTCTACATCGGCATCGCGCTGGCGTGGCCGTTGTGGTGGGTGTCGGTCTGCTCGGTCCTGTGCCTGCTGGTGGTCGAGGGCGTGGTCGTCAACTTTGCGCTGGCGCGCCGCGACGGGGTGACGGTCGGCACCGACGACGACGGTCCCGGGCTGCGACTGGCGGTGGCCGCGGTCGCGACCGCCGCGCTGGTGGCCGCGGTGTTCGTGGGCTACACGCGATGGACGGTGCCCGACCGCAACCTGCGCAACGACACCACCGAGGTGGTGGGGATCGCCAGTAGCGTCTCGGAGGCGTCGGCGACGTTCACCCCGCAGAGCCCGACCGCGTCGATCGACCGGGCCACCCAGATGATGTCACCCAAGAGCGCTGAGACTTTCAAGAATGAATTCACCAGCGTGGCAAGGGAATTGACGAGTCGGAACGTGTCGGCTCAGGCCAGCACGGTCTCTGCGGGTGTCGAGGCGATCGGGCCGGGCGCGGCCAGCGTCGCGGTGATCATGCGCGGGACGCAGAATGTGCCCGGCAGGCCGCCCGACACCGCGGTGCTGGCGCTGCGGGTCACATTGTCAAAGGAGGACGGTCGCTGGCTGGTGAACGACGTGTCACCGATCCATTCCCGCTGCGCTAGCCGAGCAGACGCGCGTGGTCCACCTTCAGGCAGCGGTCCATCACCACCTGTAACCCGGCCGCCGCGCCGTCGTGGCCGACCTGCTCGTGCCGCAGACCGAGTTGCAGCCAGAGCGTCTTCGCGCCGACCTCGATGGTGTCGTCGAGCACCGACGGCAGATGGTCGCGGCGCCGGAACACATCGACCAGATCGGGCACCACCGGCAGATCCGCCAACGACGGGTAGACCGGAGTGCCGTCGACTTCGCTGATCGTCGGGTTCACCAAGTACAGCTCGTAGTCGCTTGCCGACTTCAGGTACGTCCAGACTTGGTGGCTTGCCCGCCACGGATGGGCCGACGCTCCGACGATCGCCACGCTGCGGGTCTCCCGCAGTATTCGCTCGAGGTCGCTCATAGATCTGCAGCCTAGAGCCCGGCGTCGGCGCGGTAGCTCTCCAGCCGCTCGGCCAGCTCCCTCGGCCGGCTCAGCGCCACGAGGTGCCCGCCTCCTATGACGTCGACGTCCAACCCGAGCCGTTCGCGCGTCACTCGCCGTTGGAAGTCCAGCGGGAACAACCGGTCCTCGCTACCGGCCACGACCCGGGTGGGTACGTCGGGCCAACGCTCCAGCGGCCAAGGCTGCTCGAACGAAGTGTCGGTGATGGAAGGTTCGGGCCGGCTCAGTGCGACCTGACGGACCGGCTCTGACACGTCGTGGAAGAAATCCTCAAACTGGTCGAACTCGTTGCGGTCCAACCCAATTCGGTTGAAGTAGTCGATCCTCGCTGCTTCTTGACCGGTAGCGGCCCACCATTGCCCAGCCGCTTCGCCGGGTGCAGGCACCATCGGGTTGACCAAGATGATCAACGCTGCGGGGCGTCGCTGGGCCACCATGGGTGCTGTGAACGCGCCCATCGACTGCGCGACCAGGATGACCGGTCCAACCACGCAGGCCAGTTCGTCATACACGATGTCGGCATAGGAGGTCAGATCAGCGGAGTCATCGTCGAAGGGCAGATCGACCGTGATCACTTCGGCGCCGCGATCAATTAACAGCGGCGAAACCCGGTGCCAGTACCACGCGTCGCCGCCCGCTCCCGGGATAAGGGTGTAGGTCGCCGGCATCGGCCGTTGGAGATCAGTCGTCCGCGCGGTGGGCTCGGATCTTGGCGAACCGATCCGACAGCCGGCGCATCCGGATCATCAGTGACGCCGACGGACTCGTCGCACCGCTGAGGTACTTCGTGAATTGCTCACTCGGCACGCCGATGCGTGACGCGAACTCGGCTGGTCCCAGGCCGGACCGCTCCATCAACCGCTGAATGTGGCGCGCCACCTCGGCGCGCTCGTTGGCTTCCAGATGTTCGCGTGTGCGGCTCAGCACCTCGGACAGAGCCTTGGAAACACCGTATGGCTGTGCGGTTTCCAGCACCTCCTCGACCTGACGAGCGGTCCTGCCGTACGGGTCGCGCTTGATTGCGACGACGATGCGCTGCCAGACGGTGAGGTCGTCGGTTTCCAGGGCCGTGCGGATTGCGGCGGTCGGCCAAAACTCGACCGGCCGGTCGTCGGTCGGTGGCGGCGTCGCGGGCTTCGACGCCGCTGGACGTTTGGTTGCGGAGACAGCGTCGCGGCGTGCGTCCCGAATCTCGGGGGCCACCGTCACCTCGCCTCCTCCAACATCGCTACAGCCACCGACAGGCAGCGCTCCCTGACCTTGGCCCAATCCGCCTCCGCCTCTGGGCCCGACATATTGGTGTCGTGCTCATCCGCGGGTTGCGGGTCGGCCAGCTTGCGCACCAACTGGGTGGCCACCCATTGTTTTCTTGACTGCTGTCCACAGTAGTACCGGTCCATCGCGGCCAGCACCACTGCAGCGGTTTGAGTTTCCATCGAGTCGACCAAATCGGCGAACTCTGCGTAGTCCCGGCTCCTGTTTCGGCACATGATCAGGTAACTCTTCATCCGAAGCGTTTCCGCGCCGGTCGGGACCTGCAGCCGGTCACCCGTTGGCAGCTGGACGTTGGTGGTTTCCACCGGGCTGAGCCGCTCCATCGGCGCGCGGGCGTAGTCGGCCTCGGTTTCCAACGCGTCCAGCGCGACCGACAGCCGGCCCCGCCACATGGTCACCGGATGTACCGGCAGCGGGCAGTGCTTACCGGCGCCGTTGGTGCTACTGCGACGTGTGCCGTTTACCCGCGTCGGGGTGCCACGGCGTGCAGGCTCACGGCCGCCCTTGATGTGATTGCCCAACGCCAGTGGATCGGCAACGGTAATGGTCTGCGGTGCAAGGTTTTTGAGCTTGGCCGCGGATCTGACCACCATTCGGAGGTCGGAGCCCGGCGCGGCCAGCGACGAGATGTTTTCGGGGATGATGACCAGGTCGCCGATTTCAGCCTTGGGTAGCGGCTTCTCGAAGTCCACCGACGGCAGGATGCGGGCCAGCCAGCGTGGCAGCCACCAGTTCCATTTATCGAACATCGCCATCAGGGCCGGCACCAGGACCAGGCGCACCACGGTGGCGTCGACGGCGATCGCCACGGCGCAGGCCAGGCCGAGCTGGGCAACCAGCGGCATACCCGCGAACGCGAACCCGATGAACACCGCGATCATGATCAGCGCGGCGCTGGTGATCGTGCGGGCGCTGGTGCTCACCCCGTACGCGACGGCGTCACGGGTGTTATTGGTCTGCAGGAACCGCTCCCGGATGCGGGTCAGCAGGAAGATCTCGTAGTCCATCGACAGCCCGAACGTCATCGCCAGCACCAGCGGTGGGATCGTGCTGTCCAGCGACGAGATCTGCTTGAAGCCCAGTGCCTCCAGCCAGCCCCACTGGAAGACGACGACCAGGCTGCCGTAGGCGGCCGCCACCGACAGCACCGTCATCAAGACGCCCTTGAACGCCAGGAACACTGACCGGATCGAGATCAGCAGCATCACGAACGCGATCAATGCGACGAACGCGAACACCAACGGCTGCGTGGCCGAGACGCGGTCGTCGAAGTCCTTGATGAGCGCCGTCGGCCCGCCGACATCGACACGCACGTCGTTCACCCCGGGCGCGGCCCGTGGAAGCTCCTCGCGCATCCAGTCGACGGTGTCGCGGGCGGCCATGTCTTCGGGATCCACCGACAGCACTGCGGACAGCAGCGCGCTGCGATGATCGACACCGAATACCGGCGGTGCCACAGACACTATGTTGGGTGCCTGGGCCATCCGCTGGCGCACCGCATCGAGAACGGGCGCGTTCTGTCCTGCGGACGCGGCCCCGTCGGGGAAGGTCACCAACACCCGCACCGGACCCAACGCCCCGGCACCCAGCGCCTCGGCGGCAGCGTTGACACCACCGCGGATCTCGTGGGTCGGGTCGAACTGCCGCTGCATGCTGTTGCCGAGCACCATCGAGAACGCCGGTGCGGCCAGCGTCAACAAGAACGCCGTCGCCGCCAGAGCCGACAACCACGGCCGGCGCATCACCCACCCGGTCCACCGGGTCCAGAACCGCGACTGTGTCGTCTCCGGCCTGCGTGACCAATGCAGATACGAGGACCGTTTGGCCGCCGCACGGCCGAACGTGGCGAGCACGGCCGGCGTCAGCGTCGTCGAAGTCAGCACGGCGACAGCGACGGCGAGGATTGCGCCGGTGGCCATCGACTGCAGCACCGGGGTATTGATCAGGTAGATGCCTGTGACCGAGGCGATCACCGTGAGGCCGGACAGCACCACCGCGAGACCGGAGGTGGCCATCGCCGCGTCTGCGGCCTGCCGGGGGTCGCGACCGGCGCGCAGTTCCTCCCGGAACCGCATGAGAATAAATAGTGAGTAGTCAATGGCCAACGCGATGCCGAACATCGACACCGTCGACGTCACGAACACCGACATCGTGGTGTACATCGACAGCAGATAGACCAGTCCCATGGTGACCGCCACCGTGCAGATGCCGAGAACCAGCGGCATAGCAGCGGCGGCCAGCGAGCCGAACACCGCGAGCAAGACGATCAGCACGATCGGAAGGTTCCACTGCTCGGCCTGGGCGATGTCGTGTTTGGTGGCCGACGTCGCGGCGGCGCCCAGCGCGCCCTGGCCGATGACGTAGAGGCGAACCTTGCCGTTCTCGATCTCCCCGGGTTGATCGCCGTTCACCCCGGTCTTTTCGCGCAGTTGCTTGGCGACGTCCACCGCGCCGGTGTTCTTGAAGTCCAACTGCAAGGTGATGACGTAGGGCCGGTCCGGCTGCGGCGGCGGCTGCTGCGGGTTGGGGATCAACTTGACGCTCGGCACTTCGGTGGCGATGCGTTCCAGCGCAGCGACCGCGGTGTTCATGTCGTCGAACGACGCGTCAGCGCGCGGGGCAGCAACCAACGCCAGCGGGGACGCGCCCTGGTCGGGGAAGTACTGTTCCAGCTCGCGCTGCACACGCAGCGACTGGGATCCCTCGACCTCGAAGCCACCGCCGGTGAGGTGACTGGACTGGTTCATCGCGAGATAAACCGCGGGCACAAGGAGAAGCAGCCATGCCACGAACACCGCCCAGCGATATCTGCGCAGGCCGCCGCTCAAGCGCATCATGAACTGCTGGATAGCGAATCCCTGCTTTCTGCCTGGCGTTGCGTAGCGTGAGCGTACAACAGCGTGAAGTGGGGTGCCGCGACGTCAGCAACGCCCTAACCCTGCTCTAACCCTTCTCGCGGGCAAGCCGCTCCGTGTTACGTGGACTGCGGGTTTCCTGTCGCTAGCTGCGGGTTTGCTCGCTCGGTTGGCCTCCCCGGTCGGGGGGATGGCAGTATGTGCCTGGCCGTTTTCGGCTGGCTTTCTGGTCGGGGGACCTGTTGCCGTCGATAGCGAGGTGTTTGCGACGGGTGCTGAGGCGTTCGCAAACCGTTAGGAGTTGTCCATGAATACGAGCACCAAGGCGCTGCGTCGCAGTTTCTACGCGGTGTTCGCTGCCTCCGCAGCCGGAGGCGCAATGGCGGCCGCCCTCATGGGCAACGCCGCTCCGTCGGCGACCGCCGCACCGGATCCATGCGCGGCCAGCGAGGTCGCCAGGACCGTCGGGTCGGTGGCGACGTCGACGGGTAACTACCTCGACTCGCACCCGCAGACCAACCAGGCGTTGACGACGATCTCTCAGCAGCAGGGCGGACCGCAGTCGCTGGGCGCGCTGAAGAACTACTTCGATGCCAACCCTGCGGTGGGTAAGGACATGCAGCAATTGCAGCAGCCGCTGGTGAGCCTGTCCGGCCGGTGCAAGCTGCCGATCACCATTCCGCAGCTGCTGGGCCTGATGCAGGCCGCGCAGCAGCAGGGAGCCCCACTGCCCGGGGGTTTGCCAGGCGGGCTGCCTGCCGGACACACTGTCGGTGTTCCAGGCGCCGCCATGCCGGCGCAACGGGCGCCGGCTTCGGCCGTCACGCAGGGCGCCGGACCGCCTCCCGGACCGGCCGCGGCCGCCGCGGGCTAGTGCTTGGCGACGCGCGCAGCGTCGCAGGTGAGGCCGTTGAGCTGCAATTTCAGACTTTCTCACGATTGGTTAAGCGCAAGGCAAGAAAGTCGGCGTCAATTCTGCTTAGCTTTCGTTGTCGATAACCGCCACTGGTTACCGCCTCTCCACTTCCGATGAAGGAGCTTGTCCATGTTGCTCTCGGCCCGTACCGCGCGGCGTGCGGTAGCTGGTGCTCTCGGCTCTGGCGCAGTCGCCGGTGCGATGTTGTTTGGTGCCCTGCCCTCGGCGTCGGCGCAGCCGGAACCACCGAACTGCACCGCGGCCGACCTGGCCGGGGTTGCTTCCGGTGTCTCGGCTTCAACGTCTGCCTACCTCTTCACACATCCGGATGTGAACTACTTCTTCACCAGCCTCGAGGGCCAGCATCGCGAAGATATCCGCGACGATGTGCAGCAATACCTGGACGCCAATCCACAGGTGAAGGCTGAGCTCACCGGGATCCGCCAGCCGCTGGTCGATATAAAGAACCGCTGCGGCGACACCAACGGTGACGGCATCGCGGACAGCTAGTCCTCCGTGCGGGTAGGGCAGGAGTCGCCCGCACCGGAGAGCTCAGGCCGGATGGTGCTGATGGTCGACGACGATCCGGACGTCAGAACCTCCGTGGCCCGCGGATTGCGGCATTCGGGGTTTGACGTTCGGGTCGCGGCAACCGGTAAAGAGGCGCTGCGGCTGCTGTCCAACGAATCGCACGACGCCTTGGTTCTGGACGTGCAAATGCCAGAACTAGACGGTGTCGCGGTGGTTACTGCGCTGCGCGCACTGGGAAATGACATTCCCATCTGCGTGCTGTCCGCGCGCGACACCGTCAATGACCGCATTGCCGGACTCGAAGCCGGCGCCGACGACTATTTGACTAAGCCCTTCGATTTGGGCGAGCTGGTGGCGCGGTTGCACGCACTCTTGCGGCGCGCGAGCCATTCGGATAAACCGTCGGACACGATGATGGTCGGGCCGTTGACCATCGACACCGCCCGCAGACTGGTGTTCGTCGACGGCGAGCGCGTCGAGCTGACCAAGCGCGAGTTCGACCTGCTGGCCGTGCTGGCGGAGAACGCCGGGGTGGTGCTCTCCCGGCAGCGGCTGCTCGAGCTGGTCTGGGGGTACGACTTCGACGTCGACACCAACGTCGCCGACGTGTTCATCTCCTACCTGCGGCGCAAGCTCGAACGCGATGGCCTGCCGCGGGTGATTCACACAGTTCGCGGGATCGGGTACGTGTTGCGAGACGAGCCGTGAGGCGAGTCTCGCGAGCCGAACATCGAGCACAGAGGCGAGTCTCGCGAGCCGAACATCGAGCACAGAGGCGAGTCTCGCGAGCCGAACATCGAGCACAGGGGCGAGCCACTAGGCCGTGAACATCTTTCGACGTGTCCGGTCCGCGTCGCTGCGCACCCGGGTGGCCATCGCTTCGGCGGCCGCTGCGTCTGCCGTCGTCGCCGTGTTCACCATCCTCACGTCGGTGGTGCTGGCCAATAACGATGCGGCGCAGCTGGATCGGCGGCTGGATTCCATCGTCGACGCCAGCATGTACCCCGAACAGCTGCAGGATCCACGCCGCGGGGTACTGACGACGGGGCGATCCCCGTCGAGCGGTGAGGTGGTGTTCCAGCGCGGCTTCCAGTTGCCGAGGCTGGACCCGGGCACCGACACGGTCGAAGTCAACGGTGTGGAGTACCGGGTGCGGACCATCGCCGTCGATCAGGAGGGCGGGGTGCTGATGTCGATCGGCATTCGCGCCGACAGCATCCTGCTTAGCCCCGCCCGGATTCCGCTGTACACAGCAGTGGGTCTGGGAACCGTGCTGCTCGCCGCGGGCCTGGGCTGGCTGCTGGCCGGCCCCGCGATCCGCCCGCTGCGCAAACTGACCGAGCACACCAAGCGGTTGGGCAAGGGCAGCGACGACATGCCCGAAGTGCGCGGTGTCCGCGAGGCAGAGGACCTCTCCGAGGCGATGAGCGCGATGCTGAGCCGGCTGGCGGCCGCGCAGCAGGCCACCACGAACTCGCTGCAGGCCGCCCAGGACTTCGCTGCCAACGCAGCTCACGAACTTCGCACCCCGCTAACCGCGATGCGCGCCGACCTGGACACGCTGCGAATCCACGACCTGCCGGCCGACGAGCTCGCCGAGGTGGTGCAGGACCTGTCGCGTGCTCAGCGCCGGGTGGAGGCGATCATCACCGCACTGGGTCAGCTGGCGTCGGGCCAACTCGCGCAGGTCGAAGACCGTGAAGTCATCGACGTCACCGACATACTGGACCGGGTGGCCCGCGAGAACATGCGGCCCGGCGGCACGGTGGAGATCGTCGTGGAGGTCGAAGACATGGGCACCATCTGGGGTTGGCCGGGCGGGCTGCGGCTGGCCGTGGACAACCTGGTGCGCAACGCGATCACTCACGGTGAGGCCACCCGCATCGTGTTGAACGCGCAACGCCACGACCACACGATGACGATCACCGTCGACGACAACGGACGCGGGCTGCCCGCCGACGAGCACGAGACGGTGCTCGGCCGATTCCGGCGCGGCAGCACGGCAGCGGCGGGTGGTTCCGGTCTGGGGCTCGCCCTTGTTGCGCAGCAAGCGGCCCTGCACGGCGGACGCATCGAACTGTCCGACGGGCCGCTGGGCGGGCTGCGCGCGACATTGACGGTATCGACTTCGCCGCTGCCGACACCGAATTCGGAACAGTAGCGCTCGGGTCAACCGCGCATCATCAGCGAGGCAGCGGCACGCCAGCCGAGCAGCAGCAGTGCGGTCGTCAGCGACGCCACGACGATAAAACTCGGCACAACACCTTGAGATGTGGCTTTGCGCAACAGCATTCCGACCGCGACCGTGCACACCCAGACCACCAGCCCGGTGGGTATGACCGCCGCCGGGTGCCGCCATCCTCTCGCCAGCAGCCAGCCGACGCCGGTGCCGGCCAGGAATGGGCAGGCCGTCGCGGCGATGCCGGTCAGGTTCAATCCTTCGGCGTGGCTGCGCCGGCCGATCGTGCAGAACACCAGCACGCAGACGACGTCGGTGGCCAGCGCCACCAGGGCGGGCCGGGTGCGCTCGCCGCTATCGACCGGCATAGGTCATCACGTCGAGATCCATTGGCATGACACTACTTTCGTCGCGTGCGGCGAAGCCGGGCTGCAGCGGTGCCGGCTGCCCGTCCAGAAGCGGACCAAGGTCGTCTGCACTGGCGATCCGGGAGTCGAGCTTGAACGAAGTGAAGACGAACGGAAGGCCATCGGAGCGCAGCGGATCCGAGGTGCTCATCACATGGAAATGCAGGTGCGGCGCATCGGAGTTGCCGGTGTTGCCGACTGAGCCGATCACCTGTCCGACGGTGAGTTGATCGCCGGGTTTGACCTTGACGGCCCCGGTCTTGATGTGGGCATAGAGCGCGTAGTTGCCGTCACCGAGGTCCTGCACGATGTGGTTGCCTGCGTACTGGTCGAGCGCAAGCCCGGTCGGGCTCTTGCCGGGTACCTGCTCGGGCAACCCGTCGACAGCCGCCACCACCGGGCCGTCCGCAACGGCGAGGATGTCTGCGCCGAAATAGGGGTAGCCTTCCACCTTGGCTTGGTCGCCGGTGAACAGCCTGCCGTCGGGGCCCAGTTGCACATAATCGATCGCGAATCGTTCGGCGGCCCATAGCTGCCCGTTGATTGGGTTGAGCGCCATCCGGTGCGCCCCCATGTCGCAACAACCGTTGCCGTCCAGCCATTTCGGCCCGGCCAGCGGCGCCGAGATGACCACCGGCTTGCGGGTCTGCACGGTGACCGGCGCTACATGCTCGGTCATCGTCGCCGGAAACAGCGGCGGCTTCGGCTCCGGCACGGAAATACCGACGGCGTGCATCAGCTGAGTCGGAACGGTGACGCCCTCGTCCAGGGCAACATCGAGCCACACGACGGCGGTCTGTGCGGGACCGATTTTCGTTGTGGGAATAGGTGTTCCGATGATCCGGGTCCAGTTGGCGAGCTCGTCACCGGACAAGTTCAGCAGCGACACATCGCGATCGAGAACGATCAACGAGGTCAGCGTCACCTCCTGCGCGAGCACGTTGGTCAGCTCGACCTCATAGGCCAGGTGAACTCTGCCGTCGGTCGCCGGCACCGGAACAGGCGCGGCCCGGACGTTGGCCACCACCGGTGTCGCTACCGACGGCTCCGGCCCCCGGCGCGGCTCAGCGGGTGCCGCCGACGCCGTCGTGGCCGGTGCCGACGTCGTGGTCCCGGGGGGAGTCTCGTCGGACTGTGAGCATCCCGCGATCAGTGTGGCGGCACCGAAAAACGCGGCGGCCGTTCGGATTCGCATGCGCTGCTCCTATCGCGTGTCATGACTCCGGTTCCGGTTCGCGCCGGACCTCGGGGCCGGGACTGCACTGCTCAGGCAGCTCGACGTCATCGCCGATGGTCGCGTCGGGGTCGATGTCCTTTTCGGTGCGGAACACGAAGAAGAACACCACCCAGCCGATCGCGGCGATGAAGATCCAGCTGATCAGCCGGTAAATGAGCATCGCGGAGATGGCCGAGGCCAGCGACATGCCGGACGACACCAGGCCGGGCACCAGCACCGCCTCGACGACCAGCAGGCCGCCGGGCATCAACGGGATCGCCCCGACGGCCCGCGCCGCCGCATATGCCACGGTCACTCCGGCGATCGACGGATGGCCGCCGGTGGCATAGCAGGCGGCCAGGAGGCACCCGACGTCGGCGATCCAGTTGAACAGCGACCAGCCGAACGCCTCTCCGAGGTCGCGGCGGCTCAATTGGACGGACTCGAGTTGCTCGAGCGTCTCCCGCCACTTGTCCAGCCCGGTGTCGGCGGGCTTGCCGCGCAGCGAGTTGTACCACGACAGAACCTTGGCGCCGATGCCGTCGATCAGCTCCGGCCGTGTCGCCACCGCCTGCGCGAGCAGGATGATTGCGATGAAGCCACCGAGCGAAAAGATAAGCGAAAGCGGGTTTTTCGTCGCACCGAGCAGGAACGCACCGCTCAAACCGAGCAGAGCAAGTCCGATGACCTGCAGCGCACCCGACATCACCAACTGCCACGACGCGACGACCGGTGATGCGCCCCAGATCCGCTGCTGGCGGTAGATGAATGTGGCTGACAGGACAGGTCCGCCGGGCATGGTGGTCGACAGTGCGTTGCCGGCGTAGAAGGCGGCCTCGGAGCGCCACTGCTTGACGCGCACCCCCGCCGAGCGCAACAGGGTGCGCTGGATCTGGGCGAAGCTGTGCATCGACGCCATCGCCGCGACCACCGCGGCCAGCACCCACCACCAGTTCGCCGAGTAGAGGCTCCTCGCCGCCTTGGCCAGCTGGTCCCACACAAACACCAGTTCCACGGCGAGTACGACCAGTGCGACGGCGATTATCGCCCAACGCAGCCACCAGTATTTGCCCCGGGCAGGCCGCTCCTGGCTGCGGGCATCGCTCGCAGGCGCGTCGTGGGACACGCCTACCAGGGTAGAGCGTGCCGTAGTCGAATCCCGAGATCCGCGGCCTTGACGCGGCGGGCGCTACGCTACCGGCATGCTGGCTGGCCCGTCTGTCGACTCCGTTGCCGATGAGTCGGTGACCCCCCTCGTCCGCAAGGCGGCGGCGTGGGCCTGGCGGCTGTTGGTGATCCTCGCCGCCGTGGTCGCGTTGCTCTGGGCGTTCAAACGCCTCGAGTTGATCTTTGTGCCCGTGGCGCTGGCAATCATCCTGGCCGCCTTGTTGCTGCCCCCAGTCGACTTCCTCACTCGCCGCGGCGCGCCGCGCGGCGGCGCCGTGGCGCTGGTCCTACTGAGCGGCATCGCGGTGGTCGGCGGCATTCTCACGTTCGTCATCACCCAGTTCATCGAGGGTGTACCGGCATTGGCCAAGCAGGTGACCGCGAGCATCGAGGGCGTGAGTGGCTGGCTGCAGCACGGGCCGCTGGACATCAGCCCCGAACAGATAGACCAGGTCCGCAAGTCGGCCATCGAGGCGCTGCAGAACAACCAGGCTAAGTTGACCAGCGGAGCGCTGTCCACGGCGAGCACGGTGACCGAGATCGTGACCGGCGCCCTGCTCGTGCTCTTCACACTTATCTTCGTCTTGCTCGGCGGCCGCAACATTTTCGCGTTCGTCACCAAGATCTTCCCCGACAACGTGCGGGAGCAAGTGCGCGACGCCGGCCGAGCCGGCTTCCGATCCTTGATCGGCTACGTGCGCGCGACGTTCCTGGTCGCGCTGGTCGATGCGGTCGGGATCGGCCTCGGCCTGGCGTTCATGGGTGTGCCGCTGGCGCTGCCGTTGGCTTCGCTGGTGTTCCTCGGTGCGTTCATCCCGCTCGTTGGTGCGGTGATCGCCGGCTTTCTCGCGGTGGTCGTCGCTCTGATCGCGAAGGGCTGGATCTTCGCGTTGATCACCCTCGGCCTGATCATCGCCGTGCAGCAAATCGAAGGCCATGTCCTTCAGCCCTTGGTGATGGGCCGTGCGGTGTCGATCCATCCGCTTGCGATCGTGCTGGCCATCGCCGGCGGCGCTGTGCTCGCGGGCATCGTCGGCGCGCTGCTCGCGGTGCCAGTGGTGGCGTTCGCCAACAGCGCGGTGCGGGTGCTGCTGGCCAGAGAACCCGCCGCCGAAGAGGCGGCGCAGGAAGCCGATGAAGGCCCGTTGGTAAAGTCCGACGCTGACGACATCGACCAGGTCGAAGCCGAAAAGCCCTAGAGCCGGCCCTCGCGGCGCAGCAGATCCTGGGCGCTCACTCCGCCGCCGCGGCGCTTGGGTTCTTCTTCCTCGCGGGTGTTGATCTTCTCGGTCGCTTCCGGATCCTGTTGGCGCGGAGTCGGAATCGCCGTCGTCGGCTCGTTTCCAGGCTCAGGCTGGGGACGCGGTTGGGACGGGTGTTGCTCGGGCATCGCGTGCGTCGCATCCGCTGACGGCCGTCCCCTGCCTTCAGGCGGGGTCCCCAGCGGCGGCGGCGTGGGCTTACCGGGGGCCGCCGGTGCGGTGCCCCGCAATTCGCCCAGCCACGACTCGATTTCGCGTTCCTCACGCGGCGCCTGCGGGTCCCGTGGCGGCGGTGCAGGCGGGGGCGTCGGAGGCGTGGGCCGGTAGTTTCGTTGGGTGGCCGCGGTCGCGTTGTTGACGACGTTGCGGACCGCGTTCATGGCCATCGACAGCCGCGTGGTCTGCGGCTCGTCGGCCTGCGCGCCGCGCGCGCTCGTGGGTATCCGGGTCGTGCCGGCGACCGACGGGGCATTCGTCCGCTGAGACGTCGGGATACGCGTCGTCGCACCGGGCCGCGACGAGCCTTCTGCGGCGGGATGGGTCGGGTCATGCGGCGGCCGCGGCCTCGGCGGTGCCGGAGCGCCCGCACCGACCAGAGCCCGTTCGTCTTCGCCGGAGTCGCGCACCGCCGGCCGCTTGCGCTCGTCGGGCAGCTCGGTCTCACCCAGGCCCAGCCGCTCCTGCAGGCGCTTCATCCAGCGCGGCGCCCACCAACAGTCGTCGCCGAGCAGCTTCATGATCGCGGGCACCAGGAACATCCGGACAATGGTGGCGTCCAGCAGCAGCGCGATGAGAAGGCCGAACGCCAGGTACTTCATCATCACCAGATCTGAGAACACGAACGCGCCGGCGACGACCGCCAGGACCAAAGCCGCGCCGGTGATCAGGCGGCCGGTGGTTGCGGTGCCGATCCGGATGGCCTCGGCGGTGGACATACCGCGTTCACGGGCTTCCACCATGCGCGACACCAGGAACACCTCGTAGTCGGTCGACAGACCCCAGATCACGGCGATGATCAGTCCGATCATCGGCGCCATCAGTGGCTGAGGCGTGTAGTTCATCAATTCGGACCCGTGTCCGTCGACGAACATCCACGTGAGTATGCCCATGGTCGAGCCGAGGGTGAGCGCACTCATCAAGGCGGCCTTGATGGGCAGCACCACCGACCCGAACGCCAGGAACATCAGGATGGTCGTCGTCGTGATCAGCAGCACCACCATCAGTGGCAACTTGTCGAACAGGCTGTGGATGCTGTCCTGCTCGAGCGCGGGTGTGCCACCCACCGATACGGTGAGCCCTCGCGGCGGCGGGATGGCGCGCAGCTCCTCGATCTTCTCGGCCGCGGTGTTGCGTTCGACAAGTCCGTTCTGGATCACCCGCACCGACGGATCCTTCGAGGCACCGTCGAGGTACGGACGTTCCTTCCACATGTTCGCCGGATCGTCCTCGGGTTCGATGAACCCGGGAATCGACATCGCCTCATTGCGAACCTCGGCGATCTGCTGGTCCGTCACCGGTTGACCGTTGTCGCTCTCGATCACCAACGTCAGCGGTTCGGTGCGGAACCCGGGGAACGTCTTGTCGAACTCTTCCTGCGCCTGGCGCACCGAGTTGTCTGGCGGCAGGTACTTCTCGCTGATGCCGCCGAGTGCGAGCTGCCCCAGCGGGATGATCAGCAGAATCATCAGGATCAAGATCGGTGCGGCGAACGCGATGGGGCGCTTCATCACGCGGTTGACCAACTTGCCCCAGAAGCCCTTCTCCACCTCGGCGCGGGTCTTGGTCTTCTGCGTCCTGTCGCCCAGCCAGTTCAGCCACCAGTTCGTCGGCTTCCAGTTGCGGAGGAACGGCACCCGCAGCAGGGTGCGCACGCCGAGCGCGTCGACGTTGGGGCCGAGGATGGCGAGTGCGGCGGCCAGCACGGTGATCGACAGGATGGCCGCCAACATGACCGAGGCGATGATCGCGTAGGTGATCGACTTGAGGAAGCCCTGCGGGAACAGCAGCAGTGGCACCGACGACGCCACCAGAATCACCGCGGAGAACATGATGGTCCGACCCGAGGTCATCATCGTCCGACGCACCGCGGCCTCGGTGTCGTAGCCCTCGGCGATCTCCTCCCGGAACCGGCTCACCATGAACAGGCCGTAATCGACCGCGATGCCGAGTCCCATCAGGGTCACCACCGGCTGCGCGAAGAAGTGCACCGGGATGAACTCGGCGATCAGGCGCATGATGCCGAGCGCACCCGCGATGGTCAGGCCGCCGATGATCCCCGGCAGCGCGGCCGCGACCACGCCGCCGAACACGAAGAACAACACCACGCACACCAGCGGGATGGCCGCCACCTCGGCACGCCTCTGGTCTTCGCCGATCGTGCCGGTCAACTCGCTGGCCAGTGGCTGCAGGCCGGCGAGCTTGACATCGACGCCGTCGATGGACAGCGCTTCCTTGACGGTCTTGCCGTCCTCGCCGAGGTTCTTGTTGTAATTGTTCAGGATGGCATCGTCGTTATCGCCCTTGAGCTGGACCGACATGAAGGCGTGCTGCATGTCACCGTCGGCCATGTTCTTCAGCACGTCGGGGCTCTTGAAGTAGCCGATCGAGCGCAGGACCTCGTCCGGGTGGTCCTTTTCGACCTGCTCCAGGTTGTCGAGAATCTTTTGCTTGAAATCCGGGTCGTCGACGGTCTTGCCCTCGGGGGCGGTGTAAATGGCGATGATGTGGCCCGACGTGTCTCGGCCATACGCCTCGTCGGCGGCCAGAGACGCGTGCACCGACTCGCTGCCCTCGTCGTAGAAGCCGCTCTGGGTGACATGGTTGCCGAGGCTGATCCCGTACACGCCGCCACCAAGGCACAGTGCGACCATGACACCGATGACTATGTATCGGTACCGGTACACCGTTCGGCCCCACCAGGCGAACACGTAGGCTCCTTACTAAGTCTTCTGCGACCCGCGCATTTCTCGTTGTCTAGACGCGCGAGGTCAGTAGCGAGGAGAGCGGCCGGAATGGCTGCAGCCAAGCCCCCTGCTCGGGCAGCGAATCAAGGCCGATTCGCGGTAGTGGCTCCCGGAAAACACCAGGAATGTCCTCCAAGTCGACAAACCTTAAGGTATCCGACGCTAATGCCCAACTGGCATGTTCGCGAAATCCAAGCACCTGGACTGCGACGCCTTCCCGGGCGATCTCCTCCAACGGCTGTTTGAATGCCTGCCCGTCGGCGGAGGCCACGAGGACGCCGGCCAGTCCTTCGTTGCGTCGAAGCGCGATGTGATTGAGCATGTCGATATCAACATCACTGTCGTCGTCCACTTTTGGTTTGGCGAAAACCGCGAAACCGACGTTACGCAATGCCTCCACCCAGGGGCGAACCACGTCGGCGCTACCCGGAGCGATGTTGGTGAAGACGGTGGCCTCGGGCTCCAGCGAGACCCCGGGGTGGTCAGCGGACAGTTCGGCAGTGCGGGCCAGCAGCCACCGGCCCAGCGCATCGAACCGGGGCCGGTGTGCGGCGGTCGGCCGGCCGCCGAGGATCGATCCCAGGCCCATGTCCAGGTTCGGCGCGTCCCACACCAACAGCACGCGCGCGGTGGCTTCGGTCGGCGCAGATGATGACGACGGCGGCGCTGTGGGAACCTCGGCAACCTGCCGGATGTCTTCGGTGAGGCTCATCGTCGCTTCTCCCAGAGCAACTCGGCGACGGCGCTGCCGGCGTGCCGGGCCTTCGTTTCGTACTTCGTGTCCGGTCGGTACACCGAGATCGGTAGCGCGTCGGTTTCGGTCACCCGGCGCAGCCGTGGTTCGGCATCGCCTACGTCGGCGATCTGCTCGGCGTATCCGGCGTGGTCGGTTGCGGCGTGCAGCACCCCGCCGTTACGCAGCCGGTCGGCGATCAACGCGACGGTCACCGGTTGGATCAGCCGCCGTTTGTGGTGGCGCGCCTTCGGCCACGGGTCGGGGAAGAAGACGCGCACCCCGGTCAACGAGTCCGGCCCGAACATGTGCTCGAGCACGTCGATGCCATCACCGCGGACCAGCCGGATATTGGTGGCGCCTTCGCGATCAATGCCGGTGAGAAGCTGCGCCAGCCCCCGTCGGTACACCTCCACGGCGACCACGTCGAGGTGCGGCTCGGCCTGCGCCATCGCCAGCGTCGACGTACCGGCGCCGCAGCCGATCTCCAGCACAATCGGTGCCGACCGCCCGAACCACGCCTCGGTGTCGAGCTGCGGGGCGGGTCCATCGCCGTCACAGGCGCGCATACCGAGCTCAGGCCACAGCCGGCCCCATGTCGCTTGCTGGCCGCCGGACAGCGTCGTGCGCCGGGTACGGAAGCTGGTGACGCGGGGATAGGCGTGCTGCGCGGTGGGGGCGTCCTCCGGAGCCGGTAGGCCGGCAACGTCGGACCTGCGCGCATGCATCCGTCCATGGTCGCTCATCGGGGCTTGAGTACCCGCATCGTGGGACAGATTGATACCCAACAGTTGCTTTGGGCTGGTACGCCGTGCGTTTTGCCCACAGCCGGCCAAAACACTGCTCGCGCCGGCCCCTCGGAGGTGCCAACATTGCGATGGGGACCGGGTTGTAACTCGGTGGGAAAGGGAAGGCCACCACATTTTCGCCGATGCGCTGTCGCAATTCGCTGAACAGAGCCGTAATCCACGGTTGACGCCGATCATCAGGCGCATCTCTTCCCCGCTACGCGTTACGGTGCTGGGTCGCGACGGTGTGGGTCGCGGCGCTGTGGTGGCGGCGCTGGCGTCGGCGGGCGTCACGGTCACACCCGATGACTCCGTCGCGGACCTGCGAGTCGTGGTGATCGCCGAGACGCTCAAGCCCGAGGATCAGGCGATGATGGGCGTGGACCGGCCAACGGTCGCCGTGCTCAACAAGGCCGACCTGACCGGGTTCGGTGCGGGCGGGCCGTTGACGCTGGCGCATCGACACGCCGCCACATACCGCGCATTGACGGGGGTGCCGACGGTGCCGATGGTCGCCCTGCTGGCCACCGCCGATCTCGACGGCGAGATGATCTCCGCGCTGCGCACATTGGTCAGCACGCCCGCCGACCTGACGTCGACCGACGCGTTCGTGCAGAGCCGGCATCCACTGTCGCAGGACGTTCGCCGGCGTCTGCTCGACACGCTGGACAGGTTTGGGATCGCCCACGCCGTGGTCGCGATCGGCGAGGGCGTCGACCCCGCCGCATTGCCGGCCCTGCTCCGCGGGCTCAGCCAGACCGACCGTGTCGTCGCACACCTCGAGGCCGCCGGGGCCCCGGTGCGATATCGCCGCTTGAGAGCAGCGATTACCGAATTACAAACGCTTGCAGTGCAATCCGGCAACGAACGGTTGACGGAGTTCCTTTCGACCGATGAGACCGTCCTCGCCGTCATGGCGGCTGCGGTCGACGTGGTCGAGGCCTCGGGCGTGCGCGTCGACACTGGCGACGACGCGGCATCGCATCTGCGTCGCGCCGTGCATTGGCGACGGTATAGCCGTGGTCCAGTCGGCGCCCTGCACCGCAGCTGCGGCGTTGACATTTCTCGGGGATCGCTACGTCTGCTGGGACGAGTTCGATGAGCGAACCGATCGCATCGGCGGACGCCCTTGTGGCCGCCATCGACCCCGGCCTGAGCTCGCCCGGTGTGGAGAGCCGCGACCTCGTGCTGGTAACCGGCCCGTGGCTGGCCGGCACCAGCAGCCTGATCGCTGGGTTGCGCGACCAGATGCCCGACCACACCTTCGTCGAAGCCGACGATCTGGGCCCGACCGATGCCCCCGTCGCGGTGGTCTTCGTGGTGTCGGCCCTTGCTCTGCTGACCGAATCCGATTGTGCGCTAATCGATCTCGCGGTCGACTATACGGATTTGATCGTGGGGGTGGTGTCGAAGATCGACGCGCACCGCAATTGGCGCGACGTGCTGGCCGCCGACCGGGTGCTGCTGGCCGCGCGCACACCGCGTTATCAGCACGTGCAGTGGGTGGGGACGGCGGCCGCGCCGGATCTGGGTGAGCCGATGCTCGACGAGCTTGTCGGCCTGCTGCGGCAACGGTTGGCTGACCCCGATCTCAGAAGGCGAAACCGGTTGCGCACGTGGGAAACCCGGCTACAGTCCATGATCGGCCGCTACCAGGCCGACGGCGCGGGAACGGACCGCCAAGCGCGGGTGACCGCGCTGCGCAAGAACCGGGACGACATCCTGCGCGGCCGGCGGCTGTCGAAGTCCGAGCACGCCATTTCCCTGCGCAGCCGGATCCAGCAGGCGCGGGTGCAGCTCACCTATTTTGCCCGCAACCGCTGCACGTCGGTGCGTGGCGAACTGCAGGAGGACGCGTCCAGTGTGCCCCGGCGCCGCCTCGGCCAGTTCGAGGGGTATGTGCGGACCAGGGCAGGCGAAGTCGTCGACGAGGTGGACGAGGGCATCACCACACATCTGGGCGATATGGCCGGCGAGCTCGGCCTGCCGGCGCCCCCCTTGCCCGCGCCGCCGCCGCGTCCCGAGGTTTCGGCGCCGCCGGTGAAATCACGGCGGCTGGAAACCCAGCTGATGATGATCCTCGGTGCGGGCTTCGGGCTCGGGGTTGCGGTCGTGGTGACCCGGCTGTTCGCTGGTCTGGCGCCGGGTCTGACCATCGCGGGGCTGGTTGCCGGCGGCCTGGTGGGCCTGGTGCTGACCGTCTGGGTGGTGGGTATCCGCGGCTTGCTTCACGACCGCGCGGTACTCGACCGCTGGATCGCCGACGCCACCACCACGCTGCGTTCCGCGGTCGAGGAGCGCGTCGCGACCTGCGTGCTGACCGCCGAGACGGCGCTCACGTCCGAACTGGCCGCCCGCGACGAAGCAGAACGCGCCACGGCGGCAGAGCGGATTGAAGTGATCGACGCCGAACTGCGCGAGCATGCGGTCGCCACCGCTCGGGCAGCCGCAGTGCGGGATTGCCGGCTGCCTCCGTTGCAGCGTGCGCTCGCCACTGTCCGAGGCGAGCTCTACGGCTCGACGTCGGAGGAGCCCAGAAATGGATCGGCGGGCACTTTTGCTCCCGACAAAGCGGAACCAGCGAACTGAGCTGTGGGATAACTCGGATTACTGAATCGATAAACCACCAGAAACGGTTTTCTGAATCGTTCCTGTGAGTGATCGGACATGCTCCCGATTCACCGCAAATATGTCACCCACGTTAACCTCTGTAGAGGGGACGACCGCGATGCTGCCCTTCGCCTTCGGGCTGGTGCTCTCGGCTCCTGCGCCTGGCAGAACCGTACACAGGAGATTGTGATGACCGCAGCGACCATTCCAGGTCTGGACACCGCACCGACTAAGCACAAGGGGCTGCTGGCTTGGGTCCAGGAGGTCGCCGAACTGACCCAGCCCGACCGGGTGGTGTTCGCCGACGGCTCGGACGAGGAGAACGCGCGGCTGTGCGAGCAACTCGAAGCGGCGGGCACCTTCAGGCGCCTCGACGACGAAAAGAAGTCGAATTCGTACCTGGCGTTGTCCGATCCATCCGACGTGGCGCGCGTGGAATCGCGCACCTTCATCTGTACGGAGCGTGAGATCGACGCCGGCCCCACCAACAATTGGATGGACCCGGCCGAGATGCGCGGCATCATGACCGACCTGTACCACGGCTGCATGCGCGGCCGCACCATGTACGTAGTGCCGTTCTGCATGGGGCCGCTCGGCGCAGAAGATCCCAAGCTCGGTGTCGAGATCACAGACTCCGAATATGTGGTCGTGTCCATGCGGACGATGACCCGGATGGGCCAGGCCGCGCTGGACAAGATGGGCACCGACGGTTTCTTCGTCAAGGCGTTGCACTCGATCGGCGCTCCGCTCGAGCCCGGCCAGAAGGATGTGCCGTGGCCGTGCAACGACACCAAGTACATCAGCCACTTCCCCGAGACCCGCGAAATCTGGAGCTACGGCTCCGGCTACGGCGGCAACGCGTTGCTGGGCAAGAAGTGCTACTCCCTGCGCATCGCGTCAGCGATGGCGCACGACGAAGGCTGGCTCGCCGAGCACATGCTGATCCTCAAGCTGATCTCGCCCGAGAGCAAGGCGTACTACATCGCGGCGGCGTTCCCGTCGGCGTGCGGCAAGACCAACCTCGCGATGCTGCAGCCGACGGTCCCGGGCTGGCGTGCCGAAACCGTCGGCGACGACATCGCCTGGATGCGGTTCGGTAAGGACGGCCGGCTCTACGCGGTCAACCCCGAGTTCGGCTTCTTCGGGGTCGCGCCGGGCACCAACTGGTCGTCGAATCCGAACGCGATGAAGACCATCGATGCCGGCAACACCGTGTTCACCAACGTTGCGCTGACCGATGACAACGACGTGTGGTGGGAGGGCCTGGAGGGCGACCCGCAGCACCTGATCGACTGGAAGGGCCGTGAGTGGACGCCCGACTCGGATGAGAAGGCGGCGCATCCGAATTCGCGCTACTGCACGCCGATGTCGCAGTGCCCCACGCTGGCGCCGGAGTGGGACGACCCGCAGGGCGTGCCGATCTCAGCGATCCTGTTCGGCGGGCGGCGCAAGACCACGGTGCCGTTGGTGACGCAGGCCCGTGACTGGCAGCACGGCGTGTTCATCGGCGCCACGCTGGGCTCCGAGCAGACCGCGGCCGCCGAAGGCAAGGTCGGCACCGTGCGTCGCGACCCGATGGCGATGCTGCCGTTCCTCGGCTATAACGTCGGCGACTACTTCGCGCACTGGATCGACATCGGCAAGAACTCCGACGAGTCGAAGATGCCGAAGATCTTCTTCGTCAACTGGTTCCGGCGCGGCGACGACGGCCGCTTCCTGTGGCCGGGCTTCGGCGAGAACAGCCGGGTGATGAAGTGGATCATCGAGCGGATCGAGCAGAAGGCCGGCGGCAAGACGACGCCGATCGGGACCGTGCCGACCGCCGACGACCTCGACCTGTCCGGCCTCGACGTCGACGCAGCCGACGTGAACGAGGCGCTCGCGGTGAATGCCGCCGAGTGGCGCGACGAGCTGCCGCTGATCGAGGAGTGGTTCGAGTTCGTCGGCGAGAAGCTGCCGACAGGAATCAAGGACGAGTTCGACGCGCTGAAGCACCGCCTCGGCTGACCCCCCTTCGCCGCGAGCGTGCGTGTCTGCAGCCGACACGCCGCTGAACATGAGTACTTTGCGCACGCTCGTCGCGATACAAGCGTGCGCCAATGGGACGCGCTTAAGCACCGCCTAGTTGAAGCCGACTAGAGTCGCGCGGCCGGCAGGAGCCGCTGCGCTGACGGGCCGTGCCACAACTCCAGCAAGCTAGTCTCGACGGCCTTACCCGGTGCTGCCAGTTGCTCTTTGGCGAACTGGCGGACCGATTCGAGCATGGCGAACCGTGTCCGGCCGCGGGAGCGGTCGACGACGAGAAGCGACTTTCGTACCAGCGCATCAAGCAGATCCAACGTGACGAACTCGTCTGGCAATCCGGAAGCTGCGGATGCCGCGGCGAGGTCGAATCCGTCCACGAACGCCGAACACTGTGTCAACAGCGACTTCTCGGAGTCGCTGAGCAGGTCATGGGACCACTGCATCGCGTTGCGCAGTGTCCGGTGGCGCTCGACCATCCGGCGCGATCCGACAAGCAAGCGAAACCCGTCGTTGAGTCGGTCACGCAGTTCGGTGACGGACATCGATATCAGCCGCGAGGTCGCCAGCTCGATCGCCAGCGGGATGCCGTCCACACGGCGGCAGATCTGGGCAACGGCGGCGGCCTCGTCGACACCGGCGAACGAGACACCGGCTGCGATTGCATTTGCGCGATCGACGAACAGGGCAGCCGCAGCGTCGGTGTCCAGCGGCGCTACCGGGCAGAGTCGTTCGTCCTCCAGTAGCAGCCTCTCTCGGCTGGTCGCCAGGATCTTCACGTCAGCGGCACGGGCCAGTATCGCCTCGATCACGTCGGCGACTGCGTCGAGAACCTGCTCGCAATTGTCGAACACGAGCAGCCGTGACTGGCCCTCCAACGCCGCGGCGATGCCGTCGGTCAGGCTGATGCCCGGTTGCTGGTCGATGTTGAGCGCGGCGGCCACCGCCTCGGGCACCGCGGCCGGGTCGTTGATCGTGGCGAGCTCGATCACCCGCACTCCATTCGCGAAGTCTTCCGCTATCCGTGCGGCGACCTCGGACGCCAACCGCGTCTTGCCCACCCCGCCCACACCGGTCAACGTCACCAACCGGTGGGCTTTGACGACCATCTCCAGCTCGGCCAGCTCCGCGCCCGCCCGATGAAGCTGGTGGACTGGGGTACGAGATTTCCCGGAGTCGGATCGACGGTCTTCAACGGTGGGAATTCGGTGCGCAGGCCAGGCGCTCGGACCTGAGACACGTCGACGGGGGTCGCGATGTCGCGGAGTCGCCGCGACCCGAGTGCGATCAGGTCGGTTCCGCTCAGCAGCGCGGCGGTGGGGCCGTCGAGCAGAATCTGCCCGCCATGGCCCCGGTTGGCTCACTACAAGTGTCCGCGGTCGATTTCGTTCGAGGCGCAGTTGCCGCGCACGGACACCGGCAAGCTGTACAAACAGGAGCTGATAAAGAAGTACTCGTGACAGAGGTCAAGCTTGCAGGCGGTGTTGTCATCGCGGTCGGATCGCCCTCCGACGACGCTACTTTCACGCTGACCGAGCAGGACCACGACGACCGCCGCATCGTCACGGTCGCATCGATACCCCATGCGCTCGCCGAGCTCACCGAACGATGTCGATGCTGGCCGCAGGCCGCGGCAGTCTGCGACGACGTGCTGCGCTCGATCGACCCCGCTGGACCCGCCCGCGCCGGCATCATCACCGAATCGTTGGCGTACTCAACGCTGCAGTCGGGACCGGAGTTCGCGCGCTGGCTCGCCGAACGGGGGCCTGCCACCGTCCCCGACGTCCCCGATCCCGTACAGGCCGACCGTGACGGCGATCGACTGCGCATCCGGTTCAACCGGCCGCAACGGCACAACGCGTTTTCCACCGACATGCGCGCCGCAATGCTCGAGGCACTCGACGTCGCCCTCCTGGATCCGTCCGTCACCGAGGTGGTGCTTTCGGGCAACGGCCCGTCGTTCTGCAGCGGCGGCGACCTCGCCGAATTCGGCAGCTTCGAGGACCCGGCCAGTGCGCATCTCGCCCGCACCCGGCACAGCCCGGCGCTGGCGCTCGACGAGCTGACCCAACGGCTGGGCCGCAGCTGCCGCGCCGAGGTGCACGGCCAGGCGCTGGGCAGCGGGCTGGAAATGGCTGCCTACTGCGGATGGGTGCAGGCGCATCCCGACGCCGTGCTAGGCCTGCCCGAACTGAGCCTCGGCCTGATTCCCGGCGCCGGAGGGACGGTGAGCGTCACCCGCCGCATCGGCCGGTGGCGCACCGCGTATCTGGTGCTGTCCGGCCGGCGCATCGCCGCGGCGACGGCGTTGAGGTGGGGGCTGGTCGACGCGATCGGGTGATTTCGGCGTGCTCGCGCTGAGCGCAACTGTCCACGCCGAATTCGCGAAAGTGGCACTCTGGGCAGCATGGGGTTGCCGAGCATGCGACCCACCGGCTGGTTCCAGGTGGCCTGGAGCGCCGATCTCGAGGTCGGCGACGTCAAGCCGTTGCACTATTTCGGAGCGGACCTCGTGGCGTTCCGTGATCTCGACGGTGTGGTCCGTGTGCTGGATGCACATTGTCAGCACCTGGGCGCCGACCTGTCCCACGGCGGCTGCGTCGTCGAGGGGGGCATTCAATGCCCGTTCCACGGCTGGGTGTGGAACGGCGACGGCCGCAACGTCCGCATCCCGTACGAGTCCCGGCCCGAGAACGACAGACGAATACGCTGCTGGCCGGCCGCCGAACTCAACGAGTGCATCTACGTCTGGCACGACATGCGGCAGCGCGACCCGCTGTGGCCCGCGCCCGCCGATTGGGGTGGATTGGGCGATATGGTTGGCAGCCACTGGTTCCGGCCGGTGGGCCCGGACGAAAAGCAGTTCTTCGCCGCGGTGACGGTACATCCGCAGGTGATCGCCGAGAGCTCGGTCGACCGCCAGCACTACCGGTTCGTGCACCACGTCCCGGTCAGCCCGACAGTCCTGTCCTCCACGTCGAGCGAATCCAGCTGGCACGGCACGATCGCCTTCGGCGCGGGCACCCCCGTCGAAGTATGTTGGTACGGCCTCGGGTTGAGCTTCAACTGCGAGGGCCACGGCGACGGAATGCAGATCATCTCCATCTGTCCGACACCCGTCGACGAAGCCACCACCGACATCTTCGCCACCTATTGGGTGTCCGAAGACCTCGACTACGACGACCGGCTCGTCGCGGCCAAGCGGATGCTGCCCGACGATGTCGCGATCTGGTCGCATCAGCGCTACTTGGACCGTCCCGCCCTGTCGCCGTCGGAGACCGACGATTTCGTGCATCTGCGCGAATGGGCCAGCGGCTTTTACCCACCGGCTCAGTCCGACCTGCGCAGCGTGACCCTGTAGGTGCACTGCTCGGGCAGGAAATGACTGACCGACAGCTCGAGTGGTCGTCCCGCGATGTCGGAGTACAGCCGGTCTACCCGCAGCATCGAGTGCCCCGAGTTGCAACCAACCGCATCCGCGATGGCCTCGTCGGCCGCTGAGACCGTAATCGATTGCGCCGCTTCGGCGATCGGCTCGGCAAGGTGCGGCTCGATCAGACCGATGACGGTGTCGGCCGACGGCACCGCCGGACAGTTCGGGCGAGGTCAGCACCGGCTGGGCGACCCACGGCCTCCATGTCGGCCAGATAGTGGCCGACCGCCTGATGTTTCCAGATCGGCTGGTCGAAGCTCTCCCGCTCCTGGCGTAGCGCAGCGCATCCTCAAGCGCCGCCGTTGCAACCCCGACCGCCCGAGACGCCACCTGAATGCGGCCCGTCTCAAGGCTTTTCATCATCTGCCCGAAACCCTTGCCCGGTTCGCCGCCCAGGATCGCCGACGCCGGCACCCGGCAGTCGTCGAAGGTCAGCTCGCAGGTTTCGACACCCTTGTAGCCCCGATCGGCGCGCGTTGCTGATCCACTTCTTGGACCCGTTGATCACCAGATCGTCCACTGAACGCACGGCGGTGGTCTGCATGTTCTGCAGATCCGAGCCGCCGCCCGGCTCGGTCAGGCCATCGTCGCGCGCACCTCGCCGGTCGCCCACACCGAATCGACCAACATGGTCTCTTCTGAATTCAACATATGTACGGCCATATTGATACGTGATCGGCGCTAATGCCAGCATAGGCAACTGTGACTTTGTACGGCGATATTCCGGGTGGTCCCTTCTTCGATGATCTCGACGTCGGCCAGGTCTTCGACTCCGCACCCTCGATGACGCTGACGGCGGGCGCGGCGGCCGTCCACCAGTCGATCCTCGGTGATCGCCTCCGGCTGGCCTTGGACGCCCAGCTGGCATACGTCGTCACCGGCGCGACGGCGGCGCTGGCCCACCCGGCCCTGGTCTGCGACGTCGCGATCGGCCAGAGCACGCTGGCGACACAGCGGGTCAAGGCCAACCTGTTCTACCGGGGCCTGCGGTTCCACCGGTTCCCGGTAATCGGCGATTCGTTGTTCACCCGCACCGAGGTAGTGGGCCTGAAGCAGAACTCCGCCAAGCCGGGCCGCGCACCCACCGGGTTGGCGGCACTACGGATGACCACGGTCGACCAGATCGGCCGACTGGTGCTGGACTTCTACCGGTGCGCGATGCTGCCGCTGCGCGACGGCGCCGCCGATACGGGCCATGCCGATGACCTGTCGGTGATTGGCGCCGATCCCGTCCCGACACCCGACCCGACCGCGGACTGGGACGCCGACGCATATCGGGAGAAGGTGCCCGGCTCTGGCTTCGATGCGGGCGTCGCCGGTTCGGTGCTGCACAGCGGCGCCGACGTGGTGAGCAGTGCGCCGGAACTCGCCCGGCTGACATTGAATATTGCTGCTACCCACCATGATTGGCGAGTCGGCGGGCAGCGCCTGGTATACGGCGGGCACACGATCGGGCTGGCGACGGCGCAGGCGACGCGCGCGCTGCCCAACCTTGTCACGATCTTGGGCTGGGAATCCTGTGACCACACCGGCCCGGCGCACGAGGGCGACACGCTCTACAGCGAGCTGCACGTAGACGAGGCGGCGCCGCTGCCCGACGGCCGGGGCGGTGTGTTGAAGTTGCGGTCGCTGGTGTACGCCGTTGGTGACCCGGACCGCCAGGTGCTGGACTGGCGGTTCACCGCGCTGCAGTTCTGAGCACAATGAGCAGGTGACGTCTTTGGTCATCCCCGTCGCCGTGCTGTCACAGGTCCGGCGGGTGGCCGACGCGTTGCGCGCGCTCACCGGCGTCGCCACCGACGCCGAGGAAATCCTCACCGGCCGCGCGGCCTTGCTCGGCCTGGTGCCGGCGGGCCGGATCTCGGCCGGCGGTGCAACCCGGTTGATGGCCGGCCGCGACGGGTGGTGCGCGCTGACGCTGTCGCGCCCCGACGACATCGACGCCGTTCCCGCACTGGTGCAGTCCGACGCCGTCGGCGCCCACCCGTGGCGGGCCGTGCAGAACTGGGTCGCCGACCACGACGCCGCCGACGTCACCGAGCGCGCACGTCTGCTCGGCCTGCCGGTCGCTGCGCTCGGCGAGACGCCCGCCGCGCCACCGCGGATAAGTCCTTCTGGCGTGGGCACATCGAAACGCGGACTGTCCGGTCTGCTGGTCGCCGACCTGTCTGTGAACAGCGGAAAGCTCTCGTATGCAGTCGATTTCGATGAACTTGCCGCGCTGCGACAGCTACTGGACTCTGCCGACGTGGTGATCGAGTCCTCCCGTCCCGCCGCGCTGGCCCGCCGCGGTGTTGGGCCAACGGATGTCGCGCCGCGTGATGGCCGGGTCTGGCTGCGGATCACCGGCCACGGCACCGAAGGCGAGAGCGCTGATTGGGTGGCATTCGGCGACGACGCCGCGGTGTCTGGCGGGTTGGTCCGCGGCACCGGGGACGGCCCGGAGTTCTGCGGCGACGCCATCGCAGACCCGCTGACGGGATTGCACGCCGTGCTGGCCGTGGCCGAATCGCTGAACCGGGGCGGTGCTGAGTTGATCGAGATGTCGATGGCCGCCGTCGCGGCCACCTACGCCGAACTGCCGCGATCACCCGGAAAAACCTGCATTGCAACACCGCAGCCATGCACACCCGCCGCGCAGCTCGGAGCCGACAACGCCACCGTGGAGCGGTTGGTCACCGAAAGACGGCTGGCCTCATGCTGATTCAGCGGGCGTCGCTTCTCGACGGAACGACGACCGACATCCGGCTGGACGAGCGGATCAGCGACGTCGCCGAGGGGTTGACCGAACAATCCGGCGAGCAGGTCTTCGACGCCGCAGGGGCCACCGTCATCGCGGGCCTGCACGACCACCATGTCCATCTGCGCTCGGCCGCCGCCGCCCTGACGTCGACGCGGGTCGGCCCGGCCGAGGTGCACAGCCGCGCCGATCTCGCCCGAGCGCTTGCCCACGCCGAGGTCCGCAGCGACGGGTGGATCCGAGCCGTGGGGTATCACGAGGCGGTCGCGGGCCCGCTGGATCGTGCGGGGCTCGACGAAGTGTCGCCGTCAGTGCCGGTCCGTGTTCAGCACCGCAGCGGCGTGCTGTGGACGCTGAACTCGGCCGGCCTGGCCCGGGTCGGACTGGCCGATCATCCCGACGGCCGGCTGCGCAGCTCGGACAGTAGCTGGTCGGACACGTTGCAGCGTGACGAAACTGGCCTGGCGGATGTCAGTCGCCTGCTGTGCGGGTACGGCGTCACCGGCGTCACCGACGCAACCCCGGATCTCGACATCGGCGACATTGTGAAGCTGATCGAAGCGCACCGACGCGGGGAACTGCGCCAGCGTGTGCACTGCCTGGCGCCGGGCAAGCGGATTCTGCACGACGCCGACCTCGACCTCGAGGAGCTGACCGCGTTCATTACTCAGCGCCACGCCGACGACGCTCCCGTGGCGGTCCACTGCGTGACCGCCACGCAACTCGTCGTCACCATCTCGGCGTTGCGGTCGGCGGGCCCTCATCCGCAGGACCGGATCGAACACGCGTCCGTGGTGCCCGACGACAATGTTGCGGACCTCGCGGCCCTCGGCGTCACCGTGGTGACGCAGCCCAACTTCGTTGCCGAGCGCGGCGATCAATATCTCGCCGACATCACCGCCGACGAGCACCATGAGTTGTGGCGCGTGGCCTCACTGAAGAGGGCCGGAGTGCCGGTCGCGCTGTCCACCGACATGCCGTTCGGCGACGCCGATCCCTGGGCGGCTATGCGCGCCGCGGTCCATCGCACCACGCGCTCCGGTGCGGTGCTGGGCGCCGACGAATGTGTCTCGGCGCGTGAGGCTTTGACGATGTTCTTCGGAGCACCCGACCGACCGGTGCAACACCGCACGGTCGAGCCGGGTCAGCCCGGCGACCTGTGCGTTCTGGCGGCAACGCCCAGGGAGATCCTGACCGAACTCGACGCTGGCATGGTCGCCGCGACGATCGTTGGCGGCGTCCTCACCCAGTAGGTGGACCAGCACGCACATGTGACGGACGCCGTCATTGACGTGGGCTGCCCGGCCGCCTACAGTCTGATTAGCAGAAACTATTTCTATAGTACGGAAGATGGTCACCAACCAATAGAAAAGGGAGAAAGCAGTGCGCATCCGACACCTCGGAATCGTCGTCCAGGATCTCGAGCAGACCGCCGAGTTCTACGAGAACGTGCTGGGCTTCAAGCGCCTGGGAGATGCTCGTACTCCCGGCCACTACCCCGGCAAGGCGCTCGATCTCAGCGATGGCGAGGTCAACTACTCGCTGCTGCAACCCAATCCGGAGATCGAACGCTCCGAATGGACGTACGGGGCGATGGGCCCCAACCACATCGGTGTGACGATCGAGGACACCGGGTCGGTGGTGACCGCGTTGAAGGAACGTGGCATCGAGGTTTACGGCGCGGAGCAGGCGGACCCGCCCCGGTTCTTCAAGTTCCGCGACCCCGACGGCGTGGAGGTCGACGTGGCCACGCCGGAGCGTGGCTGGAAGTTCTGACCGACACCTGCCCTTGCTTGGGACCTCCTGAGCAAGGGCACGGTTGACTCGTGGTTCGCCTCAAGGAGCGTTCCCTTCCTCCGCTGTGGCTCGTCGGCACCGTCATCAGCATCTTCCTACTGCAGGTGGCGGTTACCCTGGCGCGCCCGGTGTCGACGTATCGACTTCTGGCCCTCGGCGCCGACGGCACCACCATTGGCCTGACGGCCGCATGCTTCGCCGTGCCGCCGATGCTGCTCGCCGTCGGCTTCGGCCGGTGGACCGAGCGACACCACCCGGCGGTCCTGATGGTGCTCGGGTTCGCCATCGCCGCCATTGGTGCCTTCGCCCTTGTTGTCGTGGAGTCGATTCCCGTGTTCGCGCTCGCCACCACCGCGCTGGGCATCGGGCACATGTCGGGCACCATCGGCGGCCAGAGCATCATGGCCCAGGCACAGAGCTCGCTCGCGCGCATCAGCCGGTTCGGCACGCTGACAACGGTTTCGGCACTCGGCCAGATCGTCGGACCCGTCCTCGGCGGCCTGATCATCGGCCACAGTGACGACCCCAGCCTTGAGTCGACCTCGTCTGGGCTGCTCGTCGCGGCCTGGGTGTTCGTCGGTGGTCTTCCTGCAGCCGTCCTCGCGATGCGCACCACGATCCAGAAGTCGACCGTGCGCACCGGCCGCGCCGAGAAATTGTGGCATCTGCTGCGCCTGCGGGGGATGCCCGCCGCGCTGATGGCCAGCTTCTCTGCGAAGGGTGGCAACGACCTCCTCCTCGTCTATGTGCCGCTACTCGGTGCCTCCGTCGGGCTGACCTCGTCGCAGGTGGGCATCCTGCTCGGCATCAGCTCCAGCGGCGCTCTCCTGGCACGCGCGGCGACGCCGCTGTTCGTCCGGCGGATCCCGACGCTGAACCTGACCGTGGTCGCCACGGTGGTCGCGGCGATCTGCCTATTGATCGTCGCGCTGAGCCACAACCTGACGCCGATGATGCTCGCGATGTCGGTGCTCGGCTTCGCCCTTGGCCTGACTCAGACAACCACGATGGACTGGGTCGTCGATCTGGTGGACGACACCAGCCGCGGCTCCGCGCTGGGCCTGCGCGTGGCGACCAACCGCGTCGGGCAGACCTTCATACTCGTCGCAGCGGGCGTCGCGTCACAGTGGTGGGGAGTCGAGACGGCCTTCGCGCTGTTGGCGGTCGTCATGTTCGCGACCGCAGGAGCAGGCGTGCTCAACGCCCGGCGTGGTCGTCAGTCCGCCGGCGCTTGAGCGATCACCGGCGACTCCGGGGCCCGGGCGATCGTCTGAATCATCAGGTCGCCGATGTGTGAAATCCGCGACGCGCTAAGCCGGCTCGTGGGCGCGGCAACCGCGACGGCGGCGGGGCGCCCCGCAAAGTCGCGGAATGCGACGGCCACCGAGCCCACGTCGTCCTCGGTCTCGCCCGCGTTGGCCGCGTAGCCGCGCGCCCTAGCCCGGGACACCTCTTTCATCAACCTCGCCTGGGTGGTGATCGACCGCTCCGTGCGAGCGGCGAACGGTTCGGCGGAGGTGGGGTACAGCTCGGCCACCTGCAGATCGGTCATCAGGGAGAGCAGCGCCTTACCGAGCGATGTGCAGTGCGCAGGGACGAGGGTTCCTGTTCTCGCGACCACTCGAAGGGCGCGCTCGGACTCCACTGCGTCGACGTAGCGGACCTGGTTGCCCTCCATGACGCCGAGGTGGATGGTCTCACCCGTCTCGGCGGCGAGTTCCTCCATCATCGGCCGGGCCTGCTCCCGCACGTTCAGCGAACCGACGACGGCCAGTCCAACCTCGACCAGCGCAGGTCCGGCGATATAGGCGCGGGTGACCGGCTCCTGCTGAACGAAGCCGTGGTAGGCAAGCATCGCGAGCAGTCGGTGCGCCGTCGAGTGGGCGACGCCCAAGTATTTGCAGGCGTCGGTGAGGCGCACCCTGGGCTGCTCACGGAACAGCAGAAGCAGCAGAAGCGCGTTGTTGACCGAGGCAATGGGATAGGCCGGTCCGGTATCGCTTTGCGGTCGTGTCTTCTGCATAGAAGAAGCCTACCGTCAACCGTCCTGGTGGTTCCCGACTCGCCATGCCACATGTCGCCGGCGAAAGTGACGCTTGACACAGGGCCGCAACCCACCTAGCTTTTCCTATAAGCAGAATATATTTCCATCATGAAGACAGAACTCGCTTAAGAGGTCTGCATGGAGCAGGTACAACCGATGGCTCAACCCAAGGACGGCCCAGCCAGTCCCGCTGGCGTGAACGCCCGACCCGACGAGGCAGAGCGCCTCGAGGTCCCAGCCGACGGCGACCACGCAGTCCACGACGCCCACCCAGTCGTCGACGATGCCGACCATGCCCACGACGAGCGGGTGACGCGTCGGGTCCATGTCGTGCTCGGGCTGGTGATCGCCGGCCTCGGGGCCTGGCTGCTGTACCGGAGCCGGACGGAACTCGCGTTGCGCGGTCCGAACAACGAGCCAGGTCCCGGCTACCTACCCGTCTTGTTGACGATCTGTCTGATCGCGTGCGGGCTGGCGCTGTCGGCGGTCTGGCTGCTCGGCCCGAAGGCTCGCCACGGTGACGCGCCGACCCTCTCGCTGTCGCCCCGGCACATGGGCCGCGCACTGGTCGTGTGGCTCGCCCTGGTGGTCTGCGCATTCCTGATCGAGCCGCTCGGGTTCCTCCTCGCCGGGGAGGTGCTTATCCTGCTGGTGATCCTGGTGATCGAGCGAATCCGCTCCATCCCGCTGATCATCACGCTGCTGCTGCTGCCTCCGGCCATGTATTTCCTGTTCGACACCCTGCTCGAGGTGCAACTCCCGGGAGGAACCCTGTGGTACTGATTCACGTGGAAGGCCGGCGGGCAGAATTCGGCGGACCGGGAGCCCGCCGGTGAACGCGGTCGACGGTCTGCTCCACGGACTTCAGGCCGCCATCACGCCGGCCAATCTGCTGTGGCTCATCGTCGGCTGCCTGCTGGGCACGCTCGTCGGCATCCTGCCGGGCCTCGGGCCGCCTGCCACGATCTCGATCCTGCTGCCGTTGGCCACCGGGTTCGACCCGGCGACCGGCCTGATCATGATGGCCGGAATCTACTACGGCGCGAAATACGGCGGTTCGACGACGTCGATCCTGCTGAACATCCCTGGTGAGTCCTCGTCGGTCGTCACCTGTATCGACGGCTACGAGATGGCCAAGCAGGGTCGCGCGGGCAAGGCACTCGGGATCGCGGCGATCGCCTCCTTCGTCGCGGGCACCCTCGGCGTGATCGGGCTGACCTTCCTGGCCCCGCTGGCGGCCGACGTCGCGGTCAACTTCGGTCCGCCGGAGTACTCCGCGCTGATGGTGTTCGCACTGTTGCTGGTGATCATGTTGGCCGGCGACTCGATGCTCAAGGGCTTCATCGCGATGTTCATCGGGCTGTTCCTGGCCACGATCGGCACGGACCTGTTCTCGGGTGAACCCCGGTTCACAGGTGACCAGATCGAACTCGCAGGCGGCATCGAGTTCATCGCGCTGAGCGTAGGCATCTTCGCCATCGGCGAGGTGTTGGTGAACATCGAGGACAAGACCGAAAAGAAACTCTTCAAGGTGCCCAGCAAGCTTCGCGAACTGCTGCCGTCCGGGAAGGACATCAAGAAGTCGACACCGGCGATGCTGCAGGGCGGCATCGTGGGCTTCCTGATCGGCGTCCTGCCGGGCGCCGGCTCCACGGTCGCCTCGTTCGTCTCCTACATCATCGCCAAGAAGACGTCGAAGACGCCCGAGGAGTTCGGCAAGGGCTCGATCGAAGGCGTGGCCGCTCCGGAGGCCGCAAACAACGCCGAAACCGGTGGTGCGATGGTGCCGCTGTTGACGATGGGTATCCCCGGATCCGGTACGGGCGCAGTGCTTCTCGGCGCGCTGGTGCTCTACGGGCTCAATCCGGGTCCGCTGCTCTTCGTCGAACATGCGGATGTGGTGTGGCCGATCATCGCCAGCATGTACCTGGGCAACATCGCCCTGCTGGTGATGAACCTGCCCATGGTTCCGTTCTTCGCGAAGCTGCTGAACACGCCCTACAAGGTGCTGTACCCGGCGATCCTGCTGATCTCGGTGGTCGGCGTCTACAGCGTCAACTTCTCGATCTTCGATGTCGGCCTGCTGGTGGTGTTCGGACTTCTCGGGTACGTCATGCGCAAGCTCGACATCCCGCCCGCGCCCCTGGTCCTGGCGTTCGTGCTCGGACCGATCGCGGAGAACTCGATCCGGCAGTCGCTGCTGCTTTCCGACAACAGCCCGATCATCTACCTGCAGCGCCCGATCTCAGCGGTTCTGATCGGCCTGGCGGTCCTGCTTCTGCTCCTCCTGACCTTCGGGCGGACACGCAAGGTGCGCGAGCAGGTACTCGAGATCGACGCATGAACCCCAACCTCTTTCGCGCCCAACCCCCACCAGGAAGGAATCGGATCATGATCCGAATCAGGCACCTCCTCACCATCGTGCTCGCGGCGGTGGCACTCGTCGCCCTAGCGGCCTGCGGGAGCGGGGGAGGCGGCGGCGGCAAGTCCGGACCCGTGGAGGTCGTGACGCACAACGCCGTCGGCGGCGGAAGCGACGTGTTCACCCGGCAGATGATCAAGGTGATGTACGAGAACAAGATCATTGACACCAACTGGCCGGTCCGCAACGTGCCTGCCGGCGACTCGATCGGCGCGATGTCGTACATGATCGACCGAAAAGGCAACGAGGGCTTGATCGCTCAGGTGACGCCCACCTGGCTGGCCACGCCGATGACCGTAGCGAACGCGAAGGTCAGCCTCGCGGACCTGACGCCGATCACGCTGGTCGCCACCGAACCCCAGTTGATCGTCACGAACGCCCAATCTCAATTCAACTCATTCGCCGACTTCGTTGCGGCCGCAAAACAGGCGCCCGACACGCTCGTCCAGGCCGGCGGCTCCAGCACCGCCAACGACGCGCTGACACGGTTGGTGCTGCAGGACACGCTCGGAGCGAAGTGGAAGTTCCTGTCCTTCGAGGACACCGGCTCCCGGATCACCGCCCTGCTGCGTAATGACGCGAACATCATGCTCGGCAGCGCGTCGGACGTCGCCGAGCAGGTGAAGGCCGGACAGCTCAAGGTGATCGCGGTGGTTGGAGACCAGCGTCTGAACACCTTCCCCGACGTCAGCACCACCAAGGAGCAGGGCATCGATTCGTCGAAGGTGCCCGTGCAGTTCCGTGCGGTGATGGGCGCCCCCGACATGCCCGAGGACGCCGTTCAGCGCTACCAGGACGACCTCTCGAAGATGGTCGAGACCGAGGACTGGAAGAACCTGACCAAGAGCGACGGCCTGGTGACCCAGAACCTGCAGGACGACAAGTTCGCGGCGTACCTGAAGGAACAGACCGACATCGTCGGTGGCCTGCTCGAGGGACTCGGCCTGAGGAAGGATCAGTGACCACAGGCGGTCCGACATCGCTTCTCGCCAGGTTCGTTGCCGAGCACGAGTGCGACCAGATTCCCGAACAGGTCCTGCACGCGGCGCGGCGCGCGCTGGTCGACCACATCGGGGTGACGGTGAGCGGCTCGGCCGACGACGCCACCCGCCGTGCTCGGGACGCGATCGCGGCTAGCGAAAGTGGCGGCGGTGCAACGGTTGTCGGGGACCGCATGCGGGTCTCACCCCCGTTCGCAGCCTTCCTCAACGCGTTCGCCTCGCACGTGCTCGACCTCGACGACGTCTATAACCCGCCCGGCACCACCGTGCACGGCAGCTGTTCGGTTTGGCCGGCGATCCTGGCCGTCGCCGATACCCGGCCGGTCACGGGGCGCGACGCCCTGGCGAGCTTCGCGCTCGGGTTCGAGGCGGAGACCCGGGTCGCCCACGCGGCCGGCCAGACGCACTACGACGTCGGCTGGCACGTCACGGGCACCTCCGGTCACGTCGGCGCGGCGGCTGCGGCCGCCCGCACGATGGGGCTCGGCCCCAAGCAGGTCGAGCACGCGATCGCCGCGGGCGCCACCCAGGCGGCGGGACTGCGGATCATGGCGGGCAGCGACCTCAAGAGCATGCATCCGGGCAAGGCCGCGATGGACGGTGTGCTGGCGGCATCGCTTGCGGCACACCAGCTGACCGCCGGGGCCAAGGCGCTTGAGGGCGACTTCGGGTACCTCGCGGTGATGAGCGCAGATCCGGCGCCCGAGAAGATCAGTGCGGGTCTCGGCGACACCTGGAACCTCACCAACAACGGCCACAAGCTCTACCCAAGCGGTTCGCTCACCCACCCCATGATCGACGGCGTGATCGCACTGGTGACCGACGACGATGTGGGACCCGAAGACGTCACCCTGATCGACATCCGGGTGTCCGCACCGGCGGCACGCTTCACCGATGAGCCGCGACCGACCACGCCCATGCAGGCGAAGTTCAGCCTGCGGCACTGCGCGGCGGCTGCGGCGATCTTCCGGCGGGTGGGGACCGAGGAACTGTCGCAGGCGAGCCTGACCCGGCCCGACGTCGTCGATCTGCGCGACCGCGTGAAGGTCGTCACCGATCCGGCGCTGGGTAAGCAGGACGCCGACGTCGAGATCACGCTGGCATCTGGCCGGTCGCTGGCCGCTGCGGTGCGGGGAAACCGAGGCACTCCGTCAGCCCCTCTCGACGACGACGAGCTCGACGCGAAATTCCGAGAGCTGGTCGGCCCTGTTCTCGGAGCCGAGCGCACGGAGCGACTGCTGGCCACCTGCTGGAGGTTCGCCGACCTGTCCGACGTCTCGGACTTGCTCGCGCAGACCGTGCCTGCCGATGGCTGACCCCAGACCAGACATCGCCCTGGTGACCGGGGCTGGCAGCGGGCTGGGAGCGATCATAGCCGAATGTCTTGCGGCAGAAGGGCTTACGGTGGCCGTGAACACCCGGGCCCGTACCGAGGAGGCCGAGGCGGTGGCCGCCGCGATCCGCACCAACGGCGGATGCGCCTTCGCGGTCACCGCCGACGTCACGGATCCGTCGGCGGTGCGGCGCATGTTTGACACCGTCGCCGCTCACGGCGGGCTACGGGTCCTCGTCAACAACGCGTCCTACCGTCCCCGGCAGCGCGTCGAGACGATCACCGAGGAGGACTGGCATCAGGTCCGCTCGGTCACCCTCGACGGGGCGTTCCGGTGCATCCGACACGCTCTGCCTGAGCTCATCCCGGGTGGGCGCATCGTCAACATCCTCGGCCGCAACGCCCTTGCCGGCGACCCCGAGCGGGTGCACCTCTCGGCGGCCAAGCACGGTCTACTCGGGCTCACCCTCGCGCTGGCGGCGGCCCTGCGTGACAACGGGGTAGCCGTCAACGCCGTATCTCCCGGTGTCGATACCGAAGGACCCGAGCTGGACCGGTGCCGCACCGAAATCGCTTCTCAGGTGACACGTCTCGCCTTCGCGGACGCCGCCGAGCTGTCCGGGACCGTGGTGCGGGTCGACTGCGACGGCTCCGAGGTGGTCAGCGCTGCTCAGGCGTGGTGAGCTCGAGCATCGCGTCGACGCCGCCAGCGGTCTTGAGCGAAAAGGCAGCATCCGCAAGCCTTTCCGCGCGCTCTCGCCCGATCACGTTGTCGGCGAGCCCATGGAACTTCTCCTTGAGCTCGTCGTCGGTGAGCCGGTTACCCGGGGTGCCGCGCGCATGATCGACCCAGGTGTCCACCGACTCGCCGTCGACGGTGAGCGCGGTGGCGCCGGCCTGCGTGTGCGGTACCTCGGGGTCGGGCACTACCTCGATCCTCGCCATCAGTGCACGGACATCGGCGCGGTGGACAGCCGTGTCGGAGAACTCCGCCTCGCCCGCCCTGCCGTCCAGCAGCGCGATGGCGCACGCGAACGTCACCGAGAACTTGCCCTCCAAACCCGTTCGCGGATCGGTCTTTCCGGTGAGCTCTTGGACCAGCGGGTGCACCCGGAGGCTGATCTTGTCGATCCGCTCGGCGGTCAAGCCCTTGCGCATGGCGAGGTCGCGCACCGCGTCGACGGCGGGGTGGATCACCACGCCGCATGCGTACGGCTTGACCCCATTGTCGAAGATCTGCCACTGCTGCCCGAGGCCGTCGACCAGGTCAGCGGGTGTGCTGGCCGACGACATCACGGCGAACATGCCGCGACGGCCCTGAAGCGGGTCCGGCGCGCCGGTGAACCCGCCGGCGGCGAGCAGCCCCGCCCACACACCCGCCTGGGCGGCATGGCCTGCGTGGAACGGTTTGGTCATGGTGCCGAACTGCTCGCGGTGGCCGGCGGCCTGGGTCGCCGCGATGCTCAGGCAGTGCGTCGCGGTCGCCCCGGTGAGGCGAAGGAGCCTAATGGCGACCGCGGCCGAGGCGAGGGCCCCGGTGGTGCCGGTCATGTGCCACCCCGCGTCGTAGTGCTCGGGGTAGAGAGCATTGCTTACGCGGGCCGCGAGCTCGTAACCGAGGGAGTGCGCGGCGAGCAGGTCGATGCCCCGCGACCCGCGCCACTCGGCCAGGGCCGCGCCCGCGGCGTACAGCGGTGTGGTCGGATGCAGAATCGTGGGCACGTGGGTGTCGTCGAAATCCAGTGCATGGCAAGCGATTCCGTTGACAAACGCGGCATCGGTGACTCTCAGGCGGTGGAACGTGCCGAGCGCCATGGCCTGGGGCTCCCCGCCGAGCAAACGGCACTGTGCCCTGGCGATGCTGGCGGCAGGCTCCGCCGCGCCGGCGATGGCCAGGCCCAGGTGATCAAGCAGACACCGGGTGCTCTCGTGCAACACCTCGGCGGGCACCTCGTCTGCCGGCGTACGCGAAACGAAGTCGAGCAGCGTCCGCGTCTCCACGGAAGTCCGATCGTCGTAGTCTTCTTCCATGTAGTCTGTATAACAGAATTTCCTTCCGTATTACAGACTGGAGCGGGTCGGTGACCGGTGAGCACTCGGTAAGTCGCGCATTGGCCGCGTTCGCGGCCGGGGTGCGGATCGACGAACTCCCCGCGGACGTGGTGCACCAGGCGGTGCGCTGCCTCGTCGACTGGCTCGGTTGCACCGTCGCGGGCTCGGCGACCGCGGAGTGCGAGCGGGTCCGTGCGGGGATCGGTGCGCTGGACGGCGGCGACGGGTCACGCACCGCGGCCATCGTGGGCACCGGGCAGCGCGCGACGGTCGGCTACGCTGCCCTGGCCAACGGGATCGCCGCGCACGTGCTCGACTTCGACGACACTTTCAACCCCGACCGGACCACGATCCACGGCAGCGCCCCGCTGTGGCCGGCCATCGTCGCGGCCGGTGAGCTGGTCCCGGTCTCCGGAACCGCCGCCGTCGAGGCGTTCGTCGCGGGCTTCGAAGTGCAGACCCGGGTCGCGGTCGCGGCCGGGCCGGGCCATTACGACGCAGGCTGGCACGTCACCGGCACCGTGGGACACATCGGGGCTGCGGTGGCCACCGCGCGGCTGCTGGGTCTTTCACCCGAACAGACGCTCGCCGCGCTCGGAACCGGCGCTACCCAGGCGGCAGGCATGAAAGCGGTGTATGGGTCGATGGGCAAGTCCCTTCACCCCGGCAAGGCCGCCATGGACGGCCTGCTGTCCGGGTTCCTCGCGCGGGACGGGTTCACCTCCAGCGCCGAATCCATCGAGGGGCATCGCGGCTTCCTGCATCTGTTCTCGCCCGACCCGGTGCCGTCCCGGGCGGTCGAGGCGCTCGGCGAGACCTGGTACCTGCCCCGCGACGGCTTCAAGCCCTACGCGTGCGGCTCGCTCACCCACCCGCCCGTGCAGGCCCTCCTCGAGCTGCGCTCCGAGCACAACCTGACCGCCGACGACGTTCTGTCGGTCGACGCCTACGTGCACGACTACGTCAAGACGACGACCGGGCTGGCCGAGCCACGCAGGGGGCTGCAGGGGAAGTTCAGCATCTACCACGTGCTCGCCGTCGCGCTCGCCGACGGAGCGGTCCTGCTCGACCAGTTCACCGACGAGCGGGTCGCCGACCCGGCGCTGGCCCGGCTCCGCGAGCGGATCCACGTCAACACCGACGCCGAACAGCACAAGGACTCGGCCCGCGTCGTGCTGACCCTGCGGGACGGTCGCAGGCTGGAACGCCACGTCGCCCACAACCTCGGCACGCCCGACAACCCGATGACCGACCAGCAGCTCGAGGACAAGTTCCTGGCTCTCGCCTCACCCGTCCTCGGTCAAGACCGCGCGGCACAGGTCGCCAGTATGTGCTGGGGGATGCTGGAGCTCGACGACGTGAGCGCCTTGGTCCTGCTGACGGTGCCGCAGGGTTAGGCCGCGGCGGTCGCAAACGCCTCGCGTAGCACCGCACACTGGCTGTCGAAGAACGACTGCGACACTTCGGCTTTCGGCACAATCCCGTCGAAGCCGTGGAAGGCGCCGGACACCACCTCGACCTGGCACGGCACCCCTGCGGCCCTCAACCGTTCGGCGTAGGCCAGATCCTCGTCATGGAACAGGTCCAGCGTGCCGACGCCCATCCAGGCGGGCGGCAGTCCACTGAGGTCCTCGCGCCGTGCGGGAACGGCAACGTCGCGATCCGCGTCGCCGAGATAGCACGCCCAGCCGAACTTGTTGCTGGACTGATTCCACAGCCGATGCCCCGGGTTGTCCAGCCCTTTACGTTCTACCGTGCGGTCGTCGAGCATCGGATAAACCAATAGTTGTGCGGCCAAACGAATTTCACCCCTGTCGCGGGCCATCAGGGCAAGTGCCGCAGCCAGCCCGCCGCCCGCGCTGGCACCGCCGATGGCCACCCGGGCCGGATCAACCGAAGGCAGTCGTTCCAACCAGGCCAACGCCGAGTAGCAGTCCTCCAGCGGTATGGGATAGGGGTTTTCGGGCGCCAGCCGGTAGTCGACGGACGCCACCGTGGCGCCCAGTTCGCGGGCGAACCGGCGGCACAGGTCGTCGTCCTGCGCGGCGCTGCCGATGACGTACCCGCCGCCGTGGATCCACAGCAGGGCGGGACCCGCACCTCTCGCGTCGGTTGGCCGGTACAGCCGTACCCCGACTCCGGAGGTCAGGGTCAACACCTCGACGTCCCTGGGGGTGTGGCGTCCCATCAGCCTGGTCCCCATCCGCATGATCGGCATCGTCACCGGTGTGATCACCTGCTTGGGGATGAACTGGGCGATGCGGCTCAGGTCGGGATGGAAATGATTGCTCGGCACGCGATCAGTATTACCTGCGCCAGATGCGGGACGGCTTACCGGCCGCAAGATCGCGGTCGCGCAGCATCTGCACCCGCCACGGGCCGAGGCGCAGCACGCTGAACTCGGGGTCGGGCGAATCCCTACTACTTGAGCAACGGATCGCGCGGCAGGCCCAGAATGCGTTCTGCGATGGTGTTGCGCGTGATCTCCGACGTGCCGCCGGCGATGGTCATTGCGCGGTTGCCGAGGTAGGCCTGCAACAGCGTCGGAGTTTGCCCGACGACCGCCGCCGAGCCCGCCAGTTCCATGGCCAACTCGGTCAGCCTTTGGCCGGCCTCGGCCACAAGCAGCTTGGTGACGTTGCCTTCCGGCCCAGGCTCCGACCCGGCGATCGCGCGGGTGACCCGGCGGAGATTGAGCAGACGCAGCGTGTGTGACTCCGCAATGACCTCGCCTGCCCGACGCATACCCTGGGCGGCGACGTCGGCGGGCGCACTGTCGAGCAGCTTGACGAGGTCGTCGGCGGTGAACCCGGTCGACCCGCCCGAACCGCCGCCGATCGAGATGCGCTCATTGCCGAGCGTCGCGCGTGCCACCAACCAGCCTTTGTTCACGTCGCCAACCACATCTGAGTCCGGCACGAAGACGTCGTCGAAGAAGACTTCGTTGAAATGGGCGTGCCCGGTGAGGCCTCGCAGCGGATTGACCGTCACGCCAGGCGCTTTCATGTCGATCGCCATCATGGTCACGCCGGCGTGCATGGGGGCGTCGGGGTCGGTGCGCACGGTGGCCAGACCCCACTGGCACATGTGCGCCAGGCTGGTCCACACCTTCTGGCCGGTGACCCGCCAGCCACCGTCGACCTTCTTGGCCGCTGTGCGCACAGCCGCGGCGTCCGAGCCGGCGCCGGGTTCCGAGAACAGCTGACACCACATCACTTGGCCCCGCAGCACCGGTTCCACCCAGCGCTCACGCTGGTCGTCGGTGCCGGCGTGGGCGATGGTCAGGGTCACCCACCCGGTGATGCCCATGTCGGGTCGTTCGACGTCACTGAACTCCTCCTCGATGACCAACTGCTCGAGCACATCGGCAGCGCGGCCCCACGGCTTGGGCCAGTGCGGCACCAGATAGCCGGAGTCGACCAGGAAGTCGCGCTGTTGGTCAGGCTCCAGCGAGCGCAGCTTCGTGACGGCTTCGCGCGCCTGGTCGCGGTACTCCTCGGAGTCAGGCGGCAACGTGAACGACGCGCCATGCGCCTGGCCGCTGCGCTGCGCCTCGACGACGTCGAGCAGCGGGTCGGCGCCGTCTTGCATGATCGCGGCCAGCGTGCGGGCCCGACGCAGGTACAGGTGCGCGTCGTGTTCCCACGTGAAACCGATACCGCCGTGCAGTTGAATGTTGTTCTGCGCGTTGAAGATTTGCGTCCGGTCGCGTGCGACGCGGCCACCGCTGCCGGGAACCATGCGCTGTCAAGGTCGTCGGCTCGGGCGGCATCCCAGGTCGCCGCGGTGGTCTCCTCGGCGTTCACCAGCATGTTGGCGGCGTGGTGCTTGACCGCTTGGAAGGTGCCGATAGTCCGGCCGAACTGCTCGCGCACCTTGGCGTATTCGACCGCCATCTCCAGGGTCGCCCAACTGACGCCGACCGCCTCCGCCGACGCCAGAATCCGAAACACCGTCCGCGCCTTGCGCGCGGCGCCGCGCAGTACACGGTCCTCTTGCACCGCGACGCCGCGCAGTGCGATCGACCCGACGCTGCGAGTGGTGTCCATCGACTCCAGCGGAGTCACGGTGACCCCGTCGGCGTCGGCGTCGACGATCACCACGTCCTCACCCGCGGCGATCACCAGTACGTCGGCGTCGGGAGCCCCAAGGACCGCAGGGCTCTCGCCAGCGACAACGAGATCGGAACCGACCGTCACGTTGCCCGACAGCGCAAGTGCGCCGACTGTGGTTCCGTTGGCCAGGCCCGGAAGCACCTGTGCGCGAATCGAATCCGTCGCACACCGGTCAATCACCACCGCCGCGGCCACGCTCGGCAGGAAGGGGCCGGGGCACAGCTCGCGGCCCTGCGCCTCGAGCACCACGGCGAGTTCGGCAAGACCGAAGCCCGAACCGCCGTGCTCCTCGGCGATGGCCAGGCCGACCCACCCGAGTTCAGTGGCCGCCGACCAGACGTCGGCCGGGCGGGCGGATCCCTCCTCGAGCGTCGCGCGGGCCGCCGAGCGGCTGTTCAGCCGGTGAAGCTGCCCGACCACGGCCTCGGCCAGGTCCTTGTGTTCCTCCGTGATGGCTAGCGATGACTTGCTCACAGTGGAAGTCCTCTTCGCAGTTGACAGTTGAAAACTGAACCTAGCTCATCAAGCGAACACTGCGAACAACGCGGCCGCGACTGCGAAGCTCACCACCGACAGCACCGTTTCCAGCACCGTCCAGGTTTGCAGGGTTTGTTTGACGGTCATGTTGAAGTACTTGGAGATGATCCAGAACCCACCGTCGTTGACATGGCTGAGGATGATGGACCCCGCCGCAATCGCCATGGCAATGAGAGCGACGCCCATCTGCGAGTAGTCGCCCCCGGTCACCAGCGGCGCGACAATGCCACCGGTGGTGACGATGGCCACCGTCGCCGAGCCCTGCGCGATGCGCAGCCCGCAGCTGATGACGTAGGCCAGCACGATCACCGGTAATCCAGCCGCCGACATGGTGTCGGCGAGCGCGTCGCCGATCCCGGTGGCCGAGATGACCTTTCCAAAGAACGCCCCCGCGCCGACGACCAGCAGCAGCATGCCGACTGGACGCAGCGACTCGCCGGTCAAAACGCTGAGTTCCTGCACACTCGCGCCGCGCCGGACGCCGAGCACGTAGAAGCCGACCAGCACCGCGATGAGCAGGGCGACGGCCGGGGTGCCGAAGAAGGTGAGCACCTGCAGTAGTCGGGATCCTTCGTCGAGCAGCATCGTGCCGAACGTAGCGCCGAGAATCAGGACCAACGGGATGGCGATGATCGCCACGATCAGGCCGACCGACGGCGGGCTTGTCGCGACGGTTCGGTCGGTCTTCGCGGGCGTCTCCTTCACCATCGTTCCTGAACCGCCGGCTGGCGACGACGGCTCATCCTCGTCGGAACCGCGGTCCGGTTCGACGAGGAACTCGGGCGGAACCTCCACTATCACGCGTTTGCCGATGTAGGTGCCCCACACGATGCCGGCGGCGATGAAACCGGGTATGCCGCAGACGAATCCCATCAGAATCAACCAACCGAGGCTGATCTCGAGTAGTCCGCCGAGCGCCACCGGCCCGGGGTGCGGAGGCAGAAACGCGTGCGTCATCGACAGGCCGGCCACCATCGGCATCACATAGAGCACCAGAGACTTCCCGCCGCGCTTGGCCGTCACATAGATCAGCGGTGCCAGCACGAAGATGCCGATGTCGAAGAAAACGGGAATACCGAAGATCAGACCCAGCAGACCCATCGCGATCGGGGCACCCCGCTCGCCGAACACGCCGAGTAGCTTGCGCGCCAAGACGTCTGCTCCGCCGGACCGTTCGAGGATGGCGCCAAGTACGGTGCCCAAGCCGATGATGACCGCGATATGCCCCAGAATGCTGCCGAAGCCGGTCTCCAGCAGCGAATCACCGCTCTTGATCGCGGTCCCGACGATGTCCTTGACCGGCAGCCCGGCGGCTAATGCGAGCCCCAGGCCGGTGAGGAGCAGCGCGACGAACGGCTCGAGCTTCACCTTGATGATGGTGAACAGCAGGATGGCGATTGCGAGCCCGCAGAGCACCAACAGTCCGGGTGTTGTCGTGCGGAGCCATTCGACGGCGGAAGTCATGGGAAGGCCTTTCGGGACGGAGATGATAGGGGTTGGTTTAGCGATTGCACGAAGAATGCTGCGCGAGCGTGGTGAACGTGAGCTCGAGCGCGCCTATCCCCGACTGCGCGAGGGCGTTGGCGAGGGCAACCGGGTCGGGGATCTCGGGCGCGCGGACGACCGCGAGCGGTCGGTCCGCCACGACGGTTGACATGGCCAGCCGGTCAGGGCGAGTTGTCATTGGGTTTGCTCTCTGGAGGGGTCCATCCGGAGGGCGCGGCCGGCTAGTCGTCCGGTGGGCGCGCCGTCCTCGATGGCGCATTCGCCGTTGACGATGACGTGGCTGATTCCGCGTGCCTGCTGTTTGGGTTCATCGAAGGTCGCGGTGTCGGTGACCGTGGCGGGGTCGAACAAGACCAGATCGGCGGCGTATCCGGTGCGGACCAAGCCGCGGTCAGCGAGCCGAAGTCGTTGTGCCGCGCGGCCGGTCAGATGATTGACGCACTCTTCGAGGCTCAGCAGGCCGAGCTCGCGGACGTAGTGCCCGAGGTAACGCGGAAAGGTTCCCCACGCTCTGGGATGCGGCCGCTCACCGACCAGAATCGCGTCGCTGCCACCCATGTGCCTGGGGTGCACCATGATGGCGCGCACATTTTCCTCGTGGCCGACGTGCTGCAGGATGGTGGTGGCCAACTTGTCGCGCTGAAGCAGGTCGAAGAACACCTCCACCGGGGCGAGTCCGCGGTCGGCGGCAATCGTCTCGATCGTCCTGCCGACGTACTCGTCGAGGTCGTCGTTGGCCACTCCGCTGATCTGAATGGTCTCCCACTCCACGGTGACGCCGTGACAGCCGTCGGAGCCGTTGACGTTGACGTCCTCGGTGATTCGCGCGCGGGTGTCCGGATCCCGCAGGCGGTCCAGCGCCGCATCCGGACCACCCGACATCGCCCAACTCGGCAGAAGAGCAGACAGCGTGGTGGCGCCCGGCAGATAAGGATAGGTATCCAGCGTGATATCGCAGCCGTCGGCGATTCCAGCGTCGACCATGTCCAAGAATTCCGGTGCCCGCCCGCGGTTTACGCCGAAGTTCATCGTGGCGTGCGTCAAGTGCAGCGCGCAGCCGGTGGTTCGCGCAAGCTCGATCATCTCCGCGTATGCCTCCAGCGCACCGGCGCCGTAGGACCGGGTGTGCGGTGCGTAGAAGCCGCCGAACTCGGCGACCACCTCGCACAGCGAGGCCAGTTCCGCGGTGTCCGCGTACATCCCGGGTGTGTAGGTCAGCCCACTGGACATACCGACCGCACCCTCGCTCAGGCCCTGCGCGAGCATCTCCTGCATGTGGCCGATCTCGGTGGGTGTGGCCGGCCGCTGGTCGGCACCCACCGCGAGCAGACGCAGCGTGCCCTGCGGCACCAGGTAGGCGGCATTGGGAGTGATCCCCTGATCGAGCCGAGCGAGGTAGCCGGCGACGCTGCGCCAGGAGAAGTCCAGATCGATCGGGTTGCCGTTCCAGCCGGCGATCTGCCGGCGGATCACGTCAAGCGCGGCGTCGTCGATCGGTGCGTAGGCGATTCCGTCCTGGCCGATCACCTCGGTGGTGACACCTTGGCTGATCTTCGGGAAGTGGCCGGGATCGGTGAGCAGGCGCAGGTCCGAATGCGCGTGCATGTCAATGAATCCTGGTGCGAGCACACATCCGGGCCCCGGCTCTAGGATCTTGTTCGCGCCCGGAACCGTTCGGGGAGAAGCGATTTCGGCGATTCGGCCCTTGTCGATCAGGACATCCGCGTGATATCGGGCTGCCCCGGTGCCGTCGACGACGTCGACGTCTCGGATCAGTAGGTCGGGCATGGGCTTTCCCCTTTTACTAGAAGAAGGTGTGAATGAGGTCGACGATGCGGGGATTGGCGGCGTCGGCGTCGTCGACAACTGGGATCAGCCGCCATTTGTCGAACGCTGTGCACGGATGCGAGAGCCCCAAACGCACGACTGAGCCCACGGGGACATCGGCAGTCTCACCGCCGGGCAGCTGCAGGAAGGCGTGCTGATCGTTGAGTGCGGTCACCTCGGCCTTGTCGAGCACGGCGGGGTGCGCGCCCGCTATCCGTTGGGGCACCGGCAATCCCTCGTCGAACGGAAGATCCCGCTTACCCGCGTCGAGCAGCGCGAGGTCGGGCTCCGGCCGCGACACCGTCCGCGCCCAGCCGTGCATCGCCGACCGCAGCGGGCGATCCGCACGGCCGGGGATCAGCGGCGAGATGCCGGCGTAGAACCCGTCGTCGTGGATCACGTATGCACCGGACCGCACCACGACGGAGGTGCGCACCCCGTGTTCGCCCTGCTCGTCGGCGAGGCTCGCCAGCTGCTCGACCACTACATCCTGGTAGGCGCTGCCGCCCGCTGTGACGATCGCGTCCGCGGCGTAGAGCCCGTCGGCGGCGATCTGCTGATGCAGTTGGCCCAGCCGGTCGAGGTAGGTTCGGACAGTTGATAGACCGGCGGTCTCGCGGTCATGACTCAGCGCGCCCTCGTATCCGCCGACCCCCGCCAACGTGAGCCGTGGTGACCGGTGGATCGCCGCCACGACCGCCAGTGCCGACTCGAGAGAGCGCGCGCCTGTGCGGCCGCCCGACCCGCCCAGCTCCACGATCACGTTGACCGGCCGTCCATTTGGAATCGATGCCAGGGTGCGATCCATCAGTTCCACGGTTTGCACGCTGTCAGCCCAGCTGAAGAATTCGAACGACGGATGTGCGTCCAACTCCGCGGCAAGCCACGCCAGCGCCGCGGGGTCGACGATCGCGTTCGCGAGCATGATGCGGCCGACGCCGAACGAGCGGGCGAGTTGCACCTGCCACGGGGTGGCCAGGGTGATCCCCCACGCGCCGGCCTCGAGCTGCCGCGCCCAGATCTGCGGCGCCATCGTGGTCTTGCCGTGTGGGGCCAGTCGGACCCCCGCGGACCGGGCCCAGTCGGCCATCACGGACACATTCGAATCGAGCGCGGCCCGATCCACGGTCAGCAACGGCGTGGACATTCCGCCGAGAGTCGGCTCGGTGCGCAGGTATTCGCGAACGGTCTTGCCCCACGCCTCCCGAGGAAGGCCCTTGTGCTGTGGACCCAGCACTCGGTCGTCGAGCGCGGCCACGGCGCCAGCGTCCATAACGAGTCGTCTCCCAACGTTGCGTATTTTGCAACATATATTGCGTAATATGTTCGACAGAGCTAGTCTGCAACAGACGAGAAGTGATCGCAAGTACCCGAAGGGGATTGATGTGATTTCGCCTACATCGGTTCGGCCGAGTGCGGTCACCCTGGGCGAAGGACTAGCGGTATTGGTCGCGCGGCCCGGACCGCTGGAGGATTCCGCGACCTTCGAGCGCACGGCAGGCGGCGCCGAGGCGAACGTCGCTACAGTGCTCGCCCAGTTGGACATCGGGGCCGGATGGATCTCCCGGGTCGGGAACGACGGCTTCGGCCGCTACCTAGTACGCCACCTCGCCCGCCGCGGCATCGACGTCGACGCGGTCGTCGTCGACCCTGCTCGTCCGACGGCGATCTACGTCAAGGAACGCGGCGCCGGCTCCACGGCGGCTACCGACCTGGCCGAAGGCGAGAGCCGCATGCACTACTTCCGTGGCGGATCCGCTGCGAGCGCATTGTCGCCGGCAGACCTCACGGCTCCGGCGGCCAAGCGGCTGCTCGACAAGGCGGCGCTCGTGCACGTCACCGGCATCACCACCGCGCTGTCGGAATCGGCGAACCGGCTGACCCACGAGCTCGTCTCGGCGCCGCGGCGTGGCCGATTGGTCAGCTTCGATCTGAACTACCGGCCTGCGCTGTGGGCCTCGCGTTCGGCGGACGCGTCCGAGGTGCTTGCGCGACACGCTCGGCACAGCGACGTCGTTTTCCTGGGCGCCGACGAGGCACTGGCGGTCTTCGGAACCGGCGACCCGGCGCAATTACGCGCGTTGTTCCCCGAGCCCGAGCATCTGATCGTCAAGAACGACGCGCACTCCGTGACCGGGTTCCGGGGTAACGAGCGGGCCGACGTGCCAGCGCTGCGCCTGGACGTGGTGGAAAAGATCGGTGCCGGCGATGCCTTTGCCGGCGGCTTCCTTGCCGGACTCCTGCATGGACTCGGGCACGAGGAGCGGATCCGGCTCGGACACCTCTGCGCCGCTGCGGCCTTGACCGGCCACGGTGACATCGCCCAATTGCCCCCGGGCGAGCGTCTCGAGGCGCTCGCATCGCTGGACACGGCCGCGTGGGTACGACTGGACTATGTCGCGAGCATCCGCACGAAGGCCGACGTATGAGCGAGGTGAGCGGATGAGCCAATCACTTTCCCGCGCACTGACTATTCTTGGCGAGCTCGGCGAGGGCGCGAAGTCACTTGAGCAGCTGGCGACTCGGCTCGACGTTCATAAGTCGACCGTGCTCCGACTTCTGCGCACGATGGAGTCCGATCGCATAGTCCGACGCGACGCAGGCCACCGCTATGTTCTGGGCTCGCGCCTCTTCGAGCTCGCCAACCGCGCGTTGGAGCAACGCGATGTCCGGGACGTGGCGCGACCGCACCTGAGCGCTCTGAACTCCAGCACCGGCCAGACCATTCACCTCGCCACCTACGAGTCGGGCGAGGCCATCTACATCGACAAGTTCGACGCGATCCAGAGCGTCCGGATGTACTCACGAGTCGGCCGTCCCGCGCCGCTGCACTGCACTGCGGTGGGCAAGGTTCTGGTGGCGGGCCGGCCCCAATCGGAGTGGCGCCAGATCGCCGAGCGGATCGAATACGTCAAGTTCACCGACCGCACCATCGACTCTGCGGAGCGGTACCTCACGGAGCTGAAACTCGTTGCAGCCCAGCACTTCGCCGAGGATCACGAGGAACACGAGAGCTTCGTGAACTGCATCGGAGTCCCGGTTCGCGACGGCACCGGCGCCGTGGTGGCCGCCGTGTCCATGTCCGTCCCCGACATGCTCCTCGACCACGAACAGGTTCGGGCCACTCTGCCGCAGGTGCGTGCGGCGGCCGACGCGATCTCCGAGGAGCTCGGCTGGTCCCCGGCCGCCCAGACAAATGAAAGGCTCACATGACCGACAAGATCGCAGTAACCACCGCAGATGCCCCCGCCCCGGCACACACCTTCTCTCAGGGTCTCCGCAAGGGGCCGTTCGTGCAGGTCTCCGGCCAAGGACCTGTCGATCCCACGACCAACGAGTACCTCCACCCTGGTGACGTCGCAGCGCAGACCACGCGCACGCTGCAGAACGTGAAGGCGATCATCGACGCGAGTGGAGCGTCCTTCGACGACGTGGTGATGCTGCGCGTTTACCTCACCAAGCGCGAGGACTTCGCGGCCATGAACGACGCGTACGGCGAATTCGTCGCAGCTAACACCAGTGGCACCGTGCTGCCCTGCCGCACAACGGTTTTCACTGGTCTGCCGCGCGCCGAGATGCTTGTCGAGATCGACGCCATCGCGGTCGCCGACTGGCTGCCCTCAGACCGGTAAGGGCCCAACTGTCATGGCAATTGCGATATAGATCACAATTGATCTTGAAAGTATCATCGGTAGACATCTTCGGAATGTTGTCGTTTGAGAATCGCTTTGCGGGGTACAGTCGCGCAATGACGGTACGACCGGACACCCGGTACCCCGGGCAGACCATGTGGACGCGTACCAGGTGGTTGCTGCGGGCCGGTCCCGCCGATTACATGCTGGCGATGAGTGTGGCGTCGGCCTCCCTGCCCGTCATCGGGAAACACCTTGAGCCACTTGGCGGTATAACCGCCATGGGCGTCTGGGGTTACCGGCACATGCCGGATTTCCTAGGAGCCACCGCGAAATCCTGGCTTAGCCCGGGTAACGCAGAGGTGCGCAAGCTGGAACGCGACGCAACCCATGCCGTGGCCGACGCCGCGCTGCGCGGTGTGGTGCGCGCCGAGGACCTGGCGATCGACTGGCCTGCCCCGGAGGGCGCCCCGCCGTTGTGGAAGCTTCGGCAGCAGCGTCGCAGCGTGTACCGCACATCCGTGCGCTACGGCAGTGACCCCGCGCAGCTACTCGACGTGTGGCGGCGCAAGGATTCCCCCGCAAGCGGGAGGGGCCCCCAACCGCCGCAGCCCGCGCCGGTGCTGATCTTCGTGCCGGGCGGCGCCTGGATCCACGGCAGCCGGCTGCTTCAGGGATATGCGCTGATGTCGCACCTGGCCGAGATGGGTTGGGTGTGCTTGTCCATCGACTATCGGGTGGCGCCGCACCACCGCTGGCCCGACACATCACCGATGTGAAGACGGCCATCGCGTGGGCCCGCGCCAACGTCGACAAGTTCGGCGGCGACCGCAACTTCGTTGCGATAGCCGGTTGTTCGGCGGGCGGTCACTTGTCAGCGCTGGCCGGCCTGACGATCAACGACGCGGAGATGCAGGCCGAGCTGCCCGAAGGTTCCGACACCTCGGTGGATGCCGTGGTCGGCATCTATGGGCGTTATGACTGGGAGGACCGCTCCACCGCGGAACGCGCCCGTTTCATGGATTTTCTGGAGCGGGTCGTAGTCAAGCGCAAGATGTCGCGCCACCCGGAAATCTTCCGGAAGGCATCGCCGATCGCGCGGGTGCATCCGAAGGCGCCGCCGTTCCTTGTGATCCACGGAACCGGCGACTCCGTCATTCCCGTCGCGCAGGCCCGCAGCTTCGTCGAACGGCTGCGCGCGGTATCGCATTCAGTGGTGAGCTATGTCGAGTTGCCGGGTGCCGGGCATGCGTTCGACATGATCGACGGAGCCAGAACCGGCTCGATGGTGACTGCAATCGGCCTGTTCCTCAACCAGATTCACCGAAACCGGACGCTCGTCGGGGCCAAAGAGGTTATATAAACGCCTCCACGTAGGAGGTGGCCGTCGGTGGCGAAGCGGGCCTCCTTGCGGCGCCGCTTCTTCAGCAACCGGCGTGCCGAGCTGGTCTTCTTGGCCTGCAACCGTTTCCGCAGCCGCACTTGGCGCTTGCGGTAGGAATTCAACCGGGCCCAGGACGCCTTCTCACCGGTGCTGGTGGTGGCGACATTCACGATGCCCATGTCGACGCCGAGAAACCCGTTGACTGGCCCGGCTACCGGCGCCTCGGGGGACCTCGACGGTGGCGTGCAGAAACCACTTGCTGTCACGGAAGATCAGGTCAGTTTCGCCGATCGCGACGAGTGCGCAACAACATCAGGTGCTTCCGATTCCCCGACTATCGGAACGTTCTTCAATCGACCAGTGACCGTCCAGATCGACACCGTCGCGGCGCGCCCCAGCTCCGTCGGGGAACCGCCAGGACAAACAGCGCGCGTCGAATGGCTGCGCTCGCCGAACGCCGGAAACACGATCGGCGAATCTTCGACTTCTGCGGCGCCGGTCGGATCCGGGCGGGCCGATGGGTGAAGAGGCTTAGCGGGTGGGACGCTGTGCTGTTGTACAGCGAGACGCCGACGGTGCACATGCACACCCTCAAGCTAGCGGTGATCGATATCTCCGAATTGAAGGGCCGTCAGTTCGGGATCGATGAGTTTCGTCAGGTCATCCACGGCCGGCTCTACAAACTCGACCCCTTCCGCTATGAGCTCGTCGACATCCCGTTTAAGTTCCACCACCCGATGTGGCGGGAGAACTGCGAGGTCGACCTCGACTACCACGTCCGCCCATACCGGGTCGAGACCCCGGGTGGCCGCCGTCAGCTCGATAAGGCGGTCGGCGAGATCGCCAGCACGCCGCTCGACCGCAGCCGGCCACTGTGGGAGATGTACTTCATCGAGGGCCTGGCGAACGGCCGAATTGCGGTGTTGGGCAAGATTCATCACGCGCTGGCCGACGGTGTGGCCTCGGCCAACCTGCTGGCGCGGGGGATGGATCTGCAAGGGGGTTCCCAGGCAGATCGGAATTCGTATGCCGCCGACCCGGCGCCGTCCAAGAGCGAGCTGGTGCGCTCGGCATTCGCCGACCACATGCGCCAGATCGGGCGGCTGCCCGGAGTGATGCGGTACACCGCGCAGGGCGTGCGCCGGGTGCGCAACAGCTCGCGCAAGCTGTCCCCCGAGTTGACGCGACCGTTTACGCCGCCGCCATCGTTCATGAATCACCGCGTCGACGCGCAGCGAAAGTTCGCCACCGCAACATTGGCGCTCGCCGACGTGAAGGAGACCGCCAGGCACCTAGGCGTGACGATCAACGACATGGTGCTCGCGATCTCGGCGGGGGCGCTGCGTCAGTTGTCGTTCAAGTACGACGGTCACGCCGACCACCCGTTATTGGCCTCCGTTCCAGTTAGTTTCGACTTCTCACCGGACCGCATCTCCGGCAATCGTTTTACCGGAGTCATGATGGTGGTACCAATCGAACTCGACGATCCACTGGAGCGGGTGCAGGCCGTGCATGACGCCGCGATGAACGCCAAGGAGGCCCACTACCTGCTCGGGCCCGAACTCGTCAGCCGGTGGTCGGCCTACTTTCCGCCTGCACCCGCTGAGTGGTTGTTCCGTTGGCTGGCAAGCAAAGACGGCCAGAACAAGGTGCTCAACATACCGATCTCGAACGTGCCCGGCCCTCGGGAGCCGGGCCGGGTCGGGGGAGCTCTGGTGACCGAGATCTACTCGGTCGGCCCGCTCACGACGGGCAGCGGCCTGAACATCACCGTGTGGAGCTATGTCGACCAGCTCAACGTCTCGGTGCTGTCCGACGGGAGGACCCTTGAAGACCCCCACGAGCTGACCGACGAGATGATCAATGCGTTCATCGAAATACGGCGAGCCGCAGGGCTTCCCGAGGAGCTGACGGTAGTCGAATCCGCGATGGCGCAGTAGCCGTCAGCGGTGGCGTCGGGCACGTGCCCGCGCATGGCCGCGGGCGAACATGCGGCCGAGCACCGGCGCGCGCCGGACGGTTGCCACCAGGGCGCGGTCCGCGACCGATGAGGTCGCGCTGCTGTCGTCAATCAGTGGTGGGGGCGGCGAGGTGTCCGCTACGGCGAACACATGCCATTCGCCAGGGACACCCTTGAGGGCGTGATGGCCGCGGTCGGAGAACTTGATGCCTGAGCCCAACACGAGATCGCGGACAGTTCCGGAGACGAGCACTTCGTCCGGACCGGCGAGCGCGCCGATCCGCGCCCCGATATGCACGGCCAGCCCGGTCACGTCGGCACCGCGCCGCTCACACTCACCGGTGTGCAAGCCGGCACGAATGCTGATTCCCATTCCGGCCGCATCCGAGGCAATTCGGGTTGCACAACGCACCGCCCGCGCGGGCCGGTCGAACGTGGCCAGAAATCCGTCACCCAAGTTCTTGATCTCGCGCCCCTCGTGAGCCATCAGCTGCCTGCGCACCAGCTCGTCGTGCTCCTGCAGGACGGCGCGCCAGGCACAGTCGCCGAGTGCGGAAGCGCGCTCAGTCGAACCGACGATGTCGGTGAACAGCACGGTGGTGAGCAGGCTGTCAGTGTCGTGTGCCGCGCGCGCGCCGGTCACGAACTCCTCAATCTCGCCGACGACCGCGTCGACGTCTCCCACAAACGGCCAATGGTCGAGTCCGTCGAGTTCGACCATCCGGGCATCCGGGATGTGCCCGGCGTAATACCGACCGTGCTCGATCGGTACAACGTCGTCTCGGCGATGCAGCACGAGCGTGGGCACCCGCACGGAGGAAAGGACTGGACGTACGTCGATCGCGAGATTGGCCGTCAAGTTTGCGCGCGCCATCGCCGGACTCATCGCCACGCGTTCCCACAGACCCGTGGCACGGCGCATCGTCGGGCTGTCTCTGCTGGGGGCAGCCCACTCGACGGTCTTGCCCTCACCCCAATGATCGACCCCGGAGTGGATGCGTTTCCAGCGCTCCGCATATCGTGCGGCGCCGGGACCGTCGGCGCGATCCAACGCACACACGAACGAGCCATATATGATCAGTCCCTCCGTGCATTCGGGGTGGCTCGCCGCGAACACCGCGCCGATTGGGCCGCCCTCAGAGACACCGAAAACGGTTGCGCGCTCTGACCCCGCGGCATCAAGTACTGCGATGACATCGTCCATGCGCTCGTCCAGCGATGGCGCCGCCGGAACCGGATCGGACATTCCGGTACCGCGCTTGTCGTAGGCGATTACCCGGGCGAAGTCGCCTAGACCTCGCATAAACCTGTGATAGCCGGGATCGTTCCACAGCGCCTCGATGTGCCACACATACCCCGGGATGATGACCAGGTCGTGCTTGCCCGCACCTGTCACCTGATAAGCGATACTCAGCTCGCCACACCGGGCGTAATGGGTCTGCGGAGGCATCTACGGCCTGACTGTCTTACGAACCAGCGGCCTCTTCATTAGCCGATGGTATGCGCTTCGCATGCACCCAGGACAGAAACTTCTCCACTGATTGGGCGGTGTAGTGCGCCCGCGGCGACCCGTAATAGAAGTCGAACGCGTGTTGGGCGTGCGGGATCTCCGCGTACGCCACGACAGACGTCGACGTGTTCCGCACCGCCTCGGCGAACTCGCGGCCCTCGGGCACAGGGATAATCGAATCGTCCTCGCCGTGAAGGATGAAAAACGGTGGCGCGTCGGGGCGTAACCGCTTGATCGGCGAGGCGTCGAGATACACCTGCTTGTGTACGGCGATCCGCTTCTTGACCACGAACTTCTGCAGGAACGCGATGAATTCCTTGCGGCCGTCGCCGTGCGTGGAGACCCAGTCGTAACGGCCGTAGATAGGAACAGCCGCCACCACCGAGGTGTCGGCATCCTCGAAACCCGGCTGGTACTGGGGGTCGTCGGGAGCCAGGGCGGCCAAGGACGCGAGGTGACCGCCCGCCGATCCGCCGGTGATGGCGACGAATTCCGGATCACCGCCGAAGTCGGCGATGTTCTCCTTGATCCAGGCCAGCGCGCGTTTGACGTCGACGATGTGGTCCGGCCAGGTGTGTCTGGGGCTGACGCGGTAGTCGATCGACACGCAGACCCAGCCGCGGTCGGCCATGTGGCTCAGCAGCGGGTACGCCTGCGGGCGCCGCATGCCGATGGCCCATGCTCCGCCCGGCACCTGCAGCAGAACTGGAGCCTTGCCGTCGCGGGGCAGATCGGCGCGCCGCCAGATGTCGGCCAAGTTGACCCGCGGATGCGGGCCGTACTGGACGGTGCCGGCTTTCTCGACGTAACGGCGACGGATCAAGTCGTTGGGCGGCACGCCGATCAACCGGCGGCGGCGTCGAACCGGCTGCGACTGCGCGGCGATCACCTCGTAGTCCTCGCCGAGCGTCTCGCGCAGCGGAGTCTCGAAATGCGGCTCCGACGCCACGTTGCGGCGCTGAATCAGCCACAGCAGGCCCCATGCGATCGCGGTCAGCAGCAACGCGATTCGGCCGCGCGCTCCGCGGAAGTCACCGCGCAAACCGCGGCGCACCGCGTCGAGCACCGACCCGGCCAGATACAACGGCGACAACTCGGAGGTGGGCCAGCCGAACGCGAAGACCGGAATGGTGATGTAGCCCTCGCGGCCCAGCGGCCGCACACCGTTGGCGGCATTGACCAGTTCGGCCGTGGCGCGTAACACGGGCCAACGCTTACGCACGGTCAACGCGTTCCTGTAGTTCACGGCGCACGATCTTGCCGGTGCTGTTGCGGGGCAGTTCGTCCAAGATCGTAATCTCTCGGGGCACTTTATAATTCGCCAAATTCTCTCGAACGTTCTGCTTGAGTCCTTCCGGGGTAGCCGAACCGCCGTCATTCAAAACCACGAAAGCGGCCAGTCGCTGCCCGAACTGTTCATCGTCTACGCCGATCACCGATGCCTCCCTCACGTCCGGATGAGTCGACAGTGCCTTCTCCACCTCGATGGGATAGACGTTCTCGCCGCCGGAGACGATCATCTCGTCGTCGCGCCCGACCACGAACAGCCGCCCGGCGTCATCGAGGTAGCCGATATCGCCCGAGGACATGAACCCCTCGTGGAATTCCCTTGTGTTGCCAGAGGTGTAGCCGTCGAACTGGGTGGAGTTACGCACGTAGATGCTGCCGGTCTCGCCCGTGGGCACTTCACAGAAGTCGGGGTCCAGGATGCGGATCTCGGTACCTCCGGCAGGCTTGCCCGCGGTTTCTGGTGCGACGCGCAGGTCTTGCGGTGTGGCCGTGGCGATCATGCCGGCCTCGGTGGCGTTGTAGTTGTTGTAGATGACGTCACCGAACTGGTCCATGAACTTGATGACCACGTCGGGCCGCATGCGCGAGCCCGATGCGGCGGCGAAGCGCAGCGACCGTCCGCTGTAGCGGGTCCGTACCTCGTCGGGCAGTTCCATTATTCGGTCGAACATCACCGGGACCACACACAGCCCGGTGGCACGGTGGCGGTCGATCAACTCGAGGGTGGCCTCGGGATCGAACTTGCGCCGGGTCACGATGGTGCACGCCATCGAGGCCGCGAACACGAGCTGCGAGAAGCCCCAGGCGTGGAACATCGGTGCCATGACGACGACAGGTTCTTCAGCGCGCCACGGGGTGCGGTCCAAAATCGACTTGAGCACAAGGGGACTGCCGCCGGAATGCTTGGCGCCCTTGGGAGTTCCGGTGGTGCCGGAGGTGAGCAGGATGACCTTGCTCTTGCTGCTGGCACGTCGCGGTTGCTTGCCGGTGTGCCCGCTGATGAGCTCCTCGAGCGTCAGGCCGGTGTGGGAGCTGTCGGACCAGGCAAGGATCCGAGTAACGTCCTTGTTGTCGGCCAGCGCGCGGTCGACGGTGGCGGTGAACTCCTCGTCGTAGATGACGGTGTCGGCACGTTCGCGTTCGACCACCTCCGCCAGCGCGGGCGCGGCGAATGACGTGTTGAGCAGCAGGACGTCAGCGCCGATCCGGTTGGCGGCGATCAATGCCTCGACGAAGCCGCGGTGGTTGCGCGCCATGATGCCGATGACTTTCGAAGTCGCCTCGGCCTACAGCGCGGCGGCCAATGCGTCTGCGCGATGGTCGATCTCACGCCACGTCAGCGTGCCCAGTTCGTCGATGAGACCGGGCCGGTCCGGACAACGCTGCGCGGCGCTGGCGAATCCGGATGCGATGCCCATGTTTTCGCGCTGCATCGCCGCAGCAATCCGCAGGTACTTGTCGGGCCGCAACGGAGCGATGAGCCGGGCGCGCGTCATCGTCGCGATCAGGCCGACTGTTGCGGCGAGTCGGTCTCCAAGAGACATGATCGGCTCAGCCCAGCACCGGGAGCCGTCGCTGGGTGGCCAGTTCGCCGAGCGCACGCTGCATCACGTGCCGCACATGGGCGTCGACCTCGTCGATGTCGGGATCCTCGCCGAACTCGGCCACGATGTCGATCGGCGGCAGCACCTGCATCACGATCTTGGCCGGCAGCGGAAGGTTAGGGGGGATCACCACGCTCAAGCCGAACGGGAAGCCGAACGAGATCGGCACGATCTTGGCGCGTGCCAGACGCGCTATCGGCCCGAGTCGCTTGGCCAGCCAGGTGCCGCGGGACAGGAAGATCTGGGTCTCCTGCCCGCCGATGCCGACCGTGGGCACGATCGGCACCCGCGCATTGAGGGCGGCCTTGATGTAGCCGGTGCGACCGCCGAAGTCGATCTTGTTGGCGGTCAGCGTCGGCCGGTACACGTCGTAGTCGCCGCCCGGGAACACCACGACGAGGCCGCCCGAGCGCAGCGCGTCATCGGCATTCTCATGGTTGGCGCTGATATAGCCGATTCGCTTGAAGAAGTCACCGGTCGGACCGGTCATGAGCATGTCGTGGCTGAGCGTGTAGATCGGCCGGTCGTAGCCATATTCGTGGTAGAACTCGGCGGCCAGGATCGGGACATCCATCGGTAGCATGCCGCCGGAGTGGTTGCAGACCACCAACGCGCCGCCCGCAGGCACGTTGTCCAGGCCGCGCACTTCCGAGCGGAAGTATCGCTTGAGGAACGGCCGGGTAATTCCCATCACGCGCTCGGTGAGGCCCGGGTCCCACTTGGTGAGCTCCGACGGCTCGATATCGGTCGAGGTCACGCGTCTCCCTGGGGCTCAGAAAATTAGAACGTGTTCTAGTTTAATCTACTTGTTTGAGTGCCTGATAGGCGGCCCGGACGATGTTGCCACTGCGGTGCTGCTCGTAGGGTCCGGAAATCCAGCGGTTCGGCACGAAAACCTATCGACGACGACCTCGCCGTCGACCAGCACCGCGACCGACGCGCCGATGTCCTGGCCGGTTTCCAGGTTGAGGGTGAACGCCTCACGAACCGGCGCGAAGCGATCGCTGCACGTGCCCCGGACCTCCACCTTGGCCTGCACGCCCTGGATGCCTTCGAGGCCGGTCATGGCGGCAGGCTACCGCCGAATGTCGGGTGCCACGGCCGTTACGATCACCGGCGTGAGCCAACAAGCCGGCAGCGCCGAATCCCCAGTTCTGGTCGAGCTACGGGACCGGATCCTCATCATCACCATCAACCGGCCGCAGGCCAAGAACGCGGTCAACGCCGCGGTCAGTCGCGGTTTGGCCGACGCGATGGATCGGCTCGACGACGACGCGGGGCTGTCGGTGGCGGTGCTGACCGGTGCGGGCGGCTCGTTCTGCGCGGGGATGGACCTCAAGGCGTTCGCCCGCGGGGAGAACGTAATCGTCGAGGGCCGCGGCATGGGATTCACCGAGCGTCCGCCCGTCAAGCCGCTGATCGCAGCCGTGGAGGGCTACGCGTTGGCCGGCGGGACGGAACTCGCGCTGGCCACCGATCTGATCGTGGCGTCCAAAGACTCGGCGTTCGGCATCCCCGAGGTGAAGCGCGGTTTGGTAGCCGGCGGTGGTGGGCTGCTGCGGCTTCCGCAGCGCATCCCGTATGCGATCGCGATGGAACTCGCGCTGACCGGTGAGAACCTGCCCGCCGCTCGTGCGTACGACCTCGGCCTCGTCAACGTGCTGGCCGAGCCCGGGCAGGCGCTGGACGCGGCGATCGCGCTGGCCGAAAAGATCACCGCGAACGGCCCGCTGGCCGTGGCCGCCACCAAGCGGATCATCGTCGAGTCGCGCAGCTGGAGCCCCGAGGATATGTGGCGAGCGCAGACCCAGATCCTGATGCCGGTGTTCAGCTCCAACGACGCGAAGGAGGGCGCGATCGCGTTCGCCGAGAAGCGTCCGCCGCGCTGGACCGGTACCTGAGACTGGACTCATGACGTCGGCGGTCGGTGCGGCGGACTGCGAACGGGCTGCGATCCGGGCCTATCTGCTCGGCGCGGACGACGAATGTGCCAAGCAGTGGGAGGCCGCACACCGAGTCGCGTATGCGGCCGGCGATCTGGGCGAATCCGCCCGCTACGCGTTCTGGCTCGGGCTGGGTCTGCTGATGCGCGGCCAGGAGGCGCCGGCCAACGGTTGGCTGTCCCGTGCGGAGGCCCTGATCGCGGAGAACGCCGCGGAATGTCCGGCCTCGGGCTACGTCCTCATTCCCCGGTGTCTGGTCGAAATCGACGGCGGTGACGCCGCGGAGGCGGCCGCGATGGCGGTACGCGCCACCGAGATCGGCGATCGATTGGGCGACGTGGATCTCCGTGCGTTCGGCACGCTCGCGCACGGTCAGGCGCTCATCGCCATGGGTCAGCCGGATGCCGGCATTGCCCGGCTCGACGACGTCATGGTGTCGGTGACCGCCGACGAACTCAGCCCGATCACCACCGGCATCGTATATTGCGGAGTGATTCTTGCGTGCATGGATCTGTTCGATCTGCGCCGGGCTTCCGAATGGACGAATGCGCTTGCCGCATGGTGTGATTCGCGGTCCGACATGGTGCCGTTCCGTGGGCAGTGCCTAGTGCACAGGTCGCAGCTCGAGCAGGCCAGCGGGGATTGGGTAGCGGCTATGGTTAGCGCGCAGAACGCAAGCCGGGCCCTCGCTGATCCACCGCATCCCGCAGTGGGCTTCGCGCACTACCAAGAGGGCGAGATGCATCGGCTCCTTGGCGATTTCGAGCGCGCCGAACACGACTACCGACAGGCCGGCCGGCACAGCTACGATCCGATGCCCGGTCTGGCACTCCTGGTGCTCGCGCGTGGCGACGGCCGAGCCGCCGCAGCGATGACCCGGCGGGCCTTACACGAGTGCCCGGCAGGCCCGCGACCTGCCCTGCTGTCCAGCGCAGTCGAAATATTCTGTTCTACAGGCGATTTCGTTGCAGCCGCTGCGGCTGCAGACAAGTTGTCAGCTATCGCCGCCCGGTCGTCGTCGGCTGTGTTGCGGGCAGCGGCTGCGCAGGCCAGCGGGACGGTCCTGCTCGCCACGGGTGATGCGCCGGCGGCCCTTGCCCAGCTGCGGACCGCGGCACAAACGTGGCAGGCGCTGCAGATGCGCTACGACGCAGCGAAGACTTCTGTATTGCGGGGTCTGGCGTGTGCGGCGCTGGGCGACCGGGCCAGCGCGGAGATGGAATTCGACAGTGCCAGAGATACTTTCATCCAGCTGGGCGCGACGCATGATCTCGCACATTTGGGCTCCTTGTCGGTGGACAGGGCTCAAGGCCGGCGTGAGACCTCGCTCTCGGCCCGCGAACGTGAGGTGCTCACACTCCTGGCGGCGGGGCGCAGCAACCGCGAGATCGCCGAGCGACTGGTGGTCAGCCGCCACACCGTGGCCCGCCATGTCGAGCACATTTACGCCAAGCTCGGCGTCAGCAACCGCACTGCGGCCGCCGCGTATGCCTACGAGCATCACCTCGTCCCATAGGTCGTTTGACCCAATCGATGCAGATGGGCAGTTTGGCCGATGCGGCCTCAGCGTCGACATCCTTACCGTATGGGCATGTCTTCGGTCTCCTATCACCACTTCACGGGCACGGCCGCCGAGAACTATCAACGTGACTTCGTTCCCGCCATTGCCACACCGGTGTCGCGAGAATTGCTTCTGGCAGCGGACTTGCAGCCCGGCGAGCGAGTCCTCGATGTCGCGTGCGGGACGGGCCTGGTCTCGCGGCTGGCATCCGAGCGGGTCGGTGCCAGCGGAACAGTGACGGGAATCGATATCGCTGCGGACATGATCGACGTCGCGAAGTCGGTGCCCGCGCCGCACACGATCGACTGGCACATTGCGGACGCCGCCGCGCTGCCCATCGCGGATGCTTCGGTGGATGTTGTCCTGTGCCAGATGGGCCTGATGTTCATGGACAACCAGGCCGTCGCCATCTCCGAGATGCGGCGGGTGCTCGTGCCGTCGGGGCGTGTGGTCATCGCTACGCCGGGGCGAATCCAACCGGTCTACGAGGTGATGGAGCGGGCGATGGTCGAGCACATCAGCCCGGAGCTTGGCGGATTCGTCAGTGCGGTGTTCGCCATGGACGACCCCGACGCGGTCGCCGCATTGGTCGGCGAGGCAGGATTTCGTGACGTATCAGCCACAGTCACGACCACCACGTTCCGGCTGCCGCCGCCCGCCGAGTTCGTCTGGTGGTACATCAACCTCACCCCGATGGCCGCCTTCGTCGCGCAAGCCACTGAGCAGGCGAAGGCAGCCATGGAGCAGCAGTTCGTCGCCGGCGTGCAGGCGCACGTGGTCGACGGTGTGACGGTCGTCGAACAGCCGATGGTGATCGCGACCGGCCGCGCTTAGCAGGACCTAACCGGTGAGCTCAGCGATTTCCTCGGCGACATTGCGGCGGGCGCGTTCGTCCCACCGTGACCGCCCGGGTTCTGTGTGAAACAGCTGGCCTTCCAACAGTGACGTAAGCACCTGTGCCCGAGCGTTTTTGAACACGTCATCGGGAACGTCGGCGTACTCGTCGCGGACTGCCTCGGCATAGGCGCGGTAGCGGTAGGGGGCACTGCCCAACACCGACAGATCGGCATCGCACAGCACGCCGCCATTGATGTCGTCGTCCGCAACCTTGTGTGTCTTGGTGACCAACACCAACCGAGCGACCTCGTCGCGCATCGGCGATGTCGCCAGCAACTCGCGAGCCAAATCGGCCGAGCGCTCTTCGTTGTCGTCGCGGTCGATCTCATAGATCGCGTCGTGGAACCAGGCGGCAAGCTCGACCGCCTCTCGGTTGAAGTCGAGCCCAGCATCGGCCAGCTCACCGATCGCGTCGAGCATCTCGTGCAGATGCGTGACGGTGTGATGCTTCCGGTGCGACTCCGACCAGCGCGCCAGCAGGTCCTCGCGCAGATCCTCCGTCAAATGCGCCACCATGCGTCCAGTGTCCCACCACCGAGGTTGACCTCAATGGGTGTTGAGGTCGCAGGATGTGGTCATGACTACCGAAGTCAGCGACGACACGTCGAGCACCGACCTGGCAGGTTATTTCGACCGCACCGGCTACTGCGGTCCGTCGGAGCCGACGGTCGCGATGCTGCACGCGTTGGTGGCCTCCCACAACCGGGCCATCCCGTTCGAGAACCTCGACCCATCCCCAGCTGCACGGGGGCCCAGATGGGCATCCCCGTCGCCGATTTGGGCGCCACCGCGCTCACCGACAAGCTGGTGCAGCGCCGCCGCGGCGGTTACTGCTACGAGCAGAACGGCTTGATGGGATACGTCCTCGATGAGTTGGGCTACGGGGTCGGCCGGCTTGCAGGCCGGGTGGTGTGGATGAACGCCGGCGGGCAGGAGCGAAGCGACCGGGGAATGAACTTCGACGGCCCGCTGCCCGCCCAGACGCATCAGGTGCTGTCGGTCACGGTGCCCGGCGTCGAGGGGCGGTTCCTTGTCGACGTGGGCTTTGGCGGGCAGACCCTGACCTCGCCGATCCGGCTCGAGGCAGGCCTCGTGCAACAAACCCGACACGAGCCATACCGGCTGCGCGAGCACGGCGACGGCTTGGTTCTGGAAGCCGAGATTCGCGGCGGGTGGCAGGCGCTCTACACATTCACCACCCACCCGCAGCCACGGATCGACCTCGAAGTCGGAAGTTGGTATGTGTCGACGCATCCGAAGTCGCTGTTCGTGGTCGGGCTGTCGGCGGCGCTGGTAACCGACGACGCCCGCTGGAATCTGCGCGGGCGCCACCTCGCCATCCACCACGCAGGGCAGACGGAGCGGATCCGGTTCGACAACGCCGCGGAAGTGCTCCAGGCGCTGACGGACCGCTTCGGCATCGACTTGACCGATCTCGGTGATCGCGTAGATCTCGAGGCGCGCGTCAACGAGGTCCTCGACAGCTGAGCCAAGTCAGCAGGAATAGTCATGTCCATCTGTCGGGCGGCCGACCATACTCGATGAACGTGAGCGAGGGATCACGACGCGATCGACTGCGGGAACTGCTCGATGCGGTCGTCGACGCCGACAACGCCGACGTCGGCGACATGGCACGCAGTAGCTACGCCTCGGAGTTCCATTTCTCCCGCGAGGTTCGTCGGCTGACCGGCGAGTCGCCTGCCGCGCTGCGGCGGCGCATCATGCTGGAGCGCGCGGCCTGGCGGCTGCATCACGGCGAACCCGTGTCCGTGGTCGCCGTCGACGAGGGTTGGTCATCGGCCGAGGTGTTCTCCCGTGCATTCCGCCGTACCTTCGGGGTGCCTCCGTCGCGGGCGGCCGATGTCCAATTCCGGCTGTCGGCGCCCAACGGCCTGCACTTCCATCCGCCGCAGTCGCTGTGGCTGGACAGCGATGGCGACACCAAGGAGCCCGACGTGTCTCAATTGATGGTGGCGCACGACGTCGCCGACACCGCCTACCTCATCGGTCAGGCCAATCAGCTGTCGAAACAGCAATGGACCGAGGAGATTTCACCTGGACAAGTTGTCCTCGAGTGGGATGGCCCGGAACCAAGCGTGGGCGCGGTGCTCGGCGCCATTGTGTGGTCGAAGGAGGTCTGGCTGGCCACGATCGAGGGCCGCGACTTCCCGGGACGCGAAGCGACCCAACCCGAGTCGACGACACCAGAAGAACTGTCGGCTCACCACTCTGATATCGGGCAGCGTTGGAGCACAACGGTTTTTGAATACTCAGCGGAAGGGCGGCTCGGTGACACCGTTATCGATGCGCTCTGTGATCCACCAGAATCGTTTCAGCTGTATGGCATTGTCGCGCACGTGCTGACTTATTCCGCCCATCGACGTGAGCTGGCCCGCACGATGCTGGCCCGCCAGGGCGTGCACACCGGCTGTGGCGACCCACTCGACTGGATGAGAGGAAACTGACATGGCCACGGTCTATTACACCGCCTCCAGCCTGGACGGCTACATCGTCGACGAGGCCGAAAGCCTGGACTGGCTCACCTCCCGCACCATCGACAAGGACGGACCGTTTCACTACGACGAGTTCATCAAATGCATTGGGGCAGTGGTGATGGGCTCGGCGACCTACGAATGGATCGTCAAGAACCATCCCGGCCAGTGGATGTACGAGCAGCCGTCGTGGGTGGTGACGCACCGCCCGCAGATCATCGCCGAGGGGCATCCGGTGCAGACGTTCGATGGCGAGGTCGCGGAGCTACATCCGCAACTGGTGTCGGCGGCCGCCGGCAAGGACGTGTGGGTGATCGGCGGCGGCGACGTGGCCGCGCAGTTCGTGACGGCGGGTTTGATAGACGACATGATCGTCACCTATGCGCCGTGCTCACTGGGCGCAGGCTCGCGGGTGCTGCCGATCCGCTCGGAATGGGTGCTGACCGAGTCGGCCGTCAATGGCGAGTTCGTTTGCGCACGGTGGCGCAAGGCCTAACGGTGCTCGACCGTGGGTAGGCGAAACGGCGGACGAATTCGATCTGCTGGGCGACATCGAGCAATGGATCGACGCGGCGGGTGGACCGGCACAACACCACCGCACCCTCGAGTGAGGCGATGCACATGTTGGCCAGGGACGCGGCGTCGGCCTCCTCAAACCCGTCGGAGACGAACGCGCAGGTGAGCGCGTCGCGCCAGTGGCTGAAGATGCTGCCCGCGGCGGTGGTCAGCTGGGGCTCTTCGTCGGTCGAGCCGATCGCCGCGGCTACGACGGGGCAGCCAGCGGTGAAGTCGCTCTCGACAAGCAGCTGTTCCCAGAACTCGACGAACTGCCGGACCAGATACATCCCGCCCTTGGCAGTGGCCTGGTCGATGATCTCCGTGATCACCTCACCGGCGTACTGCAGGGCTTCGGTCAGGATCTGAGTCCTGCCCTCGGGGAAGTGGTAATAGACCGAGCCACGCGGCGCACCGCCGCGGGCCAGCACTTCGTCGATCGTGACGCCCGCGGCGCCGCGCTCACGCAGCACCTCAGCGGCGCTGACCAACATGTTGGTTCGCGTCGAGCCGCGCTTTGTGCGGGATTTGGTCGCGTCGGCAGACAAGAACGAACCTCCAACCGGTGGCAGAAGTCAGGCCGCGCGAGTGTGGCGAAGCTGCGACAACCGCCAGCCGATATCGCGCGGACTGAATCGGTAGATCGGTCGACGGGGACCATGCACCTCGTGCGTGAACCGGCAGCCGGCGAAGTTGACCTCAACGATCCACATCGTGCGCATAATCGCGAGATCCCAGCTCGGCCGCGGTTGCGAGTCGTACGCTCAGCCCGAAGCCAAGGAAAGCGGGTGTCGCGATGACCGAGCATCGGCGCTTGCGCAGTTCCCTGCTGGTCGGACTGTGCGTCGCAGCGTTCATATCGTCTCCGTCCGCGAGCGCCGAACCGGCGGACAACAACGGCTACAACGGAGCACCCACGGTGGTCTCCGGTGGTCCGGTCCCGACGATGAACGGTGTCCCGTGTGTTGGCGGGCACCTCGGCACATGCACCGGCTTCGCACAGAACCAACCGAGGCCCACCAAGCCGCGTTCCTCGGTTGGCCATAGCCCCACCGTCAGTCCGTAGCCAGTCAGGACAGCGAAAGGCGCCTGCCATGGGCCACTACAAGAGCAACGTGCGCGACCTCGAGTTCAACGTCTTCGAAGTCCTAAATCTCGAGAAGGCGCTGGCCACCGGAGAGTTCGGTGACCTCGACGGCGAGTCAGTCCGCCAAATGCTCGAAGAGGCGTCGCGACTTGCCGAAGGGCCACTCGCGGAATCCTTCGCCGACGCCGACCGCAACCCGCCGACTTTCGACCCGGCGGCGCACACCGTCAGCCTGCCCGAGCCGTTCAAGAAGTCGTTCCGAGCCTGGCATCAGGCCGGGTGGTTCCGGATCGGCCTGCACGAACAGGTCGGCGGTGTGCCCGCGCCGTCCATGGTCGCCTGGGCGGTCAACGAGTTCGCTCTCGGTGCCCAGCCCGCGGCATTCATGTACCTGGCCGGCCCGATCATGGCCAACATCCTGTACGGCATCGGCAACGAGCAACAACGGCACTGGGCGTCTCTGATGATCGAGCGCAACTGGGCCGCCACGATGGTGCTCACCGAGCCGGATGCGGGGTCGGACGTCGGCGCTGGGCGGACGAAGGCGGTTCGGCAGTCCGACGGCACCTGGCATCTCGACGGCGTCAAGCGGTTCATCACCAACGGCGACAGCGACGATTTGTTCGAGAACACTCTCCATGTGGTGCTGGCCCGGCCGGAGGGCGCCGGGCCGGGAACCAAGGGCTTGAGCCTGTTTCTGGTCCCGAAGCTGCTGTTTGACCCTGAGACCGGCGAGCCTGGAGTCCGCAACGGAGTATACGTCACGGGTCTCGAGCACAAGATGGGGCTGAAGGCCTCCGCCACTTGCGAATTGACGTTCGGCCAGCACGGTTCTCCCGCCGTTGGCTGGCTCGTCAACGACACCCACAATGGCATCGCGCAGATGTTCAGGGTGATCGAGTATGCGCGAATGATGGTGGGCACCAAGGCAATCGCAACGCTGTCCACCGGCTACTTGAATGCGTTGGACTACGCGAAGACCCGCGTGCAGGGTGCAGATATGACCCAGATGACCGATAAGGAGGCACCCCGCGTCGCCATCGTCAATCACCCCGACGTGCGCCGGGCACTGCTCACTCAGAAGGCGTATGCGGAGGGGTTGCGGGCCCTCTACCTCTACACCGCCGCCCATCAGGACGTCGCGGTCGCAGGCATCGTGTCCGGCGCCGACGCCGAAATGGCCCACCGGGTCAACGATCTGCTTCTTCCGATCGTGAAGGGCGTCGGCTCGGAACGGGCCTACCAGTGTCTGACAGAATCGCTGCAGACACTCGGCGGTTCGGGGTTTCTGCAGGACTATCCGATCGAGCAGTACATCCGCGACGCCAAGATCGACTCGCTCTACGAGGGCACCACCGCGATCCAGGCGCAGGACCTCTTCTTCCGCAAGATCGCTCGCGACCAGGGCGCGGCCCTGCAGCATGTGGTGGGCCAGATACAGCGCTTCCTAGGCAGCGACGGCGCCCGGCCCGAGTTGGCCGACGCGCGCACGCTGCTGGCCACTGCGCTGGCCGACCTGCAGGCAATGGTCACGGCCATGACGGGCCACTTGATCGGCGCGCAGCGCGACGCCCGCGAAGTGTATCGCCTTGGGCTGGAGTCGGTTCCGTTCCTGCTCGCGGTGGGCGATTTGCTCATCGGCTGGCTGCTGCTGCATCATGCCGAGATCGCGCTGGCCGCGCTAGAGGCTAACCCGACAGATCGCGACCGCGCCTTCTACAACGGAAAGGTCGCCGCGGCACAGTTTTTCGCCAAGAACGTGTTGCCGCGGCTAACTGCGGAACGCACGATCATCGAGGCCGTCGACCTGACGATCATGGATCTGCGCGAGGAAGCCTTCTGACCGGCGTACTCCAACGCGACAAGTTCCGCCGCCACGCCGAAGAACTGTGCGCGCCGAGCTGCCGACGGTTTTGTGTTGAAGGCGACTGAATTCTCTTCGGGGGGTGACAGACAAAGTTGTGACCTCGTCGGAAAAGCTGAAGATGCGGGTACGCAGGCTGCCCGATTGATGAGAACGTTCTCATGTTGGACCTCACGCGCGGGTCGTCGCAGGTGTGCAACCTGAATGACATGCGGCTTCCCCCTGACGATCCTGCTCGCCGCGCTGATTATCGGCGGCGTCATCGGCGTCGTGGGCATCAACATGCAGCCGAAGTACGACGACAGCCGACTCCAGCCGATCACCGTCGAGGCACCGAGCAGCACCCGCCCCGCCGCACCGCCACCCCTTCTGGCGACGCCGACGTTGACTCCGACCACCGCGGCATCGATTACCAACGATGTTCCGGCACCGCCACCGGCAACCTTCGATCCGATCGAGACGACCGACGATGGGGGCCACCATAGAGGTGGAGACGACAGAGGCGGCAATGATGGGGACCACCGTGGGGGAGACGATCGCAGCGGGAGCAACAGCGGTCCAGGCTGACGCCGAACACGGCACTGCCCGGCGTCGATTGGCTGATCGCCTTCTCCCGTCGGCCGCTCGCACCCGAATTATCGGATGGGTGCTGCTGCTGGTGTTCACCGCACTCGGCCTGGTCACCTTCGTGACATGGCGGTTGCTCATCGCCGCCACCGATGCCCGCATGCAGCAAGAGTTGCGCTTCGAAATGCAGCAGTTCGCCGAACTGACCGCACCGGGCGTGAACCCGAGAAACGGTATGCCGTTCGCCAGTGTCGACGAGGTGATTCGCGAAGCGATCGCCTACAACGTCGCCCGGCCTAACGAGAAGTTCCTCGGTTACGTCGACGGCCAGTACCGTGCCCAGAGCAGACCCCAGGTGGATGGTCGTGCGACGTTGGCCGGTAACGCTGGCTTCGCCGAGCGGGTCGCGTCGATCACCAATCCCGCTCGGGGCACCTATCGACATCCTCAACTCGGGGAGGTCGTGTACGCCGCAGTGCCGGTGACTTTGGCGGGGGATCCGGCGCGGGGCGTGATCGTCGCGGCTTACCTGGCGGACGCCGAACGGACCGATGCCGACGAGGCCGCCCGGCTCATGCTGATCGTCGGCGCGGTCACCATGTTGGGCGCGGTCGCGGCCGCGTGGCTGGTGGCCGGACGGATTCTTCGCCCGCTGCGTGACATCACCGAGACGGCGCGAACGATCACCGATACCGATCTGTCGCGACGAATCCCGCGGCGCGGCGGCGACGGCGACGAACTCGGTGACCTGGTCGCCACCGTCAACGGCATGCTTGACAGGGTCGAGACCGGAGTGACCGCCCAGCGGCGGTTCATCGACGACGCCGGCCACGAGCTACGGACTCCGATCACCATCGTGCGAGGGCACCTGGAAGTGCTCGATCCCACCGACCCGGATGACGTCGCCTCGACGGTCGCCCTGGTCGACAACGAACTAGAGCGGATGAATCGCATGGTTTCGGACCTGTTGCTGCTGGCTCAATCCGAGCAGCCGGCTTTCCTGCGTCCGGACCTGGTCGACGTCGGCGCGCTGACCAGGGAGGCGTCGACAAGGTGGCATTGCTGGGCGATCACCATTTCGTCTTGGAGGAGGAGGCCGGCGTGCGCGCCATTCTCGATCCGCAGCGTGTCACCCAGGCGCTGGTCGCCCTCGCCGACAATGCCTGCCGCTACACCGAACCCGGCGGGCGGATCGGGGTCGGGTCCCGTGTCGAGCACGGGTGGCTTCGGTTCTGGATCACCGACTCGGGCCGCGGTGTCAGCCACGAGGACCGTTCCCGGATCTTCGAGCGCTTCGCCCGCGGCGGCGCGGGCGGCCGGCAATCCGACGGTGCCGGTCTGGGTCTGGCCATCGTCCGCGCCATCGCCGTCGCCCACGGTGGCGACGTCTTGCTCGACACCGTGCCCTGGCGTGGCTCCACGTTCAGCGTTGTGATCCCTGTGGCCCGCGACGGGCGAGAGCCATGGCGCACATCCTGATCGCGGAGGACGAACAGCGGATCGCCTCGTTCATCGACAAGGGACTCTCTGCCAACGGTTTTGCGGTGACCATCGTCGGAGATGGCCCATCTGCATTCGAGTACGCGCGGACCGGAGACTTCGACCTGATGGTTCTCGACATCGGCCTGCCCGGAATGGACGGCTTCGAGGTGCTTCGTCGGCTGAGATCAGAAGGCCACCGCGTGCCTGTCATCGTGCTCACCGCGCGCAGCAGCGTGGCCGACACGGTGGCCGGGCTGGAGGGTGGGGCCGACGACTATATGGCCAAGCCGTTCAGATTCGAGGAGTTGTTGGCTCGTGTCCGGCTACGACTGGCGCCGACGCGCGTCGCCGACGCCGCCGTACTGTCATGTGGCGGTCTACAACTCGACCTGCACACCCGCCGCGCCCTGGTCGAAGGGCGCTCCGTCGACCTCTCCGCTCGCGAGTTCGCCCTCGCGGAGACATTCCTGCGCCATGCCGGCCAGGTGCTGTCGCGCCAGCAGCAATTGAGCCAGGTCTGGGGCTATGACTACGACCCGGGGCACCAACGTTGTCGACGTGTACGTGCGCTATCTGCGCCGCAAGCTCGGTACCGACCGCTTCGTCACCCTGCGAGGCATGGGGTACCGGCTGGATGTCATGCCTTAGTGGCGGCCCGGGCCGCCGTGACGGTCGCCGATAACGAAGCAGAACGGGCCGAAACAGTCGAAGCCACGATCGTCGAAGAACCTGTGGTCGCCGAATCGGCCGTGGTCGTCGAAGCCGAAGTCGTCGTCGCCGTGGTCGGCGACCGCTGTCCCGGCACCCGCTCCCATGAGACCGGCGACGCTCGCCGCAATGACGAGGACCTTGCGTACCGTATGTGCCATCGATCCACTCCCATCTCTCGGAATCGCTGACCCCTTCAGAGTCGACGGCCGAGATGAGCCAGACGGGAGTCGTGGATGAGAGCTTTCTCATCCAGGCGACAACTAGGCCTCCGGCGTGTAACCGAAGGGCAGCAGCACGCTCTTGTGCTCGACGTACTGCTCGATGCCCTCCGGTCCGTTCTCGCGGCCGATGCCGGAGTTCTTGTAACCGCCGAACGGCGCACCCGGGTCGAACGCGTACATGTTGACCGCGTAAGTGCCGGTGCGGATCTTCGCAGCGATCTCCAACGCCTTCTTGTTGTCGGTGGTCCACACGCTGCCGGCAAGGCCGTAGACCGAGTCGTTGGCGATCCGGATCGCGTCGTCTTCGGTGTCGTAGGGAATGATCGCCAGCACCGGTCCGAAGATCTCCTCCTGCGCGATGGTCATCGAGTTGTCCACATCGGCGAACACCGTCGGCTGCACGAACCAGCCGCCGTCAAGACCCTCGGGCCGGCCGCCGCCGATCACCAGTCTTGCGCCTTCCTCGACGCCCTTCTTGATGTATCCTTCGACGCGCTCGCGCTGTTTCTCCGAAATCAGCGGGCCGATAGCGGCGTTGGGATCGTCGGGCAGGCCGACGGGCATCGCGGACACGAAACCGGCGACCTTCTCGACGATTTCGTCGTAGCGCGACCGCGGCGCCAGGATGCGTGTCTGCGCAACGCAAGCCTGACCGGAGTTCATCACACCGGAGAACGCCAGCATGGGCAGCGTGGCATCAAGGTCGGCGTCCTCGAGCAGGATGGCCGCCGACTTCCCGCCGAGTTCCAGCGTGCACGCCTTGAGTTTCTCGGCGGCCAGCTTGCCGATCTCCTTGCCGACCGTGGAGCTGCCGGTGAAGGTGAACTTGTCCAGTTCCGGGTTGGCCGTCAGCACGCGCCCCGTCTCCGGGCCGCCGGGCACCACTGACAGCACACCCTCGGGCAGTCCGGCCTCGGCGAACACCTCGGCCAGCGCGTTGGTGGACAACGGAGTTTCCGCGGCGGGCTTCAGCACGATCGTGCAGCCGGCCAGCAGCGCGGGCCCGAGCTTATTGGCGGCCAGGAACAGCGGCACGTTCCACGCCACCACGGCGCCGACGACGCCGATCGGTTCGCGCCGGACCAGTGTCTGGCCGTAGATGCCGTCGCGGATGTCGCTCCAGGTGAACTTGTCGGCGGCGCCGGCGTAGAACTGCAGCGTGGAGAGCGCGGCGCCGTACTGCATCATGTCGACGATCATGGCGGGCTGGCCGGTCTCGAGCTTCAGCAGATGCTTGAACAGATCGGCGCGGTCCTCGAGGAGCTTCACCACCCGGCCGATAACCGCCGCGCGCTCGGCCGGCGGGGTGCTGGGCCAGGGACCCTCGTCGAAGGCCTTGCGGGCGGCCGCGCAGGCGGCGTCGACATCGGCCTCGGCGGCCAGCGGCACCTGACCGACCTTCTGCCCGGTGGCCGGCGAGAACACCTCGATCACGTCGGAGGTCGATGGCTCAACCCACTTACCGCCGATGAACAGCTTGTCGTACTCGGTTTTGTAGGCTGTCACTTCGTCGCTGATGCCCTGCGTCATGGCGCCACCCTACCTAGGAAGACGCAAAACGAGAACCTGTTTCAGTCTTCGGATAATGGTGGGCGCAAGACCAGCACCAAGTTGCTCACCAGGACCTCCCTGAGCACCGGCACATTCGCCATCCACCAGCCCCATCGCGGGTGGTAGCGGGGAAATGCGGCGACCAGTGCACCGGTGGCGGCGGCCCATTCCAGGCCGTCGACGGCCGACACCGCGAACAGTGATGACCCGTAGTTGTTCTTTGGTGGACGGCCGTGCTTGCGGGCATAGCGCGCTGACGCCCGCGCTCCGCCGAGATAGTGCGACAAGCCCATTTCGTGCCCGCCGAACGGCCCCAGCCACACCGTGTACGACAGCACCGCTAACCCGCCGGGTTTGGTGACGCGCAGCATCTCGCGGCCCAGCCGCCATGGCGCTGCCACGTGCTCGGCGACATTGGACGACAGGCAGATGTCGACGCTGGCGTCGGCGAACGGCAGCGCCGTGCCCGAGGCCCTGACATAGGTGGCCGCGCCGTCCGTCGCGGCAGGCCAGGCATGCATCTGGGAGGCGTCGGGCTCCACCCCGATGTAATCGATGCCTGCGTCGGCGAATGCTGCGGCGAAGTAGCCGGGCCCGCCGCCGACGTCGAGCAGGGTTCGGCCCTTTGCAGATGTGCCGTTCGCCGAGCGCCACAGATCGGTGACCATCGCGGCGGTGTCCTGCGCGAGCGCGCCGTAGAACCGGGCGGGGTCGCGTTGCTCGAAGCGGAACTCGCTGAGCAACCGCAGCGACCGGGAAAGCGTTGCCCGCCGGGCAAAGAGTTCAGTGGTCGCCGCCACCGACGAGCGCTTGCGCGAGGAGGCGACCATCTGAGCGACCTTACGCAGCGGCTACTCTGGCACGGATGTCTGGCCGACCTGTGGGTTCCGTGTTGCTGCTGTGCTGGCGCGACACCGGGCACCCCCAGGGCGGTGGCAGCGAGGCCTACCTCCAGCGCATCGGCGCGAAGCTGGCCGCATCCGGTGTGCGGGTCACGCTGCGCACGGCGCGGTACCCGGGCGCGCGGCGCCACGAGGTCATCGACGGCGTGCGGGTCAATCGCGCGGGCGGCTCCTATTCGGTCTACATCTGGGCGGGGTTGGCGATGGTGCTGGAGCGCATCGGGCTCGGCCCGCTGCGGAAGGTCCGGCCCGACGTGGTGATCGACACCCAGAACGGGATCCCGTTCTTGGCACGCCTCGCCTACGGGCGCCGCGTCGCTGTTCTTGTGCACCACTGCCACCGCGAGCAGTGGCCGGTGGCGGGCCCGGCGATGGGCCGCTTCGGTTGGTTCGTCGAGTCGCGGTTGTCACCATGGCTGCACCGTCGCAACCAGTACGTCACGGTGTCCCTGCCGTCGGCCCGGGATCTGACCGGGCTTGGCGTGAAACCCGATCACATCGCGGTGGTTCGCAACGGCCTCGACGAGGCGCCCCCGCACACGCTGACCGTGCCAAGGTCGGTCACTCCGCGGGTGGCGGTGCTGTCGCGGCTGGTGCCGCACAAGCAGATCGAGGACGCGCTGGACGCCATCGCCGAGCTACGGCCGCGGATACCGGACCTGCACCTGGACATCCTCGGCGGCGGCTGGTGGGAGCAGCGGCTCGTCGACCACGCCGCGCTGCTGGGCATCTCCGATTCGGTGACGTTTCACGGTCACGTCGACGACGACACCAAACACCGTGTGCTCCAACAGTGTTGGGTGCATGTGCTGCCGTCCCGCAAGGAGGGCTGGGGGCTGGCGGTGACTGAGGCCGGGCAGCATTGCGTGCCAACCATCGGCTACCGGCGCTCCGGTGGCCTGACGGACTCGATCGTTGACGGGGTGACCGGGCTGCTGGTCGACGACCGTGACGGACTTGTCGACGGCCTCGAGCGCCTGCTGTCCGATCAGGTGTTACGCGAACAGCTCGGAGCCAAGGCGCAGACCCGTAGCGGCGAGTTCTCTTGGCGGCAAAGCGCCGACGCGATGCGCACCGTCTTGGAGTCCACCCGCGCCGGGCGAATCGTCAGCGGCGTCGTTTAGCACGCGGTTGTAACACCACGGCGGAAAATCTCTCGAAAACACGCCAAAGCGTTACACCCGCGGCGCCGATGAGCAGCGCCAGCCACACCCAGTGCGCCGCCAGCACGATCCCGCGACCCGACGCCGGCGGGTGGTCCCCGCCGATCCGGTACACCGCCAGGTCGCTATCCCGATAGGCCACTGGGAGCGCCAAAGGCGTTGATTCACCCTCAGATTCGACGACCACCCAGCCGACGCCGGCATTCGTCAACTTCTCCCGATCAGCGCCGGTCAACAACAGCTGCTGCACCTCGCGGGCGCGATCACCTTCGCCCGGCACCGTGCGTCCGGCGACCGTCAGGTCACCGGACGTCAGCACCTCCGCACGCACCCAGCGGGGAAGCGGATCTAGCACCGGGGCATCGCCGGCCCACGCAAAGCGCCGAAAGCTGCCGACCGGCAGCACCGCCACCGGTTGCGGGTCCTCATTGATCATCGCCGCGGCCGCCGCCCATCCCGGCGGGTAATGCACCGCGGACATCTTGCCGCCCACTCCCCATGCCAAGTCGGGCAACGTCGCCACCAGCGCCGCGCAACAGATCGCCGCCGTCGCCGCGGCCGGAAGCCGGCCCCGCAGCGTGACAACCGCGGCCGCACCAGCCAGCGCGTAGCCCGGCACCGCCAGCGCCACCCACTTCTGCGCGTCACGCACCACACCAAGTCCGGGAAGCGCCCGGACGGTCGTCTCGACAAACGCCAACCCCGGGCCCGTAGCCATCGCCGCCGGTAACACCACAGCGACAGCCGCCAGCACCAGCAGCGGCACCGCGACCGGTCGGCGCAGCACCACCGGCAATCCCAGAGCGACGATGCCGAGCAGCACCACGGCCGCAACAACGGCGAAAAGCGTTGTCCGCGAGGCGGGTACGGCCTCAGCGTTCCAGATACCCCCCAAGCTGGCCAGGCTCGCCAGCGTACCGAGGCCCGGCTCGGCGCGTGCCGCGAACGCCGGCACCCCCGCGGCCTGTGATGACGACAACGAATCGGCCACCGCGGCTGCAGTCAGCCACGGCAGCGCCACGAGCACCGCCGCGCCAAGGCCCACCGCCGCACAAAGCCACCGCGACCGCCCAGTGCCCGGCGCGAAGACGCACGTCAACGCGACGGTCGCCGCCAGCATCAATCCGGTCGGCGTCAGCCCGGCCAGCGCCATCCAGAACACAAGCGCACATACCCCAACCCAGGGTGTGTCCGTCGACGTACGCAGCCGCAGCATCGCCGTAGCCACCCACGGCAAACAGCCGTAGCCCACCAGCAGGCTCCAGTGCCCTTGCAAGAGCCGTTCCGCGACATAGGGATTCCAGATCGCGATGGTGGCCGCCACGCACTGGCCGGCCACTCCCGCGTCGGGCATCACCAGCGTCGCCAGTCGCGCGGCACCCCAGCCGGACAACCACAGCCCGGCCATCAACAGCACCTTGACCACCACGCCGCCGTCTAGCACCGCAGATGCGAGCGCCACCGCGAAGTCCTGCGGCAGTGCCCGTGGCGCCGCCTCCGACAATCCGAGGGCCGCATCGGACATGTACGAGCGCGGCGTGGACACCGCGTCGCGCAGCAACAGATAGCCCGGCGCGAGCAGCGGTGCCGTCACTAGAAGGGACAGCGCCAGCGCATACGCCGGCGCCGTCAAGCGGGCGAAGCGGGCGATCAGACGGGTCTGTCCGGGGGCAGATCAGACGGTCGCGACGCAGGCAGCTTCTCGGTCTGGGCCTCGGCGCCCGGCACCGGTTCACCCGCCGGCCCACGAGACCCGAAGAACCGGTGGTCGGCTTCGTCCAGCCCGGGGTCGATCAGCGCAGACTCCGCGCGCAGGCTGAACGTTCCCAACAGCGCGCCACCGACCAGCGTGACCAACCCGACTGCGGTGAACGTGATCGGCAGGATGCGACCCCACAGCGCCAGCCGGTCGCGTTCGTCCTGCGCGCTGGCGACCTGGGACTCGACGGTCTCGTCGTTGGACGTGACCTTGTAGTCGACGAACGTCACCTCCGGTTGGAGGGGTTCGCGCGCGTAGTAGTGGTAGCCGTGCTCCTCTTTCTTGACGATGGTCCCCGACACCGGGTCCACCCAGAAGGTGCGCTGGGCGGCGTAATAGCGCGTCATGGTGATCGGTTCGTCCGGATTCCCAGGCAGGCCCCACAGTGATGCACGCGCGGTTACCTGGCTGTCGGCGTCGTCCTCGTACAGGGACGCATATTTGACCGGCTCGACTAGCTTGCCATCGGCGTCAAAGCCGACGTTCTGACTGAACCGGTAGGTGGTCAGGCCGTTGACGTCTTCCTCGCCGTCATAGTTCGCGTCGTAGGCCTTCTGCGCGATCGGATCGAAGACCGGGTAGGTCCTCTTCTCGGTGTCGAATGGGAATCGGTAGGTAAGCCCGTCGTGTGGCAGCGCGATGTTGGTCGGCGGCTGATCGTCCTCGATGGCGCGGGGCTTCTGCACCGCGCCGCCGGGGTTGCTTTCGCTGGAGACCGCCATTGCGGTCTTGCGGTTGACCGCCACGGTGTCAACGAGCGCCAGAAGCAGCCCGCCGTCCTGCTGCTTGTCGGTGCGTCGCAACGTCGTGCCGACCTGCAGGGTGACGTAGTCCGCGTTCGACGGCGACTCAACGGTGATCTGCTCCTGCATCGCCAATGGCACGTTGCGGTCGATAACGAACCTGTCGCCGTTGAGCGACGCGGGATCGAATGCCGTACCCGTGCCATCGCTGATCAATGTGGCATCCACGTCGAGCGGAATCTTGGCGATCTTGCCCGTGGTGTAGGTCGACAGCAACAATGCGGCGATCAGGAGGGCGGCCCCAAGCCCCATGATTCCGCACGCCGCGATACGCAGCGCTACGGCGCGGTTCAAACCGTCCCTCCTCACCTGCGGGCTGCCCGCAAACCCGTTCGACCCTAACAGCAGTGTTTAAGGTCGTCGCTTACTACGAGTGCATCGGCCAGCGGCTGTCTGACGACCCGTTTTCGGGGCATTTTGGCCCGCCCGGCACACTGGTCGTCGTGACCGAAACCCCCCGCGTCGGCGGAACCAGATGGGGGCACTCCCCTCGCAAGCTGGGGACCCACCCGCCCGCAGGGCAGGGGGACTTTCTGCCCGCTGTCGAGGGGATGCGTGCCTGCGCCGCCGTCGGCGTCGTCGTGACCCACGTCGCATTTCAAACGGGGCATACAGGCGGGATGACGGGCCGGCTGTTCGGCCGGTTCGACCTCGCAGTTGCAGTGTTCTTCGCGCTGTCGGGATTCCTGTTGTGGCGCGGACACGCCGCCGCCGCGCGCGGTCTGCGACCGATCCCTCCGACCGGGCACTACCTGCGATCACGCATCGTCCGCATCATGCCGGGTTATCTGGTTGCGGTCGTGGTGATTCTGACGTTGCTGCCCGACGCCAACGCCGATCTCACGGTGTGGCTGGCGAACCTGTCGCTGACCCAGATCTACGTGCCGCTGACCCTGACCGCGGGTCTGACCCAGATGTGGAGCCTGTCGGTCGAGGTCACCTTCTACCTGGCGCTGCCGCTGTTGGCGCTGGTGGTGCGGCGGGTACCGGTACGCGCGCGGATACCGGTGATCGCCGGCGCTGCGGTGGCCAGCTTCGGATGGGCGCTGATCCCGTTCGACGCGCCCTACGGCGTCAATCCGATGAACTGGCCACCGGCGTTCTTCTCGTGGTTCGCGGCGGGCATGCTGCTGGCGGAGCTGACTGTCATGCCGATCGGATGGCCGCACCGACTCGCGCGGCGGCGGGTGCTGATGGCGGCCATCGCCGCCCTCGCCTTCGCGGTGGCGGCCTCGCCCCTCGCCGGCCCGGAAGGTTTGACGCCGGGCACCGTCAGCCAGTTCACCGTGAAGACGGTGATGGGCGCCGTGGTGGCCGCGGCGCTGCTCGCCCCGCTGGTGCTGGACCGCCCGGACACCCCACACCGAATACTGGGCAACCGGACGATGGTGACGTTGGGTCGATGGTCATACGGGTTGTTCATCTGGCATCTCGCGGCGTTGGCGATGGTGTTCCCGATCATCGGTGAGTTTCCGTTTAACGGGCACATGCCCGTCGTATTGGTACTGACGGTGGTGTTCGGCTTCGCGATCGCGGCCGTCAGCTATGCGCTGGTGGAGTCGCCGTGCCGAGTCGCGTTGCGGCGCTGGGAGTATCGCAACGAGTCACCGATACCGCCCCTGGATTGGGGGTACCCCCCTCGCATGGGCCCACGCGCGAGCTGGGGACTGGGGCCCCACCCGCCCGAAGGGCAGGGGGATGCGGTCAGCAGCGTGCCTGAGCCCGTCGCGCGATGACCTCGTCGCGCACCGCCGAGCGGCGTGCCTTGCCTGCGTCGTCCCGCAACGGGGTGTCGGTGAACTCGACAGTGCGGGGCACCTTGTAGCGTTCGATCCGGTCAGTCAGGAATGCGATGACTGTGGCCTCGTCAAGTCCTTCGGCTTGCACGATCGCGTACGGCACCTGCCCCAAATCATCGTCGGGAACGCCGACCACCAAGCAGGACAACACATCCGGGTGCGCCGCCAGCGCACCCTCGATTTCGGCGGGGTAGACGTTCCGGCCCCCGACGGTGAACATGTCCACCCGGCGGTCGTTGAGATAAAGGTAGCCGTCCTCGTCGAAATATCCGAGATCGCCGATCGAGTCCCAGCCGTCGCGGGACCTGGCCGTCGCACCGATGTAGCGGTAGGTGGGAGCGCTGCCGATTGGTGGCCGCATGAAGACCTCGCCGACCACGCCGGGTGCGCACTCTCGGCCGTCGTCGTCGAGCGCCTTCATCTCGCCGTAGACCACCGTGCCGACCGAACCGCGGTGGGTCAGCCACTGATCGCCGGAGATGAATGTCAGCGCCTGAAGTTCGGTGCCGCCGTACAGCTCCCACACCACCTCGGGTCCCAACAGATCGATCCACGCCTGTTTGATCACCGGCGGGCACGGTGCGCCGAGATGCCAGAACCGGCGGATCGACGACAGGTCGTACGCCGCGGGATCGGCCCGGTAGACCGGCAGCAGGCGCTGCATGATGGTCGGCACCGTGGCGAGGAACGTCACGCGGTGTTCGGTGACGAGGCGAAGGAACTCGGCGGCGTCGAAGCGCGGCATGATCACCAGGTGGTGCCCGAGCTGCAGGCCAGCCGTTGCGATGTTGAAGCCGGTGCTGTGGCTCAGCGGCACCGACACGAGGTTAACGTCACCCTCCTGCGCGCCCATCGCGTAGCCGCCGTCGGCAGGGACTCGGCTGTCGCCGCCCGCCTCGATCAGTTTGGGCCGCCCCGTGCTGCCGCCGGAGGTCATCGCCTTCCACACGGGTGACACCGCCTCAGGCAGTGGCGCGTCGGAGAGTGCCTCGTCGGGAACGAAATCGGCTATGACGCTGCCAACCTCACCACGCGGATCTTCCCGCCCGACGATCAGCGCCCGCGGCTTCAGATCGAGGATCCCGATGAACTCCGCGGCGGGCAGCCGCGCCGACAACGGTTGTGGCACCGCGCCGAGCTTCCAGCACGTGATGATCGCCTGAATCGACTCGATCGAATTGGGCAGCACAATCGTCACATAGTCGCCGACGCCGACGCCAAGTTCGACGTATGCCCGCGCCAGGCGGTTGGTCGAGGCGTCGAGTTCGCCGCGGGTGATGGTGCGACCCTCGCAGGTGATCGCCGGTGCATCCGGTGCGGCCGCCGCCAGCCGCGAGACCTGGGTGCTGATCGGTGGGACAGGTTCCGTCACGCTAAACACTCTCCTGCCGAACCTGAGCTTGTGTTCGAAGAATTGGCGTTTCTTCGTGCATAACCTCAGTTTGGGCGACTGCCGAGGCCGCCAATGTTCCTATCGAGATGAGCGCCAGCAGCTGAACTCCCGGGGAGTGCCCGACGTAGCCGTCGACCGAGCGCCACGGGTTCTGGCTGAGTACCGCACCGGCGAGGATCAACCCTCCCGCCGTGGCACCGACTGTCACTGCGTCGCACAGCTTTTCGCGGCTCTGTAGCAAATGGCGCACGCCTAGCGCCACAGCCACCACGACAATGCCGGCCACCCCCGAGATCATCGCCCCGGCCGCCACCACCGCGACGCTCGCCGTCACTCGCCCGGGCTGCCACGGTTGTGCGGGCACGTCCGGAGCACGTGGCCGGCGCACCGGGAAGAAGGCCAGCAGAGCCACCACGGCCAGCAGTGCCAACCCGCCAACAAGCCCGGCACGGTAGAGCGTGTTGGAGGAGAAGGCCAGCGTGACCGTGCCTGCGGTACCCGGCGGGAGCACCCAGCCCTGTTGCCAGCCATTGACCGTGACCGGGCTCAGCAAGGAGCCGTCACCAGTGCGTGCGGTCCAGCCTGGGTTGACGCTTTCGGGGACGGCCAGCACCCGCGACGCCTGCGACGGCTCAACATTCACCTCACGGTGGTCGGCACTCCATGCGCCTGTCTGCGCGGGAGCCGTTGTCGCCGTGTGCAATTGGTGAGCCAGCGGCCCGGCCAGCTGCACACCGTCCACCACGAACGCGGCACCGGGGCTGATCAGCAACTCCTGCTGGCCCGCGGGCAGTGTGATGGGCTCGGCCCGGCACGGCCGCGCGGCGACGGGATCTCCATTGACGAGCGCGCCGACCGTCGTCGTAACCGAGGTCTGCACGAACTGTCCGGCCACGCCGAGGATTGGGCCGCGTCCGCAGGGCAGGTTGATCGGCCGGTCGCGATTGTGTGCGGCGTCCGCGGCGGCGATCGGAACTCCGCGCGGGTCGAGGGCCGTCACTTCGGCGAGGCCGGGCGGCTTGAGCTGATCGAAGCCCAGCGCGGTGCGGTCGATGACGTCGTCCCAGTCAAGGATCGACACTTTCACGGTGTCGGTGACGCGCGGTTTGAGCACAACCGTCTGTGCGCCGTCACCGGACAGTCGGCGCACCTGCGGGCCATCGCCAAGGTCGACGGCGACCAGCGTCGGATGGGCGGGCAGTTCGGACGAACTCGGCGCCACGCGTAGCCCGGCGACCTCGGAACGGGCAGGCAGTTTCAGCATGAGAGTGGGTGCGGTCTTCTGCTGCACGACGCCCTGCGGGGCGGTCCACGCGGTGTCCGGATCGCCGTCCGCGGCGGCGTAGGCCGAGCCGAGCACGTCGATCGGGTCGGCGTCGCCGGACGCCCGGGTGGTGCCGGGCTCGCTGATCAGGTCGGCAAGGTTGGGGCCCTGCCGGGCGCGCACCCATATCGTCGGCGTCACCGCCGTCCGCTCGGGCACCGTCAGTGTACGGCTCAGGTTCACCGGCTCCTCCGGCGACAACGCCATCGCCGCCGCACACCGGATTCCGTTCGGGCTCTCGGCGCAGCCCGGCCGGCCCGATAGCTCGGAGCCCAGATCCCATTGCGCGACAGCCGAATTCGGTGGTGGCCCGGGCACCAGCACGGTGTGGCGCAGGTTGACCGGGTGCGCGAAACCGTTCGCGTCGTACTGGGTGATCGTGAAGTCGGTGATGCCGAACTGCACACCGGGCGAGCCGTCGTCGGTCGCGACGGCGGTGATCCGCAGCCACGGTGTTTCGCCGTACGGTATCGCCGCGGTCAACGGCTTGCCGGCCTCGTCGAACCGCAGGGTGCTGGTGCCGTTGACGGTCGACACCTCCATCCGGCGGATCTGCGCGCCGACAGCGGTAGCGCTCGGTGTAATGGTGATCGTGGCGTTGGTGACCGGATGGTCGAAATCGACCTGTAGCCATTGGCCGACGGCGGCCTGCAGCGCATTGGACACCCAGCTCGTCGACGAGTCACCGTCGATGGCCGCGGCCGGACCGGTTGCAGGTGCGACGTTGGGCAGCGAGGTCGAGTCCGACGCCGAACTCGACACGGAAATCCGGCCATTTATCCATTGCCCGTAGACCATGTCTGCGCCGCCGGCAGGGTAGTCGAGCACGCGGTTGGAGGTGTTCCGGGGATCGTCGGGGGTGCGGATCGACGAGGAATGGTCGTCGACGCGGCCGTAGTCGGTTTCACGCGCCAGCGGAGTGTCGGTGACCGTGACCACTGGAACCGGCAGTTTCGCTCGCTCGGCGTCGGAGGTCAGCAGCATCGGCCCCAGCGGGGGCTGTCCCAGTAATCGGCGGCGCTCGTCGAGCCGCAGCAGCGATTCGGGGCTGCCGTCGACGCGGGCCATCGCGTCGGTGTCGACCAGATACGGCGCCGACAAAGGGGTCTGAGTGTCCACGCGGTAGATCTCCACAGCCGGGTACCGCGGCCGCAGCCCGCTGTCGGTGACGAAACCTGCAAGGGTGCCGGGGCCGGCCGGCTCACCGAACTGCGCCATTCTGACGAGCCCGCCTGAACCTTCTATGGCCCGGTGCACCAGCACTGGCCGCGCCGAGCGCGACGTCTCCGGGTCGAGGTCGTTGCGCACCACCACATACGAAATACCTTGGCGTGCCAGGGTATCTGCGAGACCAGCCGACGGACGGCCCGCCGCGAAGAGTCGCTGCACCGAGTCGAGCGCCCTGATGGTCTGCGGCGGCGTCAGCGGAATCGAGTCGCGCACCCCCCACGCACTGCTGCCGAGCACCTGCAGCGGCTCGTCGTGGCTGGCACCCCAGACCTGTGTGGCGAACGGTGCGCCGGGCACCACCAGCACCCGGCCGTCGGTGTTGTGTTCGTCGAGCCAGTCGGCGGTGTCGTGCCAGTATTGCGGGATCCCGGTGAAAGCCCCAGGCGGCGTTAGCCTTCCGGTCCAGGCCAGCGACGTCGCAGCGGCCAGCGCCACCAGGACGACGACGCCAACCGCGACCCGTTTGTCGTGCTCGGGGTGAGCCAACGCGTTGGTCCATACCCGCCGCGGCGCGCTGCCCGGCAGGGGGATGCGGCCGAGCAGATGCGCCAACCCCAGTGCCAGCGGCAGCCGCAGCAGCGGCTCGAGCTTGTGCATATTTCGCAGCGGGGTGCCGTCGGCGTCCAGGAAGGCCTGAACCTGGTGCGCCACTGGCGATCCCAGTGCGCCGGAGTAGCCGACGGCAAGCAGCACAACGCCGATCAGCAGGATGGTGATGAGTTGGCCGCGGGCTGGCATGGACCGCATTGCGAGCCCGGCCAGTCCGGCCGCTGCGACCAGCGTCGTCGCAAGCACGGCCACCGACCCTGTCACCAGGGAGGCCCCGGCGGTGGCGTTGGGCGCGACAAACGGTGTCCATGCATCCGTGCCGCGCAACATCTCGGTCAGCGACATCCACCGTGTGGTGACGCCGGAGGACTCGATGAAGTCGAGGAAGGGCGGGCTGACGCGGCCCAGCAGCACGAGCGCAACCACCCACCACGCGACGGCCAGCACCGCGCACGCCAGCCACCACGCGGTGAAGCGCCACCACAACCTGTTGGGTCGATGACAGGCCAACCAGATCACCGCGGCCAGACAGCCGGTCAGCGTGGCCACCGCGTTGACGGCACCCATCAGCGCGATCGCCAACGCTGACCGCGCGGCCATGATTCGTACGGAACCTTCGCTCGAGTTTGATGTCGCCGCCCCGGCGGCTCCGCGCAGCGCGAGGATGACGGGCAGCAGTACCCACGGCGTCAGCATCATCGGCAGCGTCTCCGACGAAATCGCACCCAACGTGGTGAGCACCCGCGGCGACAGTGCGAAGGCGACGGCGGCGATGATGCGCGATGTCGGGCTGCCGATGCCCAACGCCTCGGCCACCCGCAGCAGACCCCAGAACCCGACGATCAGCAACAGCGCCCACCACAGCCGTTGCGTGACCCAGCCCGGCAGCCCGAGCACGTCGCCGATCAGGAAGAAGGTGCCGTGCGGAAAGAGATAGCCATAGGCCTGGTTCTGCGCCTGGCCGAACGGTAGCTCGCTGTTCCACAGGTTGAACGCGCGGGCCAAGAACCGCAGGGGATTCGCGGTGAGGTCGAGTTTGGTGTCGGGCGAGATCTGACCGGGTGACTGGGCGAAGGTCAGGGTCAGCGCCGCCGCAGCGACCACCCACAGCCAGCGCCGCGACAGCGGCGTGGTCAAGCTAGGTGCGGTCGCCGTACTCGACCCTGTTGAGCACCGATGACGCCGGGTCGCCCGCCTGCAGCGGAGGCTTGGTGTCCTGCTGCACCATCAGCGTCACCCCGAAAATGGCGGCCGCGCCCAGCAGCAAGCCGACAACAATGCTGGCCGCAGCGGGCACGAGGAACCGATCCATGCGGTCAACGTAGCATGCGGCCCATGTCCGCAGATGAACGCGTTTTCCGGCGTTCGGACACTCCCCCGCAACCGGGTGGGCCCCAGCTTGCGAGGGGAGTGCCCCCAGTTCAGTGTGTGTCGGACACGACGAGGCCGGCGAGCTGGTGTTCAACGGGGTCGATCGCGCTTTGCGCGCAGAACCGACCGCCGACGTCGTTGACCTGGAGTGCGACCACGTCGACGACATCATGGCGCGTAGCGGACGCACGTGGCTGGATGACCACCGCATAGAACGAGGCTTCACCTCCTACTAGTGTCGAAGCCCATGCCCCTGCCTCGCGCCCTGTGCGCACTAGCGGCGATGTCCGGGCTCGTGCTGGCCTGCGCGCCCGCCGAACAACCCGCCGCAACGCAGTCGCCGGTCGCGCCTCCCAGCATGGCCGCGACTGCCGTGCCGAATCCCCCGGCGAAGCTCCCGGTGCCGCTCGCTCCCAGTGCGCCCGCATGCGGCGATGGGCAGGCGCTGCTGGCGGGCATGTCGACCCGCGACAAGCTCGCGCAGCTTCTGATGGTCGGGGTCACCGGGGCGGCGGATGCACGAGCCGTCGTCGACACCCATCACGTCGGCGGAATCATGGTCGGCAGCTGGACCGACCTGTCGATGCTGTCTGACGGGTCGCTCACCGATATCGCGGCATCCGCGGGTCCCCTGCCGCTGGCGGTCAGTGTGGACGAGGAGGGCGGCCGGGTATCGCGGCTGGCCGCGCTGATCGGTAGTCAGCCGTCGCCGCGGGTGCTGGCCCAGACTCACACGCCCGAAGAGGTGTACGGCATCGCGCTGCAACGCGGGCAGGCGATGAGGAGCCTCGGCATCACCGTCGACTTCGCCCCGGTCGTCGACGTTTCGAGCGCCCCCGACGAAACGGTGATCGGCGACCGGTCGTTCAGCTCCGATCCCTCCGCGGTCACCGACTATGCCGGCGCATATGCCAGAGGGTTACGCGACGCGGGTGTGCTGCCGGTGCTCAAACACTTTCCGGGCCACGGCCACGGGTCGGGTGACTCGCATGCGGGCAGCGTCGTCACCCCGCCGGTCGCGGATCTGCAGAACAACGACCTGATCCCGTACCGCACGCTCGATGCGCAAGCACCCGTCGGCGTCATGGTGGGGCACATGCAGGTGCCGGGGCTGACCGGCAGCGACCCGGCGAGCCTGAGCCCGGCGGCGTACGCGCTGCTGCGGTCCGGCGACTACGGCGGCCCGCCGTTCAACGGCCCGGTGTTCACCGACGACCTGTCAAGCATGCGCGCGATCAACGATCGCTTCGGTGTCGCCGACGCCGCGCTGCGCGCGTTGCAGGCGGGCGCCGACACCGCGTTGTGGGTGACCACCGGCGAGGTGCCCGCGGTGCTGGACCGGCTGGATAAGGCGCTGACGGCAGGTGAGTTGACGATGTCAGGGGTGGACGCTTCGGTGCTGCGGATGGCCGCCGTGAAGGGCCCGAATCCCAAGTGTGGGGGCTGATTCGTCACCTGTTGCTTACGCTTGAGTAATGGCAGGTGGAACGAAGCGGTTGCCGCGCGCGGTGCGTGAGCAGCAAATGCTCGACGCCGCCGTGCAGATTTTCTCGGTCAACGGCTATCACGAGACCTCGATGGACGCCATCGCCGCCGAGGCGCAGATCTCGAAGCCGATGCTGTACCTCTACTACGGCTCCAAGGAGGAGTTGTTCGGCGCGTGCCTGGACCGTGAGCTGTCCCGGTTCGTCGAAGAGGTGCGCAAAAAGATCGACTTCGCGCAGAGTCCAAAAGACTTGCTGCGCAACGCCGTTCTTGCGTTCCTGAACTACATAGACGCCAACCGGGCGTCGTGGATGGTGCTGTACAACCAGGCCACCAGCTCGCAAGCGTTCGCCCACACGGTGCGGGAGGGCCGCGAGCGGATCATCGAGCTTGTCGGCAGGCTGCTGACGTCAGGCACCCGCAACCCCGAGCCCGACACCGACTTCGACATGATGGCGGTCGCATTGGTCGGTGCGGGAGAGGCCGTCGCCATGCGAGTGAGCACCGGCGACGCCGACGTCGACGAGGCCGCCGAGCTGATGATCAACCTGTTCTGGCGCGGTCTGAAGGGCAAGCCGTCCGATCAGCCTGTGCACCCCGCGGCCACCGGCTAGGTCCAGCCCGGCAGGCCGTAGCCTTCTTCGCTCACGTTTGAAGGCCGATTCCCTCATCCTGAGCTAGACGAGGTCGAAGCACGGGCATTGCCGGGAAGAGGTGGACTCCATTGACCGGAATGAAGACGCAGTACGAGCGGACGTCTCGTGGTCTGGTGTGGCGCAGTCTGGGGATGTTGCGCGCGGTGCGTGGCCTCATCGTCGTCCTGGTCCTCCTCGGCCTGGCTGCGTCGGCCTTGCCGTACATCTCGGCCGCTGCCTTCGGGCCCATGATGCAGGTCGTCGCCGACGCTGGCGAGAGCGGAGATCTAAGCGGGGTATGGAATTTGCAGGGGCCGCTGCTTGCCACTGAGGATGATCTGATCGGCTCGCTGGCGGGCCCGGTCGTCCCGTTCGCGGTGCTTCTGGCGGCGTGGGCGATCTCCCTGCTGCTGGCGCAGCTGATGTACTTCGTCAACGCCTGGGTTGGCGCGAAGGTCGAACGGGTGCTGGTCACGGACATCCGCCAACGGGTGCACGACCATGTACAGACCCTGTCACTGGACTTCTTCACCGGGGCGCGCAGTGGCGAATTGATGCAGCGTGTGCTGGCTGAATCCGCGGGTGTGCAAAGGCTTCTGACCAACTGCCTCCTGCCTCCGCTGATCGACGCAGCCGTGCTGATTGTGGCGATTGGCTATCTGCTGGCCATATCGTGGCAGATGACGGTTGCCGCGCTGGCTCTCACACCGCTGGCCTTGATCTCGCTGCGGTTCGCAGGCCGCCACGTCTCGGCGGCGACGCTACGAATGCTGTACGCCGACCGCGCCATGGCCGCTGAACTCGAGCAGACGGTGAGCGGGATCTCCGAGATCCAGACGTTCAACGCCCAGTCCTTGCGTAGCAGAAGATTTCTCGAGGTTTCGGAGCGCGCGGCGAAGAGCGACGCGTCGATTACGGTGTGGATGCAGGGCACAGTGAACGGTTCTCAGGTGTTCATCGCGCTCAGTACGGTCATGGTGTTGGTGGTTGGCATCGGGTTCAGTGCGAGCTTTGATCTGACGTTCGCCGGCCTGATGGTGTTCACCGGAATGGTCCCGACGATGTTCGCAGCGGCGCAGCGGGTTCTGGGCGCATACACCACGTACCACGCGGTGGCCCCGAACGTGGCGTCGACGTACGAGTTGCTCGACACCCGTCCGTCGGTCCAGGACCGCGCAGACGCAGTCGAACTCGGCGACGTGCACGGCAACCTCGTGTTCGAGGATGTGGTCTTCGGTTACTCCCCTGAGCAGAATGTTCTTGACGGCCTGTCGTTTTCGGTCAGCGAGGGCGAGACGGTGGCCCTGGTGGGGGGCATCGGGTCGGGCAAGTCGACGGTGTTCAACCTCATGCTGCGTTTCCTCGACCCGCAACGGGGACGAATTCTGCTCGATGGCCGCGATATCGGGGGAGTCACTCTGGCCTCGCTGCGTGACCAGGTGTCCAAGCTTGCCCAGTTCCCCTTCTTCGTCAAGGACACGATCCGCGAGAACATCCGGTTGGCCAGACAGGATGCCGGTGACGCCGACATCGAGCTGGCCTGCGATGACGCCCACGTCCACTCCGTTATTACGGATCGATCGAAACTGCGCCTCGGCTACGACACGGTGGTGGACGTGCAGGTTCCATCGGGTGGACAGAAACGACTCATTGCACTTGCGCGCTGCCTTTTGCGCAAACCAGAGGTCTTGGTACTCGACGAACCGACCGAGAACCTCGACGCCGACCAGCGGGCGAGGTTGATCGGCGTGATCCGCGGCTATGCGCAGGATCGCACGTGCATCGTGATCAGTCATGACATGGATTTCATTGCCGCGGTTGCGGATCGAATACTGGTCCTCGAGCACGGACGCATTGCACAGGTGGGCGACCACCACGCGCTGATGGCCGAAGGCGGCCTCTACAAACGACTGTACGAGGCGCAGAACGTCGACCCCGATCTCGTCTATCCGACTCCATCCCACGTAGAGGTCGGCTGACCCCTCGAGCGCTATCGGACCTCGAGTGTCGCTGCCAAGTGCGGTCGCCCTTGGCCAGGTTGCGCAGTGCGAGTTCCCATCCGGCGTTCGTGCGGTCGGCGTCCAGCCCGGCGCGAGCAGGCAGCACCCCGGCCGTGCGAACTTCACCGCATCGGGTGACGAAGAACTCCAAATGGTCGCGCCCTCCTTCGGGTACGACCTCGCCTGGCGAGGGGCGGTGGCACCTCGGCGGAGGTCACGCCGCTTGACTCTAGAGAGCCGACACCGTGCCCGTCAGGTGCGGGTGGCCCTTCGCCAGGTGGCGAAGCGTGAGCTCCCACCCTTCGGAGACGCGGTGGACGTAGAGCCCGGCGCGGGCCGGCAACACCACCGGCTTTGCGAAGCGCACCGAATACTTCACGGCGTCGGGCAGCTGGCCCTCGATGTTCGCTAAAACCGCTGCGGCGGTGAACATCCCGTGCGCAATAACGGTCGGGAAGCCGAACAGTTTGGCCGCGACCGGGTTGGTGTGGATCGGGTTGTGGTCCCCGCCGACGGAGGCGTAGTGCCGGATCTGCCCGGACGTGATGCGCAAGACCGCGTTCGGCGGACCCAGCTTCGGCTGCTTCTGGGGCGGTGGCTTCGGCTCGTCGGACAGGCTGGTCTTCTGCTGATGCAGGAACGTCGTGACCTGGTGCCAGGCCGTCTCGTTGCCGACGTTGACGTCCGTGACGATGTCGACCAGCAGCCCCCGCCGATGTTCGCGCAGATTCTCCGCGTGCACCTGCACGCCGACGGTGTCGGTCACCAGGATCGGCCGGTACTGCTCAATGTGGTTCTCGATGTGCACCGAACCCATTGCGGCGAATGGGAAATCGAAGCCGGTGACCAACGACATCACCGTCGGGAACGTCAGGGCGAACGGATAGGTCAGCGGGACCGCGTCACCGAACCGCAACCCGGCGACGTTCGCGTACGCGGCGACGTTGGCCGGGTCGATGGTCAGGTCCTCGACGGTCAGTGTGCGATCGGGCAGCGAGTCACCGCGCGGCACGAACGGCAGCGCGCCAGCCGCCGCGCGTAGCAGATTTCCAAACCCACTCGGCTGGCTCACAGTGCTCACGCCCCCAGCATGGCCTGGCCGCAGACCCGGATGGTGTTCGCGGTGACGGCATTCGACGCCGGGCTGGCGAAGTAGGCGATGGTCTCGGCGACGTCGACCGGCTGCCCGCCCTGGTACAGCGAGTTGAGCCGTCGGCCCACCTCACGGGTGGCCAGCGGAATCGCCTCGGTCATCTTCGTCTCGATGAATCCCGGCGCGACCGCGTTGACGGTGATGCCCTTGTCGGCGTAGGCCGCTGCCAGTGCGTCGGTCAGCCCGATCATGCCTGCCTTGGTGGCCGCGTAGTTGGTCTGCCCGCGGTTGCCTGCGATGCCCGCCATCGACGACAGCCCGACGATGCGGCCGCCCTCGCCGATCGTGCCGTTGTCCACCAGGCCCTCGCTAAGCCGAAGCGGCGCAAGCAGATTGACGGCGATCACGGCGTCCCACCGGGCCTCGTCCATATTGGCCAGCAGCTTGTCGCGGGTGATGCCGGCGTTGTTGACGAGAATGTCGGCGCGACCGTCATAGACCTCGTGCAGATGCTCGGTGAGCTTGTCGACGGCATCGTCAGCGGTGACGTCGAGGGTCAGGGCGGTGCCGCCGACCTTGGTGGCCGTCACGCGGAGATGATCGGACGCGCCTGCTGAGTCTTCTATGTCGATGCACACCACCTTGGCGCCGTCGCGCGCGAACACCTCGGCGATCGTCGCGCCGATTCCGCGGGCGGCACCGGTCACCACTGCCACCTTGCCGTCCAGCGGCTTGTCCCAGTCCGCCGGCGGCGCCGAGTCGGCCGCGCCGACGCGAAACACCTGCCCGTCGACGTAGGCGGACTTGCCCGACAGGATGAACCGCACCGTCGACTCCAGCCCCGTGGCGGCCGGCTTGGCGTCGGCCGACAGGTACACCAGGTTCACGGTGGCGCCGCGGCGCATCTCTTTTCCGAGCGAGCGGGTGAACCCCTCGAGCGCCCGCTGCGCGATCCGTTCATGCACGCTGCCGGTTTTCTCCGGAGTCGTGCCGACGACGACGATCCGCCCCGACGGCCCGATATTGCGCAGCAGCGGGGTGAAGAACTTGTACAGCCCCTTCAAACCGGCGGGCTCCGTGATGCCGGTGGCGTCGAATACCAAGCCGCCGAACGAATCCGCCCAGCGGCCGCCGAGGTTGTTCGACACCACGTCGTAGTCCTCGGCCAGCGCGGTGCGCAGCGGTTCGACGACGCGGCCCTCACCGCCGATCAACAGCGTGCCTGCCAGCGGTGCATCGCCGGGCTTGTAGCGGCGCAGCGTCTCGGGCTGCGGGATGCCGAGCTGCTTGGCGAGGAACGATCCGGGCGCCGAGTGGACGATTTGTGAGTACAGATCGGTAGCCATGAGCCCTAACTTACTCCAGAGTAAGAACGGTGAGTAGGATGACCCCCATGGCCAATACCAATTCTCGACGGGTCGCCATTCTCGGGGGTAACAGGATTCCGTTCGCCCGGTCGGATGGCGCCTACGCCAATGCTTCCAACCAGGACATGTTCACCGCGGCACTGGGCGGGCTGATCGATCGCTTCAACCTGAGCGGCGAGAAGCTCGGAGGGGTGATCGGCGGCGCTGTGCTCAAGCACAGCCGCGACTTCAACCTGATGCGCGAATGCGTGCTGGGCAGCGCGCTGTCCTCGTATACCCCGGCATTCGATCTGCAGCAGGCCTGCGGCACCGGTCTGCAGGCCACGATCGCCGCCGCCGACGGCATTGCCGCAGGCCGGTACGAGGTGGCGGCGGCCGGCGGGGTCGATACCGCCTCCGACGCTCCGATTGCGTTCGGCGACGACCTGCGCCGGGTGCTGCTCGGGTTGCGCCGGTCGAAGTCCAACGTCGACCGGCTCAAGTTGGTGGGCAGGCTGCCCGCCGCGCTGGGAGTGGAGATTCCGGTCAACAGTGAGCCGCGGACCGGGCTGTCGATGGGCGAGCACGCGGCGATCACCGCGAAGGCGATGGGCATCAAGCGCACCGACCAGGATGAGCTGGCCGCCGCGAGCCACCGCAATATGGCGGCCGCCTACGACCGGGGGTTCTTCGACGACCTCGTCACGCCATTCCTCGGGCTCTACCGCGACAACAACCTGCGGCCCGATTCGTCGGTGGAGAAGCTGGCCACGCTCAAGCCGGTGTTCGGCGTGAAGGCCGGTGACGCGACGATGACGGCGGGCAACTCGACGCCGCTGACCGACGGCGCGTCGGTGTCGCTGCTGGCGACCGTTGAATGGGCTGCCGCGCACTCGATCGAACCGCTGGCCTATTTCGTCGACGGCGAGACCGCAGCGGTCGACTACGTCAACGGCAAGGACGGCCTGCTGATGGCGCCCACCTTTGCAGTGCCGCGGCTGCTGGCCCGAAACGGCCTGAGCCTGCAGGACTTCGACTTCTACGAGATCCACGAGGCGTTCGCATCGGTGGTGCTGGCGACGCTGGCGGCGTGGGAGTCCGAGGAGTACTGCAAGGAGCGGCTTGGCTTGGATAAGGCACTGGGCCGCATCGATAAATCGAAGCTGAACGTTAACGGCTCGTCGCTCGCGGCAGGCCATCCCTTCGCGGCCACCGGCGGGCGGATCGTCGCGCAGCTCGCCAAGCAGCTGGCCGAGAAGAAGAAGGAGACCGGTCAGCCGGTCCGCGGTCTGATTTCGATCTGCGCCGCCGGTGGGCAGGGCGTCGCGGCCATCCTCGAGGCGTAGCAGAAAACTCCCCAAGGATGTTGTAACGGCTGCGCGGGGGCATTCGATACACGGGATAGCTCCGTGTTGGCGTCTGACCCCCCGACCCGACGACAACACGGGGCTCTTAATCTCGGCTGTCGGGTGCTTCGATGGTGAGCATGCAGATAAGCCTCAGCCTCGTCGGATTACTCAATGAAACCAGCGGCCGCTCGCCGGTCGACGCCTTTGTGCAGAACATGGCCGAGTTGCGCGACGAGGGCTTCCGCAGAGTCTGGCTGGCCCAGCTGCCCTACGACCTCGACCTGACGACGCTGCTCGCCGCCGCACTGCGCGAGGTCGACACGATCGAGGTGGGCTCGGGTGTGATTCCGATACAGGTTCAGCATCCAACGCAGCTGGCGCAGCGGGCCCTCACCCTCGGCGTGATCAGTGGTGGCCGGTTCACCCTCGGCATCGGCATGAGCCATCGCATGGTGACCGAACAGATGTGGGGCGTCTCCTGGGACAAACCCGTGCGACAGATGCGCGAGTACCTCGACGGCCTGCTCCCGCTGCTGGCCGGGCAGCCCGCCGAGGCGGAAGGCGAGTTCTGGACGACGCGCGGCTCGCTGCAGATCCCGGGCGCGCCGACGCCGGATGTCTACATCGCAGCACTGGGCCCGCAGATGCTGCGGCTCGCGGGCCGGCGCACCGCCGGGACGCTGACATGGATGACCGGACCCAAGACGCTGGCCGAGCACGTCGGTCGGTCGCTGCGTGAAGCGGCGGCCGAAGCCGGCCGGCCCGAGTCCGCGGTGCGCGTCGCTGCTTCGCTTCCGGTGAGCGTCACCGACGACGTCGCGGGGGCACGCGCTCGGGCTGCCGAAGAGTTCGCGATCTACGGTCAGCTGCCGTCCTACCGCGCCATGCTGGACCGCGAGGGGTACTCCGGACCTGAGGACGCCGCCATCATCGGCGACGAGACGACGGTGGCCGAGCGCCTGGACGAACTGAGCCGGGCCGGTGTCGACGAGTTCGCCGCAGTCGTCTTCGATGCGTCCCCTGAGGTGCGCGAACGCACCCGCGCGCTGCTGCGCAGCAAGGACTCCTGACGGCTGAAATTGCCTCTGGTGCCGACGGTGCACCGGGCGTACGATCGATCGCACGACGGGTTCGGGAGTGACAGTTCCAAAGAGCCGGCAAAGGGATGAAAGCCGGACGCGCGAGAATAATGAGACGCACCCAAGTGTCCTCCCGGACCCGCCCTTTTTTGTCCGTAAGTGGTGTGATCAGCCACACCACCGTCGCATATCTCAGTTCATGACTCTCGGTTGCGTACGCGAAGTGATTACGAGCCCGCCGAGTGCCCAGATGGTCAGGTACGCCAGCCCGAAGAAGGCCGCTACAGCCAATGCCACCCCGGTCGACTGGACGTAGGCGAACGGAGAACGTACCCACTCGAAGGTCGTCGCCATCACCGCATCTGGTCGCGTCACCAAATCCCAAGAGTTCCATCGCTGAAACCGTCCGATGACGACGCCGATCGCACATAGTGTGACCGATACGATGACTGCCGTCCAACCGTAGATCCGGCCATAATCCCGTTCGATGCGGTCATGTACTAGCCGCATCGACACCACGCCGAGCAGGATGCCCGTCCAAGCCGCGAATCCGTACTGCAAGACGTGACGCCAGAGCTCGACGCCTTCGCCGAGATGTACGAGATCGGTCATCAGGTACGGCGAGTTCGGCAGGAACGCCAGCCAGCCCAGGCCCAATGGCACTAGCCATGCATGTCGACGCACGACGGCGAACCCGGCGGCGAAGAAGAGCGGAATCCACGCGAGAAACAGATTCCAGATCAGAAACCGTGTGGGATAGAAGAGCGGTGCAGCTGGGTCCGTCACGCCCAGGACTAGCGTCAACGCGGTTGTTGCCAACAACGCGACGATCATCACGGCGCGAGGGACATTCGTCATCCGTCCAGTTTGCCCGACAATGCAAAAGGCCCCCGGGAAGAGTCCGGGGGCCTCTTGGTTCGAAGCGGTCCAAGAAGGTCTAGAAGGCCGCCTCGTCCAGATCCATCACCTCGTTGTCGAGGGTGTCGATCACCTGGCGGGTGCTGGTGAGCAGCGGCAGGAAGTTCTTCGCGAAGAACGACGCCACCGCAACTTTGCCCTCGTAGAAGGCGCGGTCGTCACCCCTGGCCCCGGCGTCGAGCGCCTCGATGGCCACGGCGGCCTGCTGCTGCAGCAGCCAACCGATGACCAGGTCACCAACGCTCATCAGGAAGCGCACCGAACCCAGGCCGACCTTGTAGAGGTTGGCAGGATTCTCCTGCGCAGCCATCAGGTAGCCGGTGAGCGTGGCGGCCATCGCCTGCACGTCGGTCAGTGCATTCGCCAGCAGCGCCCGCTCCGCCTTCAGCCGGCCGTTGCCGGACTCGTTCTTGACGAACTGCTCGATCTGCCCGGCCACGTGCGCCAGCGCCACGCCCTTGTCGCGGACGATCTTGCGGAAGAAGAAGTCCTGCGCCTGGATGGCGGTGGTGCCCTCGTAGAGCGAGTCGATCTTGGCGTCGCGGATGTACTGCTCGATCGGGTAGTCCTGCAGGAAGCCGGAACCACCGTAGGTCTGCAGGCTCTCGGTCAGCTTGGCGTACGCCTGCTCCGAGCCCACCCCCTTCACCACGGGCAGCAGCAGGTCGTTGACCTTGGCCGCCAGCTGGGGATCGATCTCGTGGATGGCCTTGGCCACCGTGGCGTCCTGGTAGGTCGCGGTGTAGATGTACAGCGCGCGCAGACCCTCGGCGTAGGCCTTCTGGGTCATCAGGGACCGACGGACGTCTGGGTGATGCGTGATGGTCACGCGCGGCGCGGTCTTGTCGGTCATCTGCGTCATGTCGGCACCCTGCACGCGGTTCTTGGCGTAATCCAGCGCGTTCAGGTAACCGGTCGACAGGGTCGCGATGGCCTTGGTGCCGACCATCATGCGTGCCTGCTCGATGACATCGAACATCTGCGCAATGCCGTCGTGGGTCTCGCCGACCAGCCAGCCCTTGGCGGGCTTGTCGTGCTGGCCCAGCGACAGCTCACAAGTGGCCGAAACCTTCAGCCCCATCTTGTGCTCGACGTTGGTGACATACACGCCGTTGCGCTCGCCGATCTCGCCGGTCTCAAAGTCGAAGAGGAACTTCGGCACGAAGAACAGCGATAGACCCTTGGTGCCCGCGCCTGCGCCCTCGGGGCGGGCCAGCACCAGGTGGAAGATGTTCTCAAAGAGGTCGCCAGAGTCACCCGAGGTGATGAATCGCTTCACACCGTCGATGTGCCAGGAGCCGTCCTCTTGCTTGATGGCCTTGGTGCGACCGGCGCCGACGTCGGAGCCGGCATCGGGTTCGGTCAGCACCATGGTGGAGCTCCAGCCCCGCTCGGCGGCGATGACGGCCCACCTCTTCTGCTCGTCGGTGCCCAGGCGGTAGAGGATGTTGGCGAAACCTGCGCCACCGCCGTACATCCACACGGCCGGGTTGGCACCGAGGATGTGCTCGTGCAGCGCCCACATGAGCGCCTTGGGCGCGGGCACGCCGCCGAGTTCCTCATCGAGGCCGACGCGGTCCCAGCCGCCATCGAGCATGGCGCGCACCGACTTCTTGAACGGCTCGGGCAACGTCACCGAGTGCGTCTTCGGATCGAAGGTCGGGGGGTTGCGGTCGCTGTCAGCGAACGATTCGGCGATCGGACCCTCGGCCAGCCTGGCCATCTCGCCGAGCATCTCGCGGGCGGTGTCGACGTCCAGATCGGCGTACTCACCCTGGCCGAGCGCCTTCTCAACGCCGAAGACCTCGAACAGGTTGAATACCTGGTCACGAACGTTGCTCTTGTAGTGGCTCACGTTTCCTCCTCGTCGAGAATGCCACTTGTGGTTGGGTACTTCAGTTAAGTTACCCACCAGTAACTGCCCCGAACTATACCGTCTGGTAACTTCAACGCAAAGCAGGCGCGAGCAATTTCCATGGACTAAGCAACCCAGCGGTTGGCCGGTTGCGCCAAATGTCCAGTTGACACGTGCCTGAACTGCGGATTGTCGATCCTGTGACGCTCATCACTGGGCGCCCGCTAGGGTGATCCGGTGCTTCGTGTCGCGGTGTGGGGAACAGGAAATATGGGGGGTACAGCAATCCGGTCGGCGGTCGCCTTTCCCGGGTTGCGGTTGTCCGGCGTCATCACGTCGTCGCCGGATAAAGAGGGCAAGGACGCGGCGACGTTCGCGCTGCTGAACTCGCCGACCGGGGTCGCGGCGACGACCGACGTCGACGCGGCCTTAGCCGGCTGCGATGCCGTGGCCTACATGGCCTCCGGCGATATCCGTCCGGACGATGCCGTGGCCGACATCGAAAAGTGCCTGCGCGCCGGCGCGCATGTGGTGACGCCCTCGCTGTACTCGCTCTATGACCCCCGTTCGGCACCGCCGGAGTGGGTCGAGCACCTCAGCGAGGCCGCCGAGGAGGGCGGCGCGGCGCTGCTCGTCAGCGGGGTCGACCCGGGCTGGGGCAACGACGCGCTCGCGGTGATCGCCGCCGGACTCTGCACCAGGATCAAGTCCATTCATTGCCAGGAGATCTTCGACTACTCCTCCTACAACCAGCCGTACGCGGTCAAGGTGTCGTGCGGATTCGGCGGGTCAATGGACGAAGTGCCGATGCTGCTGTTGCCGTCGATTCCGACGATGGTGTGGGGCGGCAACATCCGGCTCATCGGCCGCGGGCTGGGCGTTGAGATCGACGAAATCACCGAGGAAGTCGAACGGCGGCCGCTCGAAGACTCGGTCGATACCGTCATGGGTCGGTTTGAGAAGGGCACTCAGGGTGCGTTCTGGCTCAAGGTCATCGGCTGGTCCGGCGGACGCGAGCGCATCGTCATCGACCACATCACCCGCATTCATTCATCCTGTGCACCAGAGTGGCCGCAACCCGACGAAGGGGTTGGCGATCACCGAGTGATCGTCGACGGCGACCCGCAGCTGACCATCGTCACCCGCGCCGACGTGCCGGGTGGCACCCGTGCCGACGGCGGGAATACGACCGCGGCCAATCGTCTGCTCGGAGCCATCGACTGGTTGTCCACCCAGAAGCCGGGGATCTATGACGGTCTCGAGGTGCCGCTGCATCCGCCGCTGCCCGCAGAGGTGGAAGCACAGCGCTGGGCTGACTAGAAAGTCAGTCAAGCCAGCGCGGGTTGGTCGTGTGCGGCCCGGGTGGGTCGTCACTGCTGGTTGAGCACGAGCGCGCGGGCGACCTCCCCGCGCCACTCGGTGCCGCGACGGATGCCGACGGTGCAGAAATTGCGACGATGGCCGCGGTCCATGGACACGTGTGAAGATGGAACTTGAGATGAGTGCCACCAATCTGAACCCGTCAACGCTGCGGGAAGCGTTCGGGCATTACCCTTCCGGCGTGATCGCTATCGCCGCAGAGATCGACGGCACGCGGGTGGGGCTGGCGGCGAGCACATTCGTACCCGTCTCGCTGGAACCGCCGCTGGTGTCGTTCTGCGTGCAGAACGCGTCAGAGACGTGGCCGAGGCTCAAGGACCTGCCCTACCTGGGGATCAGCGTGCTCGGCGAATCACATGACGAGGCCGCACGAACGCTGGCCGCAAAAACCGGTGACCGGTTCGCGGGTCTGCAGACGGTGTCCACCGAAACGGGTGCGGTGTTCGTCGCAGGCACCAGCGTGTGGTTGGAGAGTTCGATCGAACAGCTGATTCCCGCCGGCGATCACACCATTGTCATCTTGCGGATCAGCGGCATCACGGTTCATGCAGATGTGCCGCCGATTGTGTTCCACCGCAGCACTTTTCGACGGCTGGGTGCCTAACCCAGCCGTCGATCGTTAACCAATTACGGCCGCGCGCCAAGTTCTTCGCGGTAGCCCTGGATCCGCTGCTCGATCTCGGCTGCGTCATCGGGCCGGCCTTCCTTGCGGGCCAGTTCCGCGCGGGCGGTGAGCTCACGAATCGCCGTGCGAATGTCGTCGATGCTATGGGGCTCTCGCATGTTCACCATGCTGCCTTTCGTCGTGGATTGGCCGCTTTACGCAGACTACCCGCGAGAGCGCCGCACTAACGCCGTCTGAAGTGCTGGTCTGTTCCGGCTCCTACCGTCGCCGGAAGAGCTTGCTCCCCAGCCACACCACCGGGTCGTACTTGTGGTCGACCACGCGTTCCTTCATCGGGATCAGTGCGTTGTCGGTGATCTTGATGTGCTCGGGGCAAACCTCGGTGCAGCACTTGGTGATGTTGCACTGACCGAGGCCGTGTTCATGCTGCGCTGACACGGGGCGGTCGAGTGTGTCCAGCGGATGCATGTCGAGTTCAGCGATGCGCATCAGGTACCGCGGGCCGGCGAACGCCTTCTTGTTCTCTTCGTGATCACGCACCACGTGGCAGGTGTTCTGGCACAGGAAGCACTCGATGCACTTGCGGAACTCCTGCGAACGGTTCACGTCCTCCTGTGCCATCCGGTACTCGCCCGGCTGCAGGTCCTTCGGCGGTGTGAACGACGGGATCTCCCTGGCCTTTTCGTAGTTGAAGGACACGTCGGTGACCAAGTCGCGGATCACCGGAAAGGCCCGCAGCGGTGTAACGGTAATGGTCTCGTTCTCATCGAACGTCGACATCCGCGTCATGCAGAGCAGCCGGGGTCGCCCGTTGATCTCCGCCGAGCACGATCCGCACTTGCCCGCCTTGCAGTTCCACCGCACCGCGAGGTCACCGGCCTGCGTCTGCTGCAGCCGGTGGATGATGTCGAGCACCACCTCGCCCTCGTTGACCTCGACGGAGAAGTCCTGCAGGCCGCCCCCGTCACCGTCACCGCGCCACACCCGCAGCTTCGCTTGATAGCCCATCAGCTTCTCCTTGCCGGATGGTTGGCGAGTTCTTCCGGAGTGAAGTACTTCTCCAGCTCTTCGATGTCGATCAACTCGAGCAGATCCTCGCGCATCGGAACCTGGTCCTCGCGGGAGATGCTGACCTCGGGGACGACGGAGTTGTCCGGTCTATCGTCGACGGCCCGGCAAACCAGCAGGGTCTTGCGCCAGTCTGCTTCCATTGACGGGTAATCGTCACGGGTGTGGCCACCGCGGCTCTCGGTGCGCTCCAACGCGGCCTTGGCCACACACTCGCTGACCAACAGCATGTTGCGCAGGTCGATGGCCAGGTGCCAGCCGGGGTTGAACTGCCGATGACCTTCCACAGCCATCTTCTTGAACCGCTCGCGCAGCTCACTCAGCTTGCCCAGTGCCTCGGACACCTCGTCGGCCTTTCGGATGATGCCGACCAGGGTGTTCATGGTGTCCTGCAGATCGAGCTGCAGGGTGTAAGGGTTCTCGGGGGCGTCGCCGTTGCTCGGCCCCTCGAACGGGACCAGCGCCAGCTTGGCGGCGTGGTTGACGGCATCCTCGGATACAGCGGGCCGCTCGGACAGAGCGCGCACGTAGTCGGCGGCGCCCAGCCCGGCACGACGGCCGAACACCAGCAGATCCGACAGCGAGTTGCCGCCGAGCCGGTTGGAGCCGTGCATGCCGCCCGAGCACTCGCCCGCGGCGAACAGCCCTGGCGTGCGCGCGGCGCCCGTGTCGGGGTCGACCTCGATACCGCCCATTACGTAGTGGCAGGTGGGTCCGACTTCCATCGGCTCCCTGGTGATGTCGACTTCGGCCAGCTCCATGAACTGGTGATACATCGAGGGCAGCCGACGCTTGATTTCCTCGGCGGGCAGGCGCGACGCGATGTCGAGAAAGACGCCGCCGTGCGGCGAGTTACGGCCGGCCTTGACCTCGGAGTTGATCGCGCGGGCCACCTCGTCGCGGGGCAGCAGATCTGGTGTGCGGCGCGCCGAGTCGTTGTCCTTGAGCCACTGGTCGGCTTCTTCGATTGATTCGGCGTACTGGCCCTTGAACACCGGCGGGATGTAGTCGAACATGAACCGCTTGCCATCGGAGTTCTTCAGAACCCCGCCGTCGCCGCGCACACCCTCGGTGACCAAGATGCCCTTCACGCTGGGCGGCCACACCATGCCGGTGGGGTGGAACTGGACGAACTCCATGTTGATCAGCGTCGCGCCGGCCCGCAGCGCGAGTGCATGCCCGTCGCCGGTGTACTCCCATGAGTTCGATGTCACTTTGTAGGACTTGCCGATGCCGCCGGTGGCCATCACCACGGCCGGCGTCTCGAACAGGATGAAACTGCCGGTTTCGCGCCAGTAGCCGAATACACCTGAAATACGTTTCGAATCCCCGGCCCCATCATCCAAGATCAGGTCGGTGATGGTGCATTCGTGGAACACCTTGATCCGGGCCTCGTAATCACCGAGCTCGGCCTTGTCCTCCTGCTGCAGCGAGACGATCTTCTGCTGCAGGGTGCGAATGATCTCCAGGCCGGTGCGGTCGCCGACGTGCGCCAGCCTAGGATAGGTATGCCCGCCGAAGTTGCGCTGGCTGATACGCCCGTCCTTGGTGCGGTCGAACAGCGCCCCGTACGATTCCAGCTCCCACACACGGTCGGGGGCTTCGAGTGCATGCAGCTCGGCCATGCGCCAGTTGTTCAGAAACTTCCCACCGCGCATCGTGTCTTTGAAGTGCGTCTGCCAGTTGTCCTTCGGGTTCGTATTACCCATCGCGGCGGCGCAACCGCCCTCCGCCATCACGGTGTGGGCCTTGCCGAACAATGACTTGCAGACCACCGCCACGCGCAGACCGCGTTCACGCGCTTCGATGACCGCACGCAAACCCGCGCCACCGGCACCGATAACGACTACGTCGTATTGGTGCCGTTCGACCTGCGATGAGACGCTTGGTCGACGAGCCTCCGGCTCAGCCATATACCCTCACTATTCGGCGATCATTAGCGAACTACGCTGTCAACCAATAAATCTGAGATCACTGATGGTGCCACTGGCGACCAGCATGACGTAGAAGTCGGTCAGTATCAGCGTGCCGATGGTGATCCACGCCCACAGCATGTGGCGGGTGTTGAGCACGCTGACCTGCGTCCACAGCCAGTACCGCACCGGGTGCTTGGAGAAGTGCTTGAGGCGACCGCCGGTGATGTGGCGGCAAGAGTGGCACGACAGCGTGTACAGCCACAGCAGGATCACGTTGGCCGTCAAAATGATGTTGCCCAAACCGAAGCCGAAACCACTCGGCGAATGGAAGGCCAAAATCGCGTCGTAGGTGTTGATCACCGAGATGATGAACGCCGCATAGAAGAAGTACCGGTGCAGGTTCTGCATGATCAGCGGGAACTTGGTTTCTCCGGTGTAGCGCGAATGCGGTTCGGCCACAGCACATCCCGGCGGTGACTGCCACACCGACCGGTAGTAAGCCTTGCGGTAGTAGTAGCAGGTGAGTCGGAAGAGCAGCAGGAACGGCAGGGAGAACGCCGCGTAGGGAAGCCACCACACGTCGGGCAGATACTGGCCGAAATGGCTCGCTTCCGGTATGCATCCTGTGCTTACGCACGGCGAGTAAAACGGTGTCAGGTAGTGGTAATCGTCGACCCAGTAGGCAGTGCCCAAGAACGAGCGGATCGTTGCGTAGACGACGAAGATGCCCAAGCCGAGGTTGGTGAGTACGGTTGGCACCCACCACCGATCGGTGCGCAGGCTGCGCTGCGGTATCTCGGCACGGCTCGGCGAGAAGACGCCGGTCGCCTTGCGGTCGGCGGTGGGTGCGCTCACGGTTCCCTTTCGGTGTTGATGTATCCCGGTGCGGTCACCGTCACATGCTCAACGTGTGCCGCCAAGACCCTCGTCGTCGACGTCGCGCCAGAAGTCGGTGTCGTACTGAGTGTCCGGGATTCGGATTCGCTCGGCGCCGTGATGGTGATGGCTCACGCCACTGGCGAGCTCCAGCTCCTCGGCGTCAATGTCGAGCCGGTCGATGTCGTTGAAGATGCGCTCGGCGTCGTTGACGATGCGACGCGTGGCGGGGCTGTCCCCGTATTTCGACGCCAACGATGTCACGCACCGTCGTAGGCTGCCGATTAGCTGGTGTAGCTCGGTGAGTTCAGAAGTGGCGGACAATTGACCTCCTTGGGCTGAAGGTGTCAGGAATCACAGTACGACACCCGATGCTAGCCACATCATGCTGTTCAGGGTGAGACAGATCACGTCGTCGAAGTGGAGGTAGACCGATGTCCAACCAGGTTCTGAAAGAGCAGGCGGATGCCTTGCTGGCTTTGCACCAACCCGGAAACCCGGTGATCCTGCCGACGGTTTGGGACGCCTGGTCCGCGAGGATGGCGGTCGATGCGGGATTCTCTGCACTGACCATCGGCAGCCACCCGGTGGCGGACTCCATCGGCAAGGCCGATAACGAGGGCATGACATTCGACGACCTGCTCACCCGCGTCACACAGATCACCGCGGCCGTCGACGTGCCTGTGTCGGTCGACATCGAATCGGGTTATGGCGAGGCGCCCACCCGGCTCGTCGACGGCCTGCTGGACGCCGGCGGCGTCGGGCTCAACATCGAGGACACCGTGCACAGCGAGGGTGGTCGGCTCCGGTCAGCCAGCGAACACGCGGAACTGGTCGGCGCGCTGCGCGCGCGCGCCGACGCCGCGGGTGTGCATATGGTGATCAACGCCCGCACCGACCTGTTCCTCCGCCAGGACGGTGACGAAGCAGACCGGGTCGACCGGGCCATCGCCCGCCTGACCGAAGCGGCTCAGGCGGGTGCCGATGTGCTGTACCCGGTAGGGCGCCACGATCCGGATACGTTGCGGCGCTTGGCTGGCGAGCTACCGCTGCCGATCAACGCGATCGCGCTGCCCGACCAGGACGACCCGGCGTCATTCGGGCCATTGGGGGTGGCGCGCATCAGCTTCGGCCCGTTCCTGCAGGCCGCACTGACCGCGCGGGCCAGAGAGTTATTGGAGCGATGGTCATGACCCAGGACATGTGGGGAACGGGCGACTACAAGTCCGTAGCCGACAAGGTGGCCTCCATCGGCGAGGTGCTGGTGGGGCGGGCAGACATCGGGCCGGGGATGGAGGTGCTCGACGTCGCCTGTGGTGCCGGAAATGCCACCATCCCGGCCGCCAAGCGCGGGGCGCGCGTCACGGGCCTCGACTTCTCACCGGGTCTGCTCGAGATCGCCCGCCAATGCGGAGCGGCCGCGAACGTCGAGGTGGAATGGATCGAGGGCGATGCCCAGGCCATGCCATTCGACGACCACAGCTTCGACCGCGTCATCTCGGCCATTGGGCACATGTTCGCTCCGGACCACAGGCGGACGGCGAGCGAACTGCGCCGCCTGTGCGGGCCTGGCGGGCGCATTGCGATCGCGTGCTGGACACCCGAGGGCCACATCGGCGAGATGTTCCGGCGGATCGGCGGCATCTCGCCACCGCCGCCCGAAGGCTTCGAGTCGCCGCTGCTGTGGGGGACCGAGGATCACGTGCGCGAGCTACTTGGCGACGATCCGGAATTCGAGCGTCACGAGGTCGAGTGGATCGAACCCTCGCCCGAGAGCTACGCGGAGTTCATGGAGACGCGCTTTCCTCCGCTGATCGCCGCACGGGGCCGAACTCGGAGACGAGCTGGTCCACGAGACGTTCCTCGGCTGGGTCAACGACGCGAACGAAGCCGACGACGGGACGTTGCGCTACCGCGGCGAGTACCTGTTGGCGTTGGTCGGAACCTAGTTCAGATACGACGAATCCGGTGGAACCACAAGGGCCCCATCGGATCCGGTGTCGTGAGTGTTACTTCCTCTCGATGGTGACGCGCTGCGCCTCGGCGCCCTTGTGCGCACCGGCAACCCGCACGGTGAGCACGCCGGCGTCATACGACGCGGACCGCCTCGTCCGTCACGATCCAAGGGCACTGCTGTATGCGCCTTTGCGCGTTCTCGTCCACAGCGACGATGACGGCAACGCGGTGTTCTCAATTGACCAGCCCAGCACTGCGTTCGGCAGCCTCGGCATCGAGGGGAAACGGAGGTCGGCCGCAGCCTGGACCGCAAGGTGGCCTCCCTGCTGCGCGTCATCGGGGTTGACCCGGCCGACGCTTTCGACTCGTAGACAGACGAATCCGGTGGAACCGCCAGGGCCCCACCGGATCCGGTGTCGCGATTGTTACTTGCTCTCGATGGCGATGCGCTGCGCCTCGGCGCCCTTGTGCGCACCGGCAACCCGCACGGTGAGCACGCCGGCGTCATACGACGCGGAGATCGCCTCGCTGGTGACGTGCGCCGGCAGCCTGAATGACCGGCGGAAGGACCCGTAGCGGACCTCCCGCAGAGTGCGCCCCTCTTTCTCTTCGGCGCGTTCGTCGCGACGCTCGCCGTGGATCACGAGATGTCCGCGGTCCACCTCGACATTGACATCCTTGGCGACATCGACGCCGGGCAGCTCGAGGCGGATGACGGCGTCGTCACCGTCCTTGACGACCTCGGCGGCCGGGGTGAAGCCGTTGAACACGCCCTCCTTTACCCAGCGGTCGATCTCCCAGGTGGGCCGCGCCCACAACGTCAGTGCGCTCATCGTTGAATCTCCTTCGTTCGTGGCCGGCACCACACCGGCTCGCTACCGATATAACTTGAGTCGAACACGCTCATGTTCCAGCTGCGCGTTCGCCGAAAGTGAACACGCCGCCCCGGCTCACACCCGGGTAGGTGCGACGGTGAGCAGACCGTGATAGCCGCTTCACATGAGGCGACATTGCGGCAATATCGGCTGCTTAGCCTCTGCACATGTGGTCAGCAAGAAACGTCGTGGTGGTCGGCCATGGCATGGTCGGTCACCGGTTCGTCGAGGCGTTGCGTTCGCGGGACGCCGGCGGCGGCTGGCGGGTCACCGTGCTCGCCGAGGAGGCCGACGCGGCCTACGACCGAGTCGGGCTCACCGGCTACACCGAGCACTGAGCCCGCGATTTGCTCGCCCTGCCGGGCAACGACTATCGCGGCGACGACTCTGTCGAGCTGCGGCTCGGGTGCCGGGTCGCCGAAATCGACCGGGTCGCGAAGTCGGTGCTGACCACCGACGGTGAGCGCGTCGACTACGACGCACTGGTGCTGGCCACCGGCTCATACGCGTTCGTCCCACCGGTGCCTGGACACGACCTTTCGTCCTGCCACGTCTACCGCACACTCGACGATCTCGACGCGATCCGCGCCGACGCATTGCGCGCCATCGACGCCGGCCATGCCGCCGCCGGGGTGGTGATCGGTGGCGGCCTGCTGGGTCTGGAGGCCGCCAACGCGCTGCGTCGGTTCGGGCTGCGAACCCACGTCGTTTAGATGGCGCCACGGCTGATGGCCCAGCAGCTGGACGAGGCGGGCGGCGCGCTGCTGGCGCGCGTGATCGGCGAGCTGGGTATCGCCGTGCACGTCGACGTCGGCACCGATGTGATCGAATCCCTTGAGCACGCCGACGGCACCACGTCGGTGCGGGTGCGCCTGTCCGACGGAGACATCATCGACGCAGGCCTGGTGGTCTTCGCCGCAGGGGTGCGTCCGCGCGACGAGCTGGCCCGCGCCGCCGGCCTGGACGTCGCCGAGCGCGGCGGTGTGCTTACCGATCTGTCTTGTGCGACAGAGGATTCCAACATCTACGCCGTTGGCGAGGTGGCCGCGATCGAGGGCCGCTGCTACGGCCTGGTCGCCCCCGGCTACACCAGCGCCGAGGTCGTTGCGGACCGTTTGCTGGGCGGCGCCGCGGAGTTCCCCGAGGCCGACATGTCGACCAAGCTGAAACTGCTTGGAGTCGATGTGGCCAGCTTCGGTGACGCGTTCGGCCGTGCGCCGGACTGCCTGGAGGTGGTCGTCAACGACGCGGTCAACCAGACCTACGCCAAGCTGGTGCTTTCCGACGACGCGAAGACGCTGCTCGGCGGGATCCTGGTTGGCGACGCCTCGTCGTACGGGGTACTGCGCCCGATGGTCGGTGAGCGACTGCCGGGTGACCCGCTGGCGCTGATCTCGCCGGCCGGATCCGACGGCGGCGGCTTAGGTGTCGGCGCATTGCCGGCAGTCGCGCAGATCTGCTCGTGCAACAACGTCACCAAGGGCGATCTGTGCGACGCCATCGCCGGCGGCCGCACCGACGTTCCGGGACTGAAGATGTGCACGCTGGCCGGCACGTCCTGCGGCTCATGCGTGCCGCTGCTCAAGCAGCTGCTGGAAGCCGAGGGCATCGAACAGTCGAAGGCGTTGTGTGAGCACTTCAGCCACTCACGCGCCGAGCTGTTCGAGATCATCTCGGCGACCTCGATCAGGACCTTCTCTGGGTTGATCGAACGGTTCGGCACCGGAAAGGGTTGCGACATCTGCAAACCCGCGGTCGCTTCGATCCTGGCGTCCACCAGCTCCGAGCACATCCTCGACGGTGAGCAGGCATCGCTGCAGGACTCCAACGACCACTTCCTGGCCAACATTCAGAGGAACGGGAGCTACTCGATCGTGCCGCGGGTGCCCGGCGGCGACATCACGCCCGAGCAGCTGATCCTGATCGGCGAGATCGCCCGCGATTTCAACCTTTACACCAAGATCACCGGCGGTCAGCGCATCGACATGTTCGGCGCGCGGGTGGATGAGCTGCCCGAGATCTGGCGCAGGCTGGTCGACGGTGGCATGGAATCGGGCCACGCGTATGGCAAGGCGCTGCGCACGGTGAAGAGCTGCGTCGGCAGCGACTGGTGCCGCTACGGCCAGCAGGATTCAGTGCAGATGGCCATCAACCTCGAGCTGCGCTACCGCGGACTGCGAGCGCCGCACAAGATCAAGATGGGCGTCTCGGGCTGCGCGCGTGAATGCGCTGAGGCCCGTAGCAAGGACGTCGGCGTCATTGCCACGGAGGACGGCTGGAACCTCTATGTCGGTGGCAACGGGGGCATGACGCCCAAGCATGCGCAGTTGCTGGCGGGCGATCTGGATGACGAGACGCTGGTGCGCTACATCGACCGGTTCCTGGTGTTCTACATCCGCACCGCCGACCGGCTGCAGCGCACCGCGCCGTGGGTGGAGGGCCTCGAGGGCGGACTGGACCACCTGCGCGACGTCATCTGCAACGACTTGCTTGGGTTGGCCGCGGAGTTCGAGCAGGCCATTGCCCGCCACGTCGACGGCTATGCGTGTGAGTGGAAGGGTGTGCTCGAGGACCCGGATAAGCTGACGCGGTTCGTGTCGTTCGTCAACGCGCCCGACGTCGCCGATCCGACCGTTGAGTTCACCGAGCGCTCCGGTCGCAAAGTTCCCATCGGTATGCCGAAGGTACGGGGGTAGTCGAAACATGACTCTGCTCAATGACATCCAGGTTTGGACGGCCGCGTGCACCTACGACTTCCTGATTCCGTGCCGCGGGGTGGGCGTGCTGTTGGCCGATGGGACGCAGGTGGCGTTGTTCCGGCTGGACGACGGCTCGTTGCACGCGGTCGGCAACATCGACCCGTTCTCAGGGGCGGCGGTGATGTCGCGCGGGATCGTTGGCGACCGCGGTGGTCGGGCGACCGTGCAGTCGCCGATCAAGAAGCAGGCCTTCGCCCTAGACGACGGCAGTTGCCTCGACGCCCCCGGCCAGGCGTTGCCGGTGTACGCGACGCGCATCACCGCCGGCGGCTACGTCGAAGTCGGCGCCTAACGTTTCCTGCGCGAGCAGACGCAAAAGTCCCCGACACGCCGGGGTTTTGGGACACTTCGCGTCTGCTCGCGCTATTGAGCTGCCATCGGAATCCGGGCCCGGCGGAACCGGCTCGCGATCAACCGCACCAGGCCGCCGTGCAGGCCCAGCGGTTCGGTTACCACGTCGGCGCCGCTGGCCCGCAGCCGGTCGGCAAACAGGCCCTCCGACAACAGGTATGACGCCACGACCACCCGCCGCGCGCCACGGCGCTCCAGCTCGGCCACCGCGTCGGCCACCCGCGGCGTACCGGTGGCAGCGAACGCCAACTCCACGCGCGAGCCGGTGGTCGCCGACAGCCAGGTGGCCATCATGTGCAAGTCGCGTTGCGCAATCGGATCCGACGTGCCCGCCGCAGCCAGGATCACCGAATCGTCGCGGCGCCAACCGGATTCGATGAGCCGGTCCGCCAGCACCCGTACCAGCTGCGGGCCGGGGCCCAGGGCCTCGGTGACCGTCACGTCGGGACGCCCGCTGGCGGTGACGTGCGCGGGAATGTCGCTGCTGACGTGATATCCCCGAGACAGGAATGCCGGCACCACCACCGTGGGCTCGTCGAGCGACGACAGCACCTCGGATGGCGTCGGGCCGAGCACGTCGACGAACGCGAGATGCACTTGCTGTCGCAGGACCGACGACACCTGCTGCGCGAGATCGCCGACCATCGCCACCCCGCGCTGCTTGCGGGTGCCGTGCGCCACGAGCAGCAAACTCATTGCGCGTATGCCAAATATTCGTCGACGGCGAGCCGGTAGCCGCGCTTCACCACAGTCGAGACAATGTTATTGTCGCCCAACGCTGTTCGGAGCCGCAGTACCGCGGTCTCCACCGCATGGGTGTCGGTGCCACTGCCCGGCAGCGCACCCAGCAGTTCTCCGCGGGACACCACCGCACCGGGATGATGCGCCAGCGCGCGGATCGTCGCCATCCCGGCCGGCGACAGCGCCTTGACCACGCCGTCGACCATCACGCAGGTGCCGCGAATCTCCAGCACATGGCCCGCCACCCGCACGGTGCGTGCCTGCAGCAGCGGTAGCTCGTCGGTGATGTGGCGGGCCAACGCGCCCAACCGCATTCTCTCCGGCGCCGACGTCGGCACCCCCAGCCGCACCAACGGCCGCGCGGTAACAGGGCCCACGCACATCGCATGTACGGAACTGCGCAGCGCCGACAGCACCAGGTCGTCGATGCCCATCTCGGTTGCGCGCATCAGCACCGACGCGACCGCGGGCGCCGACGTGAAACTCACCGCGTCGAACTTCTCCTCCGCGATCCCCGCCACCAGTTGGTCGACGTCGCCGTTGCGCGGCGCAGGATGCCAGCGGTACACCCGGATCGGCACCACTGCGGCGCCGGCCGCCCGCAGTTCATCGAGGAACTCCGGGAACGGATCCCAGTCATCCGTCGCGCCGTGCAGTTGAACGGCGATGCGTCGGCCGGCGATACCGCCCTCGACCAGGTAGTGCAGCAGCTCGCGCGACGACTCGGACTCCGGCGACCATTCCTCCGGCAGCCCCGCCGCGCGCAGTGCGCCCGTCGCTTTCGGCCCGCGCGAGACGATGCGCGCCTTGCCCAAAGCGATGATCAGGTCGTTGGCGAGCCCCCATCCGTCGGCGGCCGCGACCCAGCCGCGGAATCCGATGCCCGTGGTGGCAATGACGATGTCGGGCGGCGCGTCGATCAGCGCCTCGGTGTGCGCGCGCAATTCGTCGTCATCGGGCAGCGGCAGCATGGTGATCGCCGCCGCGCTGGTGACGGTGGCGCCGCGGCGTTGCAACAGCGCGCCCAGTTCGTCGGCGCGACGGGCGGAGGTCACCGCCACCCGAAATCCGGTGAGCGGTGCCCAGTCGGGCTCACTCATGTCACCTGTGTATTCAGTTCATGTTTCCAAGCGATTACCCGGCCATTGCTTCGACGTGTCGCCGGCCGCCGCACGTACATGAGCCAGGTCACAGCGGAAGCCAGCACGTAGAACGCGAGGAAGATCCAGAACGCCGACGTAGCCGATCCGCTGCTCAGATAGGACTGGCGCAACGCCAGGTTGATGCCCACCCCGCCGAGCGCGCCGACCGCGCCGGCCAAACCGATAAGTGCCCCCGACATGGCCCGCGACCAGTGCGCGCGATCCGCCTCGCTGACGTCAAGCGAGCGACTGCGGGCGTCGAAGATCGACGGGATCACCTTGTACACCGAGCCATTGCCGATACCGGACAGCAGGAACAGCGCGATGAAGCCGACCACATAACCGGTCATCGTCGCGGCTGTCGCGGCACCGGCGCTGCGATCGTCAAGTGTGCCGGTGGCCACCAGCAGCCCCGCGGCCAGGATCATGCCGGCGAACACCGCGAGTGTTACTCGCCCGCCGCCTATACGGTCGGCCAACTTGCCGCCGTACACCCGCGACACCGACCCGAGCAGTGGTCCGATGAACGCGATCTGCGCCGCGTGCAGCGACGCCTGGGCGGCGGTTTGTCCGCCTGCCGCGAAGTTGATCTGCAGCACCTGGCCGAACGCGAACGCGAACCCGATGAACGAGCCGAAGGTGCCGATGTAGAGCAGCGAGATCACCCACGTGTCACGTTCTTTCAGGATCTCGGCCATCGCCGTCAGGTCGATCTTGTGTTGCTCCAGGTTGTTCATGTACAGCGCGGCGCCGATTCCGGCGACGGCGAGGGCAACCAGGTAAAACGCGCACACCCAGTAGGGCTGCTGGTTTCCGGCGGTGGCGATGACGAGCAGCCCGACGATCTGGACCATCGGCACACCGATGTTGCCGCCGCCCGCATTGATGCCCAGCGCCCAGCCCTTGAGCCGCTGCGGGTAGAACGCGTTGATGTTGGTCATCGACGACGCGAAGTTGCCGCCGCCGAACCCGGCCAGCGCGGCGCACAGCAGGTACGGCCACAGCGGCAGGCCGGGATTGGCCAGCAGCCACATCGTGCCGACGGTCGGAATCAGAAGCACGAACGCCGAGAACACCGTCCAGTTACGGCCGCCGAACGTGGCGGTGGCCAGCGTGTAGGGGATGCGCAGGCAGGCACCGACCAGTGTCGCGGTGGCGCCCAGCAGGAACTTGTCGCCGGCCGAGAAGCCGTATACCGACTCCGGCATGAACAGCACCATCACCGACCAGATCGACCAGACCGAGAAGCCGATGTGTTCGGCCGCCACCGACCAGATCAGGTTGCGGCGGGCGACGTACTTGTTACCGGCTTCCCAGGCGACGGTGTCTTCGGGATCCCAGTCGGTGATGCGATGCGACATGGCGCCAACGCTAGGAAGGCTTTGTTGCCCGAAAGTGCCCCGCGATAACCCCGCCGTGAACTTCCGCTCACCAAGCTGGCCGGGTCGATGTGAGGTCGGTGGTCAATCGACGCGGTGCGCGTGCACGACCGTGAACGGCAGATATATCCGGTCGCCGTCGAGCAGTTCGGCGATCTTGGTGAACCGCTCGGCCACCGCGCGCATCTGTTCCAGCGCTTCCGGCGGCATTTGCTCGGTCATCACTTTGGGAAACTCGTCATCGGCGTTGAAGCCGACGGCGTTGCCCAGATACGTGATGGGGCCGAGGAAGTCGATGCGCCAGCCGTTGGCCGTCAGGGTGTCGCGAATGTTGGACTCTGGTATGGCACCCATCGGCGCGATGACGCCGTTCACGTTGCCGTCGGAGAAGCACGACAGGTGCAGACGCGCACCGGGCCGCGTCGCGCGATATAGGCCCGCGATGTAAGCGTGCCGGCCATCCTCGTCGAGGCAGTGATACAGAGCGCTGTCGATGACCGTGTCGAACCGGCCGTCATATCCGGTCAGGTTGGTGGCATCGGCGACCTCGAACGTAACCGAGACGCCCGCGTCGGCGGCGCGACGTCGCGCTTCCTCGACCGCGGCGGGCGAGCCGTCCAGTGCGGTCACCGAATACCCCCGCGACGCCAGGTAGATCGCGTTGTCGCCGAGGCCGCAGCCGATGTCGAGAACCTCACCCGAAATGCCGCCCAGCGCTTCGAGTTCCATCAGTCGCGGCTGTGCTTGATGAACGTCCCACGGAATGCCGGTGGGAGCGGAGCCACCCTCGAAGGTGGGTTCGCCGCGATAGAGCTTGTCGAAGGTTTCGGGGCTCGGCCGAAAGGCCTGGGGAGATTGAGGCGCGGTCACCTCATCAACGTACGCCGATCACCAGACGTCGCCGTCGCGCCAGTCGCAGGTGATCTCGGCGGTGGTATCCAAGTCAATGTTTTTCGGTAAGCCGACCGGCAGCACGAACAATCCGTTGTCGTCGTCGGGGGTGCGGGTCAGCCCGGCCGGCGCCAGCACGGACGTCGGTCCGCGCCACGGCAACCAACCGCGGGAGGTGTAGATGTGGCGGCCCGCCTCCGACGCACTCAGTGCGCCGAGTTGGTAGGCGCCGCGCAAGACCTGCTCCGCGGCATCCATCACCACACCCGCGAGCCCGTGACCGCGCCAGTCCTCGCGCACCGCTACGCCTTCGACGTAGCCGCAGCGCAGCGCGGTGTTGCGATACAGCAGTCGGCGCTGGACGATCGCGGCGTGCGCGATCAGTGCTCCGTGGTGAGAGACCATTGCATGCATACCGCCGAGGGCGTGCTCCCAGTCGGCGTCGGTGAAGTCACCACCGAAGGCCTCGATGACCATCAGGCGCGCATCCTCTCGGGTCTCGTTGTCGAGATCGGAGGTGTGGACCAGGCGTGCGGTGTGGACCTGGATGTGCACACTGCCGTTCTACCAGTAGCGTGCCCACAATGAGAGTCGCTTCGGTGCTGGCGGTGCTCTGCGCACTCTGGGGCTTGGTCGGATGCTCCTCGAACGCCCGGTTCGGACGCTGATCTACGAGCCGTTCTGCAACGGCCGCCGCGGACGTGACCAATGCAGCCGCACGGTCTGGCCCGGCCGGACCTGCGCGACCTTGTCGATATCGTCGTCGGTCACCACGCCGATTACCGGATAGCCGCCGGTGACCGGGTGGTCGGGGCCGAGAATCACCGGAAAACCATTCGGCGGCACTTGAATTGCCCCACGAGTCGCGCCCTCACTGGGTAGCTGCCGGTCCGGCCAGCGGTACTCCAGCGGCATGCCGACCAGTCGCATACCGACCCGGTCGCTGTGGTTGGTGACCTGCCAGTTCGTGCGGATCAACACGTCGGGATCGGTGAACCAGTCGTCGCGCGGACCGGGAACGACCATCAGCTCGAGCACGTCGCCCTTGATGGCGGCCACCGGCGCTTGGTCCAGTTCCGGGAACTCGTCGGTGTGCTCGCCGACCGGCAACACATCGCCCGGCTGAAGAGGCAGCGGCCCGATCGCCGACATCACGTCGTATGAGCGTGAGCCGAGAACAGGGGAGACGTCGATACCGCCACGCACCGCCAGATAGCTGCGCAGTCCGGAGTGCGGTGCCCCCAGCGAGATCACCTGACCGTCACGGGCGTAGTGAATGCTGTTGGTGCCGAACGGCTTCCCGTTGACGGCCGGATCGGTGTCGGCGCCGGTCACCGCGATCGCCACGTCACCGCCGCGCACCCGCGCGGAAAACCCGCCGAACGTCACCTCTATGGTGGCGCGGTCGCCGGGGTTGGCCACCAGCCGGTTGGCCAATGTGTGCGACCGGCGGTCGGCGGCCCCCGAGCGGGTGACCCCCATCTGCGCCAATCCTGGCCTGCCGAGGTCCTCGATCAGCGCCAGGGGCCCGGTGCGCAGAACCTCCAATGTCGTGGTCATGATGTCGCCCCTGCCTATCCGACCGCGCGAAACTGAACCCACACGCCCGGTGTCAGCAGCGCGGGCTTGTCGCGATCGACGTCCCACAGGTCGGCGTCGGTGCGTCCGATCAACTGCCATCCGCCGGGGGACTCCCGCGGGTACACGCCGCTGAATTCGCCGGCGAGCCCGACGGCCCCCGTGGGCACTTTCGTGCGCGGCTCGGATCGCCGGGGGACTTCGAGGCGAGAGTCGCCGCCGACGAGGTAGGCGAAACCGGGTGCGAAACCACCGAATCCGGCCCTCCACAAGCTGCCGGTGTGCGCCTCGACCACCTGGGCCACGGTCAACCCGGTAAGCCGGGCCACCTCGTCGAGATCCTCGCCGTCGTAGACTACGTCGATCTCTACATCGGCGCGGCCGTCGGGCGGCGCGGTCACCTCCGATAGCGCATCGGGCGCTACCTGCAGCTTGGCCAGCCGCTGCCGGGTAGGCGCCTGATAACGTGGCCCGGCCAGCTTGATCAGCACCGTGCGCGACCCTGGAACGATGTCCAGCACGCCGAGCAGCTCGGCCTCCCGCACCGCCTCTGTCCACACCAATACTTCGGCCGTGCTGTCGAACTCAAGCAGCAGTGCCTGGTCCCCGTAATCGTGGACGGTGCCCAGAACCCTCGAGTCCATCAAATCCGATGTCACGCTCATGTCCCGAAACTACCCGCGAGTAGCAACGAAAGCTGCAGCTCTGTGAGCCTTGCCAGAGGAGCCTTATCGAAGCCTCAAACGGCGGGCTGATATGTCGGTTCGCGGCGCTTGATGAACGCGATCACGCGGTATGTCACCGGCAACACGACGACCTCGACGGCCGTCTTGTAAACCCAGCCCAGCGCCACGTAGGTGATGAAGTCGCGCCGAGTACTGATGCCGATGGCCCCGGCGGCGATGCTGCAGAACACCAGCGTATCGGCGAACTCACCGACGACCGTCGACCCGATCAGCCGGACCCACAGGCGTTTTTCTCCGGCCCGCTCCTTGATCCGCACCAACACCCAGGCGTTCAGCGTCTGCCCGACGATGAAGCCGGCCAGCCCGGCGATGATCAACTGAGTGAACGGCTTCACCACGGCTTCGAACGCTGCCTGGTTGGTGTAGAAGTCCGCCGCGGGCAGGTAGGCCGTCAACCAGAAGGTGACCGCCGCGAGCGCCTCCATGACGAAGGCGATGTAGATGGCGCGCCGGGTGGCCGCAAAGCCGTACACCTCGGACAGCACGTCGCCGATCACGTAGGTCAGCGGGAAGACGATGAACCCGCCGTCGGTGATGAGTGACCAGTCGCCGATGATCGGGCCGAACGCGATGCCCTTGGTGGCCGCCACATTTGAGATCAGCACCAGCCCGGTGAACACCGCGACCAGCGTCGGATAGTAGGCAGAGCCCGTGGTCGCGAAGCCGCGGTGCTCGGTCTGGGTGCTGGTCACCCGGACATCCAAGCACTGCTACATGGGCACGGCGGGACTAGGTCGGTCGCCAACTCGCCGTCGATGGGACGGAGTCGACGGCTGCGTCCTCACCGTGCGGATTTGTGCGGTCTCGCGGCGTGTCGTGTACGAAACCGCACGATGGCGAGGCGGCAGTGTCAGGCCAGCACCTGGGCGATGCGCTGCGGCAGGTGGTCGGCGACCAGCGGGTAGGACAGCGTCGAGGCGAACGCGATCGCGCCTGCGAGCTCTTTGCCCGTGAAGACATTGCGCTTCTGGGTCGTCGCCTTCAGCTGCGCAACGGTCGGATCGGCCAGCAGCGCGGCCTGTTCCCCATCGCTCTCGGTCCCCCAGATCAGCACGTCGGCGTCGTCGACGCCGTCGGCGACGACAAAGCCCATCTGAGTGAGGAAATCGGTGCGCCAACCGGGCGTCATCACTTGCACGCCATCCCGGCCCAGTGTGCCTTGCAGCAGCAGCACCTTCTTGCCGGCGAACTGCTGGTTGTTGGTGCCCGCGGTGGTGAACTTCTCGTCGACGCCGGCGATCAGCTTCTGCATGTCGTCGTGCTTGAACACGGCCTGCCCGATGGTGGCGGCCTGGTCCTTCCACGGCTCGAAGAATGCGTCCTGGCCGGACTGCGCGATCGTCGGGGCGATGGCCGACAGCTTCGTGTAGGTGTCATGGTCGAGGCCGGCGTTGGTGGCGACGATCAGGTCGGGCTTCAGCGCCGCGATCGGATCGACCTGGATGCCGTCGGCGAGGCTGAGCACCGTCGGCTGGGCGCCGCCGAGTCTTAGCTGCGCCCAAGGCCATACGCCGAACGGCTCGCCGCCGAACCAGTCGGTTACCGCGATCGGGACGACACCGACCGCCAGCAGGTCGTCCTGCCCGGTGAAGCCCGCGCTCACCACGCGCTTGGGTGGCGCCGGGATCTTGGTTTCGCCGAACGCGTGCTTGACGGTGACCGAGCCGTCCTTGGCGACCTCGCCGGGCTTCTCGGACCCGCACGCGGCGACGAGCGCCGCGCCCGCCGTCATCGTCAGGAAACTCCGCCGGGACAACGCGTGGCGCACGCGGCCGAGCGTAACCGCTAACTGACCTCGAAGCTGCCGAACAACACGGCGGCGAGGCCAAGTGCGACGACGATGTTGACGACGGTCGCCGAGGCGAACACCGCGATCGGCCGCCAGCCCGCCTCGCGCAGACCCTTCAGCGAAAACTCGAGACCGATCGAGACGAACGCGAAGATCAAGAACCACGTTCGCAGGTCGTTGACTGTGGCGATAGTGGCCTTGCCGTCACTGGCCCACTGCAGATACAGGGTGCCGATGATCGACGCGGCGATGAAGCCGAGCACGAACTTCGGGAACCGTTCCCAGAACTGCCCGAGGGTGGGGCGGGCCTCGTCCGCTGACTTGCGCTCGACTTTCAGGGCGAAGTAGGCCGTCAGCGCGATCGCGACGACGCCGATCAGCGCGTTCTGGGTGGTCTTGACATGGTGGCGATCTGCAGGGCGTCCTCGCCGGCGATCGCACCGGACGCGGCGACGGCTGCGGTGGTGTCGATGTTGCCGCCGATCCAGGCGCCTGCGACGGCGTCGGAGAGGCCGAGCAGGCTCGCGAGCCATGGCAGCAGGAAGATCGACGGCAGTGCGAACGCGATGACCAAAGAAGCGGTGTAGGCGAGCTGTTCTTTCTTGGCCTGCACCGCACCGGCGGCCGCGATGGCCGCACTGACGCCGCAGATCGACACGGCCGACGCCAGCAGTGCGCGCAACTTGTCCTCCAGCCCCAAGCGGCCGCCCAGCCACCAGGTGAAGCCGAACACGATGCTGATCAACAGCAGCGCCTGAATGATCGCCGGACCGGCCGCGGTGACGAGGACCTTGAGGTTGATGGACGCGCCGAGCAGCACCAGGCCGGTCTTGATGAAGAACTCGGTGCGGAAGCCTTGCGACAATACGTCGCGCAGCGCGAGCTTCGATAGTACGAAATTGCCGATCAGTCCCAAAGCGATTGCGTAGACCGGGAATTCGATCGACTTGGCGACCCGCTCGAACGGAGTGCCGTCCGTCCACTGCGGTACCTGCGACTCCAGGAAGCGGGTGGCCGCGCCCAGCGCGATGACGACAAGTACACCCGCGACGGCATACCCGATGCCCGACGAGCGGGCCTCCTCGGGCTGAGTCTCAGTGGTCTGCTCCGTCACGGGATCACGCTGCCCGGGATCGCGCCGAGAAGCACAAGTGACAGCAGGGCAAGGCCGACGATAACGGCGAGCCAGTCCTCGTTCATGGCCGGACCGTATGCCGAACCACTCGCGGTGTCGCCGGTTGTGCTCAGCGCGAACCGAACGTCACACGATGACGTTCGTGCCTTCGATGGGAGGCGCTTCGCCCGACGACGTGAGTACCGCTCCCCGGTCGATCTGGCTCTTGTCGATGCCCTTGAACAGCACGCCGACGTTGTCGCCGGCGTTCGCCTGGTCGATCGACTTGCGGAAGACCTCTATCGCGTCGACCTGCACACCGGGACCACCGTTGATGCTCACGGCGTCACCGACGCGCAGGCTCCCGCTTTCCACTCGGCCGGTGGCGACGACGCCGCGATTGCGAATGACGAATACGTCCTCGACGGTCAGCTTGAACATCTCAGGAGTGTGCCAGTCGCTTGGTGACCAGTCGGGTCAGCCACGCGGGCGAGAACCGGGAGCCGGCCGCCATGAATTTAGTCTGCGAGCCGACCGGGAAGTGCACCTGGTGGATGGCGCGGCGCAGCCACGACGGTTCGGTCGCTGTCACGATCGCGTCGGCGACGTCCTGAGCGGTCAGGCGGATGCCGAGGGATTCCGTTGTGGCGGTCTTGATGTGGTCGGTCATCGCGGTCTGCACATAGAGCGGCCACATCGCGATCACGCGGATGCCGTAGCGGTTCCATTCGATGTCGAGCGCTTCGGTGATGCCGCGGACGAAGAACTTGGTCGCGCTGTAATTGGCGAGTTCGGCCTGACCGTAGATCGCCGACGCGGAGGCGAGGTTGACGACGACGGAGTTCGGGGTCTCGCGCAGGTAGGGGAATGCGGCATGCAGGCCGTTGACGACACCCTTGGCGTTGATGTCGATCTCCTTGAGATGGGCGCGGGCCTCGAGGTCCTCGAAGCGGCCGGCCAGCAGGATCCCGGCGTTGTTGACCATCACATCGAGCCGGTCACCGGCAGCCTTGGCGAATTCGCCCACCCGCTGCGCCATTTCGTCGGTGTCGGTGACGTCGAGGTGTCCGGTGATTGCCCTGCCGCCGATTTGATCGATGTCGTCGGCGAGCGTCTTGAGTCCGACTTCGTCGATGTCGTAGCCGCCAACGGTGAACCCGTTGCGCGCAAAGGTCAGCGCGGTGGCACGACCGATCCCCGCTGCGGCGCCCGTGATGAACACGGCTCTGCTGATGCCCACACGTCATGCTTACTTCATCGTGGCGAGGTTGTGCGACAGGTTCCTCACGCTGTCCGGGCCCCGCGAACAGGGTGGTGAGGTGGGTGGAGTCGATGAGGCACGATGTCTCGTCCGCCGTCACGAACGGGTATTCGCCATGCTCCAGGAAGGGTGGTGGTGCTCGCGAACGAACTTCTCAATTGCATCGGGATTTTTTCTTCCAGTCGTCCGGGACACCCCTCGAAATGGCGAATACCGTCGTAAGCCCTTAGCGCTGAACACCGCGACCGCGTCCTTGGCGTCTTTGTCGAAATCAGTGTCGAAGATGCTTTGGTGCTGAAAGTGCAGACAAGACTGCGGAGTGGACCGAGCACGTCAAGACTCCAGCAATGGCGTCCTCGATCTGCTTCCGGTACGCACGTACCGCCTCTTCACCACCTTCCTCTACCTTGGTGATGATTGAAAACCCGTAACAGGCGGGGCGTTCAATAAATCGCCCCGTGAACGGCCATCGCAACCGGTTTGGTCCCGTCATGATCAGTATCTCGCCGTGGCGGCCGCTTTTCTCGAAACCTTTTGCAGCGCACCGCATAGCGGCGCGTTCAAGGTCATTGCCGTTTGATTCGGAAAGCGCAGCGGAATTATCCGCATCGTGTAGAAGGCGTCGCGGATATCAAATGTAGTGGAGCGAAATTGTTTGCCCGCTTTCAAGTAGCTAGAAATGTGTCGGCTCATAGCCAAGAAAACAGACTCGCATAAACTGAATCCACACACTCGTACAATCATCAGCTCTTATGCTCCCGCGTATGGGCCCTGAGCCTTCCAACTGGAGAGAGGGAGCCGTGAGATACAGACAGCGCTGCTTGATTTTAGGATTGGCTTTGACGGCGGCCGCCCCGATGGGGGTCCAGTGCCTGGTGCATCCGCTTCGCGACATCTGACGGTCTTTCGAGCACCGCCATCAAGCCACCCGCCAGCGCGCCGAAGAAGACTCGGACCTCGAAGTCGTCGGGGTCGCATTCGAATTCCCACTCGTCCTTCGAGAGGATCGCCAGTGTGATCTCCAGGGCGCGCCGAAAGGCCTGCAGCGACGGCACGTCCCGGGCAGCTGCGAAAGCGCATCGACCGTCATTTGGTCAAGGTCATTGGTGATCAGCGCCATTTCCTTGGTCGGGAAATACCGGATGAACGTGCTGGGCGAGACCTCGGCGGCTTCGGCGATCTGCTCGATGGTGGTGTTGGCGTAGCCGTTGGTCTGGATGAGCCGCATGGCCTCGCGATGGATGGCATCGCGCGTCTTGATTTTCTTGCGATCTCGAAGACCGAGAGCTTGTTCGGTGGCCACGATGTACTAAATATGTCACGCGAGCGCCAGCCAAAGGCCCAGTCCGATCATCACGATCGCGATAAGGCCGTCGAGGATGCGCCAGGTCATCGGAGTGGCGAACAAACCCGCGAGCCGCCGCGCGCCCAACCCGAGGGTGACAAACCAGACCGCGCTGGCGGTCACGGCACCGATGCCGAACAGCCACCGGTCGTCGCGATGCTCGTTGGCGAGCGCGCCGAGCAGCACCACAGTGTCGAGGTAGACGTGCGGGTTCAGCCAGGTCAGCGCGAGGCAGGTGATGACAACCTCCACCAATCGGGCGGGTGCGGATTCGGACGGTGTCAACGCCGACGGACGCCATGCACGCCGGGCCGCGAGCAGGCCGTAGCCGAGCAGAAAGGCCGCACCGCCGAACTTGGCGATGTCGACGACGCTCGGGTGGGCGCTGATGAGCGCACCGAACCCCGCGATGCCGGCCGAGATCAGCACGATGTCGGAGACGGTGCAGACGGCCACGACGGGCAAGACGTGCTCGCGGCGGATGCCCTGACGTAGGACGAACGCGTTCTGCGCGCCGATCGCGGCGATCAGCGTGAACGAGGCAATGAAGCCGATGAGTAGGGGTGAGCTCATGGCATCGACGCTAAGCCTCCGACCTGGATCAGTACAGCTAATGATTCTTCATATGCATTAGAATTACTAATGTGCTAGCTCTTAATGCAGTATCAAAGTCGAAATCGAACACGACGGCCGCCGGTGGATGATCCACAACGCGCGTCATGGCCGTAGGTATGGTGCGCCCAGCCGAATGGTCCTAGATACCGCGCGCATCTCGACAACGGCCTCATCCGCCCCGTGGTCGACAGGTGTCGAATTCGACCACACCATCAACGCTGCCGGCACATGCGGAGCAACCCGGCCGTCGGCAAGATAAGCGCCCGGGGACTCTTCGGCCGTGCAAACATCACGGTTCCGGTTCAGCTGTCGGCTGGTCGTCGGTGTTGTTCGATGAGGGTGCGGGCCATGTCCTGGGCGCGGTGCGCGGCCTCTCGGTCGCCTTCGGCGGCGGCGATGATGGAGCCCTTCATCAGGATGTGGCACGACCGGGCGAAGCTGTCGGCGTCGCGCAGGCCGGCGGTTTCGGCGCGTTGGAGCAGGATCGAGCGGATGTTGCCCAGGTATTGGATGCTGGCCTGTCCCGCGGGGTGAGTGGCACCCAACTCGATCAGCACATTGATGAACGAGCAGCCGTCGAAGTCCTCATGCTTTTGGAACCAGTCGTGGAACACGTCGAAGATGGCCAGCAGCTGCTCTTCGGGGGTGCTGCCGCGCAGCCGCGATTGCCGCTCGACTAGGTCAAAGGTCCACAGTTGTTCGCGACGCTGCAGCACCGCCAACACGAGATCGTTTTTGGTCGGGAAGTGCCGGTACATGGTGGCCTTGGCCACCCCGGACTGGCTGATGATCTCGTCGATGCCCACCGCGCGGACCCCGCGCCGGGTGAACAGCGCATAGGCCGTACTCACAATTCGTTCGCGGGCCGCCACGGCCGGCCGGCGCTGGGCAATGTCGGTGAGGTCCATGTCAAAGTCGCACGATACCACCGTAGACAGAGCGTTCTGTCTCTGCTATGCAGGAGGGACGAGCTCGACCAGACAACCGGCCGTACCCGCGACCAAGCCCCGATCGTCGGAATGCGCTGAGCCGGTGGCGGTCTGAGCGAGCCCCTCGTCGCTCGGACCGCCACTCCAGCACACTCTACCGCTGGCTCGGCGACAACGCCTAACTTGCCTCGCGGGCCGCACGCTGAAGCGCGGCCCGTCGTCCATCGGCATCACGCTGCGCGTCGCGAGCAGCACGCTGCACCGCAGCGCGCGCCTGCGCAGGCGTCATACAACGGTTCATGGTTCCGATTATCGGTCAGGCGACCGACAGGAACGGGGGAGCGGCGAACGGTGTGTCACGAACGCGTTCTCCACACATCACCAGCACACGAGGGTCTTGTCATCCGAAGTTGGCAACTAAGGATCGGGGCGATAGTGGGGGAGGACATCCACAGCTTGACGAAGCGAATGGCGAAATCACGATGGCCGAGGACGGCTGGAAACCGCTTCCTCCATAGCCCACCAATGCAGAAGAGGCACGGAGCGCCCGCAAAGTTGTCTTATCAGGTGTCCGGGTCTCGTAGAACTTTAGGTGGCGGTCCCCGGCTCGATACCTTGCGTGTGGTCGGGTGTAGGGCGTTCCGCCCAGAGGGCTCCGGGGATATCAGCTGCGCACGCACACGCGGGCCGGGATCGGCCCAGCCGCCACCGTGGTGAAGGGCACTGCCAGCGGGAAGTCGTCCTGCAGGGAACGGATTTCGGTCCGGCGGATGATCGTGGCCAGTGCGAGCGTCGCTTCCAGCATGGCGAAGTGGTCACCGATGCATGAGCGTGGCCCTCCACCGAACGGGATGAATTGCCATCGGTCCTGGCCGCGGGAGTTCTCCACGCTGAACCGATCAGGATCGAAGGTCAGCGCGTCCTCCCATAGGGCCGGATCACGCTGCATCCCATAAATTCCGACCAATACCATGCTGCCCACCTCGATCCGGTAGCCGCCGACTTCGATGTCCCGCAGGGCCGTTCGTCCGGCCACCGAATCCGGCGGGCACAGCCGCAGCACTTCACGCAGCACCTGAACGGTGTACGCGAGCCGAGGAACGTCGTCGGGCGCCAGCTCGCGATCACCGATGGCCGCTGCCTCACCTGCGACCCTGTCCTGCACGTCAGGGTGGTGGCCCAGCGCCCATAGAGCGAAGGCCAGGGTGGTCGCCGTGGTGTCGTGGCCGGCCGCCATGAACGCGATCAGGTCGTTGCAAATGTCGTCATCCGAAAGCGCCTGTCCGCTCGCGGGATCCGTGGCTCCGATCAACGCATGAACGAGCGGTGCATCGCGGGTGGGGTCGGTGCGGCAAAGTTGAAGGATGTCGTTGGCGAGCCCGTGCATCGTTGCGTAGGCGGCGACTGCTCGGCGGCGGGCCGGGGTGGGGAGCCACCGTGGTGCGCGCACCGGCCGCAAGCCCCGATCGGCAATATGTGACAAGGCGATGTTGAGTGGCTCGGCGATCGCCTCGGCGCGTTCATCGAGGTCGATTCCGAGAACCGAGCGGCCCAGTGCTCGCATTGTCAGCCGGCGGGACTCGGCGTCCAGATCGATCTCGGTCCGGTCACGCCATCCATCGGCCACCATTACCGCAGCCTGCGACATATGACCGCCGAAGGCGCGGACATACTGCTTGGTGAACAGCGGTTGCAGGGTGCGCTTGCGCGCAAGCCAAAGCTCATTGGGAAGATCGGCGAGATTGTCGCCCATCAAGTGTCGCATCTCCCGATGCACGGTGGTCCGGTCACACGAATCGTTCCTGCGGGCAAGAACATCGTGCGCCCCACCCGGCGACATCACCCAGACAATCGGTGGGCTCAGCCATCTCGGGCCCAGAGTCACCCTGGTAATGGGTCCGCCGGCGTCGCGCAACGTGACCTGTCCGGTGGCCGTCTCTCTAACGGCCTTCAGCCGCTGCCTGAACGAGAGCGGATTCCTCGGCGCCAATGGCAGCGCACCGACGCCCGTCGCGATGGGCTCGACCATATGAACCCCCTCTGCGTCGAGGCCAGGGACGCGATGCCCAAGCCGCCACCGAGAATAGCGGGCTGTTCGCGGACAACGCCTGACACCTGACTGGAGACCCCTGAACATCGCGTCGCGACCGCGTTCCCGACTTGCCGACCAGCGACAACACCGCCAGCAGCTCCTGTTTGGGCACTAACGCCGGCTACTACGAGCCCGACGCCGGTTGGGAAACGCCCGCCCGAGAGCCTGTACGGCAGCCTGAAGATGTGGGCGCACCCCTGCAGCGCCCAGGGCGTCCCGGTGGCGCGGCCTCTCCGTGCCACCTAATAAGTCCGGTGAATGACGGGCTCCAGGGGGATGATCAGCGGCATTTTGCGGACATTCCAGTCGGCGAGGTGCGAGGCGGCCAGCGCTTCGCGCGCGGTCATTGTGTGCCCGACTGATCGGCCGAGCCGATGCCAGGCGTCTGCGCGTGAATTGGCAAAGGAGGCAACGCCGTTGGTGATGTCGAGTTCGTGGGCCATGATAGGGAACCTTTCGTGAGAGGGTTGACCGGCAACGTCGGTGCCGCCCGTTCTTGTTTGCCTTCCGGCATAGAGATCAAGAACCGGCACCAGGGCCGGGAAGCAGCAAGGGTCCGGCGCAACGTTTTCCAGCGAGCGCAGCGAGCGGCCGCGGCGGGGATGGTTCTTGGCGTACTGGCGCAACCACGCCCGTAGAGCGGCATCAGGATCCTCGGGGGTTTCGGCGGCGGGCTCGTGGCGTTGAGTAGCGCGGTGTTGCCCGGTCACGCGGTAGGCGAACCGTTCACTGACCCCCAGCACCCGGTGGAGGTGACGAACGGCTGCCCGCCGGCGTTCCGGGCCTAGAAGTTTCCCCGCGCGATCTCCTTGAGCGCGTCCTTCTCCAGCTCAGCGTCGGCGAGTAGACGCTTGAGGGTGGCGTTCTCGCGTTCGAGGTCCTTGAGCCGTTTGGCGTCCTCAGCTTTCAGGCCGCCGAACTGGTTACGCCGGTCGCCGTCCCACAGCGGTTTTCCCTGCCCGCATCGCTTTCGAGGGGTGAGCGATGACGAGCCTGCTTGAGAAGTCCCGCGTCGGCGACAAGGTGACGGTGCATCGGCAAGGGTGTGGTCAGCCGCGTGGGTCGTAAGTACGCCACCGTGACCCCGGAGAATCCGCCCGCACGAGGGCTGGCGAGGCGCCGGTTCGGGCCGAGGTGTACGTGCTGCCGGTCATAGCTAGCCACCGTCCGGGAGACGGCCAGTAATCCGCCCACACCAGATAGAGAGAGCAGGCAGGCCCTTTTATCGAGGGTGGGTGGGAGAGTTATGTCGCTGAGCTGGTCGGGAACAATCGGGCAACGGAAAACCTTGAACTCATTCGTCGGCGACCGGCCCCTCCTCGGCGAGCAGTTCGATCTCGGCGATGGCGGCATCTAAAATGCCTTGAGCTTCCGGGACAGTGCCCCGAAATGTACTAGTGAATGCGATGGTGTCTCCAAGGGCATCCGCAGACGGGGTCCACTTGGTCTTGATGAATCGCTGTGTGATGTAGTGCTTTTCGCCGAGAGCGCGGGCCAGCGCCGATCGTGTGCGCGGCTCCCAAGAGTTGAACTCCGCTGAGCTTGTCGACGGTGGCAAAGTAGCGACTTCATCTCGTAACGCACGGAGCCGCTTGACGGCATCTTCATGGTTCACGATCGAATCTCCATTGGCGACGAGCTGATGGAGGACTGCTGGGATAGGTACCGGCACGCGGTCGCTCGCCCGATTCCGAAGTTGCGGCAAGTTCACCGACCGGTTCGGCCTCCGTCGAACGGCACGCACGTCATCACTTCGCCGTGTGGGCTCCAGGCGTAGGCATAGCGCCTCCAGGTGTCGCAAGGCTTGCGTTCCCACCGCCCCGGACTACCATGCCGGGAACCGGGCCTCCAATTCTGCTGGCGGAGCACTGACGCGCCTGCGCTCAGTGGCAACACCAGGGGCCGAAGCCAGTCAGCGAACAAGAGTTGGAAACCAGGTGGATTTGCGCTGTGACCCAGGCGACGGCAGCTGTGCACCAGCACCGGCTGGTTGGCCTCCGGCGGTTGCGCAGCTACTTCGTCAAGTGCGAGTTCACCCATCGACATAGCTAAGACCTCGATTCGTATCGTCAGCGGCTGATCGGAGCGTTCACCCGATCCTCGGCTAATGCGATCGTAGACCCTCGCGCCTCTTTGCGCAGGATAATGAGGGTACGAAGTGCTGTGCCAGCCCGCATCCGTTACCGGCGGTCCGGCCTACGGATTTCGTATGTCAACATTGAAGGTCTGATGTACAGCTAACTTCGAGAAGTTTGCCATATGTGATGGTTCAGCTTATTCTTTGTGGGCGTGGTCACCGCGTTGGGCTGCTCGCTCTGTTTGCTACGCCTATTCATTGGCGCGGAATGGGACGATCAAGCCCAGCCAAACCGCAACCTGGAGACGACTCGTCTGTGACAAGTCCGGCGGACGAGAGCGCCCGGATGGCCAGCCCGACCTCGCCAACATCCTCAACACCAACGAGGTCGATTGCGCCGTCGACGCTGTCGGTTTCGAGGCCAGTGGTCACGGCCACGGCGCGGGAGAGCAACCGGCCGCCGTTCTCAACTCGATCATGACTGTGCCCCGTGCCGGCGGCGCGCTGGGGATTCCCGGCATGTATGTCACCGGCGGTGACGGCGCTGGCAGCAACCACTTACTCCAGCGCATTACGTCACTGTGACCATTGAGCGCATGTCCTCGGTTCGTAAACACGGCGCTGAACGCATGGAACGCGGCCTCGGCTGATCTAGGTGTACTACGCTACGCGAGTCCAGTCCTGAACTTTGACAAGTCGGGCGTGCCGGCAGGCCGCAACGCTCAAGGTCGACTTCGACAAAAACCCTGCTACCAGTTCTGTTGTGCGCCAATCACTTTCGCCGATAATAAGTAATTCCTTCAAGGAAGCGTCAAATACGTTGGACAACAACATTATTGCGCGCCCCCAGCCGACTCGCTGCAGCGCGCCGCCTGTCAGTGCCTGTTGGACTGACGAGTCTTCGTCGGGTGCCGTGGTCATGGCAGCAAAATTACCCGAACGTCAACGGGCCTGCATCGTCTGTGCATCGAATCATCCCCGGCTCCAGCATGGACAAGGCGGACGTAGAACCGCCCTCAAGGCTACCGGCATTAAGCGGTGACGGAAGTCTGACTAGCAAGTCAGCGATTCCGAGGCTGGGCTGTTTGCTCAACGACAGAGTCGCCCTCGGAATCACCTAACGAGTGCCGTGACGCAACCGATCCCAGCGTGCTCGCTACCGATCTGTATGCCCGATACTGAGATGGACCAACCAGCGCGCCTACCACAACGACTCGGCCCGCCACCCCCAGTGGGGTTTCGTGGCGGGCCGCGGAGGGAAAGCCGTTTCGGGCTTTAGCTTTTGAACGCGTCTTTGATCTTCTCGCCGGCATCCTTCAAGCTTGACTTCGCCTGGTCGACCTTGCCTTCGTTCTCGGTGCCCTTGTCCCCGGTGACCTTGCCGAGGCCCTCTTTAGCCTTGCCGCCTAGGTCCTCGATCTTGTTGCTGGCCTTGTCTTCGGCGCCCATGACGGGTTTCCCTTCGATTGGCTTGGGTTGCGACTCGGGACTGAACCTTGCAGTGGGATACCTCGGGGCCAGTCAGCCGAAACCCATCGTGGCCGTGACATGAGACTCGACCCAGCACCCCACGGGGATGATGATGGAGGAGCGGGTACAGTCATCGTCGTGACGCTGCTGGTGTTGTTGGCGGTCGGCTTAGTGACGGATCAGCTCCTCTCACCACGTGGCTGAAGAGGCCACCTAGCTCGCGCCCCTGATGCCGCGCAGCCGTTATGCGGCACGACCACGCTGGCGATGTCTGACACGTCCGGTCGAAGGCCTGCTACGGAGGCCGTAAGTGCCACGATTTGCTGCTTGGGCTACTCACGGGTAGTGTTCCACGTGTTGGTACTCCAGCTAACTGGTATCAACTCAGTCCCGGCCGGTCCTGCTTCTCAACATGCCGTGAGCCTCAGCTCGACGCCGGACATCCTCAGCCAGTCAACAGCGGTGGTGCGACGAGTCGTACCACCTGGCGCACCTGCGTGGGATACCAAACGCATCAGCACACGGGGTCGAAACACGGCCTCTGCCAAGCAATTTGGGCATACCACCTGTTGAGGCTGCACCCTATTTCACCCTATTCATAACACCGGTCGACACACTTCGGCCGCGTCAAAGGAGCACTATATGACCACCAGTAATCCCACTTCGGCCCATCGTCCGAACGCCCCCACCGCCTACTCCGCCGAGGGTACGCAGCCGGCTCGTGTCGCCCCCCGGCGTGGCAGCGAAACCAAAGCTGCTTTCAAGACAACGGAATTCATCACTTATGTGGTGGCGGTCATCGGCGTACTGATGGCGTCCTGGTTGGTCGGTACCACGGACGCGCATGAGGACTACTTCCGCGCCGATCGGGCATGGTTCTTCGTTGTGCTGCTGAGCATCGGCTACCTGGTCAGCCGCGGTCTGGCCAAGGCCGGCAGCCGCCACCACGACGACGCGTAATCACCCTGTGGGCAGGCTCAGACCGCTGTCGCGCGTCTGGGCCTGCCCCCAGGCAGCTCCGCCCAGGATTCGCCGAACAGAAGCCAACCAACGAGCCGGGGCGGCCGCACGGCTGATCCAAGCTCAGGACCTATGCGCACCACACCCGCGATGAGGACCGAATGATGCTGTGCTGTTGACGATATTCCCTAGTAACGATCTAAATGGAGAATCGCGCGCCGGCTCGAGGCCGCCCGCTAGCGGCCAACTGCACCAGCGAGCGGCGCTCGTGTCGCCTCAACGACGACGCCTGACGTGCGAACCGCGGTGTGCACCACCCGGCTAGACGATCGGCCAACTTTCGCACCGGCCACACCCCTTGAGAACCCCGAACCCTGACACCACACCCATGAGGAGAACAATGACCGACACCACCACCGCCAAACTCATCACCCAACTGCGCACACTGCAGCAACTCACCAACACCGAGGCGCAGATCGCTCAAACTCGACAGGTGCAGGCCCGTGACCAAGCGGTGCGGGACGAATTGGCCACGAACGCCGTCAACGCGCACGACCGCGCGCAGCTGATCGCTGCCGCGTTGCGTGATCTGGGCGGGGTGCCCGACGTCGTCACCCCCGCCCTGGGCCGCGCCAGCGCCCTCGCGAAAACGGTCGTGGAGCAGGGTCAACCGATCGCCGCCGCGCTGTTTGGTGATCTGGCTTTAGAACACCAACTGCTCGACCGCGCCGGCTATCTGGAGGCCCTGGCCGCCACCGCCGGCAACCTCGATATCCAAAACCTGGCGCGGCGCCTGCAGGCGGCACATCAACAAACCCTCGAGTGGATCACCTCGGTGCTCGTCGAAGAAGCGTCGGGAAAGCCCACTAAGGTGCGGCCGACCCCGGTGCAGAAGGCAGTGGGCGGGCTCAGCAGCGTGGTCAATTACCCGAGCCGGCGGACCGCTGAATGGATTAACGGGACCGCTGAGGCCGTTGTCCGCACCCGTTCACGGGTCGGCACCGTCGCCGCAGCCGCGGTCGACACGTTGACCGCCGGGCGCGACGCCGCACTGCTTGAAGCCGAGCAGATCGCCACCCGAAAAGGGGCACGCAGCACTGAAACCGCGTTGCACCGCACTCGGGTTCTGGCCGGCGGCCTGATCGAAGATGAACTGCCGGTGGACAATTACGACGACCTCACCGTCGGCGAAGTCGCGTCTGCGGTGCAGCGACTCACCGACGCCGCCGCACTGACCGCGCTGGTGCGCTACGAACAAAACCACAAGGACCGCGCAGGAGCGGTGACGGCCATCGAAAACCGGCTGTCCGCACTCGCTGAACAAGACATGAGCCGAAACTGACGGGTCACGAAGGCCCGGCCACGCCCCGGATCGGGGTGCGGCCGGGTGTGTCGCAGCACCACGTCGAAATCCCACGCACGGCGTCCCTTCGGCTTTCGCGAGTCGGATAGGGGTTGTATCAGTCGTACATCCACTGGCATGAGTCGGGCGCTAAAGCAAAGCTATCGAAAGGAGACTCAGGTGACTGAGCACAACAAGGCTGACCAGGCACGTAAGGGTTTGATCGACTCGGTCAAAGGTAAGGCGAAAGAAATCGCCGGCGCCGTGACCGGCAACGATTCGCTGACCGCCGAGGGGCAACTCGAGCAGACCCAGGCCCAGCAGCGCAAAGAAGCCAACAGCGTCGAGGCCGTCGCCGATGCCGAGGCCGCACAGGCCCATGCCGCCGCGACTAATGCCAAGCTTGAGGGCGCCGAAGAGCGAATTGCGGTGAGCGCGAAGACAGCGGCCGTGGAGAATTCCGTCCGAACTGAGCAAGCCGCTCAGCACCGCGCGGCCGAGCAAGCCGGACAACGGGACGCTGCCAGAGCCAAGACCCAGGCCGAACGCGACGCCCAGCGCGCGGTGGAGCGGGCAAAAGCCGAGGAGCGCGAGGAAGTCGGCGCCGCTGCCGAGGAAATCGTCGACGCCGTAGGCGAACATCAGACCTCGGTGCGGCAGGCAACCAGCGCCCGGACGGAAGCTGACCGCATCAGACGGCAGGCCGACAGTTTGACCAAACAAGCCGACCTGCCCTGAGCAGCGGCGAGACACAGGAGTATTTAAATGGAGATCACCGACGTCCCATACGCAGTGTTGCGTTTTCAGTACCAGCTCGCCCGGTTCCCGCTTCAGTTATTCGGGGAGCAGGTGGTCGCTGGGATGAGTTCGCAAGCCCCTACACGATTGTTCTATGAGCGCTGGCTGGGAGGGCTGGACGCGAGCGTCGGCAAAATGCTGGGCGACCCGGACCTGGAGAAGCGTGGTACCGCGCTCCTCGAGCGCAGTGATGCGCTGCGCCGTGCGGCCCAGCTCGACAAGGCGGCGACCCAGAACCAAGAGCAGGCTGACGACGAGCTGAAGGCCAAGCGCGACAAGGCGATCGAGGACCAGAAAGACGCGCGCGCGGTGACAGAGCGTGAAGTCGAGGAAGCGCGCACGGCTGCCGAAGAGCGGAAGGGCGCCGCAGAACAGGCTGCGCAGCAGCGTACCGCCGCCGCGAAGCAGCAGGCCGACGAACTGGCAGCCCAGCTTAAGAAGTCGGCCGAAGCGGTCAAGCGCGAGGAGCAGGCCACGATTACCGAGGCCGAGCAGAAAGCCACCGCGGCTGCGGAGTCCAAGCTGGACGATGCCCAGGCAAAACGCAGCGACGCTGCCCGCAAGCGCGCACAGGCGGATCAGGTAGAGGAATTGGCCAGCCTCGAGAAGCAGAAACGCCAATCTGAGCGGGCCAACGATGCCTGAGAACACACCGTGACCGACGCTTGACGTCACGGGTTCTCCGATCACCGCGTTCGGCAAATTACCGAGCGCGGTGATGTGTGTCTGGGATCTTCTTTGGCGCGCAACCCTGGCACGCTCGACGGTGAGTTCGGCGCGTTCGAGAGGCTGTTGCGGATCGATTGCAGTCCGACGGCTCTGGACTGGTTGATCGACGAGCTGGATCTGACGGCCGAGGAATCGCTGCTCGACTGCGGTGCCGGTGTCGGGGGATCTGCCGCGTATGCCGCGCAGGCGGTGGGCGTGACGCCGCTGCTCGTCGAACCAGAGGCCGGGGGCTGCCACGCGGCCCAGACCCTGTTCGGCTTCCCAGGTGCGGGCGGTCGGATCCGCGGTGCCGGCTGGCTGATGCCACCGTCGACCGCCTGGTCGCTGGGTGTGTTGTGCACGACCCCCCACCAGCTCGAGCTGCTCACGGAACTGCGCCGAACGGTGCGGTCACCGGGACGCATCGCGCTGCTCGCGTTCGTGGCACGCCAGTCGGTGTCCGATGAACAGCCCGAGGGCAACCACTTCAGTCAGTCGACCGACTTACCCAGTTGGTCAACGATGCCGGTCTCTGGATCCACGCATGGCGAAGCACGCCGACGTGTCGGCCCTTCCGCAGGACTGGACTGGCCGTGTCGACGCGGTCACCGACGCCCTGGCCGAGCGGCACGGCACGTCGCAGACGTGGCAGTTGGCCGAACGCCACAGCAGGCAGATCGCTGACCTCCTGTGTTTGGCGCCGGCGGCGGGGAGCAGAAGTTTCGGGCCCGACCGCCCTCGGCGACGAGTTTTTCTCTCGGCGACGCAGTCGCGAGATATGTACTGGTCTGTTGCTCTCAGCGTTTCAGTCGCAGGACGTCGGGTATCGGCGCCATGGTCAAGGAGAAGCCCAGCGTGCTGCCCGGCCTCCTGTTCGGGTTGGGGTTCGGCGGATTCGTCGACGGCATCGTGCTGCACGAGATCCTTCAGTGGCATCACATGATCAGCGGGGCGCAATCGTCGGAAACGCTCGCCGGCCTCGAGCTCAACGTCGTGGCTGACGGTTTTTTCCACGTCGTCACCTGGCTGCTCGTCATGGCCGGTTCCATCATGACCCTGGTGTCATGGCGCCAAGGACGCCTTGCCCCCACCTGGTCGTTTCACTTCGGGTTGCTGGTGGCCGGGTGGGGCTTCTTCAACGTCGTTGAAGGACTGATCGATCACCAACTGCTCGGCGTTCACCACGTGCGCGATGACCTCGGAGCGCCCTTGTCCTGGGACATCGGCTTTCTCGTGTTCGGGGTAATACTGATCGGTGCGGGGTGGGTGCTCTACCGCCGCGGTTCGAGGAAGCTGGCGGCCTCCGCGAGATGACCCGCCTGTCAAGCGGCGCGCTGGTATTCGATCGGGTTGCGGTGGGTCACGGCGCGTAGGGGCTGCCAACGGAACATGCCGGCGCCCTGCGCGTAGGACAAGTGGCCACCCAGTGCACCGCCGACGCTGATCGCGGCGAGGCCGAGGAAACTGTATGTGCGCGCTGCCCGGTTCCGATTTCGTCGGTACGCCCGGTAAGAAAGCCAGAACATGGTCACCCCGACGGCGTTTGATGCCGCATGCACGAGGCCCACCCGCTGCTGTCGCCGGTCGAGTAGCGAGTAGTCGGCCCAACCGGCCAGCACCGTGGGCGGCGTTGCGGCCAAGCCGACGGCGATCAGTCGGCGGGCCGTGGTGACGTCCTTGAAAAGGATGTCGAAGACCGCCGAGGTCATCCACGTGCCGACCGGAATCGTGATTAACAGCGGGTGCACCGGGTGGCCCAGCCAAGACCCGCGTAGGGCTCCGGCGAGGCGAGTGCGTTCGATCAGCCGGCCGGCGATGCGCGACGTGGCCGCTGCCGGCGCGTCGAGCGACTCGACGTGTTCGACGCTGCCTAGTAGTTGATGCAGGTTCATGGCAGAGGAGTTACCCCGTCGCAGGCCAGCGAACCACTCGGTCCGACGCACTCACTCGCGGCGTGGGCAAGGACCATGGGAAGCACGACGTTTCAGGCAATGCGGTCAGGGCCGAAAGCTAGGTTAGTCACGTTCAGCGGGCAGCGGTCAGGGTTGCATCTGCTCCAGCATAGGAGTGGTCCGCCGGCCGGGAGTGTTGTCAGTGACCCGCAAGACCGCTGAGCGCCAACGGCGCAGCAGCAACACGGCGGCCTGCTGACACCACAATGAGCGCGATCCAGAACGTTGCCTGCAGCGCGGTCAACGTCAGCTCGGCACGCATCACCAGCCGGCGAACCTGTCGGAGCTTTGTCAGAACCGTCCGCACTACATCAGCCATCAGTGACCCTTCACCTTCATGACCCGTTTGCGTAGCCCGTCGGTCGCGGTCCGGATCAGTCCCTTGGCACCCTTCTTGACCAGGAAGCTGGGCAGCGGGACCACCGGGTCGACGGTCAGCGTGAAGCTGACACGGGTGCTTGTCCAGTCGGCATTGGTAGCGCTCGTGGAAGCGAAGCAGATCACGCCCTGAACAACGAGATGCGCCCCAGTGTGCGTTGGTTGCCTGGTTTTTCGCCGCGGCAGCATTCGCGCGCTTAGCCGTCGAGGATCGGCGAGAACCGTGCAGATGGAACCATTAGCCCATATAGCCCGCACTGCATACACTGAGGCTCAAAAATGCCTCTGAACTGGAACAAAGTTGGTGCGCGATACTGGGATCGAATCAGTCAGCCGGCTCGATCGACGTGCGTCGAGCATCGGGGCTATCTGTGAGTTCCGGTCGCCGTTCGATACCGGCGAAGCCGTCGCTGCGGTGTCCCGACGTTATCCCGTTCGACTCGGGCCCTGCGGGGGCGTGTAGCGTCCTGCCGCTGGGCCGGGAGCCTGCTGTGGGCGTAGCTGGGCGGCCGCCCGGCACGTCGACGGTCCATCAGCAACGAGGGAAGTATGGCGGACACACGGCCGTGTCCCCGTCCGCATTCGCCAGCCCTACGGAATTGCTTTATTTGGTGAATCAGCCTGGCGTGCCTCCACAATGGCCGCGTCGACTCGAAAACCGTTCACAGAACAAACGACACACATCTGCAAGAATTATCGGCACGCATGATCGTATCGGAATACGTTAAAGCACAACGTAATAACGAATATGCAGCAGTGGACTTGACATATCATATGTTACCCCGCTGCTAGGAAAGTAGCTCCGGCCAGGCAATCGGCTGCCGCTGCATGCGCTGAATCGACTGCCCCTGCGCAGGTCAGAGCCTCGCTACGCAACAGCAAGATTGAGCCGACATCGACGCGGGTGGTGCGCCCCGCGCCCGACTTCACCCCAGATCAACCTAGGGTTCTTCTGCTAGCAGGTCGTAGAGCTTGTTTGGGCTGCGGCGGGTTCTGATGCGAACCACGGGAGGCCCGCCCCTCGACTATCAACCTCTGTAACCGCGCGACGGTTACTTAACGACGAGGCGCTCGATGCGGCGCAAGGCGACCGCGCAAACCGCCAAATATGGCGCTGACCACCACGGAACGGCGAAGATCACCCGGCTCCCGCCCTCGACCGCGGTCACGCTGTGACGCGTCACCGCCACATTGGCCACCGTCCACGCCCAGTACCGGCCGGCATCGAATTCAGTGATGACGAAGGGCGCCGCGATCCCAAACGGCGCGTGCACCTGGCCGGTGGATCCCAGCCGCAAGCCGTTCTCGGGCGCATCGAGCTGGGCCCCCGTCAGCGACGGCCCCCACTTGGGCCAAGCGTCGACATCGACTAAAACGTCCCACACTGCCTGCGGTGGCGCCGCGATTACACGGTCGACAGTTAACATGCATTCGGGCGCAGACGCATCGTGCTCAACTCGATATCCGGCGGAGTGCAGATTCGCTCACCATCGTGCCTGGCCCTTCGCTAGGACCCTGTTGCCGTCGCGACATCTACTGCCACACATTGCAATCCGAGTCACTTGTTGTGCCATCCGGGGCTGCGAAAGGCTGCCACGGCAGTTGTCTTACCCAAAGCAGTTGAGTGTAAACGCGATTCTGTTGGCCTTCCTAGCGGCGAGTGGCACACCTTGCGCCTGGAGGCATTGCGCGCTGCCCTGCCGAGGCAGGGCAGGCAGGCATTGCCGCACAGATGCTCGGCGCTTCCGTGCCCGCCTGTGCGCTTGCCGCAGCGCTGAAGCGACGCACTCGGCATGCGACAGCGGTGCTGTGGTCACAGACACCGACCACCGCGCGAGGTTTTGCGATCCGTGCCGCTCTGGCCGGGGGTGCGCGCGTGGTTGCGGCAGGACCATGGTGGACTGCGGATACTATTCCCGACAACATCTTCCGGGTCGACAGCCTGGCGGAAGCGCTACGTCTTCTCCTGTGGCGCCGAGGGCAACTGCATCGATCACTCGCCCGCGGCACTCTTGTCCTGTGCAGAGTTCTGCGGCTGATCTGGAAGGTTGGCCAGTATGTCGGCGATGGTATCGAGCGCCGTGGAATTGGCGAGGTCGTTGCGTATTAGTTGCGCGGCAACGCGGTGATGGCCGGTGGTCAATATGCGGTTCACTGCTGCGGAGATGGCAACGGAGGTCGGCCGTGCTGTGCCGAGGTCGATTCCCGCGCCAGTGTGTTGCACTCGGGCCGCGACCTCGGCCTTGTCCGCGGTTTCCCCGGCAACGATCACAGGCACGCCGTGGCGGAGAGCCTGCTGAACTCCTCCGTAGCCGCCGTTGGTGATCATCACATCGACGTGTGGCAGAAGCAGAGGATACGGCAGGAAGTCGGTCACGTGCGCATTCGCGGGAAGACGGCCATTCCGTGTGGGCATGGCGCCGCCTCCGGTTGTCGCAATGACCAGAAGGTCGCGTCGACTGGCCAGCTCACGCAAGGTCGGCCCGATCAGTTGGTCGAGGTCGGCGTTGTCCCATGTGCCCTGGGTGACCAGTATCGTCCTCCGCGTGGTCGTCCTCTGATCCCACCACGTCGGGGGATCGAACCCCTCTAGCGTGTCGGGGAAGACCGGCCCCGTGAAGGTGACTGTGGACGGCAGGTCCTGGCGCGGGTACTCGAAGCTGGGCACGGTCAGCTGCAGCAACCGATCGGCCAACCGCGGCCAATCGGTTAGAAACACCGGCGACGGCCGGGCATCGACAGCTTCCAGTGCTCGGTCGAGTCGCTTGGCGGTGCCGCCGAACAAAATCCGATGCACCAACCGCGTCAAGTCGGTGTAATCCACAGACGAATCAGGTCGTAATCCCGCCCCAAATGGCGGCGTATCGCAACTCGACAACGTCAGCGGGCTGACGCCGCACACCAACACCGGCGGACGCGGGCCGTCGGTGAGCAGCAACGGCAATGCCCCGGTAAAGGCGATGTCAACTAGCACCGCGTCCACCCGCTCACGGTGCAGAAGTGCCCGCAGTGTGAGGTATTGCGCGACCAGCGGTGTGATGAACACAGACTGAAGTTCTGCTCGCCCGGAAAGATATCGTCGCATCACCGCGGGGAGCCGAAGACGCGCCAGCCGGCTAGACGACGACCGCGGATACACCGGCGCTTGGGGCGGCAAAGCGGCCGGGAGCAGCCCGGCCTTCGTGATCCGTTCGTCGAACTCCGCGCCGGTCAGCAGACAGACGTCGTGGCCGCGACGCCGCAGATCGGCGCCGATTCGCTGCATCGGGAGCACATGGCCTAAAAGCGGGCTGGCGGCTAGCAAGTAGCGAGCCAAGAGAGCCTCTCTTTAATAGTCAACGCCGGTCAGCCTGAGGCCGTCCGGTCGGTGGTGAAGAGTTGTTGGGTGGCCCATCCTGACGTGAAGACACGCCGAAGTCGGTGAGAACCGCTGTGCCAAACCTCAGTTGCATCGCGTTCACATAGCTAGTAATTGATCGCGCAGGTGTGCCAGCGTGCGTGCGAGCAGCCGCGAAACGTGCATCTGGGACATGCCAAGTCGCGCGCCGATCTGGGATTGGCTCATGCCCTCGAAGAACCGCGCGCCTTCGCGTACTCGGAACTCTGCCAAAGCAACAGTGTGGAGATCGGGAAGTTACTGTAGAGCGAGTCGATCAGCCGTTCGCTTTCCATCAGGTCACCACGGAACTTCACGATGACCACGGTCGGTGCTTCCACCGTTTTGTGGGTCGGCGCCAGTCCTGGCAATAGGAACGGGATGTCTTGGTCATGGGTCATCCGGATGATGAACTCGTCGACGAGCAGGCTGTCACCGACGGACCGGGCGATCAGCTCACTGGTTGTGCAAGGCTGTCTGGGTACGCACGGTCCTTTCCGTTTAAGACGGTGCCTCAAAATTCACACAAAACAATTAGGTGACAAGGCCCAGCTACCAGCTTTGATGCGGCAGGACTCTCGGCACGTGATCACTCCGACGAAGGGCATGACGATGACGGGATTTCGCGTGGGCGTAATGGACCCCATCGTCGTCTCTCGCCCGACGGCCGAGAGTTTCACACGAGCCACCTACCTGAGCGGGCTCGCCACCCGCGTCGACTCGTTTTGGGTGCCTGACCACCTCAACTCATTGTTCCCGCGATCATTGTGGCAGCAGAAGTATTGCGGTGCAACGAAGCTCGCGCCAACGCTCGATGCATGTATGGAGCCGTGGACCATGCTCGGGCACGTCGCTGGCCGCAACAGGATCGGACGCATGCGCCTCGGCGTGGGTGTGACCGATACCGGTCGAAGGAACCCGGCGGTGACCGCACAGGCCGCCGCGACGCTGCATCTCCTGACCCGCGGACGGGCGATTTTGGGCATCGGCCCCGGCGAGCGGGAAGGCAATGAACCCTATGGCGTTGACTGGTCTAAACCGGTTGCGCGATTCGAGGAGGCGATGGCCACCATTCGCGCGTTGTGGGATTCGGGTGGCCAACTCGTCAACCGTGATTCACCCTATTTCCCGCTGCGGAATGCCATATTTGCTTTACCGCCCCATCGAGGTAAGTGGCCCGAGATATGGATCGGCGCCCATGGCCCTCGCATGCTGCGAGCAGTGGGGCGCTATGGAGATGCGTATTTCCCCGGCTTCCCGCACCGACCTAAGGACTACGCGCAACGGCTGGAAGTCGTCCGGGCAGCCGCCTCCGACGCCGGGCGCGACCCGATGTCAATCATCCCGGCCGTGGGATTGTTCGTCGTCACCGGTCGCAGCAGGGACGACGTCGATGAAGCGCTCGAGTCGGAACTCCTCAGGGCGATGGGGCTGAATGCTTCCGATGAAGTTTTCGCTCGCCATGGTGGTCAGCATCCACTAGGGGCCGGCTTTTCGGGTGCGCAGGATATCCTGCCGCAACATATCGATGAGCAAACGGCCTTGTCCTATGTGGAGCAGATACCACCGACGCTGCTGCGCGAGGTACTGCTAAACGGGACGCCCGACGAGATCATCGGCCAAGCCGCGCAGTGGCGCGACTGTGGAGTCCGCTACATGGTCTTGCTCAATATCAGTCCATTTCAGCGGAGCTTGCGTAAAGGGCTGGCCTCAGTACAACCGTTCAACAAGATTCTCCGGGCACTCAAGAAGCTCTAGCCGGAATGCGCCTTCCCCATACAAGTTTTGCCCGGCGCGATGTGGCACTGAGCATGGGACTCAGCACCAAATACGATGTGCTGCCCGGTCCGCGCAATGTCGCCCGATCGGTCGGGTACGTCTCAAGACCAAACTTGAGCTCAACCGGTCAGCGCATCACTGGGACGAGCGTAACCGGTTGTTATCCCCAGAAAATGGGATCGGCTGGGCTATCGAGGTAGTCGAGTAGGTCTTGGATTCGGCGGCTGGGGTCTCACCTTTGTCGCCGTAGTTGACGCGATACTCCTCGATGACCGTCTGTTCGCCGTCTGAGTACCTGTGGGTACTCGTTGTGCCGCTGTCTGTTTTAGTGACGGTGGTCCAATTGCCGGACTTGGGATCTTGGATGGTGTCACCTTCCTGGATCTCCGCCAGCGGCACTTGCTCTATTGCGTGTTCCGAACTCACTACTCCCCCGGATCGTCGCCCGTCTTCTCTCGCGGTGGCGGCTCGGTCGGTGTCGCGTCCGAGTAGATCGTGATGGTGCTCCACTCAGCCTGTACGTAGTGAGTGCCGCCGATAACCAGGGAGTCCTCGTCCCACTGCGGGACACCAGGTTGCGGGCCTGGGCCGTCGACCCGTGCCGTCCATTTCACCGTGAAGTACATACCTCGGAGTGTTGCATAAGGCAGGGCCGAAGCTGGCGGTTGACGAGGCCCTTAACGAACCGGGAAGAGGAGGGGAGGGACCCCGGCTAGGGGGCAGGGGTGCCCCGGGGGTAGGGGCACAGGGGTGTGGGGTGCAGGGGTGTGGGGTGCAGGGGGTAGGGGCCTACGGTTCGTAGAAGCCGGTCAGCCTGGCGATTCGCCCGTCGGGGGCGAACTCGACGAAGTCAACCCCGTTGAAGGACTCTCCCGTCCCGAGTGTCGCGCTCCAGCGGAACCAAGCGCGGTCGCCGAGGACATCAGCAGCGCTGCTGACGATCGACATCCCCGGGTACAGCTTCAACTGTCGCTCGATTTCGGTTGCGAGCGCTTCCGGGCCGCGCACACCCTCCGGCACATCCGGATCCACGTACAGGCCGTCGTCCGCCCAGAACGTCCGCAGCGACACAAGCCGACTCTCATAATCGGAAATCGCCCACGCCTCGTCGTAGAGGCTCAGGGCGGCAGTCGGGTCAAGGGTCATGCATCCTCTGTTCGTCACGGACTCGCGAACGATCATCTCACGGTCGTCTTGCCGGGGGCAGTCCCTCCGTTGAGCGTTGGGGTCGGGGTGCGTGCACAGGCACAGCTCGGGAGGGGTTCCCTGCGTGTGGGTAGTGGCACTAGGTGCAGCCTGCGCGTGGAGGGCACAGGCCCCTGGCCTGCGGGGATGGGCCCTGCCTACCCCAGGGGGTATGCCCCCGCCCGTGGCCTCTAGACCGGCTCGCCGGGCTTCGGGACGATGCCAATCTGGCGGCTGAAATCCATCATGTCGTACACGATCCGCAAGCGGCACACGCGGTCGTCTCGGAACTCGAGGAGCTCAAACCCTTCGAACGCGACCCGTGCGCCGGTGGGCGCGAAGCCCGGTGGGTCCAACGGCCCGGTGAAGGTGCCCGTGCCCCTCCAATAGAACGCAACCGTGGGCTCCCCCCGAGAGAGAAACGGTCCCTCGAGGTCCTGGAACTCGAGATCCGGCATCGCGCGCCAGAGGAACTCGAGGAACTCGCGCACGTCGCCGTGGCCGCGCATCGTCCGCGGCCAGGCGGAATCGTCATACACGATGTCCTCGGTCATCAGCTCCACCAGGCGCTCGGGCTGGTGCGAGTTCCAGGCCGCTCCGAAGCGCTCGCTGAAGCTCTCGAGGAAGCTCGGGTCCACCTCGGTGGCGGCCGGCTCGACGTGCGTCTCGGCCATGGCTCCTCCTCTGAACCGGTCCACCAGCGAAGCTAGCGCGCCTCGCTAGAAGGGTCAATGCAGCGCCGATCAGCAGAGAGCGGGCCGAAGCGCGCCTCGGATGCCAGATCCACCTGGACGAGGTCGCAACCATCATCGCGGAGGGCTGAGCGATGAGCGCACCGTCCCACAGCCGCCGCCGTAACCGTCGTGTTCGAGGACCTCGGTGCAACCGCGACGGTTGCTCGCTGCTGGACCGCGAGCTGGCCACGCTGGAGAAGGTCTGCCGGGGGGTGGGCAGGCAGGACAGGGCACATAGGGGTTAGGGCAGGTACAGGGGTGCACAGGCACAGGGTGTGCAGGGCATGGTGTGGGGTAGGCCCAGGCCCACTAGGCAGCGTCGTCACCGGGGCCAGGCCGAGGGACACCCCTGCCCGCCCCCGTTTGACCGGGACGTAATACGGGTGCCAGATCGTGTACGGGTTTTCGGGTCGATTAGCCGGTCAGTCGAGATAAGAGGCTCTACGCAGCCAAGCGTGGTAGGCGGCCTCGTAGTGGTGTCGGGGTGTGATGTTGCCAGGTGATTCCGCAGTGCAGTAGTAGGCGCAGCCGGTAGTTGTGGAAGTTTCTGAATCCGTGGGCGACGCGCAGGATTTTCTTGATCAGCAGGTTGACCGCTTCAGTGGGCCCGTTGCTGATCCGTCCGGTGCTGAAGTAGGCCAGGAACTCGGCCCGCCAGGTCGTGAGGGTCCGCGCCAGGCGTCGCAGCTCGGGCACGTGGGAGTCGATACAGGTCACGGTCCAGTCGTAGAGACGGGCGCTGGCCTGATCGCGATCGCGGCAGCGGTAGATCGCGCGGAGTTCCTGGGCGGCGACCCAGGCGGCGGCGACCTGGCCGTCATGGTCGCCGGCCTCGATGCCGGCCAGCAGGCGCGCCCAGCCGGTGGTAGTGAGATGCTCGGCGCCGCGGCGCAGCACCCGGCGGATCCCGTAGAGCGGGTCGTCACGGCGCCCGCGGTGGCCACAGGTGTGTTGTTGGACGCGGCGGCGTACGTCGTCGACGGCGGCGAACCCGAGCCGCACGACGTGGAAGGCATCCAGGACCCGCACCGCGTGCGGCAGGCCGGCCGACAGGGCTGCGCCATAGCCGCGGAACGGGTCCAAGGCGGCCACCTGAATACCGGCAACCCATTCGGTGGGTTGGTCAATGAGCCAGTCGGCCAACACTTTCCGGCTTCGGCCCTCGATGATGTCGATGAGCTTCCCGCCATGCAGATCGACGATGCCGGTGGCGAACACCGTCGAGCGCCCGGGTCGGGCACGCAGGAACGCCGTCTCATCCACCCCGACCGCGGCCACCCCGTCGATGCGGTCGGGACGCTCGATCACCGGGGTGCCGTAGTCGACGACAGCGGCCATCACGGTGGCCCAGCCGACCCCGACATCGCGGGCCACCGCAGCCACCGAATGCCCATCACGGCCCACCCGCCGACACGCCTGCATACGCGCACGCTCACTCCACGACGCCCGCGCCCTGATCTGCGGATGGGTCTCAGTCCAGGTCTGCTGCTCGCACTCGGGGTGGGTGCAGCGCCAGATCCTTTTGACCCACACCAACGTCACCGGCCGATCCCCGGCAGGCAGGTCCCGCACCCATGTCGGGCGCCGACCATGCAACCTGGCCGCCGCTCCGCACACCGGGCACCAACCCGTCGATGCCGTGGACTGGATCGCGTACTCCATCTCGCCGTCGCGCTCAGACACCGCCAGCACGGCCATGCCTTCCAGCCCGAGCATCACCGTCGCACTACTGTTGTCCATCACCTGGGGCCTTTCATTCGTGTCCGTAACACCACGCTTTTGACCATTGCATAGCAAAACTCCGGTCACACTCCATTCCGGCGAACTTGTCGCCGCCGCCCATCAGATCCCGATCCGTTTCATCGATCTCGTCGTACCCCTGCACGTCGATTATGTTATCGCCCGCTGGTTCGGTGTAATTTGAGCAGAAGCTTGAGACCGCAGATGTATCGCCTCGCTATCGACCAGGGCTTCACCGCCGAGGAGTGGTCCGCGATCAAGAGCGGTGAATCAGACCTTGCGGGGTCTACCGCCGCCGACACCACGGCCTGGCCTAGCCGCGTTCCAATTATCAACCGTCTGGGGGAGCCATCCTCTGACCGTCCCGATCCGCGCGTCAGGCTCAGACAGGCGGTATCGAGACAACGTGGTGGGGAGTACACCGATCCGCTCGGCTAGCTCCGCGCGGCTCAAGTACCGGACTGTCACCTGTGCACCATACGAAGGAAGGTGGCGGGCCGACAGCTATGCGTGATGGGCAAACGTGCGGCTGTGCGTTCGGCCTCAACGCCGTGTCAATTGCGCGTCACATCGTTCGCAAGCAAAAGCCGTCTTGTCGACCGGCACCCACTGTATGTGCCGGCAAGTGCTGCACCGCACGTTCGTGCCTCGCACTACGGTCTCCGACTTGCTCATGACAGCGAACACTACGACCACGGACCCCAAGATCACCACTACCGATTGGCAAACGCGATCGGCTACAGCGAGGCAGTTGGGATGGGTGAGTGGGATGTCCAGACGTAGAGACTCGCCGCTTTGGTGTGGGGTGGGGTGTAGGTAGGGCACTAGGTGGGGTGGGTGTGGGCAGGGTGCGCTACGTGTGGGGGTGTGGGGCACCGGGTGTGGGTGCAGCACATGCGAAGAAGGGGCGCCCTTATGCGGGGCGCCCCTTCCTGGTCGAGGTTGTGGGTCAGCGGCCGTTGCCGAAGGTCGGGGTGACCGAGCCGACGGTGGCCTGCTGTTGGATGTCCTGCACCCAGTCGTGGTGACCAATGTCAGCCTGCGCGGGGCCGGCTAAGCCAAGAACCGCGGCGGCGAGACCACTGGCGACGACACTGGCAAATCCGAACTTCTTCATTTTGATGCCTTCTTGTCTTTCCGTATCGGCCGGTTTGGTCTTCTTCGTGCCGGTCTAATTGATTAAACAGGGAGGTCAGCCCATTAATTCCGGTGGCGGAAATTGATTGGTGGTTGGCAGGAATCAACCATGAACCTGGCGCTGCGATGTGGTCGAGGCCCAGTTGGGCAAAGCTGACTCGCGGGCCATAGAGCCAGCGGCATGTGGACTTTGCACTTCAACAGCGTGCCCTTGTCCGGGATCAGGCGTCGCACTAGTGCGGTCGTTCGACTGGTGTCCGGTTCAACCTGCCGGGAAGGTCCGGAGTCCTTCACCGGGCCTCTTTGGCCGCATAGCATCTCTCACGTGGGGGAGGACGAGTCAGCCGAGGGAAAGCTAGTCGGTCAGATCTTATTGGGCGGTTTAGGCGTGTTGCTGCTCGCGGCCGGAGTGTGGGGCTATTTCGGCGGACAAAACGACAAGATCGCGGGAGGTTTTTTCGTTCTGGTGGGTCTACTGTTGGTCGTTCTCGCCGCGTTCTACTCGCATATCGATGGGATCGTTGAACTCGGCCTTCTCAAGATCCCTATGGTCAAGGCACGCCGCGCCGAGAAGCAGATCGAACAGGGACAGGTAGTCGCCGGAAACAACCTGGAAGGGGCAAGGAAGGCACTGGAAGAGGCGCTGTCTCGGTACAACGTTTCTCAGTTCGGTGCTCCCACCGTCACGCAAGAGCCGGCCCTATCTGAGACAGAAGACACCCCCAACGCGGACGCAGAGCCTGCATCTAGCGAATCGACCGGGGACACGGAGCGGGAATCCAGCGATACGAACGCGGATCGCGGTCCACGCCTGGGACGCAATGTGCTGCTTGTTGAGAATGCGGTCTTCACGATGGCGACGCTCACGCCCCATGAACAAGTTCTAGTTCGCACCGAAGTCGCTCGGATGAGCCGTCCTGACTTCCACACAGATTTAGACCTTCGCGCAACCAGACCCCGCGATGCCGGGCGGTCATACCGCATGCACAGAGTGCCTGAGGCCGATATCAGGCTGTGGTATCGGCAGAAGAGCGAGTCCGAACCGCACACGCTGTACGTGATGGTCATCGAAAAGACGGGTGAGGACCTGCGTTGACCCCCAGGGGACTTACCCCTGCCCACGGCTTCCCGACCGGGCCGAAGTAGGTCACGGTCTCGGCGGGACTGATCGGCGGCGAGCTGATGGCATCCACTACCGCGTCTACCCCGTCGAGCGCCTCGGCCAAGCCAACGCCCGTGATCAGGTCCACCCCGAGCGAGCGGCTGATGCGTATGGTCTCATGCCCCGCCCTTTCGAGGGCCGAAGGCAGTGCGGGCTCCGATGTTGCCGGTCGCACCGGCTACGGCGATTCGGATAATGACTCCGCGTCAATACGGGAGCCTAGTCGAGCACGTCCTCGTCGTCGGGCAGTTCGTAGATGCCCAGGGGAATCTGAGACGTTGTAATAGATGACAGTCGAGTACCGCGCCGGCACACCTCAGCGCGTTGCGCTTAACCAACTGATTGCCGATCTCGCCGATCGGCAGGCCGAGCTGTCCAGCGAGACCGTCAAGCCTGCCGGGTGGACGTGGCAGCCGACCGGGGAGAAGCTCGGCGACTGGTGGGCACGTCAGGACACGACGGCCCGGGAATGTGTGGCTTCGGTCGATGAACATCCGCATGGGCTTCTGGTGTTCGACTGGCTCAAATGGCCGGGTCGAGGTAGACCGTGTGAACCTGGACCTCGGAGACCTGTTTGAGCTGACGCGGCAGATGAACGCCGGCGGGCCAGTGGCCGAATGGCAAGCGGTCCTTAACGCTATGCGGGACAAAGGCGTTGCTGCAATCGAGATCAACGGCGAAGACATCCACCTCATCCTGAAGGGGGCGTGAACAAGCCAGGAGCACTTGTCGAAGATCTGCGATATCCGTAGCGGAACACACCGACGAGAATCCGGGCCGATGCCCCGGCTTCGCTCACCTCTCGGCTGTGGCTGGCCGACGAGCTAGACCTCCCAAGTGCGACCGCCGACCGTGAAGCGGCCTTGGGCGATCGGCACGGTCTCAGGCTTCACGTGCTGACCCTCGACGGTCAGCAGCCCAAAACCCTGCTGCCATTTGCCAGTTCCACCCAGCATCTGCGCCGCGACCGTGTAGTCGCGGCCGTCCTCGCTGTAGCCGAGCGCGAGGTTAGCGTCGTACGTGTCGAGGGCGGCGTCCTGGAGGCCGTAGGCGTCGAGCTTCGCATACAGACCGATCCCGCGGCCATCCTGGCGCCGGTAGAGCGGGAGCCCCCGACCTGCGCGATGCGCCGGACCGCCTCCAGCAGCTGCGGCCCGCACTCGCACCGCTCGTGCCCGAGGACGTCGCCGGTGAAGCACTCGCTGTGGATCCGGACCAGCGGCGGGACCTCCGGATCCGCAGATACCGCCGCCGCCGGCCAGGCCGAGGGCGAGATGCTCCCGGCCGTCGGCGAGCCCGTCGAAGGTGTAGACCCGCGCGGTCGTGCCGAATCCGTCAGCGAACCGCAGCGGCAGCATGACCTGGGTACGGATCGTCGCCGCGGGCGGGTGCATCGTGCTCTCCTTCAGTCCTGGTCGAAACGGTCCGAGAGCGCGTAGCGCAGGAGTACGACGTTGCCGAACCGGTGCACCTCCGCCAGCTCCGCACGGCGGTCTGGGTTCCACGGGAAGATTCCATCGCCGACGAACCGCTGCGCCCGGGAGTCGCCCACGAAGAAAGGCGCCACGACCAGGTGCAGCTCGTCCGCAAGGCCGGCCGTGAGGAACTGGGTGAGGACCTTCCCGCCCCCCTCGACCATCAGCCGCCTGACGCCGCGGGCGCGGAGGTCCTCGCCGATCCGACACATTTCGATCGGCCGACCGGCGTCGACGACGGTGGCGACCGCCCCGAGCCGGCACCGAGCCTCCGCCACGGCGTCGGTGGGACAGTAGACCAGCTTCTCGGTGTCACCGGTGACGAAGAAGGCGGCGCACGGGTCCAGCTGAGCGCGACTGGTGACGGTCACCTTGATCGGGGTTGGCGGCAGGCCGCGGGCGATGCGCTCGGCGCGCCGCGACGGCGCACGCACCAGCAGCCGGGGGTTGTCGTTGCGGACGGTTGCGGCGCCCACGAGGATCGCGTCGCTGTTCGCACGCACGGCGTCGACCCGGTCGAGGTCGGCATCGTTGGACAACACGAGACGTTCGTCGGTCGCTGTGTCGATGTAGCCGTCGATCGACATGCCGCAGCTGAGCAGTGTGTAAGGGCGTTCAGGCATGTACGACGCCCCCGACTCGCTCCGCCTGCGCCCCAGTCAGCTCGCACGTGCCGTCCCCACGGCGCCCTCGCCCGGCCACCAGCATGACGGCACCGGGCAGGGTGGCGACGAGCGCGAGCACGCCGTACACCACCGCAACGGTGACGCCCTCAGCAGCGCTCAGCCCGACCGCGCCGAATGCCCACGCGGCCGCACCCTCGCGCGGGCCCCAGCCGGCGATGTTCGCCGGTACAGCCGAGGCCAGCAGCACGACCAGTGCAAGTGGGAGCAGCCGACCCACCGGCAGCTCCGTCCCGGTCACCTGCACCGCGACCACGAACACCGCGACGTGGCCCATCACGGCGACGGTGGAGGCGAGCACGATGCCCGGCCAGGCCCGCCGCGACAGGACCGAGCCGCGGAGGTCGCTGCTGACGGCGCGCGCGATCCGGGTCGGAAGGCGCCCTGGGTTCAGACGCAGGAGTACGACGACCAGCGCGACGCCGGCGACGGCCGCGACCACCCAGGCGACCACGAGACGAAGAGAGCCTGCGGGCGGGGCCAGAAAGAGCAGGACGGCCACGGTCAGCAACGCCTGCACGGCCTGCCCCGACGCACGCTCCCACGCGACCGACCGCAGGCCCCGCCCCAGATCGCCGACGGCACGCCCGTGGAGCACGCCCCGGTGCACGTCGCCCAGCACCCCGCCAGGAAGCGTGGAGTTGAGGAACTGGGACCGGTAGTAGGCACTCACCGCCGTCCGCAGAGGTACATCGACGCCAAGTCCGCCCGCGACAAGGCTCCACCGCCACGCACAGCACAACGTGGTCAGCGACGTGATCGCCACCGCGGCGGCGAGCGCCCAGGCAGTCGTCAGTCTGAGTCCGTCCACGAATGGGCCGGCGCCCACCCGCCAGACCAGGACGGCGAGGATCGCGGCGCCGCCCGCCAGGCGCGCCCAGGTCCAGATGCTTCGGCTGATGGCGGTGCCTCCGATCTTCTCGTTGTATCCCTCGACAGTCGTACGGGGGTCACCTGGCTGCTGGTTCATCCGGTCACCCGGCGACTTCGGACAGCACGGCCGACAGCTCGCGCGAGGTCTGCGCCCAGTCCGAGAGTCTCTGTCGCCGGGACCGGGCCGCCGCGCGGAGCCGCTCGCGCTCCCGGGGGTCACCGAGCCAGCAACACAACGTCTGCCCGAGAGTCTGCGGGTCGCCGGGCGGGACCAGCAGGCCGGGCCGGCTGCCGTCGGCTGCGTGGCCGAGGGCCTCAGGTACGCCACCGACTTCCCCGGCGATGACCGGAAGCCCGCGGGCAAGCGCCTCGGTGACGACCATGCCGTAAGTCTCCGCGCGCGAGGCCAGCACCAGGGCGTCCGCCTCTGTGTACGCGCGGTCGAGCTCGTCGGCCGTGAGCGGGCCGGTAAAGCACACCCGATCGCCGAGGCCCCTGTCCTCGGCCAGCCGTCGCAGGCGTGCGACGAACTCCAGGTCGAGGTCCAGCGCGCCGACGCAGATGCATTGCCAGTTGGGGTCGTCGACCGTGGCCAATGCGTCGAGCAGGAGGTCATGGCCCTTGAGCGGGGTGACGCCTCCGACGCAGAGCAGCCGCCCGCCAGACGGGGTACCCGCCACCACATCGGCCGCGTCGACGCCGGGCGACACGACGTACACGGGATTCCCGGGCAGCGCGTAGTGGTCGCTCAGCCACCGCCGGGTCCATTCGCTCGTGGCCACGATCGCGGACGCCACCGACAGCGCCGCGAACTCGCGCGGCTCGTCCCGCGGCATGTGCAAGAGTACGACGAGGCGCACCCGGCCGGCTTCCGGCTCCAGCACCTCCGGCACCACCGACGCGACCAGGCCGTCGACGAGAACCAGTGAGCCAGAAGGCACCTGGGCCAGCGCCGCAGCAACGGCCGCGCGGGCCGGCGCGTCGGGCTGGGGCCACCGGCCGGGCACGGTGTGCTCGTGGACCGACCAGCCAAGCGCGGCAAGCCCGCGGCAGGCCCGGCGGTCGTACACGTTGCCGCCGCTCGGCCGCCGCGGGTCGTCGATCCCGTTGGGGACCACGACGTGCACCTCGTTCACAACGACCTTTCGTAGCTCGCCCACGCGATGTGCGACTCGCGCAGGGTCACCGCGATCCGGGCCAGCCCACTCGCGGAGTCCCCGAGCCCGCCGCCCTCGACACGGCCGGCGAGCCGGTCCGCGATCAGCCTCGCGAGGACCTCGGTGGTTGTGTTGCGCCCCGCGAACTCCGGCACCTCGTCGAGGTTGCGGTAGTTGAGGTCCGCCAGGACGCCATGCAGCACCTCGGCGGCCCCGCCGATATCCACCACGATGTCGTCGGAGTCGAGCTCGACCCGGGAGAAGGTCGCGTCCACGACGTACGTCGCTCCGTGCAGGCGCTGCGCAGGCCCGAATACTTCGCCGCGGAGGCTGTGCGCGATCATCACATGGTCGCGGACGGTGACACTGAACATCGGTCCTACCCTTCGTCGTAGGTCAGCGTGTGGCAGAACGCACGGAGCCGGCCGTCGGACAGTCGGGCCATCACGTCGGGCAGCTCGTCGAACGTCGATGCGCCGGTGAGCAATACGTCGAAGGCCGGATCCTGTAGCAGGTCCAGCGCGAGCGCGCGCCGCTCAGCCGTGGTACGCCGTCCGCGCCGGGCCACCGCGACATCGCCGACCCGGCTGGCCCGGATGCCGAGGCGTCCGGAGTGGAAGGCGCCACCGAGGAACAGCTGGACCGGCTGGTCGCCGTACCAGCTGAGGTCGACGACCGTGCCGTCCGCGGCGAGCAGGGCCAGGGAGAGCTGCAGCCCGGCTGACGTCGCGCTGACGTGGAACACCAGGTCCTGACCGCCGAGGGCGTCCTCGGGCAGCGCGAAGTCGACGCCGAGGGAGGCCGCGATGTGCGCACGCGTGTCGTCCACGTCGACGAGCGTCACCTGCGTTCCCGGCACGCCACCGACCAGCCGGGCGACGCAGCACCCGACCATGCCGGCGCCGACGACCGTGATCCGGTCGCCGACCAGCGGCCCGGCGTCCCACAGGGCGTTGACGCGGTATCCACCGTGCCGGCGAGGACGGCACGCTCCGGCGGGACGTCGTCGGGGACCACTGCCACGGTGTCGGCCGGCACGACGTACGCCGTCTGGTGGGGGAAAAGACAGAAGACCGTGCGCCCCCGGAGCTCGTCGGGACCGCGGTCGACGACGCCGACGTTGAGGTAGCCGTACTTCACCGGGCCGGGGAAGTCACCCTCCTGAAACGGTGCCCGCATCACGTCGTACTGGCTCTGCGGGACTCCGCCACGGAACACCAGTCCCTCGGTGCCGCGGCTCACCCCGGACCGCAGCGTGCGCACCAGTACCTCGTCCGGACCAGGCTCCGGCAGCGCGACCGTGCGAATCTCGCCCCGGCCGGGTTCTAGGATCCAGAACGCGCGCGCTTCCGTCGGCACCCGCACCCTCCTCTTCCCGCCCGGATGAATCGAAGCGTCGCCATTACCGTATGACTGTTCGTACCCCTGAGATACGGAGGCACGGTGCGTCGGGTTGGTCAAGTGCGCAGCTGGGTCCCGACCGGCCCGCTCACCGGCTTCGTCTGCCTCCTCGCGCTCCTCGGTGTCCTCGCGGCGACCACCGGCCTCGACGCGTCCGGCTGGTTGGCCGGTGTCGCCTGCGGAGCCGGCCTTGCCGCCCTGCTTGCTCGCGCGCTGACGCGTCACAGCCAGGTCGGAATGGGGACGGCGGACAGCGTGACCCTGGCTCGCGCAGTCCTCGCCTGTGGGGTCGCGGCGCTCACGGTGGACTCGTTCGGGGGCCAGGCGCCTGCGGCGATCCTCGTGGCACTCTCGACTGTGGCGCTGGTGCTCGACGGTGTCGACGGCCGGGTCGCTCGGCGCACCGACACCACCTCGGCATTCGGGGCGCGGTTCGACATGGAGGTCGACGCGTTCCTGATCATGGTCCTGAGCGTGTACGTCGCACGTGAGTCGGGCTGGTGGGTGCTCGCGATGGGTCTGGCCCGGTATGCGTTCGTGGCCGCCGGCTGGGTGCTGCCGTGGCTGCGCGGTCCGCTGCCGCCCCGGCAATGGGCCAGGGTGGTCGCCGCGTTCGTGGGCGTCGTGCTGACCGTTGCGGCGGCGGACATCCTGCCCGATGCCGTGACCACCGCGATGCTCCTTGTCGCGCTGGGCCTGCTGGTCGAGTCGTTCGGCCGTAGCGTCTGGGGGCTCTGGGTCCGAGGGCATGTCTCTCAAACCCGCCGACGCAGCCGCGGCGCCGCATCGCGACCGGACGGCGTTGTCGGCGCTCGGCGCGGCACGCTGCGCTCTCGCACCTCCGCGTGGCCGGATCGGGCGCGGACACCACGGCTGCTTCCCGGCATCTTTTCGAGACACACCCTCGCCGGAAGCCCACCCGGCGCTCGCGCCACCGTGACCTCGGCCCTGGCCCTGCTCCTGGTCTGGGCCGCGCTCCTCGTGCCGGACCGGGTCGACGACCTGGCGCCGAGCGCCTTCCTCCGGATCCCGGTCGAGGGCCTACTCTTCGTCGTCCTCGTGCTGGTGCTGCCACCCAGGGTCGCACGAATCCTCGCGCTCTTCGGCGGACTCGGACTCGGCGCGCTGACGATTCTGCGGCTGCTCGACATGGGCTTCCACTTCGCCTTCGACCGCCCGTTCCACCCCCTCTACGACACGGCGTACGCTGGCTCCGCGGTCGGGCTGCTCGGCGACTCGATCGGCCGCGCGGGCGCCCTCGTCGTCCAGATCGGAGCTGGGCTTCTCATCGTCGCGCTGATCGCCTTGCTGCCGCTGTCCGCGGTGCGTCTGACCCGGCTCGTGGCAACACACCGGCGGCTGTCGATCCGGATGCTGGCCCTTCTGACCGCGATCGCGATGGTCACCACGTTGTCCGGCGCCCAGCTGGGGCCGGCAGGACCGATCGCCTCCACCGCGTCGGCCCGGCTCGCCTACACCCACGCCGCGCAGGTCCGTGACGACCTACGCGGCCAGCGGGAGTTCGTGCGGGCGCTCGAGCAGGATCCCTTTCGCAACACGCTGGACGACGACCTCCTGACCGGCCTGCGGGGCAAGGACGTTCTCCTGGTCTTCGTCGAGAGCTACGGACGCACGGCGCTCGACCTCCCCGTGATCGAGTCTGCGCTCGATGCCGGGGAGCGGCGGCTGCAAAAGGCCGGGTTCTCTTCGCGGAGCGGCTTCCTCACCTCGCCGACATTTGGGGGCCTCAGCTGGCTGGCTCATATCACCCTGCAGTCTGGTCTGTGGGTGGACAACCAGCGGCGGTACGACCACCTCGTCACCCTTAACCGGCTCACCCTCACCGATGCGTTCGGTCGTGCGGGCTGGAGAACCGTCGCCGACGCACCAGCCATCAAGGAGGACTGGCCGGTCGCGACCACGTACTACCACTACGACCAGGTCTACGACGGCCGGAACGTGGGATATGCCGGGCCGCGGTTCAGCTACGCCTCGATGCCGGATCAGTACACCCTGGCCGCGCTCCAGCGCCTGGAGCTCGAGCGGCCGAACCGGGCCCCCGTCATGGCCGAGATCGACCTGGTCTCCAGCCACACCCCCTGGGCGCCGCTACCCCGGCTCGTCGACTGGAGCCGGGTCGGCGACGGCTCGGCTTTCGACCCGATGCCGGCCGAGGGCGAGTCGCCGGAGGAGGTGTGGCGGGACCCCGACCTGGTGAAGGCCGCCTACGCCGAGTCCGTCGCCTACTCACTCGACGCGGTGACCTCGTTCGTGCAGCAGCTCCACGACCAGGATCTGGTGCTCGTGGTCCTGGGCGACCACCAACCGGCGAGAATCGTCCACGGTGAAGGGGTGAGCCACGACGTGCCGGTGAGCATCATCGCCGCCGACCCAGCGGTCATGGATCGGGCGGCGGACTGGGGCTGGCAGGAGGGGCTGCGGCCGGACGCCGGCGCACCGGTCTGGCCGATGGATGCCTTCCGAGACAAGTTCCTCACCGCGTACGGCCCCCTGCCGCCTTCGCTCTCGTTCTCGGCGCATCACTGAGCGCGTCTAGAGCGAGAGTGCTGCACCCCGCGGCCGCGGCCGGTATCCCGGGCAGGAATTGACCATGTCATCCGACTTCCCGCCGTCGAAGATGATCATCCGCCGGTAGCAATGGTGTAATCCGAGACAGTCGAATACTCCACCGTCGACATCCCCGCCTCGTCCACCGCCAAAAACGTCATCCGGGCCCGCAGTACCCGAATCATGTTTCCCACCATCGCCTTTCCTCCCATGAGTCCCTTTCAGGGTCCGCGGCCGGTCCGCGAGACAGCTGGCGGGCAATCCGCCCCACATCCGGCCCGGCGCCAGCACATCGCCGGCCAACCCGGCAACGACCGGGACGATGCCCAAGGACAGAAACGTCGGCAGATAGCACAGGCCCGGCGGCCCGGCGATCAGCACCGACGCGCGTTGAGCTGCCGCTCCTGCGAGGACAGCCCGGCACGACACGCCGGGTGGTCCCATTACTCGCAACCAGGTGGTCCCATGACCGTGGCAAAACTCGGCTCAAACGGTCCCATGAACGTGGCAAGCGGCGACAATGCGCTGCCGCGCATGCGAAACCATCTGCAGTGCCACAAGTCGAGGTCGCGCCGATGGCGGCAACACCAACAGGGCTAGCGCCAACGCCAAGGCCGCTCCCGTCACGACACACCCCTGTCGCGCACCATGTTTCGCAGATCGCCCGCCGCAGAACCGAAACCCGTGTCCACGTGCAGGCGGTGACAACCCGGACCCGGCCGTCTTCCCCGGCCCGCAGCACCGCGATCTCGCTGAGCCTGCGCCACTTGTCGCGGTCCCGGCCGACATGCAGGACCGCCTGCGGCACTGCAGCGTTGGTACTACGTCACGTACCGCAAGCGGCTGCCGTCGCTTCGAAGCCGCAACCGGCTGCGTATCGTGTTCGGGTTCGCGCGGCAGGCGCTGATCGCGGCCTGTCACGAGGGCCCGTGGTGGCAACTTGATGACTGGCACCCTCGCTGCGACCCGCGGATCCCGTTGATCAATCGCGAGCCGGTAGCCAACTACGGCTGCTCACCCAGCCAGATCACCCAACCCCTACCGTTGTTTTTTCGGCGATTACTACCGTGACCTCCTCTCCAACAACGATGTAGGTTCCCGTTTTCTGTGGCGGAATCCAGTTTGAAATGGCGGAAGATGGCGGATGCGCCACAAAGATCGGAAACGCGATAGATGCGGCGACTACCGCCTCGTCGTGTAGCGGAGGAGACGTCGCCGGTGCCTAGCGATTTACATTCCCGCGCAGGCGACAGACAAGATCGTTCGAGCCACGAGGCCTGGATCGTCGAGCAGCTTGGCAGGGCCCGGCCGTGCGGGGACGCCCGGCCGTCGAGCATGCAGACAGGAGCGCGACCGATTCAGCTTGCAATGACCGCCACGGCGAAAGTCCCAAGCAGGAAGACCCCGAATGCCTGGGTGAAGAGGCCCAGAACCAGGAAGCGGTATTTGATGTCGTTACCGCTTCGGAGGGACCGGATAGCGATGAGGTTGAGACCCGCGGTGTAGTTGCGCGCGTCGATCGCATCGGTGCCCCAGAGCTCTTCGCCGAGCATCCGGTCCATGTCTCCTGCGGCGGCCACAAAGAATCTTCCTCCGCTTGCGCCGGCGAAGATGCTGAGTACCGCCGCGGCAAGCAGCAGAACCAATGACGCTACGAGCAGAAGTATCTGAAAGATCCCGGTGACAATAAAGCCACCACGGCCAGCGACACCGTGTGCGGTCCGGCATGCAGGAACGGAACCTACAATAATGTACGTTCTCACGCTTCATGTCATATTCTCACCGGCTGTGTCATGTGGGTGTCATATGTGACACGGCGGCTTTGAGATTCGACGTCGATAGTCCCGCCGTGCAGCTCTGAGTCAACCTTCCGGCTTCACCCGCACCAGCGCCGCCGAAATATTCGTCGTTCGACAAGGCTCGCCTCCCCACAGCGCCCGGGCGTGCTTGCCTTACAACGGAAATGCTCTTGTTTCGTTTGTTGTGCAGCTAATCCGGTATCGCTGTGCCCGAAGTGCGGAGCAATCCCAGGTCGCTGTTGAGCCCTCGGGATCGTGAACATCGTTGCTACTCTCAAGTTTTCCCGGACTACGCCCAAGTCCGGAGAACTCTCATGTATTCCCGGATCGGACAGCCCGCAGCCCACTTGCCTGGCGGCCCATCGCCTCACTGGCTGGGTATTTCTTTTCGTCACCATGACGGAAATACCCCTACCCAATCCTGCTGCGCATTAAGCGCTTTGACGCTGTCCGGCGGTAACCTCGACGCGCTGGAACTAGTAACCCGGTCTGCTGCCGGGTCCGCGCGACGGCCGCAGTATCTCTGGATCACCGCAATTGGGTCACGGTGACGAAACGGATGCAGGTCTTTGCGCTGCCGGCCCAGAGAACATCACCGGTCTGACAGCGCGCGACACGTAATCTCGGCGGCGTACTCTGTCACTGGTCGCCTCGACGTGGGCGCAGGTGTCAGGGGGCATTGTGAAAAGCCTAGGCATGACCGCTTTGGTAGCCGCCGTGGTCGGGACGGCAGCCATGCCGGTCGGCCCAGCCGCCGCCACACCCGCCGAAGGTGAAATCGTTCGCACCGATCTGGCCCAGGGCACCACCGCGGCCCCGATCTCGATCGTCACCCACGGCGAAGAGACGACGTTCTACGTCCAGAACGTTCTACTCAAGCCGGCTGCGAGCAGCGGATGGCACGCCCACCCCGGACCTGAGTACACGGTCGTCACCAAGGGCAGCGTCCACGTCCAGACGGCGACCAATTGCCCACCGATGGCCGTCAGTGAAGGTCAGGCCACATTCATCCCGGGCGGTGTTGCCCACGTCGTGTTCAACCAGGGTCCCGACGAGGCCAACGCGGTGGTCACCTACACTCTCCCGGCCGAGCACGCGATCCGCCAGGACATGCCTGACGGCTGTCGCTGACTTGGAGACGAGGCAGTAATCGAACCGCGCTCTCAACCCACCCGAGGGCACTTCGACACCCCGCATGCACACAACCCTTGTGATCCGAAGCCGAGCTGATCGCCGAGGACCGTCGGGGAGGCTTGTCGGCGATGCAGGCGAAGGCCTATGAGCGTGGACGTTTCCGACAATGTGGAGTTCCCGTGGTTCGCTTTTGTTTCTTTTCCGACCCCGGCGGGAACTATTGGTCGGTGCAGCAGCCGACGGATCAGAAGAGCACCGAAACCGTTGACACAATTGATAATACGAGTTTACCGGGTGGGGGCCCGCATTTCGCGGCGGATCCCGGCGTGGGTCCAACCGCCGCCGCAGTGTCGGACGCCTCCATCGTTTTCCGGGGACCAGTGCGCAGACCATCGCGCGCAGGCCGTCCTCGGCGCCGGCCGGATCGAGGCCCACCCCTCGCTTAGGGTGCGCCAGGGCGACACATGACGAGCGCGCGTGCCCGTTCGATCTCCGGGCCGATTCTTCCGGCGCCGCGGCGATGCGCGGCAGCTCTGGCAACGCGTCGAAGTCCTTTGGGAGGACTGAGAAACTTCCCGCCTGGCACCGTGACCGGGCTATTCGATCGGCGTCCAGCGCCCTGAGCACCTGGGTGCGGTCATAGAGGCTACGAAGGGACTTCCCGGGTGAGGAACAATCTCATCGCGAGGGGGACTGCTGTTATGGGCGATGATTCGTACTTGTGGCTCGAGGCCATCGACGGCGAGCAGGAGCTGGACTGGGTAGAGCGGCACAACGGGCCCACCCTGACCCGGCTGTCGGGTGAACGATTCGAGCAGATGCGCGCTGAGGCGCTCGACGTGTTCGACGCTGACACACGGATCCCCGGGGTGGAGCGTTGCGGGGAGTTTCTGTACAACTTCTGGCGCGATGCGAGCCGTCCGCGGGGGGTGTGGCGGCGCGCGACCCTGGAGGATACCGCAAGGACTCCCCGGGGTGGGACGTCGTCATCGACGTTGACGCGCTGGCCGCCGCCGAGGACGAGAACTGGGTGTGGGACGGCGCGCCATCATCGAACCCGGGTACACCCGTGCGCTCGTCGGCCTCTCGCGCGGCGGCGGGTACGCCAGCGTCGTGCGCGAATTCGACATGACCACACGGCAGTTCGTCGCCGACGGGTTCAACCTGCCCGAGGCCAAGAGCGACATCAGTTGGGAAGACGAAAACATCGTGCTGGTGGGTACCGACTTCGGCGAAGGCTCGCTGACCGATTCCGGGTATCCCCGGCTGGTCAAGCGGTGGCGGCGCGGGATGCCTCTTGCGACGGCAAAGACATGGCCCTGGCCAACGCCCTCTATCATCTGCAGCACCAATGACCGTGAGGCACCCTTTGAACCAGGCTGACTTCATCATCATCGGTGCCGGAATCGCCGGCGCCTCCACCGGTTACTGGCTGTCGCGCCGCGGGCGGGTGCTGGTGCTGGAACGCGAAGAGCACGCCGGCTACCACTCCACCGGACGTTCCGCCGCGCTTTATACCGTGGCCTACGGCACGCCCCAGGTGCGCGCCCTGACCGCCGCCAGCCGCGCCTTCTTCGATGCGCCGCCGGAAGGCTTCAGCGAGCACCCGCTACTCACCCCGCGCGGCGAGATGGTGGTGGACTTCACCGGCGACCCCGAAGAGCTGCAGCGCCAGTTCGATAGCGCCCGCGAGAACGTGCCCGACGCGCGGATGCTCAGCGCCGATGAGGCCTGCGCGCTGGTGCCGGTACTGCGCCGCGACAAGGTCCGGGGCGCCATGCTCGATCCCAGTGCCGCCGACATCGATACCGACGCCCTGCATCAGGGTTACCTGCGCGGCATTCGCCGCAACGGCGAGCAGGTTCAGCACAGCTGCGAAGTGACTGGCATCCAGCGCCAGGGCGAGCAATGGCAGGTCAGCACCAGCCAGGGCAGCTTCCAGGCGCCGGTACTGGTCAACGCCGCCGGCGCCTGGTGCGACCAGCTCGCCGAACTGGCGGGCGTCCGGCCTCTGGGTCTGCAGCCCAAGCGCCGCGCCGCCTTCATCTTCGCGCCGCCGGACGGTGTGGATGCCCACAAGTGGCCGGCCCTGGTCAGCCTGGACGAATCCTTCTACTTCAAGCCCGACGCCCGCATGTTGTTGGGTTCGCCGGCCAACGCCGACCCGGTGGACCCCCATGACGTGCAGCCCGAGGAGCTAGATATCGCCCTCGGCATCTACCGGATCGAAGAGCACACCAGCATGAGCATCCGCCGCCCCGCGCGGGTCTGGGCTGGCCTGCGCTCCTTCTTCCCCGATGGTGACCTGGTGTCCGGCTACGATCCGCGTACTGCGGGTTTCTACTGGGTAGCGGGGCAGGGCGGCTACGGCATCCAGACTTCGGCCGCGATGGGCGAGGCCAGCGCCTGCCTGATCCTGCGCCAGGCACTGCCGGAGCACCTCACCGACTTCGGCCTGAACGAGGCCATGCTTTCCCCCGTGCGGCTGGGGTGACGAAGCAGGCGCTTTGCGCCAAACTCGCTGCGCCGGGACGCTGCGCTATCAGGTGCGGAATAATGCTGTATTGCAACGTATTTGGAGCGTACTGGCATAAACGTTGTTATCGAGCACGCACGTGGTTGCCTTCCGGCTGAGCTACGTCGAGCCAAGGCGACGGGGGAGTTCTTGCGAATGGCTGCCTCTGTACCGGTCTGTGCGATCACGGGTTGGCTCATGGGCGTCGCAACCCACCTCGACTCGTCGAATGGCGCCCGCTGAGGCTTCGCCCGAAGCTTGACTGCCCCTAGGATCCGCCACGAAGATGAGAAAAGCCCCTCGCCATTTCGATGAAAAATCCTGCAAACTCGCAGGTAGGGGAGCCGCCATACGCCACGGGCTTTGAGAACCGACAGCGGCCGCCGCTTCCGCCTTTAGTTTCTCAAGTTTCGCTGCACTTTCTCAAGTCTGGCTGCACCAGCGCTGCACTTGTGCAGTGAACTTGAGACACGTCGGACAGGATCCGCAGCCGTAGAACCGAACGTGACAAGGTCATGGGGATGAGGCAGCCAGAAGGCGCCACGGTTTCAGTTCGACCCCGAGACTCGTTGGACGAAATCAGCACGGCGTGGGAGAACGCCCCGCTCGATATGTTCGCCGGTGCGGCTCCATGGCGCACCTTCCGGTGGCACCGAGGACAGAAGCGGCGGCTGGCGTGGAAGGCGGCGTCGCCGCTGGTATCTCGAACATCAGGACTGCTGCCTGAACTCGATCCACCGGGTTAGCGCTTCTTCGAGGGCTGCATCGGGCCCCATCCGGCCGCTGCAACAGTCTGCTCGAACAAGCCACTAAGGTCGGGCCGCGGCCGACGTAGTACATCCCGGGCTGGATCGTCATACGGTTTGGCGACGAGCCGCCGTTCGAAAGCCCGGGCAATGGTGGCCAATCGGCGCTCGACTTGGGCGCTGGGCCGGTCTCAGCGCGGCTCCGTGGCCGACGGTACGCCGGGTCGACACACCGCCCACCGAAACTGTGGAGTCGAGCCAGCTCGAGACGTAGCCATTGCAACCAGCGTTCGACGAGGTCACTCGATTTACTTCGCCGGACGGAATCCAATATCGGATGATTGGTTGATGCGGCACGAGTCTGAGGCACGGCTTGATGCGCATCAGCTTGCAGCTCTGGCAGCGGTGATCGAGTTGGGCAGTTTTGATGCAGCGGCCGAATGGCTGCACGTGACGCCCTCGGCCGTGAGCCAGCGGATCAAGACGCTCGAACAACGGGTAGGTCAAGTCTTGGTCGTGCGCGAAAAACCCTGCCGAGCAACCGCCGCCGGTGTACCACTGCTGCGACTGGCCGCACAGACGGCACTGCTGGAGTCAGAGGCGCTGGCTGAGACAACAGGCGGATCAGCAGAACTCACCCGCATCGCGATCGCCATCAACGCCGATTCAATGTCGACATGGTTCACCGCTGTCCTTACAGGACTACCTGACATTCTCTTCGACATCCGCATCGAGGACCAAGATCACTCCGCGCGCCTACTGCGCGAGGGCGCGGTGATGGGGGCGGTCACGACCGACCGCACGCCGGTGCCCGGCTGTCGGGTGCAGTCTCTGGGCGTGATGCGGTACCTGCCCGTCGCCAGTGCTGACTATCTCCACCGATATCTGACGTCGGGGTTCACCCGCGAGGCTGTCGCCGCCGCCCCCTCAATCGCATGGAACCGCGACGATGCACTACAGGACATGTTGGTGCGCAAAGCCTTCCGCCGTGCCGTGGCTCGGCCAGTCCACTACGTGCCGACCGCGGAAGGCTTCGCCGCGGCTGTCCGCGCTGGGCTGGGCTGGGGAATGTATCCCGAACAATTAGCGGCACAAGAACTGGCCAACGGCACGTTCGTCCAAGTCACCTCCAGTTACCTCGATGTGCCGCTGTTCTGGCAATGCTGGAAGCTCGACAGCCCGATGATCAAGACCATCACCGACACCGTCCAGGCAGCCGCCAGGCGTTTGCGCCGGCACCGAACCTAGTGACGTCGAGCCTGAGCGCATCCGCGAGGACATTGCATTGCCAGCCCACCATCATCTGCCCGCGTAAAGGCGGATATGTCCGATGCGCGTCAATCCCACGCACCTCCGCCTCGACGGCACAACCGCGAAGTTCGCTTCGTACGGCGGCGAGTCAACGCATCCGGTGTATGAAGGCGGACCCTGACGGAGCAGCTATTGGTCCTCGGGAAGTAGCTCGGCGACAGGCACTTCGAGAGCCTCAGCGAGATCGAATAGCCGCTCGTAAAGGAGACTTCGCTTGCCGTGTTCAACATCGATAAGGACGTTCCGGGTCACACCCGACTGCAGGGCGAGTGCCTCCTGGGTGAGGCTTCGTTGGATGCGAAGGGTGCGTATACGTTGGCCGACGGCGCGACGCCGCCTTTCCCACAGTGCCACACGTTCCAGATTGTTCTGGCTGGGGCGCGTCGCGAGTCCACTGCCAAGGTCATTGCCGCTCAGCGGTTCAAAGACGCGAGGGCAGGGTTCCGCACCGGCAACGCCGCCGACAAGTTCACCCAGATCGACCGGTACGTCACGTGGCGGCTGAAACGGCTTCTGATCAAGAAGCGGGGCCGAAATCTGCGTGCCGGACAGGCCGATCAGTGGACCGAGGAGTGGCTTAACGGGCACGGCCTGCACCGACTTCGTGGCACTATTCGTTACCCGAGGGCTGCGTAACCATGTCCAGAAGATCATCGGTAAGCCGTGTGCGGGAAAACCGCACGCACGGATTGAAAGGGGGATGGGGAAACGGATCCGCTTCGCGGACACCGCGCCCCTGAATACCAATGGATGGGGATGCTGCCAAGCTCGCTACGGCGATCGGTGCGCGGGTCAAGCAGGAGCGCCAAGCGCGGGGCTGGACGTTGGATCAGCTTGCCGAGGCCGCTTCGGTGAGCCGTCGCATGGTCGTCAGTGTGGAGCAGGGGGCGGTCAATCCCAGTGTGGGGTCGATGCTTCGGCTCAGTGACGCGCTCGGTGTCGGGCTGCCGGCGTTGGTGGAGCCGCCGGAACCGAAACCGGTGAACGTCACCCGCTGCGGCGAGGGTGCGGAGTTGTGGAGCGGTGTCGCCGGCGGGCGGGGCGTGTTGGTGGCCGGCACGACACCTCCCGATGTCGTCGAGCTGTGGGACTGGTCGTTGGGCCCCGGGGATCGCCACGCCAGCGAGGCTCATGCCGCCGGCACCCAGGAACTGGTGCATGTGCTGGAGGGTGCAATCTCCGTCGAGGTAGACGACCAGGTGATCGCGCTCGAAGCCGGGGATGCCTTTCCCGGCGACGTCGATCACGTCTACGCCAATCTCAGCAAGGACCTTGCCCGGTTCTCGCTGGCGGTGTTCGAACCCGGGGCTGGGGGCGTTTCGGCGCCGTCGGAGGCACACTATGGCTGAGGCGCTCACGCTCGACCCGTTCCTAGAGGGCGCCCGCGTCGACCATGCGGTTTTCGCGTTGCGGCCCGATTACCGCGCCGTGCTGCTGGCGGTTGACGGCCTGGTGCCCGGCCGCAGCGACGATGCCAGCGAGGCGCTGCTGCAACAGGCCGAATCGGTTGCCCGCCAAGCACTTCGCGAGCGGCCGGTGGAACAGCTCCCGCATGTGGCAGCGTGGCGCGAGGCCTACCGGGCGTTCGGGGCCAAGCCGCAACGCACCCGCAGCAGTGTGGAGGCCCTGACCCGTCGCGCCGAGGGTGGGCTGCCCCGGGTCAACCGGCTCACCGACATCTACAACGCGGTATCGGTTCTGCATCAGCTGCCCGTGGGCGGGGAGGATCTTTCGCGGTACTGCGGTGCGCCACAGCTGTTCCGCGCCACCGGCGCCGAACCTTTCGACACCACGGTGGGCGGTGCTGCGGCCGTCGAGCACCCCGAGCCCGGCGAGGTGGTCTGGTGTGACGACGCCGGGGTGACCTGCCGGCGCTGGAACTGGCGCCAGGCGCGCCGCACCCAACTGAGCGAACGCACCACGACGGCGCTGTTCATCCTCGATGCGCTCGGCGCGATGACCGACGAGCAGCTGCATGATGCCGCCGAGGATCTGACCACTCATCTGGGCCGACTTGGACCCGACGTCCACATCATGCGCCGCTATCTGTCCAGCGGCCTGCCAACAACGCAAGGAGACTGAAAATGCTGATCCACCCGTGGGATTCCTCACTGGACCCCACCGAGTGGCAGGAGTGGCTGGCCCGCACCGACCGGTTCGGGGTGCTCGCGGTCAACAACCTCGACCCCGCCCAGGCGCCGGTGTTGGTGCCCACCCATTTCACGGTCGCCGACGGCGAGATGCTGGTCCACCTGGCGCGGCCGAACCCGGTGTGGCCGCACCTGGAGGCGGCCGCTGAGGTCCGTCTCGCGGTGATCGGCGACTACGCCTACATCCCGACCTACTGGCGGGCTAAGGCGGGCGGGCCCGACGAAGACGGTGTGCCGACCAGTTACTACGCCACCGTGCAGTTCGTATGCCGCCCAACCATTGTCGACGACCCCGACGGCAAGATCGAGATCCTGACCGCCCAGCTGGGCGACTTCCAACCCGAGGGCGGGCACGCCACCGTCGCCGTCGGTGAAGCCCCGCACGGGCGGATGCTTCGCGGCATCCGCGGGGTGCGGCTGGCGGTGCTGCGAGTGGACGCCAAATTCAAGTACGACGACCACAACCCAGTCGAGCATCGTCAGCGCGTGACCGCCAATCTCGAAGAGCGTGGCCACGGGCTGGACGCCGGTGCCGCGGCGCAGCAGCGGCGACGCCTGGCCGCGATCGGCGACTGGAATACCTTCCGGAGTCGGTCATGACCACCACACGGGCCTCCCGCACCGTCGGGCTGCCGCCATGGAGCCTGGCCGTGGCCGTGATGCTGTCGGTGCAGCTCAGCGCGGCGCTATCGATGGGCGTGATCGCCGCGGTCGGCGCGCCGTAACGGCCTGGCTCAGACTTACCGCGGGAGCACTGATCTTTCTGGCACTGGCCCGACCGCCACTGCGCGAGATCCGCCGCCAGGACCTACCCGCCCTGCTGGGATTGGGGGTAGCCAGCGGGCTGAGGGGATTACGTTCCTGGCCGCGATCAAACGCATCCCCTGGGCACCGCCGTGGCCATCGAGTTCCTGGGCCCGCTCACCGTCGCCGCCGTCCGCAGCCACCACAAGCAGGCACTGGCGTCACGCGCTACCGATACCGCGGCACAGCCATCCCCACGCCATGGACCACCGCGGCATGAGGACATCCGTTCAGCCCGAAGGGATTTGTGGAGAGCCCGGTGCTCGGTAACGGGCACGCCGGGTTCGGGAGGCGGCCCGGAGAAACCCACCAATGGCAACATCGGCAGGGCGCTCCGGGTCGACCTCACCGCACTGAAGGCAAAACCCACACCCAAGCCGTGCTCGCCCTGGCCCGCCGGTGGCTCAACGTCCGGTGGGCCATGCTGCGCGACCACACGCCGTATCAACCCACCGCACCTGGCGCTGCGGCGGCTTGACATCTTCATGGAGAATCTCCTTGCGAACGTGTCAATCACGTTGCCTGATCGAAATTTATCCGCCCGCAACCGTCCATGCTCACACCCTTAAGGGTGAAACCACCGCGTGTGCTGGCAACCGCGGTGGGTACATTCCCCGCGCCAGCGGCACCGACGGCAGCGATCCCCACACCCTGCGTATTGGCGCCAAGCATCCGGCGCGAAAGAGTGGTTGCCGACCGGCGGTTCGTCGCGCGGCGAACCCAACGACTTCCGAATCAGCGTGGCATTCCGCCACGCAACAGCTGCAGTAAAGCGTGGGTTCGGCAGCGTCTCGGTGACTTCACCACGCGCATCAGCGATCCCACTGGACGCAGCCTTTGTGTGAGTCCGAACGTGCGTCTGGACCGCGCAGTATCACCGCACTACGCCTCGTCGCCGAACAGGATGGCCCAATCGTTGGGAGCAATTTCCTTGACGAGCGCTCGTCGATCGTTGGCCATGGCTGAATACGTGGCACCGTGCAAGCGATGTCAGTTGTCCACCGGCGCCACACCCGGGCCAGCGCGCCTACCCGTGGAGAGCTTCATTGTGCGCGTGTGCACAACGGTCAATGTCACCTGTCCTGCGCTTGGCAACTGTGCTGGCGGCCGGGTCGATGCCCCTGTCCTCGGCTCGTCGGCCACGCTGGGGCGCAGCACAGTCCGCATCGATGATCGCGCCGCTGGAGTAAGCGATGCCGCCGCCGACGATCGTCAGGTCGGCACGCTGTTCGAGCAGCGCCGCGGGGTCGTTCTGGTACTCGTACAGGTCGGCCGACCAGACCGCAAGGTCAGCCAGCGCGCCGCTGGCGATCACGCCGCGCTGTCCCTCGGCGTGCCACGCCCTGGCGCCGTGTACCGTATAGGCCTCCAGGGACCGGTCGAGACCAATCCGTTCACCGGGCGTCCAGGCAGCCGACCCGTCCAGACCGGCGCGTGTCGCCGCTGAGTAGATGCCGACCAGTGGGTCCATTTCCCCGACCTGCCAGTCACTCGAGAACGCCACGGTTGCACCGGATTCCAGCAAGCTGCGGAAGCGCCACGCCCGGTCCCAACGCTCCTCGCCGATGTTGTCCATCCAGGTTCCGGCGACTAGGTCGGGCGAGCAGTGCCGCGGCTGCATCGCCGCCGTCACCCCTAGCTGGCGGAAGCGCGCGAGGTCGGCCGGGTGCAGGCATTCGACGTGCACGACCCCATGCCGGCGATCGCGGGTGCCGTTGCGCCGCGCCGCATGTTCGATCGCGTCGAGGGCCAGCCGGATGCCGGCGTCGCCTGTCGCGTGGGTGTGCGTCTGGAACCCGAGCCGGTCCAGTTCGGTGAGCACCGCGGTGAGTTCCCCGTTGGGATAGCTCGCCCGGCCCCGCTGGCCGGGCCGGTTGGCGTAGTCCTGGAGCATCAGCGCGGTGTGCGGCTCGATCACGTCGTCGGCATAGAGCTTCACCGGCCCGAACCGCAGCATCGGATCGACGGGTGCGGAGTCGACCGCCTCGCGCAGCGCGCCGCGGAACGCGCCGTCCGCGCCGACGGGGTGGAACAGCGCCGCGATCACGCGGGAACTCAGCCGCCCCTCCCGTCGCGCCCGGTAGAACAGCTCGATCTCAGCCAGCGGCACCTGCGGCTCCACGACGGTCGTAATGCCCAGGGCCGTAGCCATTTTCATGCTGCCCAGCAACTTGCGGTAGCGCCGTTGTGGTGAGTACATCGGGATGTCGCGCTGCAACGCTTCCAGCCCGTGGGGGGTCATCGCGCTCGTGTAGAAATCGGTCACCCACCCGGTCGGCTCACCGGTGCTCGGATCACGTTCGGGATTGCCCCACGCGATGTCGCCGCCAGCAGCGATGCCGAGCACCCGCAGGGCCGCGTCGTTCAGCCACACCGAATGCTGGTCGTAGGTGGTGATGTAGATCGGTCGGTCGCTGAGCCCGGCCAGGTCGGTGGCGTTCGGCCGGCGCCCCTCGACCACCGAGTAGACGGCGTTCTCGGCGCACACCCACTGTAGATCGGGCCGGGCCCCGGCGAATTCGCGGATGCGTCGCCGCACCTCCTCCAGCTGGTGCGCGCCCTCGAGGCTGACGGCGTCCTCGTCGAAACCCAGCAGCAGGTGGTTATGGCTATCGATGATGCCGGGTGTCACGAGGCGGCCGCCCACATCGATTCGGCACCGGGACGTCGGGGCATCGGTCGCCGGACCGACGTAGGCGATGCGCTCATCGCGGATGCCGACGGTGTCGGCCCAGGGCTGGGCCGGGTCGAAGGTACGGACGCGAGCGTTGACCAGCAGGGTGTCTAAGGTGTGCACGGTGGGCGTCACTTTCCGCTCGCCGTGGCGGCGATGTCGTTATCGTCGACGGCATCGAGCAGCACGAGATGCGTTCCAGCCCTTGGCCGCAGATAGCACGCGTAGTAGGCGAAGCCCGCCACCACGATGCCGAATGCGATTCCGAGGCTCGGCCATTGGGTCGGGTCGAGTACGCCGACAACGAAGATCGTGCCGATCGCGATCAACGCCAGCACCGGCGGTAGCGGCCACAGGGGCATCCGGTAGCCGCAGCCGGCCGTCGCGCCCCGCCGCCCGACCAGAGCGGCGAGCGCGATGAACATGTAGCTGAAGGCCAGCGTCGACCCGGTGGCGGTGAGCAGCACGTCCATCGGGACGAAGCAGCCGAGCAACGCCAGCGTGCCCATGGTTGCGGTGGCGATAACGGGAGTGTGCGAGGTGCGCCGCACGACGGCCAGCGGCCGCGCCAGCGCGGCCGGCATCGCCTGGTCACGGGCCGCGGAGTAGAGCAGGCGCCCGGCCTGAAGCGCGATCGCGATGATGGCGTTGACAATCGCGAACGCGACCGCGATCAGCACGAACAGGGTGAACAGGTGTCCGGCGTGGTCGGCGAGGAACGCCTCGACCGGAAGGGCCTCACCGAACAGGCTCTCCAGCGAGTCGGCGCCCAGCAGGATCGCGGCCAGCGGAATGAGCTCGGAGAAGATCGTGATGATCGCGCTCCACAACACCGCGCGCACGATCGCGCGCCGGACATTCTTGGTCTCCTCGGCAAAGTAGACCGCCCCACCGTAGCCGTTGAACGAGAAGATGCCCTGCGTCACGGCCAACACCAGGCCGGCGATGCCGAGCGGTGCGAGACCACCGGTCGCGAAATCGACTGCCTGCGGATCGAACAACGCGGTGACGGGTCGCTCCATGTGCACGAACCCCAACACGGTCAACAGCGCGAGCGCCGCCATCTCGATCACCAGAAAGACCCCGGTGACCCATGCGTTGGTGCGGATGTTCAGGCACGCCGTCCCGGTTGCCGTGGCGGTCACCACCAGCGCCGTCGCGAGCGGGGAAAGCCCGCCGATCGCGACGCCGAGGTAGTCGGCGATGCCGAGTGCGAACACCGCGATGATCAGCGGCAACGAGATCAGGCTGATGACGAACGTCGCGACGCCGAAGCCCGGCCCGAGCGCCCGGCTCACCAGCGAGTAATCCCCCCCGGCGACCGGATAGCGCGAGGCGAGCTCGGCGTAGCAAAAGGCGATGCAGATGCTGATGACGCCGGCGATGGCGAAGGCCCAGAACACGCCGGTGCCGTACGCGGCGAGCGCCGCGCCGCCAAGGATGAACACGCTCGACGCCGGCGAAATCGATGACAGCGTGATCAGGACGTTGCCGCCAACGCCGAGGGAGCGCGAAAGGTCTGCGCCGTAGCTCTCGGGCGCTGCCCCGCCGGGCGCGTGGGACGGGCTTGGGTAGGTGTTGGTCAGTGCCATGGTCGGCCTCTCTGGAGCTGATCTACTCGAACATCATTCTTTGACTCATGTGTCAAAGAATTCACGTGAGGGTCGCACGTGACGTTCGTTACTGTCAAGGGCATGGCCAGGCCACGCAGACAGGAGGAACGTCGCGCCGCCGTCATCGAGGCCACCTACCAAATGGGACGTGAGCACGGTCTGCGCTCGCTGTCACTAAGCGACATCGCCGCGGCGGCCGGCCTGACCCGGGGGGCGGTGCTCTACTACTACGAGGACTTCGATGCGTTGCTGGTCGAAGCCCACGCCGGGGGCGTCGAGCGATTCTGTGATCAGCGCGACACGCTGTTGACGACGATCGATGATCCACGCGAGAAGCTCGGCGCGGCAATCGATTCCGGCTTACCATCCGGTCCCGATGACGCGCTCATGAGCCTGCTCTACCAATTCGACGTGCTAATGGGCAACTCCGCACTGCACGACCAACTCGTGCAGAAGATGTATGAGCGGCAACTGGCGACTTATACCCGAGTCATCGCCGCGGGACGCGCCGCCGGCGTGTTCGAGCCGCGGCTACCCGATGACGACCTCGCGATGACCCTGGTCGCGCTCGAGGACGCGTACGGGCTTCACATCGTCGGGGGCAACGCGCTGATCACCGTCGAGAAGGCGGCGACCGCGATGCGCAACGTCGCGGCCCAGCTGGGCTGCCCAATCGGCGACTGACCTCACCACAGGTCATAGCGCCCATCGAGTCAGCTGACCGCACCAAGAGCCTGCCCGGTTGCGGTGGACCGCACACCGAACGGCGAGGACATCCATGAATCTGAGGTGAAACGCGTATTTTGGCGCTTGGTCCTCGGCGTCGCCGACGGCAGATTGCCGAAATGAACGCCCGAACTCGCTCGCTGTCTCCCCGTATTGCCGCAGCTCATCACCTCTGTTAATCGGGAACTCCGCAAGGCCGAAGATCGACTCCGTGAAGCGGGTATGACGGAGCCATAGGCAGTGTGCCGGGCTGCCGGGTGCAGTCGCTGGACGTGATGCGCTACGTTCCCGTGGCGAGCAAGGCGTACATGAAGCGGTGTCTGCCGGATGGATTCACTGCGCAGGCGGTGGCCGAGGCTCCGTCATTGGCGTGGAATCGCGATGACGCTTTGCAGGATGAGTTGGTGCGCAGAGTGTTTCGCCGGAACATCGTCAGACCGCTGCACTTCGTCCCGACGGCGGAGGGCTTCGGTGCAGCGGTGCGGGCCGGTCTGGGGTGGGGCATGTTTCCGGAGAGCTTGGTCGCATCGCCTCTGGACGACGGATCGTTTGTGCGCGTCTCCGACGTACACCTCGACGTACCGCTGTACTGGCAGTGCTGGAAGCTCGACAGCCCGTTGGTGAAGAGAATCACCGAGGCGGTGGCTTCAGCCGGCGGCAGTCTGCGGCGAAGGCGGCGGGACTAGCCGAAACAGGTTGGGCTTTTCATCGGTCGCCGTCGTCACATGCGCTCCGGCAGCGGGCCGACGAGATTCGACGGCCGGCACAACAGCGTCACCACCACGCTCAGCGCCGCGGCCACCGCGAATGCCGCCTGCACGCTGACCACGTCGGCGGTACCACCGAGCAGCGCCGCGGCGATTGGCCGTGAGCCGACGAACCCGACAAGCCACAGTGCCATGATGCGGCCCCGCAACTCCTCCGGCGCGCGCTCCTGCACTACCGTGCTCAGCCCGGTCATCGCCCAGCCGAACCCTAGGCCTGCCAGGGCGAACCCGGCCATCGCCACGGCAGGCACCGTCCCGACCGCGAGTACCGCGCACCCCGCGCCAAGCCCCGATAACCCGATCGACGACACCCGCGCTGAGGCCATCCGGCCCCGCATCAGCGCCAGCACCGCCATCCCGACCGCCGCGCCGATGCCGAAGACCGCCGACAACGTCCCGACCAGCCGAGCGCCGCCACCGAGTTCATTGGCCAGCGAGGGCGTCAACGTGATCGACGGGTCCGATGCGATACCGACCGTCGTTACCGCGATCAGCGCCAGGAGCAGCGGGCGGTCCTGCCAGACGTACTTGATGGCGGCGCGTACACGGTAATCGGTGCCGGGGCGCCGCATCGGCGGTGACGGAAAGCGCACGACGACGAGAAAGATCACGAACACGAGGTGCAGGCTCGCGCTGACGGCGAAACCGGCGGCCGACCCGAGGTGCGCGGCCAGATAAGCACCGGATGCGGGGCCGAGGATGCGACCGACCGTCATCGGAATGCTGTTGAGCGCCATGGCCGTTGAAAGTTCACCGTCGCGGATCAGGTTCGGCACGATCGACTGCATCGCCGGGCCGCCCACGACGAAGCCGATGCCGACCAGCATCGAGCCGATGAGCACTGGGATCGCGGCGGACATGCCCTGCAGTCCCGGGTCGAGGAACAGCCACGCCGCCGCGGACCCGGACCCGGTGACACACAACACCCTGCCAAGCAGAATTTGGCGCGCCGGGTTCCCAGTGTCGGCCCACTTGCCGCTGGTGGGGCTGAAGATAAGCTGCGGTCCGAATTGCACCACACCGACCAGACCGACCATGAGCGCCGAGCGCGTCGCGTCATACATCACGATCGCCGCGACGATGCTGTGCGTCCACACCGCGACGACGGCGAACATCTTGCCCCAGAACAGCGCGCCGAACACTGGGTCGAACATCAGCCCGAGCGCGCCGCGCGACCGCGGCGGGGCAGTGACCTCCGTCGTCATCCGCCTACCGCACGTTCGAAGCGTTCGGTCAGCCGGTCCAACAGGGTGACCAGTATGTCGACATCCGTCTCGGGCCAGTCGGCAATCGTCTCGGCGACCAGCTCTCGCCGCCGATCCGTCACCGTTGCGAGCGCCTTGCGGCCGTCCTCGGTCAACACCAGCACGCACCGCCGCTGATCCTCTGCGGCGGACGTTTTCGTTATCAGTCCGGCCGCGACGACGGCGGCCACGGTGCGGCTGGCGGTCGAATGCTCGACGGCCATGTATTCCGCGACATCCCGGATCGATGCCCCGCCGCCAACCTGTTGACACTGCTCGACTGCGCGCAGCACTCGCAGCGTTGATACATTCGTCACCGGACTGGCCCCGTCGAGGAGGCGGCGCCGCCAGCTTGGTCGCTGCCGGGCGACATGTATGCGCGTCAGCAGCTCGTCGAGGTGGTCGTAACGTGATTGCGGCACTATATATGCATAGCACATACATACATATGTGCTATGCGAGGGCCCCAGCCTCGAATGCCACTCACTCGCGTCAGGCGTGGTCAGTTGCAATGGGGGTACTGCCAGTACCTCGAAGAGAAGGCCCTCCCACTTTCACTCGATTCCGAGTTGCATGAAGACCAGGCAAGCAGACCACCAGCCGACCACCACTGCGTCGGTCGAGACAAGGAGACGTTGACCGTGAAGCACGTGAAGCTCGCAGACCTGGGTGTCTCGCGCATCGGGCTCGGTGCGATGGGCATGTCGTTCGGATACACCGGCGCCGGCGCCGACAACGCTGAATCGATCCGCACCATTCACCGCGCGCTCGAGCTTGGTGTCACCTTCATCGACACCGCCGAGATCTACGGTCCGTACACCAACGAAGAACTGGTCGGGCAGGCGATCAAAGGGCGCCGCGATCAAGTCGTGATTGCCACGAAGTTCGGCATGGTCTCGCACGCCGGCGGCGGCCCGGGTCATCTGGACAGCAGCCTCGCCAACATCCGCGTGGCGGTGGAGGGGTCGCTGCGCCGACTCGGCACCGACTACATCGACCTGTACTACCAGCATCGGGTCGATCCGAACACGCCGATCGAAGACACAGTCGGCACGATGGCCGAATTGGTAACCGAAGGCAAAGTTCGCCATATCGGTCTGTCGGAAGCCGGGGTGAACACCATCCGGCGGGCGCACGCCGTCCACCCGATCACTGCCCTGCAGTCGGAGTACTCGCTGTGGACGCGCGACCCCGAACCGGCTGTCTTGCCGGTTCTGCGTGAACTCGGTATCGGGTTCGTGCCGTATTCGCCTCTGGGACACGGCTTTCTGACAGGTGCGATCCGCTCGATGGACGATCTCGACGACGATGATTGGCGCAAGACCAGTCCGCGATTCATGGGTGAGAACTTCGAGCGCAACCTGCGCATCGCCGATGAGGTGCAGGCGGTGGCCGCTCAGGTAGGCGCCACGCCGGCACAGGTGGCGATCGCGTGGCTGCTGACAAAGGGCGACGACATCGCGCCGATTCCCGGTACAAAGCGCGTCAGTCGCGTGGAGGAGAACGTCGCCGCCGACGGCATCGAACTGACCGCTGCACAGCTCGAGACGTTGAACAACTTGACGCCGCCTGCAGGTGAGCACCACAACGAGGCGCAAATGGCGATGATCGACCGCTAGGTCGACGACTCGCTCGTGCACCGCTCGAAGGAGAACGAATCATGAAAGCTGCAATATTCAAGGGGCCGGGCAAGATTGAAGTCGGCGAACGCCCCGATCCGGTTATCATCGACCCGACCGATGCGGTTGTCCGGGTTGTTCTGGCGTGCGTCTGCGGATCGGATCTGTGGTACTACCGCGGCGACTCGGACTTTCCGATTGATAGCCCTATCGGCCACGAGTTCATCGGCGTCGTCGAACAGGTCGGCGCGGACGTGACCACCATCTCCGTGGGCGATTTCGTCGTCTCGCCGTTCGCATTCAGCGACGGAACCTGTCCGGACTGCCAGGTTGGAATGACCACCGCCTGTGCGCAAGGCGGCTTCATGCCGGCCAACGGCGACGGCGGTCAAGGTGAACTTGTCCGAGTGCCGCTGGCAGACGGAACGTTGGTGACGGTGCCCGGCTCCCCGTCCGACTACAGCGAGGGCATGCTGGCTTCCCTGCTGGCGCTGTCAGACGTCATGGGCACCGGCCAGCACGCCGCGGTGAGCGCCGAAGTCGAACCTGACGACACCGTTGCCGTGGTCGGTGACGGCGCCGTGGGACTGTGCGCCATCATCGCGGCCAAACAGCTTGGTGCACAGCGCATCATCGCGCTGAGTCGTCACCCCGACCGGCAGCAGCTTGCGCGTGAGTTCGGGGCAACTGACATCGTCGACACCCGCGGCGAGCAGGCGGTCGCGGACGTCAACGAACTAACCGACGGGGTCGGGGTCGACGCGGCGCTGGAGTGCGTCGGCACCAACGAAGCCATGCAGACCGCGTTGGCGATCTCCCGAGCAGGCGCCATCGTCGGCAACGTCGGCTTACCGCACGGCGTCGAGATCCCAGCGGAGGGCATGTTCTTGCGCAATGTCGGCGTGCACGGCGGACCGGCTCCGGTGCGGGCATATCTGCCCGAACTCATCGAGGATGTGCTGGCCGGACGCATCAACCCCGGCAAGGTCTTCGACCTCACGACCGACCTCGACGACATTGCCGAGGCTTATGCCGCCATGGACCAGCGTCGCGCCATCAAGTCGCTGATCAAGGTGGCTCGGTAGAGTCATCATGCGCTAGAGGGGCGCCGGCATTCCGCCGGTACTGGACCGCCAACCGCGCCAAGGGCATTCGCATCAACAACTGGGTTTCAGCGCGTGACGGGTTGCTGGACACGGTCCCCATCACGGAACCGGGTTCGCGCGCCTGGAACTACGTGACCCTTGGACTCGGCCATCCCGACGGCGCGACGTTCTGGGCCGACTTCGTATACAACCTTCGAGTCGTTGGATATAACGGCACGTTGAATATCGAGCACGAGGATGCGTTGGTGAACTCGGTGGAGGGTGTAGGCCGAGCTGCGGATCTGCTGCAGCAGATCGCTCTTGTCGATCCGCCCGACTGGACCTCGGCCAAGGTCTGATCGCTCGACGACCACCCAGACGGCGGACCTGCCCGCCGGAATCTGATGGAGCAGGCTCGATTCAGAAGCATCGACAGCGAGCTGAGCTCATCGATGTCCCCTTCAATCTCATACTGACATCAGAGCCGAAACAGCCTCTGCGCGTTGTGGTGTGCGATCTTTTCCCGGTCGGCCGGGCTGATCGGTGCCTCTGCCAGGAACCTGGAATGTTCCACCGGATCGCCGAAGGGGTAGTCGCTAGAGAACATGATGCGGTCGGCGCCGAACACTTGCAGGGCACACAGCAGCGGCGGGGTAGTGGTGTAGCCGCAGATCGTGATGTGCACGTGTTCGCGGATGACTTCTGCCACCGAGGGCGCACCGGGGTCGGCCCTACTGAGTATGGTGTCTGCCCGCATGAGGGAGAACGGCAGGTTTTCTCCCATGTGGCCGACGACGACCTGCAGCTTGGGATGCCGGGCGAAGACGCCCGCGGCCGCCAGCCGCAGCACATGCAAGCCGGTCTCGGCGTGCCATCCCCAGGCCGCCGTGGCCAGGGCCCTGCCCGTTTGTCCGGGAAGGCCACTGAAATACACCTCGGCGACCTGTCGCGGGGGGTAGGTGGGGTGCAAGTAGATAGGAACGTCGAGTTCCTCGATGACACTGAGTAATTCGTCGAACTCAGGTGCATCCAAGAACTGTCCCTGGGTGTGCCCGTTGATGACGACACCGCAGAATCCCAGCTCGGTGATCGCCCGTTTGACCTCCACGATCGCGGCACCCGGGTCCTGGGTGGGAAGGGTGGCCAACGCCTTGAACCGGTCGGGATGGGCCGCGACGGCATCCGCGCATCGGTCGTTGAGCGTCTGACTGAGCTTGGCGGTGTATCCAGCGGGCACCTGCTGGGATCCTGGCGCGGTGACTGACAGGACCTGCATATCGATACCCGCGTCGTCCATGACCCGCAGTCGCTGCTCGTCGACGTCCGCCAGTTTCGCGGTGAGCGCTTCAGGTGCGATCGGGGTCGGCCACACCTGGTCGACGAGATCGGCGGGAAGCACATGTTCTTCAAGGGCGATCAGTGTCATAGCGTTCCTTCCTGTCCTGAGCCGCCCACCGGTGGCCCCGCGCCTGGCGGCCGAATGTCATGATGTGACACCCATTTCGCATAGTGCGAGCCGCAGTGCTCGTAATGCGTAGTGCAGCCTCGACTTCACAGTTCCATCAGCAATCCCCAGGTCGACTGCGATCTGCGCCGTCGTCCACCCATAAAAGTACGACCGCTGAACCACGGCGCGATGCTCCGGGGTCAGCCGCGCCAGCGCTTCGCCGATCAGCAGCCGGTCCAGCGCGGCATCTAACTCGTCTGGGCAGGCACGCTCAGGTAGACCCGAGCCGTCCAGCGCGGTCACCTCGCGCCTGAACCGTGGACTGCGACTTTCGTCGATGATCATGTTGCGGGCAACGGTGAATAGCCACGAACGTGCCGACCGCTCGCTGTCGTTGGCAACCTCGGGGTGTCGCCACGCGCGCAGCAGCGTCTCCTGCACGACGTCCTGAGCGCGGCCCCAGTCCCCGGTTAACCGCCAGGCATAACGCCATAAAGCGGCTGCGTGCTCCCCATAGAGTCCCTCGGCCACGGTGGCCTCCCCACCCTCGACGGCCTTCACCGACACGTCGAACAGGTAGCAGGTGCCAGCGAAATCGATTGCAGTAATGTCTGTCTCGGGGCTTGTCATCATGTCTCTACTCATTCCGGTGTGGTGGTGACACCCTCCTGTCAGCTAAACCGGCTGCGACAGTGCAGCTTGGCGTACAGCGTCAGATCTTGGCGCCTGTGCCCGCCCGACGGATACGCCGCGGCTAGTTGATTAGACAGCCGGGAGGTGGCGATTCCTAACACCGAGAATGGCACCCTATGGGCCTAAGTGCAGGCAGCGCCAACACTACTAGTGGCGCTACTAGTCTCGATCTCTGCGCATGCTGAGCAACCGTTGATCAGGCCAAATAGCTCCGATGACTCCGGCAGCCAGGCACCGATTCCAGCTAGCTGGGGGGCGAAGTTTGGTGACAGCCAGGGCGACAAGGTCTGGCAGACGGGCAATTGTGGACACAGCGACGGGAAACCAGAAAATGGATCAACAATCAGAACTGACCTCGAAGCGAGGACACATGATACCGAGTTTGCCCGAGTTCGCCACACCACGAGACTCGGCATCGCCGCTGAAAATGCGTCCTACCAAAACCGCTGAGGCGCAACAGTGAAGCACAACGCCGCCATGATGGGCCAGTTCCTCAAAAGCCGCCGGCGTCACTTAGTGCGCGCCCACCTCGGCGTGCCCCCGATCACCGGCCGGACAACTTGCGGGCTGCGTCGTGAAGAGGTGGCCTACCTGGCCGGTGTCAGTATCACCTGGTACACGTGGCTCGAACAGGGACGCGACGTCACCCCGTCCCGGCAGGTACTCGATTCGCTCGCCCGGACCCTGCGGTTGTCGCACGCGGAACATGTCTACCTCTTGTCGCTGGCCGGGTACAGCGCGCCTCATCCCGCCGAAGACCCGAGTCCCGATACCGTCCCTGCGCACGTGCAGCGGCTGCTCGACGCCCTCGCGGACTACCCGGCGTTAGCGATCGCCCCGGACTGGGCGATATTGGCATGGAACGCCGCATATGCGGCGCTGTACCCGAACGTCGCAACAGCCGCCGCTGCCGACCGCAACTTCTTATGGCTGCTTTTCACCGACCCCTACCTGCGCACGACGATGCCGGACTGGGAATTCACCAGCACGTATAACGTCGCATCGTTTCGGGCCGAGGCCGGTACCCGGCTGGGCGAGCCGCCCTTCGCCGACCTTGTCAGTCGGCTTCTGCAGACCAGTGAAGCCTTCCGGGTCGCCTGGGAAAGCTACGACGTCGAGACGTTGCCTTCACGCGAGCGCGTTTTCCGCCACCCCGAGGTCGGCGACCTTCATATGGAGCAACACAGCCTGACGCCCTCGGACTATCCCCGTGTTCACCTGGTGATCTTTACCCCCACGCCGGCGACCGATACCGCCGCGCGGCTACGTCGCCTGCTCGACATACACGGGTGCGCGACGTCGACCAACTCGGACATCACCGTAACCGCTTAGACAGCAAAAGATCTCGGATTCCGCGGTCAGGGATTGCCGTTCTCGCAGGCGGCGGTAGACGCCATGGACGATTACCCGATCCCCGCACCAGATGATCACCAACACCTGTACTGCCGACCAGATCGTCGCTGCCGCAGGGGATTTCATCCCGATCGGTTTCGGGTGGCACATGATCGGCGAAGAAAATAATGCGCCTGAGGTTCAGCAGGCCGCCATGGACAGTGCGCACCATCTTTGTTCGTTAGCCTCGAGCATCGCAGCGCCTACTCGGAACAAGTGGTGACGAATTCGCCGATTCTATGACGGCGGCGTGGCCCAACTAGGCGGAGTTCTTCTTCAACAGGAAGGCGTGCCGCAGAAGAGACCGGCAACTGCCTGTGCGGGTCGCCGACGTGGCCCGAGTGGTCCTGCTCCTCGATATCACCGAGGCTGTGTCATCAGCCGCTTCTGACCTGCGGTCGTAATGGCTCGGACGTGTGTCAAGAGCCTAACGATTGTGTTATGACTTTGCGTCTACGCCCGCAAGACGAGTGCAGCCGTGGTCTGGTAAACGGTGATGGCATCTGATGGGCATTCCGCCACCCGCTTGACCGTCGCTGCGGCGGCGTGTTCGGCGCTGCTCGCCATCGGAATGCCTTCGGCCATTGCCGCGCCCGCCTCCGACGGCCAGGGTTATGTTGACTCCACGGCGCGCTGCACCACACCAGATGTGCCAGTCGCGTTCGGCAGCACAGCGACATCGCGCGTAGCGATCTGCAAGACCCCGGGAGCTCAGTACGAATACCGCGGTGTGCGGGTGCGTGACGGCGCCAAACTGATCGTCCCCGCCTCGCAGTCCGAGGACGGCGCATTCGTCGCCGTGAACAACGGAATCACCTACATGGTGACGGCGAGCTCGTTCGTTGTCAGCGCGGGCACGCAGGTGATCCGCGACGAACCGATGGTGGATTTTCACGGGCCGGAAGCGCCCGGAGCGCCGACCGCGACGCCGACGACGCCGTTGCCGCCTCCGTTGCCCGCCGAAGTCGGTGGCGGCTAGCTCGATCGTCAGAACTGATCATTCCGTGGCCGCCGAAGAATACCGTTGATCCGTGCCGCCACGAGGCCAGCGATGAGTCGGCGAAATAGTTTCGGCCGTTCAGCTATTGGCGGACTGGGCACCCTGAGATCGCATCCTCCAGCTGCGCCGGACCGGTTCCCTTCGTCGGATCCGTCTTCCATGGCCAGTCATTGGAACGGAACGGCGCAAGGCTTGGCAGTACCGCATTCTGACCACGTTTTCGCCATCTCGCGCTCGATCGCGGCTCGGCCCCCTCCGCCGAGGAGTTCGACGTCCATCGCGAAGAAGTCGCGGAAGAACACCATCCCCAAAGAGCGGTCGGCGACGATGCGGCCTAGCACGTCGAACAACTTCTCGGGTGTCGTCTCGAACTCCGCTGTCTCGACAAGCAATAGCCGGTCGCCCATCGTCTCGGTGCCCATGAACTGAGCTAGGACGCTGTAGAGGATGTTGTTCTGCCGGGTAACGTACATCGTGTTGTTTACCGCGTAGAGGCGCTCCCAGTCGTCGCCGAGCTCGTTGCGCCAACCCTCGACCACCGACAGACATCCAGTGGCCCACCTGCGCGCCCGAGGCGATGCCAATTGTCTTGACCGACAGAGGCGTTGTGCCGCGGATGTACTCCTCGACATCCTCGTAGGTATAGCTCCCCTTGGTGATGCACTGGTCCACGAATGCCACGTTGCGTGCCAGGATGCTGCGCATGATCTCGCGGTCGTGTTCGGAGATGTCCAGGGCCGCGAAGCCGTCGAGCGCCGACTGGTTCTGCGTCCGGTACATCTGAAGCGGGGCGAGCCACAACTGATTCGCGCGCGGATCGGACACGTACGGTGAGACCACCTCATAGATGGCCATCGTGCTGTGGCCCACCGACTTCGCGAGCTGGTAGACGAGCGGTACCGGGGGTGCAACTTCGGGGGGCTGGCCGGGTCGATAAAGGATCATCTGCCCGCCCTGGCCGCTGAACAGTGCGACGATGATGGGCACCTGGTCTCGCATGTTCTCCTTGAACGTCTCCAGGGATGCGTCGTACAGCCCCAACATGGATGCGTTCAGCGCGAGGACCGCATGCTCGGCGACGACGCGCGAGCTAGTCGGCTTCTTGTCGACGACCGGGCGCATGAAGTCCGGTATCGTGCCGTTGGATTCGGCCATACTGATCGCATGTCCCTTTCGATTGCGGCCGCTGTTCGCTGCTGCGGTCAGGGCAGGTTCCAGAACTGTCTGGTGACGAGGTAGAAGGTCACGACCCAGAACGCCATGGCGACCGTGACGATCGCCAGGGCCCGCAGATTCGTGCGTGACGCCGGCTCGTCGGCCGGCGGCCGTAGCCAGTGTTTCAGCAGCGGGTTGACGTAGTAGGGCATCGTCACGAAGCTGATGGCGAAGCTGGACAACAGGGTTCCCACGAGTAGGCCAATCCAGATTGGCATCTTCAACGGCGACAGCGCGAGAGTCAGCAGCATGACGGTGGGATAGAGGCCGACCCAGACCGCGACGGACGTCTTGGTATCCGACGGTGGTGGCGCCTCGGTGCCCTCGTCGTCGAACGCGAACCAGCTGCCGAACGAATTGTCGACGGTCCGCAGCTTGAAACTGTGAAACTTCTTGCCTTCGACGAGTAATTGCTTACGCTCATCGGAGGTCAACCACGCTTCCAAGTCAGCCGCGGTGTCGTACCGGTACATCGCCGTCCACTCAACCTGGACACCCTCGATCGGCCTGAAGAGTTCGGCGCCGCGGTAGCCGCGGAACTTGCTCTCCGCCAACCGAAGTCGCTCCTGCCAAGTCAGGAACGCGTCGACGTCCTCTGGGTGGACTCGGTGCGTAACGACAACTGTTACCAGTTGGTCCGCCGGCGTGGGCGTGCCGCCGACGATCTGCTGGGTGGCCGGGCCGTCGAGGTACTGCTCACCGATCGCCAGCCGGTCCAGTCGCGCCGCGCTGTTCAGCCACGCACGCAGATTGGCGGCGGAGTCGAAGCGGTAGATCACCACCCATTCCGATTGATCATCAGTGGGCGCGGTGACCTCGGCGCCGAGGAACCCCGGATAAGAGGAGGCGGCATCGTTCAACCCGTGTTGCCACGTCAAGAACTCCTTCTCGGTGCCCCGACGGACACGCTGCCCGATGATGACCGTTCCGACGTTCTCGGTCACGTTCTGGGTCTGCATCGTGCTCCTCCCGAACCGCTAGGTCACCGGAACCGCGCGGCGGGCGCCGAGCCGGCTGTAGATGCGTTCTGGGGACAGCGGCAACGTGGCCGAGTTCCACACCTTGAATGACGCCAGGAAGGCTTCACAACTCGTCTTGAGCAGCGAGCCGGCGCGCCAGTCGCCGGGGGCGTCGAATTGGTAGAGCTCGCTGATGGTGCACGTCGCCCCGATAGTCAGGCCGGCGTCTGTGGCCCCGATCGCCTGCCAGCCAAGCGGCAGAAGGTCGACCAACCGGTGCACCCGAGGTTGCTGTTCGGAGAACAGCCACGTTCCCCCGGCCAGCAACGCATCGCCATCCCGCCATAGGTCGCCCGACCGCTCTGATGGTCGGCGGACAACGTCTTCAACTGTGTTGATATCGATTTCAGCGCCCCTCGGCGGGCGGGTTGCCGTACGGCGCTCCCGACGTGCGGGCCTCAGCCTAGCTTTGCTGGGGCCTCCGGGTGGCGTTTTGCCATTAACTGGTGGCGGGCGCGTCGAAACTGTCCGGCAAACGAGGTCGGGCAAGGCGCCGATCACGGTCTGCTGAGGCACGCCGGCGACGGCACCGATGTCGACCCCTATCCCGATACTTCGGCTGATCACTTCCCGTTCTCTCGGTATGGAGACAGTGGGCTAGTCAGCTCGCGCAACACTCGCAGGAACACCCGGCGATCGTTGGTCGACAGCGTCCCCAGCCATTGCTCCTCGCCGCGCTGAATATCGTCCTGCACAGCATCTTTCACGGAACGACCCGAATCCGTGATGGCGAGTAGGCGCACACGCCGGTCGTCGGGGTCGGGCCGGCGCTCGATGTAGCCCCTGTCCTGCAGTTCGTCGAGCGTGGGGATGATGCGCGTCTTATCCGCGCCGATAGCCTCTGCGAGCGCCGCCTGTGTCCGTACCGATGAGTGGTCGAGGGCAAGGAGCACGCTGTAGCCCCACATCGACACCCCGTGCGCCTTCAGCACGGGAAGTTCGGCGGCGATCAACTCGCGCACCAGGGGTGCAACCATCGCCGCGAGGTCAGGGCGCCTGGCCTTCGACGTCATGCACGGATACTAAACATTGACCAATGATAAGCAAGCACATATGATAAGCATATGCATACTAGTATAGACGTTCGTTCACACCATCGCACCGCCGTGACCGCGTCCGTCGACGTCGTCAATGCCATAACTCGCGACGACCTCGACCGGCCGACGCCGTGCGCCGGTTGGGACCTTGCCGACCTACTCGCCCACATGACGGTGCAGCACTACGGATTCGCAGCGGCCGCCCGCGGCGGGGGAGCCGACCTCGCCACGTGGCAGCCGACAACCGTGGCCGACGCCGTGGCCGCCGATCCCGGAGGCGCCTACGCCAAAGCCGCCGCCGACGTGCTGGACGCCTTCACCGCCGACGACGTCCTCGACGCGACATTCGCGCTGCCTGAATTCGGCGCCGACGCAACCGTTCCCGGAGCCATGGCGATCGACTTCCATTTCGTGGATTACGTCGTTCATGGATGGGACGTCGCGCGCTCGATCGATGCACCCTTCGAGCTGCCTGCCGGGGTGATAAGCGCAGTGTTGCCCCTGGTGCTCGCCGTCCCCGATGGCGAGTTCCGCGAGACCGAGGGCGCACCTTTCGCACGCGCCATCACGTCGACTGACGCGGCCAGCGACCTCGACCGCATTCTGCTCCATCTCGGTCGGTCGCCCGACTGGGCGCCTGCGCGGCGGGCCTCCTAACGACGGTCGATCAGGTTGCGAAGCCTCTCCGCCGGGTAGACCGACGCTCCGGCCGCCTGAACTCGCTCGGACAGTGCCCGGTCCGAGGTCGCCACCCGGATATCGCTGGCATTGGCGTCCGCGCGCACCAGCCGGATGATCTCATCGTCCGCCGAGTTCGCCGCCGCCTTCGGCGCATGCGCAACCGTGATCACAGACGAGTCGATCGGCGGCGACGGCGGCCGCTCAAAGACAACCGTCACGTCATCGCCCTCGACCGACGCCCATTGCTCGAGCTGATTCACCAGTACGGCCATCGCACGACCACGATCGCGCCACCAGCCGTCCGGACGGGACCCGATCACGTTCATGCCGTCAACGATCCACCGCGTCATGACTACTTGGTGCCGAAGATGCGATCGCCCGCATCGCCAAGGCCGGGCAGGATGTAGCCGTGCTCGTCGAGCTGCCGGTCGACCGCGGCGGTGTATAGCGGTACATCGGGGTGGGCCTCGTCCATGGCGGCGATACCTTCCGGACAGGTCAACAGGCAGACGAACTTGATGGACTTGGGGGCGCATTCCTTCAGCCGATCCACCGCCGCGATGGCTGAGTGTCCAGTGGCCAGCATCGGGTCGACCACCACCACGTCACGCTCATGCAGGTCGCCGGGCATCTTGAAGTAATATTCCACGGCCACAAGCGTCTTGGGGTCCCGATACAGGCCGATATGGCCGACGCGCGCGCCCGGCACCACGGTCAGCATGCCGTCCAGGATGCCGGTCCCCGCACGCAGGATCGAGACGAAGACCAGCTTCTTGCCGTCGATGACCTTGCCGGTGGTGTTCTCCAGCGGCGTCTCGATCGCGAGCTCGTGCATCGGCATGTCACGAAGCACCTCATAGGCCATCAGCGCCGAAACCTCGTGCAGCAGCTGACGAAAGCTGTTGGTGGAGGCTTCCTTTCGGCGCATCAGTGTGAGTTTGTGCTGCACAAGGGGGTGGTCGATGAGATGAACGGTACCCATGCAATCGCCCTAGAAGACCGTGCCGTCGCTGACAATCGACAGCGGTGGCAGCCCACCACGCAGCCGCTGCGCCAGCGCCCGGCCGGCGGCCCATGTGCCGCCTTCCAGTACGCACGCCAGCGGCATCTGCATGGCGTCTGCCCCCAGCTCGGCGCGCACGAGCGGTGCAAGTTCGTCGAGCAGCGCCACCGTCAACGCGCGCCACTCGACGATCAATTCATCGCCGATCATCCAGGATGGCCGGGTCCAGGCCGGGTCGTGCAGGTGCAGCACTCCGGTGTCCAGCAGCAGGCCGCCGTTGCGGTATTCGGGAAGGCCGGTCAGCGCGTCGAGGCCCTCCACGCGCACACCGGCCCATCCGAGGGGTTCCAGCAGCGAGTACGTCAGCCACTGTGACAGCTTGTGGAACGGCACCCAACCCTGGGTCAGGCCGGGGCCGCGCACCGCCTCGTGGTGCCAGCAGTCGCCGAGCCGCTCAGTACCGATCACGTTGTCCGTCAACCAGATACCCGACAGCGAAGTGAGGAGCAGAGACAGGATGTCGTGCGCAGCCACCGTGCCGTGAGGTGTCACCAGCACGTCGAACAGGCCACCGGGTCGGCCCACCGGACCGAATACCTCGGGTTGCGCGGCAAGCGCCTCGCCCAGCCGACGCAGTAGGAGCACGCGCCCTTCGAGACCGACCAATGGATTGGACGGACCGGCCTGGAAGGCGTCAGCCAGACGGTCCGGATCGACGCTCCTCAAGCCGGCCGCATCCACCTGGCAAGGGTGCGCCGGATCGCTGGAGAACAGCCCGCCCATGAAGGCGTGCAAGCTCGCTACGGCAAGCCCTTCGGAGCGCGAGAATCCTTGTCCGCTGGCACCTTCCAGGTAATGCCAGTCCGGGCCTGCGCCTGCGTCGAGTAGCACGCTGACCACCGCGAGATCGATCATCGCCCGCGCATCCAGGCCGGCCTTGCGGTCCACACCGCCGGCCTCGAAATGGCGCCAGCGACTGTGGAATGGGATCTTCAGGTCGGGGTAACGCGCCCGGGTGATGGCGGCGACCTCGGCCGCCGCGCTCTGCATCGCATCGTCACGCACGCTGAACCAACGTGAGTCGCCCGCCCGTGCGCGGTCCAGCAGTTCGCGCGCGCGTTCGCGCACTGCGATGGTGCTGCGCAGCGCCGTGGCAGCGCCCTGGGCCGTGTCGGTGTCGTCCAGCCCCCGGCCCTTGGCCTTCTTCAACTCCTCCGCGTCGGGCACCGGGCCGGCGGTGAAGTAGCCGGCGGCCATCTTGGCGTCGATCTCCACCCGCGCGTCGGGTGGGATCAGCTCGTCGGGGATGTCAACCCGCTCGCCGACGTCGATGCCCGAGCCGGTGATGGCGTCGTACTTCATGTTGCTCATCGAGACCAGGCGGTGGATCTTCGTGATGCCCAGCCAGTGCAGTACGTCCGGCATCAACTCCTGGAAGCGCATGTCCTGAACGCCGGCCACGCACTCGGTTCGGGCGAAGTACGCCTCGGCCGTGTCGCCGCCGGCTTGGCGCTTGCGGGCGTTGTAGACAAGGAACTTGGTCACCTCGCCCAAAGCACGGCCCTCCTTGCGGGAGTAGGCGACCAGTCCCACACCGCCGCGCTGCGCGCCCCGGATGCATTCCTCGATGGCATGCGTGAGATACGGACGGCAGGTGCAGATGTCCGAGCCGAACACGTCCGAGCCGTTGCACTCGTCGTGCACTCGCGCGGTCAACTCGACGGCGGGATCGGCGAGATCGCGGGCATTGCCGAAGATGTAAATCGTCTGCCCGCCGATCGGCGGCAGGAACACCTCGAGGTCCGAGCGCGTCACGAGCTCGGGATACATGCCGCCGGTCTCCTCGAACAGCGCGCGGCGCAGATCCGTCTCGCTGCAGCCGAAGCGATGCGCCACGCCCGGCAGGTGCCACACCGGCTCGATCGCCGCCTTGGTCACGAGCGCCGCGCCACTGGGTAGCAGCGTGCGGCCATCCGGACGAAGGCGTCCCTTTTGTATGGCGTCGGCGATCTCCGGCAAGATCACGTGCGCTTTGGTCACGGCGATGGTGGGACGGATGTCATAACCGGCGGCCAACTCGGCGGCAAACACGTCGGCCACCAGTGCGCCCCATGGATCGAGGCCGACGATCTTGCCGGGCTCGCTCCACTGCGGGTACGGGCCGATGACGTCCGTGGGCGACGTGTTCGTGAGATCGGCCTTGTGCTCGCGCGACAGTGCGCCCGCCGCGACCGCCAGTGCCCGGTAGACGCCATAGGAGCCGCTGTGGGTGCCGATCACGTTGCGGTGGGCGCGGGTGGTGGTCGTGCCGATCACCGGCCCGCGCTCAGTGGCCGTGGGCGCGCCCCAATTGATCGGGAGCGCGCCGAAGCCGCCGCTGTGTGAGGTCAAACGAATGTGGCCGGTGGCGGACATCGTCGCTCCTCTTCTCACGAGGACCCGGCGACTCGCATCGCCGGAAAGGCGCCAGCATACGACTCCTCGCCGCCGACGTCTCCCTAGTGAGCACTGTCGAGCCAACCGATGCATTTCCCTGTAAGTGGAGCCTGCGCGGTTCAGCGGGATCGGGGCGGGTGGTAGAGCTCGGCGAGCAGGGCGACGACGTCGGACGTCGCCGGATGCGGGTCGTCGCGCCACCAGAGGAGCCGGACCGGCACCGGGGGCGCGTCACGCAGGCGGCGGAAGACAAGACCCTGTCGCCGGTACTGCGTCAGAGTGCTCTCAGCCGTGACGCCGACGCACTGGCCCGCGGCGATCACGGCGAGCCAATCATCGATGTCGTGGATCTCCTCGACCTCGGGTCTACTGCCGGGCGGCCACAGGTTCGGCGTGGTGGTGCCGGTGCGCGGATCCACGGCGAGGACGCGGTTCGCGAGATCGGCCAGCCGCAGCTGGCGGCGCCGCGCGAGCGGGTCGTCCGCGGCCACCGCGCCGTAGCGGGACTCCAGCCCGACGATGGTGGGCGCGCTTGCCTTCCCGGTGATCGGGCCCGTCGCGGTGGTCGCGATCCGCCAATGGGTGGCCGCGGCAATCCTGCTGGCAGTAGGCCGGCCGCGACTTCGGGCGTTCACCCGGAGGCAGTGGGTGCCCGTGATCGGACTTGCCTCGGTGTTCGTGGTCATGAACCTCGCGGTGTACATAGCGATCGACCGGATCGGCCTGTGGCGATGACGCTGGAGTTCCTCGGTCCCCTGACCGTGGCGCTCGCCAGCGGACTCATCGCGACGCCGACCGGCATGCGCCGCAGGGTCATCCTCGCTTGCGCTGTGCTCGCCGCGGCCGGCGTCGTGCTGCTCGCCCGCCCGCAGCCGACCACCGACTACCTGGGTATCGGCCTCGGCCTGTTCGCCGCAACGTGCTGGGCGAGCTACATCCTGCTCAACCGCACGGTCGGGGAACGGCTCACCGGCATCGAGGGAACGGCGGCCGGTGGCGCGGTGTCGGCTCTGGTGTACGTGCCGATCGGGGCCGTCGCGCTGATCGCCCACCCGCCAACGGCTGCCGCGCTGGCCTGCGGCGCCACCGCGGGTGTGCTCGCGTCGGTCGTTCCGTTCGTCGCCGACGTCCTCGCACTGCGCCGCGTGCCCACGCACTTCTTCGGGATCTTCATGAGCGTCAACCCTGTGTTCGCCGCCGCCATCGGTGCCGCCGTCCTCGCCGAATTGCTCGGCACGCTCGAGTGGATCGCGATCGGCCTGATCGTCGCCGCGAACGTCGGCGTCGTCCTTACGACGCGGCCCGGGATTCCAAGTGGCCCGGTAGCAGCATGACGCCTACCGCGTTGCAGGAATCCTCCTGCTTCTCTACGCCCAACCCCTGACAAGAACGCGGGATTGCAGACGACCGCGGTCGCTCCCTCGATGGCGATACGCGGATTTTGCTTGGGCAGGAACCGATTCCGTTACTGCACCTGTCGTCACATCACTGCGCAGAAAGTCATGACGCGAAGCGCAGCCTGGGTATCACACCGAGATCGCAGCCGCGGGGTCCTTCCTGGTGTCAGATGATGTTCGTTTCGCCGGATCCCAGGTCGCCATCGCTGAACCGACTGAGGGTGAATCCGCTGATGTCGAATTTGGGAGTGACGCCGTGGTAGAGGTCGCGCACGATTTCGCCTGTGGCCGGTCCCATCAGGAAGCCGTGTCCGGAGTAGCCGGTGGCGATGAGCAGGCCCTCGACTTCTTCGCTGCGGTCGATGATCTGGTTTTGGTCCGGAGTCATCTCGTATAGGCCGGCCCAGCCGCTGCTGATGCCGTAGTCGAGCACGGCCGGGGCGCGTTTCTCGGCCACGGCGCCCAGACCCATGAGCCAGTCTTCGAGTTCGAAGCGCAGGTTGAAGCCTTCGGCCTCGTTGGGGTCCGACCAGCCCAGCAGTAGACCCTTTCCCTCCGGGTGGAAATAGAAGTTCGACGGGAAGTCGATTGTCAGTGACGGCGAGATGGCGGGCAGCTCGGCCACCGGCTCGGTGAACGCGATCTGGCGCCGCACCGGAGTGACGGGAATGGTCACGCCGACCATGTCCCCGATCTGGCGTGACCATGCCCCGGCAGCGCAGACGACCGTGTTGGTGTTGATGCGACCGTGTGCGGTCAGGACCTCGGTGATGGTGCCCGCATCACTGGCGATGTCGAGTACTTCGCAGTGCCGGACGATCCGCGCGCCGTGGCGGCGGGCCGCCGCGGCGTAGCCCATCACCACCGACTCCGGGGTGGCCTTGCCGTCCATCGGTGACCAACACGCCCCGACCATGCCTTCAGTGCTGATCAGTGGCGAAATGCGTTGCGCCTCCTCGGGATCGACAATGCGGCTTGGCACGCCGAGGCGGTTCTGCAGCGCCACGCTTTCGGTGAAAACCTCGAGGTTGTGCTGATCCGACAGCGTGTAGAGGTAGCCGTCGCGGCGGAAGTCGATTTCCTGGTCGTACTCGTCGGCGAAGGTTGAGAAGACCTGCAGACCACGCAGGCCGATCTCGATGTTGGCCGGGTTGCTAAACGAGGCACGCACACCGCCCGCCGCCCTACAGGTCGACCCGCAGGCGAGTTCGTCGCGTTCGAGCAGCACCACGTCGGTGACTCCGGAGCTGGCCAAATGGTAGGCGATGCTGGTCCCGATGACGCCGCCGCCGATGACGACGACGGACGCGCGTCCGGGCACGGTCTGCGTCATGTCGGTACACCTCGACCTTCGTGATGGGAGCTCGGCAGCCGACCGCGCTGTGCGGTGGCACGGGCGACACGATGAGTAGTCAAGCCCTGTTGTCGCGAACTTTGCAAGATCTCGTGCGCCATCAGACGCCCATTTCGGTGCGGCGATACGCACGGTGTGTCGACAACCGTTTCGAGCCGGCACACGAGATCATCGACTCGCCCCCCCAAGAGGCATCGCGGTTTACGATTGACGAAAAGTTTGATATGACAACCGTTCATACGGACAACAGCTAAGCCGCTTTGGCGTGAGAGCGATCGATCTGCCGCATTAGCATCGGAGGCTGCAATGAGCACAACACCCACATTGAAGAAGGCGCTGAACCAGCGGCAGCTGACAATGATCGCTATCGGTGGCGTGATCGGTGCGGGCCTATTCGTCGGCTCAGGGGTCGTCATAGGTGATACCGGACCCGGCACCTTCATCACCTACGCGCTGGCAGGCGTGTTGATCATCATGGTCATCCGCATGCTGGCCGAGATGGCCGTGGCCAACCCATCGACCGGATCGTTCGCCGACTATTCCCGGAACGCGCTGGGCAACTGGGCCGGCTTCTCGGTCGGCTGGTTGTACTGGTATTTCTGGGTGATCGTCGTCGGCTTCGAGGCCATCGCGGGCGCGAAAATCATCCAGTACTGGATCGAGATCCCGCTGTGGCTCACCGCCTTGGTCCTCATGATCCTGATGACAGCGACCAACCTGTTCTCCGTGTCCTCCTTCGGCGAGTTCGAGTTCTGGTTCGCCGGCATCAAGGTGGCCGCGATCATTGTGTTCATCGCGCTTGGTTCGCTGTTCGTCCTCGGTCTGTGGCCGAACAAGTCGATGGACTTCTCCAACCTGTGGGCCCACGGCGGGTTCATGCCTCTCGGCTTCATGGCGATCACCGTCGGCATCGTGACGGTCATCTTCTCGATGGTGGGTGCCGAGATCGCGACGATCGCCGCCGCGGAATCGGAGGACCCGGAGAGGGCGGTGACGAAAGCCGCAAACTCGGTGATCGTGCGGATTGCGATATTCTTCGTCGGCTCCATTTTCCTGCTGGCGACGATCCTGCCGTGGAACGACGAGACCCTGGCCGCCTCCCCGTTCGTGACCGCGTTCACCAAGATGGGGATCCCCTACGCCGACCACATCATGAACGCCGTGGTGCTGACCGCGGTGCTGAGCTGTCTCAACTCGGGGATGTACACCGCCTCGCGCATGCTGTTCGTCCTGGCGGCCCGCCGCGAGGCGCCGCCACAGCTGGTCGTGGTGACCCGTCGGGGAGTGCCCGCCACCGCGATTCTGGCGTCCTCGGTCGTCGGCTTTCTGTGTGTCATCGCCGCCGCGATCTCGCCGGACACGATCTTCGCGTTCCTGCTCAACTCCAGCGGCGCGATCATCCTGTTCGTCTACCTGCTGATCGCCATCTCGCAGATCGTGCTGCGGTACCGCACCCCGGACTCCCAGCTAAAGGTGAAGATGTGGCTGTTCCCGGTGTTGTCAATCCTGACCGCCGTGGCGATTCTGGCGATCCTGGTGCAGATGGGCCTGCAGGAGGACATCCGGTCACAGCTCATCCTGAGCCTGTTGTCGTGGGCAGTGGTCCTGTTGTTGTACTTCGCCAACAAGGCGTACCTGAACAGGCGCCCAGAAGCAGCGGGGGTCGCCCCATCGGAGAAGCCTCGCCGCGTGCTCGTGATGGCCAACGAGACCGCCAACTCCGAGGAATTGCTCGACGAACTTCGCCGCATCGGGGCGGACAGTGCCGCCACCTACTTCGTGGTCGTGCCGGCCAGTCCGATCGAGACCGGGGTGGCTGCCACGCATGGTCCGCTGGATTTGATGGAGGCCACCCAGCAGGCCGCTCAGGCGAGACTGGACCACACCTTGTCCACGCTGCGCTCGGACAACCTCGAAGCCGACGGTGCGCTGGGTGATCAGCGACCGCTGCGGGCCCTTGCCGAGGCCGTCGACTCGTTCCACCCGGATCAGATCGTGATCGCGACGTTGCCGCCTGAAGCTTCGGTGTGGCACCGCTTCGACGTCGTGGACCGTGCGCGCGCCGCGCACGGTTTGCCGGTGACGCACGTCGTGGCGACCCCGGCGGGGGCGGAATCGACTCGATGACGATCATCGCTGCATTCAGCTCGAGCCGTCAGGGGACCGCTCCGCTGAACCTGGCAGCGCAGATATCACGCTGGACTGGCGACAAGGTCGTGGCCGCGGCGATCGTGGAACGGCCGTGGCCGGCGAAAGGCGACCCGATCGAGGAGGAGTACCTGCGCTATGTCACGTCGCAGGCTTCGCACGCAATCGACAGAGTGGTCAGCCTGCTGCCAGGGGATCTGGATATACCGACGGTTGTCCACCAATCCACTTCTATTCCAACGGGTTTGATTGAACTCGTCGCGGCCCACGATGCGCGTCTTGTCGTTGTCGGGTCATCGTCTTCCGGACTGCTCGGCAGGGTGTCGCTGGGCAGCGTCACCGAACGCCTGGTCCATACCGCCGCGGTGCCCGTAGCAATCGCCCCGCGCGGTTATCCACTGGGCCCCGAGCCGATACGCCGGCTCACCGCCGCATATGGAGGCGAAGCCGACATCAATGGCCTCATCGCTGCGACCGCCGAGCTGGCCACACAGTGGCCCGTGCAATTGCGCATCGTCTCGTTCACGGTCCGGCCGGTGACGATGTTCAGCGGCAGCATCGAGCCGTCGGCGGAAAACCTCGTTATCCAGCAGTGGGCACGCAGGACATCCGAGGATATCGGCAGGCAGCTCAACGATGTTCGCGCCAATATCTCGGTTCCCGACGTCGAGGTCGTAATCGGAAACGGCCACGATTGGCGCGAGGCCGTCGAAAGTGTCTCGTGGGAAGCCGGCGACATGCTGTTGTTGGGATCGGGGGCAGCCGGACAGGCGGCTCACGTATTCCTCGGCTCGGCCGCGTCGAAGATCCTGCGCCACGCCCCTGTCCCCGTGATGATCGTTCCAAGACATCGACCGCCGGAATAGCCCCCAGCTGCGCCCACAGCCGATCTCGCGGCGCCCGCACTCTCCGGGCTGATCACATCGGTGAAGGATGCTTCATCCGGCCGATCGGCGGTCGGCGCAGCTGGTCGTCGCCGACTTCTACAGCGTCTGCGCGATGTGCTCTGCGCTGGACTGATCGCGATGGTCGTAGAGGTCGGCGCTGCAGTAGAGATTCAGTGCGATGTCGCCGATGCGATCAGCGCGTGCGGCATCCGCACGGTCCCAGGTGTCCCTCACTCGCTCGAAGGCTGCGAAGGCGGTACCTGCCCATCCGGTCTGACAGCCTGCGAGCGCGTCTGCATTCTGAGTTAGCTGAGCAGAGGTCGTGCCGTTGAGAGCGTCGAGTCGTCCACTGTTGAGGCGCAGCTCAGCGGTGTCGACCTCCAGCGGTTGTGGCAACAGAATTCCTCCCAGCGAAGTGTTCTGCGTTAACTATAGTTGCGCCAGGGGATGGTCCGGACACTAATTCTCCGCGGGTGTGCAGACCAGGCACCGCGCCCGCAGACTTTAAGGCTGCACCCCGCCGATGAGCGCGTCGATGAGTCCGTCGAAGTGCTGGACGGCTTCACGGGTGGTCACCGGGCGTGCGAGCACCCGGTACAGGATAGTGCCGATGAGCGCGTCTGCCACCGCCTCGACATCGGTGTCGGCGCGAACTTGCCCGGCGGCGATTCCCTTCTGAAGCCGTTGCATCACCGCATCGTGTTGGGGGCCGGTCAGCTGGCGGTAGAGGGCCTCACCGTCGCGGGGATCGTCGGCCGCGGCGGCGGCCAGGGCACGAACCAGCGCAGCGTTCTCCGGCGGCGCCACGGCGTCCGCATATCCGAGTAGCCAATCCCGTAGGTCCGCGGCGATGTCGCCGGTGTCGGGTAGTTCGAAGGAGCCGCCTTCGTGATAGGCATCCATCACCGCCTCGGCCACGAGCTGCGCCTTCGACGGCCATCGGCGATAGAGCGTCTGCTTGCCGACCCTCGCGCGGCTGGCGACGCGGTCCATGGACACGTCGGCGTAGCCATTCGCGATCAGCAGCGCACGGGTGGCGTCGAGGATCGCGGCGTGCACAACCGGACTGCGCGGCCGTCCGCGGCGCGACTCGGTCATGGACGGAGCCTAGGTCGTGTACCGTCAGATAAACGAGACAAACAGTCTCGTATGCGAGAGGTGGCGATGAAGCCGGACGTTCTGGTCGTCATCGGTGTCGGCGGTATGGGCCAGGCCGTCGCCCGGCGCCTCGGCTCGGGCAAGACGGTGCTTCTTGCCGACTACGACAACGAGACGCTGCAGGCGGCCGCCGCGGCGCTGTCCGGCGACGGCCACCAGGTGCAGACCCGCTCGGTCGACGTGTCGTCCGCTGAATCCGTCAGCGCGCTTGCCCAAGAAGCGGCGGCGCTCGGCAGTGTCACCCAAATCGCGCATACCGCCGGACTGTCTCCGTCGCAGGCCTCCACCGCCGCGATTCTGGCCGTTGACCTTCTCGGCGTCGCGCTGGTGCTCGACGAATTCGCAAAGGTGATCGCACCTGGCGGAGCGGGCGTGGTCGTCGCGAGCATGGCCGGGCACATGTTCCCGCCGCTGACCCCCGAGCAAGAGCAGGCCGTGGTTGCTACGCCGGCGCAGGATCTGTTGCAGCTGCCGTTCATCAACCCGCCGGAGGTGACCGAACCTGGTCACGCTTACGGAATCGCCAAGCGCACCAACCATATTCAAGTTCAGGCTGCGAGCAACGTGTGGGGCGAGCGTGGTGCGCGGATCAATTCGATCAGCCCCGGAATCATCTCCACACCGATGGGCCGGGAGGAACTGGCGCGTGATGATCGCCGCGTCGGCGGCCGGTCGGGTGGGCACACCCGATGACATCGCGGCTGCCGCCGAGTTCCTTCTCGGACCACACGCATCGTTCATCACCGGAAACCGATGTGCTTGTCGACGGTGGCGTCACCGCCGCGATGATGCGCTGAGGCTTACGCGGCTTTCCGAGAAAATTCGTCTCTGAATTCAACAGCGGCGTGATGCGGCCTGGACTTATGCCGACGGCCCAGCAAGAAGACCAGCCACCGAATATCGATTAACACTTTGTCATCCGCTCTTTCGCTAGGCCGTCGTCTTGGTGAGCAGTGGGAGCAACCGACGCCGTTCGTCGATCGTGTCCGCGAAGTGGTGCAGCGCGTCGGGCACCGAGGCGGCCATCGGGAACGTCGCCCGATCGCCAATGCGCAGGGCCTCCACAACAGCCTGACTTACGATCAGGGACCATTCCACGCCGGCGTGGAAGCAGCCCTCGTCGAGGGTGTACAGGAGCGAAACGCACTGCGGCGAGAACGAATCCACACCGCTCAAGTCGAGGACGAACGGCTTCTCCGAAAGGATGAACCGCCTGGTGTACTCGGTCACGCGATCGATGTTCATGCCGTCGATGTCGCCATATACCGTCACCACCGTCGCGAGCTGACGGCAACACCCCCGGATCTGCGCGCCATCGCAGTCGAATGTCGGATTGCCGTACATGAGCTGCCTCCCCTCGAGTACCTCGACCTGTTGCCAAAGTTAATCTGAGAATCTAAGGCTGTGGGGAGTAGCAGCTAATACTTCAGTAAGGGTCAGCCGCCGCGCAGCTGTTGCGCCCCTGTGTAGTTTTCCCACGGGTTGTAATCGGCCAGCAACGGCTCCTGCGGGGGCCGCTGATCTTCGGGTACGTGCTGCAAGTTGATCCGGATGCGGTACCAGATTGAGCTGGGCCCGCGCATACCGTCCACCAAAACATCGGCAGGCTCTAGCTTTTCGGCTACCGACGGGTAACGTGCGCGCCATTCGTCGAGCGCAGCTATCGCTTCGTCCTTGGTTTTCGTGCGCGCGATTTCGATCAGCGGCATGACAGATTGGCGCCTGCCCGTGCCCTTCTTGGCGCCCTTCGGCGCCTTTTCTGCCGGGCCGAGTCGCTCGGCCAGCTCGAGGAGCGCATCCAGGGTGCCGGGGCTGTCGTCGATGCCCTCCCAGGGATCGCCGTTGTCCTCGAAGCGCTTGGGAACCGACGCGATCGTGAACTCCTCGGGCCGGCAGTCGCGCACCTCATCCCAGAACAGCGGCGTGGACACCCGGGCATCCGGCGTGGCCCGTACCGAGTAGGCCGAAGCGACCGTGCGGTCGAAGGCGTTCTGGTTGAAGTCGACGAAGACACCCTCGCGCTCCTCCTTCCACCAGCGGGCCGTCGCCAGTTCCGGGACCCGGCGCTCCACCTCGCGGGCCAGCGTCTGAGCGGCCAGCCGAACCTGCTTGAACGGCCAGAGTGGTTCGATCCGCGCATAGATGTGGAAGCCGCGCGATCCGGATGTCTTCGGCCACGCGGTGAGTCCGTGATCCTCCAACACCTCGCGGGCGACAAGCGCGACGTGCACGATCTGGCGCCACGTCACCCCCGGCATCGGGTCCAGGTCGACGCGCAGCTCGTCTGGATGTAGGAGGTCGTCGGCGCGCACGGGGTGCGGGTTGAAGTCGACGCAGCCGAGGTTGACTGCCCACACCAGTCCGGCGGCGTCGTAAATCACCGCTTCTTTGGCCGACGTGCCGGACGCGTATTTCAGCTCGGCGACGTCGACGAAATCCGGCCGCTTCTCCGGCGCGCGCTTCTGGAAGACGGCCTCCTCGGTGATCCCCTTGACGAACCGCTTGAGCATCATCGGCCGGCCGGATACGCCGCGCAGCGCGCCCTCCGCGACATCGATGTAGTAGAGGATCAGGTCCATCTTGGTGACCCCGATGTCCGGGAAAACGACCTTGTCAGGGTTGGTGATGGGCACCTGTCGACCGTCCACGTCCAGGTACAGCGGACCGGCCATACCGCCATGGTAATTCCGCATAAATTTCCGGCCGCGGTGCGACGGCCGTCACATATGGTGTGCGCATGCCTAAGCTAACTGATCTTCCGTTGCAGGCAGCGGCCAAAATCCAGCAGTCCGTAGGACGGTATGTAGAACGTGGCTCCGCCGAACTGCACTATCTAATCAAGATGTTCGGAGCCGGCGCATTCAAGCTCGAGCCGCCGCAGAACGTCGCCGCCATGGTCGCCGACATCCGGCGCTGGGGCGAATTCGGCATGATCCCCGCGCTCAACGCCCGCCGCACCCCGAACCGCGCCGCGGTCATCGATGACGACGGCGAGATCACCTTCAAAGAACTCGACGACGCCGCGCACGCGGTCGCCAACGGCCTGCTCGCAATGGGCGTCAAGGGCGGCGACGGCGTCGCGATCCTGGCGCGCAACCACCGGTGGTTCCTCATCGCCGTCTACGGCGCCGCCCGTGTCGGAGCCCGCATCATCCTGCTCAACAGCGAGTTCTCCGGGCCGCAGATCAAGGAGGTCTCCGAGCGCGAAGGCGCCAAGCTGATCATCTACGACGACGAATACTGCGCTGCCGTTTCCAAGTCAGACCCACCGCTGGGCAAGTTGCGCTCCCTCGGCAAGAATCCCGACAGGGATGAATCGTCGGCCTCCGCCTCCGGCGAGGAGCCGTCGAGCAGCACCGACGAGACGCTCGAAGACCTGATCTCGCGCAGCAACAACAAGCCCGCACCCAAGGCGACGAAGCATTCATCGATCATCATCCTGACCAGCGGCACCACCGGAACTCCCAAGGGCGCCAACCGAAGCACACCGCCCACGCTGGCACCGATCGGCGGCGTGCTCAGCCATGTCCCGTTCAAGGCGAACGAGCTGACGTCACTGCCCGCGCCGATGTTCCACGCGCTGGGCTTCCTACACGCCACCATCGCGATGATGCTGGGTACGACGCTGGTACTACGCCGCCGCTTCAAGCCGCCCACCGTGCTCGCCGACATCGAGGCGAACAAGGTGACCGCGATGGTCGTCGTGCCGGTGATGCTCTCGCGCATCCTCGACGCGCTCGACGGGATGGACCGCAAGCCCGACCTGTCGTCGCTGCGGATCGTGTTCGTGTCCGGTTCGCAGCTCGGCGCCGAGCTGGCCAACCGTGCGCTCAAGGAACTCGGGCCCGTCGTCTACAACCTGTACGGATCCACCGAGATCGCGTTTGCGACCATCGCGCGGCCCAAGGACCTGTCGATCAATCCCGCCACGGTGGGTCCCGTTGTAAAGGGCGTCAAGGTCAAGATCCTCGACGACGACGGCAACGAGCTGCCCCAAGGAGAGGTCGGCCGGATCTTCGTCGGCAACTTCTTCCCGTTCGAGGGCTATACCGGCGGCGGCCACAAGCAAATCATCGACGGGCTGATGTCCTCGGGCGATGTCGGCTACTTCGACGAGCACAACCTCCTCTACGTCAGCGGCCGCGACGACGAGATGATCGTCTCCGGCGGCGAGAACGTCTTCCCCGCCGAGGTCGAAGACCTGATCAGCGGCCACCCCGAGGTCATCGAGGCAACCGCGCTCGGCGTCGAGGACAAGGAGTGGGGCCATCGGCTGCGGGCCTTCGTGGTCAAGGCCGAGGGCGCCGGCGTCGGCGAGGACGACATCAAGACGTACGTCAAGGAGCATCTGGCCCGCTACAAGGTGCCGCGCGAGGTGGTCTTCCTCGACGAGCTGCCCCGCAACCCGACCGGCAAGATCCTCAAGCGGGAGCTGCGCGAGATCACCGTCGGCGGAGACGACGAAAAGGCAGAAGTGGAGTAGCGGAATAGTTCCTCATCGCCCGTGGTAATACCTCGGCGTGGATATTGATCTGACCGGAAAGACCGCACTCGTCACCGGCTCGACGCAGGGCATCGGGTTGGCCATCGCCGAGGGCCTCGCGAATAGCGGCGCTCGCGTCGCTGTCAATGGACGCACGCCAGAGCGCGTCCAGGAAGCAGTGGCCAATTTGCAAGGGGACGTGATCGGCGTCGCCGCGGACGTCGCCACTGAAGAGGGCACAGCCGAACTGCTGCGCCAGCTTCCCGACGTCGACGTGCTGGTGAACAACCTCGGCATCTTCGGCCCAGTGCGGGCCCGCGAGATCACCGATGAACAGTGGCGCACCTACTTTGAGGTGAATGTCCTTGCGGCGGTGCGGCTTATCCGCAGCTATCTGCCCGGCATGATCGAGCGCGGCTGGGGCCGGGCGATTCAGATCGCCAGCGATTCCGCGCTGGTGATCCCGGAGGAGATGATTCACTACGGCGTCTCCAAGACCGCGCTGCTGGCCGTGTCGCGTGGCTTCGCCAAGGATGCCGCGGGCACCGGCGTGACCGTCAACTCCGTGATCGCAGGGCCGACCCATACCGCGGGCGTCGAGGACTTCGTGTACCAGCTCGTGGACAAGTCGCTGCCGTGGGACGACGCTCAGCGCGAGTTCATGCGCAAGCACCGGCCGCAATCGCTGTTGCAGCGGCTGATCGAGCCCGCCGAAATCGCCAACATGGTCACCTATCTCGCCTCGCCGCTCGCTTCGGCGACGACAGGTGGTGCTCTAAGGGTCGACGGCGGGTACGTCGATTCGATCGTGCCCTAAGTGGCCATCATCGCCGCGCCGGGAATGGACAGGCACACCAGCATCAGAGTGAGCAGGAACCACCCCGCGCCCTGCCACGCCGGCCACGCGCCCTCTTCCTTCCACACCCGGTAGGTCTTGACGAACGCGCCGATCCCTCCGGCGAACAGGATTGCGGGCACCATCGACGCAACGACCACGGACTCTTTCCAGGTGGATGCGTAGATCGCGAACACAACCCCGGCCACTGCGACCACCACGCCCACGTACATTGCGGCCTCGTGGAACGTGCCGGGGCGGTCGAAGCGCTTCTCAACGTCGTGGGTCATGGCACTCGGGTTCCCGCACGCAGGTGACGAAATAGCGCGGAACTATCACGGCCCGTTGACGTACCAGGACAGGCAGCCCGGCCAGTTCCGACACGCGATGATCGCGGCAGCGTCGGGCGCCGAGCCACGGATCTTGTGCTGTGGGCGAGGAAGGCTGCAGCTCGGGACATAGGGGTTGCCGGGAACCACGCCGTTGTAGCACGGCTGAGCCTGCGGTTCTGCTTGCGTGTGGCCCAACAAGACCGTGGGTGTGACGGTGAATGCGAGCGCGGCTGTCGCGGTAACTATGAGGCGCGATACGCGTCGTCCAATGGTGCTCATCATTGGTGCCAACCGTTCCCTAGACCAATAATTCGACGGTACACCTGAGGACGAGCGAATTATTAGCGCGTTCGCAGTCTCAGTATTCGATGGCGTCGATCAGTCGCGACGGCTCGTCCATCAGCGCCCAGAATCGGTCGCGCAACCGCACCGTTAACGGTCCGGGAGTTCCATCGCCAAGCGGCTCGCCGTCCAGCGACACGATCGGCGTGACCCCGCCGGCCGTGGTGACCGCGATCAGTTCGTCTGCGTCATAGAGCTCCTGGCTGGTGACGTCGCGCAGCGTGGCTTCTATCCCCATCGCATCGGCGATCTCGAACACCGTCTTGCGGGTGATACCGGGAAGCGCGTTGCGCGACGGCGATGTCAGCCTGCCGTCCTTGACGATCACCACGTTGAATCCAGGCCCTTCGGCCACGCAGTTATCGGAGTCCATCAGGATCGCGGTGCGGGCGCCGCGGTCCTTGGCCTCGAAGCTCGCCGCGGTGAGGTCGCCCCACTGGTAGTTCTTCACGGTCGGGTCGACGGTGTTGCGCCCGGCGCGACGGACATGCCGTGGCACGATCGCGGAGGTGCCGAAAATCTGTTCGTGCGGCGGGAACGCCCACAGATACGGAATCGCATAGATGTACACCTGCGACGTCAGCTTGGATAAATCCTTTTCGCCCTTACGCTTTCCGTACCCACGCGTGATCGTGAGGTTGACGTACGACTCCCGCAGCTGCGACAGGCTGACACACCGCTTGGCGATCGTCGCCAGGTCCTCCTTGGCCAGGTCGGTCTGCAGCCGCAACTTGGCGGCGCCGTCGAGCAGCCGGTCGATGTGGTCGCCGACCCGAAAGATGTTGCCGTGCCAGACATGCGCGACGGTGTAGGTGAGGTCGGAATGTCCGAAGCCGGTGTCGAAGATCGAGATCCGCGCGTCCGATGCGGGTACATACTCACCCTCGATCCACGCCACCCCGCCGGCGAACCGGCTCGAGTAATCCAGTTCGTAATCGCTGTACTGGATCACCGAACCCGGCGGGGTGTCCTCCCGAATCGCACCCGGTTCGACGGCGACGAGATTGCTGGTCAGGATTTCTTCGGGTGAGCGCTCGCGCGAAGACTCTGTCGTGGTAGTCATGTAGAGCAATCCTTCTGGTAGACAGTGGAAGTCAGTTTAGGTGGGTCTTGGCGTAGTCCGACCCGGCATCACCGCTGCGCAACCGCGACCGCAGACCGGTGGCCCACCACGCCGCGGCGATCGCGAGCACGCCAAGGAAGACCCACTTGTTGCTGGTGAACTGCGGCAGGAACAACAGGGCGACGGCGACGGCGAGGAACACCACCAGTGAGGTGACGTAAAGCGGTAACCGCCACCGGCCGAGGTCGAAGGTGCCGGGCTCGCCCTCCGGGATCGTCCCCCTGCGGACGCCGATGAGCAGTCCGATGGTCTGCAAGATGTAGACGAAGAAGAACAGCAACGCCGCGATGCCGATGATGTAATTGAACGCCTTCTCGTTGACGAGCGCAGACAACAGCAGCACGGTCGACAGGCAGCCGAGGCCGATCACCGCGTAGGTCGGCGTCTTGGTCTTGGCAGAGACGTGCCGCCACACGTTGGAGAACGGCAGCATGTTGTCGCGTGCCATCGAATACGTCAGTCGCGTCGCAACCAGAATGTTGGCCAGCAGGCACGCCAGGATGTTAGTCAGGGCAACGGCAACAACGATTTTCGTGACGACGGAGCCGGCCTGCTGGTTGATGATCTCCTCGATCGGTGCGGCGGCATTGGCCTCGACGGCGTCGACGTCACGGATCGCGAGCACGTACACGATGTACATCAGCAGCTCGATGACGATCGACGTCACCAGCGCGTAGAACATCGTCTTCGGCACGACATACCGAGCGTTCTTGGTCTCCTCGGCGACGTCGGCGCCGGACTCAACGCCGATCAGGCCGAAGAAGGGTCCGAGCGCCGCGGCCAGCCAGGCCAGCATGTAGGAGTTCTTGTCGCCGGACTCGCCGCCGGTGAACAGCACCGAGATCGGCTGATGGTTCTCCGGCGCGGAGAACGCGATGATCGCCACCAGAGCGGTCGCTCCGACCGTGATCACCAGTTCGAGGCTGACCCCGATGTTGTTGACCATGGTGGCGAAGCGGACACCATAGATGTTGATCAGCACGCAAAGAAACACCACGCCAATGGCGAGCAGAATCTGGGCGGATTGACTCATGCTCCAGCCGAAAAGGCCGCCGAGGTAGCCGGAGAGAATGAAACCGACGCCGGTCATTCCGCAGACCCAGCCCATCAGAGCGATGAACCCAGTGAAAAAGCCGAGGTCAGGCCCGTTGATGCGGCTGATCCACTGGTAGGAATAGCCGGCCAGAGGGAGCTTGGCGGTCAGGTCGGCGGCGATGAACGCCCACAACGCGAACACCGCGCCGGCCAACAACAACGTCCACACGAACGGTGCACCAGCGGTGAAGTAGCCCGCGCCGAAACCGGTGAACACTGCGGTGGTCGCGCTGATCGTGGCGAACCCGATCGCGAACGACGCAAGCGTCCCGACGGAGCGGTCGAGTCTCTGTGCGTAGCCGAGCTCGGCGAGCTTGGCGTCCTCGGCATTGGCCGGGGGTAGTGCCTTCGCGGCGGTGGCGGGTGCGACGTCGGTCATGGTTTCTCCAGCGCAGGTGGGGCAGTCGGTGTTCACAGCAAACCTCGACCGGGCCTGCGGCGGAAGTTCCAATATCTGATCTACCGATAACCGCTCGTTATCAATGGGGTCAGCAATACGTCGCCGGTCGTTCGATCGCCTGCCCCTCGCCAAAGCTCCACTCTTCGCGGACGTGCCGCACCAGCGCGGCCGCCTCGCGGGTGAGGCCCGCCGGATGCCAGGCCAGCGCCGTGTAGTTGCGCGGCCGGTCGACGATCGGCACGTAGGCGATGCCCTGGCGGTTGTACAACCGAGCGCTGGCCCCGCTGGTGAAGCTGATCCCGAGACCGCGCGCGATGGTCGTCGTCTCCTCTTCGTAGGTGGCGGCGACGGCCGCTATGGTGGGCGCCTTACCGTCGCGGGCGTCCATCGCCATCCAGTAGTCGCGCCACCGGCCGGCACTGGCAGGCGCGACCACGATCGGATCGTCAAGCAGCTCGGCGATCTTCAGTTCGGATCGCCCCGCCAGCCGGTGATCCCGCGGTAGGCAGGCCACCCAGTCCTCGGCGTCGAGGATGAACATCCGGTGCTCTGGCAGATCGACCGGTGGCCGAATGATGGCCACTTCCGTGCTGCCATCGGCGAGACCGGCCGTCGGGTCGGAGAAGTCGAACTCCCTTGGTTCCAACGTAATTTCGGGGTAGGCGGCCTCGAAATGACGCAACAGCCGGAACAGCAGGTCGGCCCCGGTGCCGATCAGATAGCCCAGCCGGATCCGGCGGTAATGCGCGGACAGTGCGATGAGCTCGTCGACGGCCGAGTCCAGCCCGCGCAGCGCATCCTTGACTTTGGGCAGCCACGCCTGGCCCAGCTCGGTCAGCGCCACTTCCCGGGTGGTGCGGGTGAACAGCATGACGCCGAGCTGATGCTCGAGCTGTTTGATGGCTGTCGACAGCGCGGGCTGCGTGATGAACAGCCGCTCGGCGGCGCGGCGGTAGTTCAGTTCCTCGCCGAGGACGGCGAAGTACCGAAGCTGCCGCAGCGTGACCCCGTGATCCTTGGCGGTCGTGGGCCTGCCCTCCCTTACGGGTCGCGGGGCAGTCCAAGCAGCCGTTCGGCGATGATGTTGAGCTGCACCTCCGATGTGCCACCGTAAATCGTTGTGGCCCGGCTGGCCAGCAGATACTCCGCCCATTTGCCTTGAAGCTGATCGGAATCGCCGATCGCGCCGTCGGTGCCGAACGAGGACACCGCGAATTCGGCGTAACCCTGGCCGGTGCGCATCGACAGCAGCTTGGAGATCGCGGCTGCCGGCATCGGGTCGCCACCGGCGAGTGTCAGCAGCGTCGACCGCATGTTCAACACCTTGGCCGCGTGGCCTTCGGCGATCAGCCGGCCGGCGCGATTCTGCCCGATCTGATCGAAGTGGCCGTCGCGAATGAACTCCACGAAACCTTCCAGGTTGGCCAGGTAGGGCGGCTCGCTGCTGCCGATCGACACCCGCTCGGCGGTCAGGGTATTGCGGCTGACCTCCCAGCCGCGGTTGACGTCACCGAGCACCAGGTCGTCCGGAACGAAGACGTCGTCGATGAAGACGGTGTTGAACATCGCGTTTCCGTTCAGCTCGCGCAGCGGCTTCACCTCGATGCCCTGGCTCTTCATATCGAGCAGGAGATAGGTGATGCCATTGTGTTTGGGAGCGCTCGGATCCGTCCGCGCCAGCAGTGCGCCCCATTCGGAGACCTGTGCGCCGGTGGTCCAGATCTTCTGGCCGGTGATCCGCCAGCCGCCGTCGACCTTGGTGGCCTTGGTGGTCAGGCTGGCGAGGTCGGAGCCCGCGCCGGGCTCGGAAAACAGCTGGCACCAGATCACCTCGCCGCGGAATGTCGGCGGCAGGAACCGCTCCTTTTGTTCGTCGGTGCCGAACGCGACGATCGACGGAATGATCCAGGCGGCGATGCCCATCGCGGGGCGCCGCACCCGGCCGCTGTTGAACTCCTGGGCGATGATGATCTGCTCGACGGGACCCGCGGCGCGGCCCCATGGCAGCGGCAGGTGTGGCTGCACCCATCCGCCCTCGGCGATTGCGGCTTTGCGGTCGTCGCGTGGAATCGCCTTGAGCCGGGCGACCTCCTCGCGGATATCGTCACGCAGCTTCTCGGTATCCGGATCCAGGTCGATGTTGAGACTGCGCAGCCCGGTGCTGGTCGCGACGTCGACGACCTGCTGCGGGTAATCCGCGTGGCGGCCGAAGCAGGCGGCGAGTACCAGCGCGCGGCGATAGTAGACGCCTGCGTCGTGTTCCCAGGTAAAGCCGATGCCGCCGTGCACCTGGATGCAGTCCTGCGTGCAGCGCTGCGCGGCGACGGGCGCCAATGTGGCCGCAACGGCGGCGGCGAACTCGAAAGCGCTGTCCGCGGACGCACTTTCGGTATCGCTTTCATGAGACTCGTCGATGGCGCGGGCCGCGTCCCACACCGCGGCGGTGGCCCGCTCGGTGTCGGCGATCATCTCGGCGCACTTGTGCTTGATGGCCTGGAACTGGCCGATAGGACGGCCGAACTGTTCGCGAATCCTGGCGTACGCCGCCGCGGTGTCGGTGGCCCAGCGCGCGACGCCGATGGACTCCGCGGCCAGCAGGGTGGACATCAGTGCGCGGGCCAGGGTCCGGCTCAGGTTGCTCAGCACGCGGTCGTCCCCGACCTCGACGGCGTTGGCGCGCACATGGGCCAACGGTCGCAGCGGGTCGACACTCTTCACGGGTTCGATCTCCAACTGGTCGGCGTCGAGCACCACCCACTCTTCGCCGCTGTCGATGGCCACCGGCAGCACCAGCACCGACGCCTGCATCGCGGCGGGAACCGCCCGCACCTCGCCGCGAATCACCAGGTCGTCACCCTGCCGGGTCGCCGTCAGCCCGGAGTCGATGGCGTAGGCGGCGATGACATTGCCGGAGGCGATGTCGTTCAGCAGCTTGGCGTCCGGGTCGTGCGCGGCGATCAGCGCGCTGGCGATCGCCGACGGAACGAACGGGCCGGGTACCGCGCCGTAGCCGAACTCGGCGATGACAATCGCCAGCTCGAGGATGCCGAAGCCTTGTCCGCCAACGGATTCCGCAAGATGCACACCCTGCAGGCCCTGTTCAGCAGCGGCCTTCCAGTACGGCGGCGGGTTGGGGATCGGGGCTTCAAGGGCTGCGTGCAGCACCTCCGACGGCGCCACCCGCGCCACCAGGGACCTCACCGAACCGGCCAGGTCGTTGTGCTCAGGAGTGATCGCAATGGGCATGCCGCGTTGCCTTCCCTAATAACCGGTGGGTTGGGACCGAGCCTACTCGCGCGAGTTGACGACGTTCCGCAGGTCCCGGCCGTCGCGCAGGCGCCGGCAGTTATCCACCGCTTCGGCCAGGTAGCGCCGCATGGTGTCGACGGTGTACCAGGTGACGTGCGGGGTGAGCACGACGTTGTCCAGGCTCAGCAGCGGGTTGTTGGCTGTTAGCGGCTCTACGGCGAACACGTCGAGACCCGCGGCCGCCAACCCGCCCGTGCGCAGCGCTTCGACCAAGGCCTCCTCGTCGATGACCCCACCGCGTGAGGTGTTGACCAGCACCGCGTCGGGTTTCATCTGGGCCAGCGCGGCGCGGTCCAGCATGCCGGCAGTCTTGTCGGTCAGCGGCAGGTGCAGCGAGACGATGTCGCTGGCAGCCAGCAGGTCGGGCAGCGATCGCCAGCCGGGATGGCCGTCGTCGCGGGTGCTGGTGTGCAGCACTCGGGCACCCATCGTGGACACGATCCTTTCGACACTCTTGGCGATGTTGCCGTAGCCGATCAGCCCGACGGTGCAGCCGCCGATGTCGCGCACCGTCTCGCCGAGGGTGGGATCGGACGGCCAGCCTTTTCCTTCGCGGGTGGCCCGGTCGAGTTCGAGCAGCCGGCGCAGCGCGGCCAGTGCCAGCAGCACGGTGCCCTCGGCGACCGACGGCGCGTTCGCGCCGGGCATGTTCGCCACGGCGATGCCCAGCCGCGTCGCGGTGTCGACGTCGATGGTGTTCACCCCGGCACCCATCTTGTGCACGAGCCGGAGCTTGGGCGCCATCTGGAGGTCGGCACCCGAAATGGGCCGCAGCACGTGCCAGATCACCTCGGCTTCGGGCAGCTCCCGGTAGAACGTATCGTCGTCATCCTCGGCGCTGTACCGGATGTCAAGCCAATCCGTTTCTGGGGCAAGGAATCCGATGACCTTGTCGCCGGGTACAAAATGCGCGAGGACTCTCAGCGATGAGCGCTTGCGCGAAGAGCCGACGGCTAGCGCCACCGCTTCGCGATCCACTTGGCGATGGTATCGGCCTTCTCGCTGCGCGCTCCCGGGGTGGTGAAGTAGTGGTCGGTGTCGATCGAGCATCGCGATTTGTCGGTGCTGGCCAGCGCCTCGTAGATGCGCTGCGCGTCCGAGGGATACACCCCCGTGTCCTGCTCGGCGTTGATCACCAGCGCGGGGCAGTGGATGCGGGCGAGGTGCGGCTCGGCGCGGGTCTGGGCATGGCGCAGGCTCCACATGCCCAGCCAGTTGCGCAGCGTGCAGGCCGCCGCGATGCCGTGCGCGGACCGGTTGGCCTTGACCGGAACACCGGCGTAGCACATGTTGGCGGGCCGCCTGGTCGGCTCAAGAGCGGGGTCGACCATGCGGGGATCGGCCCACGTCCGCAGCACCGTGAACGGACGATCGGAGAAGCCCGCGGCGTGTACCCGCTTGAGCTCGGCTTCTGCCCAGTCGGTGATCGCGTTGTTGCGGTCGACCTGGGCCGAGCGGTAGCGCTGCACGAACTCCGGTGAGTACGGTGGCCCGTTACACGCGTTGAACAGGTCAAGGTCGGGATCGCTTGCGAGCACATCGTTTTCATCGACGACGGACGCGTCCATCCAGGCCGTCAGCACATCCGGTCGCCCGGGGTGCGCCGCGCTGGCCACATAGCCGTCGGCGGGCGGCAGGTCGTTGAGCCCCGCGGCGGGCCGCATACCCTCCAGCGGCGTGACGTGATGGTCGACGGACTGCGCCTGGTAGGCGGCCATCAGCGAGCCGCCACCGGAATTGCCGAGCAGTACAATGGTTTCCACTCCCTGCACCTCGCGCAGCCAGCGCACGCCGACACCGATGTCGACGAGGGCATGGTCGAGCAGGAAGCTGCTCTCGAACCCGCGATACCGGGTGTTCCAACCCAGGAAGCCGATCCCGCGGGTGGCCATGTAGTCGGCGAGATAGTGCTCGGAGAAGTCGATCTGATAATGGGTGGCAACCAATGCCACCTTTGGCCTACGTCCAACACCGCGGTGGTAGAGCCCTTGGCAGGGGTGCCCGCCCGCCCCCGCTCGGCGAGCGGTGGGGGAGTCCATCCCGACGAACTCGTGCGTGACGCCCGGTGTTCCGGATGCCGCCGGTGTTCTGGTCATGACGGCCCGGCCTCCTTGTGATAGATCGTCCGGTAGAAGATGTTGGCGAGTGTGGTGATGCAGGCTTCGTCGTCGACGGCCTCGGCGGCGTCCCCACTGAGCTCGGTGTAGCAGAACTGGTTGAGCATCGACACCATCGCGACGGCGACAAGTTGCGGATCGTCGTCCTCGGAAAATCCCTGGCGCTGCGCATGTTCCACCATTTGCGTGATCAGACCGATCGGCAGCGAACAGATGTCGTCCCAGTACTCGGCGAAGTCGTCGCTGATCATGGCCAGCTGCGAGACGCTGATGATCTCGGCGAGCCGGTTGCGGTAGGTGTTCCAGTGCGCGGCCACCGCCTCATACGAGCGCTCCCGGTTCGTCAGCCCCGGTTTGGCGGCCGCCCGCGAACGCTCCCGGGCCTCATCGCGGAACCGCACGGCCCATTCACGGACCATGGCCTCTTTGGAGTCGTAGTAGTTGTAGAACGACGCCGTAGACTTGCCGGCTTCCGCGGCGATGTCTGAAATCGTAGTCGCGAGAATGCCTTTGCGGGTGATGACCGACCGGGCCGCTGCGTCGATCGCGGCTTGGGTCTGCCGGCCGCGCAGGGTCGGCAACTGCTCACGCGGACTGACTTTGACGTGCTCCTCGGACTGGATACCTGAGGATTCCCGCGGCGGCTTACGCCGCTGTTGGGGTGCTTCCTGCTTCATCGTCCGCCGCCGCAACGGGTTGCGGTCTTACATGGACTCCACCGGAACCACTTTCGTGGTCGCGCCCACTTGCGTGGGAGTCGTTTAGTCTCTCCGCCCGCCCGGCGGCGAGAATGATCTTGGCGGCGTTGTAGTCGCGGTCGTGGGCCACCCAGCACTTCGGGCACGTCCACTGCCGTACCTGTAGCGGCAGTTCGTCGAGCCGGTATCCGCACGCCGAGCACGTCTTGCTCGACGCCAACCACCGCGACACCTGATGAACGGTGCGACCGTAGCGGTCGGCTTTCTCGCCGATGATCCGGACGAACTGGCCCCACCCCGCGTCTGAGATTGCTCGGGCAAGCCGGCGGTTTTTGACCATGCCCACGATGTTGAGGTCCTCGACGTGGATCACTTGATTCTCGCGAACCACCGCCAAAGCCTGCTTGTGGTGATAGTCCCGCCGCGCCCGCGCCACCTCGTTGTGCGCGATGGCCACCTTGCGCCGCGTCTTCTCCCTGTTGTGTGATCCTTTCTGCCGGCGAGACTTCTCCCGCTCCAAGCTCCGCAACTTGCGCAGCTTGCGGCCCAAATATTTCGGGTTTGCAACGTCGGTGCGCGCACCGAAGTTGGTCGCGATCGTCGCCAACCGCGTTATGCCCACATCCACCCCAGCCTCCTGGTCCACCGGCGGCAGCGGTGTGGAAGCGACCTCGACAACGAAGCTGGCGTCGTAGTGGCCGTCCGGTTCCCGGATGATCGTGACGCTCGACGGCTGCGAGGGCAGCTCGCGCGACCAGCGGACCCCGACCTCGCCCACCTTGGCTACAAACAATTGGCCACTGGAGCGAACCGAGAATCCGTTGCGGGTGAGCCGAAACGACTGCCGCTGATCCTTGCGCGACTTCATTCGTGGACGGCCTAGCTTGCGGCCTTTGCGTTTGCCGGTGTGTGAGTCGAAGTAGTTGCCCCACGCCCGCCGGGAGTCGTTGACCGACTGCACCAACGCCACACTGGGCACCTCGGCCAGCCAACCACGCTCGACAGTCGCCTTGGCCGCCGTGATCACCCGGCGCTGAATCTCGGTGTCGGAGACTTTCACCCCGGCCCGGTACGCCTCGTCGCGTACGCGCAGTGCGTCGTTGAACACCACCCGGCAGCAACCGAACACGCGCGCCAGCATCTGCCGCTGGGCCGGTGTCGGTTCGATGCGATACCGATAACGCATCTGCATAGCGCGACTGTAAGGCCGACCTATGACAACCTAGACCTATCGCCGCGCCCGGCAGCAAGTGTCGGCGCTGCATGCACATCTGATGTTCGTGACCAAGTATCGCCGCCCGGTGTTCACCGACGAGATGCTCACCTTCGCCGAGAACACCGTGCGCACCTTGTGCTCTGATCTCGATGTCGAGTTGGTTGAGGAGAAGGTGCACATGGTCGGTTTCGCCGGTGAACTCGCGCCCCACCCACCCACCATGGCAATCTCGACGCTCGTACAGCGTCTCAAAGGCCGCACCGCCTATGCGGTGCGACACGAATTCAGCGGCCGCTGTGTCCGCGACAGCATGCGCGGACACCTCTGGTCGCCGTCCTACTTCGCCATCTCCTGCAGGGGCGCACCATTGTCCATCCTCAAGCAATACATCGACAGTCGAGCCCGACCGCGTTGACCCACGGGCAACGCCCAGCGATACACCCGATGCGTTGACCCCGGACCGAAGTCCAAGGCTTGCGCCCAAGAAAGTTCCAGTCACCTGCGGCGTGCTCCCCTCGTCGACCATTGCTCAGATCTGAATCTGATGTTAGATTCAGATTGCATTCTTGACCATAGGTTCGAGGAGCTTTCACGTGATCAAGCCAAACAACCTTAATTCCGAGTTCGAGTTCGGTGGAATCAACCACGTGGCGCTGGTCTGCTCGGACATGGAAAAAACCGTCGACTTCTATACGAATGTCCTTGGGATGCCGTTGATCAAGTCGCTCGATCTGCCCGGCGGCATGGGCCAGCATTTCTTCTTCGACGCCGGCAACGGCGACTGCGTAGCGTTCTTCTGGTTCGCCGAAGCGCCGGACCGTGTCCCCGGTCTCTCGTCGCCGGAAGCCATCCCGGGGATCGGCGACATCGTCAGCGCAGTGAGCACGATGAACCACCTGGCCTTCCACGTCCCAGCGGAGAAGTTCGACGAATACCGACAGCGGCTCAAGGACAAGGGCGTGCGCGTCGGCCCGGTGCTCAACCACGACGAAAGCGAGGCGCAGGTCTCGCCAACGGTCCACCCCGGCGTTTACGTGCGATCGTTCTACTTCCACGATCCGGACGGCATCACACTCGAGTTCGCGTGCTGGACCAAGGAATTCACCGAGAACGACGCCAAGACGGCACCAATGACCGCCAGCGATCGCCGGCCAAGGGTGGGCGCGGCGCACTAATTCGGAATCGCCGCCAACTGGTCGAGTAGCGTCGCCAACCGTGCAATCAGCTGCTCCGGATCGAGCTTGACCTCGCCCGACAGCCAAGCGCTCACCGTTTGACCGACCCCGCCGACTGCGAAATGCGCGGCGGCCTTGATCAGGTCATTGTCTTGAGCGCCTAGTGCGCCTGCGTGCTGGAACAGCAGTGTCGCGAACAGCGCGGTGGATTCCGCGCGTTTGCGCACGATCACCGTGTTGGACAGCTCCACGCTGAACAGCAGTCGACCCACCCGGACGTCGGCAGCGACGGTGCGCACGACGTTGGCCATGCCCGCGCGGGCCTGCTCTTGCGGCGGCGCCGACGCGACCGCCGCCTGGTGGTGGCGGCGAGGTCGGCGATCACGCTGTCGAACACTGCGCCGACAAAGTCGTCCTTATCGGTAAAGCTCTCATAGAAATACCGGACGCCCAATGCGGCCTTTCCGCAGATGGCACGCACGGTCAGTTCGGCCGGGTCCTGTTCACTGGCGCCGAGCAAGTCGAGGCCGGCGTCGAGAAGTCGGCGCCGACGCTGTGCGAGGCGCTCTGCCGCGTCGATGCCGCGGTACGGCCGGACCTGTGCCATACCGCCATCTTGGGTAGTCACCCGGAGCCCGCACCACACATTCCAGGTCGCGGTCGGGGTTCAGGCCGTGCTTGCGCAGGACGATCCGGGCGAAACAACCGGGGGCGGTGTGGGCGGCGTGGACTGCCAGGCGGCGCCCGCGAAGATCCGCCATGGATGTCACATCGGCGGTGCCCAGAAACCAGAACAGCGGACGATGGGTGTTGACGCTGAGCATTTTTCAACCGATGCCGTCGGTCAGCCGCGACAAGAGGGCTTGGCTCAGGCCGATCGTCGCACAGCGGCGCAGACGCTCCGTTTCCCAGCTGACCCCGTCGCGGATGGCGACGTGCACGCCTTCATCCTCGTAGTAGCCCTCCTGGTCGGCAACGTAGGCGACCAGTTCCTCGTGGATACCGCGCCCTGCAATAGGCCAGGTCGATGGTGGCAAGGTCGAAATTCTTCCCCAAATCTGGTGACTTCCGTAGCGGCAGAACCGGGTTTCAATCCATGGCAAGGCCGCCGTTGACAGGGAGGTAGTGGCCGGTGCTGAAAGCGGAATCCTCACTTGCCAAGAAGGCCACCGTCCTGGCCACCTCGCCGGAGCGGACGAGGCGCCCCATGGGGTTGGTTGCGCCGAGGTGACGCATCTGGTCGGTCGTCAACTGCTCGGTCACCTTTGTTTCGTCGACCGTGGCGGGCGCGACGAGGTTCGCGGTGATGCCGTGCGGCGCGAGCTCGAGTGCGACGAAGCGGACAAACTGGTCCAGTGCCGCTTTGGCGGTGCCCAGCGTGATCATCCCGTCGCGCGGACGGCGGGACAACCCCGTGCTGTGCCGCCATCGCCAGTCCGGTCATCGGTGGCTGATGGGATAGCGGGCCAACCCAAACCACTGTCCGCCGTCTCTCAGACCTCACTAATTACGGGTCGGCTCTTAGCTTTAGGCAGCACGCTGGCGGCCGACTATCGGCGTGTGCGGCGTACCACGCGCTCGTCGATGCGGGTCACACGGCGATGCTCCACGACGAGCCATAGCGCTCCAGCGACCGTTCCGAGCACGGCGATGAGCACCGTCGTGGCGAGCCACTCGTAATGCCGGTAGGCGGCGGCTGCCGCCGTGCTGATCATCCCGAACACTGCCACGGCCAGCAGGATCAACCCGGGCCAGAAGAAGTTGTCCTTCATCGCGATACCAGCGTGCGGTTGCGTGGTCCGGGAGTGATCCGTCGGATCGTGATGCGTGTCTCCCATCACGTCTCCCTTCGTCGTCGGACGCGATAACAAAATGCTACTCACTCGGCGGACCCGGCGAAATGCAGAACTTTTTGCCGCTGACCAGCGGCTCGACCGTCGAGGGAATACTGTTGGCCGCGCTACAGCAGCGCCGCTGGTGCGGTCATCGTCATCACGACCAGCATTAGCGCCCCGAACCTGAACTCGCGCAGAAAGATACCAACGTCGACGGTGCCTACACCTCATCGAACACCCGCGGGCCGACAGTGATGCGCTCGCGTTGGAGAAGGTTGCGCGCGACGCTCCAGACCCTGTAGCCGAATTTGCACGGTGTCGCGAATACACGGCTCTGACGTGCGTCCGCCTCGATTTGGTCAGGTCGAGCCGACGTCATCGCGGGCCAACAGCTCGGGCAGTGAAATTGCCCCGACCGTTGTCACGAGCCACACCACGACCGTTGTGGCCATCCAGGATGCAATGCCGCGAATGGTGAGACCGTGAGTTAATACCGAGGCGAGACTCAACGCGGCGATGGTCAATGCCAGGCCGGTGCCCCCAAGGAGCAGCGACGCATACCCATGGGGCAACTTCAAGATCAACAGGGACAGGATCGCCTGCGACACCGAGAACACCACTACGGCGACGATGAACCCCGACACCGACAACGAAACACCGGGAACAACCCACGCCGCCACCAGTAGTCCGATCGCCCACGATCCCAGAAGCACAATTGCCCGCAGCAGGATTTGCCTCACGGCAATAAGCGTAGGTTTCGGGGCTGTGGCTGTGAAGCACCGCGTTGACTCATACCCCGGGCTAGATCGAGAAGCTGTGCGCGTCGCCCAAATCGTCGGCCGCGAAGGCGCGGTCGACGTCTTGGACGTCCAACCCAGCATGCTCGACGCGACGCGTCAACGGCCACAACGCCATCGCCTTCACAACGTGGTGACCTCGACCCCGACGCTTCCGGTCCTACCTCCACCACCACGTTCCCAAACAGGCTCGCGGCACCAAAGGAAAATCGGGGTCGACCGCGACGCGCACCCACCAATCGTGTTCTCCCGGACACTGCTCGAAGACGACATCAGCACACGATTTCCCACTCCATGGAGGACGCGAAGTGCCCTGCGCCGTTCCCAAGGAACGGAGTCTCCGGACATGCCGGGGCGGTTCAGCTCCGCCTGCTTCGACGGGAACTACCCGATCGAACTGCCCAGGCGAACCGCGCTCGGCGAGCACGTCATCCAACGCTGGCCAATGCCGCCCGAACCAGCGCCAATCCAGCTAGCGTTATGCAATCGGAGAACGACAACGTGCCTACACTGCGCCGTCCCTAGGACCTCTGGTCGACGGTAAGTATGTTGCGGCGCTAGCCGCCCTCGCGCTGGTTGTCAGCGGATGCGGACTCGGTCGTCCCGCGGACGCGGTCACCGGTCAGTACCTGACCGTCGGAACCACCGACAAGGTCTCCTCACTCGATCCTGCGGGCTCGTACGACAACGGGTCGCTGCAGGTGATGAACCAGGTGTACCCGTTCCTGATGAACTTCGTCCCGGGCAGCGGCGAGCTGAAACCGGACATCGCGCAACGCTGCGACTTCACCGCGCCGACGACCTTCACCTGCAAGCTCAAACCGAACCTCAAGTTCGCCAACGGGCATGCCCTGACGTCCTCCGACGTCAAGTTCTCCATCGACAGGGAGAACGCAATCAACGATCCCAACGGACCGCAGTCGCTGCTGGCCAACCTCGACAGCGTCGAAACGCCGGATCCGTTGACGGTGGACTTCATGCTGAAGCTGCCTGACGACCAGACCTTCCCCCAGGTACTCGCCACCAACGCCGGACCGATCATCGACGAAGAGGTGTTCCCGTCCGACAAGGTGCTCGACGACAACGCCATCGCTGCCGCCGAACCGTTCGCGGGTCCCTTCACGATGACCACCTACTCCAAGAATCAGCTCATCGGCCTGCGCGCCAACCCCGACTATCAGGGGCTGTTCGGCAAGCCGAAGACCGAACTGGTCGGAATCAAGTACTACGCCAACACCGACAACCTCAAGATCGACATCGAGAACCAAGCCATCGACGTCGCGTCGCGCAGCCTGTCGCCCACCGATATCGAGGGCCTGCGGCGAAACCCCAACCTCGTCATTCACGAGGGTCCCGGCGGGGAACTGCGCTACATCGTCTTCAACATGAACACCATGCCCGGCGGCACCCCCGCGCAGAAGCTGGCGATCCGCAAAGCGATTGCCTCGTCACTCGACCGCGACGCGCTCGCGCGTGACGTGTACAAAGGCACCTACGCGCCGGCGTACTCGGTGATCCCGGACAGCATCCCTGGCGCCAACGAGGCGTTCAAGGACGCCTACGGCGCCAAACCCGACCGCGCCAAAGCCGCGAAATACCTTGCCGAAGCCCAAGTTCCGACACCGGTACCGCTGAACCTGCAGTACAACCCTGACCACTACGGGGTGTCGTCGTCGGAGGAATACGCCGCGATCAAAGGCCAACTCGACGCCACCGGGCTCTTCCGGGTCAACCTGCAGTCCACCGAATGGGTGACCTACACCGCCGAACGGGTCAAGGATGCCTACCCGCTCTACCAGCTCGGCTGGTTCCCCGACTTCCCCGACGCCGACAACTACCTGACGCCGTTCTTCACCCCGGACAACTTCCTGGGCAACCACTTCGAGAACCCCGAGATCACCGCGCTCATCACCGACGAAGCGACGCAGCCCGACCCGGCCAAGCGGGCAGCGATCATCACCAAGATCCAGGACGAAATGGCCAACAACTACCTGTCGACGATCCCGCTGCTGACCGGAAAGCAGATCGCCGTGGCAGGCAAGGACATTGACGGCGTCACCCTTGACAAATCGTTCAAGTTCGAGTTCGCGCCCTTGCAGAACTCGGCGCAGAAGGCAGCATGACGGCCACCACGGAGGCGGCGCCGACCGCCGCCCCGGAACCGGCCAAGCGGACAGGCGGGCAGTCGCGCTACGGCGCCTTGGCCCGCTATCTCGGCGTCCGGGCACTGCTGATCATCCCGACCGCGTGGATCCTGGTCACCCTGGTGTTCTTCCTGATGCGTGGTATCGGGGACCCGATCACCGCGTCCGCCGGCGGCCGACTCACCCCGGCGCAGATCGCCGAGCGCAAGGCGGCGGCGGGGTTCGACCGTCCGCTGCTGGCCCAGTACTGGGACTATCTCACCGGCCTGTTCCGCGGCGACTTCGGCACCACGCTGACCGACAGGCGCCCGATCAGCGACCTGGTCGTGGTCAACGGCGCCGCCACCCTGGAGCTGGCGGCGTGGGCCCTGCTGGTCGCGATGATCGTCGGAATCCCGTTGGGGCTGTTTGCCGCAACGCACCGCGACCGCGTGCCCGACGTGGTCCTGCGGCTGCTGGCGGTGCTGTTCTACGCCGCCCCGGTGTTCTTCGTCGGGATGCTGCTCAAGCTGCTGTTCTCGGTGAAGCTGGGTTGGCTGCCCGCGTCCGGCCGCTTCAGTGCGTCCACCGAGATCGCGTTGGCCGGCGTGCGACCGCAGACCAACATCGCGATCGTCGACGCGGTCCTCTACGGCAACAGCACCTACATCGTGGACGTTCTCAAACACGCAGTGCTGCCGGCGCTGGCCCTCGGGCTGTTGACCGCCGGCGTGTTCCTCCGCCTGGTCCGGGTGAACATGCTGCAGACCCTGCGCGCCGGGTATGTCGACGCAGCGCGGGCCCGCGGGCTCTCCTACGGCGTCGTGACCCGCCGCCACGCGTTCCGCAACGCGCTCGTCCCGGTGGTGACGGTGATGGGCATGCAGATCGCCCTGCTGCTCGGCGGCGCGGTGCTCACCGAGACCACGTTCGAATGGAACGGGCTGGGACTGCAACTGGCGCGCTATCTTTCGGCGCGCGACTTCGTCGCGGTGCAGGGCATCGTGACGGTGATCGCGATCGTCGTGGCGGTGATGAGCTTCGTGATCGACCTGGCGGTGGCGCTCATCGACCCGAGGGTGAGGTTCTAGGAGATGACGATCGCCGCCGCGGGCGCCGACAGGCTCGTCGTCGAACAGCCGAAGAGCCGCGCGTTCCCGGGTCTGGGGCTGCTGCGTTCCACCCACGGGCTGCAACGCGCCACCCTCGTCCTCGGGCTGGTGCTCGTCGCGGGCTTCATCCTGGTGGCGCTTTTCGCGCCACTGCTGGCGAGATACGGCTTCGCCCAGACCAGCGCGGACGGCGTCGAATTCGTCCGCCAGCAGGCACCGTCGGCGCAGCACTGGTTCGGCACCTCGGTACGCGGCGAGGACGTGTACTCGCGGGTGATCTACGGCGCCCGCACCGCGCTGATGGTGATCGTGCTGTCGCTGATCATCTCGCTGCTCGTCGGCGTCGTTCTCGGCCTGGTGTCCGGTTACCGCGGCGGTTGGCTGGACCGGGTGCTGGTGCTGGTGATGGACGCGCTCTATGCGATGCCGTCGCTGCTGCTGGCGATCGTGGTGTCCATCGTCCTCGTGGCCGGGCAGTCCGGCACGCTGGGCGGCATCCTGTCGGCATCAGTGGCGATCATGGCGGTGTTCGTGCCGCAGTACTTCCGCGTGGTCCGCAACGCGACGCTGGCAGTCAAGGTCGAGCCGTTTGTCGACGCCGCCCGCGTCACCGGCGCCAGCACAACGCGAATCCTGTTCCGCCACATACTGTCCAATGTCACGTCGTCGCTTCCCGTGATCATCACCCTGAACGGCGCCGAGGCGATCCTGACGCTGGCCGGTCTGGGGTTCCTCGGCTTCGGCATCGAGCCGACCAAGGCCGCCGAATGGGGTTACGACCTGAACAAGGCGCTCTCGGACATCTCCAACGGCATCTGGTGGACCGCGGTGTTTCCCGGTACGGCGATCGTATTGGCGGTGCTGGGCATGACCCTGGTCGGGGAGAGCATCAACGAGGTGCTCAACCCGCTGCTGCGCACCCGGCGGGCGGCGAACTGACATGACGCAAGCACCAGAGGCACCCGCCCTTTCGTATCGTCAGCTTTCGGTGACCTTCAGCACCGACGCCGGTCCGGTACGCGCCGTCGACGACGTCACATTCGACGTGAAACCGGGCGAGGTGCTGGCCGTCGTCGGCGAATCCGGTTCCGGCAAGTCGGTGTCGTCACGGGCCGCGATCGGGCTGCTGCCGGACACCGCCCGGGTCACCGGCACGGTGCTGCTTGGCGAACGCGACGTCGCCGGGCTGTCCGACAAGCAGTTCACCGCGCTGCGCGGTAAGGACATCGCGATGGTGTTCCAGGAACCGGGCGCGGCGCTGGACCCGCTGTTCACCGTCGGCTACCAGATCAGCGAGGCCATCCGCGCGCACACCGACATCGACCGAAAGCAGGCCCGGGACAAGGCGATCGATCTGCTGCGGCTCGTGCGGCTACCCGATCCCGAACAGCGGTACGGCTTCTATCCGCATCAGCTGTCCGGCGGGCAGAAGCAGCGCGTGGTCATCGCCTGCGCTATCGCCTGCGACCCGGAGGTGATCCTCGCCGACGAGCCGACCACCGCGCTGGATGTCACGGTGCAGGCCGAAATCCTGGAACTGTTGCGCGACCTGCGGGATCGGTTGGGCAGCGCCATCGTGCTGATCACCCACAACATGGGGGTGGTCGCCGACCTGGCCGACCGGGTCGTCGTCATGAACGCCGGTAAGGTCGTCGAGATCGCGACTGTGGCAAAGCTTTTCGCCGAGCCATCGCAGGATTACACCCGCACTCTGCTGGCGGCGGTGCCGCACCTAGGGCAGGGCAACCCCGAACACCAAGCCGGCGCAGAGACCAAGACGGAAAACGTGCTGGAGATCGATCGTCTCAGCGTCGAGTTCCCTGGCGCGATCGGCTCGGCGGCGTTCAAGGCGGTCGACGACGTCACGTTCAGCATCGACCGCGGCAAGACCCTTGGCCTGGTGGGGGAGTCGGGCTCGGGCAAGTCCACGATCGGGCGCTGCGTTGCGGCGCTGCAGAAGCCGACGACCGGTACGGTCAAGATTCTCGGCCAGGACATCACCGCCATGTCCGAAAAACAGCTCCGGCCGGTGCGCGCGAAGTTCGGCTTCGTGTTCCAGGATCCGGCGACCTCGCTGAATCCGCGTCTGCGCGTGGGCGACTGCGTCGCCGAGCCGCTGAAGGTGCACAAGGTGGTGCGCGGCGCGGAGTGCACGGCCCGCGTCGCCCAGCTGCTCGACGCGGTGCGGCTGCCCAAAGACACCGCCGCGCGCTACCCGCACGAGCTATCCGGCGGGCAGCGGCAGCGCGCAAACCTGGCGCGGGCGCTGGCACTGAGCCCCGACCTGCTGGTCGCCGACGAGCCCACCAGCGCGCTCGACGTGTCGGTGCAGGCGTCGGTGCTCGACCTGTTCGAGGAGCTGCAACGGGAATGGGCGTTCGCCTGCCTGTTCATCAGCCACGACCTGGCCGTGGTGGACCGGCTGGCCGACGACGTCGCGGTGCTGCGCAACGGCGTGCTGCAGGAGATGGGCCCGCGCGACCAGATCCTGCGTAACCCGCAGACCGAGTACACCCAACGGCTGGTCGCCGCGGTGCCGGTACCCGATCCCGAAGAGCAGCGCCGAAGGCGGGAGGCCAGCGCCGGGCTGTTCGACTGAATCCCCGGCGGTGTCGGCAACCTTCCTGGCCACCGAGCCCATCCCCCGCTCCGTGCTCGAGGAGACGCCCGCCGTCACGCAGGCGTGCGCTGATTGTCCTCCACGAAAACGACGAATCCCCCACCCATGGCGGCCAAAGCCGCAACGATCGCGAGGCTCGAGGAAACGCTGGCGCGGTGTGACCAGGACTCGCGTGAATTACGCTCCCCGCCGGTTACCGGGATGTCAATTCATCGAGAAGGGTGCGAAACGTGATTCGTATTCTTCTGGTCGCGGCGGCAATCGGTGCCGCTGCTGTCGGTGCGGCCCCCGGTGACCGTCGCTGACGAGCCGTACCCGAACTGCAAAAGCGGCAGCCGCCTCACTCGAACGTAGCGTCCGACGCGAATGGCTTGTTCGCGTCCACGACGAACATGATCAGCCAATGCAGTTCTTCCCCGCCGCTGCTGGTGACCTCCATCGGATGCTCGGCGGGGCCCCCCGCCAGCGTCTTGCCGGCTTCGACAACGTTCACGCCGTGCGGGGTCTGTTGGCTCAGCTGACCCTCCAGCACCAAGAACGCCTCGGTGCCTGTATGCGTGTGCACCCCGGACTTGGCGCCTGGCGCCGCGACGGCATGGCTGATGAGCAGCAGGTACTCGGGGGCGGAGACGTCCACCAAGGGGCCGATCTCGGTGACCATGCTGCCACCATGCGTCGGCGCTCCCTTAGGACCAAGCGTAAAGAGCCAGACCTTGCCCTCCACGTCGGTGGCCAGGGACAACGGACCAGCCGCCGCCTCGGCGTCCGCGAGCGCGGGGAAATTCTCGACGTGCCAATACAGCGGGCCGGCAGGCAACTCGGTGACTGTCTTCTCCGCCACCGGCTCTACGACAAACTCCTCTTGCTCCTCTTGCGCCGTTGGTGTCGCCGTCTGGGTCGTGGGTTCGCTCGTATCCACGGTGCTCGTGCACCCCGACAAGGCCAGAGCGCCGGTCGCAGCGAACACAGCTGCGATGCGCCAGATTTTCCCCCGGCGGTCTTGACAGCCGCTTAGCACGATTGCCTCTTCTTTCTGCACTTGACCGCGCCAGCGCCGACAGCGCCGCGTTGATGCCGGGCCCGGTTCACGCCGATGGATCCGCGCCGACACGAACACCGCAGCGATCAACAGCGACAGGAACACCGCAGCGAGCAACAGAGCGATCACCACAATGATCGCGACACCGGAAGAGGTTCTAGACGCCTTAAAGGCAACCATGGGAGAAATCGTCGAGTACACAGCAGAAGCTGAGGCCGTGACGTTGACACACGCATATGCGGCGGGTGCAAACCGGCGTACATTTTGCTCATGAGTGCCGCGGTTGTCGTGGCCGTCGCTGCCGTAGAAGAACTCCTTTCGCGCGTTGATTTTGTTGACCCGCTTAGAAGCGAAAGCCTGCGACGAGGAATACTCCTGTGCGTGCGATTGATTGACGGCACGGCGATACGTCGCCCTCTGGGCTTCGCTCCCTGAGAGCGCAACGGCGAGATAGGTGAAGGTCGTCCTCGCGCGCTTGATGGGGTGGCGGTCCGCACGCCCACTCTCGACCCGACTGTCCTTCACGCCGTAGCCGACGCCGGGCCGAGCGAGCTCCATGATCACGTTGGACGAAAATGCGGTACACGTCGACGAAGCCCTTGTAAATAGACGCCGCGACCCACAGCTGCAGGTCCTTGTCGAAGGCGTCGTACTCCACCGGGCTTTCGGGGGTTGAGTGACGAGGCCATCCATCTCGGCGGTCGCCTTCCGCCCGGTAGCACCGGATCATTGATCAGACGTTCGACGTGGTCGATCGGCCACTGACCGTCATTCGCCACCCCTATCGAACAAATGTGAGAACGAGTGTTTCCTGATATTGCACCCCACTCCTGGACAGGTGTCACGCGGCATCGCCGGCGAGATCGACGGATGGCGTCGCGCTTAACCGACAACGCGAGGCCTAAGCCAAACCGCCCAAGGCGCGCCAAGGGCGGCAACAAGCGCCAGAGGCGCCCGCGCGTCAACGCCAACCCGCGCGCAGGCCGGCCCGGACAAAAGCCCAATGCCCAGCATGACGTCGTCTCGCTGGTTGGAGCGGCGGCTGGACGCAGTCAACCTCTTCATCACGACCGGCTTTCTGCCGCAACGGTTCCGCGACGAGATGGGGTTGCCGTGGCACGTGTCCAAGCAGCGCCGGTTCAACCGGCTGATGGCCGCCCTTGGCACTGTCAACAACCTGCTGCCGCGCTTCATCCGGCAGTTTCCGTTCAACGCCTGCCTCAAGGACCTGGACTGGCGGATTCGTGCTGGGTGCCCGCTGGTCTAAGGCGAATCGACGCTAAACCCGCGCCGCTTTACCGAGGACCTGCTGGATCATCTGCGGTGGCCGGCCGGCCGGGTGGCGACAGCCTGTCTAGGAGAACATGAAATCGCGCATGAACCGGGTCATTCGGCGCAAGTAGTCCGGCTGGCTCACGTGCAGGACGTGATTGCCCGGGAACCAGTGAAATGCGCAGCGGTCCCAGTGCTCCCACAGCACCTCGGCCTGCTCGGGCGGCGCGAGCCGATCACCGAGTCCGGTGATGATCAGCCTGCGGTCCTTGGGCACCAGCGGCGGGTAGTTCAGCGGTGAGGTATACATGGTGGCATCACGAGTCAGTTCGTTGTCGGTTCCGGCGATGAGACTGCGTAACCGAACCACGTGGTTTGCGGGGAACCACTCGTCGACGGTCCTATCCGGTGTCACTACCGGCACGTTCGGAATAACGGCCTGAATCCGGTCGTCGACGCAGGCGATCAGGGCGCAGGTGTAGCCGCCCAGCGACATGCCCGTTAGCGCAATTCGATCGACACCGGTGAACTCCAGATAGTCGATGAGCGAACGGAAGTCGTGCACGGCCTGTGCCATCGCTTCGGCGAATCCTGCGAATCCGTGCGCGAAATAGCCGTAACCGCTGAAAAGCGAACCCTTTTCGGCGCGACCGCCGTGGAAGGGCAAGGTGTAGAGCAGCACATCGTAGCCGGAGCGGTAGAACCACGGTAGTGAGAAGAATAGGCCGTTGAACAGGTACGGCGATCCCATGAAGCCGTGAATCACACACAGCGTCGGGTGCGGTCCGTCGTCGTGCACCCAGTGCTGCGCAAGGACGACGTTGTTGCGCACATATCCGCGGCACTGGTCGCGCAGCGCCGGGTTGACCGCCTCGAAGCTGCTGTTGAATCGGATGTTGTGCACGCGGCCTTTGGCCATCAATTCGGCGACCGGATTGGCCGGACGAGACGAGACCCGCGGCGCGTCCGTCGGTGCAGGGAATGACAGCGCAGGATCCTGCGCCCTGGCCAATTCGGCGTAGAAGCGCAAGTGGTCGCGTTCTGCACGCGATTCCGACCGGCGCATCGCAGCACCGATGACCGTCGGCACCATCGTGGCACTCAGCAGCGAGGCGATCGCGGTGCGTAGCGCGACGTCGGCGACCGCCGATGAGTCGACGATGAGCCGTTGACGCAGCGTGAGGTCGACGCGGCGGGGCAGTCCACGGGCGCCGGCGTCGGCACCGGGAACATCGGGAACGGGGATGGGCGGATCCACCGGGGCGGCGTCCGAACTGTCCACGTCCGCATGGTAGCCCGTCCGGTCACACCAAGCGGTAGACCGTTGATCCGCCAACTGTGGTGGCGGGGTAGTGCGCAGCGACCCAATTGGCGATCTCGCGGGTGTGATGCGCTGTGATTGAGCCCGCGGATGACCTCGCCGTGACGGACCTCGGCATTGGGGCCACGACCCGCCTCGACATAGTACGAGACCTTGCCTGCGTGCACGTCGTCGATGAACTGCTGCAGGGTGGGCACCGGGTCACCGCTCCAGCCGCCGATCGCCATCACCGATGTGCCGGAGTCGATTTCCAGCGCGGCCGCCGACTGCGAGCCGGTCGTTGCCGCCGACCACGGGGTGTGCGTGGTGGCAAGCAGGCCGGCGAGCTCGGAATTCGTTGCCTCGTCGTCCATCCAGCCCGCGGTCACTTTCGACGGCCGAACCGCGGACGGTATCGAGCCATGGTGCGGCGTCGCGGCCGTCACGATGGAAAACGTTGTGCTGCCTGCCAGTCCGGCCAGCGCCCCGACGGCGACCGCGATGCCCACCGCCCCCGGGCGGGCCACGAGCACCCCGACGACGCCGATGATGGCCAACACAAGTACCAGCCGTGTCCACGTCGGGTTGAAGTTGTTGCGGTGCAGCAAGACTGCCGCGGACGTGGCGGCCAGCGCAATCATCGTACCCAGCGCGAACCGGCCGTCCCAGCGTGCCAGGCGCATCCACGCCCACACCCCGCTCGTGCCGACGAGCGCCGCGATCGCCGGAGCCAGCGCGACGGTGTAGTACGGGTGAACGACGCCGCCCATGTAGCTGAGGACCAGGCCCGTCACCACCAGCCAGCAGCCCCAGATCATCAAGGCGCACAGCTCGCCTCGGCTCAGCTGCCGGCGCACGGCCAGGTATGCCCCGAAAGCTAGTGCGAACAACGCGACCAGCAGCAGCCAGGAGATCTCGTTACCCATCTCAGTGGTGAACAGCCGATGCAGACCGGTGCGGCCGCCGAAGGTCGCGAGACCGGACCCATCGCCGCGCCGATTGCCGAGCTCGCGGCGGTGGCCAAAGATTCGGTTTAATCCGTTGTAGCCCAATGCCAGATCCAGCACGGTGTTGTCGGTCGAGCCGCCGATGTAGGGCCGCATAGCAGTCGGCACCAGCTGCACGGTCAACACCCACCAACCGGCGGCGATGGTCAGCGCCGCCGTCGCACCCAGCAGATGAAGGAGTCGCCGGGCCCACGTCGTTGGCGCCAAGAGCAAGTAGGCCAGCGCGAAGCCGGGCAGCACGAGAAAGGCCTGCAGCATCTTGGCGAGAAACGCGAAACCCATGACCACACCCACCAGCGCCAGCCACCGCCATGACGCCGTCGAAGCCGCGCGCATCAGGCAGTACGCCGCGGCAATCATCAACAGCACCAGCAAGGCGTCGGGGTTGTTGAACCGGAACATCAACGCCGCCGCCGGAGTACCCGCCAGCACCACGCCGGCCAGCAGACCCGCCGCCGCGCCGTGAGCGGGATCGGCGAACGCGCGTCGCACCGCGCAGTACAGAAGCGCAACCGCTGCCACCCCCATGACCGCCTGCGGCACCAACACCGACCAGCTGTTCATCCCGAACAAGCGCACTGACAATCCGGACACCCACAGCGAGGCGGGCGGTTTGTCGACGGTGATGAAGTTCTGCGCGTCGAGCGATCCGAAGAACCATGCCGACCAACGCCGCGAGCCGGCTTCCGCAGCCGCGGCGTAGAACTGGTTGCCGTAACCGTTGGCCGACAGATTCCACAGGTACAGCACAGCGGTCGCCACCAGCAGGGCGGCCAGAACCCACCGCTCGCGGGGGACAGTCACGCCGCCTACCGTGCCGGTCTTTGCTGGCCGCCAGGCTGTGCCGCAACTGTGGACCCGCTGTGAGTCCGGGTGGATGGGACACTGTCGTCATGTGGAATCCCGCCGTCTACCTAGCCTTCGCCGATCACCGCGGCCGTCCGTTCTTCGACCTGCTGTCGCGAGTTGGTGCCGAGAAGCCGCGCCGGGTGGTCGACCTCGGTTGTGGGCCCGGCAACCTGACCCTCACCTTGGCGCAGCGCTGGCCCGCCACCTCCCTCGAGGCATGGGACAGCTCACCGGAGATGGTGGAATCTGCACGCGAACGGGGCGTCGACGCGCAAGTCGGAGACGTTCGTGAGTGGACGCCGGCAGCCGATACCGACGTCGTGATAAGCAACGCCACCCTGCAGTGGGTGCCCGAGCATGCTGAGCTGCTGGTGCGGTGGGCGGGCCAATTGGTTGCTGGGTCGTGGATCGCCATGCAGGTACCGGGGAATTTCGACGCCCCGTCGCATCAGGCCGTCCGTGAGCTCGCCCGCCGGGAGCAGTGGTCAGAACCGCTGCGGGACTTCCCTTTCCGCAGCGGTCAGGTGGATTCCCCGTCGGGGTATGCAGACCTTCTGACGGACGCCGGCTGCACCGTCGACGCATGGGAGACCACGTACATCCACGAACTCAGCGGCGAGAATCCCGTCCTGGAGTGGATCACCGGCACCGCGCTGACGCCGGTGAAGAGCCGGCTCACGGACGAGCAGTGGCAACAGTTCCGCCGCGAGTTGATCCCGCTGCTTGACGCGGCCTATCCCGCGCGAACAGACGGTAAGACATTCTTCCCATTCCGTCGGATCTTCGTTGTCGCTCAGGTGACTTGACGGCGAAGGCCCGCGAAGGAGTCGTGGTCACGCACCGCTGCGATATAGCCGGTGACCACCAGGGGCCGGTCCTGATCCCAGGACGCCGCCTCGGTGATATCGGGTCCATGCGCTAGCGCCTGTTGTTCAGCAGTTCGATGACTTTCGCAACGAGCTGGTCGATGTCGGCGCCGGTGGTGTCGAGCACGAGATCGGGATTCTCGGGCGGCTCGTAGGGGGCGTCCACACCGGTGAGACCTTTTAGCACGCCGGCACGGGCGCGCGCATACAGTCCCTTGGGATCGCGCTTCTCGCATTCCTCGCGCGGTGTGGACACGTACACCTCGATAAAGGGCAGCTTCGCTGCATTGTTCAGGGCGCGGGCGATTTCGCGGTCGGACTTCAGCGGCGACACCAGCGACGCCAGCGCGACGACACCTGAATCGGCGAACAGCCGAGTGAGATGCCCGACCCGGCGGATGTTCTCGGCACGATCGCCCGCCGAGAATCCGAGGTCGTCGGACAGCCCATGCCGGATGTTGTCGCCGTCCAACAGGTAAGCCACCTGACCGGATTCGACCAGCGCACGTTCCACCGCGACCGCGAGCGTGGACTTGCCGGAAGCCGGAAGCCCGGTGAACCAGATCGTGGCGCCGCGTTGAGTGGTGGCCGTCCAGCGGTAGCCGCGGTCCAGCGATGAAGGATGCCAACGAATGTCGTTGCGGGTGTGAACCCCCGCCTTGACCTCACGCGGCTCGGTGATGGTTCCTGCGCCGATCGTGTCGTTGGTGGTCTCGTCGATGAGGATGAACGCTCCGTTGTCGCGGTTGTCGACATAGGAGTCGGCGACCACAACCGAGCTGGTACGCAGTGTCACTGAGCCAATATCGTTGAGTAGCAACTCGACTGGGTTGTCCAGGTCGTCGAGCGTCTCTGGATCCAGCCTTGAGTGCAGAGCCTGCACTGTGGTGCGCACCGTTCGGGTGCCTTGCTTGAGCGCGAGCCGGTCGCCGGCCCGTAACGGGGTGTCGACGAACCAGCACACCGTCGCGTCCAGCTCGCGGGCCAGGACGGGCTGCACACTGTCGTCGGCGCCGCTGATGAAGACATCCCCGCGACCGACATCGATGTCGTCGGCGAGCTCGATCGAAACCGATAGTGGAGCAACGGCCGTCGCGCGGGCGTCGTCGAGAGTGTCGACGACCGTCACGGTCGAGCGGGTGCCCGCGGGAAGGCTGACGATCGGATCGCCGACGCTGAGAGTGCCCGCCGATAGCCGTCCGGTATAGCGACGGCGCTGCTCGACGGTCGGGCGTGACACCCACTGCACCGGGAGTCGCAGCTTGCTCGCCTCGGGGTGCGGCGCCGACAGTTCGACGCCTTCCAAATACTCCAGAAGCGTGGGTCCGCCGTACCAGGGGGTGCGGTCGGACCGGTGCACGACGTTGTCGCCATGTTTGGCGGCGATCGGGATCACGGTGATGTCGACGCCGCCGAGCCGCGCGGCCACCTGCCGCAGCTCCGCCTCCACCTCGGTGAACCGCACCTGGTCGAAGTCGACGAGGTCGATCTTGTTGATCGTGGCGACAAAGTGCTTGATGCCCAACAGCTTAGCGATCCGGGCATGCCTGTTGGTCTGTCGCAGCACACCGGCCCGGGCGTCGACGAGCAGCACAGCGGCATGCGCGTTCGACGCTCCGGTGAACATGTTGCGGGTGTAGCGCTCATGACCAGGCGTGTCGGCAAGGATGTAGCTGCGTGAGTCGGTGGAGAAGAACCGGTACGCGACGTCGATGGTGATGCCCTGCTCCCGCTCGGCGCGTAGGCCGTCGCTCAGGGCGGCGAGGTCTGCGACGCCCTCTTCATCGGTGACCGCCTCGAGGTGATCGACTGGCAGGCTGTCGGTGTCGTGCAGTAGCCGGCCGATGAGCGTGCTCTTGCCGTCGTCGACGGATCCGGCGGTCGTGATCCGCAGCAGTTGGCGGGTGGCCGTCGTTTCTCCCGTCGCTTCGCTCGCCCAGGTCATCAGAAGTACCCCTCGCGCTTGCGATCCTCCATGGCGGCGGCCGACGTCCGGTCGTCAGCGCGGGTCTCGCCCCGTTCGGACACGATGGAGGCGGAGATCTCGGCGATCACCCGTTCGATGTCGATGGCAGTGGACCGCACGGCGCCGGTGATGGTCAGATCGCCAACGGTGCGATAGCGGACCCACTCGACGGATGCTTGCTCGCCGTTGGCCGGCCGCGCGTACTCGGAGACGGCGAGCAGGATGCCGTCGCGTTCGAACACCTCACGCTCATGTGCGAAGTAAATCGAGGGTAGCTCAAGGTTTTCCAGCTCGATGTAGCGCCAGACATCCAGCTCGGTCCAGTTGCTCAGTGGGAAGACCCGAACCTGCTCGCCCTTCTTGATCCGGCCGTTGTACAGCGACCACGGTTCCGGGCGCTGCGCCCGCGGGTCCCATTGACCGAACTCGTCGCGGAAGGACAGAATGCGTTCCTTGGCTCGGGCGCGCTCCTCGTCGCGGCGGGCGCCGCCGAACGCGGCGTCGAAACCGCCTGCCTCCAAGGCGTCCAAGAGCGTGCGGGTCTGCTGCCGGTTGCGGGACGCACCGGGGCCTGGATCCGGCACTCGGCCGCTGTCGATCGACTCCTGTACGGAGGCGACGATCAGCCGGTGGCCGTGGCCCGTGACCCGGCGATCGCGGAATTCGACGACCTCATCGAAATTGTGTCCGGTGTCGACGTGCATGACCGGGAACGGCAAGGAGCCTGGCCGAAAAGCTTTCTCCGCCAAGCGCAGCAGCACGATGGAGTCCTTGCCGGCCGAGAACAGCAGCACTGGCCGTTCCAGCTCGGCGACCACTTCGCGGATAATGTGCACGGCCTCGGCCTCCAGCAGCCGCAACTCGTCGACGTGCAGGGTGTCGACCGTCATGTCGGCAGCCCCTCTCTCTCGGCATCCTCTCGGTAGCGGTCTACCCATTCGTCGGAGCGTTGATCGGCTTGGCGTTCCAAGACCGGTGCCGGCGCCAGCCGCGGATCCTGCCCCAAGGCCTCGAGGACAGTGGCGACCACCTGAGTGAGGTTGCGCCACAGCACCGGATACGCGACTTCCATTGGTTTGACGCTCTCCTCGGCGAACCATTTGCGCCAACCCTCTTCCTGTGCGCGCAGCATGGCTACGACGTGGGCGATCGCCCCGGGGTGGTACTCGGCGCGTGCGTCACGCCCAGGGTCGGGCCGGCCGCGCCAGACCCGGGTCTGCACCGCACGCCAGAACGAAACCGCCTGGGAGACAACATCGGGACGGTACACGTAGACGAGGACCGGATCGCTGCCGATGACGTCCCTGATCGACGCCAGCAAGCCGTCGCCGGAGCGGTCGGGTAGGCCCGCGGCGCGTTGCAGCAGCAACGGGGTCTGGTTCCACATCAGCTTGCCGCCCCAGATACCGTTCGGTGTCCGACCCACGGTGCGGATGTAGTCACGCCAGATGTCCGGCGGCGCAAGGTCGGGCTTGCCTTCATCAAGCGGATCCAGGAGTCGCAAGATCGACTCGTCTTCGACACCTTCGAACCATTGGCGTGGCTGGGGCGATTGGCTGGTGGTCGGCAGGTACTGAAAGAACTCGCCCGGCTCGCCGGCCACACCGGTCGCCCGCAGCGATTCGACGAGCAGCGTGCTCCCGCTGCGTTGCGACGCGAGCACGAGATATGCCGTCGGATGGGCTGACATGCGCGTGAGCTTAACCGCACCAAAATTGCGGTGCAGAGCAAGTCATTTCGATCACCATGAGCATAACTATTGACCGGGGCTGTGGTCGTCTTCAACGCCGCGTTCCGCCGCAATCGCGGAACGGCTGGCGATTGTTGGACCGTGAATGTGCAGATAAGTTTCGGTGTAGCGTTCCGCAATTCTGGTGCCCGCGAATTCGGACGGTATGACGTCGTTGGTCTTCTGACGCCAGTCGTCGAGGAGCAGAGCAAGGTCGTTGGCGATGGCCTCCGCCTTGTCCGTGACGTCGGGACCCAATAGGTTACGCGACTCCGTGGGATCCTCGAGGAGGTCGTACAGTTCGCGCTCGGGACGTTGCCCGAGCACCAGTGGAGCTATGGTCCGGCCTGGCGCACTTTCCGCGATATCCCAGGGCAGATCGAGGACGGGCCGCGACGCGTAATTCTCTATGTAGCTGTATTCCTTTGTCCGAATGCCACGAATCGGATCGAACGAATCGTGATATGTCTTCGAGGTGTATACCTCGGTGCGCACCTGCTTGATGTCTTTTGCGGCGGTCAGCAAGTTGCGCGCGTGCGAAATTCCGTCAACTTCGGGGGGAGTATCGGCGCACAGAAGTTCGAGCAGCGTGGGTAGCAGGTCCACGCCGCTGAACAGCTCGTCGTAGACCCTGGGAGCTATCGCGGCATTCTTTGGCGGGCGCACGATCATCGCGATTCCGGTGCCGGCGTCGTACAGCGTGGACTTGGCGCGGGGTAGCGCGGGTCCGTGGTCCGTCATGAATACGACCCAAGTGGTTCGGTCAAGACCGGTGGCGGTGAGTGTGTCGAGCAGTTGGCCGACGGCGGCATCGGCCACCGCGATTGAGCCGTAGAACTCGGCGAGGTCCTGGCGGATTTCGTCGGTGTCCGGCAAGTAATCGGGCACGACGACGTCGTCGGCGTCCGCGGGCTCATAGCGGTCGCGCGGGTAGGGGCGGTGCGTCTCGAAGAAACCTGCGGTCAGGAGGAACGGTCTCTTGGGCGGATCCAGCAGCCAGCGCGTGGCGTGTTCGACTACGTATTCACAGTAGGAGTTCGACACGTCGAATTCCTCAAATCCGAGTCTCGAGGGATACGACGTCTCGTGCTGCATGCCGAACAGCGCGGTGTACCAACCAGAGTCGGACAGAATGTGGGGAAGCGTGCGCACGTCCGAGCGGTATTCCCATCCGTGGTGCGCCAGGCCGACCAAGCCGTTGTTCTGCGGATAGCGGCCGGTGAATAGGGAGCCGCGCGACGGCGAGCACAGCGGCGCGGTTGCGTGTGCGCGGCTGAACAGGATCCCTTCGGTGGCGAGGTGGTCGAGGCGCGGGCTGGAGACGTCAGCGTGGCCGTACACGCCGAGATAACGCCCGAGGTCGTGCCAATGCACGATCAGCACGTTGTCTCGTCGCGGCTCGGCCACTGGGGCCTCCTTTCCCGTCTCGTCGGTACACCGAACACGGTGCCAGGCGGATTCGGCAACCCTTTGGCTCACCGAGTGCAACTTATCCACAGAGCCGTTTTTATCCACAGGTTGGGGTGGTGGGGGTCGCTTGGGGTCGGCGGCGGCAGTGGAGCGATTAGAGTCGAAAGTATGTACTGCTTATCTGCTTAATTGGACCCATGCTGGTCAGGTGGACTTTACAGATGGGCTCCCAGTGGGCGGGGTGGACTATCCGCGGACCTATCAAGAGTTTCGGGCGTGGTTTCCTGACGATGCGTCGTGGCTGTGGGCGCAAGACCTCGGTGACAGCGGGGACGATCTTTCACCGCACGCGTACGCCGTTGAGCACGTGGTTTGCCGCGATCTGGTTGGTGACCATGCAGAAGAACGGTGCGTCGGCGCAGAACCTGCACGACATGCTGGGCCTGGGATCGTATGAGACCGCCTGGGCGTGGCTGCACAAGCTGCGGCGGGCGATGGTGCGCCCGGACCGCGAGCTGCTCGCGGGGGTGGTTGAGGTCGATGAGGCGTTCATCGGGGGCCGCGCCACTGGCAGGCAGGGCGCCTCAACGGAGAAGGTTCCCGTCATGATTGCGGTGGAAAACCTTGGGACACAAGTGGATCGTAAGCTTCGACTTGGCCGGGTACGTCTGGCGGTGGCCGATGCGCCTGGCTCGAAGCAGCTTGTCGACTTCGCCCGGGCCACCGCCGCACCGGGCTCACTGATCCGCACCGACGGCGCACGCATGTTCCGCGTTCTGGGCCAGGAGGGCTACACCCACCAGTACGTGTCTGGATACAGCTCATCCGAACCGGGACATGTCACCCTGCCTGGGCCTCACCGAGTGGCATCGCTGCTCAAACGGTGGAACGCGGGCACCCATCACTATCGCGTGGAACGCGAGCACCTGCAGTACTACCTCGACGAGTTGACGTTCCGGTTCAATCGACGCAGGTCAAAGGCCCGCGGAATGCTCTTCTACCGCCTGCTGCAACAGAGCGTCAACACCGATCCCCACCCGCTCGCTGAGCTCATCGGCGGCATAGCGGCGAACCAGCGAACGGAAGAGCTGGACGTAGACCCGTTGCCCAGCAACACATTTGGTGAGTTCTAAAGAATTAGTCCGCTAAAGCAGATAAGCAGTAAGTATGTTCGATGGCTCGCTGCAGGAGATCGGCGACCTACCCGGGTTGGAGGATGCGGCGTTGATCGACGCCGTGCGCGGCTGGGCTCGGGCCGAGAACGCCGCCTGCGCGCGCAAGCAGGCGGTGATGGCCGAACTGTTCGCCCGACGCACCGGCCTGGACGCCGACGAGCGCGAACTGTGGTGGGTCGATCCCGAGGCCGCGGTGACCGCCGAGCTGGCCGCAGCCCAACACATCAGCCGCGGGCTGGCGCTGCACCAAACCCATCGCGGGGTGGCGCTGCGCGACCGGCTGCCCAAGGTGGCCGCCTTGTTTGAGGCCCGGCTGATCACCGACCCCGTGGCGATGGCCGCCGTGGACGCCGAGCTGGCCGCCCAGATCACCGGCTGGGGTGCACTGTCGACCGCCAAGACCGAACACGCCATCGACGCGCTGGTCGACGCGCATGATCCCGGCGCGCTGCGGCGCAGCCGCCAAACCTGCAACCGCCGGGAGGTGCAGTTCGGCTCGCCCACCGATCAGGCCGGCTTCACCTGCCTGTGGGGCCGGCTGTATGCCCCCGACGCGGTGCTGTTGGAACGCCGGGTCAATGAGATCGCGCACTCGGTGTGTGAGCAGGATCCACGCACCAGCGGGGAGCGCAGCGCTGATGCCATGATCGCGCTGGCCGCCGGACACGACGAGCTGGCCTGCGCCTGCGATGACCCCGACTGCGCGGCGGCCCGCCGTGAGGCCACCCCACCGGTGACCGCCGTGGTGCATGTGGTCGCCCACGCCGAAACCCTCGCCGCGGCGTCAACCAGCTCCCAGTGCAGCGCTCCGCCGGCATTCGTGATCGGTGGCGGCATCATGCCCGCCCCGTTGCTGTCCGCGATGCTGGAGCGGGCCACCGTGCGCGAGATCCGCCATCCCGGCGATGCGCCACCCGAACCGGGCTATATGCCCTCACCAGCGCTGGCGGAGTTCGTGCGCTGCCGCGACCTGACCTGCCGCTGGCCCGGCTGCGACAGATCTGCCTACGAATGCGATCTTGACCACACGATTCCCTATCCGGTCGGGCCCACCCACGCCTCAAACCTGAAGTGTTACTGCCGCTTTCACCGGGTGCACAAGCGCTTACGGCAGGCGAAATGAGTTTCGCCGAAACCCACCGCTACGGAGAGGCGACGGCGAAGAGGCGCCATTCGCCGGGCACGCCCTTGAGCTGGTGAGCGCCGCGGTCCTCGAATTCGAGTCCTGACCCGATCACGAGATCGCGCAGCGTGCTGGACACGAGCACGTCGTCCGGCCCTGCCAGGGCGCTCACGCGCGCGCCGATGTGCACGCCGATCCCGCCGATGTCATCGCCGCGGACCTCGCACTCGCCGGTGTGCAACCCCGCGCGCACCTGGATGCCGAGCGCCTGCACCGCGTCGCGGATCGCCATCGCGCAGCGGATCGCTCGCTGAGGGCCGTCGAACATCGCGAGGAAGCCGTCTCCCGCGGTGTTCACTTCGCGGCCTCGAAAGCGAGACAGCTGCGACCGCACGACGGCGTCGTGCGCGTCGAGCAAGGCGTGCCAGTCGCGGTCGCCCATTTCGGCGGCGCGCCGCGTCGAATCCACGATGTCGGTGAAGAGCACCGTGGCAAGAACACGGTCGTCGGCCACTTCGGCCTGGTGGCCGGTGAGGGACTCGGCGATCTCCTGGAAGGACGCGCGCCATTCCGGTTCAACGATGTGGTACCAGTTGCGGCCCGGCGGCTCAACGTATTTCGCGCCAGGTATGTGCTCGGCGATGTACTTGCCCTTCGCGGGCGGGATGATCACGCCGTCGTAGTGCTGGACGACGAGAGTCGGGACGCGGATTGTCGGAAGGACCGCCCGCACGTCCACTTCCATCGCGAGAGGCCTCACGAGAGCTAGCGTTCTCGGGCTGGCCGCCAGGCGTTCCAATCGAGCCCACGCTGCCCGGATCTCCTCGTTCCACGGCATGTCCGGATTTACCAGACGTTGGATCTTCCCGCTGCCCCACATGCGGACCATCGCAGCTTGGGTTTCGTCTTGAACGAGTGGGGTGCCGCCCGCATCTGCGTAACCGTCGAGCACGACCAGCGCGGTGGTGCGAGACGGATGTGTTGCCGCGAACAACGCCGCTGTTGCGAACGCGGCGTTCGACGCGACGAGAACCGCTTCGCGACTCCCGAGCTCGTCGAGCACCGCGGTGATGCTGTCGGCCCATTGCTCCAAAGTCGGCAGCGCCCCGGGCGTGACGGGATCGGATGCTCCCGTGCCCGGCTGGTCGAAGTAGATGAGCCGACCGAGCGATGTTATCGCCTCGACCCACCCCTGAATGGACGGTAGCTCCGGAAGAACCTCGCAGCACGTGAACCAGTTCGGGACGGACACGATGTCGCGAGGACCTTCGCGTGAGGCGCGATAGGCGACGCGCAAATCACCGTTCAGCGCGTAGCGCGTCTCCGAGAACATTGCGGAAGTGTAAGCCGAGGAGTGGGTCAAGTTTCGGTGTCAAGCAAAGCCCGCCAGTACGGGCGGTCGGCGCCTCGTGGCTCGTGGCTAAAGTGTCCTTCGCGCAATCGTATTCACTGTCGACGTAGATCTTCATAGACGTCGAGCGGTGCCGACACGAGCAATGTCCGATTCCGCCACTACGGTTACAGCTATTGCTGTCACGCAAGGAGATCACCATGAGTACGAGCTCCGGACCGCGAAACATCGTTCTGGTGCACGGTGCGTTCGTGGACGGATCCAGCTGGCGGGCAGTTTATGACCTTCTCACGGGGGACGGCTACCACGTCGCCGTGGTGCAGAATCCAACCCTATCGCTGCCGGGCGACGTGGCAGCGACACGGCTGATCATCGATGCGCAAGACGGGCCGGTCGTGCTCGTGGGGCACTCCTACGGCGGCGCGGTCATCACCGAGGCCGGCACCCACGACAAGGTCACGGCCTTGGTCTACATCGCGGCATTCGCGCCGGGTGAGGGCGAGTCGGTGAAAGCGCTGGGCGGCGACCCCAACGCGCCGGGGTCGCCGATCGTCGCAGCGCCTGGCGGGTTCTTGTTCCAAGAGCGGGCGAAGTTCCACAACTCATTCGGTGCTGACCTGCTCGCCGCAGACGCCGTGTTCATGGCCGACTCCCAGGTCCCGTGGGCTGTGGACGCCATGGTTTGGCCGGTCACCGAGCCCGCATGGCGCGTTAAGCCAAGCTGGTACCTGATTGCCACCGAAGACCGCATGATCCCGCCGTCCGCCCAGCGCGCCATGGCGCAGCGGGCCGGCGCCACCACGGTCGAGGTGGCCGCCAGCCACGCGGTCTACATGTCGCAGCCGCGCGCCGTTGCCGCCCTCATTCGGAAGGCCTGCGTCTAGGCGATCGCGTGCCTCGCGCCGGATTGGCAGGGCGAGCTTCGGGCCATTGAAGTGTTCTTCGCGTATTCGGTGTCATCATCTGCTCAAACTTATCTGTATTGAGGACCCCCGCAAGTGGTTTGTATGCATGGATTTTTGTTGCTTGGGTCCTCGTCGTCGGCCCATGCCTGGGGCGGTTGACCGTGGTCGGGGTCAAAGGTGGAGCGCCCGCAGCGCCAGCGAGGACGAACGACCTTGACGCCGACCAGGTCGACCGCATGCTGTTCGGCGGGGGCGACGAGGAGCCGCTGGGGTTTCAAGTCATGTGTTACCTCCGGTGGTGTGACATGTTGTTGTGAGCTGTGGGGGCGTGCCGGCGCCCAGACTTATCTGGGTCCGCGGACGAGGTCCGGCGACATGATGAGGATGGGGTGCCCGGCGCGCGGGCTGTTGAGGGTGCGGCCGCTCAGTCTTTCCGGGACGTCCACCCCGGGGATGGGTGGCGACAGTTCGAGTTAGGGAGCTGGCCGCAGGCATCAGGTGATTGGTGGGCACGGCACGCGCACAGGGCATTTCAGGCGGCTTGGCGTTGCAGGGCCGGCAGTGCCAGCGCGGCATCACCGAGCTCGCGCAGGGTGTGGTAGCAGCGGCACAACAGCTTACGTTCGACCGCCAGGGTGCGGTTTTGCCGCTGGTTTGTTTCTTACCGCGGGCCCGTTCGGCCAGCTGGTGGTAGTAGGCGTAATCCGGCGGGCCGGGGCGGGCAGCGCATTTGGCCGCCTCGAACGCCGCCCACCGCAGCGCGGGTGAGCCTTGCTTGGACAGGCGCCCGGGGGTGCGTTTGCCATCGGAGGAATACACGGTGACATCGAGTCCGGCGAAGCGCACCAGTTGGTCGGAACTGTGGAACCGGCGGGCGTCGCCGATTTCGGCCCAGATGATGGCCGCGCACAACCAGCCCACCCCGTAGTGGCGGGTCTGCAGCACCCGACAACCGGGCTGGCGCTTGGCAAAGTCGACCAATTGGGTTCGCAGTGGGTTGATTTCGTCGGTGAGTTCGTCGATGCGCCGCAGCGCCGCCTCGACGTAACAGCGTCCCGCCGAGAAGAGTTCGGCAGTGGCCAACCCGTCACGGCCGACCTGCGATAACAGTTCCCTAATCGGTGGGCAGCCCTGATGGAACAGCTGGGCGTGGATGCGTTGCTGCCAGGCGCGGCGTTCGTCCATCAACGCGCAGTACAGCCGTGCCAGCGTGCGCACCTCCAGCACATGCGGCGGTGGGATCGCCGACTCCGGTAACCGGCCCTCCCATAACAGTGTGCGCAACAGCCGGGCATCGGTGCGGTCGCTTTTGGCCCGTTTCTTCGGTCCCCGTAACCCGGCTGCCTCCGCCGGGTCGGCCAGATGGGCCACCGCCCCGACCGCGGTCAGCTCTTCGGCCACATACCGCCACCCGGTGCAGCCCTCCAGGGCGAACTCCGCATTCCCGTTCGGGCAGTGCTCAGCCAGCCAGCTCCGCAGCGTCTTGCGGGTGGCCGGACGGATCTGGCCCCATCGCACCTCCCCGGTTTCGGTGTCCACGTAGTCGAATGTCAACTGCTTCCGATGCACGTCGAAGCCGCCTACGATCGTCATGGGACCTCCTCGAGCTCCTGAAACTACTTCTGACGCAATTAGCCTGCGTCCGAGCCGAGGGGGTCCTCAACACATCTCATCTTTCTATGGCGGATGGACCGATCGGCAACTGCCCGACGGCACGGAAATTCTTGCGGGATACAGCCCCTCACATAGCGTGATTTATGTGAGTAGAGGGACGAATAGACACGAGCGCTCGATCCTCTGCGTGTCATCCAGGCCTCTCGTCAACCGTTACAAAGAGACACGTCCGGACGCTCAACTCTTCGGCGGGCGGGTCAGTGTCGGCGCGGCAATACGGTGAGCACACGCTGGATGTGGTCGCGGAATTCCTGCATGTAGTTGCGTAGGAACCGCGCGGTTGAGTCGTCGGAGACCGAGCCATCGTCGCTGTAGATCTCCGGCTTGAACGTGATGTAGGCCTCGGGCGCCGTCATCTGCCGTGCGTTGGCGTAGCTCAACACTGCACGCAGGCTCTGCTGACCCAGCGCTGTGCCAATCGAACCCGGGGAGGCGCCGATGACGGCAGCGGGCACGTGGTCGAAAGAATTCTGTCCCCATGGCCGCGAAGCCCAGTCGATCGCATTCTTCAACGCGCCGGGGATCGATCGGTTGTATTCCGGTGTGACGAACAAGATCGCGTCGGCCGCGGCGATCGCCTCTTTCAGGGCCCGACCCTCGGGCGGGTAGTCAGCGTCGTAATCCTGGCTGTAGAGCGGGAGATTGCCGATGGGGATCTCGACGAACGACAGGTCATCCGGGGCTAGGCGGATCAGCGCCTTGGCCAAAATCCGGTTGATGGAGGTAGAGGACAAACTGCCGACGATGTATCCGACGGTGTAGGTGCTCATTGGCGATTCCTTCGACGGGGGATGGGTAGGTACAGCATCTTCGATCGGAGCCGCCGCGTCGTGGCCAAATTTCCCCATTTCACCCGAACATCACGCACCAGCTGGTTCGACCCGAAAACGGTGCTGGTCACCCGCGCAGGCCGGGCTGCTGGCCGCGCTGATCGGGGTGCAGCTCGGCACTGCGTCGGGTAGGCACCCGTTGGGGGGGTGCGGGCGCCGGGCCGAGGTCGGACATGATTGGCGGTGTGGATGGTCATGGTGATGTGTCTCCGCTCCTCTGAAGGGTTCTTCATGGGTCCGGTGTCACCACGGGCGAAGGCCAGTCAGAGGAGAACCCTGAACAGCCTTTGAATGCCGCGTTCTTGGCCTTGGTGTCATCGAGAAGGCGCCTAGCCTGTCCGTCCGATCTGACCCAGACTGGAACTGCGACATCCCAAGCCCGTACCGGAGAAGGGCGTAACGATGGTAAGGAAATCACCACCCAAAGGAGAGGACACGATGACTTCCTTGGAGCTGGCCAGCGGTGGGACGGCAGAATTCAGTGAGGGCGATCTTTACTTCATCGGTAACGCCACCACATTGATCCGTTTCTGCGGACTGACGATCCTGACCGATCCCGCCTTCCTCCACAAAGGCGAGCACGTCGATCTGGGTCATGGCATATGGGCCCGGCGCGAGGTCGAGCCAGCTTGCCAGATCGCTGACCTACCACCGATAGATCTGGTCATCTTGTCGCATTACCACGGTGATCATTTCGACGACCTCGCCGCGCAAGAGCTCGACAAGAAACTGCCCATCGTCTCAACGGCTGACGCGGTGGCCAAGCTCAGCTCTCTCGGCTTCGAGCAGGGCTATCCACTCGACACCTGGGAATCCCACGTGGTGCAAAAAGGCGACGCGACGCTGAAGATCACCGCGATGCCGGCCAAGCACGCCACAGACGACGCAGTCAACGCGCTGCTAATGCCGGTTAACGGGCACATGCTCGACTTCAGCCGGAACTCCGATCACCTCTACCGTCTCTACATAACCGGGGACACGATGCTCATCGATAGCCTCGAGGACATTCCGCGCCGCTACCCCGACATAGACCTCGGTCTGATTCACACGGGTGGCACGACCTTCCTCGTCACGGTAGTCACGATGACGGGCGAGCAGGCAGTGAAGGCTGTCGAGATCACCAAACCTCGCACCGCCATCCCGATCCACTACAACGACTTCTCAGTATTCCTGTCGGGACTCGACGACTTCAAGAAGGCCGCCCAGACCTCGACCACGAGTACGGAGTTCGTCTACCTCGCTCACGGCGATACCTACACATTCAAGCCCGACGTGTGAACATCGCTCACCGATGCACCGGAGACGGGATCAACAGGGCTCCCCGCACCACAACCAACCGTAAAACGTTCTTCGCGTATCCGGTGGCACCACCTACTGAAAACATTCTGGTGCGGCGCGGGCGGCTGGCGCGAGGAGCAACTGCCCGACGGCACCCTCATCGTGACTGCCCCCACCTGACACACCTACACCACCCACCCCGGTAGCAGCTGCTGTTTGCCACCCTGTGTCTGCCGACCCTCGCGCTGCCACCACCCCCACCAGCGCCCGAGCCCCGCGGCGACCGTGGCGTGATGATGCCTAAACGCCGACACACCCGCGCACACAACCGCCAACACGCCATCGCCGCCGAACGCCGACGCAACGACGCCTACGTCGCCGAACGCAACAAACCACCAGCGTTCTAGGGTCTCCTCATGATCCAGTGGATGGCGTGCGGCGTGATTGCCTTTGGTGCATTAGCCGGCTGCGCGCAGGAGCCGGACAGGCAAGGCGATCCGGCGGAGGATCGAGCGGCGATCGAGGCCGCGCTACAGCAGTGGCCGGACGACTTCAACGCCGAGAATCTGGATGGCGTTTGCGGACTATTCGCCGACGACGTGGTCCTCATCTACCCAGGCAGCCCCGACCGAAATCATCGGCAGTTCTGCGACCAGATGCGAACGCAATTCGCGGATCCGGCCAAGCAGTTCGCCTACGAGGCGCCCGACATCAGGGAGGTGCTCGTCGACGGCGATCTCGCGACGGTGCGCTTGATCTGGACGCTCACGATCCGCGACACGTCCGGCAAGGTACTGGACACCGTCGAGGAGAACGGCGTCGACGTCTTCCGCCGCCAGGCGGATGGAAGCTGGAAAATACATATCTCCCACGCGTTTTCGCGGACCTAGGGGTGGTAGGGCACCCCGACGGCGCGGAAGATGTATTCGGGCGGCACGTCGAAGGCCAGCGATCGGCGGGGCAAGCGCATCAGAACTTCCATCGGAATCGCTTCCTTGTAATGCAACGTCAGCTCACCCGAACACCGCGGGTCCACCCCGTTGATATCGACACTCAGCAGCAGACCGCTCTCGGAGAGGTCGGCTGTCACGGTGCCCACTTGCGGGGCATCCCAGCGCTGATCAACGGTGCGTCCCGCCAACTTTGGCACCGTTGACATTGTTGCGAGCACTCGCTGATTGGTCAGTGCCAAAGAGCCGACGTAGCTCGCGACGTTGCCCTTCGCGCGCTTACCCGGAATCTTCCCGCTGAACCGGCGCGTCACCGACACGTACTCGGCAAGGTGGATGATGCCCTCGGCTTCAACCTCGGCGCGCAACTCGTCAGGGAACTTGCCGATGCGGAGTAGCTTGCGCAGAAACACGGCCATGGGCAGTCACCCTAACCGCAGCTGACATGTGGGTGGTACTGCTAGTGGGATGACACCGCGGAAGACCTGGCTCCTCTGGTCGGCAGCGGTCGCGGTCGCGCTGTTTGCGCTGATGTGGATCGGCTATGTGTTGCAGTGGAACTGGCTGACCACCATCGACTCGTCCGCGCTGGATGCGCTGTATCGCTATGGCGTCGCACACCCGGCCTGGGTGACTTCATGGGATGTGTTCTGCACCGTGCTGGGGCCGACCGCGTTCCGGCTACTGACCTTGGTCGTGATCGTAGTGGCGCTGGTGCGGCGCAATCTGCGCGTCGCCTTGTTTCTGGTGATCAGCGTGGAGCTCAGTGGACTCGTCACCGAAATCGCCAAGCAGGCGGCCGACCGTCCGCGTCCCGTCACGGCACTCGTCTCCGCGCACTCGACGGCGTTTCCGTCCGGACACGCCGTCGGCGTGATGATCGGCGTGCTCGCCCTGCTGACCGTGGCGCTGCCCGTCGTGCACGGCCCGTTGCGCCCCTGGCTCATCCCATTGGGCGCGGTCATCATCGTCGCGATCGGGATCGGTCGGGTTGTGCTCAATGTGCACCATCCGTCAGACGTGCTGGCCGGATGGGCGTTGGGCTACGCGTATTTCGTCGCCTGCCTGCTGATGGTGCCGCCGATGCGGCCGGTCACGGAAGCGGACGAAACACCGGAAGCACCCGGTATCGCACGTTGAAACTTGCTTCCGTGCATTCGGTTACAACTTCACCGTCGTGGGCCAGCACCGTCGGGCCGTCCAGGGCAGTGAATTTGAACTCAGGAACCCGCATCTCGTGATACAGCGGGCTGCGAACCAGGCGGCCCAGCACGAGCGAGACCAAGATGCGGAACCTGCTCAACCTGCGGCCCGTCTCGAGAATGCGGACGTCCATCAAGCCGTCGTCCATCCGCGTTCGGTGCGACGGGGCGAAACCCGAGGGCAGATATGTCGAATTGCCCAGGAAGAACAGCGACGTCTGCAGCGTCTTGTTGTCGTAGGACATTTTCACCGGCTCATCGCGTCGCAGCGTGTGGAACATCGCGTAGAGACCCGCCAGCCGCTTACCGATTTTGTGCTCGAGCTTCTCCCGGGTCTGGACGAACTTCGGGTACGCGCCGATGCTCGCGGTGTTGACAACCATGTGGCCCTCATTGAGACACACCACGTCGACGTACGCGGCACTGCCTCGGCGTATCGCGTCGACGGTCTTGGCCACGCTGTCGCAATCGACGTCCTTCGCGAAATGATTGAACGTGCCACCAGGGAAGACCGCCAGCGGAAGCCCGGCGTCGATTGCGACGCTTGCGGCAGCCGACACTGTGCCGTCCCCGCCACCGACGGCGAGCACTTCCGCTCGACCGGCCGCGTCGCGCAGTACGCCCTCGAGATCCTCGTCCTCGGCGAGCTCGACAACCTCGGCCCGCGGCAGCGCCTCCCGCACCTCGTCGACGACGCGTGCACCCGTCCCTCCACCCGAAGCGGGATTGATCACCAGCACCACGCCTGCTCCGTCCGGACGGGCGGGGGTGTCGAGCCGGAGCGGGTCGGCGGTCGGGATCTTCGTCGGCGCGGTCGGCGGCACTATCCGCGCGCCCAGCACCGCGATCGCTGCCCCGATGCCGAATCCCGCGAACACGTCGCCGGGATAGTGCGCCCCGGTGGCCACGCGGGACATCCCCACCAGTCCGGCAAGCAGCGCCAGCCCCAGCCCCAGCGGCGGGTTCTCCAGCCCGACGCCGACGGCGAACGCGGCCGCGCTTGCGGAGTGGCCCGACGGCAGCGAATTCGACGTGGGGGTTCGTCGGCCCCGCCTGGCCAGCGGCACCGAGAGGCGGTTCGGACGCGGGCGCTTCCAGACCCGCTTGGCGACTTGGTTCGTGAACAGGCTGGTGACAGCGAGGGTCATGACGCCGCGAGCCGCACCGCGCCTCGAAGCTCTGTGCCCCGACGCGGCCAACGCGGCGGCAATTACCAGCCACAGCTTCGAATGGTCCGCGGCCCGGGTCAGCCGTGGCATCGTGGCGTCGAGCAGGGGACTGGGCGATTCCGCAATGGCCTCGAACACCTCGCGGTCGAGGGTGCCCAGGCCCTCGCCGATCTGCCGGATTCCGCCTATCCGTCGAGTGGGCAGCAAGTCCATGACGCCAACTTAGCCGGAGGCCGGCCGTTCGCCGAGCTGACAGAGCCTGCATCGGCCGCCGCCCTCGCGTCGCGGGTCGGCATCACGCGGCAGAAGGTGAACTACCAAATGCGAGCGCTGGAAGAGCACCAGCTCGTGACTGAAGCCGGAGAACGCCGATGGGGCAGGCTCAAGGAGCGCCTCCTCGTCGCCACCGCGGCGTCGTACGTCGTGTCGCCCGGCGCGCTGGGTCCGGTCGCGGCCGACCCCGGCCGCTCTAACGACCGGCTGTCCGCGAGTTATCTGATCGCGAAATGTGGGCGGTCGCCCGCGAGAAGAACCAGCGGCTGGCGACCTTGTCCATCGACGCCGCCATTCAATTCCGATCTCCTGCCGACCGGGCCGCGGTCACCCAAGAACTCTCCCAGGCGGTCGCGTCGCTACCCGAAGCCGAAGAAGGACACGAAATGCCGTTGAAGAAGGACGATTCGGGGCGTCGCTGGGTCGAGATGGAGTTCCTCGTTCCAGGCATGCCGGAACAGGTGTGGCAAGCCATCGTGACCCTGGCTGCGTGGCCTCCACGAAGGTGAACGCGTCGCCACTTAGCATGTACGGATGCGTCGACTGCTAGTTCTGCTGCTCGCTTCAGTGGTCTATCTGGCTATCGCGCCCGTCAGCCACGCCGAGTTCACGCCATGGTTCGCGCCCTCGGTCGGCGATGCCACTCAGGTGATTTCCGTTGTCGGCGTGGGTGGTTCGTCGGCGAAGGTCGACGTGTGGGAGCGCACGGCGACCGGCTGGCAGCCGGTTGGCGTCGGCATTCCGGCGTTCATCGGCGCCAACGGCATGGCCCCCGAAACCCATGACGGTGAGATGAAGACCCCGAAGGGCATCTTCACGCTGGACTTCGCCTTCGGCACCGCGCCGAACCCAGGCGGCGGCCTGCAGTACGTGCAGGTCGGACCCGACCACTGGTGGGACGGCGACATGAAGAGCCCAACCTACAACACCATGCAGGTGTGCAAAGAGGCGCAATGCCCGTTCAACACGGATCCCGCCAGCGGCACCGAGAACCTCGAGATCCCTCAGTACGTGCACGCGGTGGTGATGGGTGTGAACAAGGCGCGTGTCCCCGGCAACGGCGGGGCCTTCTTTCTCCACGCCACCGATGGCGGGCCCACCGCCGGCTGCGTGGCGATCGACGACACCAAACTGGTCGAGATAATGCGGTGGCTGCGACCCGGCGCGCTGATCGCGATCACCGAACAGTAGTCAGATATTAAGTGCGCGACCGGGTTTCACCTTGAACCTGGAAATGGACTCGGTCGACATGGTCACTTCGTACGTTCGCTCGTATCCGGTGGCGCTGATGCGCCAGCCGTCGGGGGTACGCCGGTACCGATCGTCGTAGAACGCGGCGCCGAAGAGCATGAAGTTGAACTCCGGGACGATCACCCGGTCCTGCAGGTACCAGGTGCCGTTGGCCTCGTCGCCGTTTACAGTGATCTCGGGATGGGTTACCCGGTGCTCGGTGATGACGTTGGCCGGCATCGACGTGCGCATGAACTCGACCAACGAATCGCGGTCGGTGAAATGATGCTCCTCGCCCAGTGAACCGCCGTAATCGCCCACAATGTCCTCGGTCAACGTGTCCGCGAACTCGTCCCAGTGCTTGGTGTCGAGCGCGCGAAGGTACCGGTACTTGACCTGTTGGATCTCGTGGATGTCACCCATGGCCGACATTGCAACACAACCGGGCTATGCCGCATAGAGTCCGATCATGAAATTGCTTGACGGCTACGTCAGATCGCCCTTCGCCGGTATCGCGCCGTGGGTGTTGATGGCCCTGGTGAACGGCCCGGGGAGGTTCGAGGAGGCCGCCTCGGCCGCTTTGGGTCTGGCCATACTGACGCTGTGGGTGGGGTCTCGGCGCGGTGTGCGGGTGCATCTGCTGGAGGCGTTCACCCTGGTCTGCTTTGGCGTTCTTGCCGTTCTCGGGTTGGTTGCCTCCGACGGCGTTATCGAGTGGCTGCAACTGTGGGCCGGGGAACTGAGCAATATCGCACTGGCTGCGTTCGCCATCGTCACTCTGCTGATCCGCAGGCCCTTCACGCTTGCGTATGCCAAGGACACCACGCCCGAGGAGCATTGGGACAACCCGATATTCCTGCGGATCAACTACGTCATTTCCACGGCGTGGGCCGGCGCATTCCTTTTCTCCGCCCTCGTCGGCGCATACGGGGACGCAGTCCTGCGGGACAACGACAACTTCTGGACGGCATGGATCCTGCCGATCGGGGCGATCATCTTCGCCGTGTCGTTCACCGAGTTCTATCCCGACTACGCCACCGGCGAGAGGACGTCGATCGCGGTCGCCTTCGACTGGGTCCCCCCGTTCGTCACTGTGACGGGCATCGTCGGGTGGGTCTCTGACGCGTTACCTGACGGGCTGGCGATAACGCTGATCGCCGTCGGTGTGGTGTGCTCGGCGCTGATGCGTAAGCTTCTTGCGAAGCGCGTGGAACCTACTGGGCCGCAGTGAGATTACGTGTCGCCGGGCCCTCGAGCAGGGTGCCGTCGGGTGCGAAACGCGACCCGTGAAGCGGGCACTCCCATGCCTCGTCGGCGTCGTTCCAATTCACGACGCCGCCCAGGTGCGGGCACACCGGCGATACTCGATGCTCCACACCGTCGACGACGCTGCGGGCCTCCAGGGCCCACGGCGGTCCACTGACGACGCCGCCTTCCTCGGGTGTGCGGTCGCCGATCCGCGTGACCGGGGTGATCCAGCCTCTGGCCAGATACAGCCCCACCTCCAAGTTCTGCTGCATAGCTTTGGGAATCCCCGACAACTCGTGTGGGCTCCAACTGGCGAACGCCTCCGCCCAGTCCATCCGCCCACCCAGGATGCGGGCGGAGAGCGCCAGTGCGGCCGCGGTGCCGTTCGTCATGCCCCACTTGTCGAAACCGGTTGCCACAAATATCTTGTCGTGCCCCGGGAGGATCGGACCGACATAAGGGAGTTCGTCGATCGGCGTGTAGTCCTGCGCCGACCAGTAGTGCGTCTGCATCGCACCCGGGTAGTGCACCTTCGCCCACGAATCGAGCTCCTGCACCGATGAGGCCGGGCGCTTCTCGTGGCCGACGGGGTGGCTGGCGCCACCGACGATCAACCTGTCGCCCGCGGGCATCGGCGCATAACGCACTGACCGGGTCGGCGAGTCGGTCGAGATGTACATGCCGTGGGTGAGGTTGCCCGGGACCTGGTAGGCCATGCAGTACGAGCGGCTGGGCGCCAGCCGGGCGAAGAAGCCGCCGCGGTCCAGGATCGGAATGCCCGTCGCCAGTACGCATTGTTTGGCGTGCACGTCGAACTCGTTGCCATCGGTGGTGCGCACATGCAACGCCAGCTCGTCGCCCTCACCCGAAACCTTTTGCACGCGAACGCCTTGCGCCAGGCGCCCGCCGCGCTCGTCGAGTTCGACGATCAGGCTGTCCAGCAACGGCATGGGATCGAACTGCGCCTGATCCGTCAGTCGGACACCGCCGTGAAATGGAAACGGCACGTCGGCTTCGTCGGCCCAGTCCGCCTCCAGCCCGGCGGCCTTACACGCCTCCAGCTCCTGGCGTGCCGGCGCAACGCCCTTGTCGGACTGGGCATAGGTAAAGGCGTCCTCGCGCTGCACCGAAAGCCCGTGGGCCTCACAGTGCTGGATCAACCAGTCTTGGCCCTCACGATTGCCCTCTACGTACTGCCTGGCGGTATCCGTCCCGTGCTTGCCGACGATCTTCGATAGCTTGGTGCCCTGCAACAGGCTGATCTTTGCGGTGGTGTTGCCGGTGGCACCGGCGCCCGCGGAGTGTGCCTCCAACACGAGCACGTGCTTGCCGGCCCGGGCCAGCAACACAGCGGTGATCAGCCCCGTTAGGCCGGCGCCGACAACTGCCACGTCGGTCGAGCGGTCCGCTTCTACCAGCGGATTCGGCGGTAGCGGCCGGTCACTTCGGTCGGCTAGCCACAGTGATGTCATGGCAAAGGCTGTACCCGCGATGGTTGCTGTGCAAACCCAAAACCCTGATGGCGGAACGCCGTTCGACCAGCGGATTACGGAGTGTCTAACGGGATTAGCCCGACGCGAGGGCTATCGTGTGGTCCGTTATGAGCGACCCGTTGGGGTTGTCGATTGGGACGACCAACCTGGTCGCGGCACGAGTCGGCAATCAACCGGTGATACGGCGTTCCGTGTTGACCATGTTCGGTCATGCCGCGCCGGAAGTCGGCATGCCATCAGCTCACACCGAGGGCATGGTGTTGAACGGCTTCGTGGAGCGCGTCGGCGACGCGGTCCCACTGGTGGGCGCCGACGGATCCTCGTACCAGGCCGACCGGCTGCTGGTCCAGGCGCTGGAGGCGATGATCGACGCCGGCGGCGGCCAGCCGTCTTCGGAGATCGCGATCGCGGTGCCTGCGCATTGGGGCATGCCGCCCGTTCTGGCGCTGAACGACGCGTTGCGACGGCCCGCCCGTCTTGTCTCCGACGCCGTTGCGTCGCTGACGGCGCTGCACGCCAACGCCGGGCTTTCGCCGAACGGCGTGGTGGCACTGCTGGATTTCGGCGGCAGCGGCACCAGCATCACCCTGGCCGACGCCACGTCTGGCTTCGAGCCGATCGACGAGACGACCCGCTACGTCGAGTTCTCCGGCGACCAGATCGATCAGGCGCTGCTCAGCCATATCGTGGAGGACATCGCCACCGCAGGCGGTGTCGATCCGGCGGACACCGCCGCCGTCGAATCGCTCACCCGGCTACGCGAGGAATGCCGTTATGCCAAGGAGCGGCTCTCGGCGGAGACGGTCACCGAGCTCACAATCGAACTTCCCGGATACCGGTCCGGGATTCGGGTGACACGCACCGAGCTCGAGAGCCTGATCGCCGGCCCTCTCGCCGGAGTGCTGACCGAGCTGGACAATGTGTTGGAGCGCAATGGAATTGGCTGGTCCAAGGTCGCCGCCGTGGTCACCGTGGGTGGCGGCGCCAGCATTCCGCTGATGACTCAGCGCCTTTCGGAGCACTCGAGGGCGCCGGTGGTGACGACCCCTCAGCCGGCTCTGGACGCCGCGGTAGGCGCCGCGCTGATCGCCGCCTACGGCTCCGCTGCCGATGCCCAGACCGGGGTGGCGCCGGTGCTGCCGGTCGGTGTCGCGCCGATGGACGCGCCCGGTTCGGCCACCTTCCGCGCGTTGGCGTGGTCGCAGGACGACGACGCCGCGGATGAACCCGTGCCCTACACGGGTGAGGACTCCTACGACACCGACGTCACCCCCGCGCGACCGCCGGTGCAATATCTGCCCCCGACCGGGCCGATCGAGGAGCCGCGCACCTGGCAGCGGCTGACGCAGCTGGTGTTCGGCCTGGCCGCAGCGGTGGCGCTGGTCGCCATCGGCGGTGTGGCGATCGCGCTGACGAGCGCGACCAACAGCACCGATGCCACCGACCCGCCCAGCACCGCGTCGTCGGCAAAACCGCCAAGCGCCGAACCGCCGCCGCCAAGCCCCCGTGTGGAGACCGTCACCGTCACCGGCGAGCCGTCGCTGCCACCGCCTCTGCCGCCACCCACCACCACCGTCGCGCCGGTGACGACGTACGTCACCACGACGCCGCCGACGACCACCACAACCACGACCACCACAACCACGACCACCACAACCACGACCACCACGACGACGACCACCACCACCACAACGACTACCACCACGCCGACGACGACCACCACAACCACGACCGCGACAACGACACCGATGACGACGACCTACATCAATTTGCCGTTCGTGCCGGTGCCGATTCCGATTCAGGTCCCGCAGAACCCGGCTCCGCCCTTCCCCTGAGTCAGACGCCCGGCGGCGGCCAGAGGCCGATGATCAATGCCATGGCCGTAATGATGAGGAACTCATTGAGTGCGGACAGGCCGGTGATCTTCAGCGATCGCGTGTCGAAGAGGTCGTGAACGAGCATCCGCGCGACGGTGAAGGCCAACCACAGAATCCAGCCGGTCACCAGGGCGGCCACCAGAAAGCTGCCTCGGTAGAACTCGTATGCGAGGAACGTGGCACCCGCCAGCGCCCACGCCGTGATGAAACTGGCGACGATGACCACCGGATACGCGAGTGGCGACCCCACCGACACCTCAGTCTCTGGGGAGTGCCCAACGAGTCTCATCCACGTCCGGCCCAAGACGGCCGGGTGGTAGTAGACGAACCCGATCACCATGCTCGCGACAACTGCGGCCAGCACGGCGAGGTAGTTGATTGCCGGGACCACGAAACGATTAGAGCAGAGCTGACGGTGCCGAGGACGACGGTTCGTCCACATTCCTGGGATGGTGGCACGCGGCAACATGTCCCGAATCGTGCTCGACCAGCGCCGGCTCGTCCGTCACGCAAACCTCGGTGGCCCAGGGGCATCGCGTGTGGAAGCTACACCCCGGCGGCGGGTTGATCGGGCTTGGCACGTCGCCTTCTAGCACCAGCCGCTCGCGAGCGGCGTTGCGTTTGGGATCAGGGATCGGCACCGCGGACAGCAGTGCGTTCGAGTAGGGGTGAATCGGCGTGCGGAAGAGCCCATCGGTGCCGGACTTCTCGACGATCTTGCCCAGATACATGACCGCGACCCGGTCCGAGACGTGGCGGACGACGCCCAGATCGTGGGCCACGAAGAGATACGACAGACCGAACTCATCCTGAAGTTCCTTGAGCAGGTTGATGATCTGTGCCTGCACCGACACGTCCAGCGCTGACACCGGCTCGTCGGCAACGATCAACTTCGGTTGCAGTGCAAGGGCTCTTGCGATACCGATGCGTTGGCGCTGGCCGCCGGAGAACTCGTGCGGGTAGCGGTTGTAGTGCTCCGGGTTCAGGCCGACGCGGTCGAGCAGTTCCTGCACGCGCAGCTTCAATGCGGACCCCTTGGCCAGCCCGTGCAGTTCCAGCGGGTCGCCAACGATTTGGCCCACTCGCTTTCGTGGATTCAGCGAGGCGAACGGGTCCTGGAAAATCATCTGCATCTGACGGCGCATCTTGCGCAGGTCTTTTCGCGAACGCCCGACGAGTTCCTCGCCGAGGAAAGAGACCGACCCCGACGTCGGCTGCGTCAGCTGCACGATCACCCGGCACAGTGTCGATTTGCCGCAGCCCGACTCTCCGACCAGCCCCAGCGTCTCGCCTTCGTTCAGGGTCAGGCTGACACCGTCCACCGCGCGCACCCGCGCGACCTCACGGTCGATCACGATTCCCGACCTGATCGGGAAGTGCTTGACGAGGTCGGTGACGACAAGAAGCGGATCGCCCTTGCTCACCGGGCCGCCTTCTTCGCCAGCGGGTCGAGCCAGCACCTGTCGAGGTGCATGCCCCCCGCGCGAGGCTCGAGCGGGGGACGCTCGCTGCACTTCTCGAAGACGTGGGGACAGCGGGGGGCGAACCGGCAGCCCGACGGCGGGTCCAACAGCGATGGAGGCTGCCCGGCGATCTGTGGCAGCCGGCCGGTGCGCGGCTCATCGAGCCGGGTGAGGGAACCCAGCAGTCCCCACGTATAGGGGTGCTGCGGGTCGTAGAAGATTTCGTCGAGCGTCGCATCCTCGACGATTTGGCCGGCGTACATGACCACGACGCGATCGGCGACCTCGGCGACCACCCCGAGGTCGTGAGTGATCAGGATGACGGCCAGGTCACGGTCGCGGTTGAGCTCATCGATAAGCCGCAGAATCTGCGCTTGCACGGTGACGTCGAGCGCTGTGGTGGGCTCGTCGGCGATCAGCATGGCCGGCTCCAGGGCGAGCGCCATCGCGATCATGACCCGCTGGCGCATCCCGCCGGAGAACTCGTGAGGGTAGCTACGCACCCGGCCCTCGGCATTGGGGATGCCCACCGAGGCCAACAACTCGACGGCGCGGGCTCGGGCTTCTTGTTTGGACACATCGCGATGGGCGTGGATCATCTCGGTGATCTGGTCACCGACTCGATAGACCGGGTTCAGCGAGGACATCGGGTCCTGGAAGACCATCGCGATCTGTTCACCGCGGACGTCGCGCAGCTGATCGTCATCGAGACCGTTGAGCTCGCGGCCGCGATAGCTGATGGAACCGGTGATCCGGGCATTCGGGGCGCGGGTGAGGCCCGTGATTGTCTGCGCGGTAACGCTTTTACCGGAACCGGACTCGCCGACGATGGCCAGGATCTCACCCTCGGCGAGTTCGAACGAAACGCCGTCAACCGCCTGCACCACCCCGTCTTCTGTGGCGAAGCCGACCCGGAGATCGTCGACGGAGAGGATCTTCTCGCCGCTCATGCTGGCGCCGCCTCTCCTAGGCGGATACGCGGATCCAGGACGGCATAGAGGATGTCGACGATGGTGTTGAACAGCACGATGAAGAAAGCGCCGAACATCGTCACCGCCATCAGCGGCGGTAGATCCAGCGAGCGGATCGCCTCGCCCGCGTAGAGCCCAACACCGTTGAGGTTGTATACGGTCTCGGTGAGGATCGCCCCGCCACCAACCACCATGCCGAAGTCGAGCCCGAACAAGGTGATGACCGGGATCATCGAGTTGCGCAGCACGTGACGGATCCGCACCTGACGCTCGCTGATGCCCTTGGCGCGCGCGGTGCGGACGTAGTCCTCATTCATTGCATCGAGCATGTTGGAACGCAGCACGCGGCTGTAGAACCCGATGAATAGCACGGCGAGCGTGAACCACGGCAGTATCAGGTGATACGCCCACTGCGCCGGGTTCTCGGTCAGCGGCACATAACTGCTGGTCGGAAACAGCTGCACCTTGAACGTGAAATAGTAGAGCAGGATCGCCGCCAGCCAGAACACCGGCATCGAAATCCCCACCAGCGCAAGGATTGTCAGCGCCCGGTCGGTGAACTTGCCGGCGTGCACAGCGGACAGGTAGCCGAACACGACCGCTAGCGACATCCACAGCACCGCGGCCCCGATGCACAACGAGAACGTGGCCGGCAGCCCTTCCCAGATCTGTTCGACGACGTTGCGGTCCTTCGCGTACGACATCAGCTGGCCGGTGAAGATCTGCTTCATCATCGTCAGGTATTGCACGGGCACGGGTTCGTCGAGACCGAGATCCGCACTGACCCTGGCGATCAGCGCCGGGTCGGCGTTCTTACCCGCGATCCGAGCGGCGGGATCCGAATTCGGGATCACGTTGAAGATCAGAAACACGATGACCGAGATCGCGAACAGCACCGCGACCATGCCGATCATGCGCCGGGCGATGAAGCGGGCCATCGCCTAGTGCTCCAACCTGATCTTGGCCCTTGGGTCGAGGGCATCGCGAAGGCCGTCACCGAAAACGTTCAGCGACAACACCGTTGCCACGATCATCAAGCCGGGCACGATTGTCAGGTGTGGCGCCGTGTAGATCATCTGGTAGCCGTCGGCGATCATGGTGCCCCACGACGCGTTGGGTGGCCGCACGCCGGCGCCCAGGAACGACAGCGCCGACTCGAGCAGCATGTTGTTGGCGATGTTGAGCGTGAAGAACACGATGATCGTCGAGACGATGTTCGGCAACAACTCCGAGAACATGATCCGCAACGGCCCCTTGCCCTGCGCGACCGCCGCCTCGACGAACTCCTTCTCCCGCAACGCCAGTATCTCGCCCCGGATCGGTCTGGCCATGTAGGGCACATAGACGAGCCCAATGATCAGGATCGGGATCCAAATAGAGTCACCGGCGATCTCGAGCGCGCCGATCTTGAGACCGCCCAGTGACAATGTCGTGCCCAGCGCGATGCCGAGCAGGAGCACAGGGAAGGCCCAGACCACGTCGAGCACCCGTGACAGCACTGTGTCGATCCAGCCCCGGTAGTAGCCGGCGAGCAGGCCGACGGTTACCGCCAGGACGGTGGTGACGGCCGCCGCCGCAACGCCGACATAGATGGATGTGCGCCCGCCGTACATCAGCCGCACCATGACGTCGCGACCGTTCTGGTCGGCCCCGAGGAGGTAGCGTCCGTGCAGGCCCGGGCCGATCGGTGTGCCGTCGGGCGCGACGACATCGGTTTCGCGCCCGTCGATCAGCACCTTGTCGGTGATGTGGTTGTCGTTCGGTCCCGTGTGCGCGACGTGGTCGGCCCAGAGCGGTGCTGCCATACTGAACAGCACGATCATCACGAACAAGCCGCCACACGCAAGCGCAACTTTGTTGCGCCGCAGGCGAAGCCACGCTAGATACCAGGGGCTGCGGCCCTGGATCTGCGAGGCCGGCACACCGGTCGGCAGGGGTGGCTCACCGGGTGCCTCCAGCTCGCCGATGGGGGCGGCCATGGCCTGCTACTTGATCGCGAACGACGAGTAATCCTGGTTGAACAACAGATGGTGATAGGACTTGTCGAAGTCCATCCGCTCCGACAGGAACGTGGTGAACTGCTCGTTACCGTAGGGCGCCCAGACCGCCTGCTCCATGTACGCCCGGTCGAGGTCCGCATACTGCTGCTCGACACCGCCGTCGCCGATCAGCTTCGTGAGCAGCTCATCCATCTTGGCGTTGTTGGCAGGGATGTTGGCGCGGGAGAGATTATTGCCGTTGGTCGGCAGGATGCTGTCGCCGTGCAGTAGCGGGCGGAAGAAGTCGTCCGGATGTGGGAAGTCCTGGAACCAGTCGGCGAACCCGGTATCCACGTCGGGTGTGGACTGATTGCCGATCGTGGTCCAGTAGACGTCGCCGGCGATCACCTTGAGCGTCGCATTGAAGCCAAGCTGGGTGAGCAGGTCATGGTAGTACTCGCCGATCCGCTTGCGGTCGGGCTCGTCGTCGGTCCATACGGTGATGTCGCGGTCCGCCGGATTCGCTTCGGCGATCAGCTGTTTCGCCTTGTTCAGATCGGGTCCGGGGTAGAGCTTGTACTCCTCGTAGCCAGGCATACCCGGCGGCAGGACCTGCTGGCTCGCGTGCATGCGGCCGCCGAAGATCCGGTTCAGGGCTTCGGGATTGACCGCGTAGTTGATGGCCTGGCGCACCTTGAGGTCGTTGAACGGGGCCCGTTCGGTGTTCATGAAGAAGTAGTAGGTGTTGATCGAGTCCTCCATCCGGAACCGATCGCCGTACCGCGTCTTGATTTCCTGCAGACGGTCAGCGGGAGGCGGGTCGATCATGAAGTCGACCTTGTTCTGCTGGATGTCGGTGACCTGAGCGCTCTGGTTCTTGTTCTCGATGAGCGTGATCTTGTCCACGCTGGCGTCGGCCACCTCGGTGGCGCCGGCGTCTTTGACCGTCTGGAAGTTCGGGTTGCGCTCCATCGTCAGGGTGCGGGGCGCGTCGACCTTGCTGATCATGAACGGGCCGCTGGAGGGCGGCGGGTTGTTGGTGGCGTCCTTGTCCAGCGGCGTGCTGGGCGGGATGGGCGCGGCGAACATCAGACCCAGGACGTTCTCGAAGGTTCCGTTCGGCTCGGTCAGCTGGATCGTGATGTCACCGGTGTTGTCGTCGGTCTGGATACCGCTGATCGCCTGCGCCGTGCCCTCCGCGTACTCGCTGGCGCCGACGATCACGTCGAAGAACACCGAGCCGCCGGAGTCGGCCTTGAACAGCCGCTGGATCGCATACGTGAAGTCGGAGGCCTTGATCGGAGTTCCATCCGAGTACTTCATGTTCGGCCGGAGCTTGAGCTTGTAGGTCTTGCCGTCCGGCGAGATCTCTGGCATGTCCTCGGCGAGGCCGGGAACGACCTGCGTGCCCTCTTTGCCCTTCGCATGCTTGTAGGTGAGCAGCGGGGTGTAGACGTTCCAGAGCACCTCCCACCCCTCGAGCGTGTAGGACAGCTGCGGGTCGACGTAGTCGGGAAACGACGTCGCGTTGATCGTGATGTCGCCGCCGCCGCCCTCACCCGTGGTGGCGGTCTTCTCCTCGTCGTTGCCGCAGGCAGCGGCCCCAAATAACGTCAACGCCGTGATGCCGGCGATGGCCAGAATCTTGCGCAGCATGCTCATCTCGATCCCTTTGGTTGGCGATTCGGACGATTTGTGTACAACTGGGCGTTACTTTTCCCGATCCGAGAGCATCTTGGGCGAGAATCGACAGGCATGCATCCCGGGGCACACAGGTAGTTCCCAGGTAATTCCCAAAGAACTACGTGCGCAAGGTGTTTCGTATGGCGTGCGGTCGTCTTAACTGTCCGGACCGCCAGACACCATCGATTCCGTCTGCCAGCGAACGGTCGGCGGTACAAAAGGCGCGCCGCCGTCAATTTTCGTTATTTGGATGACATTCAAAGTTAACTGTGAGATGATCGGCGCTTCAAGGTACGCCGTCTGTCAGCTTGGTCACGGGTCGAGAATCAGCTGGTAGCAGGTCACAAGAATGGAATCGAAAATGAAATCACATCGTCTGGCCCGACAACTCTCGGCCGTTGCCGGTGGCCTAGCCATCATGACGATGGTCGGGTTGACCGCATCCTGCGCCAAGGAAGAAGAAGAGGCGCCCGAAACCACGACGACCACCACGACGACCACCACACCCACGACGACCGCGCCGGCTCCGCCACCGTCGCCGACTGAGAAGGCACCGCGAATCGATCCCGGGCAGCCAAACCCGTTCTCGCCGACGGTCTTTGCACCGCCGGCCCCGACGGCCATACCTGGCGATCACTAGCCCCGCGCGGTCAAGGAGTTCCGACCGTTCGGTTACTTAACCCCGCAGGGATCCGCTAATGCTTGCCACGTTGCCGCGGTCAGGTCGGAACGCTGGTTGGCGGCTGCTGGCACTCGTTGCTGTCGGCATTCTGGTGGTCGCATTAGAACTACGGCCCGCGCCTGCCAATCCGGCGGTAATCGTTGGTGCGTACGCGTCGCTGCTGGCCAGTTCCACCAATCTCGGCCCGTCGCGCTCCGGCGACGCCCAAGTCACCGTCACGCTGCCTTCTGCAAACCCGCCCGAGGCGCTGATCGGGTGGGCGAAGGCCAAGGGGCTATGGGTGCGCTGGCGACCCGGCGATGCATGGGCGATCGTCGAGGGTGCTGCCGCACGTGTGGCGACTGCCTTTGCGGTGCCGGTGAATGATTATCGGAGCCGCAAGGGGCGGGTGTTCTACGCATCGCCGCAACAGCCCGCCGTCCCCGCGCTGTTGCGTGATGTCGTCACCGGACTGGGCCGAATCATGGGCTATACCCCTCATCGCACGGCTAGCCCGGGATTCTTTCCCCTCGACGTGCCGAAGGGAGGGCTAACGCCCGGCGGGTTGTTGGAGGCGTACAACGCGACCCCGCTCGCCGACGCGGGGTTCACCGGCAAGGGCGCGACCATCGTGTTCTTCGCATTCGACAAGGCCGACCAGGAGGACCTGGACACCTTCGCCGACACATCCGAGTTGCCGAGGTTCACGCCCGTGGTGATCGGTGGGCAACCGGCTGAATCGCACGGCGAAACGGCGATGGATCTTCAAGTCGCACATGCGATTGCGCCGGATGCGCAGCTCGTGGTTGTCAATGCGCGACCAACCGTGGAGGGTGACGGCGCATACGAGAAGATCGGCCGAATGTTTGAGGAGGCCGATCGTCAGTTTCCCGGTGCAGTGTGGAGCCTTTCGATCGGATGGGGGTGCGAAGCGTTCGTCAGTGCAGCCGACCTTGCCCCGGTCCAGGCCGCCTTGGCCGCCGCACAGCGCAACGGCACGTCGGCGTTCGACGCGAGCGGCGACACCGCCGGCCTGGAATGCAAAGGCGGCGACGAGTGGTCAGCACCGCCGGGGCCGGATGACGTCGGCCTGGACGCGGTCGCGTCGCTGCCCGCGATGACCTCGGTCGGAGGCACCAGCCTGTCGACGGGTCCGCGCGGTCAGTGGGTCGCCGAACACGCCTGGGTGGATTCGCCGTTGTCGCAGGGCACGAGCGGCGGGGTGTCGGCCCTGTTTGACCGTCCGGAATGGCAGGCGCGGTTGGCTATCGAACGGGACACGGATCGACGCCGATTGACGCCCGATGTCGCCGCCGTCGCTGATCCGTTCACCGGCGTCAGGTTCATCTTCAAGCAGCAAGAGGTGGTCGGCGGCGGTACCTCCCAATCGGCGCCGATCTGGGCAGCGCTGACCATGTTGATGAACCAATACCTGGTGGCGAATGGTGGTCGTCCGCTCGGCGACGTCAACCCACTGTTGTATCGGGTCGCGACGGGCTCGAACCTGCCCGGGTTCCGCGACGTGCGCCGTGGCGGCAACGCGGTCGACGTCTCACAGCCCGGTTACGACCTGGTGACCGGGCTCGGCAGCCCCAACACATACAACCTCGCCCGAAACCTTCTCGACCTCCAGAAGGGGGTGGCACCGCGGTGACGTCTCCGGACGTGGTGCCGACCATGCCCTGCGGGGTGTGCGGGACGGACGTCCCTGCCGCGGCGTTCTGCGGAACCTGCGGCGCTGAGCTGTCGGCAGGGCGCGGCGCCGGCGGCCGGCTGCGGATGGGGGCGTATGCGGCGGCGCCGGGGGAGCAGGTGCTGCGCCTGTCCGTGGCCAGTTCGCTCTTCCCGCACCTGCCGCATCGTTCGCGCACACCATTTCGAATGGGGTTGGCAGTCCTGTTCCTGGCGTTGATCGCATTCGCGCTGTTGCGGTGGCAGGCGCCCCTGATCGTGGTCAGCGCGCTCGGATTACCGCTGGTGTTCCTGCTCTACCTGCATGAGGCGGATGTCCACCGCGATCTGCCAATCCGTTTCCTCGTGACGACCGCAGTGATGGGCGTCGGGCTGGGAGTCGGCTGGGCGTTGTTGACCGGCACGGTCGTCGCCGACTTCTACGATGTTGCGCTGGGTGCCAGCGAACCCGAGAAGGAGGCGCTCCTTGTCGGACTGGCGATTCCGGTAGGTAGCGCCGTTCTCATGCTCGTCCCGGTCGTGGTGGTGCGGCTGTTGCATCCGGCGACCCGTGAATCGTTGGACGGGTTCGTGATTGGAGCATCCAGTGCCATCACCTTCACCGCTGCGGCGACGCTGACCCGGTTGGCTCCCCAGTTCGCGACGGGAGTGACGGCCGGTGACCGACCCGCGAGCGGCCTGCTGGTGCAGGCCGGTATCCAGGGTGTAGCACTCCCGTTGACCGCGGCGGCAATGGGCGGCTTGGTCGGGGCGGCGCTGTGGTTCGGCCGGTCGACGCTGATTGCGTCGAGTGTGCTTGTGACGCTTGCTATCTACGCCGCGTTGGGGTGGATGGAAGTCGCACCGGTGTTTCAGGGCTTGCACTTCGGGGTGCATGTGTTGATCGCGGTGTTCGCCTTGCTGGCCTTGAGGATCGGGCTGCAGGTAGCGCTGCTGCACGAGGGGCGCGACCCGATGAATCCGAGTGGACAAGTGCTATGCCCGCATTGCGACCACGTCGTCCCCGACATGGCGTTCTGCCCGAATTGCGGGGTGGCGGCGCGCGCGGCATCACGGTCGTCGCGCGCTGCGCGGAGAGCCCATGCGGCCGAGGATGTTTCGACTCCGCGACCCGGATACGCGGTGCCTGCCGGGTCGTATGAGGTGACACCAGTGCGACACACCACCTACAGCTGGCTGCTCACGACGTTGGGCGCCGGCGTGGGCATCACAGTCGCGGCGGGGGTTACGGCGGCCGTACTGGCGACGCCCGTCGTCCCGGAATTCGTGTGCCCGCCGGATTGCGGGCGACCTCCGATCGCCAAGCCGGTCGAATCGAACCCGCGCTTCGTGTCCGGCGATGGTGAATTCTCAGTCCAATACCCCGGCCCCGGAACGGCATACGAGGCGCGGCTGAACCAGGACGGTGTCGATCTGAGTTTCGTCGCCGGCGACACGGGCACCATGCAGTTGTTCGGTCTGCCGGCCGCCGATCGCACACCGAAGCAGATCACCGAGGACTTGATCAGCGAGAACTACCCCGACGCCACCACCGACTACGAGATTCCCAATGCGCTTGTCGGATACGAACCGGGATACGGCGTCGTCGTCGACGAGTACCCGCAGGATTCCAGCGGCACCTTCACCCGGCTCCGGCTCGTGGTGATGACGGCGGTCAAGAACGACTATGCGTTGGTCGCGGCCGCGATCGGGCCATACCACGAGTTCAGTCCGGATTTCGGGACGGGGCACCCGTCGGGCGTCAACCTGCAACTCGCGATGGACATGGGGAAGTACGTCAACAGTTTCAGGTGGCGCGACGACCTGCCACGTTAACGGATCAATCAATTTGTCATATCTTGGGGGCGAAAGTTTGCGAGGATTTGCGAAGCGGGAATGGTGGGGTTCTCGATGTTGACGTCAGGTGGGGTTTCGCAATGGACCTACAAACGAGAATGGTTAGCCAATCCTTACAGGCAGCCTTGGATGAACCCCTGCGATTCGGTGTCAGCACACCAGGAGGTCTGCTAGGAGCGCGAGAGCTGCAGGCCGTCGCGGACGCAGTGGGCCGACGGGCCGAGATGGTTATGTGCTTCGAAGATTTCTTCGCCGAACCGCCCGTGGCCGCGATGGCCGTCGCCCGCTACTGCGGCGCCGATCCGATCGTCACATGGGAACCGTGGTGCTGGACCGATGACCGATCGCCGGCCGTCATGCAAGCCCTTCTCTCCGGTGCCCTCGATGACTACGTCACTCGCTGGGCTGCGGGAATAAGGGACTGGGGATCGACGGCCTACATACGGTTCGCCCACAAGTTCAACGGCGAGTGTTATCCGTGGACGCCGGCAGGGGGCACCTCGGCGACCGCGTATGTACAGGCGTGGCAGCGGTTGCACGACATCTTCTCGGTTCAGCAGGTGGAGAACGTGACATGGGTGTGGGCGCCGACCGTCGTCGGTAGCGGCGCGCTGACGGACTGGTATCCCGGCGACGAATACGTCGACGTGCTCGGTATCGACGGCTACAACTGGGGCTCCAGCCTGCCATGGTGCCAGTGGATCGAGCCCGAGGATCTCTTCGCAACAATGCTCGATCAGTTGCGAATTGTCTGTTCGGATAAGCCGATACTGGTTACCGAAGTCGGCTGTGCGGAATCCGGTGGGCGCAAAGCCGACTGGATCACGCGGCTGGTCGACTTCCTCAGCCATCAGCGCGACGTGATGGGCTTCGTCTGGTTCGAGCATTACAAGGAAACCGACTGGCGGATAACGAGTACGCCCGAGTCGGCGGCCGCGATGGCCAGCGCGTTGCGCACCGCACGCGTCTTGCTCTAGTTATACGGGTACTGCAGTTCCGGTTCGTGGAATCGGTTGATGATCGGGATGCGCTCGATGATGCGGTCACGCAGGCGCGGCTGCGGCGGCGCAGGCGGAACGTAATTCGGTGGTGGAGCAGGCGGCACGTACGCGGGTGCCGGCGCGGGTGGGACGTAAGCCGGCGCCGGTGGCGTGTAGACGGGCGCGGGCGGTATGTAGGCGGGCGGCTCGTTGATCGGGGCGACTTCGGGGGCAGGAGGCACCGCCACGATTACCGTCCTCGCGACCGGTGGCGCGGCTTCCGGTGCCGGTGCCGCAGGTGGAGGCGGCGCGGCGGGGCGTGGCGATTGGGGCGCCACCTTCGGTACCGACGGTGCTGGCGCGGCGGGAGCAGGCGCGTCGGCGTTGGCGACCTGCGGCTGCTTGGGCGTCGAATCCGGTCCAGGCGTCAGACGTAGCCCGAGCGCGACAGACAGTGAGACGACAAAGATCACCACGGCGGCGACGAGGACGGACGTCAACGCACCAGTTCTCGCCATCAACGGTGCACGCGGCGTGTCCAACGTGTTCACCGCCCGCGCAGACGCCAGCGCCGCACCGCGCGCCAACGCCAGATCGGCTTCGGCGGCGGAGATCACGGGTGAGTCAGTCAGCGCGGCGAGAGATGACATCACCAGATCCAGGTCGTCGGCGGAGCCGACAACGAAGATGGCGTCTGGCTGCCACTCGTCCAGATCCAGTTGCGCGATCACACTGCTCGGCAGTTCGACCGCGTCATCCCCGTCGAGTGGCCTGGCGATGCGGTCGACGGTCGCTCCCTGGAGAGTGACCACCGCAATGACGGCGGCATCCGGTTCGATCAGGCACACGGCGACGTCGTCGTAACGTGCGCGATCGGCGATTCCTGTAGCCAGCGCGTCGGCGGCCTCCAGTTCGGAGATGGCGATGACGTTATCGAGGTCCCTGGCGGCAAGCGCTTCCAGCAGGATGGACGCCTCAGCCTCCGCCTCGTTTGTCCAGGTCACACCGACCGCGTGCAGCCGGTTGTCCCCGACCGCGGCGATCACCTCGTCGAGGGTGTCGAAGTCGATCCCATCGCGATGAATGGTGGCGCCCTCGCCCGTCGTCCCCTCGACGAGCACCCAACGAACCGCCGTCGACGTCATCGATAGACCGAGCACGAGGTCCATGGATGTGCCCCCGATCTCCTGTCAGTCGGGTCTGACACTACCGCTGTGGGCAAAGGCTGCGCGCGGGACCGCTGTAGCGGGAGGCCGGCGGGAAGGCATTCCTACGCGCCCAGCTCTTCGGCGGCTATACCTAATATTTCGTCCCCCGAACCGACAGCCACGAAATGACCGGCTCCCTCGACTGGATGCCATACCGCTCCGGGCATTCGGTCAGCCACCGCCTTGTTGATGGAATCCGCTACCAGCCGATCATCCATCCCTTGCCACATGTGGACTCGACGCTCGATCGTGGCCACGTCGAAAGCCCAACTGCGATAGAGGAGTTCGCTGTCTCGAACGAGCCCGTCGGAACCATGAGCGAAGCATTCGGCGCATGATCCGGAGAAGGCGGATTGGAAATCCGGTTGATTCAAGATCTGTCGGTCGTATTCGTTGACGGCCTTCAGCAATTGCTTGAAGAAGGTGCCGCGGAAGTGTTTGGCGGTTACACCGAGGGTCGCGTACATCAGCCGGAAGCCCGGCTTGAAACGTAGCGCGAGGGATCCCCCGAGCGCGTCGGCCTTCGAAAGCTGATCGGCTGCCCAGTTGTCGCCGAATGCTCCGTAGCTTCCACCAGCGATGCTGCTGACGTGCCGAAGTCGACAGGGATCAATGTATGCAGCCGCTGCGAGCGCCCATGGGCCGCCCTCCGACCAGCCCGTCACCCCGAACTCGTCGTATCCGAGCGCGTCGGCAATGGCCACCAGATCATCTGCCCAGCCCGAGTAGCTGCGGTCCGTTTGAGGGCTGGACTGCCCGATGCCGGGCCGATCGACGCAGATGAGGCGCAGCCGATTCTTGGACGCCGACTCTGCGAGGAGGTGTGCCTCGAGCCGGCTACTGGGGCCACCGTGATTGTGGATGACGAGCCGGCCGTCCGGATCTCCGACTTCGGAACATGCGAGAGTACGGCCGTCCTGGATCGCTACCGACTGGTGCATGTCGGCCCAAATTATTCACCTCGGGCAGCATGTTTCTGGCGCCGCCCGAGGCACCTGTTCACCCTCGTAAACGACCTGGCAGGGGAGAAGGAGGGCCTGCTGGCTCTATCGGATCTTTTCGAGATTGTGACTATTTCGTGATTTGCTCGTATTGTGCTTTCGTGGGGCGGCACTCATTAGCCAAGGAGCGACGGAAGTCGTCAGTAGGGCTGGCCGCGCTCATCGCCCCGGTCGCCGTGTTCTTCGCGGCCGGCGCAGACGTCAAGCCACAAGCCCCCCGCGATGACTCCGAGCCAGTCGTCAACGAAGGTCCGCCGTGCTGCATGGAGATCGTGGCGGCAGCACCGATCGCATCTTCGCCGGCTCCGTCCGGCGCGCAGTTGGTCAAGAGTTCCGCTCCCAGTCAGGTGGTGCCGGCAGCGAGATACCGGGTAGTCGATGTCCCGCGCTTGCTACCCGTTGGGGTCGCTCTAGAGCAGGGTTTACAGGTCAGGACCATCTTGGCCGCTCGCAGTATCAGCGCGGCTTTCCCCGAGATTCTCAACATCGGCGGGGTTCGTCCGGATGCGCTGCGATGGCATCCCGACGGCTTGGCGCTAGACGTGATGATCCCCAACCCCGGCACAGCCGAGGGAATCGCGCTCGGAAACGAGATTGTCGCGTTCGTCATCAAGAACGCGGTTCGATTCGGGATGCAAGATGCTATCTGGCGTGGCGTCTACTACACCCCCAACGGCCCACGAGGAAATGGCGCCGGCCACTTCGACCACGTGCACATCACCACCACCGGCGGCGGATACCCCACCGGCGGGGAAGCGTACTACCGCTGATCCCGCACGCTCCTGCGGCGCTTTTCGTGGAGCCGATGACGGGGATCGAACCCGCTGTCCGTCGAGCCTCTCGGATGGACTGCGGGAAAGCACCTTTACCAGCATCGATGTGGCTACGAATGTGCATCGTCGTCTGTTGTGGTTCTCCGTCGCGTAGTGGTGGAGTTCGTCTCTAGTTGTGAACAAGTTCGTGACAGCGGCCTGGGGCAATGTAGGCAACCGTGATCAACCAAATGCGACGGCGAAATTGCGGACGTCGTGGATAAGTGTCTCTAGTTTGCGAGTCTGCGATTTTGGTGCGCTGAAATGTGCGAATTGACTTGCGCCCATCGCGGCCGTCTCTCTCCGGCTTTTTCCAAAGCGCCGCCTCGGCGCCGCAGACATCGTCAGCGCCGCCCGCTACGGGTTGGGGCTCGGTTCGGCCCACCAACTGAACGGGCCTCGGCGTATCGGGCGGCTGTTCGATGTCACTCGTAGCTTTCAAGCGGGTTGGCCGCGATCTTTCGGGCGCCATCATTCGCAAGTGATGCGGCTGCGGAGCTGTCCGGTTTGCGTTCCGCTTGATCTTCAAAGCACGCCGTGAACTCTGCGCCAAATCCGTGCCGCGGATAGCGCGCGAGTGTCTCGGCTCTCGCCTCGGGTGGGAACTCCTCGGGTCGCCGTCCGACTACGTCCCAGCTTGTCGCGACCTGCAGTATGTGGGATTCGGGGTCGGCGGCTGCGGGCACGTCGTCGCGCATGTGCAGCACGACTATTTCCGTGGCTCTGGCCGCCCGATCGGCTGACCAACCTGCCGCAGTGCCGAACACCCACGCTAGTTCGCCCCCGGCCTGCTCGAACGCCAGCCTGTGACTATCGAACGCTTCCGTGAGCCCTATGTCGTGAAGCAGCGCCGACACGTAATAGAGCTCGTCGTCGTAGGCGATGTTGTGCGCTGCGCCGTACATCGTTCCCCATAGGTAGGAGCGCACGCAGTGGTTGAGCAGCGCGGGCGAGTAGAAGCGGTTAGCCACCGACAGCGCGGCTGTGGCGGCGGGAGTCTGCGGAAACATGGATGAATTTTCCGTCAACGCGAAACGCCCCGCTGGTTTCCCCGCAGGCCGCCCGGGACTGAGATCGCCTCGATCAGTGCCGTTGCGCTTTGAGGGCGCCATGTTTCTGGGCGTAATCAGGTGCTCGACGACGAGTACCTCGACGACGACGGCGCCGAGATTTACCTGCAGCAGCTGACCTGAACCTCGTCGAGCGACACGTCGAGCCACGACACGCGGCGTGAACTAGATGTGAACTGACTCGATCGGTAGTAGCAAACCGATTCGAGAGGTAGCCATGAAAATCACCGACTCCCCTGACCTGCCCGTCCCAGCCGACGCCACCGCCGACGACTGGTGTCACCTGCCGAATCACCCCGAGGACTTGATCCGGTTTCTCAGCTGGGCCAAACTCGACACCGACAAGGTCGGCGGCGTTGAGGTCGCCGGTTCTCAGTACGCGACGGCCGCGTCGATCGGCACGTCTCGCTGTGGGCCAAAGACGGTGAAGAGCTGACCACAGCTGATGCCCGCCAGCTCGCCGCCGCTCTCATCGAGGCTGCCGACGCCCTGGACAGACTATGACCGCGGCCAGGCCGACCTGGGGGCCCGAAGCGGGCAGCCTCTTCTGCCGCCGCTGCCCGAGGCGTGGGAGATGGCCGTCGACGATTGGGTTGGGTGGCTGCGGATCGGCGGCATGTCACCGTAGTTCGTCGTCCTCCCGAGCCTTGCGTAACAGCAATCGATCTTTTTCAGAAGGGACCGACAGACCGGCGGTCTCACGCACCCAATGCAGTAGGCTCAACACCGTAAGAGAGAAGGAAAGATGAAGGTCAAAGACGTGGTTGCTGGAACGGTTCTGGCAGTCGGTTTAGGCGTGGGAAGCCTGGCGGGTGCGGGCGTGGCGAGCGCCGCCCCAGGTGCTCCCAGCATTGACATTGCCCAGAAGCCTCACCATGGCGACTGGGATGACTGGAACGACTGGGGCCACGGAAACCGGGGTCACGGGGGGTGGGGCGGGGGCGGCTGGTACCCGGGGATCGATGCATGCATCAGCGCCACCGGCCCGTGGGGATACGTCCAGGGCAGCGTGTGCATCTAACCCACTGCCGGCATCGAGACGCACTTGCGTGGGCGGCGGGACGCCTTGGATGAGTCGGTGCACCTGACCGCCGAGGAAGCGATGACCCTAGCGGCGGCGCTACTCAAGGCAGCAGAGGACATCCAAGGGAACCAAACCGACCTGCCGCCCGCCTGACCTAACACTCCCCTCCATCGGCCCGCCACCTACATCCCGACAGGGTGGTGGGCCGACTCTCATGCAGCGAGCGGTTTTCCTGCCGAAGAATGTACGAGTGATACACCCTTATTCTGATTGCCCAAAGCCAACCCGGCCCGTCATCCTGCCTGGGGACGAAGGCGGACCCATTTGTGCCGGGCGCCCAAGGCGCCGAGGCAATCCCCGAACTGATCACGATGCTTATCGGATTCCGCACCCAGAGCCGCGCATCGATTGGCCACCGCCCTGGCGTCCGCCATCGAGTCGACAATCGACTCCGGGTTCGGCGGCTGCTACGCGACTTTATCGAGAAGACCGCCGGCACTGAACGCCCCTGCACGGACGACGGGCAATGCCCTCGGACGGATGACAACCACAGACCCCGAACGAACGACACCTAACGGAACGGCTCCCGGACGGGCGAAGCCCGCGATACCCGCTGTCCGCACTGCGAAACCGGCTTGGGCCTGGCGGTATCCGACGCGCACCCCGGCTGCGGTAAGGATCGTAAGCCCGCCGGCGCCCGGCAAAGCGAGAGCGGCCAGCGCCGCCAGCGAAACGGGAAGCACCCCGGCTGCGTTTAGGACCGTCAGCCCACCGACGCCTGACAGAGCGGCCAGCCCCGACAGTGGCCCGGATAGCAGGACTTCGCCGGAGCCAGACCGGAGAATCAACTGCACACCCATCGCAGTGGCGCCACTGGGGGCTAGCGGCGACATCCCGGCCAACGATGACGCTCGACATGCCTGGGTCATTGCGCAGAAAGCCGCCGGCGCAAGGCCCCCGAGCGGTGCCACCCAGGTTGCGATGCCGGCCACCGGCACGCCCGGGATAGCGGCAAATGCCCGCAGCAGCGGCAATTCCGACGCCACCCAGGCATGCACGGCCGTCGACAGCGCAGCACTGTCGATACGTCCCCGTGCGTCCACTACCGGCTCCACCCCGGTGACGCCGAACAAGAAGAAGGCAAGCTCGGACTGCAGTTGGGTGAGCGGGACCACCCCACCGGCAACCGAGGCCAGCATGTCCTGAATCAACGCGCTGACATCCGAAACTGGCCCGACCACCTCAGAAACCGGCGCCGCCACGTCAGGAACCGGCGCGACCTCGTTTGAGCCCGCGGCGATCTCGTTCGGAACCGCGGCGACTGGATCGGGAACCGCGGCGACGGGGCCCGAGTCTTTCTTTTCGTCCTTGGTGTCCGTGCCGCGAGGGTGGTCCTTCGGCGTTTTCGCGCCGCCAGGTTCGTCCTTCGGCGTTTTCGCGCCGGTGGAAGGCTGGCCTGAAGCGTTGGTGCCGTTATCGCCGTGTGCGGCGGAACCGCTGGAACCGGGATCGGCGACGGCGACCGCGCCCCCACCCATCAGCAGGCCCGCTGCGACCACGCACACACCTGCAACGAAACGAAAGTGCGACCGAACCGCCATCTGGTCACCCCCAGAGAAAGGACCGCGCGCCAGCAATAGGGTCGGTTGTCCCGTCGACGGCCCCGGGGACCGCCTCAGAAGTAGGCAAGTTGATAGAAGCCGTCCTCAACGGCTCACCCCTGACGTCTGAGTTATCCCACCTCCTCGACCTACAGGTTGTAGACGATGGCGTTTGCCAGGTTGATGGCCGCCTGTCCGGCGTTGCGTATCGAGTAGTACGGGTCGATCACCGCAACCGTGGCGTTGGTGAGCAGGTCGACGATTGCACCGGTGAGCTCCACCTGGTCCGCCCGGCTGGGTAGCAGGGTGAATTCGTGTGCGGACTGCCTTGCGGAATCGGCGCTAATGGGCGAGACAGAAGGTGCAACCGCTATGGCACTGGCGGTGGCCAGCGCCATCCCGGACATCAAGATGGAGCGTGCGGATAGGTACGCCAGCCTGACTATGCGGCTTTACGCGCACTCACAGGACGATGCGCTGCGGATGGCGGGGGAGAGTTTAAATCGAGTTGTGACAACCCGTGACACCGAGGCCCGCTAATCGAACTTTTCGAACAGCGTCCGCGCTGGTCCGAGTGGAGCCGATGACGGGAATCGAAACCGCGTATTCAGCTTGGGAAAGTCCTTTCGATGACAGCGCCCTTCTTGAGAGCCAGCGCTGACGCGCCCCCAACGCCTAGTGCTGCTCGCCTCACTCGATCGCTTGGCCCTCTCTTGCATCGGCGCCGACGAATTCGGCACTCACATTCGTGCCACCGCGCGCATCGCCACAAGACGATTTTGATGCTCGCGGTACAAGTGTTCGCTAGTACGGGCCAAGGTCGCCAAGGCGCCGGCCGGCGAGGCCTGTTAAGCGTCGAAGGGCGAGTTGTCGGTCCTTTCAAGATCAGCAGAGAGGCATGCGCATCGGCATCAAGATCAGCGAGAAAGCTGTAGTAGTTGCGGACGGTTGCTGAGTTGAGGCTGAGCGCGCGGCGCCAACCTACAAATGATGCCAAAAGTCACCGTTTGGAAACGATGCGGTGCGGCGCGTGTCGTGTCCACATCCGCGCTGCTCAAATTGAGTCGGCCGTCAATTGAGACGGTCGTCAGACACGACTTCGGTACGGCTATGCGGTTCGGCTGGAGCGCGGATAAGGGAGTTGACGTTGATGAAGATCACCGATCGGTTCAACATGAAAGTGGTTGCCAGCGCTGGATTGTGCGCAGCCGCCATGGCGTTGAGCCCGGACGCGGCTGCCGCCCCGCTCATAACGGGCGGCTACGCCTGCATGCAGTCGTCGGCGGGCGACGCTGCCTCGCCGGTCGTCGTCGGAGGGCCGGTAGCTGCGGATGTGTGCAGTCCCGCTAGCGCTCCGGTCGCTGAGATGGCCGGTGTTCCGTTGGCTTCGCCTGGGCCCTTGCCGGTGGGTGCTCCGGTGGGTGCGCCGGTGCCGGTGGGTGCTCCGGCGGGTGCGCCGGTGCCGGTGGGTGCTCCAGGTGTCCGGGTGCGCCGGTGCCGGTGGGTGCTCCGGTGGGTGCGCCGGTGCCGGTGGGTGCTCCGGTGGGTGCGCCGGTGCCGGTGGGTGCTCCGGTGGGTGCGCCGGTGCCGGTGGGTGCTCCGGCGGGTGCGCCGGTGCCGGTGGGTGCTCCGGTGGGTGCTCCGGCGGGTGCGCCGGTGCCGGTGGGTGCGCCCGTGGGTGCTCCATTGACTGACATGGCTGGGAGCTATGGAGGGAAGGGTGCGCTGACGAGTCCGCCGCCGCCTGGCGCACCTCTGCCAGGTCAGCCGATTCTGCCCGGTGCGTCGGCTGTCGCTCCGGCTGCGGGCTGAGGCGGACAGCTCTTTCGGGTTGTGCGGACTCGCTGGGTTGCCACCAGCGGGTGCATTCCGCGGTAGGTGACGAGTCGCGTTGTCACGCCCTAACCCGGAGTGCGATCCAGCCGGCACTGCTTCATCGCTCCTGGGCGTGTCATCAGTGGCGAGGTGCGCGCAGCGAAATCAAGTTGCCGGATTGGCTCCCTGGAGCCAAGACGTGACAGAGGAGTGACCGAATTGCTAACGCGCGCTTGGACTTCCACTCTTCACATCACCGCTACCATCACAATGACAACTTTGTCATTTCAAAGGATCAAAGCCATGCGGGCGGTTGTTCGGTGTGTTCTTGCGATGATCGGGATCGCTGCGAGTGTGGTTACGGGGCCCGCTGGCGTAAGCGTCGCGGCAGCGAACCAGTCGTATGGGTTCGCCATCGCGTCGGTTCTTCCAACGCGGGGCGAGGTGGTGGGTGTGGCGCACCCCGTGGTGGTGACGTTCAGCGCACCCGTCGCCGACCGGCGCGCTGTCGAGCGCGCCATTGACATCAAATCGGCGCCCGCGATGACGGGTAAGTTCGAATGGCTCGACAACGACGTCGTGCAGTGGGCTCCCGACCGATTCTGGCCGGCGCACAGCACGGTGGCGCTTTCGGTGGCCGGCCTGTCCACCAATTTTGAAACCGGCCCCGAGGTCGTCGGTGTCGCCAGTATCTCGGATCACACGTTCACCGTGAGCGTCGACGGAGTTGAGGCGGGACCGCCGTCTGCGCTACCGGCGCCGCACCACCGACCCCACTGGGGGGAGGCGGGTGTGTTCCCGGCTTCGATGGGTAGGCCGGAGTACCCGACGCCGGTCGGCACGTACACCGTCCTGGCCAAGGAACGCTCGGTGATCATGGATTCGAGCAGCGTCGGCATCCCCGTCGACGCTCCCGACGGTTACCTGCTCACAGTGGATTACGCCGTCCGCATCACCAGCCGTGGCCTCTTCGTGCACTCGGCTCCGTGGGCTGTCAATTCACTCGGGTACGACAATGTCAGCCACGGCTGCATCAGCCTGAGCCCCGAGGACGCAGAGTGGTACTACAACACGGTCAACGTTGGCGACCCGGTGATAGTGCAGGAAAACAGCCTCGAAATTCCTCGGCGGATTGGCGGCTAGCCGTTGGCCCGTTGAGATCCTGCGCTTCTCCTCGGAAACCAGTCGCCCGGACGATCGTTCCATCGGTGCCGGACACAGCTAACGGCTTCGGGCTGCGTGTCTCGTCGGCTGACGGTCAAACGACGGCCAAAATGGCCGTTCGGCGTGTGGTTGGGATGGGCAGATATGCCGTTGACGTGGCGAAGCGTGGAGCCGATGACGGGAATCGAACCCGCGTATTCAGCTTGGGAAGCTGATGTTCTGCCATTGAACTACATCGGCACTGTTGATCCCGAAGGCTAACACTCCAACCCGCTACGCTCGTCGGATGCTGCTCTCCGATCGCGACATCCGGGCCGAAATCGCCACCGGGCGGGTGGGCATCGAGCCATTGGACGACAGCCTGGTGCAGCCGTCGAGCATCGACGTCCGACTCGACAATCTGTTCCGTGTTTTCAATAACACCCGCTACACCCACATCGATCCGTCCATTCAGCAGGACGAGCTGACCAGTCTGGTGAAGGCCATCGACGGCGAGCCGTTCGTGTTGCATCCCGGCGAGTTCGTGCTCGGCTCGACCCTGGAGTTGTGCACACTGCCCGACGACCTGGCCGGCCGTCTCGAAGGCAAGTCGTCCCTCGGCCGGCTCGGGCTGTTGACCCACTCGACCGCGGGCTTCATCGACCCCGGATTCTCCGGTCACATCACCCTCGAGCTGTCCAACGTCGCGAACCTGCCGATCACGCTCTGGCCAGGCATGAAGATCGGCCAGTTGTGTCTGCTGCGGCTGACCAGCCCCGCCGAACACCCTTATGGCAGCGCTCAGGCCGGCTCCAAATACCAGGGTCAACGCGGCCCGACGCCGTCCCGCTCGTATCAGAATTTCATCAAATCCAGCTAACCGGGCCCTATGCTCTTCTCCGATCCTGGAGGGAGCCCGAAATTGGACGCGATCGATCCTGCCGCCACCGCCTGGCTGCTGGCCGCTACAGCACTGGTCCTACTGATGACGCCGGGCCTGGCCATTTTCTACGGCGGCATGGTCCGCACCACCGGTGTGCTCAACATGATCATGATGTGCTTCATCGCGATCCCCATGTGCACCATCGCGTGGCTGGTGGTGGGCTATTCCGTCGCGTTCTCCGAGGATGCCGGTGGCGGTCTGATCGGCAACCTCGGGCACTTCGGGATGCTCGGCATCGATCCGACCACCGTGCGCGGCTCGGTGCCCGAACTTCTGTTCGCCACCTTCCAACTGAGTTTCGCGATCATCACCGCGGCACTAGTCAGCGGTGCCATCGCGGACCGCGCGACGTTCGCGGCCTGGATGGTGTTCGTGCCGCTGTGGACCGTCGCGGTGTACGCAGTGGTGGCCCACTGGGTATGGGGGCCGGGCGGCTGGCTGTTCGAACTGGGGGTGCTGGACTACGCGGGCGGTCTGGTCGTCGAAATCGTTTCCGGGGCTTCGGCATTGGCGCTGGCGCTGGTACTCGGCCCCCGCATCGGTTTCAAGAAAGACGCCATGCGTCCGCACAACCTGCCGTTCGTCCTGCTCGGCGCCGGCTTGCTGTGGTTCGGCTGGTTCGGCTTCAACGCCGGTTCCGCGTTGGCCGCCAACGGCACTGCCGCGGCGGTCTTCCTGAACACGCTGGTCGCCGGGTGCCTCGGCATGATGGGCTGGATCACGGTCGAGCGGGTCCGGGACGGCAAGCCGACGACATTCGGTGCCGCGTCCGGTGTGGTCGCTGGGCTCGTCGCGATCACGCCGTCCTGCGGCACCGTGAACACCCTCGGTGCCTTCATCGTGGGCCTGGTGGCGGGGGTCGTCTGCTCGTTTGCAGTCGGGCTGAAGTTCCGGTGGGGTTACGACGACTCGCTGGACGTGGTCGGCGTGCACTTCGTCGGCGGCCTCGTGGGCGTGCTGCTGATCGGATTGCTCGCCACCGAAGTGATGACCGCCGGTGCGTCCGGCCTCTTCTACGGCGGCGGGCTCACACAACTGGGCAAGCAGTCGCTGGCGGCGGTGGCGGTCGCGATATACGCGTTCACCGTGTCCTTCGTGGTGGCCAAGTTGATCGACCGCGTCATGGGCTTTCGGGTCAGCGCCGAAGACGAAACGACGGGAGTCGACTTCACCCAGCATGCCGAGACCGCGTACGCCGAGGGAGTGCATGGCCATCTGCAGTCGCGCCGCCCCGATTCGTTCGGGAACCCAGGCGCCCTGGGATTACGACCCGAGTCCGCCGAAGAAAGCTGATGGCCAGAGCCAGCGGAATTTGAACCGTCCGGCGCGGGTTGTCGTCGACCCGAGTAGGGTCTGAATACCGGCGTCGGCGAGCACCCGTGCCGTCAGGATCCGGCGACGACTTCAGCGCCATCAGCAAATGCCGTTGGTTGTAACGCACCAGCTGGTCGCGCCGATGAAGTATCTAGTTGTCGGCTCGTGCGGGATGAGTGCCTGACGGCGACGTACAAAGCGTAGCAAACACTTTGGAGGGGTCAGTGGACATCGCGCTAGGTGTGTCGATGACACCTACGACGGTCCGCATGGTGCTGGTCGAAGGGGAAAAGGCAGACGGGGTGACCGTCGACCACGACGTCTTCGACGTCACCGCGACTGAAGGCACAGCAACTTCGAGTGCGGCTGAGCAGGTGATCGCTGCGGTGCTTGGAACCAAGGAGAGCGCCGACGCGGGCGGCCATCACCTCAAGTCGATCGGTGTGACGTGGAGTGACCACACCGACGCGTCGGCGTTGCGCGACGCCCTCGCCGCCCGGGGCATCGACGACGTCATGCTCGTCTCCGACGGCCACGCCGCGGCCGCCCTCGCAAAGGCCGTCGGCCGCGCCGTCGGATATGACACAACCGCGCTGTTGTTCATCGACCGCGACACCGCCACGCTATCGGTAGTGCAGACCGACGACGGCTCCGTCGTAAAGGTGTTGAGCCGAACCCTGCACAGCGACGACGCGATGGCCGTACTGACCGAGATGGCCGCTGCGGTGGACGCCCAGGACTCGCCGCCGCAGGGCATGTTCATCGTCGGCTCCGGCGTCGACGTCAGTTCGGTGAAGGCGCATCTGGAGCACCTCGTCAGCCTGCCGGTGAGCGCGCCCGACGAGCCCGAACTCGCCCTGGCCCGCGGTGCGGCGCTGGCATCGGCCAACGCGCCCGCATTCGAGGCCACCACTGTCGGGCTCGCCTACTCTCAGGACCCCGATGGCACCACGGCCGGTGCCGCCTACACCGGTCTGTCCGCCGCGGAAACCCAGCTGGCCCCGGTCAGTGGCGCCGATCCGCGGGCCGAGGCGTCCTCGGACTACGCGCCGGAAACCGGCGCGCAGCCGGTTGAGGAAGGGCGCAAGCCGTTCCTCCTCGTCGGCAGCGCGCTGACCTCCATTTTCGTGGTTGGTGTTGTGGCACTCGCTATTTCGCTTGCGGTGAGCATCCGGCCAACGGTCGACAAGCGGCCCAGCCCCGGCCAGAGTGCGATTGTGCCGAGCACCGTGGTGCCCGCCCCGCCGCCGGTGCAGGAGGCGCAGCCGATTGAGGCGCCGCCGCCACCCCCGGAGACAATCAAGGCGCCCGTGCCGGTGGTACAGCAAGCCCCGCAGGCGCCGCCGCGGACTGTGTACGTCGAGCAGCCGCAGGCGCCCGCCCCTGCGCCGCCACCCGCTGCGCCTGCCCCGGCTCCTGCAGCCCCGCCGCCCGCGCCTGCGCCGGCGCCGCCGGTGGTCCTGCCTGCCCCGGCACCGATCCTGCCTCCGCCGGTGGTCTGGTACCCGCGGCCGCAGAACCCATGGAATCCGCCATGGGAAATGCCGACGCGGACCCCGCCGAAGCCGACGTGGACCCCACCCAAGCCGACATGGACGCCACCATGGCAGCAGCCGCAGGAAGAAGTGCCGCAGGAGCCGCAGGTCCCGGAGGTCCCGCAGCAGCCGCAGTGGCCGCAGTGGCCGGGCAGTGGTGGCCCGGGGTCAGATGGTCCGGGCTCGGGAGGCTCCGGTGATTTCGGATCCGGTGGCTCAGGTGGGTCCGAGTCCGGAGGTCGCGGCGGCTCCAGGGGTTCCGGCGGGTCCGGAGGGTCGTCCGGCAGCGGAGGCTCGGGGAACTGCTTCCTCATCTTCTGCGGCTAGTCCCACGTGCACACGAAAAAATGCACAAATTCTTGCCGTGTTACACTGAATTTGGGTGTTTTTCGTACATCCAATGAAAATGAGAGAAGTTATCAGTATGGCACAGGGAACTGTGAAATGGTTCAACAGCGATAAGGGCTTTGGCTTTATTGCTCCCGACGGCGGCGCAGAGGATGTGTTCGTTCATTTCTCCGAGATCAGCGGGAGCGGTTATCGCTCACTTGAAGAGAACCAGCGAGTTCAGTTCGAGGTCGAACAGGGCGCTAAAGGCCCTCAGGCAGTCGGAGTGACGGCCGTCTAAACCCGGTCTTTGCGCAAGGCGCTGCAATATGATACGCCGGCGCGCACAATGCCCCATCAATCGTTGCCAATCGGCGGCGAGGTGGGGCATCGTGATTTATAGGTACTAAAGAACGACATTTGAGATTCTCGCGGACAATTCTCCTCGCAATTTGACGGTAATTGGCCCGCCGCGCGCCCCAGTCCGTCACCTGCCGTTGGTCTGCCGCTCAGTGTCGCGTAGCTGTTCGCTCATCGCCGCTGCATATAGAGGCAGTATGCGATGCACCGTCTTCGGCACTGGCTATCTCGGAGCCACGCACGCCGCGGGTATGGCCGAGCTCGGGCACGACGTGATCGGTGTGGACATCGATCCGGGCAAGGTCGCCAAGCTGGCCTCGGGTGACATCCCGTTCTATGAGCCGGGTCTGCGAAAGGTGTTGAGCGACAACCTGGCCGCCGGACGGTTGCATTTCACCACCGTTTACGACGCCGCAGCGGAATTCGCCGACGTGCACTTCCTCGGCGTCGGAACACCGCAGAAGAAGGGCGAATACGGCGCCGATCTGCGCCATGTGCACGCCGTGATCGACACGTTGGTGCCGCGGCTGCGGCGGTCCGCGGTGATCGTCGGCAAGTCCACGGTGCCGGTGGGCACCGCCGCTGACCTGGTCGACCGCGTGCGCGAGCTGGCGCCCGAGGGCGTGGACGTAGAGGTGGCCTGGAATCCCGAGTTCTTGCGCGAAGGCTTCGCCGTTCACGACACCCTGCACCCCGACCGCGTGGTGCTTGGTGTGCAACGTGATTCGGTGCGGGCAGAAGCCGCGATCCGCGAGCTCTATGCTCCGATGCTCGAGGAGGGCGTGCCGTTCCTGGTGACGGACCTGCAGACCGCAGAGCTGGCCAAGGTGTCGGCGAACGCCTTTCTGGCCACGAAGATCTCCTTCATCAATGCGATCTCAGAAGTGTGCGAGGCCGTCGACGCCGATGTCACTCTGCTGGCCGACGCGCTCGGATACGACCCGCGGATCGGACGTCGATTCCTCAACGCCGGTCTTGGCTTCGGCGGCGGCTGCCTGCCCAAGGACATTCGCGCATTCATGGCCCGGGCCGGCGAGCTGGGCGCCAACCACGCATTGACCTTCCTTCGTGAGGTGGACAGCATCAACATGCGGCGCCGCACCCGGATGGTGGACCTGGCCACCACGGCTTGCGGCGGCTCGCTGTTGGGAGCCAATGTCGCCGTACTCGGCGCGGCGTTCAAGCCCGAGTCCGACGACGTGCGCGACTCCCCGGCACTCAACGTCGCCGGCATGCTGCAGCTCAACGGCGCAACGGTCAACGTCTACGACCCCAAGGCAATGGAGAACTCGCAGCACCTGTTTCCCACCTTGAACTACTCGACGTCGGTGGTGGAGGCCTGTGAGCGCGCCGATGCCGTGTTGGTGCTGACCGAGTGGCGCGAATTCGTCGAGCTGAACCCCGACGATCTCGTCGATACCGTACGCGCCAAAGTCGTTGTCGATGGCCGTAATTGCGTCGACGCCGACCGCTGGACCGGCGCCGGGTGGACCGTGTACTGCCTGGGACGTGGTCGCGTTACATCCAGTGCGGCGGTGTCGGCCGCGGCCCCTCGACGCTGACGCCGACGGTCCCCCGCCCAGCCGCCCGCGGCATGACCGAACTGCTGTTTGACACTTGTAGAACAACGTCGGCGGTCGTAAGCTCGCCGACATGAGGCAGCGGATGCGGTGGCTGGCCATCCACGGGGTAATACGAGCGGTGTCCAAGCATTTCGCGCGGCGCGGTGACCCCCAGGGGCGGCTGATCGCCGACCCGACGGTGCGGGCCAATCCGGTGGCGTTCACCGAAGAACTGCGCGCGCAGGGCCCGATCGTCAAATGTCGCGTCGTTTACATCACCGTCGACCACAAAATCGTCAACGACCTGCTGCGGTCGGACGACTTCCGGGTCGTCGAGATGGGCTCAACCCTGCCCAAACCGCTGAAATGGGTGGCAGATCACACCAAGACCGGGTTGCTGCACCCCCTCGAGCCGCCGTCGATGCTGTCGGTCGAACCGCCCGAACACACCCGCTACCGCAAGCTGGTGTCATCGGTGTTCACCACGAGAGCGGTTGCGGCTCTGCGGGATCGGGTGCAGGAAGCCGCCAACAAGCTGCTCGACGAGCTTGGCGACGAACCGGGTGTTGTCGACGTCGTGGAGCAGTACTGTTCCCCGCTGCCCGTCAGCGTGATCGGCGACATCCTCGGCATACCGGAGGCGGCGCGGCCGCGCATCCTGGAGTTCGGTGAGCTGGCCGCGCCCAGCCTGGACATCGGACTGACCTGGCCGCAGTATCAACGGGTCCATCGCGGCATCGAGGGCTTCAACTACTGGCTCTCCAACCACCTCCACGAGCTGCGACGCAATCCCGGCGACGACCTGATGAGCCAGATCATCCGGGCCAGCGACGATGGGCCTCATCTCAGCCATGAGGAGCTGCTGGCGACCGCAGGATTGGTGCTGGCGGCCGGTTTCGAAACCACAGTCAACCTGCTGGGCAACGGAATTCGCATGTTGCTCGAGACGCCCGAACACCTGGCGACGTTGGCCGAACGCCCGGAATTATGGCCGAACACCGTCGAGGAGATTTTGCGGCTGGATTCACCCGTTCAGATGAGCGTCCGCATGGCGAGTGAGGACACCGACATCGCCGGCACTCTCGTGGGACGCGGCGAAATCGTCGTCCTGTATCTGGCCGGCGCCAACCGCGACCCGAAGGTGTTCGACGATCCGCATCGCTTCGACATCGAACGCGAGAACGCAGGCAGGCATCTGTCGTTCTCGGGCGGCCGCCACTTCTGCCTTGGTGCGGCGCTGGCACGCGCCGAGGGCGAGGTCGGGCCTGCGAACCTTCTTCGAGCGTTATCCGGACGCCCGGCTGGCCGGCGATGGCAGTCGTCGCGACACCCGCGTCTTGCGCGGTTGGTCCTCCCTCCCGATCTCGCTTGGAAAGGCGCGCGCCCCTGTAAGTTCGTGACGTGGATTTCCGAGCGGCGCTGCTCGACCAGACCCGGGCCTTCGGGGAACTGATCCGCAGTGCAGACCCGTCAACCCCGGTGCCGACATGTCCCGACTGGACACTCAAACAGTTGTTCCGCCACGTCGGGCGTGGAAACCGCTGGGCCGCACAGATCATCGCCGACCGCCGCACGACTGAGCTCGACCCCCGCCACATACGGGGCGGCAAGCCGCCGGACGACCCCGACGCCGCCATCGACTGGCTGAACAACGGCGCCCAACTGATCATCGACGCCGTCGACCGGGTCGGCTCGGACGCCCGGGTATGGACCTTCAACGGCCCGCGCCCCGCGGGTTGGTGGATCCGTAGGCGTGTGCACGAGGTCGCGGTGCATCGCGCCGATGCTGCCCTGGCGTTGGGCGTGGATTACGACCCGGCGCCCGAGCTGGCCGCCGACGGGATCAGCGAATGGGTCGAACTCATGACCGTCCAGGCCAAGCGCGAGGCGCCACCGGTGGATAGGGGCAGGAGTCTGCACCTGCACGCTACGGACGGCGCGCTCGGCCCGACCGGCGAATGGACGATCATCAACGACGAGGACGGCGTCAGCTGGTCTCACGAGCACGGCAAGGGCGATGTGGCGCTGCGTGGGCCCGCGAAGGATCTGTTGCTGGCGATTGTGCGCAGGCGCACCGCCGCCGAGGTCGGTGTCGAGGTGTTCGGCGACGCCTCGGTTTGGGATCAGTGGCTAGAGCGCACGCCGTTCTGAGTGGCGTACCTTCACGACCATGACGACTTCGGAGATCGCAACCGTCCTCGCGTGGCATGACGCGTTCAACGAGCAGGACTTCGACACGCTGGTGGCGCTGTCCAGCGACGACATCGAAGTCGGCGATGCAAAGGGCGCCGCGCAGGGGCACGCGGCGCTGCTCGACTGGGCACGTTCGGCCGGCACCACGGCCGAGCCGGGCCGAATGTACGTGCACGACGGTGTTGTGGTGGTTGAGCAACAGATCACATCGACGGCCGGCAGCACCACCGCCGCGGCGGCGTTCCGAGTTGTGCGCGACCACGTCACCTCGGTGTTCCGGCACGACGACCTGGCCGCCGCGCTGGCCGCAACCGAGCTGACCGAGAAGGACCTCGCGGGATGATGCGGGGCATCATTCTCGCCGGCGGATCGGGCACGCGGCTGTACCCGATCACCATGGGCGTCAGCAAGCAGCTGGCGCCCGTCTACGACAAACCCATGATCTACTACCCGCTGTCGACGCTGATGATGGCAGGCATCCGCGACATCCAGGTGATCACCACCGCCGATGACGCCCCCGCGTTCCACCGATTGCTCGGCGACGGCTCGGAGTTTGGCATCAACATCAGCTATGCGGTGCAGGATAAGCCCGACGGTCTGGCCAAGGCCTTCGTCATCTGCGCCGAGCACATCGGCAACGATTCGGTCGCATTGGTTTTGGGAGACAACATCTTCTATGGTCCGGGTCTTGGCACCAACCTGAGCCGCTTTCAAAACGTCAGCGGCGGAGCAATTTTCGCGTACCGGGTGGCCAACCCTTCGGCCTACGGTGTCATCGAGTTCGGCGCCGATGGGATGGCATTGTCGCTGGAGGAGAAGCCCGCCACGCCCAAATCGCATTACGCGGTGCCGGGCCTGTACTTCTACGACAACGACGTCATCGAGATAGCTCGGTCGCTTGAGCCCTCGGCGCGCGGGGAGTACGAGATCACCGAGGTCAACCAGATCTACCTGAACCGGGGCCGGTTATCGGTCGATGTGCTGGCCCGCGGCACTGCGTGGCTTGACACCGGCACATTCGATTCGCTGCTGGACGCCAGCGACTACGTGCGCACCATCGAACGGCGGCAGGGGTTGAAGATTGGCGTGCCGGAGGAGGTGGCGTGGCGGCTCGGCTTCATCGACGACGACCGGCTGGCCGCCCGCGCGCAGACGCTGCTCAAGTCAGGCTATGGCGCCTACCTGCTGCAGCTGCTGGAACGCTAGCGGCGTCGGCGTTCGGCGTCGCGAGCACCGCTGCGATCGCCGTCGTCAACGGCACCGACAGTGCCAGCGCGATGCCGCCGACCGCAGAGCGGGCGATCTCGATCGCGACGCTCTCGCTGGTGAGCACGTCGCTGAGTGATCGGTTGGCGACACTGAACAACAGCAGCAGCGGCAGCGCACTACCCGCGTAGGCCAGCACAAGTGTGTAGACGGTGCTGGCGATGTGGTCGCGACCCACCCGCATGGCGCCAAGGAAGATCGCCCGCCGCGAGCTCCCCTCGAGTTCGGCCAGCTCGAACACCGTCGACGCCTGCGTGACGGTGACGTCGTTGAGCACGCCGAGGGAGCCGATGATGAATCCGGCCAGCAGCAAGCCGGTGATCGACACGTTGCCCATATACGCGGCGACTTCGTTGTTCTGGTCCTCCGACAGGCCGGTTAGATTGGCCAATTCGATTGCGCCCCAGGACAATATCGCTGCAAGCAGCAGCGCGGCAAGCGTCCCGAGCAGGGCTGCGCTGGTGCGCAGGCTCACGCCGTGCGCGAGGTAAATTACCGCGTAGAGGATTGCCGCCGATGCCACCAGCGCGACCGGAATGGCGGCGGCGCCGTCGCGCAGCGCGGGCAGCAGGAACACCACGAGAACGAGGAAGGCCACGACGATCCCGACGAGGGCACGCAACCCGCGCCACCTGGCGACCGCGACGATGACGATGGCGAACACCGCCGCCATGCGCGATGAGCGGCCAGGTTCGCTCGTAGTCGTAGAACGAGTAGATGGTCAGCCCGGCCTGGTCGACCTGGCGGCTGATCCGAATGTCATCGCCGACGGCGAGATTCGGCTGGCCCGGCCCGCCACTGAACTCGAGCAGCGTGTTGGCGCCCCTGTTCTGCCCGGAGTCGATCGCCACCAGCGTCTGAACACATTGGGCGCCGTCGCCCTGCGCGGGCATCGGTGGCGGCGGTGAGGACCGCCCCCACCGATGGGCTGCCGCACGTTGCGGCGCTACTGGACACCACATGCCCGGCTTCGGTGGTGATGGCACCGCCGGCAGAGTTCTGGAACGGCAGTGGGATGTCGACCTTCTGCTCGCTGGGCCAGAGCCAGGCGGCACCGGCCAGGACCGCGACACCGATTACGACCAGCAGCCCAACCACGATCTTGGCCGCCAGCGGGCCCAGCGGCGCCGGGCCGCTCAGGGAGTGTGAGTGTGCGTGCGAGTGCGTCACAGCGCCACACGGTACTCACAAAAGCAGGGCGGTAGCTTGGCGCGAGTTAGTCGAGCCATTCCGCCACCCGACGGATCGCGGCCACGTGCGGGTCTCAGTAGGTCCATCGCCGCTCCCTGGCTGTCGCCGTCCCGCCTTCCATCGCCTCCCCTCCGAGGAGAACCCATACCGAATTCATGCGAGCGGAAATGTCATTACTACGCACCGAAATTTGCCAGCAACTTTCATACCGATTTGACGGTGGGTCTGCGGGGGCGCACGCTGCGCCGTCGCGGGAATCGTTTACAGAATGGGCAAAGCGCTGGTTATCTGTGGTGCGTTGTGTCAGTTTCGCAGCAAACCCGCGGCCGGTCTGGCGATAATGAGGGAATGAAGCATGGGGACCGTCGGCGCGGGCCGCAGCCTGCACTGTCTCCGGCGGAAATACTTGAGCGGATGCCCGCATTGGTGGTACTTGGGCGAATCCCGGTACCGACGCTCGCGATCGCCGGCGACGGCTCCATCCTCGTCGCAAATCCGGCGGCCGCTGAGATGCTGGGCTACCCCGAGGAGACGTTGCTGTCGATGAAGTTTCACGAGATATTCCGCACGCCTATTGCCGGATCGGCTATTACTGCGCTGCGGGCCCACGCGGGTCAGCTTGTGGAGTTGGCGCATGCAGATGGTTCGACAGTGCGGGCGAAGATGAGTGGGTCGGCGCTATTGCGCGGCGACGACCCGGCTGCGCTGGCGGCCTTTCAGGACCTCACCGAAGAGCTGTGGGCCGAAGAGGTGTGACTCACGGCCGCTCTGGATGGGGGTTCGCTCACAGCTAGGCCGTTGACAGCGCACGTCAAGTGGTGCGGCAGTATCCCGTCTCCTACGCCTGGCTGTAGCTGACCAGGAAGTTGCCCAGTCGTTCGATGGCGTTGGCGAGGTCACGTGACCAGGGCAGCGTCACGATGCGCAGGTGATCCGGTGTGGGCCAATTGAAGCCGGTGCCCTGGGTGACCAGAATCTTCTCCTGCAGCAGCAGATCGAGCACGAGCTGCTCGTCATCTTCGATGCCATACACCTCGGGATCGAGCCGCGGGAAGGTGTACAGGGCGCCCTGCGGCTTCACACACGACACCCCCGGGATCTCGTTGAGCTTGGACCACGCAAGGTCGCGCTGTTCGAGCAGCCGCCCGCCGGGCAGCACCAGATCCTCGATGCTCTGATGCCCGCCGAGCGCGACCTGAATCGCGTGCTGCGCCGGCACGTTTGGGCACAGCCGCATGTTGGCCAGCAGGCTGATGCCCTCGATGAAGCTGCTGGCATGTTCCTTCGGTCCGGTGATCGCCAGCCAGCCCGAGCGGTAACCGGCGACCCGGTAGGCCTTCGACAGCCCGTTGAACGTCAGTGTCAGCACATCGGGCGCCACCGACGCCACTGCGATGTGCTTGGCGTCGTCGAAGAGGATCTTGTCGTAGATCTCGTCGGCGAGCAGCAGCAGTTGATACTTGCGCGCGAGTTCCGCAATCTGCTCGAGGATTTCGCGCGTGTACACCGCGCCGGTGGGGTTGTTCGGGTTGATCACGACGATCGCCTTGGTGCGGTCGGTGATCTTGGACTCGAGGTCGGCGATGTCGGGATTCCAGCCCTGGGTCTCATCGCAGAGGTAATGCACCGGCGTGCCGCCGGCCAGTGACGTCGACGCCGTCCACAACGGGTAGTCGGGCGCCGGGATCAACACCTGATCACCGTTGTCAAGCAGCGCCTGCAGCGTCATCGTGATCAGCTCGGACACGCCGTTGCCCAGAAACACGTCGTCGACGTCGAATCGCGGGAATCCGTCGACGAGTTCGTATCGGGTGACCACCGCACGCCGTGCCGACAGGATGCCCTTGGAATCCGAATAGCCCTGCGCGTGGGGCAGCGCCTGAATGATGTCGCGCATGATCACATCGGGCGCCTCGAACCCGAACGGCGCCGGGTTGCCGATGTTCAGCTTGAGAATTCGGTGACCCTCGCCCTCCAGCCGTGAGGCGTGCTCGTGCACCGGTCCGCGGATCTCATAGAGGACGTCCTGCAGCTTTGACGACTGCGTGAACGTGCGTTGCCGCGGGTGGTGGCTTTGGGTATGCCACGGCACCTGGTGGGTAGTCACGTCCTCCATGGTCTCATTGCCGTCCAGCGATTTTGCTCAGACGTCCGTTAACGCTTGCCCGGCGGGCGCGCACCCTTGGCGATGCCCAGCCCCTTGACGGGTGGTGCTGCAGCTTCGCCGTTGCCCTCACTTGCCTGGGGCTGGGGCTGGGATGTGGGTTCGGGCTCGGCTGCTGGCGCAGGCGTGGCCGGAGCGGGTTGTACCCGTGCCGCAGTCTTTTTCGCGCCGGGTCGCCGGGCACCCGGAGCGATGCCGAGCCCCTTCACGGGTGGCTCGCTCGCGGTCGATGCCGGCTCGCTCGCCGTCGATGCCGGCTCCGTCGCCGTCGACGCGGGTTCGGCGGAAGCCGTTGGCGCCGTTGCCTTCTTGGCTCCAGGGCGTCTTGCGCCTGCGGCGATGCCAAGTCCCTTAACGGGTTCCGCCTTGGCCGGTTCGGCCGGTGCTTCGGCGGCAGGAGCGGCTTTCTTGGCACCCGGACGCTTGGCGCCGGCGGCGATACCCAGCCCCTTGGCAGTCGGCGTTGCGGCCGCGGGCTTTTCGGCCGGCTCCGCCGGGGTGGGCTTCTTGGCGCCGGGACGCTTGGCGCCTCCGGCGATGCCCAGCCCGGTCACCGGCTTGGTCTCGGTTGCAGGTGCCGCGGCGGCCTTCGGCTCGGGCTTGGCCGGCGCCTCCGCCGGTGCAGTCTCCGCCTTCGGCGCGGTCTCGGTCTTGGCGGCGGCGGCCTTGGCCGCGGCGCCCTTCTCCGGCAGCGTGACAGAGCTGGTGTCCAGCGAGCCCAGCAGCAGCTGCGCGACGTCGAGCACCTCGGCCTTCGGTATGTCGTTGGCTGCAGCGACGTCGTCGACGCCGTCGGTCATCATCACGCGGCAGAACGGGCAGCCGGTGGCGATCTTCGACGCGCCGGTGTCCAGCGCCTCCTCGACGCGTTCATGGTTGACGCGCTTGCCGATGTGCTCTTCCATCCACATCCGCGCACCGCCGGCGCCGCAGCACAGGCCGCGATCGGCGTGCCGGGGCATTTCGGTCAGCGTCGCACCGGACGCGCCGATCAGCTCGCGCGGCGCTTCGTAGACCTTGTTGTGCCGGCCCAGGTAGCAGGGGTCATGGTAGGTGATGTCGGGGCCGCTGCCATTGCCGTCACCGCCCACCGGCTTGACGGGCACCAGCTTGCGGTCCCGGATCAGCCGGTTGAGCAGCTGGGTGTGGTGCAGCACCGTGTAATTGCCGCCCATTTGCGGATACTCGCGGCCCAGCGTGTTGAAGCAGTGCGGGCAGGTGACGACGATCTTGCGGTCGGTCCGCTCGACGCCTTCGAACATCTCGTTGAGCGTCTCGACGTTCTGCGCGGCCAGCTGCTGGAACAGGAACTCGTTGCCGGAGCGGCGCGCCGAGTCACCGTTGCAGGTCTCGCCCTCGCCGAGCACCAGGTACTTCACGCCTGCGATGGCGAGCAATTCGGCGACTGCCTTGGTGGTCTTCTTGGCCCGATCCTCGTAGGCACCGGCGCAGCCGACCCAGAACAGGTACTCATAGCCCTCGAAGGACTCGACGTCGCTGCCATACACCGGCACGTCGAAGTCGACCTCGTCAATCCAGTTGGTGCGGTCCTTGGCGTTCTGTCCCCACGGATTGCCTTTGGCCTCAAGGTTTTTGAACAGCACGCCGAGCTCGCCGGGGAACTCCGACTCCATCATCACCTGATAGCGGCGCATGTCGACAATGTGGTCGATGTGCTCGATATCGACAGGGCACTGCTCGACGCAGGCACCGCAGGTGGTGCACGACCACAGCACGTCGGGGTCGATGACGCCCTTCTGCTCGGCGGTCCCGACCAGCGGGCGGGTCGCCTGCTCCGGGCCGGAGCCGAGCACGCGCGGGAAGCCGGCCTCGGGCACGTGGTCGTCGGCGTGCTTGTCGACGAGATCCTCGGTGACGCCGCCCTCTGGCGTGTTCTCGGCAGGTGTTTCCTTGTCGCCCAAGATGTATGGCGCCTTGGCGAATAAGTGGTCGCGCAGGTCCATGATCACCAGCTTGGGCGACAGCGGCTTGCCGGTGTTCCACGCCGGACACTGCGACTGGCAGCGGCCACATTCGGTGCAGGTGGTGAAGTCCAGGTAGCCCTTCCAGGTGAAGTCCTCGATTTTGCCGCGGCCCAACACGGCGTCCTCGGCCGGATCCTCGAAGTCGATCGGCTCGCCCTTGAACTCCACCGGCAGCAACGGACCCAGTCCGTTGGGCAGCCGCTTGAACGTGACGTTGATCGGTGCCAGGCCGATATGCAGGTGCTTGGAGTGCAGCACGATCAGCAAAAACACCAGCATCACGCCGATGTGGGCCAGCAGCGCGATCGTCTCGATCCACTCGTTGGCGGTATGGCCCAGCGGGTGCAGGATCACGCCCATCAGCTGCGAGAAGAACGCGCCGTTGCCGTACGGCAGGTTATCGGTGTTCACCGCAGCACCGCGCACCAACGCATACGTCCAGATGACGTTGAAGATCATGAACAGGATCAGCCAGGCGCCGCCGGTATGCGATCCGTAGAAGCGGGAGTCGCGACCGTGCTCCTTAGGCTCGCTGCGTAGCCGGATGATCGCGAACGTCACGATGCCCAACAGCACCGCGACCGCGAAGAAATCCTGCACGAACCCCACCGCGTCCCACGTGCCGACGACAGGGATGTGGAAGTCGGGGACGAACAGCAGGCCGTAGGCCTCGAGGTAGACGGACGCCAGGATGAAGAAGCCCCACATGGTGAAGAAGTGCGCGATGCCGGGGATGGACCACTTCAGCAGTCGGGTTTGCCCGAACACCTCTTTGAACTGAGTGGTGATGCGAGTGACGAGGTGGTCTTTGCGGCCGCTCTCCTCACTGATCGGCTGACCCGAGCGGATCAACGAGGTCAGCCAGAGCACGCGCTTGGCGGCGAATACCAGCACGACAGCTGTCATCAATAGCCCGACAATGAGCCTGATCAGCATCTGGGTGTCCACCCTGTGCCTCCCCGTCTTAAGTTACTAAAGGGTAACTTACTGAATGTTACCGGCCAGTAACTTTCGCTCGATGCCTGCTCATAGTTGCATCTCGCGGGGAAACACCGCTACGAAGGCTGTCCTAACTCCGCTCCGGCGCCGCCGTCGCCCGGACCGGCGTCGATCGGGGGCGTGGTGGTTCCAGCGTCTCCGTTGCCTGTGCCCGGGTCGATCGGGGGGACTGTCGGCGGTGTCGTTGGCGGGGTGGTCGGGGGCGATGTGGGCGGCGTCGCCGGCGGAGTCGTCGTTGGCGTCTTTGTGGTCGACGTCGTTGTGGTCGACGTCGTTGTGGTCGGCGTGGTCGTTGCCGGCTGAGTCGGAGCCTGTGTCGGCGGCTGTGTCACCGGCTGCTGCGGCCGCGGCTGTTGGGGAGCGGGGTTCGACCGCTGCACCAGCACCGTGGTGACGTGGGGGGCCTGCGGCGCCGGGGGAGGCGAAACGGGCGCCGACGCGGCAGGTGCCGGGGAGGGCGTGACAGTGGTGGCCGCCGGGGCGGTCGTGTCACGGCCAAGCATCGTGAAGCCGAATACCGCCGTGGTGATCAGCGCGGCGGCAGCCGAAAGCCCGAACAGGATGATCGGGGCACGGCGCGGAGGTTGTCGGTTGTGGGCCTCCTCGTGCCGGAAGTTCAGCTCCGGGCGGGAGTCGGCGGGCCGCTCGACGTGTTGCGTATCCGCGTAGTCCGCGTCGACATCTTCGGACCACGCCAGCGCGCCGAAGGAGGTGGACGGCTCGCCCGCACCCATGGCAGCAGCCGGCACCGCGGTGGCAGGGGCCGGCGTCATCGTGGTCGCTGTCTCGACGAGACGACTGCGGGATGCGATCAGCGACGCACCCTCTGCCGCGGTGAGCTGCGGGTGAGGTGCGGTGACGACGGGTGCGCGCATGCGCTCGGAGAGCAGCTGGGTGATTAACGGGATGCGCGCACCGCCGCCGACGGTGGCGACCGCCGAAACGGCTGCCAGCGGAACGCGGCCGCGCTCCAACGTATCATCAAGTGCAGCAAGGAAATTCGCCAACGGCAGCCGGATGAGGTCCTCGAGTTCGCTGCGAGTGACGCGGACTTCGGCCCGGTGTTCGGGCAGGTTAGCGACCACCGCCGTTGCGGTCTCTGCGGACAGTCGCTCCTTGGCACGCCTGCACTCGTCGCGTAGCCGGACGAGCGATCCGACCATCGCAGTGTCCGACGGATCGGTCTGCGACGCGTCGAACAGTCCCGCCGCGACGTGTGTCAGCAGCGCCTGGTCGATGAGGTCACCGGAGAAGTCGGGATAGCGGACCGTTTCGCCGATCGGCGCGAAGTCCGTCGCCGCATCGGCAAACGTGATGCTGGTGCCGCTGCCGCCGAAGTCGCACAGCACGATCACGCCACGGGTCGGCAGGCCGGGGTTGGCCCGCAGCGCCGTCAGCGCCGCGGTGGTGTCGGAAACCACCGGCAGCCCGTCGCGCAGGGTCCTGCGCAGGGTGCCGACCACCGACGGGCTCCAGTGTGCGGGGACGGTGACCGCCACATCCGACACCGGCATGCCTTCGGTCACGGACCGTGCCAGCTCGCCGAGCGCCTCGGCGAGCAGCCACTCCGACTGATGCTTCGAGCCGTCGGGAGCGATCAGCGGCACTGGGTCGCCGACGCGGTCGACGAACCCGCTCAGTCGCTGTCCCTGCACGGTCAGTTCGGACGGGCGGATGAGCGCCGTTTGGCCGTCGCGCATTCCGACGAGATTTGTCGCCCCGACCGAAAGCCCCAGCGAGTGGCCGCGGGTGGAGTGTGGAGTGAACATGCGACTGACCGTATGACGAACGGCGGCTCGGCAAATCCGGGTGCGCAACCCGTTGCCGAACCGGCCTCGAGGGGGAAATGGGGTTAGGGGATGGCGCCCCGTACGGGGATCAGGCCTGCAGATCAGGCCTGCGGCGTCAGGAGGGCGCGCAGCATCGACAGCATCTCCGATCGCGACTCGGCGCCGAGCCGCCGCCTAATCCGGGCGACGTGGTGCTCGACGGTTTTCGCGGAGATGAACAGCTGACTGCCGATGTCGCGGTAGGGCATGCCCAGCAGCAGCAGCTCGGCGACCTCGCGTTCGCGATCAGACAGCCGCGAGGACACGGGACGCGCGGAGCCCGTGCGCGGCGCCCTCGATGTCAGCTCAGCCGCGGCTGCCTCGATGCCCGGCCCCTCGTCGACCGCGATGGTCTGCTTGAGGTCCCGCGCCAGCTGCAGCATCGCCCCGGAGACCCGTCCGTCAGGGGTCTGCAAGGCCGCCTGACTCGCCAGCCGCGTGGCGTCTGACGTCAGGCCGAATTGCGACAACGTCCGCGCCGCTCCGGTCACCTCGTCGATGTCGACGTGATTGGCCAGCACGCGCAACCACGTTCGGCCCGCAGTGGCCAGGGCCTTGGCGAATGCGCTGTGAGACGCCGCGGCGGTCAGCGCCTGGCCGTGCGGCGCCACGTCCTCGGGTGAATTCGCCAAGATTCCGGCGTGTACGCCGGCCCAGCGCAACGGCACAGACCAGAGCACGGGATTGCCCAAGGACTCCAGCAGTGCGAACGCTTCCGCAAGGGTGTGCTGCAGCCGGTCCACCTGCCGCATCCGTGCGGCGGCGACCCACAGCTCGCCCAGTGGCAACAGTGAGAACAGATCAATGGAGTACTCGGCAAGCACTTCCATTGCGGCATACCAATACTTCTGCACCGCACCGCTGTCGCCGCTGCGACGGGCGATCGCGGTCTGCAGCGCCGCCGCCCACAGCGCGTCGCGGCGGTGCAGCGAGGCCTCGGCAGCGGCGACGGCGCCGACGTCGGAGGTCGCCGCGGCCAGCTGTCCGTCCTGCATCCGCACCCAACCCAACAACAGCCGGTGCCGATGAGCGACGAAGGCCTCGTCGGCGGTGTTTGTTTGACTGCCGGCACGTACCGCCCGGCCGATGACGCTGCGGGCCCGCACCGGATCGCCGCCATGCAGGGCGGCCAGCGTGACCAGTGCGGCCGGCGTATCGGGGGCGACGCCCGGCGACTGCTGTTCGGCTGTGCTCGACTGGCCAAGGCGTGCCACGGCGATTGGGAACGGCTGATCGAGCGACAGCACCATGCCCTCGGCGAGGCTGCGGGCGGCGCGGGCCGTCGAGGTCGGCGGTCCGGCACTTTCTGCGCTCAGCGCTGCCCGCGCCGAGGGCAGGTCGCCGGCGGCGACCGACACAATCGCGCCGGCCGCGCTGACAAACGCGTCGGGATACGGTCCGAGCCAGCGGAACAGGTCAGCCGCCTGCGCCGCGCTGCCGTCGTGGAGGGCGATGCTGGCGGCGATTCTGACGGCGGCCGCCCGCTCGGCCGCGTCCTCGGATGCGAGCAGTTCGTCGGCCAGTCGGCTCGCGGTGGTGCAGTCACCGGTCAGAGCTAGCGCATCGGCGAGACGCGCGCTGAGCGCGGTCGCCCCGGCATCCGCGGCGGCGCGATACAGGCGCGCGGCCCTGCCGGGTCGGCCCTGGCTGCGGGCCGCCAGCTCGGCCAGCGCGTTGGCGAGCCGCTCGTCCTGTAGGCCGTGTTCGGCCATCCTTAGCGCGAGATCCGTTGAAAGCGTGGACAATTCGATTTGCGAAATGAGCAGTGAGATCTCGGTGTCATGATGTCGCGCGGTTCCGATGATCTGCGCGATGCAACGATGAACGGACCGCAGGAACGCGTGGTTGTGCGATGGCTCGATGAGTCCGCTCGCGCGGGCGCGGTCGACCAGTGCCTGTGCTTCGTCGGCGCTCACTCGAAGGGCGGCGGCGACGTCGTCCGGCCCGAGGTCCGGGCTCAGCGACGAGACAAGAAGTGTGTCGAGCACGGGCTCATCCAGCCTGCGCAGCCGCTCGATCAATGCGAACTTCGCGGCCGACACGATCGCCGCTGCGGGTGCTTCGCCCTCGGGTGAACCAGCCGCGGCGATCGCAGGCGCCAGCAGGAACGGCAGCCCCCCCGTCGCAACCATCAGGGACCGCACGATGTCGGGTGTCGGTGGGGCGCCCAGTATTTCGGCGGCGGTTTCGTTCACCTCGGCCGGCGCTAATGCGCCAAGCGACACCACGCGGTTCTCGCGCTCGATGGCCGTGGCCAGCGCACGCAGCGACGGTTGGTGGGCGAGTGGTTCGGCGGCCACCACGATCGTCGAGGCGGGATCGGCGACCCGCTCGATCAGCTGTCCGATCTCATCGTCGTCGAGCAGTTGCGCGTCGTCGATCACCACAGCGGCGCGCGGATCGTCGCCGTCGCGCGGAGGTCTGGTCACCACCGGAACCCCTGCCGCCCGCAGCGTTGAGCGGACGACGGCGAGCACCGAACTCTTACCTGTCCCGATGCCTCCCGACACCAAGATCTTGACCGGAACGGTCGGCGCGGCAATCAGCGTCGCGACGGCGTCACGCGCGGGCGGCGGGAGGTCCGACCGCGGTTCCGGCGCCGGTGTTGCCATGGGTCACGGCTCAGTGGTGATTGGTTCCAACGCCGCAGCCGTCGTCGTGGTCGGCGGTGCCACGGTGGTTGTCGGTTGCGTTGTGGTCGGTTGCGTTGTGGTCGGTTGCGTTGTGGTCGGTTGCGTCGTCGTAGTGGGCGGCGTCGTGGTGGTCGTTGTCGTGTTGTTGTTGTTGTTGTTGTTGTTGTTGTTGTTGTCGTGGTGGTTGCGGTGGTCGGCGACGTGGTCGTCGTGGTTGACGACGGCGGAGGAGGTGGCACGACGGTGGTGCTCGGGCGGCCGTCGGGACCGGTGACCGTAATCGTCTGCGGCGCTGCCGATGTCGGCGGCTGCCCGGGCGACGGCCCGGTTTCGACGGTCGTGGCCGTCTCAGTCACCGGGTTCGTGCTTCCAGTGGTGCCCGTCAGGGTGACCGCCAGACCACCGATCGCCAGCAGCGCGGCCGCCGCCGCCGCACCGAACAGGATGGGCGGACGCTTGTACCAGGGCAGCGGCCCCGGCTCAGGCTCATAGCCCTCCTCTTCGTGCGCGAACGCCACTTGCGGCCGGGCGTCGGTAGGACCCGGATCGAAGCTGTAATCCTCCCCCGAGTACGGGACTGGCTCAGCGCCTGGCGAATCGTCCTGCGACCACGCCAGCGCCCGGAATGTCGCCGAGTCCGCCCCGTCGGACGCCGACTCCGTTGCGGCCAGTCCCGCGGCGCCGGCGGCCCAGCCCGCGGCGGCCATACTCGTCGGCGCGTCCGCGGCCGCCGCCAGTCCGGTCGGCGCATCGGCGGCGAGCCCAGCGTCGGCGACCAGCGCGGCACCTGCCGCCACGTTGAGCTGAGACTGCGGCGTGGTGACAACAGGGGCCCGCAGCAGCTCCGACAGCTGCTGGGTGGCCAACGGGATGTTGGCGCCGCCGCCGACGGTTGCCACGGCGGAAATGTTCGCAACCGGAATGTTGTTGCGTTGCAACATTTCTTCAATGGCGGCGAGCAGGCCGGCCAGCGGGCCGGAGATGAGGTTCTCCAACTCGGCGCGGGTCACCCGGACGTCGGAATTGAACCCGGGCAGGTCGACGGGCACCACGGTGGCGGTCTCTGCCGACAACCGCTCCTTGGCTTGGCGGCACTCGTCACGCAGCCGGGCCAGCGATCCGACCGCCGCGGTGCTCGCGGGATCGGCGTCACTGGCTTCGGCGATTCCTGCGACGACATGGTTGAGCAGAGACTGGTCGATCTGGTCGCCGGAGAAGTCGTGATAGCGGATGGTCTCGCCGATGGCGTCGAAAACCGTTCCGGCATCGGCAAGGGTGACGCTGGTGCCGCTGCCGCCGAAATCGCACAGCACCACAACGCCATTCGATGGAAGACCGGGGGCGGTCTGCAGCGCCCAGAGCGCTGCGACCGAATCAGCGATGAGCGCCGCGGGCACACCGTTGGGCGCGAGGCCCGGCTTCGCGCGAAGCGCACCCCGCAATGCCCCGACCGTGGCGGCACCCCAGTGCGCGGGCACGGCGATCGCAATAGGGGCACCACCATCGACTGTGCGCGCCATCGCATCGAGGGCCTCCACCAGCACCCGCTCACCACTGTGCGAGGAGCCGTCTGCGGCGACGAGTGGCACCGGGTCGCCGACCCGATCGACGAACCCGCTCAGCACAAGGCCGGGCTGGTTCAGGTTCGGGTTTTCGCTCGGTACGCCGACTTCGGGAGCGCGGTCATTGAAAAGGGTGAGGATGGATCGGCGCATGACCGGTGGGCGGCCGACGCGGGCGGCCACCAGGTTGGTCATCCCGATCGACAACCCGAGCGCGTCGCTCATCCTCACCCCTGACCGATCTCAATGTCGCCAACACCTTAGCGGCTCCTGACGGCAGGATTTGGGAGATCCCCCTAGTGGCGCGAAGCCCCTAACGCCGAGTCCCCTAACGGCGTCGGTGCAGAGGTGGGTTTGGCACCGATCACCGCATCCGCGCCCGTCGATAGCATCGAGTCGAGCCTTTTGGGCTATCGCCGCTGATCTCTGCAATGGGAAAGAGGGAATCTCATGGCAAACTCACTACTCGACTTTGTGATGTCGTTGGTGCGTGATCCCGAGGCCGCCGCTCGCTATGCCGAGAACCCCGATCAAGCTATCCAAGACGCCAACCTCATCGATGTGACCAGCGCTGACGTTAGCAACCTGATCCCGGTCGTTTCGGAATCGCTGTCGACGGCGGTGCCCACCGCGGGCTCTGATGCTGTCGTCGGCGACGCGGCCGGAAATGTCTGGGCCAGTGGCGCGGCCACAGCCGCGTTCGATGCGTTCGACGATCCCGCGATCGCGCAGGTGATCGACGACGCGCCGACGGTCCTGCCCGATCTTGTCGATGAGCCGGACGCGGCTCTGCAGCCCGGGCTCGACGTGCTCGCCGATGCCGGCGTGCCGGGCGTGGCGGGTGCCTACGACGCGTCGCCGCAGTTCGATGCGCCTGTCATCGACGATTTGCCGGTCCAGGAACTGCCCGCAGAGGGCGACTGGGACGACACCATCGCCGAAGTCGGGGACCTGGATTCCAACGCTTCCGGGTTTGACGTCTTCTGATCGCCGAAACCAATGCGCGGCCCTTACCGGCCGCGCATTCTCGTGTGCACTGACCTGCAGAAATGCTGGAGTACGCTCATCATGTTCGCCACCCCGGGCCACCCCCTAATCCCCTAACGGGGGACGCCTCGCTACCCCGGGATGCTGCGGCATGGGGAGGGGATTCGACCCCGTTCCGGACGGGTCCTCGGCTCCATAACGTAGTCACCAGTTAGCCGGACAGCCCGGTAACAGACTTCCACCAAGCACAACCTGAAAGGCATCACAGTGAACCTGATCGACTACATTCTCAACCTGTTCCGCAGCCCCGACCCCGATGTCGCCCGCGCGTTCGTCGGGAACCCGGTGCAGGCGGCGTCGACCGCGACGGGACAGGCCGTCACCGCGGCTCAGTTGCAGACCGCCTACACCGCGGTTGCACCCGTAAGCGCGGCGTACGGCGGCGGCGACCCGATCGTGGGTATGCAGCGCGCCGTTGCCAACCACAACAACCTGGAGTTCGAGCCGAACCGCGTGCTCTCGCCCGATACCGAGATCGCGAGCCGGAACAACACCGAGTTCCTCAGCAACAACGACCCCCACGTGCTGAGCCCGAACGCCGGCGAGAGTGTCCAGCAGGGCGGCGTCAACCTCGACTTTTCCGACATGACCTTCGGTGACCGCAACGAGGCCTCCGAGGGCAGCGTCATCAACACCGGCAACGCCGGCGACATCGACGCCACGAACGTCGAGGGCGACGGCAACGTGGTCGGCGACGACAACGAGAACGTCAACACCGGCGATATCGAGGACTCCAACGTCAACATCGGTGAGGACAACGAGATCGACGACAGTGGCGACCAGGCCGCGCGCGGCGACATCATCTCCGGCAACGAGGGACCGGTAATCAACGACGTCGACATGAGCGGCGGCAGCGGCGGCGGCGCCGTCGGTGGTGACGGTGGCGGTGGCCTGATCGGCGTCGGCAACGACGGCGGTAGCGCGACCGGTGGTGCCGGTGGCGGCGGTGGCGGAATCGTCATCAACGACAGCGACACCACCAACGTCGACGGCAACCAGACCACCGTCGGCGACATCGACGGCAACGTGTCCGGCGGGATCTCCGGTGGCGCCAACACCGAGGACAACTCGGTCGACAACTCGGTGGACAACTCTGTCGACAACTCCGGCCAGGACAACTCGGTGGACAACTCCACAGACAACTCCGGCCAGGTCAACACCGACGTCGATGTCAGCACCAACGTCGACGCCGGCCTGTTCTGAGACACAACCGAATAACACAGCTGGCGGGGATCGCAATGGTCCCCGCCAGTTCGTGCGCCTACCGTTGATCCCCGGCAGGAGAGGGACACCATGACGCAACCGGCGAATGACCCGCGCAAGGTCAAGGTGATCGTCGAGCTGATCGACCACACCAGCAAGATCGCCGATACCAACGATCGTGCCGACTTGGTGGAGCGGATGCGGGTGGCGAAGCAGCGCATCACCGATCCGCAGATTCGGGTGGTGATCGCCGGTCAGCTCAAGCAGGGCAAGAGTCAGCTGCTCAATTCGCTGCTCAACGTGCCGGTGGCGCGGGTGGGTGACGATGAGAGCACGGTGCTGGCGACCGTGGTGTCGTATGGCGAGCAGGCGTCGGCGCGGTTGGTCGTGGCGCGGCCCGAAGGCGCCGAGCCGGAGTTGGTGGAGATTCCGCCCGGGGATTTGAAGAACGACTTGCGCCGTGCGCCGCAGGCCGGCGGTCGTGAGGTGTTGCGGGTGGAGGTGACCGCACCCAGTCCGCTGCTAAAGGGTGGATTGGCGTTCATCGACACCCCCGGGGTCGGCGGGCACGGCCAGCCGCACTTGTCGGCGACGTTGGGTTTGTTGCCCGACGCCGATGCGATCCTGATGTGTTCTGACACCAGCCAGGAGTTCACCGAGCCGGAGATGACGTTCATCCGGCAGGCTCTCGAAATCTGTCCGGTCGCGGTCATTCTCGCGACGAAGACCGATCTGTATCCGCACTGGCGGCAGATAGTCGATGCCAATGCGCAGCATCTGCTGCGAGCTGGTGTCGGTACGCCGATGATCCCGGTTTCGTCGATTCTTCGGAGTCATGCGATTCAGCTCAACGACAAGGAGCTCAACGAGGAGTCGAACTTTCCGGCGATTGTGAAGTTCCTCAGTGAGAAGGTGTTGTCTCGTGAGAATGACCGGATGCGTGATCACGTGCTCGCCGAGATACGTTCGGCTGCAGAGCATTTGACGTTGTCAGTGGATTCGGAGTTGTCGGCGCTCAATGATCCCGAGGCGCGGGATCGGTTGACCGCGGATCTGGAGCGGCGTAAGGATGAGGCGCAGGAAGCGCTGCAGCACACGGCGTTGTGGCAGCAGGTGCTCAATGACGGGATCGCCGATCTGACCTCGGATGTGGATCATGATCTGCGCAATCGCTTCCGGTTGATCACCCAGCACACCGAGAAGGTGATCGATGGGTGTGATCCGACGCATCATTGGGCCGAGATCGGCACTGAGTTGGAGAACGCGGTGGCCACCGCAGTGGGCGATAACTTCGTCTGGGCCTACCAGCGGGCTGAGGTGTTGGCCGCCGAAGTGGCCCGCACGTTTGTCGAGGCCGGGTTGGAAGCGGTGAAGATGCCCGAGATCAGCGCCCGCGACATGGGCGCCGGCTTCACCGAATTCAAATCACTGGCCAATCTCGAAGCCAAACCAATCAAGACAGGAGACCGAGCGGTGTCCGGGCTTCGCGGATCGTTCGGCGGTGTGCTCATGTTCGGCATGCTGACGTCTTTCGCCGGGCTGGGCATGCTCAATCCCCTCTCGCTTGGCGCCGGAGCCCTGTTGGGCCGCAAGGCCTATAAGGAAGAGATGGATAACCGGATGGTGCGGATCCGCAACGACGCGAAGATGAATGTGCGGCGCTTTGTCGATGACGTTCAGTTCGTGGTCAGCAAGGAGTCGCGCGACCGGCTCAAGGGCATCCAGCGTCAGCTGCGAGATCACTACCGGGGCATTGCCAACCAAACCACCCGCTCCCTGAATGAGTCGCTACAGGCCACCCTGACCGCGGCGAAACTGGAAGAGAACGAGCGCAATATCCGCATCCGCGAGTTGGAGCGCCAGCTCAACATCCTCAAGCAGGTGACCGACCACGCGGTTAAGTTGTCGACCGTTCCTGATTAGTGAGCAGGAGTGAGTCCTGTGCGGCCCGAACGGTGTTGGCCGCTGGCGGTGGGTGTTGTCCGGTGGACCCGCGCTCCTCGTGGGGGTGTGGGTGGGCCGGAACTACGGCACCGTCGTGGTGTGGTGCTGGGCTGGTGGTCAGGTCTGGCCGGTGGAGTGCCCACACGCGTCCGCTGTCGGGTGCGGAGTCCTGCCGGCCGCCGCCTGATCGCCAGGCCGAGGCCACGTCTTCCGATCGCGGCCGCCGCCGCGTGATGCGCGGTGATGGTGGCCGGGTCGCAAGTCTGTTGTTGTAAGGGTTTGCGCCAGTGCTGGGCGCCCCAGCGGCTGGTATAGGCCGGGTCCACCGCGATGATCGCCATCCCGCGGCGGGCGGCCATGCCGGTCAACCGGGTGCGGAACTTGGCGGTGGGGATACCAGCGACGGTGCGGCGCAACCGTTTCCCGCGTTGTCCGCGGCCCAAGGTTTCGCGTCCGGTGGCCCGCGCGTCGGCGAAGTCGAGGTTTTCCACCACGATCGCCGAGCAGTTCTGCTGCTGAGCGTGATCAAGCAGTTCGGTGATGGCAGCGCGTACCCGCCCGTCGCGCCGTGATGCCCGCAGCCCCGCGGTATCGACCGCAATGGACACGGGTTCACCGATCGGGTTGCCGGATGCATCAAGCACACATGCGGCCACATGATCGGCATTGAGGTCCACGCCCAGCACCGGGCCGCCGCGCAGATCGTCGAGCTCGAGCATCGGCGCGGGGCTGGTTTTCCAGGACGCGTCCAGATACCAACGCCCACGGTCGGGGTCGTAGGTGATGTCGTAGCGCACCGCCTGCCGCGCGGCGACGCGCGCCCACCATTCGTCGGCGCGGTGGCTGAACTGCACCGGCGCGGCGATCACCAGATGGGTGCCCAATTCGTCTGCGAGGGCGGCGGGCACCTTGATGCGCAGGCGGCCCGCCTCGTCGACGCGGATGGTTTCATTGCCACCGGCCTTGCCCGACTCGCCGTCGGCGGTGAAAAACATCCGCAGCGCATCCCAGCGCTCGCGCCATTGCTGTTCGGTCATATCGGTGGCGTCGAGGTGGTTGCGGTTGCGCCACAACCGTTTCCCACCCACGGTGATCGACGGCCGAGCCGCCGCCAACGCCTCCTCGGCCACCGCGAGTCGCCGCCGCAGCACCGCCAGGCGGCGGGTCTTGGTGAACCGCTCCGCGGGGCTGCGATACCCACGCCGCCGGCGCCGCGATCGGCGGTGGGTCTCGGTGTCGGCGAGCGGCGCGCGCTCACCGGGCCGCAGCGCGCACCGCTGCTCGAGCACCTGCACCGCGGCGTACAGATCCGCGACCTGGGCGCCCAACCCCCGCATCCCCAGCTGGTACTGATCCTCCACCGCGCGGGTGATCGCCCCGGCCCACCGCGACGACGACACCGCCGTCACCGCCTGCTTACGTTGCGCCCGCCACGCTGCATGGGCCATGCGGTCCAAGCGGCCCAACCGGACCCGCAAGGCCAGCTCACCGCGATACACCGTCCCCAACAGCTCACCGACCGCGGCCAGCGCCTCGGCTTCGGCAGCCGTGGGATGGATCCGGGTCCGGATCCGCACACCCGCCGGCGCGAGCGCCAACCATCGGATCGCCGATCCGGCGCAGCACCGGCCCCTCATCCATGCACCACATCCTGGCAGCCACCACCGACATCAACATCGATCGCCACACCACCACCACTCACTAATGCGCAGTATCAATCACTTCCACTCACTACCCGGCAAGCGGTTGGCAACCCCAGGCCGCGGCACCGGCCGCAGCGGCCACCCCTAGTCACTGAACACAGCCCCGATGTTGAACGTGGTTCTCCGGCGCGCCCCCTGCCGAGGATCTCGTCGACCCCGATTTCAGCCCGGCGGCTTGGGGCAAGGCGATCGAATGACCTAGCGGTGCCTAAGCTGGACTTCCGGCCATTGCCGAGCGGAAGGACAGCCGAGGTAGCGCGAGATGAGCACGAGCGATCAGGTGCGCGCCATCCTAGGCGGAACCATCCAGGCATACGGGGCAGATCCGGCCTACGGTAACCGCCCCGACGTGCACAACGAGCTGGACCGGATCGGCCGTCGACTCAACCAGCCGATCCGTATCGCGCTGGCGGGCACGCTGAAGGCCGGCAAGTCCACTCTTGTGAATGCGCTTGTGGGCGAGGACATCGCACCCACCGACGCGACCGAGGCCACCCGCATCGTTACCTGGTTCCGGCATGGCTCCACGCCGAAGGTGACCGCCAACCACCGCGGCGGCCGGCGGTCCAACGTGCCGATTGCCCGCAACGGTGGGCTGACGTTCGACTTCGCCAGCCTCGACCCCGAAGACGTCGTCGACCTGGATGTGGAATGGCCCGCCGCAGAGCTGATCGACACCACCATCATTGACACCCCGGGCACGTCGTCGCTGTCGCGCGACGTGTCCGAACGCACGCTGCGCCTGCTGGTCCCCGAGGACGGGGCGCCGCGGGTGGACGCAGTGGTGTTCCTGCTGCGCACCCTCAACGCGGCCGATATCGCGCTGCTCAAGCAGATCGGTGAGCTGGTCGGCGGGTCGGCCGGCGCGCTGGGCGTGATCGGTGTCGCGTCCCGGGCCGACGAGATCGGCGCCGGCCGCATCGACGCCATGCTCTCGGCCAAGGACGTGGCGAAACGGTTCACCTCCGAGATGGACAAGACCGGCATCTGCCAGGCGGTGGTGCCGGTCTCCGGTCTGCTTGCGCTGACCGCTCGCACGCTGCGGCAGAGCGAGTTCGTCGCGCTGGAAAAGCTTGCCGGGGTCGACGCCGCCGAGCTGACCAAGGCGATGCTGTCGGCGGATCGCTTTGTACGTGAGGACAGCTCGCTCCCGGTCGACGCCGCCACCCGCGCCGCACTGCTGGACCGGTTCGGCATGTTCGGCATCAGGATCTCCATCGCCGTGCTGCGCGCCGGCATCACCGACTCCGTGGCGCTGGCCGACGAGCTGCTGGAACGCAGCGGGCTGGTGGCGCTGCGCGACGTCATCGACCAGCAGTTCGCCCAGCGCTCGGATCTGCTAAAGGCTCACACCGCGCTACTGTCGCTGCGGCGGTTTGTGCAGAATAACCCGATCTATGCGACGCGCTACATCATCGCCGACATCGACCCGTTGCTGGCTGACACACACGCGTTCGAGGAGCTGCGACTGCTCAGCCAATTACGCTCGCGTTCAACGACATTGAACGACGACGAGATGGCGTCGCTGCGCCGGATCATCGGCGGTTCGGGCACTGATGCCGCCAGCAGGCTGGGTCTGCAACCCGAAGTCCCCTACGACGGGCCGCGGGCCGCCTTCGCCGCCGCTCAGCGGTGGCGGCGCCGTGCCGATCATCCGCTCAACGACCCCTTCACCACCCGCGCCTGCCGGGCCGCGGTGCGCAGCGCCGAGGCGTTGGTGGCGGGTTATGCGGCGCGCGGCCGCTAACTCGAAGCCAGCCGAGCGGCGTGGTCGGCCTCGTCGGGACGGACGGTCCCCGCGGTGCTGGATCGCAACGTCCACGTGGTGACCCGGCCGTCCGGACCGGTCAATCGCCCGGACGACAGCGCCTGGCCGATCAACGAACGGACGCGCGCCTCGTCATCTGAGGCGAACAGCACCCGAAGCCGGACCGTGCCATCATCGGCGGGCACCGCATCGGTGTGGTGGGGGGCCAGCGGACACGGCGGCTCATGGTCCCAATGTCCGCACAGCGCAAGGGTTATCGCGCCTCCTGGCGCGGCGGAGTCGCCGCCGGGATCCAGCGTGACCACTGCGTCGTGCGCATAGGTGGTGCGGGTCATCGTCAGCCGCCGGGCGGGACGGTGACCGTCTCCGTGATCGTGCTCGTGCTGACGCTGGTGGTCGGCTCGGTGGTCGTCGTGGTTGTCGTCGTTGTCGTCGTGGTGGTCTCGGTGGTCTCGGTGGTCTCGGTGGTGGTGGTCGGCTCGGTTGTCGTCGTCGTCTCAGAGGTGGTGGTCGGTTCGGTCGTCGTCGGAGCGGTTGTCGCCGTGGCCGTGCGCACCGGTGCCGACGTCGGGGTTATCGGGGTGAGCGACGTCGTCGGGGTATCCGATGACGGGCCCGAGATGAGACTGGCCAGTCCCCACACGATCAGCGCGACGACCACCGCACCGATCGCGCCGAACGCGACCAGTGCGGCAGGCTTGCGGTACCAGGGCACCGGTTCTTCAGGAGGGGGCCCGGGCGGCTCGCCGGGTCCGCCGTAGTTGCCGTAATTGATGTAGACCGTCGGCTCGTTGTCGGAGTAATCCGGATTGTCGGGAGGTCCGTAACGCGCCACGGGCACCGATAGTAGGCGGTCAGGGTGGCGGATAAAGTGTGCGTGTCACATTCGTTCGCGGGCGTCGCGTCGTCCGGGGCGTCGACTCGTCCTCGTCCTCGGATGCGGTTGTTCGCGGCGTCGACGTCTCGCTGCTCGATGTGTCAGACGAGGACGTCGGTGACGTGCTCGACGGGTTGATGTCGATCGTGACCGGAGCGCTCGTGCTCGTGATGGTCTGGGTGGTCGTCTGACTCGATGTGCTGGTGGCAGTCGCCGAGAACGACGGCTCGACGTAGTAGAGCGGAGCCTCCGGGGACTCGCTGAACTGGCGCGACACGTACGTCACTGCGAGCACGAGGATCCCGATCACCGCAAGGCCGAGGACGCTCGCTCCGAGGACGACCGGAGTTCGGTTGTGCCAGGGCGTCGGCGACGGCGCGCTTTGCTCGTCATCGTAGTCGTCGGAGTCCCGGCCGGTCACGGCCACTGATAGTAACCGCGGGCCTAACCAGTCGTCTGTCAGCCGACCTGCGGGATGACCTGGTTGGTGAAGAACTCCAGGTGGACGAGATCGGACATGTCGAGAAGCTGCAGGTAGACCCGCTGCACACCGATCTGTGAATATGCGCCCAGCTTGGTTGCTATCTCATCGGGCGTGCCGACCGCGGGGGAGTCGCTTCGCAGTTCGTCGACCTCGCGGCCGATTGTGGCGGCACGCCGCGCGATTTCCGCGTCGTCGCGGCCCGCGCAGAGCACGAAGGCCGCCGAGTATGTCAGCGAGTCCGCAGATCGTCCAGTGTCGGTGAGCGCCGTACTGACCCGCTCGATTTGGGTCTTGACCACGTCCAGCGGGGCGAAGGGCACGTTGAACTCCGCCGCGAACTGCGCCGCTAGTGCGGGTGTGCGCTTGGCCCCGGCGCCCCCGATGATGATCGGCGGATGCGGTGACTGGTTAGGTTTGGGTAGCGCCGGTGAATCCGTGACGGTGTAGTGGGTTCCGGCGTAGTTGAACTTCTCGCCGACCGGTGTCGTCCACAGCCCGGTGATGATCTTCAGCTGCTCGGTCAGGCGGTCGAATCGCTCACCCAGCGGCGGGAACCGGATGGCATAGGCCGAGTGCTCGGCCTCAAACCAGCCCGCGCCGATGCCCAATTCGACACGGCCGCCGCTCATTTCGTCGACCTGCGCGACCGAGACCGCCAGCGGACCTGGATAGCGGAAGGTAGCCGAAGTGACCATCGTGCCGAGCCGGATCGCCGACGTCTCGCGGGCGATACCCGCCAGCGTCACCCACGAGTCGGTCGGGCCGGGCAGGCCGTCACCGCTCATCGCGACGTAGTGGTCGGACCGAAAGAAGGCCGAATAACCAAGTGACTCGGCCGCTTGGGCTACGGCGAGTTGGTCGGCGTAGGTGGCACCCTGCTGGGGTTCGACGAAGACGCGGAAATCCACGAACGCCAGCCTAGAGGGATCACAGCCCGCGCCGGGCGGCGCGGACCGCTTCGGCGGTCTCGGTATCCCCGTCGAAGGTGAGTCGCGCCGCGTCGCGGCCGGAGATGAACAGCAGCAGTTCGGGCGGTTCACCGGTCACGGTCAGCGTCGGGCCCTTGCCGATCGTCAGCAGCGTCTTGCCCTGCGGGGTGCGCAGCGACACCTGGGCGGGGGCCGCGCGGAGAGTCAGCCGCGCCATGACGGGCAGCGGCCGGCTTAGGGCCCGCAGCGTCGCGTCATCGAGAGTTCTTGGTTCCCAGGGAGATTGGGCGCGGCGAACGTCCTCGTGGTGAATGAACATCTCGCCCATGTTCGCGACCGAGTCGATAAGTTTGAACGGTGACAGCAGTGGCGGGCCCGATGCGATCTTGCCCAACAGGTCGTCCCAATCGCTGGATTGTGCGACTTCGTGCTGAACCTTGGCGGTGTAGCCGGCGAGAAACGGGATCGCGATACCGGGGGTGGCGTCCAGCCTCCGCTCCCGGACCACTAGATGGGCGGCTAGGTCGCGGGTCGTCCAGTCCCCGCAGAGCGTCGGGGCGTCGGGCCCGACAGCGCGCATGGTTTCAACAAGTGCTGCACGTTCACGCTGAGCCGCGGTCATGCTCAACCCTAGAACGTGCGGAACTCTTCGCCGTGGTCAGGTTGTCCGCATTCACCCACGCCCACACCGTCGGTCGGTCAGAAGACCTCGACTTTGTCGATGCTCACGAACATGCCGTGGCCCGTGCCATCGTTGGCGAACCGGGTGCCGTCGTCACCCGCCACGATGGTCCAGCCGACCGCGCGGTACGTCCGGTAGTCGAGCGTGACAACTGGAATGTCGCCGAGGTTGCCGACGATCCACTCCACGGCGCCGTCGGCGGTGAGCCGAATGCCGTTGGCGCGCACCCCATCCTGCATTGGTGAGTTGGTGAACTGGGCCTCGCAGCCGACTTCGTCCTCGTTGAGCTGGCAGCGGGTCTTGCCGGATTTCGTCTCGATGAATACGTAGCCGTTTTCGGGCGGCAGGACTTCGGCGCCCGGCGTGGGCGGGGCCGGGGGGCTGGTCGGTGGAGGCGCGGCCGTCGGGCGGCTCGGCCTGCTGGTCGGGAAGCTGGGCTCAGTCGGGGAGTCCGGGCTGCTGACGGGCGTACCCGGGGTGCCGGATTCGCAACCCGTCAGTAGCGCGCTCACCGCGAGGACGCATGCAAGAGCCAGCCGGGCCTTCATGCTGCTAAGGCTACTCAGCGAGTGACGCAAGTTACTGCAGTGACGCGCCCGCCCAATCCGCGACATTGGATAATGAATGCGCATATGCGAAGGCAGAGCGTTAATTATGCCGCAAATACGGATAATCTATAGATATGACACCGATATTGCGGATTCGGGACGTCGCAGAATTGCTGGGCGTCAGCGACGACACCGTGCGGAGGTGGGTCGACAACGGCAGCCTGTCGGCCAGTCGAGACGACTCCGGTCGCAAGGTGGTCGCAGGCGACGAGCTTGCCGAGTTCGCCCGCCAGCACCGGGCTCCGTTGCCTGACGATCCGCACAGCGTCAGCAGTTCGGCACGCAACCGATTCGTCGGCTTGGTCACCAAGGTTGTCTCCGACAAAGTGATGGCCCACGTCGAAATGCAGTGTGGGCCTTTTACTGTCGTGTCGCTGATGAGTGCGGAGGCGCTGCGTGAGCTCGAACTCGAACCTGGCAGCGTCGCCGTCGCCGTGGTGAAGGCCACCACCGTCATTGTTGAAACTCGCGGAGGAAACTCGTGAAACGCGTTCTGGGGCTTTTGGTCGCCGGTGTCATGTCGGCCGCGCTGGTTAGCGGATGCGGCTCGTCAGGCGACTCGTCGTCTCCCGCCGCCGGCAAGATCATGGTCTTCGCGGCCGCCTCTTTGAAGAAGTCCTTCACCGAAATCGGTGAGCGGTTCAAGACCGAAAACCCCGGCACCTCAGTCGAATTCAACTTCGCAGGGTCCTCGGATCTGGTGACCCAGTTGACGCAGGGCGCAACCGCCGATGTGTTCGCCTCTGCGGACACCAAGAACATGGATAAGGCTGCCCAGGAGGGGCTGCTCGGGAAGGGCCCGGTGAACTTCGCGTCCAACACGCTGGTCATCGTGGTCGCGCCGGGCAACCCGAGGAAGATCACCTCGTTCGCCGACCTCGCCAAGCCCGATCTGAGCGTCGTGACGTGCGCACCCCAGGTGCCGTGTGGATCGGCCACGCAGAAGGTCGAACAAGCCACCAGCGTGACGCTGAACCCGGTCAGCGAGGAATCGTCGGTCAGCGACGTGCTGAACAAAGTCACCACCGGTCAGGCTGACGCAGGCCTGGTCTACGTCACCGACGCCAAGGGCGCCGGGGACAAAGTCACCGCGGTCCCGTTCCCCGAATCGGCGGACGCCGTCAACACCTATCCGATCGCGGTGCTCAAACAGTCCGAGAATCCCGATCTCGCCGCCAACTTCGTCGATCTGGTCACCGCGGAGGGCGGCCAGGAAATACTCAGCCAGGCGGGCTTCGCCAAACCCTGACCTGCCGACGAGAAAGTGAGATGGCCATGCGTCTGTCCACTCGTAACCAACTGCCGGGAACGATCGTCGAGGTCAATCTCGGCAGCGTGATGGCCACGGTGAAGGTCCGGCTTGACGGCGGCGACCAGGTGGTGACGTCGTCAATCACGAAGGACGCCGCGACCGAGCTCGGACTCGAGGTAGGTCAGGCCGCGACTGTCTTCATCAAGTCCACCGAGGTCACCATCGGCGTCGAATAGCGGTCGACTATGACGGCAACACCGTCGGCGTGCCGAACGTGCGCTGAGTTCGAGGGATATCTGACGCAACCCGACGCCATGGCCTGAAGCCCCGGGAACAAACGGCGCTGGCCTGCCGTTAACTCCTTCGACAGTTGAGTGTCTATGGCTCAAGTCTGGGTTGACAGGGTAGTGTCGGCCGGAGCAGTCTTGAGTGCGGTGCACTCAGACCCCTAGTACGTCTATTTCAGGAGGAAAAACCATGGCTCGTGCGGTCGGAATCGACCTCGGGACCACCAACTCCGTCGTCGCGGTACTGGAGGGTGGCGACCCCGTTGTGATCGCCAACTCCGAGGGCTCCCGCACCACGCCGTCCGTCGTCGCGTTCGCGCGCAACGGCGAGGTGCTGGTCGGCCAGCCCGCCAAGAACCAGGCGGTGACCAACGTCGACCGCACCATTCGGTCGGTCAAGCGTGAGATGGGCACCGACTGGTCCGTGGAGATCGACGGCAAGAAGTACACCGCGCAGGAGATCAGCGCGCGCGTGCTGATGAAGCTGAAGCGTGACGCCGAGAGCTACCTCGGCGAGGACATCACCGACGCGGTGATCACCGTCCCCGCCTACTTCAATGACGCCCAGCGCCAGGCGACCAAGGAGGCCGGCCAGATCGCCGGGCTCAACGTGCTGCGCATCGTCAACGAGCCGACGGCGGCGGCGCTGGCCTACGGGCTGGACAAGGGCCAGAAGGAGCAGACCATCCTGGTGTTCGACCTGGGTGGCGGCACCTTCGACGTCTCGCTGCTGGAGATCGGTGAGGGCGTTGTCGAGGTTCGTGCCACGTCGGGTGACAACCACCTCGGTGGCGACGACTGGGATGACCGCATCGTCGAGTGGCTGGTCGACAAGTTCAAGGGCACCAGCGGCATTGACCTGACCAAGGACAAGATGGCGATGCAGCGGCTTCGCGAGGCCGCCGAGAAGGCGAAGATTGAGCTGAGCTCGAGCCAGAGCACCTCGATCAACCTGCCCTACATCACCGTCGACGCCGACAAGAACCCGCTGTTCCTCGACGAGCAGCTGACCCGCGCCGAATTCCAGCGCATCACGCAGGATCTGCTGGACCGTACCCGCAAGCCGTTCCAGTCGGTGATCGCCGACACCGGGATCTCGGTGTCCGACATCGACCACGTCGTGCTGGTGGGTGGCTCCACGCGCATGCCCGCGGTCTCCGACCTGGTCAAGGAAATGACCGGCGGCAAGGAGCCCAACAAGGGCGTCAACCCGGATGAGGTTGTCGCCGTTGGCGCCGCGCTGCAGGCCGGTGTGCTCCGGGGTGAGGTGAAAGACGTTCTGCTGCTTGATGTCACGCCGCTGTCCCTCGGCATCGAGACCAAGGGCGGCGTGATGACCAAGCTGATCGAGCGCAACACCACGATCCCGACGAAGCGGTCGGAGACCTTCACCACGGCCGACGACAATCAGCCGTCGGTGCAGATCCAGGTCTATCAGGGTGAGCGCGAAATCGCGTCGCACAACAAGCTGCTCGGCAGCTTCGAGCTGACCGGGATCCCGCCGGCCCCGCGCGGTGTGCCGCAGATCGAGGTCACCTTCGACATCGACGCCAACGGCATCGTCCACGTCACCGCCAAGGACAAGGGCACCGGCAAGGAGAACACGATCCGCATCCAGGAGGGCTCCGGCCTGTCAAAGGAGGAGATCGACCGGATGATCAAGGACGCCGAGGCGCACGCCGACGAGGACCGCAAGCGTCGCGAGGAGGCCGACGTCCGCAACCAGGCCGAGTCGCTGGTGTACCAGACGGAGAAGTTCGTCAGCGAACAACGGAGCCCAGCGTCCGACGGATCCGGCGGGTCCAAGGTTCCCGAGGACACGCTGACCAAGGTCGACGCCGCGATCGCCGAAGCCAAGACGGCGCTCGAGGGCACCGACATTGGTGCGATCAAGTCCGCGATGGAGAAGCTGGGGGTCGAGTCGCAGGCCCTGGGCGAGGCCATTTATAAGGCCACGCAGGCCGAGCAGGCTGCTGGCGGCGGTTCTGACGCGGGGTCTGCGGGGTCGTCGCAAGACGACGTCGTGGACGCCGAGGTTGTCGACGACGATGACCGGGAGAACAAGTGAGCTCAAACGATTCGCACGAGCCGGTGACCGTCACCGACAAACGGCGCATCGATCCGGAAACCGGCGAGATCCGCGAAACCGCAACCGGGCCGGCCCCTAGTGGGTCGGCGCCGGGAGCGGTTCCAGAGACCGCGGCCGCGGAAAACGATGAGGTAGCCGAGCTGAAGTCCACCCTGCAGCGCGTCAAGGCGGAGTACGACAACTACCGCAAGCGCGCGCTGCGCGACCAGCAACTGGTAGCCGAGCGGACCAAGGCCGCTGTTGTCACCCAACTGCTGCCGGTGCTCGACGACCTCGATCGCGCCCGCAGCCACGGCGACCTGGATTCCGGGCCGCTGAAGTCGGTCGCCGACAAGCTGGCGACCTCCCTTGAGGGGCTTGGTCTTTCGGGGTTTGGCGACGAGGGCGACGAGTTCGACCCGTCGTTGCACGAAGCCGTTCAGCACGAAGGCGAAGGAACGCATCCCATCGTCGGTTCGGTGATGCGGCGTGGTTACAAGGTCGGGGATCAAGTGGTGCGACACGCCCTCGTCGGCGTCGTCGACACCGTGCCCGACGAGGACGAGACGCCGGATAACACCGACGTGGCCAGCGAGCCGGCCGCAGAATCTTCAGACCACGGAGACTAGACAATAGGTAAGGAGGTGACGCGGTATGGCCCAACGCGAGTGGGTCGAAAAGGACTTCTATAAGGAGCTCGGCGTCTCCTCTGACGCCAGCGCCGACGAGATCAAGCGGGCCTACCGAAAGCTGGCCCGCGATCTCCATCCCGATACCAACCCCGACCCCGCCGCCGCGGATCGATTCAAGGCCGTGTCCGAGGCGCACAGCGTGCTGTCGGATCCGGCTAAGCGCAAGGAATACGACGAAACCCGTCGCTTGTTCGCCGGCGGCGGCTTCGGCCGTGGCCGGTTCAACGACGGCAATTTCGGCGGGTTCGGCGGGGACGGAGCCGAGTTCAATTTGAACGATTTGTTCGACGCTGCCGGGCAGACCGGCGGCGCGAACATCGGCGATCTGTTCGGCGGCCTGTTCGGGCGTGGCGCGCAGCCGCGGCCCAGCCGACCGCGCCGCGGCAACGACCTGGAGACCGAGACCGAGCTCAGTTTCATGGAGGCCACAAAGGGTGTGGCGATGCCGCTGCGGCTGACCAGTCCCGCGCCGTGCACGAATTGCCATGGCAGCGGCGCACGTCCGGGCACCAGCCCGAGGGTGTGTCCCAACTGCAACGGGACCGGTGTGGTCAGCCGCAATCAGGGTGCGTTCGGGTTTTCCGAGCCGTGCACGGAGTGCCGTGGCAGCGGCTCGATCATCGAACACCCATGCCAGGAGTGCAAAGGCACCGGCGTGACGACCCGCACCCGCACCATCAACGTGCGGATCCCGCCGGGCGTCGAGGACGGCCAGCGGATCAGGTTGGCCGGGCAGGGCGAGGCCGGGCTGCGCGGTGCGCCGTCGGGCGACCTGTACGTGACCGTACATGTCAAGCCGGACAAGGTGTTTGGCCGAGACAGCGACGATCTCACTGTCACCGTTCCTGTCAGCTTCCACGAGTTGGCACTGGGCACAACGCTTTCGGTGCCGACGCTGGAGGGCAAGGTCGGCGTGCGCGTGCCAAAGGGTACGTCGGACGGTCGCATCCTGCGGGTGCGCGGTCGCGGGGTGCCCAAGCGTTCGGGCGGCCACGGCGACCTGCTCGTCACCGTCAAGGTGGCGGTGCCGCCGAACCTGGAAGGCGAAGCGCAAGAGGCGCTGGAGGCCTACGCGAAAGCCGAGCGGGCCACTGGGTTTGACCCGCGAGCCGGATGGGCAGGCGCGTAATGTCCGCCAAGCGTTCCAATGACGAGGCCCGGACGTTCCTGATCTCGGTGGCCGCCGAGCTGGCCGGCATGCACGCGCAGACGCTGCGGACCTACGACCGGCTCGGCCTGGTAAGGCCGCAACGCAGTTCCGGCGGTGGCAGGCGCTACTCGCAACACGATGTCGACTTGCTTCGCGAGGTGCAGCGGCTGTCTCAGGACGAGGGCGTCAACCTCGCGGGTATCAAGCGCATCATCGAGCTGACCAACCAGGTCCAGGCGCTTCAGGCGCGGCTGGCCGAGATTGCCGACGAGCTGGAGCAGTTGCGCGGCAGACAGCGCCGCGACGTCGCCGTGGTGCCGAAGAGCACTGCCGTCGTGGTGTGGCAGCCTGGAGCGGCTCGGCGGCGACGTCAAGCAGAGTAAGGGTTTCCGTTAAATGACCTTGATCCGGAACTGCGCAACGGCGAACTCACCGGCATTGACCACCCGGTAGCCGCCGCGGCGCAGCGAGTCGGTCGGCGCGGCCATCGGTTCGAAGCACACCACATCGTCGTCCCCAGGTGCGAACACCTGTGCCGCGGTGTAGCCCTCGTCGAAGTGCACCTCGATGCGACGATCGCCGCCCGACAGCGCGAAGACAGAACCCGGTTGCACCTCGTCGTAGCCGTCGTCGAAGAACCTGTCGCCCAACAACTCTGTGGTCGCTTCGTGTTCTTCCATCGCGCCCGTGGGAATGCCCCATGCGTTGACGGGACGGAACCGCATCGCCGGTGTCTCCATCTGCCACTCTGCCCGTGGGACGTCGGGCAGCTGCAGGTAAGGATGGAAGCCGAAGCACAACGGGACACGCGCGCCGGTGGTCGCCGTCACCGTGGTCCGCACCGTGAGCGTGCGGTCCGCCAGCGTGATGTCCAGCTGCACCAGGTGCGGGAACGGGAACGTGGCCAGCAGGCCGGGACGGGCGGCGTAATCCAGTTCCGCGGTGAGCTGGGATTCGAGCTGGGTGGTGACATGCCAATCCGGGTAGCCCGCCAACGTGCCGTGGATCGGGACGCCGTGCTGGTCGGTGCGGACGCCGCCGGTGCCCGGCGTGAGTGTGACGACGGCGCCGTCAACGCCATAACCGTTGCTGCTTAACCGGTTCGCCCACGGATACAGAATCGGGATGCCCATCGTCCGGTGGGTGGAGACGTATGCCTGCAGGCCGCGGCGCTGTCCGAGTAGCTCTACCCCGTCGTCGGAGAGTGACGTGCCGACCATGCCGCCATTGGGCACGTAAGTGGCGGTCAACGACGATGAAGGGTCACGCAGGATGACGAACTCTAACTCGGGCATGGGTCCCGATCCTGCCACGGGTTCGGTTAGATCAAGGAATGATTGGCTGCAAGTCGGTGCCTGCCCCATAATCGCCCCGGCCTGGGGTTGCTGCTCATGCCCGCCGGCGGGGGCGTGCCCTACCGCAACACTTACTCCTGGTTCCCGACGCTGCGCGACAGTCAGTCGTAGATGATCACGGCGCGGCCGAGGAAATCGCCGCGGCCCAGCGCGTCGATGTGGTCGTTGACGTCCTCGAAGCGAACCTGCGTCACAGAGTCTTTGATCTGGCCGGCCTCGGCGAGCGCGATGACCTCGGTGAGATCGTTGAAGTTGCCCCAGAACGAGCCGAAGAACGAGAATTCCCGGCCGACGAACGGGAAAAGCGCCATGTCGACCCGGTTGCCGACCAAGCCGACCGAGGCGACCGCGCCCTCGGTGGCCAGGAGCGCGAACGCCAGCCGGACGCTGTCCTCGGCCCCGACACATTCGATGACCGCATCGACTTCGCGTCGACCCGTGGCCTGCTCCAGACCGTCGCGCACTTCGTCGTCGGACTTGCCACGGGTGTTGATGGTGTGGTCGGCGCCGTTCTCCGTTGCGAGAGCCAGCTTTTCGTCGCTGCGGGCCAGCGCAACCACCGTGGCGCCGGAGCCGAGCAGCTTCGCGTACTGCACGGCGTAGGCGCCCAGCCCGCCCACGCCCATGACGGCCAGCGTTGCCGCGGGGTGGAGGACGCCCGCGGCGCGCAACTTCTTCAGGCCGCGGTACGGCGTGAGCCCGGCGTCCGTGAGCGGGGCGAGCGACAACGGCGACAGGTTCCCGCTGACCTTGATCAACTGCTGGTAGGCGACGGGGACGTACTCCTGATAACCGCCGTGCGGGCCGAAGCCGACCCACTGTCCGTGGTTGCAGATCTGCTCGTTGCCGCCTTGACACTGGCGGCAGGAGCCGTCCCCGTGGGGACCGAAGACCACTACCGGATCACCCTCCGAGAGCCCGGCCGCAGTTGGCACGTCGGCGCCGATCTTGTCGATCGTCCCGGCGATCTCGTGGCCGGGCGTGGCTGGGAACTCCATCGGCAGATTGCTGTGGAAGTATCCGTCGATGAGCTGAAAATCGGTGCGGCACATGCCCGCTCCGCCCACCTTGACCAGTACCTGGGTGGACTCGATGTCGGGGATCGGGATCTCTTCGAGCTTCAGTGATTGTTTGTAGCCGTACATGCGAGCGGCCCGCATCGTCGCCATGGTTACTCCTCGAACCGGTTGATCTTGAACAGTGTATTCAGGATGCGAGGGGATCGTGCTGAATACGTTCGGCCGGTGCGCCTTTGGCGATCAGCGCGGCCTTGGTGGCCTCGACCATCTGCGGGCCGCCGCAGATCAGGATCTGCCGGTCGCCCCAGCCGCCGTATCGCGTGACGACGTCGGCCAACGTGCCGGTCTGACGGACGTGCAGGCCGCGTGGCGGTTGCACATCGGGATAGTCGGAGGCCCACGGCGGATCGGTGCTGTACTCCGACACCGGCGTCACCGACAGCCACGGGTTCTGCGACGCGATCTGCCACAGGGTGCGCAGGTCGTACAGCTCGCAGGGGTAGCGGGCGCCGAAGAACAGGTGTACCCGCGGATTGACGCCCCAGCGGGTGAGGTCCATGATCAGCGTTCGCAGCGGCGCAAGGCCGCTACTGCCGGCGACCATCAGCACGTCACCGCCGTCACGGTCGATGTGCATGCCGCCGTGCGGGTTGGACAACCGCCAGCGGTCGCCCGGTTTGGTCTCGCCGACGATCGCGGTGCTCACCATGCCGCCGGTGACCGATCGGACGTGGAACTCGACGCCGCCGCCGCGGTCGGCCGGAATGGCCGGGCTCAGGTAACGCCAACGCCGCGGCCATTGCGGCACCTGGACGGTGACGTACTGCCCGGCGTGATAGAACAGCGCCCGGTCGAGCTGCAGCCGCACCACCGAGACGTCGCGGGACGTCCGGATGTGTTCGATCACCGTGCCGTCGCAGAACGGCGGGCCCTTTTCGGCGTCGGCGGCACCCCGCATCACCCCGATGAACAGGGCTATCGCGTCTCGCGCGGCCTCAGCGAGCTTGTCGTCCCAGCTTTCGATCAGATGACTGCGTAGCGTGGTGTACAGGGCATCCTGCATGCTGTCGTAATGGCGTTGCGCCACAGCATATTTGCGGTGGTCGCGGCCCAGCTGCGCGAGGAACGCCACCGGCTCCTGGGCGCGTTGGGCGATGAGCTCGCCGAACAGCCAGGTCATGGCCTGGGCGAACGCCCTGCGTTGGGCGTCCATGTCCGGAGGGAACAGGTCGCGCACCGACATGTCGGTGGCGAACCAGCGGGTGTAGAACCTGCGGATCAGCTCGTCGGACCCGAGCGCGGGGTCGACCGCGTCGCGCAGCATGCGCAGCGCGTCACGGTCGTCGAGTCCCACGCCGCCCGAGTTTAGGCGGGCACGGTCCTTCGTTGCCGCAGCGCGGCGATGACGATCAGCGCCGCTCCGGCCAGCACCCAGAACGTCAGCACCACGATCGGCATGGTCGAGCCGGCGCCCGTCGAAGAACGCCGTCGAGCGCAACAGCGTGGCATTCGCGCCTTGTGGCAACCACTGGCCCAGTTCACCCCAGCCGTTCGGCAGCATTTCCGGTGCGCTGTTCAGGCCGGACAGCGGGTTGCCAAGTAGCAGCGCCAGCAGTGCGCCCAGCGCCAGCCCGACCCGGCCGAATAGCGAGCCAAGGCCCAGCATCGACAGTCCTGCGGCCAGCACGCCCAGGGTCAGGCCAGCCGGCGACGCCCCACAGGTTTTGGTCGATGGAGCCGAACACGTAGCGCAGCAGCGCGGCGATCGTCACACCCGCTACTGCGGCGAAGACCACAGCCGCGGTGAACCGCGTCCACACCTCGCGCTTGAGCACGACCACCAGCGCTATTGCCGGCAGCAGGCCGGCCAGGGTGATCGGTAGCGCCGACGCGGCCAGCCCGGCCCCCCGTGGATCGGCGGCGGTCGGCGGGGCCAAGTCCTCGGTCCGCAGTGGCAGTGTGTTTGATGTCGCCGGCCCGGCGGCTCCGCCGGACCGCTGACCGATGCCGTTGCCGACCTGGCTCAGCATCTGCGCGACCATCGGGCTGCCGCCCGTGGCGACCAGCAGCGCCCGTCCGTCGGGGCCGAATGAGACGCCGCCGTAGACGTCCCGGTTGCGGATCGCCTCCCGCAGTGCCGCCTCGCCCGGGTAGTAGGTGATGTCGAACGCGCCGGGGGCGTGCTGCTCGAGCATGTCGGCAATTCGACCGCTCGCCGCCTGCGGCCCGGCCGCCCCGATCGGCACGTCGTGCGGCCTCGAGCGCACCGCAGGCAGCGCGAACGCGATCGCGACAACGGCCAGCGCGACCGTGAGCAAAACGATGACTCCGGTGGCGCGGATGGCCGCCGGGGGTTCGTGCACAGGAGAGGCGTGGTGGGTATGCTTCGGGACCGTTTGAGTGGCCATGGAAGTGCCTTTTCATCCGATGTTGAATTAATCGCGCGGGGTAAGAGTAACTCTGACGAGGTTAGATTTCAACAATCATTGAAATGATAGTGTCGACATATGCCGTCACCTGCGAAGACAACAAAGCGGGGCCGACGCCATGGCGAGCCGGTGTCCCGCGACGTGGTGCTGGCGGCGGCCAAGAAGCGGTTCGCCTTGGAGGGCTACGAGAAGGCGACACTGCGCGCGATCGCGCGCGACGCGCACGTCGACCCGTCGATGGTGCTGTACCTCTTCGGATCGAAGGCGGACCTGTTCCGCGAGTCGCTGCAGCTGATCGTGGACCCCAACATGCTGGTAGCGGCCCTGACCGGCGGCCCCGACGACGACCCCGATGTCGGCACCCGGATGGTGCACACATACCTGCGGATCTGGGAAGCGCCCGACACGGGACCGAGCATGGTGGCGATGCTGCAATCGGCTACGTCGAACTCCGATGCCCATGAAGCCTTCCGCGGCTTCATGCAGAACTACGTTCTTACTGCCGTGTCCGGGGTGCTCGGCGGGGGCGAGCACGCCCGCCTACGCGCCATGCTTGCCGCCAGCCAGCTCGTGGGTACCGCGGTGCTGCGCTATGTCATGAAGGTGCCGCCGCTGGCGACGTTGTCGGACGACGAGGTGGTGCGATTGATTGCTCCGACGGTGACGCGATATCTGACCGCCGACGCCGATGAGCTGGGGCTGCCCGAGTTATAGGCCGTGAACGCCCTTGTACAGCACCAGAAGACCGATCACCATCAAGATGGCAGCGACCAGTGCGGCGTGCTGGCGCTCCATCCAGTCCTTGAGCCGCGTCAGCGGTGCGTCGAGGCGATCGCCCGAGACCGCATAGGCGAGGATCGGAATCGCGACGGTTGAGCTCGCGACCGCGACGTACCACGCGAGGGCGAGCCACACATCGGTGGCCTGGTCAAATCCCGCGGTGCCGATCGCCAAACCCGCTGCAGCGCAGATGAACAGCACCTTGGGATTGACGACGGTAAGGGCCGCCGCCGCGGCGCCGGCGCGAACGGGCGTGAGCTTGCTCAGGCTCTGCATCCACTTCGGAGTGTGGGCCGATTTCTTGCGGGTGAGCCACTGGTAGACACCGAAGAGGATCAGCGCCGCTCCGACGATGATTCGCAGCCACGACGCCCATCCCGGCGGCTTGTCGCCGAGCCCTCCCAGCAGGCTGGACACTTCGACGAAGACGGCTGTCATCGCCGCCAGACCGAACAGCCAGCCGGCCAGAAAGGCCAGGCCGGTCGGTCGCGGTCGGGGCGTGTGCAGCACCAGCACCGCCGGAATGATGGACAGCGGAGACAGCGCGACCACAAGCGCCAGCGGAATGAGTTCGGTCAGCACGCGGCCACCTTTCGGGACTTACACAGTTTGCCCGATCTGATAGCGGCACGCCTTCCACTCGGCGGCCTCGCGCACGAAATCGACGTCGAGCGTCTTGGCGTCCTCGCGATTGGCCGCCTCGAATCGTACGTTTGCAACGGCATCGTTTCCCATCACGGCCACCGAGTTGACGGTGATCCGGGTGGGTCCGTCTGCTTTTCTGCTCTCGTACCACCCTGATTTGAAGCCGTCGGCTTGCAGCATGTCGGCGCACAGATGGGATGCGAACTCGTCGAAATCCGTGCGGTTGTAGGATCCGTTCATCCCGTCGAGCACAGCGCGCACCTGGTCCTCGTCGGAGGCGGCCCACGAAGGCGCGCTCCCGGCCACGCCCAACCCCGCGATGATCGCCAGCGCGGCGGCCGCGGCCCTGATGCCCATTGCCTCAGCCTGGCCGATGATTGCCCGCACGACGGTTCGACGCGCCGACGAGTTGGCGATTACCAGCGCCCGGTGGCGGCGTCTTCGACCGCATCGGCTGCGTGGCCCGGTCCGCCGACCCGGCGCAACTCGTCGCGAATCACATTCAGCCGCAGTCGAATCTGCGGGTGCGATGCCACGTGGAACAGCGCGTCGCAGATCTGTCCTGCGCTCGGCGGATCATCCGTGAGGTGTCGACCGACGCCGAGCGCTTCGAGTTGTTCGGCATTGCTCGGCTGGTCGACGGCCTGCGGGATCGCCACCGTCGGCACCCCATACCAGAGCGCCTCGGTGCTCGAGCCCATCCCAGCGTGCGTCACGAATCCGTCGGCCGCGCGCAACACCGCCGGCTGCGGCACCGTCGTCCGCAACTGTACCCAGTCCGGCACGGGTCCCAACGCGTCGGTTGGCACGCGTCCGGTCGCGATGGTCAGCCGCCATCCGGTGCCGTCGAGTGCCTCAATGGTGTTGCGGTACACGTCAATTCGATCGGTGTAGGCGGTACCGAACGCCAGCAGTGCGAGCGGTCCGTCGCCCGCCGGTGCGATCCAATCGCCGGGGTCTTCGCGCCGCGGGTCAATACAGGGCCCGACAAAGCGATAGCGCACGCCGTCGACCCGATCGGCGTTCGGCTGCATGATGCGGGGGATCAGCACCAGGCAACGCCGCGGCTTGCCGGTCACGTCGTCGAAGGTCAACGATGTGCCGGTGGCGGCGAGCCAGACGTCGAACGCCCGCAGGTATGCCCGTCCCGCCGGGCTGCCGTAGATCGGCTCGAGCACCTCGGCCATGTCCTCGTGGTAGCCGTCCCAAGCGACCGCGCTGGGCGACAGCTGCGCCGACGGGACGCCCCAGAGGTCGGCGGCGACGGGGCCGGCCATGCCGCCGATGTCGTACAGCACGATGCCGGGCGGGTCGTCATCCAGCGCGGCCTGCACCTGCGGCAGGACGTGAATTGAGTCGTCGAGGAACATCCGCATGCCGGCGGTGTCGTCGTCGGGCCAGGTGCCCGGCGCGTTGGGCGACCCGGGTAGCAGCGAGTCGTAGCCGACCACGTCGGCGCCGGTGGGGCGTGCGAGGGCGGCCAGATGGCTGCCGACCAGGTAGGTGACGCGGTGCCCGCGGCGAACCAGTTCGGCGACGACGGCCAGGTGAGGGTGCATGTGGCTGGGCGCAGAGGAGGCCACGACGGCGATATGCATCCCGGCCCATTGTCCAGGGCTGAGAAAATTCACCAGAGTTGAGCGGAACAGACTCAACCTTGACGACGTTGAACATCCAGACAAGCATTTTCCCTAGCTCATGGATGGAGGTGTCGTGGACTCGTTCAACCCGACGACCAAGACCCAGGCGGCCCTGACTTCGGCCCTGCAGGCGGCGACTGCTGCCGGTAACCCGGAGATCCGGCCCGCCCACCTGTTGATGGCATTGCTCACCCAAAACGATGGCATTGCCGCTCCCTTGTTGGAGGCCGTCGGCGTCGAACCTGCGACTATCCGCGCCGAGACGCAACGGCTCCTCGACCGGCTGCCCAGAGCCAGCGGTTCGGCCTCGACACCGCAGCTGGCGCGCGACTCGCTCACCGCGATCACGACCGCCCAGAACCTGGCCACCGAGATGGACGACGAGTTCGTCTCGACCGAGCATCTGCTCGTCGGTCTGGCCACTGGGGACAGTGACACGGCGAAGCTGCTGACCGGACACGGCGCGTCCCCTCAGGCGCTGCGCGAGGCGTTCGCCAAGGTCCGCGGCAGCGCCCGGGTCACCAGCGCCGACCCCGAGGGCACCTACCAGGCGCTGGAGAAGTACTCCACCGACCTGACCGCCCGCGCGCGCGAAGGCAAGCTCGACCCGGTTATCGGGCGAGACAACGAGATTCGTCGCGTCGTGCAGGTGCTCTCCCGTCGCACCAAGAACAACCCGGTGCTGATCGGTGAACCCGGCGTCGGCAAGACCGCGATCGTCGAGGGCCTGGCCCAGCGCATCGTGGCCGGCGACGTGCCGGAAAGCCTGCGCGACAAGACCGTCGTGTCGCTGGACCTCGGTTCGATGGTTGCCGGGTCGAAGTACCGCGGCGAGTTCGAGGAACGCCTGAAGGCCGTTCTCGACGACATCAAGAACTCCGCCGGCCAGATCATCACGTTCATCGACGAACTGCACACCATCGTGGGCGCAGGCGCGACCGGCGAATCCTCGATGGACGCTGGCAACATGATCAAGCCGATGCTGGCCCGCGGCGAGCTGCGGCTGGTCGGCGCCACCACGCTCGACGAGTACCGCAAGTACATCGAGAAGGACGCCGCGCTGGAGCGGCGCTTCCAGCAGGTGTTCGTCGGTGAGCCGTCGGTGGAAGACACCATCGGCATCCTGCGCGGCCTGAAGGATCGCTACGAGGTGCACCACGGCGTGCGCATCACCGACTCCGCGCTGGTCGCGGCCGCCACCTTGAGCGACCGCTACATCACCGCGCGGTTCCTGCCCGACAAGGCCATCGACCTGGTCGACGAGGCCGCGTCGCGGCTGCGGATGGAGATCGACTCCCGCCCCGTCGAGATCGACGAGGTCGAGCGGCTGGTGCGCCGGCTGGAGATCGAGGAGATGGCCCTGGACAAGGAGGAAGACGCCGCGTCGGCGGAACGGCTGGAGAAGCTGCGCGCCGAGCTGGCCGACTACAAAGAAAAGCTGGCCGAGCTGACGACCCGTTGGCAGAACGAGAAGAACGCCATCGACGTGGTGCGCGAGCTCAAGGAGCAGCTGGACACGCTGCGCGGCGAGGCTGATCGCGCCGAGCGTGACGGCAACCTGGAGAAGGCCGCCGAGTTGCGTTACGGCCGCATCCCCGAGATCGAGAAGAAGCTCGACGCGGCGCTGCCGCAGGCCGAGGCCCGCGAGGACGTGATGCTCAAGGAAGAGGTCGGACCCGACGACATCGCCGACGTGGTGTCGGCGTGGACGGGCATTCCGGCGGGGCGGATGTTGGAGGGTGAGGCCGCCAAGCTATTGCGCATGGAGGACGAGCTCGGCAAGCGCGTCGTCGGGCAACGGAAGGCGGTGACCGCCGTTTCTGATGCGGTACGACGCAGTCGTGCCGGCGTCGCGGACCCGAATCGGCCGACGGGCTCGTTCATGTTTCTCGGCCCGACCGGTGTCGGCAAGACCGAGTTGGCCAAGGCGCTCGCGGAGTTCCTGTTCGACGACGAGCGTGCGATGGTCCGCATCGACATGAGCGAGTACGGCGAGAAGCACTCGGTGGCCCGCCTCGTCGGTGCCCCTCCGGGCTACGTCGGTTACGACCAGGGCGGTCAGCTGACCGAGGCCATCCGCAGGCGTCCGTACACGGTGGTGCTGTTCGACGAGATCGAGAAGGCGCACCCCGACGTCTTCGACGTGCTGCTGGCTGTGCTCGACGAGGGCAGGCTGACCGATGGTCAGGGCCGCACCGTCGACTTCCGCAATACCATCCTCGTCCTGACGTCCAACTTGGGTGCCGGCGGCACCGAGGAGCAGGTGATGGCGGCGGTGCGCTCCGCGTTCAAGCCCGAGTTCATCAACCGGCTCGACGACGTGATCATCTTCGACGGGCTGAACCCCGAAGAGTTGGTGCAGATCGTCGACATCCAGCTGGCTCAGCTGCAGAAGCGGCTCAGCCAGCGCCGGCTCACCCTCGAGGTGTCGCTGCCCGCCAAGAAGTGGCTGGCCGAGCGTGGGTTCGATCCGCTCTACGGGGCGCGTCCGCTGCGCAGGCTGATCCAGCAGGCCATCGGCGACCAGCTCGCCAAGATGCTGCTGGCCGGCGATGTGCACGACGGCGACGTGGTGCCGGTAAACGTCAGCCCGGACGGCGACGGCCTGGTTCTGGGCTGAGCAGTTAGAGGTTCAACTTTCCCAACTCCACCTCTCGGGTCTGGCCGCCGTTTTCCATGAACGCTTGCATGCGTTCAGCGGCGGCCGGGCCCGCGAGCGTTTCACGAAACAGTTTGTCCTCCATGCGCAGCCCGGTCGTGGGATCGCCGATCGCGGCGTTTACGGCCTGCTTGGCCGCGGCGATGACGTCGGGTGGGAACGACGCGATGCGCGCCGCCAACGTGTCGACGAATGGGTGCAGCTCGTCCGGGGGCAGGGCGCGATTGACATAACCCCATGCTGCGGCGGTCGCGGCGTCGATATCGTCGCAGCCCAGGATCACCTCAAGCGCGCGGGCGCGGCCGACCAGTCGCGGCAGCCGCTGCGTTGCGCCACCGCCGGGAATGATGCCGATCGCGACCTCGGGTTGGGCCAGCTGTGCCTTGCCAAGCGCTGCGAACCGCATGTCGAACGCAAGGGCGAGTTCGCTGCCGCCGCCGCGTGCGATGCCCTCGATGACGGCGATCGTCGCCTTCGGCATGGTGCGGAACAGGTCGACAACTGCGTCGAACGGCGACAACTCGTCATGCAGTGTGGTGTCGCCCGTGGGCAGGTGCTGGATCAAGGCGATGTCCGCATGGGCGACGAAGAACGCCGGGTCGGCGGAGTCAACGACCACCACGCGCACTTCGTTGTCGGCTGCGACTTGCGCGCCGAATCGTCCGAGTTCGACGATCAGCTCGGCGTTGAGCAGGTTGATCGGTGGGTTGTCGATCGTCGCCCGGCAGATTCCGTCCCCGACGGCGATCCGGAGTCGCTGATAGTTGTCGTAGCCCATGGCAAGACGCTATGTGACGGGGTTGTGACTTGGTTGAGTTCGGGAATCGGGCGTACCTGGAAGTAGGCTAGGCGTAATGGTCCCGCTGTGGTTCACGCTGTCCGCACTCTGTTTTGTGGGTGCGGCGGTGCTGCTGTACGTCGACATCGACCGTCGACGCGGGCTGGGTCGTCGCCGCAAGTCGTGGGCGAAGTCGCACGGTTTCGACTACGAGCACGAGTCGCGCGACATCCTCAAGCGCTGGAAGCGCGGAGTGATGTCGACCGTCGGCGACATCTCCGCCAAGAATGTCGTCCTCGGTCAGATCCGCGGCGAGGCCGTGTTCATCTTCGACCTCGAGGACGTCGCGACGGTGATCGCGCTGCACCGCAAGGTCGGCACGAACGTCGTTGTTGACCTGCGGCTCAAGGGAATCAAGGAGCCGCGGGAAAACGACATCTGGCTGCTCGGCGCGATCGGCCCGCGGATGGTGTACTCCACCAACCTCGACGCCGCCCGCCGGGCCTGCGACCGGCGGATGGTGACGTTCGCCCACACGGCGCCGGATTGCGCCGAGATCATGTGGAACGAGCAGCACTGGACGCTGGTGTCCATGCCGGTCACCAGTACCCGCGCCCAGTGGGACGAGGGGCTGCGCACCGTGCGGCAGTTCAATGACCTGCTGCGGGTGCTGCCACCGATGCCGCAGGCCATTGCGGGCCAGGCTGTTACGCGTCGCAGCGGATCGCCGAGTCGCCCGCTCAGGCCGGCGCCGGCGCGCGCTGAAGCTCTGCCGCCCGCCCGCCCCGAGCCGACGCCTGGACGGCCCGATGTGCCACCGGGCCACGCCGACGTCGGCCGCTACGCCCAGCCGGGTCCCGATTCCGGCCGGGCCGAGCCGGTCCGTCGCCCGCCGCCGGCGTCGCGCAATGGACGGCAGTCGCCGCACTATCAGCGGTAAGTAGTCTCTAGGGCATGGCTCGCCCCGTCGCATTGATCACTGGACCGACATCCGGGCTGGGGGCGGGCTTCGCGCGTCGCTACGCCATGGACGGCCACGATTTGGTGCTGGTCGCCCGTGACGTCGAACGGCTGGAACGCCTCGCCGCCGAACTACACGACGAGGTCGGCGCCAACGTCGAGGTTCTCCCCGCCGACCTGGCGCTCGCCGCGGATCGTGCGAAGATCGCCGATCGGCTTGCCGCAGGTGTTCGAATTCTGGTGAACAACGCCGGATTCGGCACCTCCGGCGAATTCTGGACCGCTGATCTCGAACTGCTGCAGAAACAGCTGGACGTCAACGTGACCGCGGTGATGCAACTGACACACGCGGCGCTGCCGCCGATGCTCGCCGCGGGTGCCGGCACCGTGGTCAACGTTGCAAGCGTCGCCGGCCTGTTGCCCGGCCGCGGCTCAACGTACTCGGCGTCCAAGGCGTGGGTGATCGCGTTCTCGGAGGGCCTGGCCAACGGCCTTGGCGGCACCGGCGTCGGCGTGCACGCGCTGTGTCCGGGCTTCGTGCGCACCGAATTTCACGCGCGCGCCGGCATCGACATGGCGAAGATGCCGTCGTTCCTGTGGCTTGACGTCGATGGCGTGGTGCGCGAGTGCATGGCCGACGTGGCCAAGGGCAAGGTGGTCATTGTGCCCGGTCTTCAGTACAAGGTGCTCACCACCGGCGGACGGGTGGTTCCGCGAAACCTGGTGCGCGCCATGACAAAAGTGGTGGGGCGTGGCCGCGGGAGAACCTGAAGCCGCACCTGAGATCCGGTGCGAGCGATAATCGCAACGCTGGCAGCGATCGTCGTCGTCGCGGCCTCGGCGTGCTCGAGTGACGATGAGCGCGGTCATCCCTACGCTGCGCAGACCGCCGTTCTCGGCGAGTCGTTGGCGATCCTGGGCTGGAACATGTCGGTGTCCAACCTGCGCTTTGACGCCGATTACGTCCTGGTCGACGTCGATGCCTCGCCATCGCAACAGGGCGCCCCACACGCCAAACCCGAGGACATCCGGTTCGGGCTCTACGGCGCGCTGGCTCACCCGATCGAGGCCAACGCTGTCGGCGGCTGCCGCGATGTGACCAGCCTTGCGGTGCAACCCTTGTCGGCGCTGACACCCGACCAGTTAACGGGCACAGTGTGTTTGGGTCCCCAGCGCGACCAATCCCAAGTTCGGGGCATCTACGCGTACTCACCGCGGGACCGGATCGCCGGCACCGCGGTCGCCTACCCGGCGGCCTTCCCGGTGGGTGTGCCCGCGACGAACGAGAACGACACCGGGCTGGTGCTCAAGACGACGAGTGTGGACGCGTTCCGCGCCGACGGCGCCAAACTCGACCCGGCCGCGCTCGGCGACCCGGTGGCGTTCAACGGCAACGGCTACATGCTGCTCGGGCTCGAAATCGGTGGTCTGGCAGCGCGATACCGTGACGACTCCGCCCGCCGTGGCGGCCCCTTGATGGTGCTGACGGCGCCCACGCTGTCACCCCCCGGGCTGAGCCACGCCTGTGACGTCTACGGCGCGTCGGTTCTCGTGCTGCCCGATGCCTCGCTCAATGCTGTGCAGGTCCGCGCCTCACTGTGTACGCAGGGCGAGATCAACGCTGCGCTGCTGTACGCGACGGTGTCGCTGGTCGGCACCCACGCAGCACTTTGGACGACGGATGACTGACCCCGGGCCCACGGAATGGGGCGAAACCGCCGGCGTCGGCCCGTGGCAGGGCCCGGTCCCCGACGATGCCCGCTACGACTCCGCACTGCTGCGTGACGGCGACACCCGCAACGTCGTTGATGCGTACCGCTATTGGACGCGGGACGCGATCATTGCCGACATCGATAACCGCCGGCACCCGCTGCATGTGGCGATTGAGAACTTCGGCAACGACGCCAATATCGGCGCGGTCGTTCGCACCGCCAATGCATTCGCCGTCGACACCGTGCACATCGTGGGCCGACGCCGGTGGAACCGGCGCGGCGCCATGGTGACCGATCGCTATCAGCGACTGAGCCACCACGACACCACCGCCGAACTGCTGGCCTTCGCGGCGGATGCGGGGCTGAGGGTTGTCGCGGTCGACAACGTGCCGGGTGCGCAGCGCATTGAGCACACCTCGCTGCCACGGAACTGCCTGATGATCTTCGGCCAGGAAGGTCCGGGGATCACCCCAGACGCCAAGGCGGGCGCCGAATTAACCGTGTCGATCGCCCAGTTCGGCTCCACACGCAGCGTCAACGCTGCCGTCGCCGCCGGTATCGCGATGCACACCTGGATCGTCCAGCACGGCGATCTCGGCCGCGCCTGGTAGCCGCTGACGCAGCAACAGCCACACCGCCACCGCAGAGATCAGCATCAGCACCGAGCCGACACCCGACGCGATGGCCAGGCCGCTGGTGAACGCGGCTTTAGCCGCTTCCAGCAAGGCTTCGCCTTGACTGGGTGGCAGCTGCGTAGCGGCCTGTGTCGCCGTGGCAAGGGAGTCGCGCGCATCGGCGGCGACGGCCGCGGGGATGCCCGGTGGAACGACGAAGTTGCGGTAGACGCCGGTGACGATCGAGCCCAGCGTGGCGATGCCGAGAGCCATGCCGAGCTCATAGGCGGTCTCCGAGACGGCGGCCGCCGCGCCCGCCCTCTCCTTCGGAACGCTGGCGAGGATGACGTCGCTGGCCACCGTGAACGCGAGGCCAAGGCCGACGCCGACCAGAAAGAGGGCCACGCCCAGCGGCAGATACGGGGTCGACGGCGTGATCAGCGTCAAGGAGGCCATGGCCACGCCGACAAGCGCGAGCCCGGCGGTGAGCACGGCGCGCGGCGACCAGTAGCGCACGGCTACGCCTGCGAGTACGCCGAACACCGTCGCGGTGACGGCCGCAGGCAGTTCGGCCAGCCCGGCCTTCAACGGGCCGTATCCGTGCACCAGTTGGAAGAACTGCGAAAGGAAGAACACCAGACCGGACAGGCCGAGCACCGACAGCAGGTTCGCCGCGACGACGCCGGAGAACGCCCGATTACCGAACAACCGGACATCGATGAGCGGAGTCGGCAGCCGCAGCTGGCGCCGGACGAACAGAATCAGCGCCGCCGCGCCGATCACGCCCGCCGCCACGACGTCTGCCCGCAGGCCGAGCGCCGCGCCCTCTTTGATCCCGTAGACGACCCCGAGCATGCCCATCATCGACAGGCCGACGCTGGGCAGGTCCCACGGGCCCGGTTCGGGGTTTCGGTGCTCGGGCAGAAGGACGATGCCGCCGACGACCAACACCACCATCACCGGAACGTTGATCAGGAACACCGAGCCCCACCAGAAGTGCTCGAGCAGAATGCCGCCGAGAACAGGGCCGAAGGCCGCGCCCGCGGAGAATGCAGACGCCCAAATGCCGACGGCGATGCTGCGCTCCCTCCTATCCGGAAAGAGGCCGCGGATGAGCGCGAGGGTGGCGGGCGTCAGCGTCGCGCCGGCCACCCCGAGCAGCGCCCGCGTGAGGATCAGCATCTCCGCGCTGGACGAGTATGCGGTGACGACGGAGACGAGCGCGAAAGCCGTTGCACCACAGAGTAAGAGCTTCTTGTGACCGATGCGGTCCCCCAGGCTGCCCATGCTGATCAACAGGCCGGCCAGCACGAACGAGTAGATGTCGCCGATCCACAGGATCTGGGTGAAGCTGGCGCCGAGGTCCTGGCCGATGAACGGGGTGGCCAGCGCCAGCACCGTGCCGTCGACGCCGATCAGCAGGACCGCAAGGGTAAGAACGCCGAGGGCGAACCAGCGGCGGGTCATGAGGTGCTCACTCCATGTAGTAGTAGGTCGGTGATCATGTGGTCGAAGTCCCGGCCTGCGACGCGTCCGACCTGAATGGCCCAACCCGCGCCGGCGACGAGGCTGTACAGCGCTTCGGTGAGCCACGCCGCGGTCAGGTCGGGCCGGAATTCACCGGCCCGCTGGCCCCGGACGAACAGCTCCGTGATCGCCGCGTCGATGTCCGCCCAGCCGTGCATCGATTGATCGAGGTCGAGTATCTGGCTCTGGCTGTACAGCAGTGCCAGATACGGGGAAACCCGCTCGCAAGCCGTAATCAGGCGGCGCAGCGCTGCGGTGGCCGAATCCTCATCCAGACGGGCGGTTTTCAGCGCATCCCGCATCTCGGTGACCGCCAGCTCGTCCAACGCCTCCATCAACGCGGGCTTGCCGGCGAAGTGGCGATGCAGGGTGGCGCGGCTTACCCCGACGGCGGCCGCGATCTCGTCCTGCGTGGCGTTCGGCCGGCGGCCGAGGAAGTCAGCGGCGGCGCGCAGCAACCCGTCTCGATCCGATGGCATGAGACAACTATAGCTTATGTGAGACAATAATGTCTCAAGTCGACTGCTCGAGCCAGCACCCTTCTCGGCGCCGAGTAAGGCAGGATCATGACCATGGATCAGGTATGGGCAAACCGTGCTGCCAGCGCCGAAGCCGCCGTCGCGAAGCGACATCTGAAACGGCTCTGGGGATTGCCGGGCACCCAGTTGGGCGTCGTCGCCTGGCCGGCGGCGAGGCAGCACACGCTGTTCGGCGTCTGGCATTACTGGTGGCAGGCTCACCTGCTCGACAATCTGGTCGACGCGCAGATGCGCGACCCGCAGCCCGAGCGGGAGACGAAGATCCGCCGACAGATCCGCGCACATCGCCTGCGCAACAACGGATCCTGGATCAACGTCTATTACGACGACATGGCCTGGCTGGCGCTGGCGCTTGAGCGGGCCGGCCGGCTCGCAGGCGTCGAGAAACCCGACGCGCTGAAGAAGCTGTGCGAGCAGTTCGTCAACGCGTGGGTGCCCGAGGACGGCGGCGGCATCCCGTGGCGCAAGCAGGACCAGTTCTTCAACGCACCCGCCAACGGTCCGGCAGCGATATTCCTCGCGCGCTACGACGACCGACTGCGCCGCGCCCAGCAGATGTCGGACTGGATCGATGAAACGCTGATCGATCCGGAGGCGCACCTGGTGTTCGACGGCATCAAGGCCGGCTCGCTGGTGCGCGCGCAGTACACCTATTGCCAGGGCGCGGTGCTCGGGTTGGAAACCGAGCTCGCGGTGCGGACCAAGGACACCGACCACGCCAAGCGGGTGCATCGGCTCGTCGCCGCCGTGCGCGACAACATGGCGCCCGACGGGGTGATCAAGGGCGCCGGTGGTGGCGACGGCGGACTGTTCAACGGGATCCTGGCCCGATATCTGGCGCTGGTGGTGACCACGCTGCCGCAGAACAGCCCCGAGGACGCCACGGCCGTCGACACGGCCCGCACGCTGGTGTGCAAGTCCGCGCAGTCGGCATGGGACAACCGCCAGACCGTCGACGACTTGCCGTTGTTTGCCGCGTTCTGGGACCGTACCGCCGAGATACCCGCGGTAGGCGGAAAGGAAGCCGAGCTCGTCGAGGGTGCCGTCAACACCTCCGCGGTCCCAGAACGCGATCTGTCTGTTCAGCTGTCGGGCTGGATGTTGATGGAAGCCGCGCACGTCACCGCCGTGGACGGCGACGAGGGCACCGCGGAGGAGACGCAGGAGTAGGTGACCACCGAGTCTTCACCGCGCATCGTTCGCCTGTCGCCGACGCGATTCAGCCGCGACCCCAAGGCCATCAAGGTAGGCGAGAACACCGCTGCGGCACTGCTGCTGGTATTCACCATCGCCGCGCTCGTGTGGGCGAATTCGCCGTGGGCGGAGAGCTATTGGACGTTGCTGGACACGCATGTCGGTTTCACGTTCGGTCATCGTCACTTCGAGCTGACCGTCAAGCACCTGGTCAACGACGGCTTGATGACGTTCTTCTTCTTCATCGTGGGCCTCGAGGTGACCCGCGAGTTCGCCATCGGCGAGCTCACCGACCGGTCCAGGGCCGCGGTGCCGGTGGTCGCCGCGATCGCCGGTCTCGCGATACCGGCCGTTATCTTCCTGCTGTTCAACCCGTCCGGCGAGGACGCGCAGGCGTGGGGCGTGGTGATCTCGACCGACACCGCGTTCCTGATCGGCGCGCTGGCCATCATCAGGCCGAAATTTCCTGCCCGGCTGCGGATTTTCCTGCTCACCCTGGCCGTGGTCGACGATGTCGGCGCATTGTGTGTGATCGCGTTGTTCTACTCCGATCGCATTCAAATCGTTCCGCTGGCGATCTCGGTCGTCTTGCTCGTCGCCATCGCGTTGGTGCGTTTCCTGCCGGCGGCGCGTGGCCCGGCTTACGCGGTGCTGGCCTTTGCGCTGTGGGTGGCGTTGTTCATTGCCGGGGTGCACCCAACCTTGGCCGGCGTTGCTGTGGCGCTGCTGATCCCGGTTTTCACCCCCGAGCGGCAGCAGGTGGAGCAGGCCGTCGACCTCATCCGCGCCTTCCGGCAGTCCCCGAATTCGCAGTACGCCAGGGCCGCGACCCGCGGACTGCGGCAATCGATTTCGATCAACGAGCGGCTCCAGACCAATGTCGGGCCCTACGTGTCGTTCGTCGTGTTGCCACTGTTTGCGTTGGTCAACGCGGGCGTCGCGCTGGACTCAGAGAGCGTGACGGCGGCCCTGCGCTCACCGCTGACCTGGGGCATCGTCGCGGGCTTGGTAGTCGGAAAGTTTGTCGGCATCACCGGGGCGACATGGTTCATGCAGCGCACCGGCATCGGACAGCTGGCACCGGGGCTGACGCTGCGCCGGGTGGCCGGCGGCGCCGCGCTGTCCGGAATCGGTTTCACCATTTCACTTTTCATCGTCGACATCGCGATCACCGATCCGGCGCGCAAGGAGCAGGCCCTGATCGGCGTCCTGATCGCGTCGGTGGTGGCTTTCCTCGCCGGCTGGGTGATCTTCCGGATCACCGACTGGGTGAGCCCGCCCGAACCGGTCGGCCTGAAGCTACTGCGGCCCGTCGACCCGGACCGCGACCACATCCGGGGAGATGCGAATGCCCCGCTGACGCTGGTGGAATACGGCGACTTCGAATGCCCGTTCTGCAGCCGGGCCACCGGTGCGATCGACGAAGTCAGCGCGCATTTCGGCGATGAACTGCGCTACGTGTGGCGCCATCTTCCGCTGGAGCGGGTCCATCCGCGCGCATTCGACGCCGCGCGCGCCAGCGAGGCCGCCGCGCTTCAGGGCAGGTTCTTCCAGATGGCACACGAATTGTTCGAACACCAGGACGATTTGGAGTGGTCGGACATGTACCGCTACGCGGTGACGGCGGGATGCGACATCGAGCGGTTCGACCAGGACGTGCGCGTGCACTCGTCGAAGGTGCTGCACCGTGTCCAGGACGACGCGCAGGACGCGGAGTTGATGGATCTCAACTCGACGCCGACGTTCTTCATCAACGGCAAGCGACACAAGGGTCCGTGGGATTCGGCAAATCTGATCCGTGCACTGGAGGCAGGCAGGTCCTAGCTCCAGAGCGTGACATGAATCTTGGGTCGGAACCGCGTCACTCCAACTCCGGTGCCGCGCAACATCGCCTGGGTGCATCTGGGCGTGGTGATGAACCGGACGAGCTCGGACACGGCAGGCTGGCGCGCCGCAGGGGACAACGTCATCGCGCACCACTCGCCGGGTGTCTGCAGCCCCGGCCCCTTGATGTGCACCAGCCGTGCGGCGGCCAGGTCCTTGCCGACAGCGAAACCGATCGCCAGGCTGACCCCTCCGACACGCTGCACTTCCTCCAGCGCGGCGGCATCGCTCTGGAAGATCCGCTGTTGTCCCTCCGGGATCGCCAAATCTCTGAGCATCGAGGCTATCTCGCCGTCGACGCTGCCCGCCGATGGGCCGAGCATCCACTGCTGCTCATGCAGTAGCGACAAGGGTGGCGCCGAACCGGAGAACGCGACCAGCGGGTTGTTGGGCGCTGTCACGGTGAGGATCTGATAGTTCAGGAACGGCCGGACCACAATCGACCTGTCGTCGGCGCCGGTGGAGCCGTTGGCGACGCGACCGAGTGCGATGTCCACGGCGCGGGAGGTGATCAATTCCGGGAACCTGCTCGTCGGGTGCACGCTCAGCTCCACCGACAGGTCCTTGGCGCGCGACGAGAACAGTTCGATCAGGCCGGGTGCAGCGTGTTCGGCGAACGCACTCGACGCGGCGATACGCAGCAGCCGCCTGCCGTGCGCGGCCTCGGTCACCTCGATCGCCGTCTGTTGTTGCAAGCCGAGGATCTCCACGGCCCGACTGGCCAGCCGCAGCCCGCCGGGCGTGAACGCCAGCCCCCCGGACGTCCGGGAAAATAGTGGGTCATCGAGTTCCTTGCGCAATTGCGCCACATGCATCGAGATGCCGGCGTCGGATACGCCGAGCTCCTCGGCGGCCGCACGCACCGACCCCAACCTGACGACGGCCGAAAAGTCCCGAAGCTGAGCCGGTGTCACGAACCGAGCCTACGTTGGGCGGCGCGGCGGCATCGCAAGGAGCAGCAGCGAGTTAAGTGATTCCTTAACTAGCTATTGACGGCCTGGTAGGCGCCGCCACCGAGACTGGTGACCCAGCCCAAATCGTGTGAGGTGGATCACATGCAGGTCCCCGGACCATTCGAATACGAACGCGCCACGAGCGTCGATCACGCCATCGGGCTTCTGGACCGCCTCAGAGACGGCGCGTTGGTCGTCCGCAGGAGGCCACAGCCTGTTGCCGATGATGAAGCTGCGCATCGCCAACCCGGAATACCTCGTCGACATCAACGACCTGGCGGCCGACCTCGGGTACATCATTGTCGATCCGACGCGGGTGCGGATCGGCGCGATGGCGCGGCACCGCGAGGCGCTGGAGTCCGATGCGCTCGCCGCGGTGTGTCCGATCTTTCGAGACGCAGAGCTACTGATCGCCGATCCCGTGGTGCGAAACCGGGGAACCGTCGGCGGGTCGCTTTGCCAGGCGGATCCGGCCGAGGACCTGACGACGGTGTGTGCGGTGCTCGACGCAGTCTGCGTGGCCAGGGGCCGTCGGGGTCGCGCGAGATTTCCATCGACGACTTCCTGGACGGCCCCTACGAGACGTCGCTCACCCAGAACGAGATACTTGTGGAGGTGCGTATCCCGCTGCGGCCCAACACTTCCAGTGCCTATGCCAAGGTGGAGCGACGGATCGGCGACTGGGCCGTGACTGCGGCGGGCGCCTCGGTGACCGTCGAGGACGGCACCATCACGGCCGCGCGGGTGGGGTTGACGGCGGTGAACCCGGATGCCGCCGAACTCGCCGCCGTCGCCGATGCGCTGGTGGGCAGGCCACCTACCGAGGAGGTGTTCGCCGATGCCGGCCGGCGCGCGGCGCAGGCCTGCGAGCCGGCCAGCGACATGCGGGGCAGCGCGGAGTACAAGCGCCATCTGGCCGGCGAACTGACTTTTCGGACCTTGCACGCGGCCGCAGAACGCGTCGCAGGTGCGCTATCCACCAACGGACCCGGAGGGGCATAGCCATGCAGGTGACCATGAATGTCAACGGCGAACCGATCACCGCCGACGTGGAACCGCGAATGCTGCTTGTGCACTTCCTGCGCGACGAGTTGCGGCTGACCGGAACCCACTGGGGCTGTGACACCAGCAACTGCGGCACATGCGTGGTCGATTTCGACGGCGAGCCGGTGAAGTCATGCACCATGCTCGCGGCGATGGCGTCCGGTCACAGCGTGCGCACCGTCGAGGGTCTGGAGGTCGACGGGCAGCTCGATCCCGTGCAGGAAGGCTTCATGCAATGCCACGGGTTGCAGTGCGGGTTCTGCACACCCGGCATGATGATCACCGCGCGGGCCCTGCTCGACCGGGTGCCGGACCCCGACGAGGACACCATCCGGACGGCCATATCGGGCCAGATCTGCCGGTGCACCGGATACACCACGATCGTGCGTTCCATTCAGTGGGCGGCCAGGCATGCCAACGGCCGCGTCGTCGAACCGGGGCCAAGCGAAGACGACTTCGCGCCCGAGGCGCAGACCGACGAAACCATGGGCCCCGACGCGGCCGAGCACATGATCGAAACAGGGAGCCCGTCATGACAACGGTGGAGGACAGGCCGGAGGCGCTGGCCGACAACGACCAGAAGCCGTGCGGACACGGCCGGATGCTGCGTAAGGAGGACCCCCGGTTCATCAGGGGCCGCGGCAACTACGTCGACGATGTGCAGCTGCCCGGGATGCTGCATCTGGCGATCCTGCGCTCGCCCTATGCGCATGCCCGCATCGTCGGCATCGATACGACTGCGGCGCAGGCACATCCGAAGGTCAAGGCGGTCGTCACCGGTGCCGATCTGGCCGCCAAGGGTCTGGCGTGGATGCCGACACTGTCCAACGACGTGCAGGCGGTGCTGGCCACCGACAAGGTCCGCTTCCAGGGCCAGGAGGTGGCGTTCGTCGTCGCCGAGGACCATTACTCGGCGCGCGACGCGCTCGAGCTCATCGACGTCGAGTACGACCCGCTTGATCCTGTCGTCGACGCGCGGCATGCTCTCGACCCCGACGCTCCGGTGATCCGCACCGATCTGGACGGCAAGTCCGACAACCACTGCTTCGACTGGGAGACCGGCGACGCTGCGGCCACCGAGGCCACCTTCGCCAAGGCCGACGTCGTCGTCAAACAGGAAATCGTCTACCCCCGCGTGCATCCGGCGCCGATGGAAACCTGCGGTGCGGTGGCCGACCTCGACCCGGTCACCGGAAAGCTCACGCTGTGGTCGACGACGCAGGCACCGCACGCGCACCGGACGCTGTACGCGTTGGTGGCCGGCCTGCCCGAGCACAAGATCCGGGTCATCTCGCCCGACATCGGCGGCGGGTTCGGCAACAAGGTGCCGATCTACCCGGGATACGTCTGCGCGATCGTCGGCTCGCTGCTGCTGGGTAAGCCCGTCAAGTGGATGGAGGACCGCAGCGAGAACCTGACGCCAGCACCGGATTCGCCCGCGACTACATCATGGTCGGCGAGATCGCCGCCACCAACGACGGCAAGATCCTGGCCATCCGGTCCAATGTGCTTGCCGACCATGGTGCGTTCAACGGAACCGCGGCGCCGGTGAAGTACCCCGCCGGATTCTTCGGCGTGTTCACCGGAAGCTACGACATCGAGGCCGCGTACTGCCACATGACCGCGGTCTACACCAACAAAGCGCCCGGCGGCGTCGCTTACGCCTGTTCGTTCCGCATCACCGAGGCGGTGTACTTCGTCGAGCGGCTGGTGGACTGCCTGGCGTTCGAGCTGAAAATGGATCCGGCGCAGCTGCGACTGCGGAACCTGTTGAAGCCGGACCAGTTTCCATATAAGTCCAAGACCGGATGGGTGTACGACTCGGGCGACTACGAGACCACCATGCGCATGGCCATGGACATGATCGGCTACGACGCGCTGCGCGCCGAGCAGAAGGAGAAGCGCGAGCGCGGCGAGCTGATGGGCATCGGCGATGGCGTTCTTCACCGAGGCGGTGGGCGCCGGGCCGCGAAAGGACATGGACATTCTCGGTCTCGGCATGGCCGACGGTTGCGAGCTGAGGGTCCACCCGACCGGCAAAGCCGTTGTGCGGCTGTCGGTTCAGACCCAGGGCCAGGGCCACGAGACGACGTTCGCCCAGATCGTCGCCGAAGAGCTGGGTATTCCGCCCGACGACATCGACGTGGTGCACGGTGACACCGACCAGACGCCGTTCGGCCTCGGCACCTACGGCAGCCGCTCGACGCCGGTGTCGGGTGCCGCTGCCGCACTGGTTGCACGCAAGGTGCGGGACAAGGCCAAGATCATCGCGTCGGGAATGCTCGAAGCCTCGGTCGCCGACCTGGAATGGGACAAGGGCTCGTTCCACGTCAAGGGTGATCCATCGGCGTCCGTGACAATCCAGGACATCGCGATGCGCGCACACGGGGCAGGCGACCTGCCCGAGGGTATCGAGGGTGGTCTGGATGCCCAGATCTGCTATAACCCAGAAAATCTCACTTATCCGTACGGTGCATACTTCTGTGTGGTCGATGTCGACCCGGGCACCGCGGTGGTAAAGGTGCGCCGATTCCTGGCCGTCGACGACTGCGGGACGCGCATCAACCCGATGATCATCGAGGGTCAGATCCATGGCGGCATCGTCGACGGCATCGGCATGGCACTCATGGAGATCATCGCGTTCGACGAGGAGGGCAACTGCCTCGGTGGATCGCTGATGGACTACCTGATCCCGACGGCCGTGGAGGTGCCGAAGCTGGAGACCGGGTTCACCGTGACACCGTCGCCGCACCATCCGATCGGCGCCAAGGGGATCGGCGAATCGGCGACCGTCGGATCGCCTCCGGCCGTCGTCAACGCCGTGGTGGATGCCTTGGCGCCGTTCGGGGTTCGACACGCCGACATGCCTTTGACCCCGTCGCGGGTGTGGGAGGCGATGCAAGGCCGGGCGCAACCCCCGATTTGAGGAGGCCAACATGACGATGAGCGAACGGGTTGCGCAGCTGCGGCGTTCGCGGACGCCGTTCGTCCACGCCACTGTTGTCCGTGCCCAGCACCCCGCGTCGGCGCACGCGGGTGATCAGGCAATCCTGTTGTCGGACGGCACGATCGAGGGTTTCGTCGGCGGTCAGTGCGCGCAGAACTCGGTGCGCAAGGCGGCGTTAGGCGCGTTGCAGGCGGGCGAGAGCGTGCTGCTTCGGGTGCTGCCCGACGGCGACGTGCACTTCCCTGAGGCTCCCGGCGCGTGCGTCGTCGTCAATCCCTGCCTGTCCGGGGGGGCGCTGGAGATCTTCCTGGCGCCGGAGGTGCCCGCGCCCCTGATCCGGGTTTGCGGTGCCACGCCGATCTCCGATGCGCTGGCGCTCATGTGCTCGGCGCTCGGCTACGACGTACAGCGCGACGGTGAGGGAGATCTCGCACAGGCCACCGCCGTCGTCATCGCCACCCATGGCGGGCCGGAGGCCGAAACGATCCTCGCGGCGCTCGACGCAGGCGTGGGATATGTCGGGCTGGTGGCCAGCAAGGTACGGGGACAAGCGATCCTCGAGGCGCTCGAGCTGACCGAGGCGCAGCGGCGGCGTGTGCACACTCCGGTCGGGCTGCCGATCGGCGCGCAGACCCCCGCCGAGATCGCGGTGTCGATCCTGGCCGAGGTCATCCGCGGCATCCGGGTCGACGGCCTTGTCGCCACGCGGACGGCGGCCTGCGCACCAGAGACGGGAAGAGAAGAAGCATGCCACGGTCACGGGTGACTGGGATCGTGCTGGCGGCGGGCTCATCTCGCCGGTTGGGCACACCGAAACAACTGTTGGCAGAGATGCACGGTGATAAGGGTGTGTGGCGCATGGTCGAGTCCGGTCGGTACAACGTGCGTCGGATCCCGATCGACGACGTGGTACCGCTCGACGTCGACACCTGGGACGACTACAAACGCCTGCTCGCATCGGCGGCGCGATGACGCGACCGTCGGCCTTGTTCGCCGATGTCGACGACGTCATCCGTCGCTTCGACGCGCACGACTATCTGCTGGACACCGGCACCGCGTCCGCGATCTACCTCGCGGTCACGCTTGCGCGTCCGCTGCTGCTGGAGGGTGAACCCGGGGTCGGCAAGACGACCGCGGCCAAGGTCCTCGCGAGTGTGGTGGATGCGCCGCTGCTGCGACTCCAGTGCTACGAGGGTCTGACCGCAGCCGAGGCGCTCTACGACTGGAACTATCAGCGTCAGCTGCTTGCCATCCGACTGGCCGAAGCGCGCGGCACCGGGATCGACGAATCCGACCTGTACACCGAGGCCTATCTGGTCGACCGGCCGATCCTGCAGTGCGTTCGGCACCGCGGACCCGGCGCCGCGATCCTGCTGATCGACGAGATCGACCGCGCCGACGACGAATTCGAGGCACTACTGCTGGAGTTCCTCGGTGAAGCCGCCGTCACCGTGCCGGAATTGGGCACCTTCGTCGCCGACCGGGCGCCGATCGTGGTGCTCACCTCCAACCGCAGCCGTGATCTGCACGACGCGCTGCGGAGGCGGTGTCTGTACCACTGGATCGACTATCCGGACCCGGTGCGCGCGGCGGACATCGTGCGCCGTACCGTACCCGGCGCAGGCGCCGCACTCATCGAGCACGCCGCCCAGTTCGTCGGCGGGACAAGGAGTCTCGACCTTGACAAGCCCCCAGGCGTGGCGGAAACG
>CAVQSK010000027.1:0-118270 GCA_963715885.1 uncultured Actinomycetota bacterium
TGCTGGTCGGCCAGCAGTACCTCGCCGATCCCCAACGGTCCGTCGGAGACATCCACCCACTGTATTCGTATGCGCATGTGCCGAATGGATTCTCGGGCGACGCGACGGAGGCGATCATCGCCCAGATCGAGCGGTTCGCCCCTGGCTTCCGCGACCGGATCGTCGGGATGACGATCCGCACGACCACGCAGATGTCCACTTACAACCCGAATTTCGTCGGCGGAGACATCCTGACCGGCTCGAAGGACATCCGCCAATTGACGTTCGGACCTCGGATCACGCTGTCGCCCTACAAGATCGGCATTCCGGGCATGTACATCTGCTCGGCGGCCACACCGCCGGGACCGGGCGCTCACGGCATGTGCGGCGCCAACGCGGCCGATGTCGCGCTTTCGGAACTCACCTAAAGCACCTGGAAAGAATGGAGCATTGATCAACCGTGTTGGAATCCGAACCGCGCCCGTCGAACCCGCCGGCCACGGACAAGCTGGCCGGACGAGTGGCCCGCGCTCCCGTAACTTGCAGCGGGTATCAACAATGAGCGGATCCGACTCGGCATCGCGATCGAGCCCGCGGTCGCTGCTCGGTTGCGAGCGCGGCGAACAATTCCTCGCGACGATGGAATCTCCATGCTGACAGCTGAACTCGACGAGGATTCCGGAATCAGACTGTTGTCCGCGAGCGACTCCGCCGCCGACAGGGAGGAGGCGTGCCGGCGCGCTTCCGACCTGCTCAGCGGAATTGACGGCGAACGTCGACCTTTGGCCGGCCTTCGTGCCGAGCTGCTGTTTGTCGAAACGCTCGCTATCACCGGCCGGCGGGCCGAGGCCGACACCGCAGCAACCGCTGTCGTCGCGCAATGCGACGACCTCGGACTGTCCCGTCTGCTGGCGGACGCAAAACTGAGCTAGCCTCCGCCGCCGCCGACCTGAGCGAGTTTGGCCGGGTCCGAGGTGATCTCGTCGATGATCGTATGGATGAATCGCATCTTCTCCAGGACCGCCGGCGGCAGCACGAACGGGTAGAGATCCTCTTTGCCCATCGACCGGTTGATCATGTTCAGCGCCCAGGCGAGCGGCAGCCACATCTCGATCATGGTGTCAAACCCGCTGGGCCCCAACACCCGCCGCTCGAACGTGGCGCCGGCGGGTGCGAAGCCGAACGCCGCCGCAGTGTCGAGGGTGTCGCGGATGTGTAGGTAGTGGGCGAACGTTTCGGCCCAGTCTTCCGCGGGATGCATGGTGGCGTAGGAGGAGACATAGGTGTCCTCCCAGCCGGGCGGCGGGCCATCTTTATAGTGGCGGTCCAGCGCGGCCTGATAGTCGGCGTCCGGATCGCCGAACAACTCGCGGAACCGTTGCGAGTACGCCTGCGACGGGCCAACGAGCCGGTAGAAGTAGTAGTGCCCGATCTCGTGGCGGAAGTGACCGAGGAGCGCGCGGTAGGGCTCGTCCATCTCCACCCGAAGCTGCTCGCGATGCACATCGTCACCCTCGGCGAGGTCGAGAGTAATGACCCCGTTGTGATGGCCGGTCATGACCTGCTCTTGCTCGCTGGACAGCAGGTCGAACGCGAGGCCGTATTCGCGGTCCTCGTCACGTCCGACGATCGGCAGCTTCAGCTCGTACAGTTCGACAATCAGCCGGCGCTTGGCCTTCTCGGCGGCCGCGAATGCGGCCAGCGCCTTGGTGTCGTTGTCGTTGGGGCGGGTGCGGGTCAGCGCGCACGACCTGCATAGCTTTTTGATCGGCCCCTTCTCGACGATCCAATTGCACTCGGCCAAATGCAGATTGGCGCACAGCCGGTATTGGCTCGAGTCGACGGCGCCGCCGTGCTCGCTGTCGGCGCCCGAAGCGATGACCAGCAGCGCCATGTCGTCGAGTGAGAAACCGAGCCGGCTCCCGCACGACAGGCACAGCGAGTTCTCGAAGGCCAGCCGCTGACCGCAATTGGGGCAGTTGAAATCACGCATGCAACATCCCGCCCTCGTACGGCGCCACGTCGACGGCGACGTCGATCACGCTTCTCTCCGAGTCGGTGTAGATGATGCCGCGCAGTGGCGGGACGTCAGCGTAATCACGGCCGAAACCGACGATGATGTACCGCTCGTCGACCATCTGGTCGTTGGTGGGATCCAGGCCGAGCCATTGGTTTTGCGGCGTCCACACCGACACCCAGGCGTGCGTGGCGTCGATGCCGATCATGCGTTCCTTCCCTGGCGGCGGGTCGGTCGCCAGGTATCCCGACACGTAACTGGCCGCCAGCCCGTTGGCGCGCAGACAGGCGATGGCCAGCCGCGCGAAGTCCTGGCATACCCCTTCCCGTGCGACCAAAACCTCGTTGACTCCGGTGGACACCGTCGTCGAGCCGGACCGGTAGGTGAAGTCGGCGTAGATCCGCGACGTCAGCTCGTGAAGCACGTCGATCAGTGGCCGGCCGGGCTCGAAACTCGGTGCGGCATAGTCACGGAGCTCGTCGGTGATCTCCGGCGGCTGCAGGTCCAGGGTGAACTCGGTGGCCAGTGCACCATCGACACCGACCGGCCGGGCGATCTCCCATGGCGCGCGCGCCGACCCGCCACCGTACAACTCGGGCGGCGGGGGATCCACTTCGACGACCGAGTTGCTCGTGATGCTCAGCGTGTGATGACGCTCCGTGACATGGAAATACGAGCTGATGTTGCCGTAGACGTCGCGGCTGGTGGAAACGTCGGCCGCCGCCGGCTCAATAACCAGTTCGTGAGAGAGGCAGCGCTGGCGCGCGGAGTCCCGCGGGGTGAGGAAACCGCGGCCGTAGGAACTTGTGACGACGTCGGAGTAGCGATAGACCGTGCGGTGCGTGATTTGGTAACACCGGCTCGTTGCCGACGCGGTGGGGCCGTCGGAGAAGGCGGTCACGGCACCAACCGGCGTTCGTCGGGCCCCCATAGCGGCTGCATGCCACCCGGCAGCGACAGATGGGTCGCGGTGATGACGCCGGACAACTCGCGAAGGTCGCGGTGCATGCCGTCGAGCAGGTCGGCGAGTTCGGCACGCGTGCCGTCGGGGGTGACCTCTTCGAGGTCGGCGGGGTCCAGGCGGCGCAGCCGCGTGGCGATCTCATCGACCAGCCGCTCCGGGCGTGACGAACCCGAGGATCCGGGTAGCACCTTGAGGCCGGTCCGCAGCCGCTCGAGTTGGTAGACCAGCGACCGCGGGTTCTCGGCGTCGAACAGCACCAGGTCCGCCACAGCAGCCACACTAACCTTGCCCAATGTGCGCCGCCGGTAGATGACCGATGACTCACACGCCACCAGCGTTGACTCCGTGATGGTTTGCTCAGCGCCCGGGCTACGCTCCGTGGTCAGTGTGGCACGCAGCAGCGCGGTCAGTGCCAGCCCTCGTTCGATGCGTTTGCCGATGTCCATCATCGTCCAGCCGACGTCCTGCACCATCGACTCGGCCGCGACCCCGGACAGTGCAAGCATCCCCGCGAGCGTCAGGTTGTTCGTCGACGTGAGGAAGGCATCGCCTTCGGTCTGCGACTCGGGCGGCGAATCCGGCGCATGGAGAAGCGCACGCTCCACCGCCGCCAACACCATCCAGGTGTCGTTGGACATCTGGTCGCGCACGGCGCGGGCAGCCAGCCCCAGTCGCTCGACCGATTGCGCCAGTGATCCGCCGCGGTGCCGATCGGCGGTCAACGACCACAGCGTGGACTGCGCCGTCGCGACCATTTCGGCGTAGTCACCGCCTGCGCCGGTGTCGGTGCCGGTGATGTGGCCGAGCGCCGCGAGCAACACCGGCACACATTCGCTGCCGTCCATCTCCCGGCGATAGCGGAACTCGTGGTAGCGCTCGCGGGTGACGGTGAGCAACCGGGCCATGTTCTCGGCGCGTTCGGCGTAGCGCCCCATCCAGAACAGGTCGGACAGCACACGCGGTGAGCTGACCGCTCGGGTTGGGCTGGGCGTGGCCGCAGCCGCGAGGGCGGCGCCATCGAGCACAGCGACTGTTTCCGCAGAACTGGTCGGGACCTTCTCGGCGGTCACCTTCGTCGGCGTTCGCACCCAGATATCTTTGGCCGCAATGGTGTTCAATCTGAACGCGGCGTTGGCCGGGGCCAACAGGTACCCCAGCCCACCGATCATCGGTGCGTAACCGCTGCGCTGGGAGACGGTGAACAGCCGCATTCCGACGCTGGCCGACGACAGCCCGCCCGGGTCGTAGTCGGTTGGCGCCGACGAGAACTGCGGCAACTCCTGACCAACCCACTGCCACGGCGTGGCCTCGATGCGCGCGGCCAGCGACTCGCGCTGCGCGGACGACAGCGCGGGCCCGATTATCGCCTCCCCACCGGTGACGGGCTTGATCAGCAGCGACGACAGGTTGGTCAGCAAGTGCGAGCGTTCGGTGTTGATGCCGCCCCAATACACCGGAGCCGTCGCCAGCAGAGGCGTTTCCCCCAGCAGCCGCTCGGCCAACTTCGGCAAAAAGCGAAGCAGCCCAGGGCTTTCCAGAATGCCGCTGCCCAACGTGTTGACCACGGTCACCGCACCGCGGCGCAACACCTCGACGAGCCCGACGACGCCGAGCCGAGAGTCGGCGCGCAGGTCCAGCGGGTCGACATAATCGGCGTCGACTCGGCGCAGCACCACGTCTACTCGTTTCAGGGTGCCCATCGACCGCATCCACAGCTTGCCGTCGCGCACCACCAGGTCGGCGCTTTCCACCAACGGAAAGCCGAGCACGCTGGCGAGGTAGGCCTGGTCGAACGCGGTCTCGGAGTGGATGCCGGGGCTGAGCACCACCACGACGGGTTCCTCGGCCGACTCCGGTGCGGCGTCGATCAACGCGAGCCGCAGCGCCTGCGCCCATGGCGATGCCGGCCGCGGCCCGATCCGCTCGTAGAGGTCGGGGATGGCGCGCGCCACCACGCGGCGGTCGGCCAGCGCGTAACCCGCACCAGACGGCGCCTGCGTCCAGTCGGCATTGACCCGAAAGCTGCCGTCGGCGGAACGGCTGATGTCGCACCCGTGCAGGAACAGCTGGTGACGGCCGGGCACCTCGATGCCCCGCGCGGCCCGGACATAACCGGGGTGAGCAAACAGCAACTGCGCGGGCAGCACCCCGCTCGTCACCGAGCGACGTGGCCCGTAAAGGTCGGCGAGCACAGCGTCGAGCAGCCGGGACCTTTGCACCAGACCGGATTCCAGCGTGTCCCAGTCCGCTGCATCGATCACCAGCGGCAGCGCGTCGAGGCGCCACGGCCCGGGCTCCGCCACGCCGTCCCCGTCGGTGACGGCGTCGCCGTGCCGGTCGACCTGGACAAAGGTGATGCCGTCGTTGTCGATGAGGCTGCGGACCACCCCCCGCAGTTGGTTCAGACCGCCGCGACCGCGTTCACCGACGCATTCGGCCAGCTCCCGCCAGGCCGAACGGACATTGCCTGCGGCGTCGACGAATTCGTCGTAACCGGTGGCCGCGCCTTCGGCGCGCACGTCGAACAGCGCCTGCTGTGCCCGGACTGCGCGATAGCGGGCCAGCAGGTTGTCGATGTCGTGCGGGCTCGCGCCAGGAGGTGAAGGCGACGGGCCGCTTGCGGGTAGTGCCATCAGTGCAGAACGGTACGCACTCGCCGCAGGTCCAAGATGCCCGGCGCGCCCATATCGGTGGATTGCCGGGCCTGCTTTTCGCGGAGGTCGGACATGTCCACCTGGCCGGGTGTGAAGCCCGTCGCCTCGAAGCGCCTGCCGCGCCGTGACTCGGCTTCCATGGCGTTGACGGGCGGGTTGTCGTAGGCACGGCCCCCGGGATGCGCCACGTGATAGGTGCAGCCGCCGCGGGACATCCCTGTCACGGTGTCGACCAGTTCGAAGCGAAGCGGCACATCGACGGTGATGGTCGGGTGCAGCGCGCTGGGCGGTTGCCATGCCCGGAATCGCACCCCGCCGACCTGAATGTCGGGGTTGTCGGTGGCCAGCAGCGGCACCGGATACCCGTTGGCGGTAACGATGTATCGGTGCCGGTCGGCGCCGACCAGCCGCACCTGGATGCGTTCCACCGATGAGTCGACGTAGCGGGCGGTGCCTGCGACGGTCGACTCCTCGCCGAGCACGTTCCACGGTTCGATGGCGCCGCGCAGCTCGATCTCCACGCCGCCGAACACCGCGGTGCCGATTCGCGGGAACCGGAACTCGGTGAACGGGTCCAGCCAGCTGGTGTCGAAGTTGATGTCATGCGCGCGAAGATCGGCGGCGACGTCGGCGATGTCGTGAATCAGGAAGTGCGGCAACAGATATCGGCCATGCAGGTTGGCCCCGTGCCGGATCAGCGGGGCGCGCAGCGGCTCGTCCCAGAACCATGCCACCAGCGCGCGCACCAGCAGCGCCTGCACCATCGCCATCTGATAGTGCGGTGGCATCTCGAAGCCGCGCAGCTCCAGCAGGCCCAGCCGGCCGCGAGCACTGTCGGGGCTGTAGAGCTTGTCGATGCAGAACTCGGCGCGGTGCGTATTTCCGGTGATGTCGGTCAGCAGGTGCCGCAGCGCCCGGTCGGTGATCCACGGCTTGGCGGGACCCGGCGTCCCGCCGGAAAAGGGAGCGAGCCGCGCGATCTCCGCGAACGCGATCTCCAGCTCGTATAGCGCCTCGGCACGGCCCTCATCGACCCGCGGCGCTTGCGAAGTGGTGCCGACGAACCGGCCGGCGAACAGGTAGGAAAGCGACGGATGGCGCTGCCAATAGGTCAGCAGCGACACCAGCAGGTCTGGGCGGCGCAGCAGCGGCGAGTCGGCGGGCGTGGGGCCGCCCAACGTGATGTGGTTGCCGCCGCCCGTGCCGCCGTGGGTGCCGTCGACGTCGAACGACTCCGTGGAGAGCCGAGCCAATCGGGCCTCTTGGTACAGCGTTTCCAGCATCTGCTTTTGGTCAACGAAGCTCGACGAAGGCGCGACGTTGACCTCGATGACGCCGGGGTCGGGGGTGACGGTCATCGACGTCAGGCGCGGGTCAGTCGGTGGTCCGTAGCCCTCGATGACAACCGGACAGTCGGCCTTGGCGGCGGCGGCCTCGACCCGGCTGATCAGGTCGACGAAATGTTCCAGTTTCTCGGTGGGCGGCATGTAGATGTAGAGCAGCCCATTGCGGATCTCGGCCACCATCGCGGTGGTGGGCGCAGAATCGGCATCCTCGACCACCGCGGCCTCCGACTGGACGTCCGGCTCGGCATCGCGGGGCAGGTTGCCCCGGCGGGCCAGCGGGTCGGCATCGTACGACGGTCTCGGCGGATGCCAACTGATCGAGTTCAGCGGCAGCCGCAGACCGGCCGGTGAATCACCCTCGAGCAGCACGATGCGGCCGCGACGCAGCTGCCAGTCGGCACTGGCCCACCCGGAGTCGTCGTCGCGGCGGTGCAGCGGCAGGACATGTGCGGCGGGCTCGGTGACGGGCTCGTCGAGCCTGGCCATCAGCTCGGCGCGAGGATCGGCGGCGTCGGCCTCCAGATCATCTCCGGCAGCGACAGGCTCGCCCTCGGGTTGCCGGACCGCATTGGCCAGCCGTGCCAGCGCATCCTCGTAGGTCGGCCGCACCTGGGTGGCCGGCAGGCCAAGCCCTTCGGCGACGGCGCCGAGCACCTGCTGTCCGGCGTCCGGCGCGATCGCGATCGTTTCAGGATCGGTTGGCCAGGGGTCGGCCAGCAGCGCATCACGGTTCCAGAGCGGTTCGCCGTCGGTGCGCCACAGAAGCCCAATCTGCCAGCGCGGCAACGGTTCTCCCGGATACCACTTGCCTTGGCTGCGATGCACCAAGCCCTTCGGCGCCCATACCTTTTTCAGCCGGGCCGCCAGAGCGGAGCCGCGCTGTCGCTTGTGCGGCCCGTCGGCTTCGACGGTCCACTCCGGGTCGACCTGGTTGTCGATCGAGACGAACGTCGGCTCGCCGCCCACGGTGAGGCGGACGTCACCGGCGGCCAGCCGTTCGTCGACGCGGGAACCCAGCGCGGTGATGGCGCCCCACGCCGCCTCGGTGTAGGGCAGCGTGACGCGCGGGTCCTCGTGCACGCGCGTGACGACGTTGGAGAAGTCCAGCGTGGTCTCGCACGGCTCGGTCGCGCCGGTGATCGGCGCCGCGGACTCCGGATGCGGGGTGGCCGACAGCGGGATGTGGCCCTCGCCGGCGAACAGCCCCGAGGTCGGGTCAAGGCCGATCCAGCCGGCGCCGGGGATGTACACCTCGGTCCACGCGTGCAGATCGGTGAAGTCCGCGGCCGGCCCGGACGGCCCGTCGAGCCCCTCCACGTCGGAGGTCAGCTGCACCAGATAGCCGGACACGAAGCGGGCGGCCAGACCCAGTTGCCGCAGGATCGACACCAGCAGCCACGCGGAGTCGCGACACGAGCCGATCCCGGTGCGCAGCGTGAAATCGGGTGTCTGGACACCGGGTTCCATCCGCAGGCTGTACCCGACGTCGGCGTTCACCGCCCGGTTGAGCGCGACGAGGAAATCGATGGTGCGCGTGCCCGGCGCGACCGAGAAGTTCTTCACCCACGCCTGGGTCAGGTCGCCGGTTCCCGAGCCTTCGCCGTGCTCGTCAACCGGACGCAAGTAGGGCTTGAGGTCTTCGGCCAGCGCCTTGGGGTATTCGAAGCCGATCTTCTCCGCCCAGTCCTCGATGAAGAAATCGAACGGATTGATGACCTTCATGTCGGCGATCAGGCCGACGGTGATGGTCAGCTGGCGGGCGCGGTTCGGGAAGACGAGCCGGGCAAGAAAGTTGCCGAACGCGTCCTGCTGCCAATTGATGAAGTGATCGCTCGGCTCGACGTGCAGCGAGTAGGCCTCGATCGGGGTACGCGAGTGCGGCGCCGGGCGCAGCCGAACGACATGGGGATGCACCTCCACCAGCCGATCGAACGTGTAGCTGGTGCGATGCTCCAGCGCCACCTTGATACCCACGTGTCGATCCCATCACAACGCGATCCGTCGCGCATCGCTCCCGACGGCTCACTCGGCCAGCCGTCGCGCCCACAACACCAGCACCCCGGCCAGCACGATGCCGATCAGGTTCAGCGCGAGCTGCGCGGCGGACTCGGCGGCGACGGCCCAGTCCCCGACCGTGGCCGCGACGACGGCGAAGCCGGCGGCGGGAACCGTCGTCACCGAGATGAAGACACCAACCAGGGCAGCCGATTTCGCCGACACCAACGACAGCATGCCCGCGGCACCGGCCAACAGTGCGACCACGAACGACAGCGGCCCGACCTGGAAGATGAAGTCCACTTCGTCGAGTTGACTGGTGCTGGTCACCTCGATCCAGCCGACGGCCTCGCCGGCCAGCACGCCTGCGGCAGTGACCAACATCGCAACCGGGAAGCCGACCACCAGCGCGAGCGCCGCACGCCGGGCCAGGTACATCCGCCGGCGCACCAGCGCGACCGCGAGGGCCGCAAGCGGCCCGAACTCGGGTCCGACCACCATCGCCCCGACGACGGTCACCGGGGAGTCGGTGACGACGCCGACGGCGGCAATAAGGCAGGCCAGGCACAAGAACGCCAAGAAGGTGCCGTTGAGGGTGGACTCCTCGCGCGTGCGGGCGGCGAGTTCGTCCCACACCACCGCGTCGGCCGGGTCGCCTTCGGCCTCCTCCTCGGCCCGGTACGCCCGCGTCGACATCACGGTGTCGACGAGGTCCAGCGTGATCGCGCCGCGTTCTTTCACGCCGAGCGCCTTCAGCGCGTCGACGACGTCGTTGGCGGATTCGCGCGCCAGTTCGGCGGTGATCTCGTCGCCTGCGGGAACCAACGCCGCGTCCCGGTGCACCACGATGTGCGTCACGCCCGGGTTCTCCGTCAGCAGATCGACCACCGGGTCGCGCAGATCGGTGGGTGCGATCACCCGCATATGCAGCATCGGCTGAGGGTAGCGTCGGACCGTGGCCACCTGGGACGATGTTGCGCGCATCGTCGGTGAACTTCCCGAGACGGCCGAACCGTCGCCGCGCGACTGGCGGGTGCGCAAGAAGCTGATGGTCTGGGAACGGCCCCTACGCAAGGCCGACTACGCGGCGCTCGGTGCGGACGCGCCTGACGGCGACATCCTCGGCGCGCGGGTGCCCGACGAAGGCGTGAAGTTCGCGCTGATCGCAGACGAGCCCGGCGTGTATTTCACCACTCCCCACTTCGACGGCTATCCAATGGTTCTGGTCCGGCTGGCCGAGATCGACGTGCCGGAACTCACCGAACTGATCACCGAAGCGTGGCTGGCGCAGGCACCGAAGACATTGGTCAAGGCGTTCCTGCAGAACGACCATTAGGCGCCCGCCGGACGAGGATGATCTGCAGGTATGACTGCGACAGATCCCACGTTTTACCGCAGCCCGGGTGCCGCCGTCGCGGCGGCGCCCGAGCAACTCGCCTATGTTGCCGCATTCGATCCCGCCGGTCAGAAGAAGGATGCACTGGCCGTGGTCGACTGCGACCCGAACTCCTCGACGCACGGTCGGGTTGTGGGCTGGTCCGAACTCCCCACGGCCGGCAACGAACTGCACCACTTCGGATGGAACGCCTGCTCGAGCGCGCTGTGTCATGAAGGGCATTCGGGCCACCTGGAGCGACGTTTCCTCGTCGTCCCCGGGATCCGGTCGTCGAACACCTATGTGCTCGACACCAAGCCCGACCCGCGAAACCCCGTGCTAACACACACCATTGAGGCCGGTGAGCTCGCGGCCAAAGCGGGCTACTCGCGCCCGCACACGGTGCATTGCGGTCCAGGCGGCATCTTCATGTCGGCGCTGGGTGGCGCCAACGGGAACGACGGTCCCGGCGGTGTTGCGCTGCTCGATCACGACACGTTCGAGGTCATCGGGCCGTGGGAGGCCGATCACGGACCGCAATTCTTCGCCTATGACTTCTGGTGGCACCTGCGCTACGACACCGTGGTGACGTCGGAATGGGCGACGCCATCGATGATCGAGGACGGGCTCAACCCCGAGGACCTGCTGGGCCGAAAGTTCGGACATCACCTGAACTTCTGGAGCATGTCCGAACGCAAGTTGACCCAGCGTATCGATCTCGGCGACGAGAACCAGATGGTGCTCGAGCTGCGACCTGCCCACGATCCCGATAAGGCGTATGGCTTCGTGGGCGTGGTGATCAGCGTCGAGGATCTGTCAGCGTCGATCTGGCTGTGGCACCAGAACGGCGGCTATCAGTGGTCGGTGGACAAGGTGATCACCATTCCTGCCGAGCCCGCCGACGCCGACGACCTGCCGCCGGCGCTGAAGCCGTTCGGTGCGGTGCCGCCGCTTGTGTCCGACATCGATCTGTCGGTCGATGACCGCTGGCTCTACGTATCCTGCTGGGGCACAGGTGAACTCAAGCAGTTTGACGTCAGCGACCCGTTCCATCCGCGCGAGACGGCGTCCGTCCGGCTCGGCGGCGTGGTGCGGCGCGAGCCGCATCCGGCCGCCCCGGAGATGCGACTTGCGGGCGGACCGCAGATGATCGAGATCAGCCGCGACGGCAGGCGCGTGTACGCCACCAACTCGCTGTACGCATCGTGGGACGAAGTGTTCTACCCCGACGGGGTCGGCGCGTGGATGGCCAAGCTGGACGCCGACGTCTCCGCCGGTGGGCTGGTTCCCGACGCCGGCTTCTTCCCCAACGGCGACGAATTCCGGGGCCTGCGGGTGCACCAAACCCGCCTGCAGGGCGGTGATGCGTCCAGCGACTCCTACTGCTTCACGAGTTAGTCTTCGCCGAAACTGTATTCCAGCATGCCGACACTCGAACTTCTTCTGCGCCGTTACATTCTGGACGCGGAGAAAGCCGTTAGCCCTCGCTGATCCGGACGGCGAGCTCGTCCGGCGGCACCCGATGTCCCTCCGCACAGCGGATCTCGACGGTCGCTTCGGCACCGCAGCCCGCGTGCGCGAGCCGCAGTGGCGCGTCGTACGGCAAGTGCCGTCGCCCCCACTCGAACATCGCCCAGACCACCGGCATGAAATCAGCGCCTGCCTCGGTGAGGACGTATTCGTGGCGACTGCGCTGGCCAGGCTCCTGGTAGGGCCTGCGCTTGAGCAGCCCGGCCTCGACCAGTTCGCCCAGGCGCGCGGCCGCGGCGGCCTTGGTCACGCCGACCCGCCGCCAGAAGTCGTCGAACCGAGTGGTGCCGTAATAGGCCTCGCGCATGATCAGCATCGCCGACTTCGTCCCGAGCAGCGCCATGGTGTTCTCGATCGGGCACTCACCCACCGCCGACCAGGCATCCCGATCCGCTAGCCGTCCCTGCAGCACTGTCATGGAATTCACACTACCTCTGAGTTGTTCTAACTATACCTAGAGAGTATAGCTGGGTATAGAGAGAATTACTCAGCGTCGAGTCACAGGAGGCATAAATGGCCGGATACGCAGGCCGGGACGCGGTCATCGTCGGAGCGGTACGCACCCCGATCGGAAAAGGCAAGGCCAACGGCGCGCTGCACGACGTGCTGCCGGTCGACCTGCTGGCGCACAGCCTTCGCGAGTTGGTCAGCCGGACCGGAATCGACCCAGTGCAGATCGACGACGTCATCACCGGCGCGGTCACCCAGGTGGGCGATCAGGCCGTCAACATCGCGCGAAACGCGCTTCTTGGTGCTGGTTTCCCGGAGAGCGTGCCGGGTACCACCGTCGACCGTCAGTGCGGCAGCAGTCAGCAGGCGATCCACTTCGCCGCGCAGGGCGTGATCTCCGGCGCATACGACATCGTCGTCGCCGCCGGCGTCGAATCGATGTCACGGGTGCCGATGGGCTCGAATGTGCTGCCGGGCAGCGACCCGTTCGGTGCGATGGCCGAACGCTACCCCGAAGGCCTTGTGCCGCAGGGCATCAGCGCCGAGCTTATCGCAGCCAAGTGGGGATTCTCGCGACAGCAGCTCGACGAGTTCTCGGCGGGCAGCCACGAGAAGGCCGCCGCCGCAACCAAAGAGGGCCGGTTCGACAACGAGCTCTCGTCGATCGCCGGGTTGACCACCGACGAGATCATCCGTCCCGGCACGACGGTGGAGACCCTCGCGGGACTGAAGCCGGCGTTCTACAACCCCGCGTATGAAGCCCGCTTCCCCCAGATTCAGTGGCAGATCACGCCGGGCAACTCGTCGCCGCTGTCCGACGGCAGCGCGGCGGTGTTGATCACCACCAGCGAGGTCGCCAAGCGGCTTGGGCTGCGTCCGCTGGCACGGATCCACTCGATGACCGTCGTCGGGTCCGACCCGCTCTACATGCTGACCGGGGTCATCCCAGCGACCGAGAAGGTCGTGCAGCGGGCCGGTTTGACGCTCGCCGACATCGACTTGTTCGAGGTCAACGAGGCGTTCGCCCCAGTGGTGCTGGCATGGGCCCATGATGTCGGCGCGGATCTGACCAAGACGAACGTCAACGGCGGTGCGATTGCGATCGGACACCCGCTGGGGGCCAGCGGTGCGCGCATCATGACGACGTTGGTCAACGCGCTCGAACAGCGCGGCGGCCGCTACGGGCTGCAGACGATGTGTGAGGGCGGCGGCATGGCCAACGCCATCGTCGTCGAGCGGCTGTAGGCGCCGTTCCGATTGCACTCAGGGTCGTGATCTGGTGCCTTTCACGACCCTGAGTGCGATTTCGGCGCAGCCCCGGATAACGCCGCTCCAAGCGAAAGGGGTTAGGGGTCAGGCCCTCTGCAGCTCGAACAGCGGAATGACCCGGCTGGTCTTGGCCTGGTAGTCGCCGAACCCCGGCGCGACGGCTGTGATCTTCGGGAAGACCTCGTCGCGCTCTTCGGGCGGCAGCTCACGGGCGGCCACGTCGTAGGCCTCGGTCCCCACTTCTATGTGCGCCCGCGGGTTGGCACGCAGGTTGTGCACCCAGTCGGGATTGGTGTCCGCACCGGCTTTGGAGCCGATGACGATCATCTTCTGATCGATCGTCAGGTAGGCCAGCGGCGCAAGCCGTGGCTGGCCCGACTTGGCGCCGGTGGTGGTCAGCAGTAGAAGGGTGGCGCCATCGAAGGGGCCGCCCACCTTGCCGCCATTGGCGCGGAACTCCTCGACGATGTTCTGGTTGAACGCCTTCATCGCGTCGGCGTCGGGTATTTCGGTCATTACGGGTGAAGCTTCGCAGGCTTGGCGTCTATTCCGGATTCCTTGCGCTGCTGCGGTGTGATCGGCGCAGGCGCACCGGTCAGCGGGTCGACGCCACCGCCGGACTTCGGGAACGCGATTACCTCCCGGATCGAGTCCATGCCGGCCAGCAGCGCTGTTGTCCTGTCCCAGCCGAACGCGATCCCGCCGTGCGGCGGGGCGCCAAACATGAACGCCTCCAACAGGAATCCGAACTTCTCCTCGGCCTCGGCCCTGTCCAGACCCATCACCGCGAACACCTTTTCCTGGACGTCGCGACGGTGTATACGGATCGAGCCGCCACCGATCTCGTTGCCGTTGCACACCACGTCGTATGCGTCGGCCAGCACGGCGCCAGGGTCGCTGTCGATCTGGTCCTCGAATTCGGGCTTGGGTGACGTAAACGCATGATGCACCGCGGTCCACGCGCCAGACCCGACCGCGACATCGCCGTGCGCGGTCGCCTCGTCGGCCGGCTCGAACAGCGGCGGGTCAACCACCCACGTGAACGCCCACGCGTTCGGATCGATGAGGTCCAGCCGCTTGGCGATCTCGATGCGGACCGCGCCCAGCAGCGCCCGCGACGTCTTCGCAGGGCCCGCCGAGAAGAAAATGCAGTCACCCGGCTTGGCCCCGACGTGTGCGGCCAGGCCCTCGCGCTCGGCGTCGGACAGGTTCTTGGCCACCGGACCGCCCAGCGTCCCGTCGTCGGCGACCAGCACGTAGGCCAGTCCGCGGTGCCCACGCTGCTTGGCGAAGTCCTGCCAGCCGTCGAGCGTGCGCCGCGGCTGTGACGCACCGCCCGGCATGACGACCGCGCCGACGTAGGGCGCCTGGAACACCCGGAACGGCGTTTCCTGGAAGTACTCGGTGCATTCCTCGATTTCAAGGCCGAACCGTAGATCGGGCTTGTCCGAACCGAAGCGGCGCATCGCGTCGGCGTACGTCATCCGCGGCAACGGCAACGGCACCTCGTAGCCGATCAGCCGCCACAGCGCAGCGATGATCTCCTCGGCGATCGCGATGACGTCCTCGGAGTCGACGAAGCTCATCTCCAAGTCGAGCTGGGTGAACTCCGGCTGCCGGTCGGCGCGGAAGTCCTCGTCGCGATAGCACCGGGCGATCTGGTAGTAGCGCTCCATGCCGGCGACCATCAGCAGCTGCTTGAACAGCTGCGGGCTCTGCGGCAGCGCGTAGAACGACCCGGGCTGCAGCCGAGCCGGAACCAGGAAGTCGCGGGCGCCCTCCGGCGTCGACCGGGTCATGGTCGGGGTCTCGATCTCGACGAAGTCGTGTCCGGCGAGCACCTCGCGCGCGGCGGCATTTACCTTGGAGCGCAAGCGAATGGCCGCACCGGGCCCGTCGCGGCGCAGATCCAGGTAGCGGTACTTCAGCCGGGCCTCCTCGCCGGCGGACTCGTCGAGTTGGAACGGCAGCGGCGCGCTCTCCCCCAGCACCGTCAGCGACGTCGCGTTCACCTCGATCTCCCCGGTCGGGATTTCGGGGTTGGCGTTGCCCTCTGGCCGGATCTCGACCACGCCGTCGACGGCGATGCAGAACTCGGCGCGCAGCCGATGCGCCTGACCCAGCACATCGCCCTCACGGAAGACCACTTGCGACACCCCCGACGCGTCGCGCAAGTCGATGAAGATGACGCCGCCGTGGTCGCGGCGGCGCGCCACCCAGCCGGCCAAGGTCACCTTCTGCCCGGCGTCGGCGGGTCGCAACGATCCGGCGGCATGACTGCGCAGCACGTAAAACTCCCTGGGAAAGGCCTGACGAGAGGACGGCCACAGTCTAGTGGGGGCGGTTGCGCCGGTAGCTTGGCGTTCGTGGGCACCAGCATCGCAGTCGTCGGTCCCGGCGCGATTGGTTCGACGGTCGCCGCGTTCCTGCACGCCACCGTTTACCAGGTGCTGTTGTGCGGGCGCACGCCGCGCGAGCAGATCGAGGTGCGACCCGACGACAAGGATCCGATCGTGGTGCCGGGCCCGGTGCTCACCGATCCGGCCCGGCTAGACGGGCCCGTCGATGTGGTGTTCCTGGCCGTCAAGGACACCCAGAACGAACAGGCCGGCGACTGGCTGCAGCGGCTCTGCGATAAACGCACAGTGGTGTGCGCACTGCAAAACGGCGTCGAACAGGTCGAGCGGGTCGCACCGTTATGCCCGTCGTCACAGGTGGTGCCGGCGGTGGTGTGGTTCTCGTCGGAGACACAGCCCGACGGCTGGATCCGGCTGCGCACCGAGGCGCGACTGATCTTTCCCGCCACCGACGCCGCTGCGGGGCTCGCCGACCTGTTGCGTGCGGCCGGGATGACCGTCGACCTCGATCCCGAGTTCCTCACTGCCGCGTGGCGCAAATTGCTGGTGAACGCGCTGGCGGGGTTGATGGTGCTGACCGGACGCCGCTCGGGCATGTTCGGGCGCGATGACGTGGCGGCGCTGAGCCGGCAGTATCTGGCCGAATGCCTCGCGGTCGCGCGGGCCGAGGGCGCCAACCTCGACGACGCCGTGATCGACGAGCTGGTCGGCATGTTCGGTGCGGCGCCCGAGGATCTGACCACGTCGATGTTGTCCGATCGTGAGGCGCACCGCCGGCTCGAGTGGGACATCCGCAACGGCGTGATCCAGCGCAAGGCGGCCGGCCATGGGCTGGAGACGCCGATCAGCGACGTGGTCGTGCCCTTGCTGGCCGCGGCAAGCGACGGACCTGGATAACCGCCGAGAAGCCGACGACGAGGATATTGTTCTCGGCGACAGTTAAGCCCGGCCCCTCGGAAACGGCGGATGGAAGCACAGGCGCACTGCCCCTCGTGCGGTGTCGAAGCACGCGGCGGGGCGCGCTTTTGTGACGGCTGCGGAACACCGCTGCAGCAACGGCAGCAGCTTGCCGAATACAAGCAGGTGACGGTCCTCTTCGCCGATGTGGTTGGGTCGATGGACATCGCCGGCGCGCTCGGCCCTGAGCGCCTCCGTGAGTTGATGACCGACGTGGTGACGCGGGCAGGGGCCGTAGTGCGGCGGTACGACGGCACGTTGAACCAGTTCACCGGCGACGCCTGACCACTCTGGTCGGCCGCAGAGGTGAAATGGCCGCAGTCGAGACGGCACTGAACGAAGCCATCAGCAGACAGGGTCGGGTCGTCGGCATCAAGGGGCCGCCCGGGATCGGCAAGAGCCGGATCACCCGCGAGGCTTCAGCGGCGGCAGAGCGCCATGGCATCGAAGTGATCTCGACCTCTTGTGAATCACATTCCAGCCAGCTCGCCTTCCACGCCGCAGCCGGCTTGTTGCGCGGGTTCTTCGGCGTGAGCAGGTTGGACCGCGCACTGGGGAGTCGATCAATCGCGGTTGGACCACCACGGTTCTGGTCGAAGCGTTGCTTGCACCGAGCGCGAGAGGGAGATCTCGACGATGCCCAGGCCGCGGTTGACCAGCTCGCTGCAATGCCTGCCGAGCAGGGCTTTCTCTATCATGAGCTGCCGCTTTTGCGGCTCAATGCCCTGCTGGCCAGAGCCCGCGGCGACGATGCGGCCTATCGCGACCTGCGTGACCGCTACCTCGCACGGGCGGAGAAGTTCGGCATGGAGGGCCATATCGCGATCGCTCGCGCAATGACCTAGCCGGGTGACTAGACATGGTGCATGACTGTGTATGGCCATGCACTCCTGCGCGCATCGGCACGGCGAGAACCGTCAACATGCGGGGCGGCATCGTCGGCGATGTCTACTCGCACATGGCATTTCGGTTCAATGCGGCGTCCAGCGGCACCATCGCCGCGTTCGCGGAATATCACCGCGTGGTGGCGACCGCCGGCAGCTGCAAACGAAACGCGTTGTGGCTCGCTTGGGTATGTCGCTCGGCCGACCGGTGATGTCGCGGAAGTTCCAGAAGTTCTTGTACAACCTGCGCGAACACCGACAAGCGTTACGCGACAACGGCTGAGCTCAGTACAGACCGGCCCAGGCCTTGCGGCGCTGGGCGTCGGGATCGGAGACCACCGTGTCGCGGGCCGTCTCGATGATGCGAGTGAAGCGGTGCTCGGTGTCGTAGATCGGCCAGTCGTGACCGCTGGACCAACGGATCTCCCCTGCCCTCTGGTCTTCGCGCAAGCGCTCATCCGCCGTCTCCCAGCCCTTCGTGGCGAAGTCCAGCCAGGCGCGCTGCATCCGCCGGCCGACCGGCGGCTGCAGCCGCCGCCCCAGCGGATGCAGCTTGCGGCCAACGAAAGACGCGTAGCTGTGCTGGATGTGCACGATCTCGCTGCCGTGGGTGGCGCCGAGCCCGAGCATCCGCAGGCTCCAGCCGAAATGGTCGAAGCGGTACATGTGGGTCGGCGCGTGGCCGCTGTACGCGTCGGCGAACGACCAGGCAGGACCGCCGAACATGACGTCGGAGCCGAACGCGATGAGCGCCCGTCGACGCGGGTAGTCCGGGTACGCGGCCAGCACACTCTCCTTGGCGCGGGGTGCGACCCGCTCGAAATAGGCATTGACGGACGCCGGGGTGGTCGGCAGCATCGGCGGCTTGGTCCAGGCGAACATCGAGGCCTCGTGGCTGTTGGTGCCGATGATCAGCGGGACCCGGGCCAGCTCGCCCGCGCGGGCGGCGTCAACGGGGTGTTGCGGAAGCAGGTCGACGCCGTAGGTCAGCCCGTAGGCAAGAGTCGGCGTCCTTGCGGCGCTCTTGAGCTGCAGCATCCCGGCGGCGCGGCGCAGTTGTCGCTGCGGCAGCGCCTTGACCTCGGCGAGCGACACGCCCAGCCGCTGCAGGAACTGGTGAGCCTGCTTCGCTCGCACCTCACGATCGGCGATCAGTGGCAGCGCCGGACTCTGCGCGATCGCCCGGCTGAACAGGCCATCGGCCGCACGGCTGACCAGCAGCGCGAGCACGGACGTGGCGCCCGCCGACTCGCCGAAAACGGTCACTCTGTCCGGGTCGCCGCCGAAGGCGGAGATGTTCTCCCGGACCCACCGCAGTGCGGCCATCTGGTCGCGCAGCGCGAGATTGTCGTCGAAGCCGTCGCCGAGGTCGGACAACTCGAAACCGCCGAACACCCCGATCCGGTAGGTGACGTTGACCACCACCACGTTTCCGTTGGCGGCCAGCCGGGACCCGTTGTACAGCTGGAACTGCCCGGCGCCGTATACAAAGGCGCCACCGGGGATCCACACCATCACCGGCAGCGAGCCGCTGGTGTCGGGCGACCACACCGTCAAAGTCAGACACGCCTCGTCGCGAACCTTCGGATCATCGCGGCCGCCGCCCACGAATGACTTGCTCTGCGGCGGCAGCGGTCCGTGCTCCAGCGCATCCCGCAGCCCGGTCCACGGCCGCAGTGGCGCGGGCGCGAGAAACCTCCGCTCACCCACCGGTTGCTCGGCGTAGGGCACGCCGCGCCAGACCCCGACACCGCCCTCAATGGTTCCGCGCAAATCCCCTAGACCGGTGCGTACGACGGTGGAATGTCCGGCAACAACGGCCACACCCAAATCGTAGTGTGCAAAGCTGAACGCAATTGGTCCGACAGCGTGTGGCGAGCAACGGAGCGGTGCGATGACGTTCAGCGAAGGCATGCAGATCGACACGAGCACCACGTCGAGTAGCGGGGGCGGCCGCGGCCCTGGTCGGGGAATCGCGCTCGGCGGTGGTGTCGGCGGCCTAATCATCCTCGTGGTGGCGCTGTTGCTCGGTGTCGACCCGAGCACGGTGGTCCCGCAGGAGCAGATCGGCACCGAGGGCGTGGAGGCACCGGGCTTTGATCTGAGCCAGTGCAAGACCGGCGCGGATGCCAATCGGATTGTGCAATGCCGCGTGGTGGCAACGGGTAACTCCGTCGACGGCGTCTGGGAGCAGTTGATGCCCGACTACACCCGCCCGCATGTTCGGTTGTTCTCCGGTCAGGTCGACACCGGGTGTGGACCGGCCACCAGTGACGTGGGGCCGTTCTATTGCCCGGTGGATCAGACCGCCTACTTCGACACCGACTTTTTCCAGGTGCTCGTCGACCAGTTCGGTTCCAGCGGTGGGCCGTTGGCCCAGGAGTATGTGGTAGCGCACGAGTTCGGGCACCACGTGCAGAACCTCAGGGGCGTGCTTGACCGGGCGCAGGGTCCTGGCGCCCAGGGGGCGCAGGGCGGGGGCGTGCGCACGGAGCTGCAGGCCGACTGCTACGCCGGCGTGTGGGCGCACTACGCGGCCATCACCAAACAGGAAAGCACCGGCGTGCCGTTCCTGGAGCCGTTGAGTGACAAGGACATTGCCGATGCGCTCTCCGCCGCGGCGTCGGTAGGCGACGACCGCATCCAGCAGTCCGCGACCGGACGCGTGAATCCGGAAGCGTGGACACACGGCTCCGCCGAGCAGCGGCAGAAGTGGTTCACCGTCGGCTATCAGACCGGCGACCCGAACAAGTGCGACACCTTCGCCACCGGTAATCTTGGGTAGGCATTCCACGGCCGTCGATGCCGTAGCGGAGCGCTATCTGGAGACGGTCGCCGCGTTAGACCCTTGCGCAGCAACAGAAATGGGCCTTGCTGGCCACGACGACGACATCACCGACTACTCAGAAGACGGTGTGATAGCACGCGCCGACGCGGCTCGGGCCGCGCTGCGGGAACTGGACACGGTCGGTGCGGAGGACGACGTCGACGCGGTGACGATCGCGGCCATGCGGGAACGGCTCGGCGTGCAGATCGAGCTGCATGACGCTGGACTCGACATCGGTGAACTGAACGTGATCGCCTCGCCGTTGCAGACGATGCGCGACGTATTCGATCTGATGGCCACCGACACCGATGAGGACTGGGCGCTGATCAGCCGGCGGCTGACCCGACTGCCCGACCGTGTCGCCGGGTACGCCGATGCATTGCGGGTCGCCGCGGCCGGTGACCATCCGCCTGCGGTCCGCCAGGTGAACCGCGGCATCGAGCAGGCCGGTCAGATCCAGCAGCTGTTCATCGACATGGTGGCCAACGCCGCGCCGGAAAACACGACGCTGCACGAGGACCTACAACAGCGCGCCGCGGAGGCCGCCGACGCCTATCGCAACCTGGCCACGATGCTGCGCGACGACATCGGGCCTCGGGCACGGACCGAAGACGCGTGCGGCCGGGACGCCTACCGGCTGATGTCGCGAGAGTTCCTCGGTACCACGGTAGATGTGGACGAGACCTACCAGTGGGGGCTACACCAACTGGAAAACATTGTCGCCGAACAGGAATCGATCGCGGCCCGACTCTACCCCGGGGTGTCGGTTACTGAGACGCTGCGGCGACTGGACGACGAGCCCCGCTACATCGTGCACGGCACCGATGCCCTTCAGGCCTGGATGCAAGGCCTATCCGATCGGGCCGTCGACTCGCTGGCCGACACGCATTTCGACATCGCCGCGCCGTTGCGCCGGCTGGAATGCCGGATCGCGCCCACCCAGACCGGCGGCATCTACTACACCGGACCGTCGGAGGACCTCACCCGGCCCGGTCGGATGTGGTGGTCGGTCCCGCCCAGCGTCGACACCTTTCGTACATGGCAAGAGACGACGACCGTGTTCCACGAGGGCGTGCCCGGACATCACCTGCAGATCGGTCGGGCCGTCGTCTCGGCCGACCGGTTGAATCGGTGGCGCCGAATGGGCTGCTGGGTGTCGGGCCACGGCGAAGGGTGGGCACTGTACGCCGAGCGGCTGATGGCGGAGCTCGGCTGGCTTGACGATGCGGGCAACCGGATGGGAATGCTGGACGCGCAACGCTTCCGGGCTGCGCGGGTGGTCATTGACATCGGCGTGCACTGCGGCCTGACGGCACCCGATGGTAGCGTCTGGGACGCCCAGAAGGCGTGGGTCTTTTTGCAGTCACACAGCGCACAGGCCGAGGAGACGCTGCGGTTCGAGCTGGACCGCTATCTGGGCTGGCCGGGCCAGGCGCCTTCGTACGCGATCGGGCAGCGGATCTGGCAACGACTGCGCGACGAGATGATCGGCCGCGGCGTGTCCATAAAGGAATTCCACAGCCGCGCACTGGATCTCGGCGGCCTGCCGCTCGACGTGCTCAGGTCTGCTCTGTTGACAACATGAGCACTGCCCGCTGACGTTCAGGTACCGCGCTATCGGCGGGCAATCGACTGAGCGCGTCGGCGACCGCCGCATGCGCAGCCTGGCCTCGGAAGTGGAGGTCGTCGAGCGCGGAACGCAATTCCTACACCGGCGCACCCTGACGACGGGCGAGGTCGTGTGCGGCGGCGAGATCGGCCTGGCGCGCAGCGGCGTCGGCGTGAGTGTGTGCGTGCGTCGACCGAAAGGACCTTCTCGGCAAGCTCTGTCGCGATCAACCGGTCACCACGGTTGATCGCCGCGACTGCGCGATCCAGCATCTCGTCAATCGACGGTTTGCCGTCGCTCACGTCAACATGGTGTCACCCCTCGCCCCAGCGGTGGCCCGAATCCGCCGATAGCGGATTGCCTTCACTACTGCACCCCGCCCCACCTAGCGTCGAGCTATGGAATCGATGGCCGTCACGCCCAACCTGACCATGCTGCGTGTCAACGGCTGGCAGCTCTACGCCTGGCGCGACGGCGATTCGGTCACCCTGGTCGACACCGGAGCCCCGAATTCCGGCGCGGAGATCTTGACGGCACTGCGGGGCCTGGAGCGCATCGTGTTGACCCATGGCCATGTCGACCATTGCGGGTCGGCCGCCGAACTTCATGACGCTACGAGTGCGACGGTATTCGCGGGCGCCGGCGACGCCGCGGTCATCCGTGGCGAGGCCGCGATGCCGCCACCGGCGTTCGAGGACTGGGAAAAGCCGATCCACGAACGGGTTTCGGCCAACCTGCCCGACGTGGCGCCGCCCGTGACCGCCCTGCACGAGTTGCATGACGGCGACGTGCTCGATTTCGGCGCCGGTGCCGAAGTCCTGGCGATACCGGGGCACACCGAAGGCAGCATCGCAATCCACCTGCCGCAGTACGGCGTGCTGTTCACCGGCGACACCATCGCCAACGTCGGCACCATCATGCTCGGCACGTTCAACCAGGACAGGGCGCGCACAGTGGCGTCGTTTCAGCGGCTGTCCGCCCTCGACGTCGAGACGGCGTGCTTCGGCCACGGCGAGCCCATAGCATCGGGTGCAGGCGCCCGAATCCGCGAGATAGTCGAACAACTGTGACCCCTGAGCACATCGACCCCGACACCAAGGACTGGACCTGGGTCCTTGGGCGCGCCTGCCCCGAGTGTGGTTTCGACCCGTCGGCGGTGCATCACACCGAGGTCGCCGACCACATCCGTCGCGACGCCGCCGAGTGGGTACATCGGCTCGACGGGCCCGACGTCACCACTCGTCGACAGCCGTCGGTGTGGTCGACACTGGAGTACGGCTGCCACGTGCGCGACGTGCACCGCATCTTCAACCACCGGGTACGCCTCATGCTCGACGAAGACGAACCCCGGTTTGCCAACTGGGATCAGGACGAGGCAGCGCTCGCCGACGACTACTCGTCGCAGGATCCCGCCACTGTCGCACGCGAACTGTTCGACGCCGCGGAGGGTGTGGCGGAGACGTACGCGAACGTGCCGGCCGATGCGTGGCCGCGACGCGGCTTGCGCAGTAACGGCAGCGAATTCACCGTCGCGTCGATCGCGATCTACCACCTACACGACATCGTGCACCACGCCCACGACGTCCGGAACGGCTGACGCGACCATTGCGAAATAGACCGTCAATAATGTTGGGAAACAATGTGTTTGGCACATGAGATGTCATCTCATCTCTGGCCCATAGCTTGACGGATAGTAGTTGACTACGGGCCAGAACGTCTCGCATTCAAATGCCTCACGAACGCGCCCTCTCCGATACTCCAGTAGCTGTCTTGCTACGACTGGTGGGCGGGGCGAGGCGGGCCATTCCGCGCAGGATCCACGGTGTCCGCCTCGCCATCACCTCTACGGCACGGTCCGACCGGCGCATTGCGGTCCGAGGGCCTGGGGTGGGCATCGACGCCAGTTCCGCCTCGGCCGATCCCGATCGCGCGCCGTGGCGATTGACCGCCAGGAGTTGCCAGCTGCCGGGTACCCCGCGCAACTCGACGTTGCCGCGGTCCTCGAAGCCTGTGCCCGAACCGACGACCAGGTCACGGACGGTGCGGGAGACGAGGATTTCGCCGGCGCCGGCCTGGCCGAGGATCCGCGCAGCGATGTGTACTGCGATCCCCCCGATGTCGGTGTCCAGCAGTTCGCATTCGCCGGTGTGGATGCCGGCGCGGATCTCGATTCCCAGTGTCTCGGCGTCGGCGCGCAAGGCCTCGGCGCAGCGGATGGCCTGCGTCGGGCCGTCGAACGTGGAGAGGTGGCCGTCGCCGGTGCTCTTGACCACCGCGCCGCCGAATTGATCCGTGAGTTCGGTTGTGATTTCACCAAAGCGGTGAAGCACCGCACGCCAACGTTCGTCGCCTGTCGCCGCAGCACGTTCCGTCGACGCGACCATGTCGGTGAACAACACGGTGCGCAGGGCTCGATGTGACTGCGACGGTGCCGCATGGCTCCCAGTCAGGAATTCCTCGATTCCGGTCAAGATTGTGTCGGGCTCGGTGAACCAGGGCGCGTGGTCGACGCCGTCGACTTCGAGGTATTGCGCGCCAGGGATATGGTCGGCAAGGTAGCGACCGCACTGCACCGGAAGGCGGTCCTCGCGGGCGTGGATGACAAGGGTTGGCACGGCAATCGTCGCCAGGATCGACCGGATATCGACCCGGAACACCGATTCGGCTGTCGCCCGCACCATTCCGGGGCTTGCGGACATGCGCTCGAACATTGCGAGCTGGCGCATCGACCGGACCGACGGGAACATAGACTTCGCTGTCGCACCGGTGCCCCACGCCGAGCGGGCACCGCGTCCCATTTCCTGCAGCCGGGCGATCTGCTCGGTCGACGGCAGGTAGTCCGCACCGACCCCGGATAAATCCTCACCGGCCTCGAGCTATGAGGCGTTCCCGCACCTCGGCCGGGTCGCGATCGATATCGTCCCAATCGGTTGCCATGAACGGGTAGGTGCCGTAGAGGATCAACGCCCGCGTTCGCTGCGGTCGTTTTGCCGCGAACACGATGGAGGCCGTGCCGCCCTCGCTCATACCGAAGACGACCGGCCGTTCGAAGCCGACGGCGTCCATGACGGCCTCGATCTCGGCGGCTCGCTCATCCAGCGTGCGAACTTTCGGGATCGGGTCCGACAGCCCAACCCCGGCCTTGTCGAATAGTACGACGCGACAGAACGTGGCGAGCTGCTCGAAGAAGGCCTTGAATTCGGGCATGGCCCAGAACAGCTCGACGTGGCTGACGAACGGCCCGACGAAGACAAGCTCGATCGGCCCGTCGCCGAATACCTGATACGCGAGGCTGAGCTCGCCGCACGATGCGTATGACGTTTCCGCCACGGCATTGAGCATAATTGACTCTGGCGCGAAGGCCCGTCACTTTGGCGATACCGATTATTGACCACATTGAACACATATCGTTAATGTGTTCAAATGCGTGCCGACGGGTCCGCCCAATCGGTGTCCCCCCGGCTACTGGCGGCCACCACGGAAACGCTGCGCAGGCTGGGACCGCGGCAGTTCAGCCTCACCGCCGTCGCCGCGGCGGCCGGCGTATCCCGCGGAACGGTCCATAACGCGCTTGGCACCCGTGACCACGCCATCAAGACCGCACTCGACCATCTCGCGTCGGCGTTCATCGAAACCATGGCGGTGGAGGTCGACGCGCAGACCACGCTGGCCGAGCAGGTTGCGGCCGCGGCGGTGGTGGTCTGCGCACATCGACAACGCTCGGACTCGGTAACACCCCGCGGCATCAACGAAAGCATCCTTGTGCTGCTGCTGCGAAACATCGGCGACGACCTGATGAAGCGGTCGGTCGACCTGTGGAAGCCGCGGGTGCGGGCAGCCCAGCAGCGCGGAGAAGTCGACGCCGGGGTGGATCCGGCCCGGGCAAGCGAATGGATTGTGCGAATGTTGTTGAGTTTCGAGCTATTACCCCCGATCGGCGTGAACCTGGACAGTCCGCGCGCGGTGCGGCGGTTCGTGTCCGAACACATCGTTGCGGGCCTGGTCGGAGGGCAGCATGACTGATCCGATGTACGAGGTGGCAATCATCGGCGCAGGCCCTGGCGGAATCGCCGCGGGACGTCTACTTCGCAAGAAGAGCATCACAGACTTCGTCATCCTGGAACGCGCCGACGACTTCGGCGGCACCTGGCGGGACAACCACTACCCTGGCCTGGCCGTCGACATCCCGTCGTTGTGGTATCAGCTGTCGTTCGCCCCGAACCCGGACTGGACCCGCCTGTTCGCGCCGGGCCCGGAGATTCACCGCTACCTGTGCGACACCGCGCGCCGGCTCGGCCTTTATGAGCACATGCGGACGAACGCTGAAGTCGTCCAACAAAAGTGGGACGACGTCATCGGTTGCATGGCGGCTGCAGATCCGTGACCAGGAGCCCGTGACGGCGCGGTTCGTGATCAGCTCGGTCGGCGGCTACGTCAACGCCAAGCAGGAAATCGACGTCGATGGTGTCGACGACTTCCAGGGCACCATCCTGCGGCCCAACGCCTGGGACGAAGACTATGACACCCGCGGAAAACGCATCGCGGTCATCGGAACGGGCTCCAGCGGCGTGCAAATCGCCGCGGCGCTCTCGGCCCAGGCCAAGACCCTGTTTGTCTACCAGCGCACGCCGGGCTGGGTGCTGCCGAAGATCGACTTCGAATTCTCACCCTTGGCGCGCAGGGTGTTGCGGCTACCCGGTTTCATCACGGCGGTCAACGTGCTCGGCCGGGTCTTGATGGACGCCTTCATGGTGGTGCCCATCGTGCATATGCTCCCACGGTTGCCGGACACGGCGCTGGTGCGTGTCCTGCCGCTCTACGACAAGTGGTCTCGGCTGCTATACCGCCTCCTGCTTCGCGCGACAGTCGACAACCCCGCCTACCGCAGGGCGCTCGTCCCCCGGATCGGCATCCTCGCCAAACGCCCCGTCATCTCCAGCTCATTCTTCAAGGCGCTCAACAACCCGAACACCGCCCTGATCACCACCCCGATCGAGCGGATCACCCGCACGGGGGTGCGCACCACCGACGGCGTGGACCGCGAGGCAGATCTGATCGTGGCGGCCACCGGCTACGAGCTGTGGACCGATTCTGAGACATACCGCTCGGGAACCATTCTGGGCGCAGGAGGCTTCGACCTCGCCGAGTACTACCACGCACACGGTCTGCGCAGTTACGCGGGCACAGCCCACCCGCGGCTGCCCAACCGGTGGGAGATCGTCGGGCCAACCGGCTTCGTCGGCTTCGCATGGATGGACTATGACGAGACGATGACCGAACACGCGGTTCGCATGATCGACGAAACACGACAACGCGGCGCCCAAGTCGTGGAGGTCAGCAACGACGCGTTCAACCGCTGGAACGACCGTATGCGCCGGCACGGCAAGGCGGTTCAGACCTACATCGTCGACTGCAATCGAGGCCTGAACAGCTACTTCGTCAACTCACACGACGAGGTCGTTTACTACCGACCCCAAACGATCACTGGGTCAAGGCGATTCGCCCGCCGCTCGCCGCTGACGGACTACGAGTTCTCCACGCGGCCCGCTCATGTGCTGCTGGCACAACTTCCGAAAGAACTGCCGGTATGACGAATCTCGATGCCCGCCTGGCCGGCAAGGTCGCCTACGTGACGGGAGCAGCGCGCGGCCAGGGCCGCTCACACTGCATCAGGCTGGCCCGCGCCGGGGCCGACATCGTCGCAATAGACGCCTGCGGGCCGGTCGCAGAGCACAACGGGTATCCGCCGGCGCAGCCGGAAGATCTTGCCGAGACGGTGAACCTGGTCGAGGGCGAAGGCCGCAAGATCCTTGCCGACCGCGTCGACGTCCGCGACGCCGCCGGACAGCAGCGCGTGGTGTCCGATGCACTGGAGCAGTTCGGCCGTATGGACGTCGTCGTCGCCAACGCCGGTGTGCTGAATTGGGGTCGGCTGTGGGAGATTTCGGCCCGGCAGTGGCTGGACATCCTCGATATCAACCTCACGGGGCTGTGGAACACCATCAAGGCGGTCGTGCCGCCGATGATCGAGGCAGCCAACGGCGGATCCATCATCACAATCAGCTCGGCGGCCGGGATCAAGGCCGTTCCCGGCTGCGGGCACTACTGCGCGAGCAAGTTCGGCGTCGTCGGGCTGACCAACTCGCTGGCGGTCGAGCTGGGCGAGTTCGGCATCCGGGTGAATTCGGTGCATCCCTACGGCACGGACACCCCGATGGGCAACGACCTATCGATGTACAAGGTGTTCCAGGATCACCCCAACTACATCCACAGCTTCTCCCCCGGCGCGCTACCGACCGACTCGCTGGCCGACCCCGATCTCATCTCCGACATCGTCGTCTAGCTGGCCAGCGACGCCTCATCGTTGGTGACTGCGGCCCAGATCCCCGCGGACAAGGGATATCTGAAGATCTGAGCGCCCGTCTCTGTTGCGGTGACTACAGTCGCGACTGCTCCTTGATGGCCGCATCGGTGGTCCGCAGCGGGCGGATCAACGCGTCCTGGGCGAACGATGCGATCAGCTCACCTGCTTCGGTGTGCACTGCACCGCGCACGTAGGACATCCCAGCGCCCACCTGGGTGCTCTCATGCGTGTAGAGGATCCAGCCGTCCCAGCGGAACGGCTCGTGGAAGCTGACGGTGATCGTCATGGGCGCGGTCGACACCGTGAGATGCGCTTGCGCGGTGCCGATGCCTTCGTGCGCGCGCATCGTCGTCGAAATACCCAGGTGCCCGGTGAAATACGCAAACAGCGCCTTCGACAAATCGTCGCGCGTCGGAATGGGATCGTAGTTCAGCCAGGCATACAGCTCGGGCGGTCCGACCTCGTCTGGACTGTTGACGTCCACGACGTCGACCAGCCGCACCGGCGCGTCCGAACATCGACATCTCAGAGACGTTCGCCTCGGTAGGGCCGGCCACCTCTGGGCGGGGCAGATGGTGGCGAATCACATCGGCGGTCGGCACGTCGGCAAGCACGGTTGCGGTGATGCAGCGCTTACCGTTCTGCTTGGCTGCGATGACCGCGGTCGCCGTCGACCGGCCTTCACTGACAACTCATTACAGCTCGACAGGCCCTGCCCCGACCATCGGCCCGGGCGAACACTGCGTACACCGAGCGCACCGACTTCTCCGGGAACCGTTTGGCCACAGCCACAATCGCCTGCGCGAGCACCTGCGAGCCCTCCACCACGTGCCGGTCGTCCTCGCCCGCAGGACCCGTTTCGGCGATGAACCGGTTCTCGCCGTCGGGTTGCACGTCGAACAGGTCGAGCAGGGCTTCGACCGACCACTGTGTTTGCGCTGAATCTGTTGTCACGTCAATTGCCTTTACTTGTAACCGATTACTGTCTCTGCGGCTTCGGTGAGAGTGGCGGGTCGGCAGAACCTGGGCCAGCACCGCAGGCGTCAGAACGCGTTGCACAGCGCCAAATGGCCGATCCGCAATCGCCCCGAGATGCTTTGATCGGCGGTCCCGGGTGCCTCGAGATGGTCGATGAACGCGATGCCGTCGAAGCCGCTGGCATCGCCGACGTGCGCGCGCTCGACGATCGCAGAGATGTCGAGCCGCACCTGCGGCAGGAACAGGAACCATTCGGCCATCGCAGGAACAGTAACCGAGCTTCTGCAAAACCGGTAACGTCATTACCAATGTACCCGTGCGGAAGGTGTATCTCATGGCGAAGTCGACGGAACATACGCCGGACGGCGCCGGTGTCGACAGCGAACCGCGCGAGAAGCGCTTCATGAAGTCGGCGCTGGCGATCCTCGGGGAGACCGGTCGCACCGACTTCACGGTGCTCGAAGTGGTTGAGCGGTCCAAAACCTCGTTGCGATCCTTCTACCAGCACTTCTCCACCAAGGATGAGCTTTGCTGGCGTTGATCGACAAGATCATGTCCGAGTCGACGCGCAAGTGGCGGGAAGACACCGCCGGTCTGCCGAGTATCTCGGCGTTGCGGGTGCTCATCGACCGCATCTGCCTGCCGGCCGAATCCAGCAAACAGGACAGGGTCAATCGCGGGCTGACCGACTACAACGACCATCTGGCTGAAACGTTGCCCCGCGAATACGCGCGCGTGCTCGCGCCACTGCACGAGCTGATCAAGGACATCATCAACCGCGGCATCGACGAGGGCTCGTTCCGAGCCGGCCTCGATGTCGACGCCACCGCCGCGCTGATCATGCAGTCGGCGCTAGGGGCGATGCGGCTGCGCGTCCTGGGCGCGGAGCTGAACGGCGCCCCTGTTGACGCTGGCCACATCTACGCGTTTTGTCTCGGCGGCCTCGTCGGCCCAAGCAACCTCGGCTGACCTGCGTGTTGTTTTCGCTGGTCCGGACGTGGTAACGTCATTACCACTTACAGCTAACGAGACTCTCAGGAGGCGCAAATGCCGTCACGCGAGCTTCCGTTCCCGGTGTTCGACGCCGACAACCACTTCTACGAGCCCAAAGAGGCGTTGACGAAGTTCCTGCCGGATCGACCGCAAGGGCGTCATCGATTACATCGACGTCCGCGGCCGCACCAAGATCATGGTGCGAAATGTGGTCAGCGACTACATCCCCAACCCGACGTTCGAGGTGGTCGCGCGGCCCGGCGCCCAGGAGGAGTACTTCCGGCACGGCAGCGGCGGCAAGAGCTACCGCGAGGTCATGGGCAAGCCGATGAAGTCCATCCCCGCCTTCCGCAACCCCGAAGCACGTCTCGAGGTCCTCGACGGACTCGGCCTGGATTACACGCTGATGTTCCCGACGCTGGCCAGCCTCGTCGAGGAGCGGCTGAAGGACGATCCCGACCTGATCCTCGACGTCGTCCACGCGTTGAACGAATGGATGTACGAAACCTGGCAGTTCAACTACGAAAACCGCATCTTCTCCACCCCGGTCATCAATCTGGGCGTCGTCGACCGCGCGCTCGAAGAGTTGAATTGGTGCCTCGAGCGCGGCGCCAAGACCGTCCTGGTCCGGCCGGCGCCAGTGCCCGGTTATCGCGGGACCCGCTCCCTGGGCTTGGAAGAGTTCGACCCGTTCTGGGATGCCTGCGTCAAGGCCGGCATCCCGGTGTCGATGCACGCCTCGGATAGCGGATACTCGCGAGTACCTCAATGACTGGGAGCCCGGCGACGAATTCAAGCCGTTCGCGCCGACCTCATTCCGCATGGTCGCGATGGGCAAGCGGCCCATCGAGGACACCATGGCCGCGCTGGTCTGCCACGGTGCTGACCCGCAACCCGGATGTGCGCATCCTGTCGATCGAGAACGGCGCGGATTGGGTGCCCTTCCTGTTCAAGCAGTTTAAGAGCGTCTACTCGAAGATGCCGCAGGGATTCCTGGAGGACCCGATCGAGGCGTTCCGGCGATGCGTCTACGTCGCGCCGTTCTGGGAGGACGACTTCGCCCAGATGGCCGAGTTGTGCGGCATCGACCGCGTGATCTTCGGTTCCGACTGGCTCCACCCGGAGGGCTTGGCGGAGCCGACCAATCTGATCGACGACCTTCAGGCGCTCGATGAAGAGGGACAGCGAAAGGTCATGGGTGGCAATATGATCGACCTGTTCAAGGTCCCAAACGAGGTCGTGCACAAGCCAGGCGTGCCTGCCCTCGTCCTCACCTGATCCAGGCCATGACCGAAAGTCTGACCGACCTCCCCCGAACGAGCTGCTGTTCGCCTCGACGACTCAGTCGTTTCTCGAGAAGGAGGCATCGCTGAGCCGGCTGCGTGAACTTCACGCGGCCGGGATCTCCTTCGAGCCCGACTGGTGGGGCCGCGCAGCGGAACTCGGCTGGACCAGCCTGCTGGTGCCGGAGGAACTCGGTGGCGGAAGCGTGTCGGGTAACGGGGTGGCAGACCTGGCGCTGGTCGCCGAGCTGGCGGGCAAGACGGTCGCGCCAAGGCCTCTGCATCCGGTCAGCACCGTGCCGGCCGGTCTGGTGGAAGCGCCCGAAAACCATGCGGACACAATCGAATCGCTGGTGTCGGGCGAGGCTGTCGCCTCGTGGGCCGTTTATGAGCCGGGCAAGCAGTGGTCGCCGCTTGAGTCGTCGGTCACCGCGACGCCGACCGAAACCGGTTTCCGTCTCGACGGCGTGAAGGATCGTGTCGAGGCCGGCCCCGAGAGTTCAGTTCTGTTGGTGGTGGCGAACTGCGACGGTGCGGTGCGCCAGTTCCTGGTTCCGACGGACACATCCGGGGTGCGTGTTGAGCCTCAGCGCTCGATCGACATGGTGAAGAGCTATGCCCGTGTGCATTTCGACGGCGTTGAGGTCGGCACGGATGCGATCGTGGGAACAGCGGAGCAGACCCCAGCGCTGATCGCGCGCCAGAGCCAGATCGCGCAGGTGCTTCAGTGCGCCGAGGTGGTCGGCATCTTGGACACGGTGCTCGCCTTCACCATCCAATGGGGTTTCGACCGGCACTCGTTCGGCCGTCCCCTGGGCTCGTATCAGGCGCTCAAACACAAATACGCCGACCTGAAAATCTGGTTCGAGGCGTGCCGCGCGACGACGAACGCGGCTGTGGCGGAGGTGGCCTCGCGTTCGCCCGGGGCCGGCATGGCGGTCAGCGTCGCGAAATCCTATGTGGGTGAACACGCTCCTGGCATGCTGCAGGACTGCGTTCAGTTGCACGGCGGCATCGGCGTGACGTGGGAACACGATCTGCACCTGTTCGTGCGCCGAGTGACGCTGTACCGCTCGATGTTCGGCACACCCGACGAGCACAACCTACACGTCTACGCGCTCACCGAGCAGCTGGAGTCCGCCTCATGACCGAGACCACCTCGGTGCCCACCGAAACGACGGAGTCAGTCGAAGAGTTCGCCGCGCGTGCCCGAGCATGGCTCGCGGACAACATGCCGCGCATCGACCCGGACAACCCGCCGGAAGCCGACCGTGGTGAAGAGGCGCCGTGGCTGCGCGCCCGCGAACTTCAAAAGAAGCTGTATGAAGGCGGATTCGCCGGGATCTGCTTCCCGCGCGAGTATGGCGGGCTGGGCTTGCCCATCGCATACCAGAGAGCGTTCGACAACGAGTCCCGCAGCTATGAGCTGCCGATCATCCTCAACACACCGACGTTCACCATCTGCGCCGCGACGATCCTCGACACCGGCTCTGAAGAGCTGAAGCGCCAACATATTTCGGCTGTCCTGCGCGGCGACGAGGTCCTCGTGCAGCTGCTGTCGGAGCCCAGCGGCGGATCAGATCTCGCCGGCGTCATCACCCGGGCAGACCGGCAGGGCGACAAGTGGGTGATCAACGGCGCCAAGACCTGGAGCACCAGCATTCGCCGCCGATTATGGGCTGATGCTGGCCCGCACCAACTGGGACGTCCCGAAGCACGAGGGTCTGACGATGTTCATGGTGCCCATCGACAGCCCCGGAATCACCTTGAGGCGTATCAAGCAGGTTAACGGGTCCGTCGAGTTCTGCGAGGAATTCTTCGACAACCTCGAACTCGGTGACGACGCTGTCGTCGGTGAGGTCAACGAGGGCTGGCATGTCGCATCCCGTCAGCTCTACCACGAGCGGCGTGCAGTCGGCGGGGGCTCGGAATTCGCCAGCGGCGTTGGCGCCGAGGGCAAGACCGATATGCCCATCGACGACGTAGCACTCCTGGAGAAGACGGGTCAGACTGACAACGAACGCGCCCGCGAGATGGCGGGCCGGGCCTTGGTGCACCGTGCGGTGCGAGAGCAACTTATCGACCACGTGATCACGGTGTCCTCGACGGCTCGCTACCGCCGGCGGCGGGCTCGATCATTCGGGTCACGCACGCCGAGATCCACCATTTGGAGTTCGACACCGTACTGTCGATCGCCGGGAGTGCGGGAGTGGTCGACGGTGACGACGACCTGATCCGCTTCGGCGAGCGCTACCTGTCGCGGCAGACTGCGGCCCTCGGCGGCGGAACCACCGAGATCGCGCGCAACATCATCGGCGAACGCGTGCTGGGCTTCCCACGGGAGTACGCCGCCGACCGCGGCGTTCCGTTCAATCAGGTGAAGCGCAACAGGAGCTGAGGAAACGCGTCGGCGATTCATCGCTCGTACCGCTGTGGCGATCGGCCAGCGTCGACTGTGAAGTACGCGTACACGTAGGGCGACTCCGTACCGCCTTGATGTCGGCGGCATGCTCTTCGGTTAGGCCCCGGCGCAAGGCTTTCGGACCGATCTGTCATGCCGAAGACCCCATCTGCCGGATGATCTACCTGGCCTCGGCAGGGCGCGGCTGAACACGCGGCTCGACGCCGAGGCGGCCCGCTGCGGCCAAACCGTTCGCCGATCTCGGCCTCAACAAATATCAGGGTTGATGGCAGCGCCAGGCGGTCACGGCCTCAAGTTGCGCGGCTTGCCAGGGTGCGTGCGCTGCTCGGAGGCGTCCGGTGTCGATGCAGGTCCTCGTCGCAGCAGCGCGGTAATCCCTAGTACGCCGGCGAACGGCAGCAGCACAAGGCCGGGTAGCTGATAGCGCCACGAGAACTCGAATGCAGCCGACGCGAGCAGAATGGTAACGGCCATGCCCACCGCCAGTAGCGTGGCCGAGCGGATGCCGCTCGTTCGGGCCCGCCCGAGGCCGAACCCGGCGATCAGCGCGACCACGCCGAACGCACCCAACAGTGGGCCGGGGGTGTAGCCCACGCTGAGCTGGTACCCGCGGAGAAATTCGGCGAGTGGCACCACGGCGGTGGGGTCTCGTCCGCTGAACTCGCGCGAAGCCTGGGTGCTGTACTTCAGGTCGACGGACAGGTACTCGGGCTTGAACTGCCATCGCCCCACGCTGGTATCGCCGGGAGCATCGGTTCGTGTGGGGCGGAATCCCTTGAGAAAGTCCAGCGCAACGGCGCGGGCGACATCCAGCGGCTGCTGGTCTATCACCGCCCAGCCGAAGGCTCTTTGCACCGCGTCCAAGTCGGTGCCCGGGGGAAACCGCGCGCGCCAGGCGGCATCGAGCTGGATGTGGGCGTAGTTGTCCAGCTTCTTGCGCTGGCCCAGCGGTTCCTCGGGGCATGCCAGTGCGGTCAGCGGATCGAGTGTCAGCTTGTCGCAGTCCGCGACGACGGCGGTACGGCCGTAGAGCACGTTGGCGGTGGTCCGGGTTAGGCCCCACTGGCCAGTCTGCGCGTGGAAGTACCAGCCGTATCCGGCGATGACGACGCCGAACGCCGCGGCAAACGCGAGCGTGCGAGCACCGACTGTCCGCCAGCCGGGCCAGGTTCGCCACGACCGCCATGCCCCGCCGGCGATGATCAGGTAACACAACGCCGGCACGATCAGTGCAAACGCCACCAGCCGGAACATCACCGCCACACCGAGCACCAGACCACCAAGCGCGGCGCGGCGCGGGTTCGGCGCACCGGCGCCGAGCAGAATCCACAGGAGCGCCACCAGGAGCACCTGTTGCCAGGTGTCGGACATGATCAGCTGCTCGATCTGAATCTGATAACCGTCCAGCAGCAGCGGCGCAGCGGCAAGCGAGGCCAACCACCGATTTGCCCCGTGCCGCAACGTCAATGCGTACAACGCGACCGCCGAGCCAACGCCCGCAAGGTGCTGAAGCGCCGTAACCAGCTCCAACCCATCCACCGAAAGCGTGGGCGTCAAGACGAACAGCTCGTATCCGATGGGGTGCAGGCCGCCGGGGTCATACGTGCCGATGTTGCTGAGATATCGGAACGAATCGCCGAACATCAAAGCGGGCTGGTACGCAAACCAGGCCAGCACTCGCAACACGACGCCGACGCCCACGAGCGCAATGAACAGCCAGTGCCGTACAACCAGACTGCCGGTCGCGCGCGCGATGGAGGCCACCAGTTCAGACGTCGCTGGCGTGCGACCACTGTACGGTCGGATACAACTTTTCGACGTCGACCCGGTGCTTGTTGACCTCGACGATGCGGAACATCGACTCGATCAAGGTGTCGGACAGCAGATGCGGTTGGAGCCCCAGTTCGACTAGGCCGGTGTGCTTGACGTTGTAATAGTGCTCCGCGGCCTCGGTCCGCGGGTTGTCCAGGTGCTCGATCTGTACCGGGCCGGGGAACTGCCTTGCCACCACGTGGGCGATGTCGCGCACGGACATGGTTTCGGTCATCTGGTTGAACACCCGGAACTCGCCGCGCTCGGCGGGGTTCTCGACCGCGAGCCTGATGCAGTCCACCGTGTCCCGGATGTCGATCAGTCCCCTGGTCTGCCCTCCTGTTCCGTATACGGTCAGCGGCTCGCCGAGTACGGCCTGGATGACGAACCGGTTCAGCACTGTTCCGAACACGCCGTCGTAGTCGAACCGGGTCGACAACCGCGGATCCAATGCGGTTTGCGGGGTCTGCTGTCCGTAGACGACGCCCTGGTTGAGATCCGTGGCGCGCAAACCCCAGTTCCGGCAAGCGAACTCGATGTTGTGCGAGTCGTGCACCTTGCTCAGGTGGTAGAAGGATCCCGGCCGCTTGGGGAAGAGGACACGGTCCTTGCGGCCGTTGTGTTCGATGTCCAGCCAACCCTCGTCGATATCGATGTTGGGTGTTCCGTACTCCCCCATGGTTCCCAGCTTGACCAGGTGGATGTCCCGGTTGGTCGCGGCGATGCCGAACAGCAGGTTGAGTGTTCCGGTGACGTTGTTGTGCTGGGTGTAGACGGCGTGCGCGCGGTCAATCATCGAATACGGAGCCGACCGTTGTTCAGCGAAGTGCACGACCGCATCGGGGTCGACGTCGCGCAGCGTTGCGTAGACGAATTCCGGGTCCAGCATGTCGCCGGTGTACATGGCGATTCGTTTGCCGGAAGCTTCCCGCCACGCCGTGACCCGCACATCGAGATCCTCGATCGGGACCAGGCTGCAGACACCTAGCTCCTCGTCGTAGCGGCGTCGTGCGAAGTTGTCGAGCACCGCCGTATCGTGACCGCGGTCCGATAGATGCAGGGCGGTCGGCCAGCCGAGGTACCCGTCTCCGCCGAGCACCAGAACTCGCACAACAGCACCCTATCGAATGTGATCATCGTGAGCGTAAGTGTTGACGTGCACAATTGCGACTAGTGCCCGCGAATCGAGGAGTAGCACGTGCACGAGCATTGTGGTGCGTTTGGCGCCGCCACCGGTCGTCAGCTCGAGGCCGCCAGCCGCGACAAGCCCCGATATCGGCGCTACCAATACGAACTGATCGCGCCGCACTGCGGCAGGTCCGTCCTGGAGGTCGGTGCAGGACTCGGCGAGTTCGCGGAGCAGTTCGACGATCTGGATCGACTCGTCGTGACCGATGTCGACCCGGGTGCCGTTGCGGTACTGACCCGCCGGTTCGCCGGGCGTCCCGAGGTGGAGGTCCGGCGAGTCGAGTTGGGGAAGCCGCCGGCTCTCGAGCGACCCGTCGCCTCGGTGGTCGCGATCAACGTGCTTGAGCACATCGACGACGACTCCGGTGCGCTGCGGTCGCTGGCCACGGTCGTCGAGGTCGGTGGCAGCCTCGTCCTCTGGGTCCCCGGCTACCAGCAGCTATACGGCGAGTTCGACCGCAGGGTCGGGCATGTCCGTCGCTATACGCCGAGCTCTCTCGCCAGGGTCGTCCGGCGAGCGGGACTCGACGTCGAGCTGGTGAAACCGGTGAACCTGCTCGGCGGTGTCGCCTGGTGGTTAGCGGTTCGCAGGGGCGGCGCCGCCTCACCCAACTCGAGGATGGTTGCTGCGTTCGACCGCTGCGTGGTGCCGGTTACGAAGGCGTTGGAACGTGTGGTGCGGGTACCTTTCGGTCAGTCGGTGTTGTGCGTGGCCCGCAAACGAGGCGATAGTTGATCCGGCTGCGGCGCAAGCGAATTCGGCTGTGGGGTCGCTACACCGGCGCGTCCGTCGTCGCCGGCATCATCAGCGAGGTCGTCTTCGTCGCGATCTACTGGTTCACGGCCGCACCGCCGGTGGCGAGCCTGCTCGCATTCGTCGCGGGCGCAATTCCGAACTATCTGATGAACCGGTATTGGGCGTGGCAGCGCCGCGGACGCCCCGACCGTAGCCGGGAGCTTCTTCCGTACGTGGTGATCGTCATCGTCACGGCCCTGATCGCGATTCTCGTGACTACGGCCGCCGACCGCTGGGTTCGCGAGCATGTGACTGCACATGCCCTGCAGGTGACGCTCGTGGCGATCGCGTTCCTGGCGACATACGGGACGATGTTCGTACTGAAGTTTGTGCTGTTCGACCGGTTCATCTTCGTCGACCGCGCAGCACGTACTCCCGACACCACGTCCGCACCATGACGCGCGCGTAGTGCGCACCGTAGATCAGGTCACCGCCCTTCTTGCTGGCGCCGGCGCGGCGGCGGCGCATCGTCATCGGCACCTCGAGTATCCCGGCGCCCCGAGCCGCCATCCCGATGAGCAGTTCTGACGACTGGTACTGCGGTTCGACCAGCGGGACCGAGCATGCGAGATCGGCACGCATCGCCCGAAATCCGAACGAGGTGTCGGTGATTCGGCGGCACGTCAGCAGCGAGGCCAGCATCGCGAAAACGCGCACGCCGATCCAGCGCACTCGGCTATCCGCCTCGTAGCGTCCCAGCATGCGCGAACCGGTCACGAAATCGGCCCGGCCCTCGATCAACGGCCGCACCAGGGTTTCCAGTTCGGCGCCGTCGTATTGCCCGTCGGCGTCAGTGGTCACCAGGTAGCGGGCGCCGCAGTCCGCGGCCAGCCGGTAGCCGAGCCGCAAGGCCGCGCCCTGACCCCGATTGCGTGCTGCCACGCAGGTGTAGACGCCGTGTTCGTGCGCGATCTCGGCGGTCTCGTCAGTCGCGCCGTCGACCACAACGAGCACGTCCACCCGCATGCCGCAGCAGCTTTTCGGGATGTCCTGCAGCACAGCGCCGATACCGGCGGCCTCGTTGTATGCGGCGATCACCACCACCAATTCGGCGAGGCGCCGCCGCGGATGGCGTTGGTGGAACTCTGAGATGGCGTCGGCGTCCACCTCGTCCGGGTAGTCAGCGAGCCGCTTCACGCGGTCGCGCCTGGCGCCTCGTCGCGGAAATAGCGCCAGGTACTTGCGAGCCCGTCCGCGAGCTCGACGGTCGGCCGATAGCCGATGACGTCCGCGCTATGCGAAAGGTCGAGAACAACGGCGGGCATCTCGCCTCGTTGTGCCGCAACATGTTCCGTCTTCAGGGGCTTGCCGGTGATGCGGCGAACGGTCTCGACGAGTTCCAGCACCGACACCGACCGCCCGGATCCGATGATCACGCTCCCGGCGTAGCTGCTGTCCCAACCGAGCAGCACGCCGCGTACGACATCGTCGACATGGACGAGGTCGCGGCGCTGCGATCCGTCGCCGTAGATCCGTACGGTCGATCCGGTGAGCGCCGCCCGCATCAGCCTCGGCACGAAGCTATCCTTGTGCGCCATGCCCGGTCCGTACACGTTGCTGAACCGCAGCGCGCAGGCTCCCAGCCCGTATGCCCCCGCGTAGCCGGACAGCAGCATCTCGCAGGCGGCTTTGGTGGCACCGTAGGGCGTGAGTGGTCGCAGCGGCAGCTGTTCGGTGATCGTCGCGGCCCCGACGTCGCCCACCACCGCGTTCGTCGATGCCAAGAGAAACCTACTCACGCCCCTGATGCGCGCCAGCTCGAGCAGTTCCTGGGTGACAGCGACGTTGTCGGCGTACGTCCGCGCGGGCTGCTCCACCGAACGGAGCACCGACGTCAAAGCCGCGAGGTGGACGATGCCGAGCGTGCCGGGCGCCACCGCCTCGTCGCGGACATGGCTGTCGCGGAGGTCTCCGACGACGTGAGTCACGCCGTCGCGCGGCCCTTCGCGACCCTGCCGGTCAACGACCGTGACGGGAATCCCCCTGCGTTGGAACGCCTCCACGACAGCACGGCCAACGAAGCCGCAACCACCAGTGATCAGTACGCGACCACCGATCCGTGAGCTCACAGCAGTGAACCTATCGCGTTACCTCCCACTCGCGGGGAGGGTCGCCTGCTCGGACAGAAGTTAGAACAGCGTTGGCTGTAGCACACTGGCCGGTGGCGCCACTGGGGCCTCGGCCGCGCGGAACGACCGGCGGTCCGGGGCGAGGCCATGCTTGGCGACCAGCGGTGTCACCCTGTCGTGCAGCATCTTTCGGTAGTCCGACGGTAGGTAGGCGCCCCGCCGGTACAAATCGCGATACTGCCCGACCAGCTCCGGGTGTGTACGCGCCAGCCACGCCATGAACCAGCCGCGCGTCGAGCCGCGCAGGTGCAGCCCGAACACCGTCACGCCCGTCGCGCCGGCTTCGGCGATCTGAGCGAGCAGCGCGTCGAGGTGCTTCACCGAGTCGGTCAACCGCGGCAGCACCGGGGCGACCATGACGTGACAATCCAGGCCGGCGTCACGGATGGCTGAGATCAAGCCGAGCCGCGCCTGCGGCGACGGCGTTCCCGGCTCGACATCCTTGTGCAGTTCGGGATCGCCGACGGCCAGCGAAACCGCGACGCTGACGTCGACCCGCCGTGCGGCCTCGGTGATCAACGGCAGATCACGCCGCAGCAGCGTGCCCTTGGTCAGGATGGAAAACGGCGTGCCCGAATCGGTCAGCGCACCGATGATTCCGGGCATCAGCGCGTAGCGGCCCTCGGCACGCTGATAGGGGTCGGTATTGGTGCCGAGAGCGACGGTCTCGCGCTGCCACGACGGCCGGTGCAGCTCGCGGCGCAACACGTCGGCGACGTTGGTCTTGACCACGACCTGGGAGTCGAAATCCGTGCCGCAGTCCAGATCGAGATATTCGTGGGTGGGCCGGGCAAAGCAATACCGGCACGCGTGCGAGCAACCCCGATAGCCGTTCACGGTGTAGCGGAACGGCAACATCGCCGCATTGGGCACCTTGTTGAGCGCTGACTTGCACAGCACTTCGTGAAAGGTGATGCCTTCGAACTGCGGAGTGCGCACGCTGCGGACGAAACCGATGCGCTGCAGGCCGGGCAGGGCGCCGTCGTCGACGCTGACGCCCTGCCCGTCCCAACGCATACTCACTATTCGAACTGACGTTCGATCGTATGTCAAGGCAACCACACGGTTGCGTCAGGATGTTCCGCTACGTATATTCGCGTACGAGTATTCGTGAGCGAGGTGTCGATGCCGGAAAAGCGCAAGGTCGCCAACCTGCTGGCACTCGCGGTGCTGGCCACGGTCGTGCAGCGCCCGATGCACCGCTACGAGATGGCGTCGGTGATGCGGGCCCGAGGCAAGGACCGCGACATGGACATCAAGTGGGGTTCGCTCTACACCGTCGTCGCGAACCTGGAGAAGAACGGATTGCTCGAGGCCATCGAGGTCACCCGGCAAGGCGCTCGCCCGGAGCGCACGGTGTATCAGATCACTGACGCCGGCCGGGACGAGTTGGTGGCATGGACCCGTGAGTTGATCGCAGAACCCGCCGCCGAGCACACCCGGTTCGTCGCCGGCCTGTCGGTGCTGGCCGCGCTCAGTCCAAACGACGTCGCTGATCTGCTGCGTCGGCGGATCGAGCGGTTGACCGAATCGGTCGACGCATTGCGGGCCGAACTCGCTCACGCCGCAGATGTACCCCGGCTGTTCCTCATCGAAGACGAGTACCGAATCGCAATGATGCAGGCCGAGTCGAAGTGGACACAGTCGTTCCTCGACGAACTATCCGCAGACACGCTTCCGCATCTCGCCGTGTGGCAGCACTGGCATGAAAGCGGCTCCGTTCCAGCGGAATTCACCGAACTCGCCGAGCGGGGCGCCGATCAGTAGGAGGAAGTGTATGCCCGCAGCACAGTCCGCACTCGTCATCGGAGGTGGCATCGCAGGCCCGGTGGCCGCCACCGCACTTGTCATGGCCGGCATCGACGCCGCCGTCTACGAGGCGCGTACGGCCGATCCGGCATCAGCCAACGGGATCGGTGGATCGTTGGCGCTCGAACCCAACGGGCTCGCGGCGCTTAGCATCGTCGACGCTGATGGCGACGTCCGTGCCGCCGCGGTCCCGATCACGCGGTCCACCATGTCGATCGCCAGCAAGCCCGGCCGCGAGATGCCCGCGCCGTACGGACTGCCGCCTCGGCAGCTCATCGATCGCGGTGCGCTGCACCGCATTCTGCAAGATCGCGCTCAGCGTGCAGGCGCGCGAATTCACTATGGCAAGAAACTGATTCGCGTCGACGACAAGCCCGATGGTGTCACCGCCCACTTCGTCGATGGCAGCAGCGCCAGCGCCGACGTTCTGATCGGCGCCGACGGCGTCCACTCGGTCGTTCGGCGGCTGATCGACCCCGAAGCTCCCGACGCGCGCTATCTCGGGTTGCTCGGATTCGAGGGCCTGGCCGAAGACGGCGCTGATACTGCAGACATAGAGCCCGGCACCATGACGTTCGCATTCGGCCGGCGCGCCTACTACCTGTACTGGAAGCGACCCGACGGGCGCATCGGGTGGGGCGCCAATCTGCCGTCGCCGCAATACCTCGGCCTCAAACAGGCTCGCGCCATTTCCGCCGACGACTGGCTGCACTCGCTGCGCGCCGCATACGCCAACGACCTGCCGGGAGCGCGGTTGGCCGCCGAAACGACCAGCGACACGCTGCAGGCCGTCGGCGGGCTGCACATCATGCCTCCGGTCCCACACTGGCATCGCGGGCGCATGGTGCTCATCGGCGATGCCGTGCACGCGCCGTCCAACAGCACCGGGCAAGGTGCGTCGCTGGCCATGGAGAGCGCCATCGAACTGGCCCGCTGTCTGCGCGATCGTCATGATGCATCAACGGCATTCGCCGCCTACGAAAGACTGCGGCGGCCGCGGGTGGAGAAGATCGCCGCCCGTGGTGCGCGGATCGGCCGGGCCAAGGCGCCGGGACCGGTCGCCCAACGGATGATGCGCCTCTTGGTACCGCTCATGCTCAAGGCGATGGACCTCGAGAAGACGTTGGCCGACGAGCAGCGCTACACGATCGACTGGGATTCACCCGTGCCGGAGGATGCTTCGGCACTCGCATGATGATTGTCATGCGAGTAGCATGATGTCCATCATGCGAAAGGTCACGGGTACGCGTGCCTCGAACAAGCGGGATTCACTGGATCGCATCCTGGACGCTGCAGCACGACGGCTGCGGGAGGAGGGCCTGCACGGTGCCGCCGTCGTACCGGTGATGCGTGACGCGGGGCTGACGCACGGCGCTTTCTACTCGCATTTTTCCGGGAAGGACGAATTGGCCAGTGCCGCTTTCGGACGGGCGATCACCACCGGGCGCCCGCACTGGATCAAGCCGATGCAGGGCGAATCATGGAGCGCGCGTCTGTCGAACCTTGCCAAGCGCTACCTCTCCCCCGCCCATCGCGACAATCTGTCGACCAGTTGCGGCTTCGCGGCGTTGAGCTCGGATGCCGCGCGCGCATCCGAACAGTTTCGTGCCAGCTACGAGCATGAGCTGCGGATCTCGCTCGCTGCCATCTGCGGCGACGACGCCTCTGATGAGCAACTCGACGACGCGATTGCACTGATGGCTCTTTGCATCGGCGGCCTTTCACTGTCCCGCGCGGTCGTCGACCCGAAGTTGTCGGCGCGAATCCTGCGGGTGGCCCGGGAAGCCGAGGCGAAACTCGCAGACACCCAAGCGGATTGAGGAGAAGTGATGGCAGGAGCCAAGCCGTACGGCCAACTGCAGTACAAGGAGATCAACGGCAAGCGGATGGCCTACATCGACGAGGGCGAGGGCGACGCGATCGTCTTTCAGCATGGCAACCCCACCTCCTCGTATCTGTGGCGCAACGTGATGCCGCATCTGGACGGGTTGGGCCGGCTGGTCGCCTGCGATCTGATCGGCATGGGGGCCTCCGACAAGCTCGACGGCTCTGGCCCCGATCGCTACCACTACGCCGAACAACGTGACTACCTGTTCGCGCTGTGGGATGCCCTCGAGCTGGGCGACCGGGTGATATTCGTGCTGCACGACTGGGGTTCGGCGCTGGGCTTCGACTGGGCGAACCAACACCGAGACCGGGTGGCGGGCATCGCGTTCATGGAAGCCATTGCGATGCCGATCGATTGGTCCGACTTCCGCGAGCCTGTCCGGGCCGTCTTTCAGGGCTTCCGCTCGCCCGAGGGCGAGTCAATGGTGTTGGAACAGAATCTTTTCGTCGAGACGGTCTTGCCCGGCGCCATCCAGCGCACGCTCAGCGACGAGGAGATGGACCACTACCGTCAATCGTTCCGCAACCCCGGCGAGGCAAGGCGGCCGACACTGTCGTGGCCGCGCAACCTCCCGATCGAGGGCGAACCGGCTGACGTCGTCGCGACTGTCAGCGAGTACAGCCGGTGGCTCGCGGAAAGCGATGCGCCGAAACTGTTCATCAACGGTGAACCCGGCGCACTCGTCCGTGGCCGCGTCCGCAACTTCGTGCGCAGCTGGCCCAACCAGACTGAAGTCACGGTCCCCGGGTCGCACTTCATCCAGGAGGACAGCCCCGACAAGATCGGCGCGGCCGTAGCCTCGTTCGTCCGCGCGCTGCGCGTGCTTGACTGACGCGCGTGACGGAACTGCTGTTTTCCTACGGCACCCTGCGCCAGCGCGAGGTTCAACTCACTACTTTCGGCCGCGAACTCGACGGTCGGCCCGACGCGATCGTCGGTTACGACCTGGACTACGTCACCATCACCGATCCGCACGTGATCGCCACCAGCGGCAGCGACCGTCATCCGATTCTGCGGCCGACGGAGCGTCCCGACGCAGCGGTGGAGGGCACGGTATTCGCGATCGGCACCGACGAACTGGCCGCCGCTGACGAGTACGAAGTCGACGACTACCGCCGCATCACAGTCCCGCTGCGGTCAGGCGATCAAGCCTGGGTCTACGTCTTCGCCGATGAGCGCTTGCGCGAAGAGTGACAGCAGCGGGTCAATCACCATTGCTTCAGCTGGCACTGCACCGTATAGGGCCCGTCCTGCTGCACCGCCACCTGGCCGTCGATCGCGATCTCGCAGTGCGGGTTCGGTGAGGCCTGCATGGCGTGCACGGCGGTGCTCGCAGTGACAATCGCCCATTGTGTGTCCGCGAGCGTGGTTTCGAACACCCACGGCACACCCGGCGCAAGGTTCACCCGCTCGTTCTTCAGGAACGCGTACGGGTCGGCGTCATAAGCCTCCTTGCTCGGAGGGTCAGTCGTCAGATAGTAGACGTCGAAACCCGTGGCGCCGGTCGACGTGAGCGTGTATCGGACCTGATGACCGGGCGGCTCGGCACTCGAGATTGCTTGGGTGGGCGCCAGTCCTGCGACGGCGATCGCCGCTGCCGCGCCCGATCTGATTACCACGTTTCGCATGATGCTCCAGTCTAACGATGCGTTACCACGGCCTTAAGGCGTATTGCACGCCGCTGCCACCCTGCTGCGACACCACGACCTGCCCGTCGACCCTAGCTGTCGCTGTTCGCATGTCCGTCACATCGCCGCACCGTACCGAAACGTTACAAATGCGACAGGACAGCTACACCGAGCCGGCTGAGCGGCAAACGTATGTACACATGGCCATCTCCGAGGTCACTGTCCGCCACACGATCGACCTGTCCGATAAGCAGATCAGACCGGGGCCGCCATCCAAGGCATTTGCGCACGCTCGCGCTCGATCGAACGTGACACACTGCGGGGGTGAACAGTCCACTTGAGCCGCGGCTGATCGCCGAGGTTGGCGGCTCGGTAGTGGCCGAACAGGGACCGCTGGTGTTGGTGATTGACCGCCGCACGGGGCCACTGTCGGTGCTGGCGTTTGTGCTTGGCGTCATAGCGCTGGTCGTCGGCGGGTTCGGAGCGGTCGCGCTGCTGACATCGTCTCCATCCGCTGCGCTCGGCGCCGTCTTTCTGGTGGCGGGCCTTGTGGTGGCGGGAGCCACGCTCGCCACCCTGCGCATCATCCGCAGAACCCGCTCCAAACCACTGGGGACCTATCAGCCGGTAGCGGTCTTCGACCGGGCCCGACGGGTGTTTGTCGACGGCAACGGCACAGTCGTTGCGCCGCTGGATCATGTCCGCTTCCAACGCGCCATGCAAATCACTTCCAGCTCACCGAAACTGGTGGCAGTGACGCCGAACGGTACGCGCGTGCTCATGCGAGGCAACCCGTTCTCGGGCGGCATCGGAAATCTCGAAGAGGTCCTGACGGCAGCGGTACACGGCGTCGGCTAGGGCACGGGATCGAAAGCCAGCAAAGGGATTTCGCGGCGCGCACGCTCGATTGAGCGCGACGCCTGCAGACACGCACGCTCGCGGGAAGGGGGTTAGGCGCGGCTGAGGCGCGAAAGGACTTCCGTCAGAACGGCGTTCACAGGTATGTCGACCTGTTCGCCGGTCGCGAGGTTCTTCACGCCGATGGTGCCGGCCTCGACGTCGCGGTCGCCGGCCACCAACGCGATCGAGGCGCCGGAGCGGTCCGCGGCGCGCATGGCGCCCTTGATCCCACGATCGCCGTAGGACAGGTCGACGCGTACACCGGCGGCCCGCAGCCGCGCGGCCAGCACTGCCAGCTTGACCTTGGCCTGCTCGCCGAGCGGAACCCCGAACACGTCGACGCGCGCGGTGCCGCCGACGGACTTCCCCTCGGCCTTCAGCGCCAGCAGTGTCCGGTCGACACCGAGGCCAAACCCGATGCCGGATAAGTCTTTTCCACCAAGCTGGCGCATCAGCCCGTCGTAGCGCCCACCGCCGCCGATACCCGACTGCGCGCCAAGACCGTCGTGCACGAACTCGAACGTGGTCTTGGTGTAGTAGTCCAGCCCACGCACCATTCGCGGGTTGATCACATACGACACTTCCAGTGCGTCGAGGTGGGCGAGCACCGTCTCGAAGTGCTGCTTGGCGACATCCGAGAGATGGTCGAGCATCACCGGTGCGTCGGCGGTCAGCTTCCGCATGTGTGACCGCTTGTCGTCGAGCACCCGGAGCGGGTTGATCTCGGCGCGCCGGCGGGTCTCCTCGTCGAGGGCGAGCGAGAACAGGAAGTCCTGCAGCAGTTCCCGGTACTGCGAGCGGCAGCTGTCGTCGCCCAGCGACGTGATCTCCAGCCGGAAACCGTCCAGACCCAGTGATCGGAAACCCGCGTCGGCCACCGCGATCACCTCGGCGTCCAGCGCGGGGTCGTCGACGCCGATCGCCTCCACCCCGACCTGCTGCAGCTGGCGGTAGCGCCCGGCCTGTGGCCGTTCGTAGCGGAAGAACGGCCCGGCGTAGCAGAGCTTGACCGGTAGCGGTCCGCGGTCCAGGCCGTGCTCGATCACTGCGCGCATCACACCCGCAGTGCCCTCCGGGCGCAGCGTCACCGAGCGGTCGCCCCGGTCGGCGAAGGTGTACATCTCCTTGGACACCACGTCGGTGGACTCCCCCACCCCGCGGGCGAACAGCGCGGTGTCTTCGAAGATCGGCAGCTCTATGTCGCCGTAGCCGGCGCGCCGGGCGGCGTCGAGCAGCCCGTCGCGCACGCCGACGAATTGCGCCGACTCGGGCGGCAGGTAATCCGGGACGCCCTTGGGCGCCTGAAATTCGGTCACTACGTCAAGCCTTCGAGGAACGGGTTGGCGCGGCGTTCGAGGCCGATGGTGGACTTTTCACCGTGCCCCGGTAGTACCACGGTGTCGTCGTCGAGCACCAACAGTTTTGTCACGATCGAGCCGAGCAGGTCCCGTCCGCTGCCGCCGGGCAGATCGGTGCGGCCAACCGATTGGCGGAACAGCGTGTCGCCGGTGAAGACGACATCGTCGGGCCCGTCGGAGACCCGGTACGCCACGGAACCACGGGTGTGTCCGGGGGTGTGGTCGACCGCGACCGTTATGCCACCGAGCTCGATCTTGTCGCCGTCCTTGTCCAACTCGACGACCTGCTTGGGTTCACGGAAAAGAGCGCCGAACGCGATCTGGGCCAGCCGGGGCCCGAAATCTTTGATCGGGTCGGTCAGCATGAACCGGTCTTCGGGGTGGATGTAGGCCGGGCAGCCGTACATGTCGGCGACCTTTTGTGCCGACCAGATGTGGTCAACATGACCATGCGTCAGCAGCACCGCCGCGGGTGTCAGGTGGTTGTCGTCGAGGATCCGCTGCAGCGGGGCCATCGCCCGCTGGCCTGGATCGACGATGATCGCGTCTGAGCCGGCTCGCGGAGCCAGCACGTAACAGTTGCACGCCAACATGCCGGCCGGGAATCCGGTGATCAACACGACGACCAGTGTTCCACTGTTCGTTGACGTGGGTCGCGACCCCCGCACTCAGCAACGCCTGGCACACTCGTTGCCGACTGTGTGCGAGTCGCCGTGTTCGGCGACGCAAGAACATCACGAGGAGGACAGCGGCGGTGCCGACCAACGAACAACGGCGAGCTACGGCAAAGCGCAAACTTGAGCGACAGCTGGAGCGTCGGGCGGAAAAGGCACGCAAGCGCCGCATCTACATGATCATCGGCTCGGCGTTGGCGACGATCGTCGTGATCGGCGCCGTGGTAGCCACCGTCGTCATCACCAACAAGGACTCCGGCAGCCAGACCGCGTCGGCCGCGACCACAACGCCCACCACCCCCGCACCGGAGACACCCGGCCAGCCCGGCCCGCTGCCAACGTTCGCCGCGCCTGCGGGCCTGGGCGAGAATTGCCAGTACCCGGCGTCGGCGGAGAAGGCGAGCAAGCCGAACAACCCACCCCGGACCGGCAAGGTGCCGACCGAGCCGGCCCAGATCAGCGCGAGCATGGAGACCAACCAGGGCGACATCGGCCTGATGCTCGACAACGGCAAGTCGCCGTGCACGGTCAACAGCTTCGCCAGCCTGGCCCAGGCGGGTTTCTTCAACGAAACGCCGTGTCACCGGCTGACCACAAGCGAGGCGCTCTCGGTGCTGCAGTGCGGCGATCCGACCGGCGAGGGCACCGGCGGGCCGGGCTATCAATTCGACAACGAGTATCCGACCAGCCAGTACCAACCCGACGACCCGAAGCTCGGAGAAGCGGTGCTGTATCCGCGCGGCACGCTGGCGATGGCCAACGCCGGGCCGGGCACCAACGGCAGCCAGTTCTTCCTGGTGTACAAGGATTCCCAGCTGCCGCCGAACTACACGGTGTTCGGCACCATCGACGAGACCGGCCTGGCCACGCTGGACAAGATCGCCGCGGGCGGGGTCGCCGGCGGCGGGCAGGACGGCAAGCCTGCGCTGGACGTCCAGGTGAAGTCGATCCTGCTGGACTGACCTCGTGACCACTCCGCCTCCGCCGTACGGCGCGTATCCAGCCCCTACGCACGGCGAGTATCCGCCACTGCCGCCCGGCGGGTATCCGACGGAGTACTACGGCTATTCGACCGGCTATTCGCAAGGCTATTCGCAGCCGAAGCCGACCAACGCGCTGGCGATCGCGGCGCTGGTGTGCGCGTTCGTGTTCGCACCGCTGGGAATCCTGTTCGGCCACATCTCGCTGTCGCAGATCATGAAGACCGGCGAGGAGGGCCGTGGGCTGGCCATCGCCGGGCTGGTCATCAGCTACGTGATCACGGCGCTCACGGTTCTGGTGATCGTGCTGAGCGTGCTGTTCTTCGTAATCCTGGCGCGCAACCTTGAGAACATGGATCTGTACCCGACGTACCCCGAGTACACCGCGACGCCGGCGCCGCCGGTTCACCGCACGCTGCCGCCGTTCGAGCCGCCGGCGACACTGGGGTCCAACTGCCAGTATCCGGCCACGACCGAACCGGCGAGCAAGCCCGCGACGCCACCCAGGACCGGCCGAGTGCCGACCGATCCGGCGGTGGTCAGCGCCAGCATCGCTACCAGCGACGGCTATATCGGGCTGAAGCTGGACAACGCGAAGACGCCATGCACTGTCAACAACTTCGCGAGCCTGGCGCAGCAGGGATTCTTCGACAACACGCCTTGCCACCGCCTGACCACCATGCCGCAACTGGGAGTGCTGCAGTGCGGCGACCCGTCGGGCACAGGCACCGGCGGGCCGGGCTACCGGTTCCCGAATGAATACCCGACCAACCAGTACCGGCTGACCGACCCCGCCTTGGAAACGCCTGTGCAGTATCCGCGCGGCGCCCTGGCGATGGCCAACGCCGGGCCGGGCACCAACGGCAGCCAGTTCTTCCTGGTGTATCAAGACTCGATGCTGCCGCCGACCTACACGGTGTTCGGCACCATCGATGCGACCGGCCTGGCCACGCTGGACAAGGTCGCCGCGGGCGCGGTGGCCGACGGGAGCGGCGACGGCAAGCCCGCCAAGGACGTCACGATCACGTCGGTTCGGCTGGACTGAGAGGTTCAGCCCTCGGTCGGCCGGGTCTGGGTGGGGGCTTGGTACGCGGACTCCGTCAGGCGGCGCTGGTGACGCGGTAGACGTCGTAGACGCCTTCGACGTTGCGGACCACGTTGAGCACGTGACCCAAATGCTTGGGGTCACCCATCTCGAACGTGAACCGGCTGATCGCCACCCGGTCGTTTGATGTCGTCACGGACGCGGACAAGATGTTGACCTTCTCGTCGGCCAGCACCCGCGTCACGTCCGAGAGCAGCCGGTGCCGGTCCAGCGCCTCGACCTGGATGGCGACCAGGAACACCGACGACGGCGACGGCGCCCACTGCACATCGATGATCCGCTCCGCTTGCTCCTGCAGCGACGTTGCATTGGTGCAGTCGGTGCGGTGCACGCTGACGCCGCCGCCGCGCGTGACGAAGCCCATGATGTTGTCGCCCGGGACCGGCGTGCAGCACTTCGCCAGCTTGGTCAACACGCCGGGCGCGCCGGGCACCGCGACGCCGACGTCGTCGGTGGTGCGCTGACGCACCGGCATCGTCGCGGGGGTGGAGCGCTCGGCGAGCTCGTCGGTCGCCGCGTCGTCGCCGCCGAGCTGGGCCACCAACCGCTGCACCACATGCCGCGCCGACACGTGGCCCTCGCCCACCGCGGCGTACAACGCCGACACATCGGCGTACCGCAGTTCACGGGCCAGCGCCGCCATCGATCCGGCATTCATCAAGCGCTGCAACGGAAGTCCACCGCGACGGACTTCACGGGCGATCGCATCCTTGCCGGATTCCAGCGCCTCCTCACGGCGCTCCTTGGCGAACCACTGGCGGATCTTGGCCTTCGCGCGTGGCGACACCACGAATGTCTGCCAGTCGCGTGACGGCCCGGCGGTGGGTGCCTTGGAGGTGAAAACCTCGACCGATTCCCCGTTTTCGAGCTTGCGCTCCAACGCGACCAGCCGACCGTTGACGCGTGCTCCGATGCAGCGGTGGCCCACCTCGGTGTGCACCGCGTAGGCAAAGTCCACCGGTGTGGACCCGGTCGGCAACGTGATGACGTCACCTTTCGGGGTGAACACGAAGATCTCTTGCACCGCAAGGTCGTAACGCAGTGACTCCAGGAACTCACCGGGGTCGGCGGCCTCCCGCTGCCAGTCCAGCAGCTGACGCATCCAGGCCATTCGGTCGATCTCGGCCGTCGTATGGCTGGCAGGAGTCCCGTTGCGGCCCTTGGTCTCCTTGTAGCGCCAGTGGGCGGCGATGCCGTACTCGGCGGTGCCGTGCATATCGCGGGTGCGGATCTGCACCTCCAGCGGCTTGCCTTCCGGCCCGACGACCGTGGTGTGCAGTGACTGGTACACGCCGAACCGCGGCTGGGCAATGTAGTCCTTGAACCGGCCGGCCATCGGCTGCCACAGCGAATGCACCACGCCCACAGCGGCATAACAGTCTCGGACCTCATCGCACTGAATCCGCACACCGACGAGATCGTGGATGTCGTCGAAGTCGCGGCCCTTGACGATCATCTTCTGGTAGATCGACCAGTAGTGCTTGGGCCTGCCCTCCACGTCAGCCTTGATCTTCGACGCGTTGAGCGTGGCGATGATCTCGGCTCGTACCTTGGCCAGGTAGGTGTCACGCGACGGCGCCCGGTCGGCGACCAATCGCACGATCTCCTCGTACTTCTTCGGGTGCAGGATCGCGAACGCGAGGTCTTCCAGCTCCCACTTGACCGTCGCCATGCCCAGCCGATGTGCCAGCGGCGCAATGACTTCCAGCGTCTCACGCGCCTTTCGGGCCTGCTTCTCCGGCGGCAGGAAGCGCATCGTGCGCATGTTGTGCAGCCGGTCGGCCACCTTGATCACCAACACCCGCGGGTCGTGGGCCATCGCGATGATCATCTTGCGGATGGTCTCGCCCTCCGCGGCATTGCCGAGCACCACCTTGTCAAGCTTCGTGACGCCGTCCACCAGGTGGCGGACCTCGTCGCCGAAGTCGGCGGTCAGCGCCTCCAACGTGTAGCCGGTGTCCTCAACGGTGTCATGCAGCAGCGCCGCAACCAGCGTGGTGGTGTCCATGCCGAGCTCGGCCAGGATGTTGGCGACCGCCAGCGGATGGGTGATGTACGGATCACCCGAGCGGCGCAACTGGTCGGCGTGTCGCTGATCGGCCACCTCATAGGCGCGTTGCAGCAACGTCAAGTCGGCCTTGGGGTGCGTCTCTCGGTGCACCGCGACCAGCGGCTCGAGCACCGGGTTGACGGCGCTGCGCTGGGAGGTCATCCGGCGGGCCAGTCGGGCCCGCACCCGCCGCGACGCGCTCGTCGAGGTCTTCGGGATCTCCAGCGGCTGGGTCTCGGGGGTCTGGCCCTCGGGGAGCGACTGCACGGCCTGTCCCGTGCCGGGATCGTCAGCCATCGTCATCACCTCCCTGTGTTGGGCCAGACTTCGAGGATATCGCTCAGACCGTGTGCAAGCTGCTGACCGGTAGCCCCTTGAGCACGTCGCGGCCGCCAAGCGCGGCCAATTCGAGCACCACCGCGGCGCAAGTGACCGTCGCACCGGCGTGCCGCAACAGCCCCGCCGCGGCCGCGACCGTCCCGCCGGTGGCCAGCACGTCGTCGATGATCGCGATCGACCGTCCGGCGAGATCGATGCCGTCGGCCGGGATCTCCAGGGTCGCCGTGCCGTACTCGAGGGTGTAGGTCTCGCTGCGCACCGGCGGCGGCAGCTTGCCGCCCTTGCGGACGGCCAGCACGCCCGTCTGCAACTTGATGGCGACGGCAGCGCCGAGCAGGAAGCCGCGGGCATCGATGCCGGCCACCAGGTCGGCGCCCTTGGCGATGCCCGCGAGCGCGTCGGTGACGGCAGCCAGGCCTTTTGCGTCGGCGAGAAGCGGGGTCAGGTCCTTGAATTGGACGCCCGGCTCGGGAAAGTCGGACACCTCACGCATCAAGGACGCGATGAGCCGTGAGATATCGGTGCCTGATGTCGCCGGCCCAACGGCTCCGGTGGGATCGCTCACTGGCCCAACACCCAACGGTCCATGTTCCACCCCGCGCCCCATCGAGTCGGATTGCTGTTCACCGCATACATCTTCGTCGAAGTGAGCAATGTCCGCTGCTGCCGGTAGAGCGGAAGCGTCGGCATGTCGGTCCACAGGATCGGTCCGCCTTCGGCGAGCAGCCGGGACAATTCCCTCGGATCGGCGGTGACAGCCATCGTGGCGATGATTCCGTCGATCCGTTCGTTCGAGTAACCCGACAGGTTGTTGCCGTTTCCGGTGTGCAGCTCGTAGGCGTCCATCGCCGACGCGCCAGTGGACCCGCTGCCGGCGGCGGCGCCGGTGCTGGCGATCAGCACGTCGATCTCGTTGTTGCGCAACGACAGTGGGCCGGCGGTCTCCGAAGCCCTGTCCTGCACGGTGATGCCGGCGGGCGCACACGCCTTGGCGATCGTGCCGACCGTCGCGGCCAGCCGGGCGTTCGGGCTCTGATATCCGATGCGCACCTGCAGAGGCTGGTTGTTGATCGCGGCGCGGGCGGCCGCGGGATTGGCGGCGGTGAACTGGCCGGCCTCGACGGTGACCTCCGCCGGACTGAGCGCATCCTCGGTCGCCGGGTTGAGCCGGGCGTTGGCGATCGGCACCTCCGCGTTGCGGGCAATCAGGTCGCGCGGGGTGCACAGGGCCAGCGCCCGGCGTGCGGGCGGCGCGGCCATCGGTCCCCGCGGGGCGAAGATGAGCTGCTCGATGCCCGCCGACGGCGAATCGGTGCGCACATAGTCGTCGGGCAGGTTCAGCGTCCCCGACGAACCGGTCGCGATGTCGACCACGTCGTAGGCGCCCTCGTTCACGCGGTCCTGGATGTCGGCCCCCGCCGGCCACACCGTGATCCTGTTGGTGACGGGCTTGGCGCCCCACCACTTGTCATTGGCGACCAGGACGACGGCGCCCTCCTTGGTCACCGATTCCAGCTTGTAGGGCCCCGACGACGGGAACTTCTTGAGGTCCAGGTCGGGGGTCAGGTTCCAGGTGTTGTTCCACACCTGCGCGATGCGCTCGACCGACGGGCCGTCGTTGTTCAGCAGCGCGGTGGTGACGCCGCCGTCCCCCAGGCCGAGCGCATCGGCGACCACGTGCGACGGCATCATCGACGTAGCCGCGAACAGCTGGCCGAAGTCGACGAACGCACGATCCGCTGCAAAGGAAACCCGCGCCTTCTTCTGTCCGGGCGCGCAGTCGATGGAGGCGATGTCGCTGTAGCCGGCCCTGTTGGCGGCGTCGAAACCCGGGAAACGGCCCGACTGCGATGCCCACGCCAGCACCATGTCGTCACAGGTGATCGGCTTGCCATCGGAATAGACCGCGCCGGCACTGATCTCGTAGTCGAGCACCAGTGGTGCCCGGCCGACCACGGAGATCGTGCCGAAATCGTGGTCACCGACGATCTGGCCGTCGGGTCCGTGATAGTTGAAGCCGGTGAGCACCCGGGCGAAGGCCTGCGGACCGGCCGATGCCGCCCCTGCCACAGTGTTGGTGTTGTACGTGATCAACCTGCCGTCGACGGCGTATTCGATGGCGTCGGCGGGACTGCTCGAACAGGACGACAGGCCCAGTCCAGCAGCCAGCGACAGCAAGGCCGCCAGGACGGTTCCACGCCGGCTGCGGGCTGGGGGCACTCCCCTCGCCCTCGCGGGCTGGGGGCCCACCCGCTTGCGGGGGATCACAACCTACCGCCGCCGGGTGTTTCGCTTACCCGACGGTCGTCCGCTCCTGCTGCTCGTCGGCCGGACGGGCCGCGCCCCCGGCGCCGGCTTCTCGGCGGGCGCGGGCTTGCTGGCCAGCGAGGCGGCGCCGACCGCCTCCGGCTCGGCGTCCTCTGTAACTTCGGTGGCCTTCGCAGCGGCCGGCTTGCGGCGGTTGAGCACCCGGCGCGTGTGGGTGCGCACCTTCGCGGTGCGTTCGCGCAGGGTGACCAGCAGCGGGGTGGCCAGGAAGATCGACGAGTAGCTGCCGACGATCACTCCGACCAGCTGCACGAGGGCCAGATCCTTCAGTGTTCCGACACCGAGCAGCCAGACGGCGACCACCATCAACGCGATGATCGGCAGCACCGAGATCAAGCTGGTGTTGATCGACCGCATGAACGTCTGATTGATGGCCAGGTTGGCCTGCTCGGCGAAGGTGCGCCGAGTGGTGTGTTCGAAGCCTTGGGTGTTCTCCTCGACCTTGTCGAACACGATCACGGTGTCGTACAGCGAGAAGCCGAGGATGGTCAGCAGACCGATCACGGTGGCAGGGGTGACTTCGAACCCGACGAGTGAGTACACCCCCGCGGTGGTGGTCAGATCGAAGAACATCGTGGCCAACGCCGACATCGCCATGTACCGCTCGTAGCGCACGGTGATGTAGATGGTGACGAGCACCAGGAACACCACCAACGCGATGAGCGCCTTCTTGGTGATCTGGCCCCCCCACGTCTCCGACACCGCCGAGTCGCTGATGGCCTGCTTGCTGGGCTGCCCGTCGCTGCCCTTGGGCTGGAACGCCTCGAACAGCGCGGTGCGCAGTTGCTCGGTCTCCTCGTTGGTCAGCGTCTCCGAGCGGATCTGCACTGTGGCCGAGCCGCCGCTGCCGACGACCACCACCGACTGGGCCTCTTTGCCCAACGTCTTGCTGAACACGTCCTCGACCTGTTGGACGCTGACCGTGCCTGACCCGGTGACGGCGGGCATCGACACCTTGGTGCCGCCCTCGAAGTCGATGCCGAACGTGAAGCCGCGCAGCACGATGCTGGCGATCGCGATCGCGACGATCAACCCACTGATGGAAAACCACAACTTCCGGCGCCCGACGACCTCGAACGCACCGGTGCCGGTGTAGAGCCGGGTGAAGAAGCTGTGCCGCGGCGCGCCGGCAGCGGCGGCTTCGAGATCGGGCGCCTCGACGGCGGTCGACTCGGGCACGTCGGTTTCACGCTTGGCGGCCATGGGCTATCCCCGTCCCGTCGCGTGTGCGGCCGCTCGTCGTTCACGCGCAATCTGCTGGACCGCACCGAGCCCGTTCAACGCCGGCTTGGCCAACAGTGTCGACTTCGAGGCCATATACACCAGCGGCCAGGTCACGAGGAACACCACAACAACGTCCAGGATCGTGGTCAGTCCCAGTGTGAACGCGAAGCCCTTCACCTGGCCGACCGCCAGCAGGTACAGCACCAGGGCGGCCAGGAAGCTGACCGCGTTGCCGGACAGGATCGTCTTGCGCGCTCTGGCCCAACCGCGCGGGACGGCTGAGCGGAACGAACGCCCTTCGCGTATCTCATCTTTGATTCGTTCGAAGAACACCACGAACGAGTCGGCCGTGGTGCCGATGCCGATGATCAGGCCGGCGATGCCTGCCAGGTCGAGCGTGTAATTGATGTATCTACCGAGGAGCACCAGGATCGCGAAAACCATTGCGCCGGAAGCTACTAGCGACAACGTCGTCAGCACTCCGAGCAGTCGGTAATACAGCAGTGAATAGACCAGCACCAGCGCTATACCGATGGCGCCGGCGATCAGGCCTGCCCGAAGCGAGGTCAAACCCAATGTGGCCGAGACGGTTTCGGCCTCTGACGACTCGAACGACAGCGGCAGTGAACCGTACTTCAGCACATTGGCCAGTTCGCGTGCCGAGTCCTGGTTGAACTGGCCGGTGATCTGGGTGCGTCCACCAGGAATCGGTTCATTGATCGTCGGAGCGCTGACCACCTTCGAGTCCAACACGAAGGCGGTCTGGGTGCCGACGTTGGCGGCGGTGAAGTCGGCCCAGACCTTGGCGGCGTCGCTCTTGAACTGCAGGTCGACGACGTATTGACCCTGCTGCTGGTCCAGGCCCGACGTAGCGTCCTCGATCTGCTCGCCGCTGATGATCGACTTGTCCAGTAGATACACCTGATTGCCGTCGGTCGAGCAGGTGACCAGCGGCAGGTTCGGGTCGTCGTTGCCGGCGAGCACGTCGTCCTCGTCGCAGCGGGTGGCCTGGAACTGCAACGCCAGGAGCTGGATCTGCTGGTCGGTGCTCTGCCGCAGCTGTTTCTCGTCGGCGATGCGCTCAGACAGTGGCAGATCCTCCGGATTTGGCGTCGGCGGCGGCGTGTTCACCGGGGCACCGGGCGCGCCCGGTGGCGGTGCGGGAACTCGTGGCGTGGGCGGTGGGGCCGGCGTGGGCGGCGGCTCCTGCGGATACGGGCGGGGTTGCGGTGCCGGAGTCTGTGCGGGGGGCGCAGGCACCCGCTGGCCGGGCGGTGCGACGGGAGCCCCCGGCTCCGCGGGAGCAATTGGTGGCAGGCCGGGCGGCGCCCCGGGAATCAGGGGTGGTGCGCCCGGTGGCGCACCCTGCGGACCCTCGGCCGGCGGCTGCTGACGCTGGGCCTGCTCGACGTGGATGACCGGACGGATGTACAGCCGCGCGGTCTGGCCCAGGTTGCGGGCCTCGCTGCTGTCGCTGCCGGGCACCGTGATGACCAGGTTGTTGCCATCGATGATGACTTCCGATCCGGAAACACCCAGCCCGTTCACGCGGTCGCTGATGATCTGCTGGGCCTGATCAAGCGCCTCACGGGTGGGCGCCGACCCGTCCGGAGTCCGAGCGGTCAGCGTGACCCGAGTGCCGCCCTGCAGATCGATGCCGAGCTTGGGCTTGGCCTGCTTGTCACCGGTGAAGAAGACCAGGGCGAAGGCACCGACGAGCAGCACCAGAAAGACGGTCAGGTAGCGGGCAGGGTGCACCGGCGTCGAAGGCGATGCCACGTTTGTCAGGTCTCCTCGAGATCAGTTCGTCAGCACCGCAAAGGGTACGTGCTGGTGCTGAGTTCTTAGCTGTCAGTCTTCTTGTTCGGGGTCTCGGTGATCTCGGTGGCGGTCGACTCGGGTTCCTCGACGTCATCGAAGTCGCTGTCATCGGCGTAGTCGTCGATGTCGTGGGTGATGCGGTCCCGAACGGCCAGCTTCATCCAGGTGGTCACGACACCCGGTGCGATCTCCAGATCGACGGTGTCGTCGGCGAGGCCGGTGATGGTGCCCTGGAGGCCGGAGGTGGTGTGCACCCGGTCGCCGACCGTCAGCGAATTGTGCAGGTCAATCGTGGCCTGCATCGCTTTCTTCTGGCGCCGCGACGCGAAGAACATGAACGCGCCCAGGATGATGAGCAGTGGTAGGAAAACGACCAGATCCATGGCAGCAATCGTCTTTCGTGTCGGTCTTGCGGTCATGGCTCCCGGACAGCCAAGTCACGGGGCCTCGTAGTTGACCAGTGTGCCATTAGGGCAGATCCCGGCCGAGCCGCCCGGTGGGGATCCAGTTCTTGGAAGCTCACCAACGGCACGCCGCGGACGGCTCGTAGACCCCGTTGTCGAGGAAGAACCCGAAGAACAGCGTGTTCAACACCACGATCATGCAATGCCACGGCCGTGGTCGCGCCGCGCTGGATAGCCGGGAGTTCAGGTACATCAACATGAACGGAAACAACAGCGCACCGAAGTTCGAGATGTGGCGGAATTCTCGATCAGCTGCACCGGCACCGCGAGGTGCAACGCGACCGCGATGACCGCCAGCGTCCCCATCAACGACCGCGACACACGCACGCAACGAAATCCGTTGTGTCAAGGCATTCCGGCCCGTGATCCAGCAGAAGCTGCCGGGGTTTTCGATCGGATCGGTGCATCTCGGACTAGGCTCGAACCGCGCCGCGCATCAGTCGAACCCATCGGTCGTCAGGAGGCGAAAGTTGAGCACCCTCGAGCAAAGCCGCTACCTCGCGACCGCAATTCCAGGACCACGATCGCACGAGCTGATCGACCGCAAGAGCGCCGCCGTGTCGCGCGGCGTCGGCAACACGATGCCCGTGTACGCCGCCCGGGCGTTCGGCGGCATCGTCGAGGACGTTGACGGCAACCGGCTGATCGATCTGGGTTCGGGCATCGCGGTCACGACGATCGGCAACGCATCGCCACGGGTGGTCTCCGCGGTGGCCGAGCAGGCCGCCAACTTCACCCACACCTGCTTCATGATCACGCCCTACGAGGGCTACGTCGCGGTCGCCGAAGCACTCAACCGGCTCACGCCGGGCAGCGGCGAGAAGCGCTCGGCGCTGTTCAACTCGGGATCCGAGGCGGTCGAAAATGCCATCAAGATCGCCCGAACGTACACCCGCAAGCAGGCGGTGGTGTCGTTCGACCACGCCTACCACGGCCGCACCAACCTGACGATGGCACTGACCGCGAAGTCGATGCCGTATAAGCACGGTTTTGGCCCGTTCGCGCCCGAGATCTACCGTGCGCCAATGTCTTATCCGTTCCGCGACGCGGAGTTTGGCAAGGAATTGGCCACCGACGGTGAATTGGCCGCCAGGCGTGCCATCAGCGTCATGGACAAGCAGGTAGGCGCCGACAACCTGGCCGCGGTCATCATCGAACCGATCCAGGGCGAGGGCGGGTTCATCGTCCCAGCCGACGGCTTCCTGCCCGCGCTGCTCGACTGGTGCCGTGAGAACAACGTGGTGTTCATCGCCGACGAGGTGCAGACCGGGTTCGCCCGCACCGGTGCGATGTTCGCGTGTGAGCACGAAGGCATCGAGCCGGATCTCATCGTCACCGCCAAGGGCATCGCCGATGGGCTGCCCTTGGCGGCGGTGACGGGCCGTGCCGAGATCATGGACGCACCGCACGTGAGCGGGCTGGGCGGCACGTACGGCGGCAATCCCGTGGCGTGCGCGGCGGCACTCGCCACGATCGAAACGATCGAAGCCGACGGCCTCGTCGAACGCGCGCGTGAGATCGAAACGATTATGAAGGACCGGCTGAGCCGCCTGCAGGTCGACGACGATCGGATCGGCGACGTGCGCGGCCGCGGCGCGATGATCGCGATGGAGTTGGTCAAGCCGGGGACCTTCGAGCCCGACGCCGAGCTCACCAAGGCGCTGTGCGCGGGCGCCCACACCGCTGGCGTAATTGTGTTGTCCTGCGGGACATTTGGAAATGTACTGCGGTTCCTGCCGCCATTGGCCATCAGCGACGACCTTCTAATCGAGGGTCTCGACGTCCTCGCGCTGGTCCTCGCGGACCTGTGATGAAGGGAGTTCGTTTATGACCAAGGTTCAGAACTTCATCGGCGGTGAACTCGTCGACTCCGTCAGCGGGGCGACCATGCCACTGGTCGACCCCACCAGCGGTGAGGAATACGCCACCGCGCCGGTGTCCAACGAACAGGACATCGACAACGCCTATGCCGCCGCATCCAAGGCGTTCGCCGACTGGAAACGCACCACGCCGTCGCGCCGGCAGAAGGCGCTGCTGGGCTTCGCCGACGACGTCGAGAAAAACGCCCAGGCACTAGTGGAGGCCGAAGGCCGCAACACCGGCAAGCCCAACCACGTCACCATGGCCGAAGAGATTCCGCCGATGGTCGACCAGATCCGGTTCTTCGCCGGTGCCGCAAGGATGTTGGAGGGTAAGTCGGCCGGCGAGTACATGGAGAACCATACGTCGTGGATCCGCCGTGAGCCGGTCGGCGTGATCGGGCAGGTGGCGCCGTGGAACTACCCGATGATGATGGCGATCTGGAAGTTCTGTCCCGCGATCGCCGCCGGCAACGCCGTTGTCATCAAGCCCAGTGACACCACGCCGGTTTCCACCGTGATGCTCGCCGAGATTGCGGCCAAACACTTCCCACCGGGTGTGCTGAATGTTGTTTGCGGCGACCGGAACACCGGCGCCGCGGTCGTCGCGCATCCCACTCCGCAGATGGTGTCGATCACCGGTTCAGTGGCCGCCGGCCGCGCCGTGGCGGTCAGTGCGGGTGGCCATCTCAAGCGCACGCATCTGGAGCTCGGCGGCAAGGCGCCGGTGATCGTCTTCGACGACAGCGACATCGCCACGGCCGCAGAGGGAATCGCGACGGCGGGATACTTCAACGCGGGCCAGGACTGCACGGCGGCGACGCGGGTGCTTGCGCGGGCTTCGGTGGCGTCCGACTTGACCGACGCGCTTGCCGAACAGGCCAAGGGTGCAGCGACGACGTACGGCAGGGCCGCCGACGACGAGGACGCCTGGGTGCCGCCGGTAAACAATGTCAACCAGATGGAGCGGGTGCTGTCCTTCTTCTCTGATGTGCCGTCGCATGCGAAGGTCGCGGTCGGCGGGCAACGTCAGGGCGACAAGGGGTTCTACGTCGAGCCGACGGTCATCGGCGGTCTGCTGCAGGATGACCGGCTCGTCCAGGAGGAGATCTTCGGCCCGGTGATCACCGTGCAGTCCTTCTCCGACGAGGATGAGGCGATCGCGTGGGCCAACGGCACCGAGTACGGCCTTGCGTCATCGGTGTGGACCAAGGACGTGTCGCGGGCGCTGCGTGTGTCGGCGGCGCTGGACTTCGGCTGTGTGTGGATCAACACCCACATCCCGCTCGTCGCGGAGATGCCGCACGGTGGCTACAAGTCGTCGGGCCACGGCAAGGACCTGTCGATGTACGGCTTCGACGACTACACCCGCATCAAGCATGTGATGGCTTTTACCGGCTGAGTTCTCTGCGCGAGCAGCCGCAAAAGTCCCTATTTCTTCGGCGTGTCGGGTGCTTTTGCGTCTGCTCGCCAGAAGTCGGTGACCAGCTCGACGACGTGGTCGCGGTCGATCAGCAGCGGTGAGATGTGGCCGGTGCCCGCGACTTCCTCCACGCGGCAGCTCGGAATGGCGGCGCAGGTTTGTCGGGCCTCATCGGGCCGCCAGCCCATCGCGTCGTCGCGCACGGACATCACCAAGGTGGGAACGGCGATGTGCGGCAGCAGGTCCTCGACGCCGCTGCGATGCAACATCATCGAGCGCATGGCGTGCAGCATGCCCTTGCGGTCGGCCTCGGCGAACGACGCGATGATCGTCGCTGCCTGATCCGGCTGAGCCGTAACGGATTCCGCCCCGAGCAGCGAATCGGATAACTGCTTTTTGAGGAAGCCGATCGGCCCGACCAGGCCATACGTCTGCACCAGCGGCCAGCCCTTCGTCAACTTCTCGCCCAGCGTGAAGCCCTGGACCGGCGTGCCGATGGTGGTCAGGGTCCGCAGGCGCGGGCGCGCCGCTGTCGCGAGATGAATCCCGACGTGGCCTCCCCAGGCGTTACCCACCCAGTCCACGGGATCAGTAAGACCCAACCGATCGAGAGCCTGATCGGCCGCGGCCACGCACTCCGCGAAGGTGAAGTCACGGCGCACCGCCTCGCTCTTGCCGTGCGACGGACCGTCGATCGCATACACCGTGCGGTTGCGGGCCAGCGTGTCTATCAGCGGACCCCATGAGCGCGAATCGACGAACAGGCTGTGCCACAACACGACCGGCGGGCCCGTGCCGGTGCGACGGACGTGCAGCCGGCCAACGTCGGTACTGACGAAATCCGGGCTCGGCGTGACCTCCGAGACCTCCCATATTCGGATCGGTAGCCGTAGTATCCTGGTAAGTCGTGGCGACGTCAAGAGAGCTGTCGGCAGACCGCGAGGCGATCGGGCAACTGTTGGTCAGGTTGCTTCGCGGGTTCCGACACGACCTCGCCGCACCGCGTGCCGAGGCCGGATACGGCGACATCCGCGATCCCCACATGCAGATCTTCGGCAATGTCCGCGTCGGCGGGATCCGGCTGACCGAGTTGGCGGATCGCGCACAGCTCAGCCTGGCCGCGACGTCGGAGCTGGTCAACGACCTCGAGGAGATGGGGTATTTGGTCCGGCGGCCCGACCCCGCGGACGGCCGAGCCAAGCTCATCGACCTGACCAAACGCGGGCGCGACGCGATGGCCGCCGCCGGCTACCGGGTGGCCGACATCGAGCGGCGCTGGTCGAAGCTCGTGGGTGCAAAGGACTTCGCCCAGATGTGCCAGACGATGCAGCGGTTGCTCGACGAACTCGACCCCCAGCGGTCACGGAGCTAGTCGGCGCAGGCAGCCATCGCGAATGAGGTCGGTTGCGGATGCTCGTGACGCGTTACGCGACAACGACTTCGACGACGCTAGGACCGAGGGCGCTGCGTTGTCGAGCGACGAGCAATCGCCTACGCCCAGCGCGGCCGCGGTGAACGCAAGCGGCCGTTGAGCGGATGGGTCGTCTACAACAAGCTCGGCCTGACCTCACGTATTTCAGCTCGTGCATGAAGCGGCCCGCCACTGAAGCAAAGAGAATTCCCGGCCGCTGAATGTGCGTTCTGTGCGACCGGGAATACTGCGGCTTGGAGCTACCTGTGGGCTAGCCGGTTGTCGCCGCTGCGGCGGAACATGTTGCGCCAGCTGCGATGTCTCTGCTCGGTTGAAGCCGTCGGCTGAATCTCCGTCACCTCATCCGAGGGTGCTGGCTCCGGGTGTGGCTGTCGCGCCGCAGCCACCGGACGTTGAGCAAACTCGACGTCGCGCACGCTGCGGACTGACAGACGTCCCAGCGCCAATGCGCCCAGGAAGACGATCAGCGCGCCAAGGCCGTAGAAGTACGTCAGCTCCAACCACACGCTCTTGGTTTCGGTGGCCGCCACGGGAGTGCCGGCATCGCCGATCCCCAGCGGTCCTGCCAGCGCCCGCCCGACGACGAACCACGCGCCGGCGATCACCGTCAACCACCCGCCCAACATCGCGGTCGCGCGATTTCGGGACACGAGCAGCAGCAGCCCACCCGCTAACGTGACCGCACCGGGCAGCACCTCAAGCCAGCCTCGGGCGGTAGTCCAGGTCCACGCTTGATCGGGAGTGAAGGCAAAGTCGAAATTGGGTCCGACGAACGGAATGAGCGCGCCCCAAACGCCCAACAGGATCAGCAGAAAACCGCTCGCCGCGCCGCGGCTACGTGGCATTTGCAACCTGCCGCCGCGGGTACGAACACGCGCGTCACTCATGATGCCTCCTCGGTCGACGACGGGGTACCCACACTGACGCCGGGGTAACCACCGGCGCTGATCAGGGTGGCGGCATGCGGCTCGACAGCGACGACGCCCGGGAAACCGCTTGGGATCGGTGGCGCCTCGGTGCGCCAGACTCACAACGGAGGAGTGGTCGACGCCGACACGATGCAGCGGCGGGGACGTCGCCGCATTGGTCGCGCATGTATGTCCGGATCCAGCGATGTTCGACAGGCTCGACGCCGCGATGGTCGACGAGCCCGCGGCGGTGTCGAGCCCTCGTACGAAGCACTCACCGCCACAAGGGATCTTCTGATCGCAGTGCTCGACGCGACCGCCGCAGTCGAGGTCCTGGCAGGTCGCAAGCCACCCCAGGCGGCTGTGCCGGCGATCCGCTAACCGTCCCGCCGCACCCGGTCGACCACGTCAATGATGTTATCGGCGACGAGCTTCGGCTGATACAGCATCATGTTGTGGCCGCTGCCGGTGGAGATGACGGGAAGCGGCGGCGTCGTCCTGATGCGGGCGAATGCGTCGTCCATCAGGACGGCTCCCGCTCACTACCACGGCGAGGATCGCAACACCACACCGAGTGATCGCCCCACACGGCGACGCTACATCGCCAACCCCACAATAAAGAGCACGATCGCGATCAACGGAAAGATACCTTGCGTGCTGGCCGCGCGCGCCTTATCAGGCGACGACGCGAGAAGTACCACCGCCGCGGCCAGCATCGACCCGGTGCCGGCGAAGATCAGGGCGAGGCCGACACCGTACCTGCCCGTTCCGCCGATCACGATTCCGGTCACGGTGACGATGGCCAGGAACAGGTTGTAAAACCCCTGATTGAACGCCAGCTCCTTGGTGGCCTGCGCCTCCTCCTCGGAAATACCGAACGTCGCACGAGTGCGGGCCGAAGTCCAGGTCAGCGATTCCATCACCCAGATATACACATGCAAGACTGCGGCGAGCCCCGCGAAAAACAAACCGGCATAAACCATTACGCACCCACAGTCGAACAGGCCGGCCTGTCCTACACCAGGTGGATAGCTCTACAAACTTGACGTTCGCACTCCGCATCACCGATGTGGATCGCCAAGTCATGGGCCGACCAGCCGGCCGTCAGTGAGACGATCGCAGTATGCCCCGAGGAACGCCCGGCTTCGTCCGACCCGCGACAGTCGCCGAGTTCCCGGTATCGAGCAAGCGTCAAGACGCACACGGCATATATTTCACGAATAGGTCAGGCGCCGGCCCCAATGACGGTCGAGTATCACCGCCTGGTAGCCACCAGAAGCAACGCCAGCGTGTAGGTCGAGGACTCCTCAAAACGGGAGTGATCGTCACCGTCGCAGAACCCGATCATCTGATGATCGAAAACGTGGCGGTGGCCCCGGCGGCCCAGGGCCACGGTCATGGCAGGACACTGCTGGCCAATGCTGAGCAGCAAGCGCGCGCGCTGGGACTCTCGCAGACACGGCTGTACACGAACGCGGCGATGACCGAGAACTTGAACCTTTACCCGCATATTGGCTATCGCGAAGTCGCCCGTCGAGTCGGAGGACGGTTTCGAGCGCGTCTACTTCCCGAAGGATCTTAGCACGGGCCCATCAATGAGAAGTCGAACAGGCCGACCTGCCCCGAGCCGCTGACTCTGCTGGGCGGGCTCATGCCCAGATGCGTCCATGCCTGACCGGTGGCGACGCGTCCGCGCGGCGTGCGGGCGATCATCCCGGCGCGCACCAGGAACGGCTCGCACACCTCCTCCACGGTGGTGGCTTCCTCCCCCACCGCGACGGCCAGCGTGGAGACCCCGACCGGGCCACCGCCGAAACTGCGGGTGAGCGCGGACAATACCGCGCGGTCGAGCCGGTCCAGCCCGAGCTCATCGACGTCGTAGACCTCCAGCGCGGACTTGGCGATGTCGCGGGTGATCACCCCGTCGGCGCGAACCTCGGCATAGTCACGAACCCGGCGCAGCAACCGATTGGCGATGCGTGGAGTGCCACGCGAGCGACGGGCGATCTCGGCACCGGCATCGGCGCCCACCTCGATGCCGAGGATGCCCGCCGATCGGGCCAGCACCCGCTCCAGCTCGGCCGGTTCGTAGAAATCCATGTGCGCGGTGAACCCGAAGCGATCGCGCAGCGGACCGGTCAGCGCGCCCGACCGGGTGGTAGCCCCGACGAGCGTGAACGGTGCGACATCGAGCGGAATCGACGTGGCGCCAGGGCCTTTCCCGACGACGACGTCGACGCGGAAGTCCTCCATCGCCAGGTACAGCATCTCCTCGGCGGGCCGCGCGATGCGGTGGATCTCGTCGATGAACAATACGTCGTGTTCGACGAGGTTGGACAGCATCGCGGCAAGATCACCCGCGCGTTCCAGTGCAGGGCCCGACGTGACCCGTAGCGAGGTGCCGAGTTCGGCGGCGATGATCATCGCCAGTGACGTCTTGCCCAGCCCCGGCGGACCGGACAACAGGATGTGATCCGGTGTGCCGCCGCGGTTCTTGGCGCCCTCGATGACCAGCTGCAGTTGTTCGCGAACCCGTGGCTGGCCGATGAACTCCCCCAGCGACCGCGGCCGCAGGCTGGCGTCGATGTCGCCTTCCCCGACCGTCAGGGCGGGCGAAACCTCCCGATCGCGGGGTCGTCCTCGGGCGTCGTTGTCGAAGCGGCTCATCGAAGGCTCCTTGGGTTGGATACCCTGGACTTCAGTGCGCGGAGGAAGCCGATGCGGTGGGGTGCGAGTGCGCTAGGGCCGCGGGTGTCGGTGCCGGTGGTTACGGTGCGGATATGTCGCGGTTTCGACTGTTGCCGACTCCTGAGCAGGAACAGGCACTGTTGGCGCACTGCCGCGACGCGCGGTATGTGTGGAATTTGGCGGTGGAGCAGCAACAGCATTGGCAACCGGGCCGCAAGGCTCCCGGCTATCTGGAGCAGGCCGCGCAGCTGACGGAGGCCCGCGCCGAATACGGGTGGCTTCGTGCCGGAAGTCAGACGGTGCAGCAGCAGGCGCTGCGGGATTTCGCGCAGGCGATGCGGAACTTCTTCGCCGGTACGCACCGCCGCCCGAGGTGGCGTAAGGCCGGTGTGCATGAGGGTTTTCGGCAGGTCGGGTTGAAACGGCACCACGTCGAGCGGCTGAACCGCCGCTTCGGTCGGGTGTGGGTGCCCAAGGTCGGGTGGGTGCGATTTCGCCTGTCGCGGCCGGTGCCAGAGGGTGTCAGGTCCTACCGGGTTACCTGTGATCGGGCTGGCCGCTGGCATGTCGCGTTCGCGCACGTCGCCGATCCGATCTGCGGTCCGGGCGACGCCAGCGTGGTGGGCATCGACCGGGGTGTCGCCGTGTCTGCTGCGTTGTCGACCGGTGAACTGCTGCATGCACCCGGTCTGACACCGGGTGAGTCGAAGCGGTTGAAGGTGTTGCAGCAGCGGATCGCCCGCGCCAAGCGTGGTTCCAACCGCCGCGAGGAGACGAAACGGGCGATTGCGAAACTGAATGCCCGCGAGCGGGATCGGCGTAAGGACTGGGTCGAGAAAACCAGCACCGACCTCGCGCGGCGGTTCGACCTGATCAGGGTCGAGGATCTTGACATGCGGGCGATGACCCGCTCCGCGCGCGGCACCCTCGAGCAGCCGGGCACGGGAGTCGCCCAGAAACGCGGGCTCAACCGCGCGATCAGCCGAAGTGGCTGGGGCCAGCTCGTCACACGTTTGCAGCACAAGGCTGTCGGCCGGGTCGAGCAGATCCCGGCGGCGTACACGTCGCAACGATGCTCCGCATGCGGGCACGTCGCACCCGGAAACCGCAAGAGCCAAGCGGTCTTCGAGTGCGAAGCCTGCAACGCCGGACGGTGCAACGCCGACGTCAACGCCGCACGCAACATCGCCGCCGGACGGGCGGTGACCGCACGGGGAGACCTCGCCGGTGGGCGGTCTGCGAACCGTGAACCTCAACTCTCTACTCCTGCCGCGTAAGTTGGGATGAGGATTGGAATCCGGACTTAGTCCAGGGAGGAGTCAATTGTTACCCAGCATGGACAGTGCCGCGCGCAGCGCGGTGGATTGGGTTGCTTCAGGCTCGTTGGCCAGCACCTTGTCGGTGGCCTCCTCGGCCTGTTTGACCGCAAAGCCCAGGCCGACAAGCGCTTCCACGACCGGGCCGCGCACGGAGTGGCCGTTCAGCGCGACGGTGCCGGATGGGGTCACCGGCCCGATCTTGTCGCGCAGTTCCAGCACCATCCGCTCGGCTCCGCGTTTTCCGATGCCGGGCACCCGGGTCAGCGCGGTGACGTCGCCGTCGGCCAGCGCCCGCCGCAGGGCTACTGAGTCGTACACCGCCAACGTCGCCAGTGCGATCTTCGGGCCCACGCCGGAGACGCCTAGCAGCGTCAGGAACAGATCACGCGCGTCGGCATCGGAGAACCCGTACAACGTCATCGAATCCTCGCGCACGATCATCGCGGTGATCAGCCGGGCCTCGCTGCCACGGCGCATGGTGGCCAGCGTCGACGGGGTCGCCATCACCTTGTAGCCGACACCGGCGGCTTCGATGACAACGTGGTCGAGCGCGATGTCGAGGACCTCGCCGCGAACGGATGCGATCATCGTGCCGCCTTCAGTCTCGCGTTGTACTTGCGTTGTTGCTCGGCGGCCGACGCCTCCGCTGCCGCCATCCGGGCGATCATCGGGGCGCGCCAGCAGTGGCAGATGGCCAGCGCCAGCGCGTCAGCGGCGTCAGCGGGCGTCGGCTTGGTCTGCAGCGCAAGGATTCTGGTGACCATCGCGGTGACCTGAGCCTTATCCGCGTTGCCGTTACCGGTGACGGCGGCCTTGACCTCGCTGGGGGTGTGGAAGTGCACGTCGATGTCGCGCTTGGCGGCCGCCAGCGCGATGACGCCACCGGCCTGCGCGGTGCCCATCACCGTCGACACGTTCTGTTGTGAGAACACGCGCTCGACGGCGATCACGTCGGGGCGATGGGTGTCCATCCAGTGCTCGACGGCGTTGCTGATGGCGAGCAGGCGGCGGGGCAGCGGTTCGTCGGAGGGGGTGCGGACCACGTCGACGTCCAGCGCGATGACCTGGCGACCTTGTCCGCCCTCGACGACGGACAGACCGCAGCGCGTCAACCCGGGGTCGACTCCCATCACACGCACGCCAGCCTCCTGTGAACACCTGTTCGACACACTAACGCGGCGCGGCGACGGCGCACTGCAAAGACACGCCCCCGCCGCTAGTGCCATGCAGCCATTTTGGCGGCCAACTCGACGCCGCGATATTGCGGGGCCAACGTCCGACCGGCAGCGAGCAACGGTTCGGTGCTGCGCAACGTGCGCGCGAGCACGAACGCGCCCTCGAGCGCGCCGATGAGCGCGAGCGTCACCTCACGGGCACGCGGCGAGTCCAGCCCGCGCGCATGGAAGTAGGCGGTGCCGCCGTCGACCCAATCCGTGAACACGCCGGCCGAGGTTTCGCGCAGTTCCTCGACGGTGTCCGCGATCTCGGCAGCAATGCTGGCGACCGGACACATGTTGGCGAACCCTGTGGCCGTCATGTCGTCGGCGGCCTGGGTGAAGACACCCTCGATGGCGGCGCCGAGATCGGTGTACTCATCGACGATCGACGGGATGAGCAGTGCATACGCGCGGCCGGCGTTGACCAGCGCCTCACGCACGATCTGCACCTTGCCGCCACGGAAGTGGTGGTACAGCGACCCGATCGGGGCGCCGGACGCCTCGACGATGTCCTTCATCCCAACCGCGCCGTAGCCCTTGCGCCGCATCAACTCCGCCGCGGCGGTCAGGATGGATTCCCTGGTGGACCTTGCCATTTTCGCCTCCTCCCGACAGACTAGAGCATACGTTCTAGAATTAACGTTCTAATCCTTGAAGGGTTTGCTATGAAAACTGTCGACGTCACCGCCGGAACCCTCGAATATCGCGAGGAGGGCGACCCGAGCGGTCCGCCGGTCGTGCTGCTGCACGGCCTGTTGATGAACGACGCGCAGTGGAACCTGGCGCTGCCGCTGCTGCCACCGGGTTTTCGCTACCTGCTGCCGGTGCTGCCGATGGGCGGGCACCGAATCCCGATGCGCGAGGACGCGGACCTGACCCTGCCCGGAATGGTGGGCCTCCTCGGTGATTTTCTCGATGCACTGGACCTGACGGACGTGACGCTCGTCGTTAGCGACTGGGGCGGCGCGCTGTTCCTCACCGACATCGGCCGCGACAAACGCGTTGCGCGACTGGTCATCTGCCCGTCGGAGGCCTTCGACAACTTCCCGCCGGGATTTCCCGGCAAGGTCGCATGGCTCGCCAGCCGGAACACGCTGACCGTCGCGTTGGCCATGCGCCAGCTGAAGATCGGCTGGCTGCGGCGGCAGTGGCTGATGTTCGGCCAGATGGCGAAAAAGCCTGTGCCGCAAGATATTGTCGACGAATGGCTGGCGACGGGGCTGGCCGACAAGCGGATCCGGCAGGACCTCGTCAGATACTGCCGCACCAAGTTCGACGGCGCCGACCTGATCCGGGCCACCAACCGGCTGGCGGATTTCGACGGCCCATCGCTGGTGTTGTGGAGCCGCAACCCCGTCATGCCGGAGTCGCACGGCGAGCGACTCGCCGCGTTGCTGCCCAAGGGCGACCTGCGACAGGTCGACGACGCCTACGTACTGGTCATGACCGACCAGCCGGAGCAGACGGCCCGCGCGATCGGCGAGTTTCTGACGCGCTGATTGGGCCGCGGCGTAGCCACCACACGCTGACGCTGAACACCCACAAGAGATATAGGCCGAGTGGCGCGGCAATGCCGCCCACGATCCCGTTGCCCGAGTTCAGCGGACCTGTCAGAGTGATAACGCCCAAGACGGCCCCTGCGTTGGCTATCACACCCGCGACGGCGACCCACGCCGACCATTCTGGAAAAACTCTTGATTCCCAGGTGAATACGGCAATGGCGACAAAGAACGTTGCGCCAGCGAAAGCTGCCGGCGCCGCGAGCAGGAACGCCGCTGTGTGCAACACATATGTACTTGCCGGGTCGACCTCAACGAGTAGGCCGCCAGCGATGTCGAGGCCGAGTGCGACGTTGAGTGCGGTCATGAACATCAGTGCACTGCCGAGCATTATCCAGGCGATGGCACCCGCTCCATGGACGGTTCGCACGAGTTCGGCAAGCGCTCCGAGGAACACCAGCAGGAACAAGAAGCCCACACTTACCGACAGAATGACGCATTGCATCAACCCCTGATTCGTGCGCCAAAACGCTTGCACGTCGTGCGCGGACCCGAGATCGGGCAGCCGCGGAATGGCAACGGCCATCGGCGCCCACGTGACGCACAGCAACAGCCCGCTGAGAGGTCCCCAACGGTCCCACCGCGCCATCATGGCCGTGCCGGCGGGTTGTCAGCCGCCGCGGCAGCGCTGAGGAAATCGACTACGGCTGCCGAATCAGCGTGGAACATCTGCGAACTCGCGACGCGGTCATCGAGGATCCGATAGATCCCCACCTCGGGAGCGTCGAACCGCTCACCCCTTGCGCGGTCACGCGCGCGGTGCCGAAAGACCGCGCAGACCGTCCCGGCGCCATCGCCCCAGAATCGGGCATCGAGGCGGGTCTCCTCTGGACCCTGAAGGTTGCCCCACGCGCGAATGAATCCCTCGGCGTGAGCGGTTGCTCCCTCCCTACCGCGCCATATCCCGCCGTACGGCAATACCTCTGCCTCGGTGATCACTACATCGTCGGAATAGCAGTCGAGCACACGGTCGAGGTCACGATCCTCAACCGCGGCGAACAGTCGACGGACCGCATCTACGTCGTCAGACATGTCATAACCCCTTTCCTGCCGAAGCCGGCCGGTCAAGCAGCGCAGCGCGGATCGCGGCGGCTAGTTGGGAACGAACGCCGCGCGGCACGGGAACTCCCTGCACGAGATGGCGGCGGATTGCGCCCTGTGGCAGGTCGATTACCGCGCACGTGGTGCGCTCGATCGCGTCGCGCGTCGCACGTCCGAACAGGCGACGTGCCAGCGCCGTGAGCGCCGAGTGCACCTCGTCGTTGACTTGTTGCAGCGCTGAGGCCAGGGCCGGGTCGGTCACCTCGCCGACGAGGTCCTCCCGCCGCAGCGCAGCAAGCAGTCGGGCGTCCGCGGGCTCCTCACTGGCGAAGTCATGAATGGCCAACCCCGCGGCCACCGCCGTCTCAACCGGGTCGCCACCCGCGTTCAATGGCTCGAGGAAACGCGCTTGCGACCGGCGCACGCCGCGCAGCCACATCGCCGCCAGCAGATCATTGACAGTCGAAAATCGATGGTAGACAGAGCCTTTCGGTGCGCCGCTGGCCGCAACTATCCGATCGACCGTGACAGCTCGGGCCCCGTTGCTGAGCACTAAATCGCGCGACACATCAAGCAGCTTGTCGACTGTGTGACGTTCCGGCCGAGGCACATAAATGATAATAGACTAAATCGTCTATTACCGTAAGTTAGGACGGGAACGTTTCGCCGAGACTGTAATTACACAGGAGAAGAGCGAGAAGCGGCGTGCGTGGTTACAGCTTCGGCGTATTCCGCTCAGTCCTCGTCGTCGAGCTCGGCGGCGACGTCGTCGGGGATGTCGATGTTGGTGTAGACGTCCTGCACATCGTCGCTGTCCTCGAGCGCGTCGATCAGCTTGAGCACCTTGCGGGCGCCGTCGAGATCGACCGGAACCGTGACCGACGGCTGGAAGGTGGCCTCTGCTGAGTCGTAGTCGATGCCCGCGTCCTGCAGCGCGGTGCGCACGGCGACGAGGTCGGTGGGCTCGCAGATGACCTCGAGGGTGTCGCCGAGGTCGTCGACGTCCTCAGCGCCGGCCTCGAGCACCGCGGTCAACACGTCGTCCTCGGTCAGCCCGTTCTTCTCCAGGGTGACGACGCCCTTGCGGGAGAACAGGTATGCCACCGAGCCGGGGTCGGCCATGTTGCCGCCGTTGCGGGTCATCGCGACTCGCACCTCACCGGCGGCGCGGTTGCGGTTGTCGGTCAGGCATTCGACCAGCACCGCGACCCCGTTGGGCCCGTAGCCCTCGTAGGTGATGGTCTGCCAGTCCGCGCCGCCGGCCTCCTCACCGCTGCCCCGCTTGCGGGCGCGTTCGATGTTGTCGTTGGGAACGGACGACTTCTTGGCCTTCTGGATGGCGTCATACAGCGTCGGGTTGCCGGCCGGGTCGCCGCCGCCGACGCGCGCGGCCACCTCGACGTTCTTGATCAGCTTGGCGAACATCTTGCCGCGGCGTGCGTCGATGACGGCCTTCTTGTGCTTGGTGGTGGCCCACTTGGAATGGCCGCTCATGCAGGTACTACTCACTTTCTTCCAACGCAAAGTCCGGTCAACGAGTCTACGTGGACGTTTATGCCCTACCGAACGGCGTCGGGCGGCGTCAGCGCGACCACCCGGTATCCGACACCGGCCGGCCAGCCCAGGTGACCATGGACATGCACCTGAATCCACGTCGGCGCACCCGACGGGTCGTCGGTGAACGTCGCGGCGGCACCGACGATCGCGCTCGTCTCGCCGGCCGCGCAGAGCAGCACCGAGATGGTCAGCGTCGCGTCGCCCAGTGCCGCGCGCGAGTACGGCAGGCTGTCCGGGACGAAGAACGAGGCCGAGAAGTTCGGCACCCGAATTCCCCGTGGCGCGTTCGGCGACCGGCGCAGCATCAGTCCGGCTATCTCGGGCTTGCCGTCGAACCACGCCGTGCCGACGTACTCGGTGCGTCGCGCGTCGCCGCCCACCGGCAGCCGCACCAGCGTGTCGATGCGCGGCTGCGATTCCAGTTCGATCATCGTGTTCATCGGATCTCGCCCTCGATGTAGTGCTGCAGGTTCGGCGCGACAGCGGCGACGACCTCGTCGTCGCTCATCGACGCGACGGGTTCGATCTTCCAGACGTACCGCATCATCGCCAAGCCCATGATCTGCGACGAGATTAGGCCGCTGCGCACTAATCGGTCCCGTTCGTCGTCGCCGAGCTGGGACACACCCATCAAGCTGCTTTCGACGACTCTCCTCAGCTTCTCGCGGGTGATCGGTTCGTGAGCTGCTGTCTGCAGCACCGCCAGCAGCACAGGACCGATCTCGTCGTCGGCCCACGCGCCGAGCATGAGCCGCAGTAGCGCGGTCCCAAGGTCGGGTACCGGCGTTGTCCAAGCCTTGGCGACGTTCTCCAACCACCGCTGCGCGGGGTTGGTTGCCGCATCGAGCAAGCCTTCTTTGGATCCGAAGTAGTGATACACCAGCGCAGGGTCGACATCGGCCGCGCGTGCGACAGCCCGGATCGTGGTGCCCGCCCATCCGGTTTCGGCGAAGGCCTGCCGGGCCGCGGCCAGAATTCGCGCGGCGAGCACGCCGCGCTCATCCCTCGGACCCGGTGTGATCGCCTTCTTCGTCATGAGTTTGATCCTCGCACTAATTTCCTCTTGCGTTGAGACTAGTTTCATCGTACCGTGAAACTAGTCTCAACGGAAGGTGAAAATCAGGAGCAGATCATGAGCGTCAGCCAGAACCCCGCAGTGGTCATCGTCGGCGCGGGCCCCGTCGGCCTGGTCGCGGCTTGCGAGCTCGCCCGCCGCGGCGTCACCGTCCGAATCATCGACAAGCTGGAGAAGCCGACGGTCGAATCTCGGGCGATCGCCGTTCACCCCCGCAGCTGCGACATGCTCGACCGGATGGGCGTTCTCGACGACCTGATCGCCACCGGCGTGAAGTCGACGGGCATGTACTTGTTCGCCGGCCGCAAGAAGATGTTCCGGGTGCCGCTGGAAGGCGTGGACAGCCCCTTCCCCTACACCCTGGTCACCGCTCAAACCGAAACCGAGCGGGTGCTGACCGAGCACCTGACCGCGCTGGGCGTGACGATCGATCGAGGGCTGGCGCTGAGCGAGCTGAGTCAGGATGGCGACACGGTGCACCTCACACTGCAGCGCGCCGATGGGACGACCGAGCAGGTCGACACCTCATGGGTCATCGGCACCGATGGCGGCCACAGCATCGTGCGGCACCTGGTGGGCACCAAGCTGCAGGGCTCGTTCAAGGGTGAGCGATTCATCCTCGGCGACGTCGAAGTCGAGCCGCATTTCGACAACACGAACATGTACACGTACTTCTCCCCCGACGGTCCGGTCGTGACACTGCCGATGCTGGGCGGCCGGGTACGGTTCCTGGCGCAGGTCCACGACGCGCCGGGCGCGCCGTTGAATCTGAACCCCTCCAAGGAACAGCTGCAGAAGATCGTCGACGAGCGGATCGGCGGTGTCACCATCACAACGACACATTGGTTGACCTGCTTTGAGATCCACCATGGCCAGGTGCCCGCGTACCGCTGGGGGCGCGTGTTCCTTGCCGGCGATGCCGCACACATCCACAGCCCGGCGGGTGGTCAGGGCATGAACACCGGCATGCAGGACGCCTTCAACTTGTGCTGGAAGCTCGCGATGGTCATCAAGGGTGACGCCGGCGAGGCACTCCTGGACAGCTATAACACCGAGCGCCATCTCGTCGGAAAGCGCGTCATCGATTTCACCAACACGCTGACGAAAGCCGGCACGCTCAAAGGTGTGGCACGGGTGGCACGCAACGCAGTCGTGCGAATGGTCGGCCATTTGCCGCCTGCAGTCCGCGTGATGGCGAGCAACATCACCGAGACCAACATCGCCTACAAGGGCAGCACGGCAGTGCTGGCCGCCGGTCCGCGACACACCAAAGTGACACCTGGCCAGCATGTTCTGCACATCGACGACGCCGATGTGCAGAAGCAGATCAGCGCCGCTTGCGGATCCAGCCACTCCGGTCACACGGTGTTGACCGTCGCCGCGGGTAAGCCCGCTCCGGCGGCCGGACCCGCCGGCCAGGTGCAGGTGCTCGTCACCGCCGACGACACACCGGTCGGCGGTTACGACGCCGTCATCGCCGACCCCGAGGGGTTGGTCGCCAAGCGCTACGGGCTTCGTGACGGCGGTCGCGTCGTGGTCCGGCCGGACGGTTACATCGGCGCCGTGACCGAACTCGGCGACCAGGCCGGTGTCGCCGACTACTTCGCACAGATCGCACGATGATGGCCTACACCTACGAGATCGACGCGCAGGCGATGTTCACCGACCGCATGCAGCAGTTCGAGAAGTTCGGGATCCCATCGGGCGACGTCGAGAAAGTCAGGGCGGCCACCACCGACATGTGGGCCGATACACCGGGTGGCTGGGTCTATGAATGGTCGAAACTGGCCGAGTCGTACGCGGATTCACGCGACCACGCCAAGGCGGCACTGGCGTACGGCTTCGCAAAATTCCCATGCCTGAACACCGAGGCCCGGGTGCATGCGTTGGGCAACCAACTCGACCAGTACGAGCTGGCCGCCAAGGACTTTCCGGTCCGCTTCGAGCGTCGCATCATCGAGATCGCCTACCGTGACGGCAACATCGAGGTCCCGGTCCACCTGTACTCGCCAGACGGCGATTACGCGTCGCGTCCGGTGCTCATCGCCAGCGGCGGCGTGGACACGTTCAAAATGGACTTCCATCCGTGGTGTCTGGCGTTCACGATGAACGCGGGCGTCACCACGCTGGCGTTCGACAATCCGGGCACCGGTGAATCACCGGTCCCACTCGACGGCCACGCCGACGAGGTAATCCGTGGTCTCGCGTCCTACGCGAAATCGATGGGTGACGGCAGGGTCGCGCATTTCGGCATGTCGTTCGGCGGCAACTTCTCGGCGCTGTCCGGTCTGGCCGGAATCGTCGATGCTGCAATCGATCTCGGCGGCCCAGTTTCGGAATCGTACCGGCCAGAGCATGTGGTCAACCTGCCCTTTGGGATGCACGACATCATCGGCAACGCGATGCATTGGGACCACTCCCCGACCGTGGAAGAGCTGACCGATGGCCTCGAGAACCTCTCGCGCCATGAACTGCTCGCGCAACCGCTGAACTCCCCGATGCTTGTGATCAACGGCGCGGACGACTATTTCGTCCCCCAGGCCGACACTCTGGTGTTCGAGGGCCGGTCGGAGACAGAGGTTCATCTGATCCCGGACACCGGGCACTGCGCGATGAGCAAGGCCGCCGAGATGCTGCCGACGATGATCGGCTGGCTGCGCCGCCAGTTCACGCGGGCCAAGAATTAGAGCAGGTCGACGAACATCTTGTGGATGCGGCGATCACCCGTCATCTCCGGATGAAACGACGTCGCCAGCATCTGCCCCTGGCGCACGGCCACGATGTGGTCCGCCGCCCGACCCAGCACCTGCACGTCGGGTCCGACGCGCTCGACCCACGGCGCCCGGATGAACACCGCGTGCACCGGACGATCCAGCCCCGTGAACGCAATATCGCCCTCGAATGAATCGATTTGGCGGCCAAAGGCATTGCGCCGCACAGTCATATCGATTGCTTTCAGCGGCGTGGCTTCCCGCCCGGCCGCGCCGGCATCGAGGATCTCAGTGGCCAGCAGGATCATCCCGGCGCACGACCCGTAGGCCGGCATGCCCTCGGCCAGCCGTGACCGCAGCGGTTCGAGCAGTTCGAACTCCCGCAACAGATGACTCATCGTTGTCGACTCCCCGCCGGGGATGACCAACGCGTCGACGGCCTCCAGTTCACCCACGCGGCGCACGGTCGATGCCTCGGCTCCCGCTTCCCGCAGCGCTGCGAGGTGCTCGCGGGTGTCCCCCTGCAGCGCGAGAACGCCGACGTGTGGTGCGCTCATGGCTTGACGTCACGCGTGTAGCGGGTCAGACCTTCCTGCATCACCGCCGCAACCATGTCGCCGTACCGGTTGAAGATTTTGCCCTGCGTCAGTGAACGCCCACCCGACGCCGACGGCGAAGACTGGTCGTAGAGCAGCCACTCGTCGGCGCGGAACGACCTCATGAACCACATCGCGTGGTCCAGCGATGCCACCATCAGATGCTTTCGTTCCTCTAGGTGGTTGACCTGCGCCGAGCCCAGCAATGTCAGATCGCTCATGTAGGCCAACGCGCAGATGTGCAGCACATAGTCGTCGGGCAACGGATCGCGGTGGCGAAACCACACCTGCTGCTGCGACGCCTTGCGCGGCAGCAGCTTTAGCTGATCACGTGGAACGATGCGAACGTCCCATTCCGCGAACTGCGCGAATCCGGCGTCGTCGAACGCCCCGCCCGACCGAAATCCCGGCAGGTCGTCCGGCGGGGCGGCGTAGGGCATGGGGTCCTGGTGTTCGATACCGCTCTGATCGGTCTGAAATGAGGCCGACATCGAGAAGATTGTCTCGCCATGCTGGATTGCATTCACGCGCCTCGTAACGAACGAGCCACCATCTCGTAGTCGTTCGACGATGAAGACCGTCGGCGCCTTGGCGTCCCCCGGCCGGAGAAAGTATCCGTGCAGTGAGTGCACCTGGAACCGCGGCTCCACCGTGCGGACCGCTGAAACCAGCGATTGCCCGGCCACGTGTCCGCCGAATGTCCGTTGCAGGAACCCGGATTCGGGGCTGAACACTCCGCCGCGGTAGATGTTGACCTCGAGTTGCTCGAGATCAAGGATCTCTTCGATCGACATGCAGTTATCTTGGCTCTTCGCCCAAGCGGCTCATCGCGGTGGTCTTACCAGCCGCGCTGGGCGAGCCGATGCGGGGCCGCGATGTCCTCCACGTTGATGCCGACCATGGCCTCCCCCAGCCCGCGCGACACCTTGGCCAGCACGTCGGGGTCGTCGTAGAAGGTGGTGGCCTTGACGATCGCGGCGGCCCGCTGCGCGGGATCGCCGGACTTGAAGATGCCCGAGCCGACGAACACACCCTCGGCGCCGAGCTGCATCATCATCGCCGCGTCGGCCGGGGTGGCGATGCCGCCCGCGGTGAACAGCGTCACCGGCAGCTTGCCGGCCCGTGCCACCTCGACCACCAGGTCGTAGGGCGCCTGCAATTCCTTTGCGGCGACGAATAATTCGTCCTCCGACAGCGAGGTGAGCCGACGGATCTCGCCACCGATAGCGCGCATGTGCGTGGTTGCGTTGGACACGTCGCCGGTGCCGGCCTCGCCCTTGGACCGGATCATCGCGGCGCCTTCGGCGAGGCGGCGCAGCGCCTCGCCCAGATTCGTCGCACCGCACACGAACGGCACAGTGAACTTCCACTTGTCGATGTGGTGGGTGTAGTCGGCAGGCGTGAGCACCTCGGACTCGTCGACGTAGTCGACGCCGAGGCTCTGCAGGATCTGCGCCTCGACGAAGTGTCCGATCCGGGCCTTGGCCATCACCGGGATGGTGACGGCGTCGATGATCCCCTCGATCATGTCGGGGTCACTCATCCGCGACACCCCACCTTGGGCGCGGATGTCGGCAGGCACCCGCTCCAGGGCCATCACGGCCACCGCGCCGGCGCCCTCGGCGATGCGGGCCTGCTCGGGGGTGACGACGTCCATGATGACGCCGCCCTTGAGCATCTCCGCCATGCCGCGTTTGACCCGCGCGGTGCCGGTCTGGGTGCCTGACCCGTTCGATCCAGCTGCGGTTTCCACTGCTATCTCCTCCAAATCGCTACTGATCCAGTCTAAAGGTGGCGGCAAATGTGTTAAATCCGCAGCCCTAGCGGATCGATTGCAACTGACGCCGCGGTACGCCGCCACGCGCGTCGGCCAGCGCGTTCGCGTCGTCCAGCAGCTCGCCCAGCTGCAGGGGGTAGACGGTTTCCCCCTTGGCGACCAGCTCGCTGATCATTGTCGCATCGCACCAGCTGTGGCCGTGAATGTAGGCACGCTCAAGGCCGGTGCGGCCGGCGGTCGACGGCTCGAACCGCCGGGTGCGGTGGATGAAGAACATCTCCTCGCTGCGGATGACCGACCCGTTGAAGTCGATCACCGCGTCACGCCGCCACACCGGACCGATCATGTCGGCCGGGTCGACCCGCAAGCCCGTCTCCTCCTCGAGTTCTCGCACCGCGGCCTCCGGCAACGTTTCACCACGCTGCGCCGCACCGCCGACCGTGAACCACCAGCGCGGCGCGCTGCCGTCCCCGTTCGCTGGGTCGGATCCGCAGAGCAGCAATACCGAACCATCGTCGTCGAGCAAGACGATGCGCGCTGAGGTGCGGCGGCTCACCAATCCGACCTCGCGTGACGAGGCTTGAGCACGCTCGGCGATCTCGAAATAGGTTGGCAGCGCCGCGGTTCCTCCGAGCCGCAGGATCCGCACTGCCGGCCGCTCGCGCAACGCCAACGTGTCGCGGACGGCGTCGTTGTGGAAGCGACGGGCCAGCAGCACCCGCGCCTCGGCGTCGGCCAGCTCGGCGACCAGGGCCACCGGGAGTGAGGCCGGGTCAACGAGCGCCAGCGCCGCCGACAGTTCGTTCTCGGCCGCTTCTCGCCCCGTCCGTGGCGCGCGTTCGGCCGCGTCGGCAAGGGCCGCCAGTCGTTTGCCGTCCGGGCCGCCGCCGTAGGCGTCGACGGCGACCGCGCGGGCCACCACCGCCCGGCGGGCCAGCACCCCGTCGAGCGCCTGCCAGGACAGGTCATACCGGACGTGCAGCCGGTTGAGCCGATTGGCGGTTTGGTACGCCCACGCGCCGACCAGCAGGATCACCGCGACAAGCACGGCCAGCGTGATGATCACGATCCACGTGATCAACTCGCCACCTTCACCTTCGCGCCGGCCCCGGCGACCGTCTCGTACACCCGCATGATCTGGCGCTCCACCACCGACCAGTCGTAGCGGCGCACGGCCGCGGCCGCGGCGTCGACGTATCGGCCGCGGGCGACGTCGTCCTCCAACATCTCGATCAGCCCGGCTGCCAGCGCCGCCGCATCATCGACGGGCACCAGCCGGCCGGCCTTGCCGTCGAGCAGCACCCGCCGGAAGGCGTCAAGGTCACTGGCCACCACCGCGGTGCCGGCGGCCATCGCCTCGACGAGCACAATGCCGAAACTCTCGCCGCCGAGGTGGGGCGCACAGTACACATCGGCGCTGCGCATGGCCGAGGCCTTCTGTGCGTCGTCGACCTGGCCGAGGATGCGCAGGTGCCCGGCCAGCTCGCCGGCCTCCTCACGCAGCTCGTCCTCGTCGCCGCGGCCCACGACCAGAATCTCGATGTCACCGAACCGCTTCACCAGCGCCGGCAGGGCGCCGAGCAGCACGGCCATGCCCTTGCGGGGCTCGTCGTAGCGGCCGAGGAACATCACCGACTTGCCCGGTCTGGGATATCCGTCCAGGTGCGGCGCCGAGGCGAATGCCCCAACGTCCACCCCGTTGGGAATCTCGACGGCGTCGCTGCCCAGCGCCTCCATCTGCCAGCGCCGCGCCAGATCCGACACCGCGATGCGACCCACGATCTTCTCATGCATGGGCCGCAGAAACGGCTCGAAGACGCTGAGCGTCAACGACTTTGTGGTCGACGTGTGGAAGGTTGCGACGATCGGCCCCTCGGCGATGTTCAGCGCCAGCATCGACAGGCTCGGTGCGTTCGGCTCGTGGAGGTGAAGCACGTCGAAGGCGCCTTCGGACAGCCAGCGCTTGACCTTGCGGTGGGTGGCTGGCCCGAACCGTAGGCGGGCCACCGACCCGTTGTACCGGATCGGCACCGCCTTGCCTCCCGACACCACGTAGTCGGGCAACTCGACGTGGGGCGACGAGGGTGCCAGCACGCTGACGTCGTGGCCGCGCGCGTGCATCACGTCGGCCAATTGCAACACATGCGACTGCACGCCGCCGGCTACGTCGAACGAGTAGGGGCAGACCATGCCGATGCGCATCAGGTCAGCTCCAGCCTGGCGCGGCGTTCGTCGGAAAGGTCTGCGAGCCATTGCGGCTGCAGCATGTGCCAGTCGGCCGGATGGGCGGCAATGCCCTTAGCGAACCGGTCGGCCAACGCCTGCGTAATCGCACCGACGTCTCCGGAGCTGGTGTTCAGCGGCGGTGACACATCGAAAATCCAGCTGTCTTGGGTGTTGTAGCAGTGGACCGGCAGCAGGTGCGCACCCGTTTCGATGGCCAACTTCGCCGAGCCGGCGGGCATCCGTGTGGGTTCCCCGAAGAAATCGACTTCTACCCCGGAGCGGGTCAGGTCGCGTTCAGCCATCAGGCAGATGAACTTGTTGGCGCGCAGCCGTTCGGCGAGCACTTCTAACGGCGGCCGCTCACCGCCGGTCAACGGCAGCGTCTCGAAGCCCAGCGTCTCCCGGTAGTCGATGAATCGCCGATACAGCGATTCGGGTTTGAGCCGCTCGGCGACCGTCGTGAAAGTGCCGTAGTGGTGCACCAACCAGACGCCGCCCATGTCCCAGTTTCCGCTGTGCGGGAGCGCCAGCACCGCGCCACGGCCGGCGGCCAGGGCAGCATCGAGGTATCCGCGGCCCAGCAGGCAAGGACCGAGATGTCGGCCGAGCTTCTCCTGGTCCATCGACGGCAACCGAAACGCCTCCCGCCAGTATCGGGCGTATGAGGCCAGCGAAGCACGAATCAGCCCGTCCGGCACCCGGGCGGGCGGCACGCCGAGCACCCGGGCCAGGTTCTTGCGCAGCTGTACGGGTCCTCCGCCGCGCGCGGCGAGATGCGCACCGGCGTCAAAAGTGTTGCGCGCTACGAACTCCGGCATTGCGCGGACCACCCGCCAGCCGACGGCGTAGCCCCAGTCGCTGACATAGCCCCCCAGCGAGAAGCGGCCGCCGCGATCCGCCGTAGGTCCCGCCGGCGTGGTGGTCATTGCCCGTCCCCCAGCTCTTCGGGCGGGTGGGCCCCCCGCTCGCGTGGGGAGTGCCCCCACGTCTCGGGCTTCTCGCCGCCAGACGTTTGCAGCGGCTCCATCGCACCGGGTGACGTCCGCACCGTGTGCACCCGCTGGCCGAGCGTGATCAGACTGGCCACCGCGAGTACCCACATCGCGCCGTGCAGCAGCCAGGGCACCCCGAATAGACCAGACAAACTGGCACCGACCAGCACGATCATCAGCCGCTCCGGCCGCTCGATCAGACCACCCCCACCGGACAGGCCGCTGGCCTCGGCACGGGCCTTGATGTAGGAGATCACCTGCGAGCTGACCAGACAGATCGCCGTGGCCACCACCAGCGTGGCACTTTCGAGCCCAAACGCCGCCCACCACAACAGCCCGCAGAACACCGCGCCGTCGCCGATCCGGTCACAGGTCGCGTCCAGCACGGCACCGAACCGGGTGCCGCCGCCTCTCTCACGCGCCATCGCGCCGTCGAGCATGTCGGCCAGCACGAAGACCCAGACCGCCACCGAGCCCCACCACAGCTGCCCTATCGGGTACAGCGTCAGCGCGGCGATCACCGCGCCCGCAGTGCCGACGATCGTGATGCTGTCCGGCGTCAGGCCGGCCCGCAGCGCCGCCTTGGCTACCGGTTTACTGAGCTTCGCGTAGGCCGCGCGGGTCATCAGGTAGAAGTTGCTCACTGCAGCTTCGCCCACTCGGTCGCCAGCAATTGACGGGTCTCACGAAGCAGCTGCGGGATGATCTTTGCGCCGCCGATGATGGTGATGTAGTTCGCGTCGCCGATCCAGCGCGGCACCACATGCATGTGCAGGTGTTCGGCCAGCGAGCCACCGGACACCTTGCCGAGGTTGAGCCCGACGTTGAAACCCATCGGGTTCGAGACGCTCTTGATGACGCGAATCGCCTTCTGGGTGAACGCCATCAGCTCTGCACTCTCGGCGTCGGTGAGGTCTTCGAGCTCGGACACCCGCCGATACGGCACCACCATCAGGTGGCCGGGGTTGTACGGGTAGAGATTGAGCACGACGTACACCAATTCTCCGCGGACCACCACCAGGCCGTCCTCGTCGGACAACGTGGGGATGTCGGTGAACGGTCGGGACTCCCCCGAATTGTCCCGGCGCAGTGGCGCTTCGGCGATGTAATTCATCCGATACGGGGTCCACAGTCGCTGCAAGTGGTCTTGCTCGCCGGCGCCGTGGTCGACGATCGTCCGCTCGTCGGACTTCGCCGTCGGCTCTTCGCGCAAGCGCTCATCGCCCGTCAGGTCGTCCTTCACGTCCCGGTGCCCACCTTGAGCAGTTCGGCTGTCGGGGCTGCGTTTTCGCGACTGGCGATCCAGTTGAGGATCGCCTCGAGGGCCTCGTCGCGCGGAACGCCGTTGACCTGGCTGCGGTCGCCGAACCGGAAACTGACCGCGCCTGCCTCCACGTCCCGGTCGCCGGCCAACAGCATGAACGGCACCTTTTGATTCGTGTGGTTGACGATCTTCTTGGCCATCCGGTCGTCGCTGGTGTCTACCTCGGCGCGGATGCCGTGCATCTTCAGTTGCGTGGCAAGGCCGTTGAGGTACGGGATGTGATCGTCGGCGACCGGGATGCCGACCACCTGCACCGGCGCCAGCCACGCCGGGAACGCACCGGCGTAGTGCTCTGTGAGGATGCCGAAGAACCGCTCGATCGATCCGAACAGCGCGCGGTGGATCATCACCGGCCGCTGCCTGCTGCCGTCGGCGGCCGTGTACTCCAGCTCGAAGCGCTCTGGGAAGTTGAAGTCCAGCTGGATGGTCGACATCTGCCAACTGCGGCCTAGCGCGTCCTTGACCTGCACCGAGATCTTGGGGCCGTAGAACGCCGCACCGCCCGGATCGGGCAACAGGTCCAGCCCGGAGGCGACGCCCACCTCGGCCAGCACGCTGGTGGCTTCTTCCCACAATTCATCGGAGCCGACGAACTTTTTCGGGTCCTTGGTGGAGAGCTCCAGATAGAAGTCGGTCAGGCCGTAGTCGCCGAGCAGGTCGAGCACGAAGCGCAGTAACGACGTCAGTTCGTCGCGCATCTGATCGCGGGTGCAGTAGATGTGCGCGTCGTCCATGGTCAGGCCGCGCACCCGGGTCAGACCGTGTACCACACCGGACAGCTCGTAGCGGTAGACGGTGCCGAATTCGAAGAGCCGCAACGGAAGTTCCCGATAGGACCGGCCGCGGGACCGGAAGATCAGGCAGTGCATCGGGCAGTTCATCGGCTTGAGGTAGTAGTCCTGCCCGGGCTTGCGCAGCGTGCCGTCGTCGTTGTACTCCGCGTCGAGGTGCATCGGCGGGAACATGCCGTCGGCGTACCAGTCGAGGTGGCCGGAGATCTTGAACAGCTGTGCCTTGGTGATATGCGGCGAGTTGACGAACTCGTAGCCGGCCTCGGCGTGCTTGCGCCGTGAGTAGTCCTCCAACTCCCGGCGGATGATCCCCCCCTTGGGGTGGAAAACCGCTAGGCCCGAACCGATTTCGTCGGGAAAGCTGAACAGATCCAGCTCAGCGCCGAGCTTGCGGTGGTCGCGTCGCTGCGCCTCCTCGATGAGCTCGAGGTGTTTGTCGAGAGCCTCCTGCGACTCCCACGCCGTGCCGTAGATGCGCTGCAGGCTGGCGTTGTCCTGATTGCCGCGCCAATAGGCCGCCGAACTCCGGGTCAGCTTGAACGCCGGGATGTATTTCGTCGTCGGGATGTGCGGCCCACGGCACAAATCGCCCCATTCCCGTTCGCGAGTGCGGGGATTGAGGTTGTCGTAGGCGGTGAGCTCGTCGCCACCGACCTCCATCACCTCCGGGTCGCCGGACTTGTCGTCGACGAGTTCGAGCTTGTAGGGCTCGTTTGCGAGTTCTTCGTTCGCTTGGTCTTTGGACTCATAAACCCGCCGCGAGAACAGCTGGCCTTCCTTGACGATTTGGCGCATCCGCTTCTCCAGCGCGTCGAGATCCTCTGGCGTGAACGCGCGCGGAACGTCGAAGTCGTAGTAGAAACCGTCGGTGACGGGCGGGCCGATGCCGAGCTTGGCCTCCGGGAACATGTTCTGGACGGCCTGCGCCAACACGTGGGCAGCCGAGTGCCGGACGACCCTGCGGCCGTCGTCGGTATCGGCAGCGACCGGCGTCACCTCAACGTCGTTCTCGGGTGCCCAGCCCAGGTCGCGGAGCCGGCCGTCGGCGTCGCGGACGACAACGATCGCGTCCGGAGCGCCCCGGCCCGGCAGGCCGGCTTCACGGACCGCTGCCCCGGCGGTGGTCCCGGCAGCCACCCGGATCGGGGCTGCTGAGGCGGAGCTGGCGGGGGCGCTCATCGGTGACTCTCCAATGCTTGAGGGGTGATGTCGAACGCGACCATGCTATCGGGGCGGACGCTCAGGACCCGATGCCGATAGGACTGTTCAACCACTCTTGCTCGATGCCCACCAATTCCGCCGACCAGTCGAGCGCACCAAGCAGCCACAGCGTGGAAACCACCACCGCCACGGTGAACAACACGCCAAGCGCCTGCACCCATAGGCCCTGCCGTTTGAACCAGTCCATTACCTTGTCGTAGCGCTCCTTGGCATAGGCGAGCAGCCGTCGCGCCCAATCGAACTCGGTGGCCAGGATGCCCAGTCCGACGAACACGATGGCCCAGCCCGGTCCGGGATACGGAATCGCGAGGATGCCGACACCCAGGATCGCCAGCCCGACCACGGCAACGACGATGCGGTACACAAAGTCGGCTTTGCGCCGGTCTCGCAGTCGGTCGCGCCACCGTGCCCACCGGCGGCGGATGCTCGGTCGTTCCTCTTCTTGTTTCACTGCTGTCCTGGCTTCAGCTTGACGAACAGTGCGTGTGTCTCCGCCAGCACGGCGTCGCCGTCGAGCAGGCGGCCGGAGACGAAGATCTTGCGGTCTTCGATGCCATCGATGCCGGCGTCGACCTGCAGCTCCTTCTCGACGGGCGCGATCTTGCGGTAGTCGACGTGCAGGAAAGCGGTGCGCTGAGCCTTGCTGCGGCTGAGCTTGAAAGCGGTATAACCCAGCAGTGAATCGAACAGCATCGCGACCGCGCCGCCGTGAGCCGCGCGATTGCGGCCGAGGTGGAAGCGGCGGAATTGCGCGGTGCCGCCGACGCGGCCGCCTTCGGTGACGTGCAGGTCGACCGGGATCTGCAGGATGTTGCCGCGGTTGGGCAGGTCCATCCGTCGGCCCGATGGGGAGGCCCACTCGTCGGCGTCGTAGGGCGCGAGCAGCTGCGACACCTTCTCGATCAGGCCGGTGGCCTCGGTGATCACCTCGTCTGGGGCATCGACCGCGCGGGGGTGGTCCTGCAGTGCGCGGACCGCTTCAACGAACCGGCCGTAGTCAGGTCCACCGCGGGTGGTCGGGACCGGCGGGTTGAATCCGCCGCCGGGATGCGCGTCGACGGGCTGTTCGGTGGTCACCCGCTCACCGTATTGCCTAGCTCATTATCCGGCTGATCCGGCTTTGCTCAGCGTCTCGAACTCGTCGTCGGAGAGCTCGATCGCGGCAGCGGCGACGTTCTCCTCCAAGTGAGCGACGCGCGACGTGCCGGGGATCGGCAGCATCACCGGCGAGCGCTTCAACAGCCACGCCACGGCTAGTTGGGAGGGTCCTACCTGGTGCTCGGCGGCGATGCGCTGCAGTGGACCGTCCGGAGCGGCCAGTGGTCCAGACCCCAACGGTGCCCATGGGATGAAGCCGACATCCTGCGATTCGCAGGCATCGAGCAACGGTTCGGCGGTGCGCGCGGTGAGGTTGTACATGTTCTGCACCGAGACGATGGTCGCGATCTTCTGCGCGGCCTCGAGCTGCTCGACGTTGACCTCGGACAGGCCGATGTGGCGGATCTTGCCTTCCTGCTGCAGCGCGGCCAGTTCGCCGAGCTGGTCTTCGGCCGGGAACTTGTCGTCGATGCGGTGCAGCTGGAACAGGTCGATACGCTCGACGCCGAGGCGACGCAGGCTCATCTCGCACTCCTGGCGCAGGTAGGCCGGAAATCCGAGTGGCGCCCACTCGTTCGGACCGGTGCGCAGCAGACCGGCCTTGGTTGCGACGACGATGTCGGTGTACGGGTGCAGCGCCTCACGTATGACGTCCTCGGACACGTACGGGCCGTACGAGTCGGCGGTGTCGATGAAGTTGACGCCGAGTTCGACGGCGCGACGCAGGACGCGAATGCATTCGTCGTGGTCGGCCGGCGGGCCCCAGACGCCCTTCCCGGTCAGGCGCATGGCCCCAAAGCCCAGGCGATTGACCGTGAGGTCGCCGCCGATGGTGAATGTTCCAGATTCTTGAGCGACGCTTTGCGTGGTCATTTTTCCGACCGTACGCCGACGATGGCAGGGTGGCCTGGTGAAGCTGAGCGAGCTTGCCGCGCTGCCGTTGACCTATGCGGAGGTGGGCGGCACAGCCGGACCGCTGCCGGCCGGCTACCACCATGTGCAGAAGTCGGCTGTCATCGGCCGGGGACGGCGTCGCTTCGAGGACGCGGCCGAGGCGGGGATGCGTTGGGGCATGCTGCGTGGGGCCGGGCTGAAGGTCGAGGCGACGACGGAGGTCGGCGCGGTCGGTTCGGAAGTCATCGTGCACCTCGGCCCGGTGCGAGTGCCGTGCCGGGTTGTCTATGTCGTCGACGAACCCGGCCGCCGCGGGTTCGCGTACGGCACATTGCGGGGCCATGCCGAATCGGGCGAAGAGTTGTTCCTTGTCCGCTACGACCCGGCCACCGACGAGGTGTATGCGGACGTGACGGCGTTCTCCCGCCACGCCACGTGGTGGAGCAAGCTGGGCTCCCCCGTCACGTCGGTGATTCAGCGGCTCGTCACCGACCGCTATCTGCGGGCGCTGTAGGCGGTAGCTCTGTGGAGATGGCACTCAGGGCTGTTGATCGCAGAAATCACGACCTGAATTCAATGTCGGAGCATTGTTCGTGGGCGGTCAGCTGCAGCAATGTCCTGCTGATCGCGTTGTCCGCGGGCCAGCCGGCAGGTAGAGCGGTAGATTTGGAAACCTAGCGAAGGACGACATTGAGATGGTGACGGTGAACAATCCTGCCGCGGTGGACGCGACCCACCAGCGAATCGCTGAGCTGGTGCAGGACCTATACGGCCGGCCCGACACCGACTCGGACACGGTCATCGCCGAGCTGGCGGAGAATGCCGCCGTCGAGGTCCCGGGAGCCCAGTACGCGGGCGTGACCATCACTCGCAACGCCAAGCACATCGACACCCCGGCCGCTACCCACAAGTGGCCGATACTGCTGGACGAGATTCAGCAGCGTCACCGGGAGGGCCCGTGCCTGACGGCCGCGTGGGAGGAAAAGACCATCCACGTCGCCGACCTGGAAACCGATGAGCGGTTTCCGCTGTACGCGCGGGACGTCTTGGCGCAGAGCCCGATCCGGTCGGTAATGGCCTTCCAACTGTTCATTGCCGGCGAGACGATGGGCGCTCTCAACGTTTATGCCGAGCAGGCCCATGCATTCGGAGCAACGACGAAAACCATTGGGCTGATCTTCGCCGCTCATTCGTCCGTAGCGTGGAACGCGGCACGTCGCGACGATCAGTTCAAGCGCGCGCTGGCCAGTCGAGACGTGATCGGTCAGGCGAAGGGCATGATCATGGAACGCTACCGCGTCGACGCGGTGCGGGCATTCGAGCTGTTACGCAAGCTTTCTCAGGATTCCAACGTGCCGCTCATGCAAGTCGCTACCGAACTTGTCGCGAAAGCTCAGTCGGAGAGCTAGGCGGTTTACCCAGCGCGTAGGTGACGGCGTCGTCGAAGCCGAATTCGCAGCCCTCCTGATGGGCTGCCTCGAATCCTTCTGCGCCAAGGCCTTCCCGTGCCCGGCGTTCACCCTCGATGTGGAAGCCGAGGAGATGCGGCAAGACGCGACTGTCGATGCCCCGACGGCACTGCCCAGTGTTTCGGCGGCACCCGTCAACATCGCGGCTCGACGGTAATCACCGTTCTCGGCGGCAATCCATGCCAGCCCTTCCACGACGCTCCAGCCCAGAGTCTGCTGTCGCGTCGGCGCTCCTCGACTGCCGCGGGTCAGCGCGTATCGGTCCGCCAGCCGCTCGAGGATCTGTTCGGGCGACATCGCCTTCAAGCGCGCAGCGGCCAACTCGATCGCCAACGGCAACCCTTCGACCTTGGAACAGATTCTGCTGACCACGTGCTGGTTTGCCTCGGTGAGCTGGAAGCCGGGCAAGGCGGTGACGGCCCGCGCGGCGAACTTGCTGTCCGCGTCCGGAGTCGTCAGTGGTGACAACCGCAGCACCGCCTCGCCGCCGATGCCCAGTGCTTCGCGGCTCGTTGCGAGGATTCGCAGATCGGGACACACGCGCAGCAGCATATCGGCCAGCTTCGCCGCCGAATCGATGCCAACGAGACCTGGCACTTTGCGATAGGCCACCCGGCGCGCCAGCCACGCAATCCGGCGCGCCGGCGGTGTTTCGACCCACCCCAGCGAGGGCATCACTGCCCCAGAAACATTTAACGATTGCAGGGGTATGTGATGAGTGTCGAACCCAAGCCGGCGGCGGCGTCGATGGGCGAGCTGATGAGTCAGCTGACGTCGCAGACGTCGCGACTGATACGCGACGAGATGCGTCTGGCGCAAAAAGAGTTCCTGGAGTCGGCCAAGCACGCCGGGCTGGGAGCAGGTCTGTTCAGCGTGGCGGGTCTGTTGGCATTCTTCGGACTGGCCACGTTCATTACCGCGGGGGTCGCCGCGCTTTCACTGGCGTTGCCCGTATGGGCGGCCGCCCTGGTCGTCGGGCTGGTGCTGTTCATCGCGGCGGGCATCGCCGCTTTCGTGGGCCGCGGCCAGGCGCAGGAAGTCACGCCAACCGCGCCCAGGACCGTCGAAACCGTGAAAGCCGATATTCAAGAGTTGAAGGACGCCCGCCATGACCGAAACTAATGGCGCCCGGCCAGAGCCCGGCCCCGACGCCGGCATCGACGACATCCAGGCTGATATCGAGCACACCCGCAAGGAACTCGGCGAGACCGTGCAGGCCTTGGGCGCGAAGCTCGATGTTAAGGAACGCACCAAAGAGAAGGTCGCGGACGCCAAGGAGCGCGTCGTCGACAAGGCCGATACCTTGCGACACGCTGCAACCGATAACCCCAAGCGGACCGTGCCGGTGGTCGCGTTCGTTCTGATCGGCGCGCTCACGGTCGGCGTCGTGGTCTGGAGGCGGCGCCGCTAACTACGACCTCCGCGCAACGCCTTTAGCCCACAAAAAGTTGGCGGGGCGGCACCGTCGACGACGTCGAGCAGAGGGTGCTGGTGTCCCGAGGCCTGCGTAACCGTCTGCGTCGGGCCGAGCTTGTGGCGAAGGACCCCGACGCCGCTGCCCGACGTCCGCTGGCAACGCCGTTCGTTCCGTCGGAAGACACAAAGGCGGTGCGCCGCTATGGATTTCGCGAAGCGTATCCCCGCGTGTACGCGGCGCGCCATGTGGCCACCGAGGTTGTCGTCATGCTCGTCGGCGTGCTCGGCATAGGCGCTCTTGCGATCGCGCTCACCCGCAGCGTGCTCGACAGCATCAACTTGTCCTGGTTGCCCGACCTCCCGGACATCTCGCCGCCGGACTGGCTGCGCAATCTCGACCCGCTCTCGTGGGTGACGAGCTTTCTGCCGGAATGGGATTGGTGGCGGTGGCTGCCGGACTTCAACCTGCCGTGGCTGCAATACCTGGTGCCGGTCGCCGTAGCGATCCTCATCGCAGGGGGTGAGGTCGAGCGACGCAAGAAGCGCGCTGAGCGCGAAAGACAAAGTGACACAACGGATAACGATGATGCGCATGGTTGATCCCGAACGGCATGCCGCACGTCGGACACAGATTCTCGAGGGTGCGGCCACCGCGTTCGCACAGAAAGGCTACGACAACACAACTGTCAAGCACGTGTACACGGCGGCCGGCGTCGGCTCGGGCACACTCTTTCACTATTTCGCGGACAAGCGGGCGATCTTTCACGGCGTGCTCGAGGCCGACGCGACGCCATGCTGGCCGACCTCGCGGCCATCGACGTCACCGATGCCCGTGCGGGAATGTGGGCGGTCATCGACCGACGACCTCGACATCCGCGTCCTGGACCGCGACACCGGAGCACTCATCCGCAAACTGATCCTCGACCCCACCCGCGACTACCAACCACGCGGCGTCAAATGCGGAAACTCACCCGAAAACAGGCTCTAGATGCCAACAATGTCTCGGGACATCTGCCAACGATGTCCCGAGACATCACAGCGTGGTCCCGGCTGGTTTCGAACCAGCGACCTTCCGCGTGTGAGGCGGCAGTGAATGCTGTTGACCTGCGGCGTAAGCACTTCCGTGCGCTGAATGGAGAACGTTTGACCTGCTTCGACGCATACGAGTCGTTGCTGCATAGGACGTGAACCGGACAGGCTTCCGCTGTGTTCGGCTCTTGAGAGTCCGAACGAACGAAGCCCGGCTGAGCGGTCCGAGGGCTTCAGGAAGCCAAACATGCAAACCGTCGTTCGCGCTTGTCATTGACAGCGCTGCTGCACCATGAGGTAGCGCCGAGAGCTGACAAGTCGATCCGTGTTCACGTGCGGCATGACAACCGCCAGGGCGAAGTCCTCCGGACGCGTTTCCGCTGGTAGCGAGGACAAGATACGGATCCGCGACCTCTGGGTTATGAGCTAACCGGTCGCCGTCTCCAGTCGCCTCGCGGGTCTCAACCGCGCAGGTCACGAGTAAAGCGCCCGTCACAGCCACCGCACCGCGTCTCACCCCATCGCGGCCGTTGCGCCACGTTTCGTTCACAAATCCGTTCACAACAGAGCAAGCAGCAAGTGCGGCAACCGGCGTGTCAGGGCCGTGAGCCGGGACGGTTATCCGATAGACATGGTGCCCGACGGCACCCCATCACCTTTGCATCGGTCGCGCGGACCGCCGGCGTGTCAAACTGGCTCGTCTACGCCGATGGTGTTCGCGAATACATCGAGAATGCGCGAAATGCCCAAGCAGACCAGCTTGTGCGCGACGAACGCGTAGGCCGTATCGCCAGCGATGCCAGCCTCCGCACCGATCTCGAACTCCTACGCGAGCACAACCGACACCTCCGCAACGAGATCGCGCGACTCAAGCACGCGCTACGCGGCCAACTCGGTGAGCAACTCGAAGCACAATCGACCGAGACACTTCGCCAGCGCATCGACCAACTAGCCGAAGCTAACGACCGATACCGCGCAGAGAACTCCGAACTTCGAGCCGAACTCGCCCAGACACGCGAGGAGCTGCAAACCACGCAAGACGACCTTGCCGCGGCCCGGACCGGCATTCGCCCGATGATCCGCGAACAAACAGCGGGAATAGCACAGTAGCTCAAACGGAGATTGTCAGGGTTGAAGGGCGAGGATGGACTGTGAAGGAAGTTGAAGTCGGACGGTGCGGTAGCGGCATGTGGTTCCAACGAATTTCTTCATACCTCCAGCCGGTTTGGTGCTCGATGTAGTGGCTGACGGCTAGGGCGGCGAACACGACGCTCAGGTGAGCCTCGATCGATTCACGCCGGTAGTGGTAAACCGGCCGGGCCCGGAGGTCGTGCTTGGACATGCGGAAGCTCTTCTCGATACGCCACAACTGGTGGTAGGCATCGATGACGAACTCCGCGGCCTGGCCGACCAAGTTGGTGGTGTATGCCTTCCATCCGCCTAGCGCGCGGGTCTTGGCCTCCAACTGCCGGTTCACGCTCTTGGTGGCCCCAGTGAGCTGAATGTAGCGGTTGCGGTGAAAGGGGCTTTCCCCGCGACGGAACGTTCGGCTATGGCGACCTGCTGGTCGATTCCGCGCAGCGTGCGTCTGGCCCGGCTGCTCACCGAGCGGCTGAACACACTGCCCCGGTAACCGCTGCGTTCGTTCCCCCAATCAGACGGCCTTGGTGACGCCGACGTAGGACAACACAACGTCGGATTCGTCGGTCTGTCGAGTCAGCGTTGCGTAGGAGCGGATGAACGATTGACCGACGCAACCATCGATCTTGACGTGGAAGTTGGCCACCATCACCCATGGGTTGTTGCCCTTGAACTCTTTCTTGTTCACCGGAACGATGTTGACGAGGCCGGGTTTCAGGCCGACGGTGATCGCCCCTCCCACTGGCGTGGAAATTAGCGGAGCGATGGTCGTCGGCAATCCGGCGATAGGACCACTGACGCCCAGCGTGGGGGTGAGGCCGGTGGTGCCCGTCAACGACACCCCGTTAGATGTGGTCATGTCGATGCCGCACCCGATGTCGTAACCCACCTCCAGGATTCCGCGAGCCTCGCCGGGTCCGCTGAGCGAGCCGATGAATGTGGCACCCACGATGTAGTCGCGCGACGACACCGCGGTGGTCAGCGGCGCGACCGGCAATGCCGTCTCATCCCTGGAGGAAAGTGTCAGCGTCCAGCCATCCGGAGTCGTGAGGTTCGCCGGCGGACCGGGCGGCACCCGCCCATCGTCAACAGCAGTCGCGGCATTCGCTGGTGTGGGGCCCTGGTCAGGCTCGGCCCATGCCGCTGGCGCGAAGCCCATCGACACCGCCAGGCACGTGGCGATAGCTGCGGAACGGCAGACGAACATCGCCGGAGCTTTAATACACGCCTGCAGGAATCAAAATTCGCCTCTTTGGTAGGTGATGACGGCATCAGCGGCTGGTGGTCTAGGGGATTGTTTAGTAATCGTTCCGGACGGTCCCAGTGACTCGCTACTCCTGTTACCTCAGAGGAACAACAACGTGTTTTTCTTGTGACGACAGCGGTACGCCATCGGATGTGTTCAGGTGGATGTCCGAGACAACGAGTGCACCGTCCGGTGGACTTGAGAGCAATGCTTGAAATCTGTGGATCGGCTTGGGATGGGGCGTACCTTCCCGGGTGACCGATGAAAGGTTCCAAGCAAGACCGGCGCGACAACGCTGGTCGGGAAGGTACGACCCGATGCTCACTGTAGTTTCTGATTCTGCTGACCGCGATGGTTCGGGTGCGGCGCGGTCGGCTGCGTCGTCGGTAATCGACGAGATCGTCCGAGAGGGTGCGCGGCGGATGCTGGCCGAGGCCCTGCGGGCGGAGGTCGAGGCTTACATCGCCCAGTTCGCTGACGTTCGTGACGAGAAGGGTCATCGGCTGGTGGTGCGCAACGGCTGCCACGAGTCGCGGACGGTGACCACGAGCGCCGGCGCGGTGGACGTCACGGCACCGCGGGTCAACGACAAGCGTGTCGACCCGGATACCGGTGAGCGGCAGCGGTTCTCGTCGTCGATCTTGCCGCCGTGGGCGCGCAAGACCCCGAAGATCGGCGAGGTGCTTCCGCTGCTGTACCTGCACGGGCTCTCGTCGGGAGATTTCGTGCCCGCCCTCGGGCAGTTCCTCGGCAGCGCCAAGGGGCTGTCGGCCTCGACGATCACCAAGCTCACCGAGACGTGGAAGGCCGAGCAGCAGGCGTTCGCCGAGCGGGACTTGTCGGGTGTGGACTTCGTGTACCTGTGGGCTGACGGCATCCATGTCAACGTGCGCCTCGAGGAGCCGAAGCTGTGCCTGCTGGTGATGATCGGGGTGCGCGCGGACGGCCGCAAGGAGCTGGTAGCGCTCACCGACGGTTACCGCGAGGCCGCCGAGTCGTGGGCCGATCTGCTGCGTGATTGCCGCCGCCGCGGCATGCGCGCCCCGGTGCTGGCCGCCGGGGACGGGGCGCTCGGATTCTGGAGCGCGCTGCGCGAGGTGTTCCCGGAGACCCGCGAGCAGCGTTGCTGGTTCCACAAGATATCGAATGTTCTTGCCGCGCTGCCGAAGTCGGCGCACCCGGGGGCGAAGAAGGCGCTCGCAGAGATCTGGAACGCCGAGGACAAGTCCCACGCCCGCGACGCGGTCAAGGAGTTCGAGTCGACCTATGGTGCGAAGTTTCCGAAGGCGGTCGCCAAGATCAGCGACGACGTCGAGCAGCTGCTGGCGTTCTACGACTTCCCGGCCGAGCACTGGATTCATCTGAGAACTACAAATCCGATCGAATCTACCTTCGCCACCGTGCGGAACCGGAGCAAGATCACCAAGGGCCCCGGCTCCCGCGCCGCCGGAATCGCCATGGCCTACAAGCTGATCGAGGCGGCCCAGTCACGCTGGCGGGCGGTCAACGCGCCCCATCTCGTGGCGCTCGTCCGCGCCGGCGCGAAGTTCGAGAACGGCAAACTCGTCGAACGGCCCGACGACACCACCGCTACCGAGGAGGCCGCATAAAAGATCTTGATCCACAGACCTCCGATTCCGCTAACTGTCAAGCAGCGGCCGGTTCCGGCGCTGTGCGGGGTTGTCCGAAAGCCTTGATCGAGTCGAATGTTTGGCGGGTTTGCAGGCAGTGATGCAGCTGGCCGAGCATCTTGTTGAAGAGGTGGCGCAGGGCGGCGGCGTGGCGGTCGCCGTGGTCGCGGCGCCTGCGGTAGTGCTCGCGGGCGGGGCCGGGGTTGATCGAGGCGTAGGTGGCCCAGACCCAGCCGACGGCGGCGAGGCGATCGTTTTTGATCCGTCGGTGGGTGATGGAAGTGACCTTGCCCGACGCCCTGGTGACAGGGGCTGATCCGGCGTAGGCCTTCAGTGCGCGGTCGTCGGTGAAGCGGTCGCGGTCGTCACCGATCTCGGCGAGGATGCGGGCGCCGGTCACTTCGGCCAGGCCGGGAAAGCTGGTGATGACGGCGTGGTCGGGGTGCTTGTGGAATTCCTCGGTCGCGGCCTGTTCCAGATCGTCAGCGCCGGCGCAGGCGGCATCGAGCATCGCCAGCAGGGTCATCGCCTGGCGGCCCATCGCCTTCTCGACGAGTTCGGGCTGGCGCAGTTGCGGGACGCGTAGGCGCTCGACAATGTCGGCGGCGAGCCTGTCGATGCCACGCTTGCGTCCGGCACGGCGCAGCGCGGCAGCGACGCGGGCCTTGCTGAGCCGGGCGGCGTGTGCGGGCGTGGGCGCGATGGCAAGGATCGCGCGGGCTTGCGGTGTGGCCAGGTTGGTGGCGGACTTTCCGGCGAAGGTGTCCAGGAACGCCGGATAGTATTCGCGCAGCATCGACCGCAACTCGTTGGTGGCCTTGCTGCGCCGCCAGACCGCATCCTGCTGCGCGCGCGCCAAAACCGCTATGGCTTTGGCTAATTCGCTATCAGCGGGTAGTTGTCGATGGATGTGGGCATCGACGCGCAGGATGTTGGCCAGCGTCATCGCATCGGCGTGGTCGGACTTCGCGCGGGCCACCGAAGACCGCTCCCGGTAACGCGCCACGGCCATCGGGTTGATCGCGAACACCGGCCGCCCCGTGCCACGCAGAGCCGCCACCAGCAGCCCGCGCGGGGTCTCGATCGCGACCGCAATCGGGTCCTCGGGGCTGTCGCCAGCGTCGGCAAGCATCCCGGTCAAAGCGGTGAACCCCGCAGGGTCGTCGCCGATGCGTTTCTTGGCCACCAACTTGCCATCGCCGTCGATGATCGCAACGTCGTGATGCCCTTCAGCCCAGTCGATTCCGCAGAAACAGTTCAATCCAGCACCTCCATCAATTCGGGTGTTCCTCTTGGTCCGGAACCCAGATGAGAACGCGCAGCACCCTACTTACGAGCCTCTCGGGCTTGCCTCCGATGAGCTGTTCGCGATCCCAGCGCACCCGCACGGCGCCGGTCTCCGTCAGAGCTCGATGGCTCTCGAAAAGATTCGGGGCGTCCCGTCGCGCGAGCGGGCTCGAACCACCAGCAATCCCAACCTGTCCGTGCGGGCCGGACCGAGAAGGCGCGCCGTGTCGTCTGCCGAGCTATTGAGCGTTGCCGTCTGCGCTCAGGGGCTGACCAAAACGGCATGCCGCCCCGCCAGAACGGCCAACAGTCACCGAACTGACTCAAAGCGAACGATGCGCCGACCGGCCCGCGCCAAGCCTGTGGATAGACCTACCCGCGATCCTGTTTTGACCAGGCGTCTGTTCCAGCCGGCGCATCGTTCGCAGATAAGTAGGTATTGACGATTGCTCGGACTTGACGCAGCTACCGCCAACGCGCGGCCCGTGGTTGTAGTGCTCCAGGAGCCGTCAATCGTCGGGTTGGAGATGCGCCGACCCTGGGCCTGGCCGCGAGGCTTTCAGCGGCCCGTACAAGATCTTGTAATCGAATCGCACGATCGGTGTTGCGCTTTCATCGCCGGCGCTGGCGGCATAGCCTGGACCTGGCGCAAAGTGCCGATCAGGCTGCCGTCGACTGCGAGGGGCGCGATGAAACTTCACAGGTGTGCTCGTGGGCTGGTGGCCGCTTGCTTCAGCGTCATCGCTTTGGCAGGCGGCGTAGGCGTAGCTTGGGCGCAGCCACAGCCTGCTCCGCCGCCCCTCCCGCCGGCCATCGATCCGCTGCTGCCGATAAATCCTGCGCTGACTGTCAATCCGAACGACGATGGCGACCAAACCAGTGTGCAGGGCGACTTCGGAAGGTTTTGTGAAAACTGGTGGGTTCACTGCCAGTAAACCGGGTGGTAGAGCTGAGCTTGGCGGGATGACCGAACTTCCGGCCCGACTGAGACCATCAATGCTGAGCTACCACAACGCGCCGCCGTGCGGTGGTCAATCCGCGAACACCGTCGGTTCTTCGGGGACCCCTTGCCCGTGACCATAGGCCACACCTACGAGTGATCGCCAGAATGAATCACGTGCTTTCCACCGCCAATAAAATAAATAGGCCCGGCAGGTGTCCCGCAACCTCGTGCGGAAGATCAACGGCAGTGGATGATCCGCTCCCGCGGGTGTCCCGACGGTTCCCCATCACCGTGCACCCAGCGCCGTGGCCGAACCCGTGGCGACATGCACCAGCGACGTTGTCGACGGTGTGGAGGTGGATTACTGCGTGGGCAACCCCAACGCGACAGCGCGAACATCGTCACGGATGTGCCGGGCGTCAACGTGGAATTTGAGTTCGGCCTGGGGATCGGGTTCGGAATTTGACTGGGTGAGACATACCGTCGCAGGACTGATCATGTCCCACGGTCGATTGAGTCGAAAACGCTCAGTGATTGCTCAAACGGTGCGGAAGTAACGCCCAGCTGGTTCCCGAAGGGATGGTCGAGCCAGTAGACGATGAACAGCAGCAAGCCCAGCAGGACGGCGACCGCGCTCAGCAGGCCGAGATGCGCACGCATGCTCCCCAGGCGCATGAAACCGCCGAGCCCCAGCAGTAGGACACCGCCGAAAAGCAGCCCGGTCCACAGCAAGCTAGTGGTCAGCTTCGAGGTCCCCCGAAGCCCGCGTCACGCAACGCCTGTGCCATTGATCCGGCGGCTTGGTTCGGCGCCTGCCGACCGGAATCCCTGCCACGACTCGGGTTTCGCTCACCTCGCCCCTTATTGCCCGCGTCGCGACGGGAGGTGCCTGCGCGGTCGGAACGTTTACCTCGATCCTGTTGCGGTGTGTCGTTAAGACGCAGACTCAACCCGATCCGCTGGCGTTCCACGTCGACATCGAGGACCTTCACGCGCACCACCTGACCGGACCGCACAACCTCATGCGGATCGGACACAAAGCGATCGGCCATCGCGGAGACGTGCACGAGGCCGTCCTGATGCACACCAACGTCAACGAAGGCGCCGAACGCCGCGACGTTGGTGACTACACCCTCCAAGACCATGCCGACCTTCAGATCGGCCACCTTCTCCACGCCGGCGGCGAACGTCGCCGTGGAGAACGCGGGCCGTGGATCGCGTCCCGGCTTCTCGAGTTCGGCGAGGATGTCGGTCACGGTTGGAATGCCGAACCGGTCGTCGGCGAAGTCGTCGGGCCGAAGGGACCTCAACGACCGCTCGTTGCCGATCAGCTCGGCGAGAGTGATCCCCGAGCGATCCAGGATGCGCCGGACAACCGGGTAGGCCTCGGGGTGGACACCGGACGCATCGATCGGGTCGTCTCCCCCACGGATCCGCAGGAAGCCGGCACATTGCTCGAATGCCTTGGGGCCCAGGCGAGAAACCTTCAGCAGAGCTTTGCGGTTGCGGAACGGTCCCGTCTTGTCCCGGTGGGTGACGATCGCCTCGGCCAAGGATTCTGATACCCCGGACACCCGCGCCAGCAGTGGGACGGACGCCGTGTTCAGGTCGACGCCCACCGCGTTCACGGCGTCCTCGACCACAGCGTCGAGGCTGCGGGCGAGCGTGCCGGGCGTGACGTCGTGCTGGTATTGCCCTACGCCGATCGACTTGGGGTCGATCTTCACCAGTTCGGCCAGCGGATCCTGTAGCCGCCGCGCAATCGATACCGCCCCGCGCAGGGTCACGTCGAGGCTTGGCAGCTCGTGCGCCGCATACGCAGAGGCCGAGTACACCGACGCACCGGCTTCGCTCACCAAGGCCTTCGCGGGCACCTCGGCGCCGACGGCTCGGATGTCGGCGATGAGTTCGGCGGCCAGGGCGTCAGTCTCGCGTGACGCCGTGCCGTTACCGACGGCGATCAGCTCGACGTGGTGACGGGCGACAAGCGCCGCCAGGGTTGCCTTGGCCGAATCCCATTGCTTCTGCGGCTGATGCGGGAAGATCGCGCAGGTGTCGACGACCTTGCCGGTGCCGTCCACAACGGCGACCTTGACCCCCGTCCGGTAGCCGGGATCCAAGCCGAGCGTCGTGCGGTTGCCCGCCGGAGCAGCGAGCAGCAGGTCCTTGAGGTTCTTGGCGAACACCGCCACGGCATCCTCCTCGGCTCGTTGCCGCAGCCGGATGCGGGCATCGACCCTGGCGGAGATCATTAGTTTGGTTCGCCACGCCCACTCGACGGTGGCGGCCAGCCACGGTGTCGCCGCGGCCGTCGAGGTCATGTCGATGCCGAGGGTTTGGGCGAGCATGGCCTGGTAGACCTCGTCGTCACCACCGTCGAAGGTAAGCGCAAGCACTTCTTCCTTCTCGCCACGCATCACGGCGAGCACGCGGTGTGACGGCATGCTCTCCAGCGATTCGGCGAACTCGAAGTAGTCGCGAAACTTCTGCGCTGCAGAACTTTTCGCCGCATCGTCTGACCAGGCCGCCGTCCGCAGCGAACCGCCCTTCCAGAACTTCTCCCGGATGGCACCGACGAGTTCGGCGTCCTCGGCTGCACGCTCGGCGAGTATGTGTCGCGCCCCTTCGAGCGCCGCGGGCGCATCGGCAACGTCGTCGCAGAGGAACTCCGTGGCAGCTTCTTCGGGGATCAGAGTCGGATCGGCCAGCAACCGATCAGCAAGGGGCTCGAGCCCAGCCTCACGAGCGATCTGCGCCTTGGTCCGTCTCTTCGGCTTGTAGGGCAGGTAGATGTCTTCGACACGCGATTTGGTGTCAGCGGCCATCAGTGCGGCCCTCAACTCGTCGGTGAGCCTGCCCTGTTCTTCGATAGAGGCCAGCACCGCGGTCCGACGTGCGTCCAGCTCCCGCAGATACCGCAGGCGCTCCTCGAGCGTCCGCAGCTGGCCGTCATCGAGACTTCCGGTTGCCTCTTTGCGATATCGGGCGATGAAAGGAACAGTGGCGCCCTCGTCGAGTAGCCGCACGGCGGCGGCGACCTGAACCTCCTCGACGGCCAGTTCCTCAGCGAGACGGGCGGTTAGAGACTTTACGGTTGAGCTCCGAGACACGCGAAAACTCTACCGATCACCAGCGACGGCCGGCGCTGGGCCTTGCCCGGTCCCGACTCCTGAGTACTGCGGTCAGTGCCGTGCGGGCATCTGCGGTCTCGCGCAGCTAAGGGGTGCGACCTGAGTGGCTTCGACGTTGCGCCGCTGACGACGGTCATCACGGGCGATCCGCCGGTTGAGCACTCGCTCGTCGCGCTTGGTCAATGACCGGCTGCTCCGAGCCAGCAGGTCGAGTTGTTGCCAGCTGAGCCCGTCGAGGTCGCCGTCTGAGTCATGCGTGGCGACAACGACGCAACCGCGGAGCAGCGGCACGTTCTTCGCCGTGAAAGACGTGGTCGCCAGGAGCATTTCAGTAGCGCTTTGATTGGCGCGGCGTTGGCACCGACGTGCTGACGGGCTGAACCAGAAGTCGAACTGCCGGTCGGCGCTCGTCAAACACTGGAGCCCGTGGTCGTGGACGAGTTGGTCGATGTCGGCTGTGCTGTAGGCGCGGGTTTCATATACGACGCCGCTGGCGCTGAAGTACAGGATTGTGTTCATTCCGATGTCCCATTCGACTCTTTCTTCGTTGCGGGTATTGGAGCGCACGCTGTTACTGAAGGTACCCATGTGACAATTGAGACAAACCTCGATAACGAGGCCGTTTCGACGTGTTTGAGGGTGGGCACCCGGCGGGCGGCAAGCCGATCACCGCGTGATGGCCGCCGATGCGGTGGACGGGGAATAGGGTTCGACGAACGGTCGTAGCTCGGCGTCATTGGATTTTTTGTGGTCGTGGCGTGCGCGGCAACGTTGCACCGCAACGGTCGCTCCATCGCGGACGCCGCGGACGCTGCCGTGGCGCTCGAACCCCTCGCCGCCGCTGCGGCCTCGAAACTTTTCGCCGTGGGCCTAATCGGGGCGGCCTTCCTGGCGACCTCAGTGCTGCCGCTTTCGACGGCCTACTCGATATGCGCGCGGCGGCGACGGTCGGGACCGGCCAGTCGGCGATCGCGTCGAGAGCTGCCATCAGGCAGCAGCCTAGTCGGTACTCCAGGCCGAGCAGATCGCCGCCACGTGGCGCGCGTCCGTGCCGCAGCAGCCACCGAGCACGGTCACTGCCGGTAGCCGGTCGCGCAGGGTGGCGTGCCGGGCGGCGAGATCGGCCGGATCGCCCTCATCGAGCTCGGTCGCTTCGTCGAGTTCTGCGTGGCTCTTCGCCGACGCATTGGCGCGCAGGCCCACCAGTCGCCGCCGCCATGGACCGTCCTGCTCCAGCGCCTCGGCGAAATGTGTCGGGTGCGCACAGTTGACCATGAAATAGGCGGCGCAAGCATCGGTGGCGGCGTCCACCTGTTCGATCGCTTCGTGCAGCGGTTGGCCCGTCGGAAGCCGCCCGTCGGTCTCGACGGTGAACGAGATCGCCGCCGGAATACCGGCCGCCGAGGCGGCCCGCACAACACCGATCGCCTCCTCGGTGTTGGTCATCGTGATTGCGGTGACCTGGTCGACCGAGGTGTTCGCGAAGGTGCCGATCTGCACCGCGTGGTATCGCTCGGCCTCCTCGGGCGTCATCGCGTCGCCGGGGTCGTAACCGTCTCCGCGCGGGCCGACGCATCCGCTGACCACCACGGAGATGCCGTCGGCCGCGGCGGCCGTCCTGACCTCCTCTGCGAGCGCCACCGCCGAGCGGTTGACGGCGTCGAGCTGCTCGGGCGAATACCCGAGCTTCGAACCCCAGTCTGGATTCGCGCGCCAGGTGGGTGTCTCGACGATGAAGCCCGCGCCGAGCTTGCGTGCGATGTCGAGATAACCGTCGTAGTAGCGGCGCAGTCGGGCACGATGGTGCGGGTCGTCGAGCAGGGGGAACGCCGCAAAGCTCGGCAGGTCGATTCCGTCGTGGAAGACCAGCTCCGTCTCCAGACCTCCGTCGGTGACGAACAGTCCGTTGCCGGTGGTCTGCGGTAAGGGCCGTCTCTTGCTTGGCGAGTGCGCGTCGATGGTGGCCATTGAAGTCTCCGTGGTCCGAATGATGTAGACGGGCTCAATCCGATGAGCGCAGCACGTTGTTGGCGTACGCCCATGTTGCGGCCGCGGTGCGCGACGAGACACCCAGTTTGGCGTAGATGTTGGCCAAATGACGCCTGACGGTCCTCTCGCTGATGAAACTCTGCTCGGCCACTTGCTTATTGGTCGCTCCGCTGGCGATCCGGGTCAGTATCTCGATCTCCCGCTTCGTCAGGCCGCCCTGGGCCAGCTGCGCGGAGACCCGTTGGGTCGTCAAGCCGAGCTGGCGGTAGATGCTTTGGGCGGTCGCCGCGTCTGCTGCCGCAAGATCGTTGTCCCCCAACGCTTTATGCGCGCCGCAGCTGATGAGGGCTTCGCGGCCCGAGCTGTCGTGCGAGCGCACCACCCGATGAGGGTCGGCGAACAGATCGACGGTGGTGTGGCTCGCGACCCATCGCCAGGGCTGGCTGTTGTGCAACGAGGGGGCACGGCAGGCCAACTCCACTGCCTTTGTGATCACCGCGATGTCCACCGGCGACTTGGTCATAACCATCTGCTTTCCTCCTGCCCCCGAATCTAGGCATAGGGTCGCGCAGCGCCCAGCGTCCTTAGTCCTCTGATGGATGCCGATGTGCCCGTCGTGCATTCGGCGCACAGAGAACCGAGAGTCATGCACTTGCAGCACTCCGCGACTCACATCACGACGAGGCCGTGCTCGCGGCCGCACTCTTGTACTGGGGTACGCCGCGCTCACGGAATTGGCGCCCAGTCATCTTCTCGGTCCGGATCCGCACGAAATGATCGCGCCGACCGTCGACCCACGGCTGCAGGAACGTGCCCGACAGTTCCACCAACTCGCTCACATCGGAAATCGGCTGCGCGTGCCCGACGACGGTCACACTCCAGCCGGTGCGCAGGTCGGGATCCAACTCATCGGCCTGGAACGCCACGACGAGGTTGTTCGTGGCGGCGGCCAGCTTCGCACCGCCGGCAACCCGGATCACCACGTCTTCGCGCCACACCCGAAAGTTCACCGGCTGCACTGCGGGCAGAGCGTCCTCGGTGAAAACGAGGCGGCCCACCCGCACGGTCTGCAACCGATCCAGGCACTGCCTGCGGTTGAGTTCCTCGAGGGCTTGTCCCTTCGGCATCGCAATTAACCTCCTTGTACCAGTGCGAGAGTCCCCACCGGGGTGGAGCGCCGGTGACCGCCGCTGACGGCCGTTAGACGTGCGACTGCTCGTTCGATGCCGCGGGCCAGCTCGTCAACGTCGGGCGCGGCGTCGTAGTCGCCGATGATGCCGAACGCGAGGTGGTCGGCGTAGCTCAGGATCGCGATACCGGTCCGCAGTTGCAGTGCCAGCGGCGGAATCGGCAGCAGCCGGATGACTTCTCGCCCCATGACGCGCAAGCGTTTCCGTGGCCCTGGCACGTTCGTCGCCAAGGTGACGACGCCGCGTTGGGGCAGCCGGGTCAACGCCCGAACCGTCCAGGCGGTGAACGGGAACGGGATCGCATTGGCGGCGGAGACGAAGATGTTGCCGGCTTGGCGTTGTCCACTTGCCTTCGCCCTTGTGAGTCGCGCGTGCACGGTGCGCAGCTGTGAAATGGGGTCGGCCTTCTCGACGGGAAGATACGGGAGCATGACCGAGACGCGGTTGTCGGTTTTGTCGGTTGCGTCGTTGGACCGCACCGATACCGGCACCAGGGTGCGCAGGGAATTGCGCTGGGGCGCCTCGCCGCGGCGTATCAGCATCGTGCGGAAGCTGTCGGTGATCGCAGCCAAGGCAACGTCGTTGACGGTCACCTCGAATTGATCACAGATTCTTGTGACGTCTTCGAGGGACACCTCGACGGTGGCGTAGCGGCGCATGTTGGTCACCGGACCGGTAAGCGACGACGCTGCCGCGGGGCGCAGAAGGCCGCCGGCGATTTCGATCGCCCCCTGCAGGGCCTGGGCAGCGGCGGCGGTCACGCCCTGCGAAGTGCGCCAGCCTGCAGAGATCCAGTCGATGGGATTGACGCTGAGCGCCGGCAGTCGCAGCCCGCTCCGCGTGGGTTCGTGGGCCGCTCGGATTTCGGTTGCGAAGGTGCCGCTGCCACCGTTGTCGCAGAGCCGGGCGAGCATTTGGGTGGCCGCGATCCCGTCGGCGATGCAGTGGTGGATTTTCATCAGGATCGCCCACCGGTTGTGCGCGAGGCCGTCGACGATCCAGCATTCCCACAGCGGGCGGTCTCGATCGAGGCGCCGCTCCATGACCTCGGCGACCCACCGGAACAACGCCGTGTCGTTGCCCGGACGCGGCAGCGCCGCACGTCTCACGTGATGGGAGATGTCGATGTCGGTGTCGTCCGCCCATCGCGGTGCGCCGAGATCGAGCGGCTGGGTGCGCAGGACCTGCCTGAACCGCGGCACCGCCAGTACGCGCTCGGCAAGGGTTGTGGCGAGCGAGTCGAAGTCGGGCATCGGTCCGGCAAGCACGCAGACGGCGCCGATCGCGAGGCTGACATGGCGGTCGGAGTCCTCGGCGTGGAGGAACCCCGCATCAAGCATTGTCAATTGCTCCATATAGCCACCCTCTGCCATCGACAAACGCCGCGGGAGGGGCAAAGGTCCCTAATTGGAAGGGCCAGGGAAACTCGCCGTCACGCTGGCGCGGATCCGAACCGGAAACGGCGGCCGCTGATTTCGGATGGGAACACCCGAACGTAGCGGCTCTTCACCCCCTCCGTCCACGGCAGCAGTTGGGCTCGTTCCGCTTCCTTGATCTCGGCGGGGGCGTTCAGCACCTGCGCCTGGCCCTTGACGATCACGCTCCAGCCTTCCGACACATTGTGGTCGTCGGCTTCGAACGCCACCCGGTTGTTCATCACGACGGTGAACAGCTTCGTGGCGAGCTCCGCAGTACGGAAAAGCACGGTCCTGCGTTGCACGACGAAGTTGACGGGAAAGATCTCCGGGTGGCCCTCCACACAGGTGACCAGCCGGCCCAGCGCCATGCTGGCCAGCAGATGCCAGCATTCGTCCTCGGACAGGACCGTCATCGGCTCACCGGCGGCGGACATCATTCACCCCGAGGCGGCAAGGCCGCGACCAACGGCGTATCTACGCCCACCGGACCGAGTGTGGTAGCGCCACTGGGGGAACCGAGAGGGGTATCGCGGCCCGGCAGCACCTCGGTGAAGAACGCGGCGTTGTCGGCGAGATGTTGCTGCTCGGCGTCGGGCAGATCGGTTTCGTAGTAGATTGCGTTCTCCTCGCAAGCCAGTTTGCAAACGCCGCAATCCACGCACTCATCGGGATTGATGTACAGGCATCTATTGCCTTCGTAGATGCAATCCACCGGGCACTCCTGGACACACGACGTGTGCATCACGTCCACACATGCACTGCTGATCACATAGGTCATGGCCGCAGTGTAAGGATCTCGCACCGTCGGACTCTGGGGCCGAAGGTCCTTCTCGTTTGGGGACCAACGGCCTCAGCGGGCGTTGTGCGCCTTAGTGTCCTGCGCCGGGAATTCGTTGAAGATATGATGCGAGGCGTTCGAGGCGGTTTGGGGTCCTGGTTCCAGGTGGTGATCCAGTCGCGGATGTCTTTTTCCAGCGCGTAGACCGAGGTGTGCACGCCGCGGCGTAGTTGTTTGTCGGTCAATAGCGCGAACCATCGCTCGACCTGGTTGAGCCACGACGAGTAGGTGGGTGTGAAGTGCATGCGGAAGCGGGGATGGGCCGCGAGCCATTTGGCGATCGGGGGTGATTTGTGGGTGGCGTAGTTGTCGCAGATCAAGTGGACATCCAGGTCGGTGGGGACTTGGGTGTCCAGCTTGATCAAGAACTTTTTGAATTCGGTGGCGCGGTGGCGGCGGTGGATGGATCCGGTGATCTGGCCGGTGGCCACATCCAGCGCGGCGAACAGCGTGGTAATGCCGTGGCGCACGTAGTCGTGGCTGCGCCGCTCGGGCATGCCCGGCATCATCGGCAACACCGGCGCCGACCGATCCAAGGCCTGAATCTGGCTTTTCTCATCGACACACAACACGACCGCCTTTTCCGGCGGGTCGATATACAAACCGACGACATCGCGGACCTTGTCAATGAACTGCGGATCGTTGGACAGTTTGAAGGTGTCGATCTGATGAGGCTTGAGCCCGAACGCTTTCCAGATCCGCCCGATGGTCGATTTGGACAATCCGGTCTCGGCTGCCATCGAGGCTCGCGACCAATGGGTGGCATCCTTGGGTTCCCGTTCCAACGTGGCCACCACCACCGCCTCGACCCGCTCATCGGTGATCGTGCGCGGCCCTCCCGGGCGCGGCTCGTCGACCAAACCCCCCAGCCGGCGTTCCACAAACCGTCGACGCCATACCCCCACCGTCTGCGGCCAGACACCGACTTCGACAGCGACCTTTACGACTCTGAGTTGGACACAGTCGCCACCAACCTTGACCGAATGCACGACAACAGTGCTTTCCCGACCGGACAAGAACCGGACACCAAGAAAAATCCATGAACTCAAAACCGTCCGCGCGTAGGGATATTGGCGCAGATAGACGGTGGGTGGTCCCGACTGGGATCGAACCAGTGACCTTCCGCGTGTGAGGCGGACGCTCTCCCGCTGAGCTACGAGACCGGGAACGAGGTCGAAGATTAGCATGCCAAGCCTCTCGGCCAGCATCCGGTCAGCTGGACGCCTGTCGGTACTCAGCGAATTTCATGTGGCCAACGATGGTTGCCACGTTATGGTCACGCGATGGCTCACCCCGTCGGACGCCTTCCCGCCCTAGTTGCCGGAATGGCCGCCGTGCTTGCCTTGTCTGGCTGCGGCAGCTCTACGGACGTGCAGTCGGCGTCTATCACACCCGTCACTGGCCAGACACAGGCGGTCGCGACGGCACAGCCAGCCCAGTCGACCTCAAAAGCACCGGCGCAGGCAGACCGGGAGGTGCTCGACAGCACCTTCTTCTTATCGCCGGACGGCAACATCGCCTGCAGCATCGACATGAACATGGGCGTCCGCTGCGACATCATTTATGCCGATTGGCCACGACCTCCGCGTCCGGCGGACTGCCAAAACGACTACGGTCACATGATCGCGATCAATCCCTGGATCGGCCTCGGCAAGCCTGCTGAGTTCATATGCGCCGGCGACACTGTCTTCGGTAGCGACGTGCCACTTCCGGACGGCGAGTCGATCACCTCCGGAGCGTTTCGCTGCGACAGCGCGGATTCGGGCATCACCTGCCGCAATACCGAAACAGGCCACGGCTTTTCGATCTCGCACGATGCCTACCAACTGTTCTGAAGCGTCGGCGAGGATGGCGCCGGTGTACGAATTCACCGAATTCAGGTCGCCGAGCAGCAACGTCGTCTGCTACATCGAGGTGGACTACCTCCGCTGCGACATCGCCGAGGCCAACTGGTCACCACCGCCGCGTCCCGGCGGACTGGTTCGACTACGGGCGGGGCTCGCCCTCTTCCCGGCGGCAGCGCCGAATTTGTGTGCGCCGGCGACACAGCTCGTGCGCCCGACGGCAGCCCTCTCCCCAACGGTGAGTCGATCGCCGCGGGGCCGCTGCGATGCGACAGTGCGGAGCCGGGGATCACATGCCGGGATACCGAGACCGGCCAGGGCTTCTCGATTTCCCGCGAGGCGTATTCAGCTGTTCTGAGCGTGTGAGAGGCGACGGCTCGACGGTCGTCGTTGAGATTTGTGCGGCTACACTTTGGTGGACTATCGTCGTCCTTCGCGACGGGCGACGACGTCGTTCGTGGCGCGCGGATGTAGCGCAGTTGGTAGCGCATCACCTTGCCAAGGTGAGGGTCGCGGGTTCGAATCCCGTCATCCGCTCGAAGGTGCAGTGGCATCAACCCCAGCGGTGGAGTGGCCGAGTGGTGAGGCAACGGCCTGCAAAGCCGTGCACACGGGTTCGATTCCCGTCTCCACCTCCAATGAGGTTCCGGGCGCGATTAGCTCAGCGGGAGAGCGCTTCCCTGACACGGAAGAGGTCACTGGTTCAATCCCAGTATCGCGCACCAGTATAAATGCAGCTCAAGGTATAAATCCCCGGATCAGCCGATCAGCGACTCGCGGTGGGCTATTCGTGGGCTATCGGTCTGCAGAGCAGGCTGTTTTGCCCTTGTTGCTGGCTCTCCGTCTCGGCACCGAGATACGCTTGATCCAGTCTTCCGGTGAGAAACAGTGCCGCCGGTCCTAGCGCGGTGCAAAAAGGACACATAGCGGAGGCTCGCGCCTCCGTCAAGAAAGCCTCTCCGGTTTGTGTGTCGATGCCACTTACCCGGAGGAGCCATGGGCCGCCCCAAACACGAAGTTCCGGAGCGCAAAGGATCTAAGCGCGACTGGGTCACCCAGCAGTTCGTCGCCAACCACCTCGGCGTCAGTTGACCCGCACCGTGCGGGACATGTCCAACGACGGGCGCCTGACCGCCTACCGGCTCAACCGTGGATTCGCTGGCGTGATCACCTGGATGAGGTCGACGCCGCGCTCAAGCCGTACGGCGCATCGGCGTCGGCATGAGCGCCGGACTCGGACCACTCTCACAGGCCGACATCGACGCGATCGAGGATGTCGGCCTGCCTGACGTCGACGACCATCCCGGCGGTGCCGGGGGCGGGCCGCCGTCGTTGCATGTCGACGAAGCTCGGCACACTCCATGAGTCCACCCGAGACATGAGAGGGGCCGCCTAAAGGTTTTCTCCCAAAGAAGCGGCCACTCATCACCAGTTCGCTCATCCGACAAGAGGAGCTATAGGCACTTTATCGGCCTGGTCTGACAACCGGGAGTGGCGCCATGACCGCCGCCGATCAGCTCCCGACATCACGCCCGAGTGCGACCACGCCCTCCCGGCCAAGCACTTCGACCGGCTGATGACGGGCATCCCCGAAGATCGGGCTCGCCATGTGCGGCTGGTCTACAACGCCTTCGTCTCCATCGCGATGAGCGTCCAGCGTCGGGGCTGGACCCAGACCGAGTTTACCGAGATGGTCACCGGCGAGACGTGGCGCACGGTCAACGGCGCCAAGATGCGCCGGGCGCTACGGGCTGTGGTCACAGCTGTACGCGATGTCGCGTCATCCCTTCACCGATCTCGACTCGGTGTGGAGCGGCCGCCGCGAATCTGCGCGGCGACGGCATGTGGACCTACGAGGATGTCCGGGCCAATGCGGTGGAGAGGGCCTACGCCTGGGGCTGACCGGCCGCTGGTCGGAGTGGACGGCCTCGATGACACCGACATCCTGGTGATGGATTACGTCATCGTCTGGACCGAGAAGCGGGGCCGCAGTGAGGTCACCCGTCCCTGCCGGGATGTGGCCGATCATGCGGGGATCAGCAAGGACACCGCCTACCGACGGCTCAAGGCCCTCACCGAACGGCGCCTGCTGATCCTGGTGTCTTGCGGCCATGCCTCCAAGAAGCAGTTCTCGGCTCCAATACCAAGTCATCGGCGGAAAAGCTGCCATCTACCGCCTCGGTGACCCCTATGACGTTAGGTCACCTAGCTATGAGACATAGACGAATGTCCCAGGAGTACCTAATGTCCGGACGGGGGTGGGTGGGCGGAGTGGACGTCCGGGAAAAGAGAAAAACCGGTGACGACAACCATTCTCTGGCGGCACCAAGCTCGGCTGACCTCCTGGAAACATCCGACAAACCTACCTGTCCGCATCCGGCGCCGGGGAACTGAGAACGAAAGAAATACATCGATGACAAAACAACCAACGGCTCAACCACCTCCACGGTCGAGACCCTCACCGCTGAGGTGCATGAGACCATGGTCCGCACCGGCGGCAAGGACGGCGGCAAGCCGACCGTCACCAACAGCTTCGGGCTGGGCCGATAGCGCCGCCTGGGTGATCGCGAGCGATTGCATCGACGAGCGCGACGAGCCGAACCTGCTCTACTGGGCCGAGGACTTCGGCGGGTCGCGGCGTTCACGTCGCGGCTCGACGGCCCTGTCCCGGTTCGCACCTTCGCCACCGAGCGTGCGGCGCGGGCGGCCTTCCGAAAGGCGGGCGGTCGCCTCGATGCGACGACCCGCGCGATGGAGGTGCGGTCATGAGCGCCCTGCGTTGGTCGCGGCTTGGCAGCGGGTACTGCGCCACCTCGTCGGGCAGCCCGTGCCGGGTGCGGGTCCGGATGTACGGCGACGCCTGCCCGCGTCACGCGGCGATCGACTCCGAGCGGAGCCAGCCGGTATGAAGCAACACAATGAGGCGGCCCGCCAGTCGTATTACCTTGCCCAGCTGGAGACTGACGACGACCGCGAATGGCACTCGCTGCACTTGACCTACGAGGACGCTAAACGCCAGCTGAAAGCAGTGGGAGCTGCCTGGGGCGTCGGGTTCACGCTCGACCGCGAACCCGCAGATGGGTTTCGGCGTTACGCCATCGCGGAAGTCCCGGTGCTCGGACCGGACGAGTCCGGCCAAGCTCCGGAGGAGTCGTCAGAGTTCCCGCTCACCGACGAGGAGATGGGCGGCTGGATGTGGCTGATTGATCGCGGCGTCTCCGGTGGACTGTCAGCCGAAGAGATGGCCGACGACCTCGGGATCACCAGCGACGTTGCAGCTCTTCGTCTGGCGGGTATTACTGCGCTGGGGCTGGCCCACGAGGTGAGTCCAGGTCGCTACCGGCCTGGCTCGAAGGATGAGTGACGCGGAGCTGCCGGGAATCGAACCCGTTGCATAAAACAGCGTGACCTGCGGAAACGCTGGATCTGAGCACGCGAAACGACGTGAAACAACGTGAAACGACCTGCGTACACACCGAAAGGTGTTGATGCCATCAACATCTCGCAGCCGCGTCTCGGCCCGGACACTGTCTGGCTTAGTTGACAGAAGCAGTGGCGGCAGGGATGTGCCGGGCCAGTTCCCAGAAGCTGGGTAGATAGGCGCACACCGGGGTGGATTACCGTGCACGCCGATGTTTCGCCCAGAGAGAGCGCGAAGGCTGATATCTCAGCGTCGCGCGGCAGACCACGTTCCCGACAACCCCCGGCGGACAAGGGGATAGACACCGCCACATTCGCCGCGAAGGATCAAAGAGGCGACTTGACCGCCACATCGACGGACGAAGTACCAGATGGTGGTCCGGCGAAAACGCGCGAGCCGAGGAGGAGTCATGCCCACGATTGATCCGACGTTTTACCGCAGTCCAGGCCACGCAGACGCGGCTGCCCCCGAGCAACTGGCCTATGTGGTCGCGTTCGACCCCACGAGCCAGCAGAAAGACGCGCTTGCCGTGGTCGACTGCGACCCCGAGTCCACGACGTTCGGCGGCGTGGTCGGCTGGACGGAGCTACCAACGTCGGGTAACGAACTACACCATTTCGGCTGGAACGCGTGCTCGAGCGCGCTCTGCCACGAGGGGCATGGCCAGCATGAGGCGCTTGAGCGGCGATATCTGCTCGTTCCGGGTCTTCGCTCGTCGAGGACCTACGTGCTCGACACCAAGCCCGACCCTCGCCATCCGGTGGTGACCCACACGATCGAGGCCAGCGAGCTTGCGGCCAAGGCTGGATACTCTCGCCCGCACAGGTGCACTGCGGACCGGGCGGCATCTTCATGTCGGCGCTGGGTGGGACCGACGGCGCCGAAGGTCCCGGCGGCGTAGCGCTGATCGACCACGACACCTTCGAGGTCATCGAAACGTGGGAGGCTGGACGGGGACCGCAACTCTTGGCCTACGACGTCTGGTGGCATCTGCAGTACGACACCGTGATCACATCGGAGTGGGCGACACCGTCGATGATCGAGAATGGGCTGAATCCCGAGGACTTGCTCGGACGCAAGTTTGGGCACCATGTGAACTTCTGGAGCATGTCCGAACGGAAGCTAACCCAGCGCGTCGACCTTGGCGACGCCCCACCAGATGGTGCTGGAGCTGCGCCCGGCCCCCGACCCGGCCAAGGCGTGGGGATTCGTCAACAGTGATCAGCGCCGAGGACCTTTCGGCGTCGGTGTGGCTGTGGCACAAGGACGGTGATCAGTGGTCGGTCGATGAGGTGATCACGATCCCGGCTGAGCCCGCCGACGCCGACGACCTGCCACCGCTGTTTAAGCCCTTCGGTGCGGCGCCCCCGCTGGTCACCGACATCGATCTGTCGGTCGACGATCGCTGGCTGTACGTATCATGCTGGGGCACAGGAGAACTCAAGCAGTTTGACGTCAGCGACCCGTTCCATCCGCGCGAGACGGCGTCGGTTCGCCTCGGCGGGATCGTGCGACGCGAGCCGCACCCGGCGGCTCCCGATCTGCCGCTGGCCGGTGGGCCGCAGATGGTGGAAATCAGCCGCGACGGTCGACGGGTGTACCTCACTAACTCGCTGTACTCGGCGTGGGACGACGCGGTCTACCCCGACGGCGTCGGGGCGTGGATGGCGAAACTTGACGCCGACATGTCCGCCGGAGGTCTTGTCCCCGATGTCCGATTCTTCCCGCACGACCACGTTTTCCGTGGCCTGCGGGTGCACCAAACGCGGCTCCAGGGCGGCGACGCGTCGAGCGACTCGTACTGCTACACCAGCTGAACGTCCGCCGGCCGAGGAATTGTCCAGGCTTGCGGAGTCACCAGTCGACACGCCGCGCGACACGGCGTAACGATCGAACAGATCGCCTAGTCGACCTAAGCATCGGCGACGTTCGCCGACCAGCGGGGTTGTAGTGCCCGGCTCGGGATTTTGCCCGATTACCCTATGGAGTAGTCACACGAAACCTATAATGCCCCAACAGGTTTCGTTCGACCCGACTGTTGTTCCTGGCTTAGCGTGTCTTGCTGTGCATAAAGAATACGAAGACTGGACGGCACCGCCCGAGATCCAAGACCTTTCGGCGACGTTGACGATCCGCCAGGCGGCGAAGGTGGCGCGGGTGAGCGAGCACACGATCCGCCGACGGGTCTACGACCGGACGCTGCTGGCGTACCGGACCGGGCGCGACTGATCCGCATCGACCGGGACTCGCTCATCAAGTTCACGCGCTCGACGGTGATCGGCGCATGAGCCGCCGTCTCTGCCCTGGAGAGGCCCGTCCCCCAGGCGCCTTCTGCGTGGCATGTATCGAGGCCGCAACAAACGCCGGGGCCTGGAGCTGGTCAAGTCCCGTCGCCGTGATCCCCGCGCGCTCGGACTACGCCCTGTACGTGCTGGTCAAAGACTCGGCGGGCAACCTGCGACGTGGTGCCCAGGCCCCCATCTCCGCATTGGCCAGGGGTGAGGGCATGACCCTGGCCGAGGTCGCCTTGGAGCTGCTGTCGTGACGACAGGCAACGTCCCGCCGGAGACCCGGCGATGACCAAGCGGGAGCCGTGGCAGGACCCGCCCGCGCACCCGGCAGCCGACATGCTGCCGATGATGAGCGATGCCGAACTCGACGACCTGGCCGCCGACATCAAGGCCAACGGCCTGCTGGAGCCGATCGTGGTGTGGGAGGACAACAGCGAGGCCGCCAAAGGCGCCGAGGGACCGTTCTCACGCTGGATGCTCGATGGCCGCAACCGGCTGGCCGCGCTGGAGCTGCTCGGCATCACCGACCCCTACGACGCGCCAAAGGGCAAGGGTGCGAACTACGTGTCGGACTGGGCCGTCAAGGACCACAGCGCACTGGTGGCGACCAGCGCGCTGACCAGCCGGGGCGCGAGCAAGCCGAAGTGGGGCGCCGACGTCAACCCGGTCACCTTCGTGCTGAGCCGCAACGTGCACCGGCGCCACCTGACCTCGGAGCAGAAGCGCCAGGCGATCGCGGCGTACCTCAAGGCCGACCCGACGAGCAGTGATCGCAAGGTGGCGAAGGAGCTGGGTGTCGACAACAAGACGGCGGCGAACGTGCGCGCCGACCTGGAGGCACGTGAGGAAATTCCTCACGTCCCTACCCGGACCGACTCAGCCGGGCGCAAGCAGCCTGCGACCAAGCGCAAGCCGACCCCGAAGTCCAAGGCGACTCCGAAGCCCGAGCCGATCGACGAGGACACGGTCGCCGAGCAGCCGATCGCAACCGAGCCACCCGGTGGGCTGACCGAGAAGTCACCGGGCCAGACCGACCGCGTCAGGCAGGCACTGGAAACCGCCAAGGCCGCCAGGGACGCCACCAACCGGCGCCGGATGACAGCGACACCGGAGGAGACCTCAGCATTGTGCTCTCCGGCATCGCCGCCGGTCTCGACAAGCTGGCGGTCTACGTCACGTCGCTCGACACCGACGCCAGGCTCAAGGTGGTCAAGGAGCACATCGACGCCATCAACGATGTCGCCAAGAAGCTGCAACAGGTGCTCAGGACGCTGAAGGCGGCGCAGAAGACCCGCGCGCAGGGCCAGGGATAGCCGCCTGGGTGCCCCCATCTACCCAGCGACCGCCCCGTCGTCGCTCCTACGGCGCGTACAGCCCCGGCAATGGCCCCTTCCCCCAGCCCTGGCCAGCCCGTGGATGAGTCCGGAGCGTCGCCAGCCAGCGGCCAAGGTCCCAGCGGGATCTCGCCAGCAGGCCCGCGAACAATCAACGACCCCGCCAGCAGGTTGCGGCCAGCGCCGTTGGTCGATCCTCCGATTCCGTTGTCCGAGAGGGCAATCCATGCAACATAAATCCGTCCCGCTGCTGATCGAGAGCGTCGACGACCATAGCGGGCTTAGTCAAAGCCCACGTCAGCGTCCGCCGGTCGGACTAAAACTGAACCGGACGGATTTTAAGGACGGTCGACGGGCCTTCCGCGACTAGGCGAAACGATTAGCCTAATCGCTCATATCGACTGCAAGACAGCATCTCTGGGCGTTGCCGGTACCGCCCCGGTACCGGCTCGATTCGCCCTAGAACCGTCCCCGGACGCCGGGGCGACGCCGGGGCCGGTTGGCTGGGCGGGCTGTTAACTACGGAGTCGGTACAGGCCACCCAAGGCGTGTCGCGCCTGCCGCCTTCGCTCTCTTGGTGCGACCATCCCGTTATGGGGGACCGACTGGGCGACACGATGGATGGGACGCTCGGCCACTTCTGGATGAATTTCGGCGATGTGTACAACCTCGATAAGGCAGCCGATGGCTACGTGCGGTTGGCCGACGACAACCTATTTCACATAGGCACATTGCGAACTCGCCAGTACAAGAGCGAGTTCGGCAGCAATCGCGAGCGGCTTCCAATGCCCGACGCGATCTATGCGATGACGAACGTCACCCGATCCATCTTCTTCGACATCGCTGGTGTGTCGCAGTCGAACGTGATGGGAGAACGAGCCTCAACTCAAACTGTTCGGACGCGCGGTGTCATAGTGAACGTGCCGCTCTCGGTGCTCAAGGATGACAAGTTTCTCACCGTTGAGCTTGAGATTCCGCAAGTGACAAGATGGGCCGGGCTGACAAGCATCGAAGAAAAGGCCGACGGGTCACCTAAGCAGTTCAGGGCCAAGACGGTTGAGGTGGAGCCTCTTGAACTAGAGATTCGACGCGGTTTCAACTTGAAGCTGGACTCGACGTGGCATGTGCACGGCCCTGATGACCGGCGAACGATCAATGCGCCGCTCGTAGTCGGCACCTCAAGCCGAACGCCGCGTAAGTGGCACGACCACCTCGTGCCGCTGCTGGCCGTCCAAGATCTGATCAATCTCGCCCATGAAGGGTTCGTCCCAGCGGAGCAAGCAAGGGTCGAATTCAAGGTCGAAGAGGACGGTAGACCTCGCGAGTCCGCCACACTTTGGAACTCTCGATTGATGGCGCTGCCGCGCAGGGGCGGCGTACCGGGCCCAAATTCAATGACCGAGGTGCCGCTGTTCTACCTTGGCCACATCGGCGGTGTTCAAGGACTGCGCAACTGGATTCGGCTCGATACACAACATCCGCGAGCAACAGGCCCGCTCACAAACACCTATCGTTACGGTGAAAGCGGAGTTGAAGTACACCTCATAGAAATTGCCCTAGGTATGGAGTATTGGACCAGGCTGCACAACGAGCACTTCAAGCGGGCGTGGGCCAAACCCCGAAAACGGGGCAAGAAGAACGAGCCGCTTCCGATGGCCATGGGGCGGCACGTTGGACCAGCGTTCACAGAGTTCGTCGGTGGCGACCTCGACGCCTGGGTAGACCGTTTTGGACCACTTACAACAGTTTGAAACATGCGCACAACTTCGAGTACGACCCGAACGATATCCAAACTCTTGGCGACACAGGGGCACTCCTGCTGCTAGGCGCGCTGCTTAATCGGGTTGCCGGCAACAGAAACCCAATGAAGGCACTCACCAGTAGCCACCGGACCCAGCGGCTCAAGCAGAGGATCCAAAAGCTCGTCGCTACGAGCTAACCCTCTCGCCCAGCGGCACTACGTTGTTGACCTCGGCGGGCCGAGCAGGCGCAGGTGGCTCTGGGAGCGTATCGCGGCCCCGCCGTCTTGCTCAGGGATGTAATCGCCGTAGGTGTCGAGGGTCAGCGTGAAGGTACTGTGCCCCAGCCACTTTGACACTCTGCATGAAGTGCGTGCCCACCGAGAGCGGAGCACCGCGAACGTATGCCGAAGGTCGTGGAGCCGTACCCCGCGAACCGCAGGCGCACCCTTCGTGGCGG
>CAVQSK010000028.1:0-57168 GCA_963715885.1 uncultured Actinomycetota bacterium
CCCGATCCACCGTCGCCTCGCTCAACCCGGCCTGCTGAGCGATCTCACGGACCCGGTAGCGATCCGACACATCCCATCCTTGATGTGAAATTGATGTCATAAAGGGGTTGATTGAGGTCTAGATCACAGCAACACTAGCAGCAGCACTCGGGCACCGCCCACACCCGAAACCGAAGTCCAGCCGCGCACCTCAGACACCACCGATCAGACGCGACAACGCTGTCCGCTGCCGACACGTCCGGCCGACGCACCGCCGCAACATCGACAGGAATCGAAAGGACACCCATGAGCGGTCTACTCGACGGAAAAGTCGTGTTGATCAACGGCGGCACGCAGGGTGTCGGCGGGGCGGCCGCCCGCGCCGCGGCGCGCGAGGGTGCCCAGGTGGTGGTCACCGGGCGCCGGCTGGACGCCGGCAAGCGGTTCGCCGCCGAACTCGAAGCACTCGGCGGCGACGTGCGGTTTGTGCAGACGGATATGGCCGACCCGCAACAGGCCGCCCGGTCGGTGACCCGCACGGTGGAGGAGTTCGGTCGCATCGACGGCCTGTGCAACGCTGCCGGGATCACCACCCGCGGCACCCTGCTCGACACGACCCCGGAGCTGTTCGACACTCACATCGCGGTCAATCTGCGCGGACCGTTCTTCGCGATGCAGGCGGCGGTGGCCGACATGATCGAACGGCGCACCGCGGGCAGCATCGTCAACATCCTTTCGATCGCCGCGCATGGCGGGCAGGGTTATCTCGCGCCTTATGTCGCGGCCAAGGCCGGCCTGGCCGGCCTGACCCGCAATGCCGCCTACGCCCATCGGTGGGACCGCATCCGCATCAACGGCCTCAACATCGGCTGGACCGAAAGCGAAGGCGAAACACAGACCCAGCGAAGCTTCCACCAGGCCGACGAGGGCTGGGCCACCGCGGCCGCCAAAAAGCTCCCGATGGGCAAACTCGGCCAACCTGATGAGATCGCCGAGATCGTGGTGCTGCTGCTCTCGCCGCGCAGCGGAGTGGTCACCGGGTCGGTCATCGACTGGGACCAGATTGTGATCGGAGGACACGACTGATGGGTGCCACGCTTGCCGTCATCGGCCTGGGCCGGATAGGCGCCTTCCACGCCGAAACCCTCAGCGGGCTCGCCGGTGTGGACGAACTCGTCGTCACCGACGAACGACCCGAGGTCACGGCCGACGTGGCCGATCGGCTCGGAGCCCGCGCGGTGCCCGACGCGCAGGCGGCGCTGGCCGCCGGGGTCGACGGCGTGGTGATCGCCGCCGCCACACCCGCCCACGCGCGGCTGATCCTGGCCGCGGTCGACGCTGGAACCCCGGTGTTCTGTGAGAAGCCGATCGCGTCCACCGTCACCGAGAGCCGCGATATCGTGTCCAGGCTGACCGATTCCACCGTGCCGGTCCAGATCGGCTACAACAGGCGGTTCGACCCCGCCTTCCTCGCCGCCTACGAAGCGGTGCGCGCCGGCGAGCTGGGCCGGCTGACCACCGTGCGCTCCACCACAATGGACCCCGCGCCACCGCCACCTGCCTACGTGGCCGTGTCGGGCGGGATTTTCCGGGACTGCAGTGTGCACGACTTCGACATCGTGCGCTGGATCGTCGGGCGCGACGTGGTCGAGGTGTATGCCACCGGAACCGACTATGGCGAAGCGGTGTTCGCCGACGCCAGCGACGTCGCGACCGCCCAGACACTGCTGACGTTCGACGACGGCACGCTGGGAGTGGTGTCGAACACCCGCTACAACGGGCGCGGCCACGACTGCCGACTGGAATTGCACGGCAGCGCCGACACCGTCGTCGCCGGCTGGGACTCGAGTGTGCCGGTACGCAACCTCGCACCGGGCGAAACTTTTCCGCACGGTGCCCCGTACCAGTTCTTCATGGACCGCTTCGCTGAAGCCTATCGCGCAGAACTCGGCGCGTTCCTCGACGTCGCGATGGATCGCCGGGCTTCGCCCTGCCCACCGGAGGAGGCGCTCGAAGTCGCGTGGATCGCCGAGGCCGCCACACTGTCCCTGCATCAACACCGACCGATCAGAATGGACGAGGTACGATCATGAATCGCATTGCAGGAGCACCGATTTCGTGGGGAGTGTGCGAGGTCCCCGGCTGGGGGTACCAGCTCGGGTCGCAGCAGGTCCTCACCGAAATGCGCGAAGTCGGCCTGACCGCAACCGAACTCGGACCCGACGGATTCCTGCCCGCCGACCCCGCGGAGCTGGCCGCCACCCTTGACGAGTACGGCTTGGAGGCCGTCGGCGGATTCACTCCCGTCCTGGTGCACGAACCCGGCCATGATCCGGTGCCCGACATCGCCGAGCTGCTCGACGCCTACACCGCCGCCCGCGCCGAGGTCTTGGTGTTGGCCGCGGTCACCGGCTCCGACGGCTACGACTCACGCCCGCAACTCGACCAGGACGGCTGGAAGACGTTGCTGCACAATCTCGATCGCCTCCACGAGACCGCCGGGGCCCGCGGGATCCGCGCGGTGCTGCACCCACACGTCGGCACAATGATCGAAAAGGGTGACGAGGTCGCCCGGGTGCTCGACGGGTCGACGATCCCGCTGTGCCTGGACACCGGTCACCTACTCATCGGGGGTACCGATCCGCTGGAGCTGGCTCGCACCGCCGCCGACCGCATCACCCACGCCCACCTCAAGGACGTGCACGCCGACTACGCCGAGCGGGTGCAGTCCGGTGAACTCACCTACGCCCAGGCCGTCGCCCAGGGCATGTACACCGCGCTGGGCACCGGCGATGTGGACATCGCCGGCGTGGTGGGCCACCTTCTCGACCACGGCTTCGACGGCTGGTTCACCCTCGAACAGGACACCATCCTTGACGGTGAGCCCGAAGGCGAGGGACCGGTCGCCGACGTGCGCAGCAGCGTCGCGTACCTGCGAAGCCTCATCACATGAGCGGGCTGCGGATCGGTGTGCTTGGCGCCTCGCGCATCGCCGAGCTGGCGATCATCTCCCCCGCCGCGACGCTCGGTCACCGCGTCGTCGCCGTGGCCGCTCGTGACCGTGGCCGTGCGGAGACGTTCGCCCGCAGCTACGAGGTGGAGCGGGTGGTGGACACCTACGCCGACCTGGTCGCCGACCCCGAGGTTGACGTCGTCTACAACCCGCTGGCCAACGCGTTCCATGCACCGTGGACTCTGGCGGCCATCGCGGCCGGTAAGGCGGTACTGACCGAGAAGCCGTTCGCGCGCAACGCCACCGAAGCCGAGGTGGTGCGCGAGGCGGCGAACAGACGGGGCACGGTGGTCATGGAGGGATTCCACTACCTCTTCCACCCGATCATCAAGCGTATGTTCGGCCTGCTCTCTGACGGCACCCTCGGCACGCTTCAGCATGTCGAGGTGGTGATGAAAATGCCCGAACCCAAGCCCGATGATGCACGCTGGAAACTTCAACTCGCGGGTGGTTGCGTGATGGACCTCGGGTGCTACGGCTTGCATGTCAACCGCCAGCTGGCCCGCTTCGCCGGCGGTGACCCCACCATCGTGAGTGCCCGCGGCACCGAACGCTCACCCGGTGTGGACGCATCGTTCGACATGAGCTACTGACCAACACGGCGATCAAGTCGGTGTCGTTCGTGGGATCGACACCGATCGCGCAGTACGTCTACGCCACCGGCACCGCCGCGGGCAAGCGGGTGCAGGCCTTGGGCGGGGCGAAGAATCATGCGGTGATCCTGCCCGACGCCGACCTGGATTTGGCTGCTGATGCGATGGTCAACGCCGGGTTCGGCTCGGCCGGGGAGCGCTGCATGGCCATCTCGGCGTGTGTAGCGGTCGGACCGATCGCCGATGACCTGGTGGCCAAGATCGCCGAACGCGCGCAGGGCATCAAGACCGGTGACGGCGCCGGGGACGCCGACATGGGTCCGCTGGTCACCCGGGTCCACCGCGACAAGGTGGCCTCCTACATCGACGCCGGTGAGGCCGACGGCGCCAAGATCGTCGTCGACGGCCGCACCGTGACCGCCGATGGTGGCGCCGACGGGTTCTGGCTGGGCCCCACCCTGATCGATCACGTCACCCCCGAGATGAGTGTCTACACCGACGAGATCTTCGGCCCGGTGCTCTCGGTGGTGCGGGTGCAGACCTACGACGAGGCGCTGGAGCTGGTCAACGCCAATCCGTACGGCAACGGCACCGCGATCTTCACCAACGACGGCGGCGCCGCGCGGCGCTTCCAAAACGAGGTCGAGGTCGGCATGGTCGGCATCAACGTGCCCATCCCGGTGCCGATGGCCTACTACAGCTTCGGCGGCTGGAAGGCCTCGCTGTTCGGCGACAGCCACGCCCACGGCGCCGAAGGTGTGCAGTTCTTCACCCGCGGCAAGGCCATCACCAGCCGCTGGCTGGACCCCAGCCACGGCGGCATCGAACCTCGGCTTCCCACAGAACAAATAGCCCTTCTCCCGCGAGCGCGCGTGTCTGAGACCGACACGCCGCTCGCGGGTCGAAGTTTGCGCACGCTCGCGGCGGCGTCCTGACACTGTTCAACCGCTTCGTCGAAACCCAATGCGGCGCGACGACCAAAATTGTTCGCCGAGCGCGGGGATAAGGCGCGGATTCGTCCGGAAATCGTCCGTAGGCCCACGCCCGGCGGCGGTTCAGGTTTTGTCGTGCTCCGGGCAGAAGTACAGCGGAGCGCCGGCGATTATGTAGTTGGACAGGCCCTCATCCTTTGTCGCGATATCCAGCCTCTGAAGGATGGTGGACCAATCGAGGCCGCGATCGTATTGGGCGCAAACGTCCTTGGCGAGGTTGGCGAGGTTGGCGCAGTCGCTCGGATAACCCACGGCGGCCATGTCTCGGCAGAAGTCGAGCTCAGGTTCGGCGACGGCACTCGGCGCGTGGATGAGCGACGCAGTTGCCCCAGCCAACAGCAAGGCGGTTCCGGTGGCCTTCGTCATGTCATCCCCTTCATACCTGTTGTGCACCCGTTGGCTCTGCAGGCACGCGCTGCAATTCATTCGGTGGACTTGGTCGTCGACGAACTACCAGAACTCGGTGTCACACGCTTATTGCGGTGGATCTTCAACTGTTACGCCATCATCCACACCGAGAACCGTGGTGCGGTGGTTGGTGCCGGTCTGCAGCAGACCACCGCGTCGACTGTCTCGGGAGTAGGCCGCAGTGTGAGCCTTGGCGCTGTCGAGACAAGTGATTGTCTTGGCAGGCAAGAAGATTCACGACTGATACCGTCGGGCCAGCTCGACCGCCTCGTTCTCGGGCACACCGTCCAGCGTCACCGCTGCCAGCAGCGCCACGCCCTATCGGCCGTAGAAGATTACGTTGTAATCCGCTGTCCAGGCGCCTTCGATGCAGCTCATCGGTACGCCGTCGGGTGATTGCGCGACCCCCGTCTCCTCGCCGCACAGTGAGCGCAAGGTCCGCATACCGACCAACGGCGGCGACGCTATCCACTGGCCTCTCGAACTGCAGGCCAACGTGTTGCCTGACGCGTCCAAACCGAAGTTGTAGCGGGTGTTCTGAGCGCACGACTCTCCTTGCGCAGCGCTGCGATCCACATAGGGGACGCAGTCGGCGCCGTCGCACCAGCCCGGTACCGCCGACGCCAATCCGGCTGTCATCATCGGTGCCGCGACGAATCCGCAAGCCAGTGCACCTGCAGCCATCAGCTTCATAAGGGTTAGCGTAGGTTGGCCAGCGCAGGCGTAGGGTCACTTGCCATGAAGTCGCTAGCTGGAGCGCTGCTCGCAGGGGTGTTTTCGACGGCCGCGCTCGTGGTCGCGCCTTCCGCCAACGCCGACGTCGTGGCCTACCTCGTCAACGTGCACGTGCGGCCCGGCTACAACTTTCCCAACGCCGACGCAGCCATCGGCTACGGGCAGAGCATCTGCGACCGGGTCGCGGCGAAGATGGGCTACGCGCAGCTCGTCGACCAGGTCAAGGCGGACTTCCACACCGCGGACTACTACCAGGGCGCCTACCTGATCAACCAGGCCGTCAACGAGTTGTGCCCCGCGCAGATCTGGCAGCTGCGGCAGTCGGCGGGCGGCTACACCGTGCCGGCCTGACGGTCACCCGTCACAACGGCGGCGCCCCTGCCGGGACTCCGCCGTCGTGTCGAACTGTGGATACCTGACTACGGGCAGGTGACCTCGATCTCAAACGGCTTGTTGACCGGCTGCAATGGATTAGCCATGTCCACACCGGTAGCGGTTCCCGAGATCTTGTAGGTGTTGCCGTCCTTCTCGGCCTTGGCCTCGCCCTGGCCGGTGCCGGTCTGGTAGCCGAGCGTCACGCCGTTGACGTTGCCGAGACCAACTGAGGTGACGGTGGGTGAATCGCCTTCGCTGACGACCGCGGCGATGCCGGTGGTCGCTTCGCCGATCGCGATGTTCATGTTTCCGCCCATGGAGCTGCACACGACGGTGCCCTGGACTTGCTGATCCTGTCCGTCGATCGTGACTGTGGACTTGCCCTCCGCCGCGGCGGCCGCGGACGTCTCCCCCGAAGTCTCGGACTTCTTTTCGTCCGATCCGCAGCCGGACAGACCGGCGATGACGATCGCCGCGCCGCCTACGGCGACAAGGAACCCACGCTTCACCACTGTTCTCCTTTGTGTTGTCGTGACCCGTCTAGCTCGGCGGATCATCTCAAGCAGTATGGTGCGCGCCCCACCCGCGGACATGCGATTGAGGGAAATATTTGCGGAGGCGTTAATGAAGGGCCCTCGCGCCAATCCTCAAGGGGTATGTTCACGAAACATGCAGACACTGCGCACCCCGGACGAACGTTTCGCGGACATTCCCGAATTCCCTTATGCGCCAAAGTATTGCGAGATCGACGATGACGAGGGCGGGCTGCTGCGGGTGGCGTGGGTCGAAGAGGGCCCCGCCGACGGCAACCCAGTGCTGATGTTGCACGGTGAACCGTCGTGGTCGTATCTGTATCGAAAGATGATCCCGATTCTGGTGTCAGCCGGTCACCGTGTGATCTGCCCTGACCTGGTCGGTTTCGGCCGGTCGGACAAACCCACCCGGATCGAGGACCACACTTATGCAAGACACGTCGAATGGATGCGTGCGCTGGCGTTCGACGTGCTGGACCTGCAACGGGTCGCACTCGTCGGTCAGGACTGGGGCGGTCTGATCGGCCTACGAGTGGCTGCCGAGCATCCGGACCGCTTCGCACGGGTCGTCGTCGCCAACACCGGACTGCCCACCGGCGATCTGCCAATGCCCGAGATCTGGTGGCGCTTCCGTGAAGCCATCCAGGGTCAGCCCGAGATTCACGTCGGCTCGTTCGTCCAGTCCGGCTGCCAACGCCCGATGACCGAAGACGCCCGCGCAGGATACGACGCACCATTTCCCGACGACACCTATTGCGCCGGACCGCGCGCAATGCCCGGCCTGGTGCCGACCACCCCGGAGGACCCCGCTTCGGAGGCCAACCGAGCCGCGTGGAAAGCGTTGTGCGACAGCACAACCCCGATGCTGGTCGCGTTCAGCGACGGCGATCCCATCACCGGCCCCATGGCCGGCATCTTCGCCAGCCAGATGCGCGGCGCGCAAGGTATTGACCATCCGGTGATCCGGGGCGCCGGGCATTTTCTGCAGGAGGATGCCGGAGAAGAACTCGCCGAGGCGATTGTTCGATTCCTGCGGCAAGCGCCTTAGCAGGACACCTTGACCGAAAACGTGCCGGAAGTCCGGAAGCTGGGCTTGGCGGTATCGAAGCCGTCGGCTGTGCCGGTGATGTCGTAGGTTCGGCCGGTCATCGTCACTTTGGCGGTGCCGCCGAGGCCGGCGTTGTAGCTGCCGGTGAAACCGCCGAGGTTGTTGATGCCGACAGATTCGGCGGTCAACTCGTCTTTGTTCGAGATCATCGCGGTGACTCCTGACGCCTGGTCCCCGGTGTCGATCGTGGTCAGCGATCCCGTCGACGAGCATTGCACCGCGTCCGTGGTTCCGGTGTCCTGACCGTTGATGATGACCTGCGCGGTGCCCGCGACGAGGACGCCCGGCGCAGGCTTGTACTCCGGCGGTTCCGACGAACACCCGGCAATCGCGGCGACGGCCACGGCGGCGACGCCCCATCGATGTCTCACAGTGCAGAATCTACGGCGTGACTGCGCCGGATTGTCCTCGTCCGACAGACTCGTCGGCGCCCTTTTTCAGCGTTGACGCAGAGCTGCCCGGACGGCCCGGTCGCGCCGGGGTGATCCGCACTCCGCATGGCGACATCCACACCCCGGCATTCATCGCCGTCGGAACCCAGGCCACCGTCAAGGCCGTCCTGCCGGAAACCATGAAAGAGCTTGGTGCGCAAGCTGTTCTGGCTAACGCCTATCACCTCTACCTCCAGCCCGGTCCCGACATAGTGGACGAGGCAGGGGGACTCGGCGCGTTTATGAACTGGCCGGGCCCGACACTCACCGACAGCGGCGGGTTTCAGGTGCTGTCGCTGGGCGCGGGTTTTCGCAAGGTGCTGGCGATGGACACCGAACGCGTTCAGGCCGACGACATCATCGCGGAAGGCAAGGAGCGCCTCGCTCATGTCGACGACGACGGGGTGACGTTTCGGTCGCATCTGGACGGCTCAACCCACCGGTTCACTCCCGAGGTGTCGATCGGCATCCAGCACCGGCTCGGCGCGGACATCATCTTCGCGTTCGACGAACTGACCACGCTGGTCAACACCCGCGGCTACCAGGAGCGGTCGGTGCAGCGCACCCACGACTGGGCGGTGCGGTGCTTGATCGAACACCGCCGGTTGGCGCAGGCGCACCCCGAGCGGCCCCCGCAGGCGTTGTTCGGCGTCGTGCAGGGCGCGCAGTACGAAGACCTGCGCCGGAGGGCCACACGCGGGCTGACCTCGATCGTCGGCGACGACGGGCGCGGTTTCGACGGCTACGGCATCGGCGGAGCGCTGGAGAAGCAGAACCTGGCCACCATCGTCGGCTGGGTCAGCAGCGAGCTGCCCGCCGACAAGCCGCGCCACCTGCTGGGAATCAGTGAGCCCGACGACCTGTTCGACGCGGTGGCGGCGGGCGCCGACACCTTCGACTGTGTGTCGCCGTCGCGCGTCGCGCGCAACGCCGCGGTGTACTCGGGGACCGGTCGCTTCAACATCAGCAACGCCCGGTACCGGCGCGACTTCACCCCGATCGACGGGGACTGCGACTGCTACACGTGCACCCACTACACCCGGGCCTACCTGCACCATCTGTTCAAGGCCCGCGAGATGCTCTCTGCGACGCTGTGCACCGTCCACAATGAGCGCTTCGTCATCAGGCTCGTCGACCAGATCCGCGCCGCGATCAAGACGGGCGAGTTCGACGAACTGCGCGCGCACGTTCTGGGCCGGTACTACTCGACGCGTGCACAACAATTAGACGACGACCAACCTTGAATGTGCGGAAATGGCTTGCGGCATCGACGCTTTCGAAACGTAGATTGACGACGATGTAGTGCGGGTCGTCGGTCGGCTGGCACACCTCGGCCTGCTGGACGCCCGCTTGCTCGCGCGCAGGCGGTACGGTCTAGCGCATGCGAATACTCCTGGTAGGCGCCGGTGGTGTCGGGTCTGCGTTCTGCGCTATCGCCGTGCACCGGGACTTCTTCGATCAGATCGTTGTCTGTGACTACGACGAGACACGCGCCAAGCAGGCCGCGGATGCGGTCGACGATACCCGGTTCTGCGCGGCGCAGGCCGACGCCACATCGGCCGAGGCGATCGCTGAACTCGTTCGGCGACATGAGATCACCCATGTCATGAACGCCGTCGACCCGCGGTTCGTGATGCCGATCTTCAACGGCGCATTGGCCGGTGGCGCCGACTATCTAGACATGGCCATGAGCCTGTCGCAGCGCCACCCCGAGCACCCGTACAGCCAGACCGGCGTCAAGCTCGGCGACGACCAGTTCGCTGTCGAAGACCAGTGGCGCGCCGCCGGGCGGCTCGCGCTCGTCGGCATCGGGGTGGAGCCGGGGCTCTCCGACGTGTTCGCGCGATACGCCGCCGACCACCTGTTCTCCAGCGTCGACGAGTTCGGCACTCGGGACGGGTCGAACCTGACCGTCGACGGCTACGAGTTTGCGCCGTCGTTCTCCATCTGGACCACCATCGAGGAGTGTCTCAACCCGCCGGTTGTCTGGGAGGCCGACCGCGGCTGGTTCACCACCGAGCCCTTCAGCGAGCCAGAGGTTTTCGACTTCCCCGATGGTATCGGCCCCGTCGAGTGCGTCAACGTCGAGCATGAGGAAGTCCTGTTGATGCCTCGATGGGTCAAGTGCCAACGAGCGACGTTCAAGTACGGTCTCGGTGCCGAGTTCATCGACATGCTGAAGTCGCTGCACAAGCTCGGCCTCGACCGCACCGAGAAGGTGAAAGTCGGTGGGGTCGAAGTAAGTCCGCGCGACGTCGTCGCGGCGTGCCTGCCCAACCCGGCCACGCTCGGACCCAAGATGGGTGGCAAAACCTGCGCCGGGCTGTGGGTAACGGGCACCGGAAAGGACGGCAACCCGCGTTCCACGTACCTGTACCACGTCGTCGACAACCAGTGGTCGATGGCCGAGTACGGCCACCAGTGTGTCGTCTGGCAGACGGCCATCAATCCCGTTGTGGCGCTGGAGCTCCTGGCCGACGGCACGTGGAGCGGCAGCGGAGTACTCGGCCCTGAGGCATTCGACTCGATGCCGTTCCTCGAGCTGCTGACGGCCTACGGCTCACCCTGGAGCCAGCAGGAGCTCTCCGTCTAGTCCACCAATTCGCCGATGACCGCCTGTGCCGCGCGCTCTCCTGCGTCGACTGCACCCTCCATGTAGGCGCTCCAGTAGGTTGCGGTATCGGTTGACGCCCAATGGATCACGCCGATGGGCGCGGTGAGTGCCGGACCGTAGGTGGTCCAGACGTGCGGTCCGTGGTTGGCGTTGTAGCACCCGCGGGTCCACTGCCGTTCTGACCATTCCCCGTCGATGTAGAACTCCGGATTGGCGGCGGCGCTGCCGAAGTGGCGTACCAGTTCCTGCGTCAGCGCTTCTCGGCGCTGCGCCTCGGGGATGCGGCCGTACGTGCGGGCCTGGTCGCCTTCCAGGAACAGCAGGATCACGCCGTGTTCGTCGCCGGGTATGCACGTGTCGTTGGACATCCGGGCCGGGCCGATGTCGGAGATGAGCTGGCCGTTGAACCCGTCGTTGCGCCAGAACGGTTCGTCGTAGATGAAGAAGGCCTTCATCGCCGAACCGTTGGGCAGCCGTTGGGTGAGCTGATCGCGGACCCCGGGAAGGGGAGGGTCGTACATGATCCGCCCGGCAAGCGTCGGCGATATCGCGACGATCACCCGGCGGCCGCGCGCCACCAGTCCGCCACGGCAGTGCACGGTGACACTGTCGGCGGTGTGCTCGATCAGCTGGACTGGGACGTCGAGCACGATGTGATCGGCGATCAGCGCTGCCAGCCGCCGTGGGATCTCATTTGTGCCACCGATGATCCGGGTGGTTTGCGCGCCGCCCTCAGATTCAGCGAACAGCTCCGACGTTACGCCGCAGGTCTGGATGGTGAACAGCAGATGCAGGAAGGACACCTCGGCGGTGGGCACCGCGAGGATCCCGACCGTGCATATCTCCAGCAGAGTACGGGCCACCTGCGAAAGACCCTGCGCGTCATACCAGGCGCCGGCCGTGATGGCGTCCCACTCGATCGCGCGCGGTGCCTGCCAGGGCGCATCGACCGGAACCTCGGTGGCCAATACGTCGAGCCGGCGCAGCACCAGCTCGAGCTCCTTCAACTCCGACGCGAATCGGGCCTGAAACTCGTTCTCCCGCAGGACGCCAGAGCCGGCAAGCTCGTAGGACGTTTCGCCTTTGTCGTACTGCGCGAAGGTCTCGACCCCGAGTTCTGCAGCCAGTCGGAACATCCGTTCGTGCGTGTCGCCGAGCCACTGCGCGCCGAGTTCGACGGGAACACCCGGTAGCACTTCTTCGGTGAGGATTCGTCCACCGACCCGGTCGTCTGCCTCCAACACCAGCGGCTTGAGCCCGGCATCGAGTACCCTTCGGGCGGCAATCATCCCCGAAAGCCCCGCCCCGACGATGATTACGTCCGCTTCACGGCTCGTTGAGTGCGCCATGGCGCCCAATTTGCTCCGCGAGCGTGCGTGTCCGCAGGCGAAACGCCGGAAATTCTCGGTAGTTCACGCACCCTCGTGCGGGGCCTCCGGCCGGTAGTATCCCGCGCCATGCCCGAAGAGCTGACCGCCGAGCAGGCCGCCGCACGGATCGAGACCGCCGACACGTTGGGGATGCCGCTCGGACCCGGCCAGCCGCCGGCCTTCATGCGCGCGCTGGGTGAGCGCGACGATTGGACCGATCTGCGCGTCTACGGCGCACTGCTCGCGGTCGGCACCGAACTTTTCTCGCGGCAGGGCGTTCATTACGTGTCGGGCTTCTACGGTCCGTTCGAGCGGGCGCTGCGGGAGATGGGCGCAAACGTCGAGTTCGCACCCGCCGACTTCCGTCGCTTCCGGCCGCTGCTCGAGCGCCGATCGCCGCGCGTGATGACGACCGTCGCGACCCCGCCGGACCAGGACGGCTGGTGCTCCCTGTCGCTGCATGCCGGTGGCACGATCCGCGAGTTGCGCCGTGCGGGTGGCGATCCCGGGCGGCTGCTCGTCGTCGAGGTCTCCGATGCCTACCCACGGACGTTCGGGCTCGGCGAGCACCATCGCCATGCGCTGCACGTCGACGAGATCGACCTCCTCGTGCGGTCGACCGAAGCTCCGCTCGCACTGCCCGGAGATGGCGCGCTGCCGACCGAGGTCGAACAGGCGATCGCGCGGCACGCCGTCTCATTCATCCCGTCCGGGGCCACGTTGCAGACGGGGATCGGCTCGATTCCCAGCCAGATCGCCTCGCTCCTTGCCGAGGGTGACGGCGGCGACTACGGGCTGCACAGCGAGATGTTCACCGACGGGTGCATGCAGCTGCACCGCGCAGGCAAGATCTCCAATGCCCGCAAAGGCCAATACGACGGTGTGAGCGTGACGACGTTCGCGTTCGGATCGACGGAGCTCTACGCGTGGCTGGACGAAAACTCAGACATCGCGTTCCTGCCGGTCGAGATCGTCAACGCGCCGGAGGTCATCGGCGCCAACGACAACATGATCACGATCAACGGCGCGCTCGCGATCGACATCCACGGGCAGGTCGTCGCCGACACGATCTCCGGCGACCAGTTCAGCGGAGTCGGCGGCGCCGAGGACTTCGTGGCGGGCGCGGGGCTCGAGCTGTCGGACCGCTCGCTGATCTGCCTACCCTCGACGTTCGACAAGGACGGCGTGCTGCAGTCACGGATCGTGCCATGGTTCGGCCCCGGGGCCGTGATCACAACGCCGCGCCACCAGGTCGACGTGATTGTCACCGAGTACGGCGTCGCAGAACTGGAGGGCAAGACCATCGCCGAGCGCGGCGCGGCACTCGCGGCGATCGCACATCCGCGGTTCCGCTATGAGCTCCTGGCGGCCACCGAGCGCACAGGGGCTACAACGGGTTGAGGATGCGGTCCAGGAATTGGCGCGTGCGTTCCTCCTTGGGATTGCCGATCACCTCGGCGGGCGGGCCCTTCTCCAGGATGACGCCGTGATCGGTGAACAGCACCTGATCGGAAACCTGTCTGGCGAACTGGATTTCGTGCGTCACGATCACCAGCGTCCAGCCCTCGACGGCCAGGTCCCTGATAACCGACAGCACCTCGCCGACCAGCTCGGGGTCCAGCGCCGAGGTCGGCTCGTCGAACAGCACCACCTTCGGCTTGAGCGCCAATGCCCGCGCGATGCCGACGCGCTGCTGCTGGCCACCGGATAGCTGATACGGGTACTGATCGCGCTTCTCGGCCAGACCGACTTGGCCGAGCAGCTCGACTGCTTCGGCCTCCGCCTCGTCCTTCGGCCGTTTCTGCACGACCACCGGACCCTCGGTGACGTTCTGCAGCACGGTCTTGTGCGGAAACAGGTTGTGCGACTGGAACACAAAGCCGCTCTGTGCCCGATACTGCCGCTGCTTGTCTTTGGGAACCGGCTTGGAGAAGTCCAACTCGACTTCGCCCACCCGGATCACACCGGCGTCTGCCACGTCGAGAGCGTTGAGCGCCCTCAACAGTGTTGTCTTTCCCGACCCGGACGGGCCGATGACCGTCGTCGCCGAACCCTGCGGAACCGTAAACGAAACACCTTTGAGGACTTCGTTTTCCCCGAAAGCCTTGTGCACGCCTTCGGCGACGATCCTGTCTTCATGAGGCTCTGTCATCGCGCCACATACCTTTCCAGCCGGCGTTCAATGCGGGCCTGACCGAACGAGAGCACCAGGCAGATGACCCAGTAGTACACGGCGGCCGTGCCGTACAACGCGAAGAACTCGAACCTTGGCGCCGCGATGATCTGGGCCTGCCGCAGCAGCTCGGTCACCAGGATGGTCGACGCCAGCGAGGTGTCCTTCACCAACGAGATCAGCGTGTTCGACAGCGGTGGCACCGCGACTCGGGTGGCCTGCGGCAGCACGATGCGTCGCAGCGAGCCGACGTAGTTCAGGCCGATGGTCTCGGCGGCCTCCCACTGGCCCTTCGGAATGCTCTGGATCGCGGACCGGATGATCTCCGCGGCGTAGCCGCCGACGTTCAGGGAGAAGGCGATGATCGCCGCCGGGAATGGCTCGATCTTCACCCCCAACTCCGGCAACGCGTAGAACACGATGAACAGCTGCACCAGCAAGGGAGTGCCGCGGATGACCGAGATGTAGAACCGCGCGATGTTGGTGAGGATCACGTTCGACGACAGCCGGGCCAGTGCGACCGCCAGCGCGATGGCGAGGCCGACCACGAAGCTGATCACGGTCAGCGGGATCGTCATGGTGATCGCCGCTTTGGCCAGCGGACCCAGGCTGTTCAGAATCAGCTGCCAGGTCGACACCGCCTCTGGGCCGCCTGACGCGTCGGCCTTGAGGTATTTCTTCGAGATGTTGGCCAGCGTGCCGTCGGCGCGCAACTCGTCGAGGGCCTTATTGAGATCGGGCAACAGCCCGCTGTTCTTGCGGGCGGCGAAGCCCTGCTCGCTTTTCTCGCCGGTGGTCCCTGCGATCTTGACCGTTGTGTCACCGGTCTCGGCGAGATACGCGTACACGGCGATGCTGTCATTGATCACCAGGTCGACCCGGCCCTGGTTGAGCAGTTTGATGGCCTGGGTGAACCCCTCGACGGCCTCGACGCGCGCTCCGTGCTCGCGTGCGACCTCTGCCCAGTTGCTCGTGGCCGTTTCCCCTGCGACCTTGCCCTTGATGTCGTCGAGCGATTTGACGGAGTTGTCGTCGGCCCTGGTGACGATGACGCCCTCGCCGACCGAATACGGCTCCGACAGGTCGTACTTCTGCTTCCGTTCGTCGTTGATCGTCACCTCGTTGGCAACCACGTCGAATCGGTTGGCCTCCAGAGCCGCGAAGATCGCATCCCAAGGCGTTTCGACGAATTCGACCTTCAGGCCGAGCTTGTCGGCGACCGCGCGAGCGACGTCGACGTCGTAACCGACGAGCTGGCCGGTAGCGGGATCGTGGTAGCTGAACGGGGAATACACGCCTTCGGTGCCGACCCGCAGCACCCCCGATGCCGTGACCGGTTTTCGCCGTTGGTGTTCGACGACCCGCACGCCGTGAGCACCAGCGCGGCGAGCAGCAGCACACCGAGGATGGTTCGTCGTAGATAGTGCACCGGCGGACGCTAGCAAGACGAGGCCCGCAGCCCAAGGGTTCTGCTCAGTCCGGCCGGTATATCCACGGTTGCCGCGGCAGCCGCGCCGGGTCGAACCGCGCCAGCAGCTCGTCCAGGTCGGAGGCCGGCCAGCCCAGTGACTCGCTGATCTGCGCAAACGCCCGCTGGACGCCGATCTCCGCGAGCGTCACGGCGCCGTCGCGCTTGGCCAGCCGTGCCCCGTCCTCGTTGAGCACCAGCGCGACATGCGCGTACGTCGGCTCCGGATAGCCCAGCAGCTTCGCCAGGTGGGCCTGCCGTGGCGACGATGGCAGCAGATCATCGCCGCGCACCACCTGATCGATGCCCGCGGCGGCGTCGTCGACCACCACCGCGAGGTTGTACGCCGCGACGCCGTCTCCGCGACGGACCACGAAGTCGTCGACGATGCCGGTGTAGTCGCCGTGCAGCAGATCGTGCACCGTATGGACGATCGCGTCGGTGCGCAGCCGCAGTGCCGGTGGGCGGCCGGTCTCGGCGCGCCGAATCTCGCGTTCGGTGTCGGTCAGTTCGCGGCACGTTCCCGGGTATGCTCCCTGCGGGGCGTGGGGAGCTTGCGGCGCCTGGGCGATGTCCCTTCTGCTGCAATAGCATTCGTAAAGCAGGTCGCCATCTCCCAGTTGTGCGATCACCTCGTCGTAGCGGGCCGGGTGCTCGGATTGCCATTCGGGCGTCTCGTCCCAGCTCAACCCCATCGCGGCGAGATCGTCGAGTTGGCGGTTGGCGATGTCGGCATGTGTGCGGTCGTCGAGGTCATCGACGCGCATGAGAAACCGGCGGCCGGTCGAGCGCGCGAACAGCCACGCGAGCACGGCGGTTCGCAAGTTGCCGATGTGCAGATCGGCCGACGGGCTCGGCGCAAACCTGCCCGCGTCAGGTGCCATGGCCTCAGCTTGCCTTGGTTCGCGCTTCCTGCCTCTGTAGGGCCACCGACGCCATGTCCACCGGCGATTGGATGCCGATTCCCCGTCCTTGGACGGTGACAGCGAGGCGCGTCCGGTCACCGCGGAACAGGTCACGAGAGAACTCGCACGGCGATCCGTGCTGGTCGTAGGTGACGCGGGTGATGAGCAGCAATGCCGATTTGGGTTTTATGCCCAACAACGAGGCTTCGTCCGGTGTTGCGTTGACGGCCTCGATCCGCTCATCCGCGCGCGTCGTGACCAGACCGTAGTGATTCTCCAGGATTTCGTATATCGATCCGCCGAGCTGTTCCTCGAGTAATCCCGGAAAGGCGTCAGCGGGAAACTGCGCGAGCTCGAGCGAAATGGGGGATCCGTCCGCCAGGCGCACACGCTGAATCTCGATGACGAAGTCGTTCACGCCGATGCGCAAGGCGTTCTGGGTGGCGCGGTCGGGTGGGGCGATCTTGGTGGACAGGACGCGCGTCCCCGCCACGTATCCCTGATTGGCGAGGAAGGCGGGCACGCCGACGACGTCGGACAGGCTGCGTTGAACCTGTCCATGGCTGATGAAGATGCCGCCCGATCGGCCGATCACCCGATGAACCAGACCCGCTTCTTCCAACGCCGCAAGCACCTGGCGCAAGCTGGAGCGGCTGGTCTTGTACCGCTCGGCGAGATCGCGCTCGCTGCCGAGCTTCGCACCAGGCTCGCCCGAGTTGATATCGGCAACGATCCGGCGCCGCAACTCTTCACTTGGCGTAGGCACCGGTAGATCCTTCCCGACGATTTGGTCCAACCAATTCTAACGGAGGCCTAGACGTCGGCGAGCGCCTGGTTCGACTCCGGCAGGATCTGGCCACCGTCCACAACCAGCGTCTGACCCGTGATGTAACCGGCCTCGTCGGTGGCGAAGAACAGCGCCGCGTTGCCGATATCCGCCACGCTGCCGAGCCGGCCCGCGGGTATCGAGGAGGCCATTTGGTCCATGTATTCCTGACCCATTTCGATGAGGCCCTCGGTGATGATGTTGCCTGGCAGCACCGCATTGATGGTGATCTGCTTCGGCGCCAACTCCATTGCCGCCGTTCGCAGGAACCCGAGCTGAGCGGCCTTGCTCGCCCCGTAATGCGACCAGCCCGGGTAGCCGGTGATGGGGCCGGTGATCGACGATGTGATGATCACTCGCCCGTGGCCGCTGGCGGCCAGGGCGGAAAGCGCGGCCTGAATGACGAACACGGTTCCTTTGAAGTTCACCGCGAGCACCTGCTCGATGTCCTCGGGGGTGAGTTCTTCGAGCCGGCCCGATGGGAAGATGCCGGCGTTCGCGCAGACGATGTCCAGGCCGCCATTGCGCTCGACGGCGGTTTCGACAGCTCTTCGACAATCTTGCGGGTTCGTCACATCCGCCGCCAGGCCGCTCACTTGCCCGGGCTGGCCGGCGAGGTCGGCGACCGTGGCGTCGAGGTCGGTTTGGTTGCGCGCGGTTACCAGTACGTTGACGCCGGCGGCGGCGAAGGTTTCGGCGATGCCGCGGCCAATCCCCTTGCTGCCGCCGGTGACGATGGCGGAACGGCCGTGAAGCGAGGTGAACATGCGGATTTCCTTCGGTCAGGCCAGTCTTTGGCCGTTGGAACTGAGATAGCGTTCGGCGAGCATGCAGCTGCCCTCCGCGTACGTGATTGCCTTGGTGCGGGATTCCTTGGAATGGCTGTGCGTTCCCATCCAGGCCAGCAACATCAGTCGGCGCAGCAGCACGAACGACGGCAGCATGTCTTCGTCGGCGGCCGCGATCGATCGGCGGGCGCGGTATCCGGTGATCCAGGAGTCCTGCCATTCCGGCAGCGCCGGGTCGTCTTCGATGAACGACACCGCGGTGCCGAAATCGTAGAAGAACCAACCGAATCCGCAATCGTCGAAATCGATGACCGTGATCGTTGATCCGTCGACGAGCAAATTGGCGAGGCGCAGGTCGGCGTGGATCAGCCCGAACCGGTCAGCTCCGGATCCGTAGCTTTCCAAGCGCTGGAACAGGAGCCGCTGTGTCCGGTCAAGGAGTTGGTGCTCGTCGGCGCCGACGCCGTCGGCGTCCTGCCAGCGGCCCCACCGAGCCTGCGCACCGAGGCTGTGGTCCCAGTCCCAGGCGAACCTGCTGAACCCGGCCGGGCGGGTCCAAGCATGCGAATGCTCGTGCAGTGCGGCGGTTATCTGGCCCAGGGTGTGGAAGTCGTCGACGGTCACGGTCTGCTCGTCAGGCTCCGCACCAGTGACCATGGCGAAATGTACGACGTGCCGGTCTGTTCCGTTGATGTTCACCGTCACCACGCGCCGACCGTCCGCAGCGGGCAGCACCGTAGGCACGGTGATGTTGCTTTCGCCGCGCAGTGCGTCGAGCCAGTCCAGTTCGGATTCGATCTGGTGTGGCAGGTGGTAGTTCTGGCGGTGCACTCGCAGGATCGACCGTGCACCGGTGGTGGCATCGTCCACCGCGTAGGTGGCGTTCTCCGACAGATTCAGCAGTTGAAGAGCTGAATTCGGAGACAGCCCGTACTCCGCAAGCGCGCGTTCGGCGATCGCGCGGTCGTCGGAGACGACAGCAGGGGAGGAGTCGTCGGAGATCACACCGTCGGAGTCCTCCATCAGTGTGTCGCGTCCCTCGATTCCGGCCAGCACCGCGGTGATCCGGTCCCTCGCCGCCGTGACGTCCGTGGTGCTACCGCCGATGTAGAGGCGGCCGGCGGCTCCGATCATCTGCACATCGACGATAGTGAGTCCCGGAGCCACCCGCTCCGCCTCGTTGGCGGCCACCGCCGCGAACAGGGCCGGTGTCATCTCGTAGACCAACAGCGCTTGCCCAGGCAGGATCATCGAGGCCTGTCGGTTGCGGTTGAGGATCACCGCGTGCTGATCGGTGATGTCCTCGATGATGTCGTGGAACAACACCCGCGGCCGCAGCTGGTCGGCCGCCTGATTACCGGTGCCCTGCAGGATCGCCTCGCCTGCCCGACGTACGTCGGCCAGGTCGCTGGAGTGCACCTCAAGCACGCCGAATTGCCGCTCCACATATAGGATTCCGGGTTGCACGCCGGGCACTTCGCGCAGCGCGAGGTCGATCACCCGCTCGATTGCCAGGGCGGGGGATACTTCAACGATCAGCGCGTGCTCGCCCTCATAGGGCGGATATCCCCGTGCCCGCGTCGGTGTTCCCAGGTAGGCGGCGAACTGTCGTTGCAGGTCCTCCACCAGGAGATAGACGCGGATGTCGGTGCGCGTCACGGTTTCGGTCGCGGCCATCGTCGGACCGAACTATTGGGTAGAAACGGCAAAGAGAGCACCGAGCTCGCTGTGCGGGCGGGGGATCACGTGGACGCTGATCAGTTCACCTACCTGCGACGCGGATTCGGCGCCTGCCTCGGTGGCCGCCTTGACGGCGCCGACCTCACCGGTGACGACGACGGCGACCAGCCCGTCGCCCACCTGTTGACGGTCGGTGATGGTGACGTTGGCTGCTTTGACCATCGCGTCGGCAGCCGCCAGCGCGGCGACATACCCTTTGGTCTCGATCATTCCAATCGCGTTGCTGGGCATTGTGTTTCTCCTTGCTCTTACCTACTGGGTGGTCGCGGGTCGCGGACTGCTACCCGCTTGCGTCGGTGTCGATGGAGCCGATGATGAGCGCGTCTACCGGAGGCGGAGTGCCCGTGAACCAGTTCGCGGCAACCGACCCCTGCGCAACCAGCACGCGCTCACCCACACCGCTACCGAGCACGTCGAACGCGATCAGGCGCGAGCCCGACCCCTCCGCCTCGACCTCGAGGAAGGCACCGGCGGGGAGTCCGTCGATGCGGCGGGTAGACCAGACCTGGCCGGTGACTGTCGCCGAAATCATTTGCGCTCCTCGTGAATCGTGAGTCCGAGCGCGCGGGCTTTCTCCCGCGCCAGCGGAGTGAGTACCGCTTTATGCCCGAGAACCAGGGATCCACCGGACGCCGCGATGTCAACGATGTGGCGCTCGGTGACGGCGCCGCTATCGATGCGGTGAGACGTGGCCGGTGAGCTCGCGGGGGTGCCGGCGAGTCGGTAACTCAATCGGCCATTGCGCAGATCGGCGCGAGTCTTGGGATTCTCGAACAGCCGGAGCAGTTGCCGCACAAAAGCATCGAGATCGTTGTCGGTGGCGATCCGCACTGTGTCGATGCGCGTCTTGTCGTCGGCATTCAGCGGACCGGTCGGCTGAAAGCCATTGTGGTCAGCGACGGTCGGCGCCGGGGCCAGGTCCGCAACCGCGTCACGTACCACCTCCCGCACCAGTGCGCGCAATTCGGCGCCGCCTATCGTCACGTCGCGCTCCGGACCAGCGCGTCCTGCGCGGCGGCCGCGGCCTGGCGGACGTCCGCCTCGGTTCCAGAGAGGTAGACGCGGCCCGTCGCACCGATCATCCGGTAGTCGACAACTTTGATGTCGGCCGCCTTTTCGGCCTCGTTGGTGGCCAGGATGGCGTACGACGCGGGCTGCATCTCGAGGACGAACAGCGATTCACCGGGCAGCACCATCGAGCCGATTTTGTTGCGGTTGATCAGGAATGCGTGCTGTTGGTCCACGCTGGAAATGATGCGAGCGGCCAGAATAGTGGGTCGCACTGCCGAGTCGGCGTCGTTGCCGAGCTCCTCTAGCGCTGCATCGGCCGCGGCCTTGACGGCGCCCGTCTCACCGTGGAACTCCAGATAACCGAATTGCCGCTCCACTACCAGGATTCCGGCCTTCACATCGGCGTGCTTGAGCGCCACGTCGGTGATGCCCTCGATGTCGAGTCCGGGTGCCACCTCGATGATCTGAGCGGCGACATCGGCTCGGGGCAGCGCGCCGCGGATCCACGTGCCGAGGTATGACATCGTCTGCGGCTGCAGGCGATCGAGGAAGATGAAGGAACGCAGTTCGGCCACGGCTCACCTCTTGATGAGTTGTGCGAGTTCTTCGACGACGAGTTGACGCAGCTCGGCCCGCAGGGCGTCCAGGCCAGGCTCGGACGCCCGGCTGACGATCGGGTAGCCGTTGTGGCGCGGCTGCGGTGCGCCGTCGCGCTCGTTGGATGCGCGGGGGTACTCGGGGACTGGGCCGGCAGGGGACCGCCACGGCGTGATTCCCGCGAAGTTCGGCAATGCCACACCGGAGTCACTGTTGTAGGCGATTCGCGTCCAGTTCATCAGGTTGTGCGGTCGCAGGTTGTCGCCGAGCGAGCTGCGGCCGACGAAGCCGGTGCCCAGTGTCATCGACGGGGGCAGGTTCGTCTCCAGCCCGCTGCTGCCAGTGCTGTTGCCGACGTTGACCGATACCCGCAGCACCGGTACCTGAGCAGCGAAATCCGTTATCACGGAGGGAGTTTCACTGTGGATGGCGGCCGAGTGGCCGACACCGCCGATCCGCACGACCGCGCGTGCCGCGCGAATGCCCCGTTCGGCGTCGGCGACCGTCGTCATGCCGAGAACCGGCGATAGCTTCTCGTGGGTCAGCACCTCCTCGTCCACAACGTGCTCGAACGGGGCGATCACTACCCGAGTCTTCGGGGTAACCCGCAGCCCGGTCTGACCGGCGATCCAGGCAGCGTCACGACCGACCACATCGGTGTTCAGTTGACCGAACGGAAACATGAACTCCCGCAGTCGCTGGGCGTCGTCGGGGTCCAGAACGTGCGCGCCGTTGCGGGTGAGCGCCGCTCGCAGCCGCTCGGCGATGGATTCCTCGGCGATGAGCACGGATTCGTTGGTGCACAGCACCGAGTTGTCGAACGCCTTGCTGTCCACAATGCGACGCGCCGCGGCGTTGATGTCGGCGCTGGCATCGACGAAGACCGGTACATTGCCCGGTCCCACACCGAGTGCTGGATTGCCCGACGAGTACGCAGCGCGAACCACGCCGGTGCCGCCCGTGGCGACGATGACATCCGTGCGCTCGTCGGCCATCAACGCCTCGACCAGCGGGATGGACGGTTCGTCGATCACCTGCACGATGCCGTCGGGCGCCCCGGCGTTGACGGCGGCTTCGGCCAGCACCCGGGCGGCGTCGGCCGAGCATTGCTTGGCTCGCGGATGGGGCGCCACCACAACCGCATTGCGGGTCATCAGGGACAGGATGACCTTGAAGTATACGGTGGAAACGGGATTGGTGGTCGGCGTGATGGCCAGCACCACTCCGGCGGGGCGGGGTATTTCCACGATCTTGCGGGCGGTGTCGATGCGCGGTGAGATGAGATCCTCGCCGCGATAGTGCTCGAGGATGCCCCGGGAGCACGCCCGGTTCTTGATGACCTTGTGCGCGGCAACACCCATCTCGGTCTCGGTGACGGCGGCTTCGGCGAACCGTTCGGCCGCCGCGTACCCCGCGTCGGCCATCGCGGTGACGATCGCTGAGACCGCGGCCTGGTCGTAGTCGGCGTATGCCCGGGCGGCCCATCGGGCGCGCTCGAGCAGGTGGCCGGCCTGCGCAATGGTGGTCACCTCTGGTCCTCTCGTTGTTCCGCTCGCCCCGGCCGCCCCCGTTCGGTCGCGGCCTTGCGGGCATAACGCACGGCAACATCGAGACGGTCAAGCACGTCCTCGCACAGGTCGCGCCCCAGCAGGATGCCCGGTTTGAACTGCAGCACACGGGGATCCAGTGTCGAGAAGATCGCCCAGACTCCGTTCTCGTAGAGTTCCCGCATCACGAACTTGGCGCCTTCGGGGTGGTTGAACTCCAGGCCGATCACCACGCCGTTTTGCCGGATTCCGACGAACCAGTCGGGGTCGTCGGCCTGAATGCGGCGCAGCCCGGCGGCGAACAGGTCGGCGATGTAGTGCACCATCGACCGGACCTGGGGTCGGCCGCTGATCTCCAGGGTCTTGATCCCCGCCACACAGCCGAGCTCGGCACCGCCGAACGTCGAGATGTGCGCGAACCCGTCCTGGTCGAGCCATTGGGACGCCCGGTCGCTCAGCATTGCCGCCGTGATGGGATACATGCCGCCGGAGAGCCCCTTACCGGTGACGATGATGTCCGGCTCGATGCCGTATTTGGTGATCGCCCACATCTCACCGGTACGCATCAAGCCGGTCTGCACCTCGTCGGCGATGTAGAGCGCCCCGTACTTGAGGGCAAGATCCTTGACCGACTGGAGGTATCCCGGTGGCGGCAGCGGGAATCCGTATGTCGCCGGAATCGTCTCGATGATGACGGCGGCCACGTCATTGCCGGAGAGCGCCTGCTCCATCGCGCCGATGTCGCCGAACGGCACCTGGACGAACTCGTCGGGACGGTCTGACAGGAAGATCTTCGAGAACCGATCGTCACCCGTGGCCAACGCCAACCCGGTGTGGCCGTGGTATGCCTTGACGATCGAGACGATCTTGCGGCGCTGGGTGGCATGACGTGCGCTCTTGATCGCGATGTCGACGGCCTCGCCCCCGCCGGACCCGAAGGCCACCTTGGTGATCGACGCGGGCGCCGATTCGACGAGCTTCTGCGCCAGTGCGGTCCGCGCTACCGAGGGGAAGTGATGGTTGCCGACGTCGAATATCTCAATAGCCTCTGAAATAGCCTGCACCACTTCCGGATTGCGATGCCCGAGGCTGTAGGTGCCGCCGTTGAGGTGCATATCGATCAGTCGTCGACCGTTCATGTCCCACAGGTAGTAGCCCTCTCGGCGGTCGATCACCAGGTCGACGCCGGCGTCGATCCAGAACTGTGTCTTGCCCGGGTTCCAGAACGTCTTCGACCGGTCCAACACCTGGGCCTTGGAGTCAAACGAGAATGCGCCGTAGTCGTACATGCGGCTCCTCTGCGGAGTTGAGGTAACACTCACCATAAAAAGGCTGGACCATTTCTGTCAATGGTTGAAGCGAAGTCTTGCGGTCGGTAATTGGTAGTGCCAAACTTCTAAGGTTCGGGTGTGGTGCGCGCCACACCCGAATGCCCGTCGACCGCCCGAGAGGCTGACCATAATGACCGACCAAGTCATCGCTCGCGACGAAAACAAGAACACCGGTGACGTTCAGCGACTGAAACCGAACGCCGTCGGCATCATCGGCGTGATGTTCATGGCGGTGGCCACCGCTGCCCCGATCACCGCAATGGTCGGCAATGTCCCCATCGCGGTCGGGTTCGGAAATGGTTCGCACGCACCCGCCGGCTACCTTGTCGCCACCGTGGTGCTGTCCCTGTTCGCCATCGGCTACGCCACCATGGCCAAGCACCTCACCGCCACCGGCGCCTTCTACGGCTACATCGCCCACGGGCTGGGCCGGATCATGGGCATGGCCAGCGGTGCGCTGATCACCATGGCCTACGTCGTGTTCGAAGGCTCGCTAATCGGCATCTTCTCGTACTTTTTCACCAACCTGGTGCAGTCCGTGTTCGGGATAGGCATCCACTGGATCGTCCCAGCGCTCCTCATGTTGGTGCTCAACGGGATCCTCGCCTACTACGACATCAACATCACCGCCAAGGTCCTTGGTGTATTCCTTCTGACCGAGATCATCATGTTGTCGCTCGGCGCGTTCGCGGTGTTGTTCCGCGGCGGTGGCCCCGATGGCTTCGCGGTCAGTGAGACGCTCAACCCCATCGGCGCGTTCACGCCCGCTGCCGGAATCGTGGGCGCCAGCGCCGGACTGGGTCTCTTCTTCGCGTTCTGGTCGTGGGTGGGGTTCGAGTCGACGGCGATGTACGGCGAGGAGTCGCGCGACCCCAAGCGGATCGTCCCCCGTGCCACCATGTTCAGTGTCGTCGGCATCGGCCTGTTCTACGTGTTCATCTCGTGGATGGCGGTTGCGGGAACCGGTCCCCAGCAGTCCGTCGAGCTCGCGCAGGACGCCGCCACCGCGGGCGACATCTTCTTCGGACCCGTGCGTGAGACCTACGGCGACTGGGCGATCACGATGTTCAACCTCCTGCTTGTCACCGGATCGTTCGCGTGTGGCATGGCGTTCCACAATTGCGCATCGCGCTATCTCTATGCGCTTGGCCGGGAGGGCCTTTCGAAGGGCCTGCAGAAGACCCTCGGCGCGACGCATCCCAAGCACGGCTCCCCGCACATTGCGTCGTTGGTGCAGAGCGGAATCACGTTGGTCATCATCCTGGCGTTCCTCGCCGCAGGCATGGATCCGTACCTGCACCTGTACACCCTGCTGGCCATTCTCGGGACCATGGCGATCCTGATCGTGCAGTCGTTGTGCGCGTTCGCGGTGATCGCCTTCTTCCATTTCCACAAGAACCACCCGAGCAGCGCGCATTGGTTCAAGACCTTCCTCGCCCCTCTGCTCGGCGGTATCGGCATGCTTTACGTCGTCTACCTGTTGTGGGAGCACAAGGAGACCGCAGCTGGCGCCGCAGCTGGCACACTGCTGTTCAAGTTGACACCATGGATCGTGGTCGGGTTGTTCGTCCTCGGTGCCGCGCTCGCGACATACTTCAAGTTCCGTGATGCCCGGCGCTACGAGCTGATCGGCCGGATCATCTACGACGAGACCGAAGTCCGAGAATAGGAGAACCGTCCCCCAGTGCGCGAAAGGGATCTCGATCAAAGGCGGATGCGCGTCCTCGACGCGAAACCGGTGAACCTCGACGGCTTTTCCGTCACCAACCCGGAACTCGGCCTGGTCGCGATGCGCAGTCCGTACGACCCCGAGCCCTCGCTCGTCGTGCGCGATGGGGTCGTCGTCGAGCTCGACGGCAAGGCGGACCAAGACTTCGACGTCATCGACGAGTTCATCGCGCGCTACGGGTTGGATCTCGAAGCCGCGGGGGAGGCCATGACGCTCGACGATGCGGCACTGGCCCGGATGACGGTGGACGTCAATGTGCCGCGGGCCGAGGTGGTGCGCCTGATCGGTGGCACCACGCCCGCCAAACTGGCCCGCGTCGTCGCGCTGCTCTCGCCTGTCGAGATGCAGATGGCGATGAGCAAGATGCGCGCCAGGAGAACACCGAGCAACCAGGCGCACGTCACCAACCAGCTCGACGACCCGCTGCTCATCGCGGCCGACGCGGCCAGTGCCGTCGCCTACGGATTCCGCGAGGTTGAGACGACGGTACCGGTGCTGGGCGACGCGCCGTCCAACGCGGTCGCGCTGCTGATCGGTAGCCAGGTGGGGATTCCCGGGGCGATGGCCCAGTGCTCGATCGAGGAGGCGCTGGAGCTGCGACTCGGCCTGCGCGGCCTGACCAGCTATGCCGAGACGATTTCCATCTACGGCACCGAGCAGGTGTTCGTCGACGGTGACGACACCCCGTTCTCCAAGGCGATCTTGACGTCCGCCTACGCCTCTCGCGGCCTGAAGATGCGGGTCACCAGCGGTGGCGGGGCTGAGGTTCTGATGGGTGCGGCCGAGAGGTGCTCCATCCTCTACCTGGAGTCGCGGTGCGTCTCGCTCGCGCGGGCGTTGGGGTCACAAGGTGTGCAGAACGGCGGCATCGACGGCGTCGGCGTGGTCTCGTCGGTGCCCGAGGGGATGAAGGAGCTGCTTGCCGAGAACCTGATGGTCATGCTTCGTGATCTCGAATCCTGTGCGGGCAACGACAATCTGATCTCCGAATCCGACATCCGTCGAAGTGCGCACACACTGCCGGTGCTGCTAGCGGGCGCGGACTTCATCTTCTCGGGCTTCGGGTCGATCCCGCGCTACGACAACGCGTTCGCGCTGTCGAACTTCAACGCCGACGACATGGACGACTACCTTGTGCTGCAACGGGACTGGGCAGCAGACGGGGGACTGCGCACGGTGTCCGCCGAGCACCTCGCTCGGGTACGTCGGCGTGCCGCGACCGCGGTACAGGCGGTCTACCGCGACCTCGGCCTTGGCGACTACGACGACGACCGAGTCGATGAAGTGGTGGTGGCCAACGACTCCCGTGATCTGTCGCCCGGGCATCCGAAGATGGTCGCGGAGGCGGCCGCCGCGATTGAGGCCAAACAGCTGACGGTGTTCGATGTGATCGCCTCGTTGAAGCGGACCGGCTTCGACGACGAGGCCGACGCGATCATGCGGCTGACCCGTGAGCGGCTGCGCGGCGACCAACTACAGACGTCGGCGATCTTCGACGAGAACTTCCGGGTGCTGTCCAAGATCACCGATCCGAACGACTACACGGGACCGGGGACGGGATACGCGCCCACCGAACAGCGGCGCGCCGAGATCGAGAACATCCGGCAGGAGCGCACGGTCGCAGAGTTGACGGCCGACCAAGACGAGCACCGCGGCCACCTCTCGATCACCGCGGTCGAGACGGCCCAGCAGGGCAGCGATCCGCGCGAAGTGTGCATCGGGCTGTCGCCGGCGTTGGGCCGCACGGTCTGGCTGACCCTGTGCGGACTGACCGTCGGCGAAGTGCTGCGCCAGATTGAGGCCGGACTCGAGGAAGAAGGCTGCGTGCCGCGCCTGGTCCGGGTCAGGTCCACGATCGACGTCGGGATGATCGGGCTCACCGCCGCGCGGCTGTCGGGCTCTGGAATCGGAATCGGGCTGCAAGGCAAGGGAACCGCGCTGATACACCGGCGTGATCTGGCGCCGCTTGCCAACCTCGAACTCTTCAGCGTCGCACCCCTGCTGACCGCAAAGATGTACCGCGAGCTGGGTAAGAACGCGGGCAGGCACGCAAAGGGGATGACGCCGGTCCCGATCCTGGGAGGCGGCACCGACGAGTCGATCTCGGCCCGCTACCAGGCACGGACCGTCGCCCTCGTCGCGCTGGAGCGTGAGGTCTGCGAACCTGGCCAGCCACCGCTCACCGTAAAGGCGACGAGGGCATGACCGACGACAAGTTCACCGTGCAAGCGGCCGTCGACGGCAAACTCCAGCTGTCGGACCTTCGGATGGATCCGGGCACGCTGGCGCATCAGGCTGCTGTCGCCGAGGACGGCGGCAACCCGCAGTTGGCCGAGAACTTCCTGCGCGCAGCGGAATTGGCGACAATTGACGGAGAAGAGGTGATGAGTCTCTACGAAGCGCTGCGCCCGCACCGATCCACTGCCGAAGAATTGGAGGCGTTGCGGGCATCGCTGGAGGCGCGCGGCGCCTCGCGGTGCGCGGAACTCGTGCGCCAGGCCGCCGTCGTGTATGCCCGCCGGGGTCTTCTGCGTTGATCGTCGCGGGCATCGACGTCGGCAACCACACCACCGAGGTAGTCCTGGCTCGCGTCCGTGACGGTGCGGTCGAACCGATTACGCACGGGCAGGCACCAACACGGGGCCGGAAAGGCTCCCCGGAATCGTTGGAGGGCGCGGCGGCGCTGCTGCACAAGTTGGAGGTCGACGCCACCGTGACCATCGACCAGCTCCTGTTGGCCACTCTCCGGCCGGTGGATACGTCGACGGTGCCGCTTCCGCCTGCGTCGTCGCCGCGCTCGCCGTTACGCAGCCTGCGTAAGCCTGACGCAAGAACACCGGCAGGCACCGGGTCCGCCGTTGGCCGACATGTGCCCCTGGCTGAGCTGGCGGGCAACGTAAAAGACGGCCCCGCAATTGTTTCCGTCGACGCCACCACCGACTTTGAAGTTGCGGCCCGGGACATCTCAGACGGGGTGAGCCGGGGATGGAACATCGCCGGTGTGATCGCCGAGCAGGACGATGCCGTGCTGATCCGTAACCGCATCCCGATCGACGTGCCGGTGGTCGACGAGATCGACCTCAGCGGTCTCGAGCCTGGCGCGCTGGTCGCGGTCGAGGTTGTCGCGGAAGGCCGCGCGTATCGCGCCCTTGCCGACCCGATCGCGCTGTCGGCCGCAATGCACCTCGGCGAGGACCAGATTCACCACGTGGCCGAGTTCACCCGGGAATTGGCGGATTCGCCGGCCATCGCGGTGACTCCGCGAACCGGGCCACTCCAGCCGCCCGCAGCAGACGACGACTACGTCGACTGCAGCATCGACGGGGAGGTGTTGCGATACCCACCCGCCCAGGCGCACAGCATCCTGCGGCTCGAGTCTCCCGGCAGTGTCGTCTCGGTGCGCATCGGTGCCATAGCGACCGCAGAACATGGGATGGCTGTCGATGACGCGTTTTTCACCGATCTGTCGTCGATCGACAACGGTGCGTGGTTGCGTCGCGGCGTCGCCGATGCGCGCGGCACCGTCGTGGCGCTGCTTGCCGCCGACCACGTCTCCGACGCGGCGGCGACATTGGCGGAGCTGACCGGCCGGCCGGCGCACACGATCGCGACCGAACCGGAGGCGTCGGCACGCGGCGCCCGCACGACACCCGGACTACCGCCCGACACGATCGTGTGTGACATCGGCGGCGGCACCATCGACGTGGTTGGCGCGCACCGCACGGTGATCGCGGCCGGCGCAGGCGAGACGATCACCATCGCCGTCTCGCGGGTGCTCGGCATTCCGCGCGCCCTGGCGGAGGGGGTCAAGCGCACGCCGGCACTTCGTGTCGAGAACCCGCACGTCGCACATGAGGAAGACGGGCGCCGGGTGTTCTTGGACCGCCCGGCCACCTCCGATGCGATCGGCTGGCTGTGCACCCGCGGAACTGCCGGTCTCGTGCCGTTCTCGGCCAGACTGGCCGCAGAAGAGTGGCGCAGTCTGCGGCTCGCCATCAAACAGGAGACCGTCGCGGCGAACATCGCCCGATGTCTGAGAGCGTTCGACCAACCCCCGACCGCGCTCGTGCTCGCGGGGGGAGGAGCGCTCGACGACGAGCTGTTACGCACGGTCGGAGAATCCCTGCGCTCGATCCCGATCGCGGTGGGCCGGGCCAATATCGACGGGGTACACGGCCCGCGGTTCGCGGTTGCCTCAGGCCTGGTCCACCTCTATGCAGTGGGGCAGGCTGGTTAGCGCTCCCAGGGAGCCGTCTCGCCCATCTTCTTGTAGTACTTGGCGAGGTGGCTCTTCACGCGGTCGATGTCGTCCTTCGGCAGGTCGACTCCACCTCGCGAACCCTGCATGATCGCACCGGCCGCCATCACCCCGCGTGGCACGGCTTCGAGCTTGCCGCCGACGACGTCGGCGATCAACAGTTTGTAAGCGGTGAAGTTGTCCTTCTTATCGCTGTCGTACCAGACGTGCGCGTCGCGATACTTCTGGTTCGGTTCGTCTTCGGCGTCGGCCCACTTGCGCACCCGTTTCTCGGCGGCGTCACCGTCCCAGCTGCGGTCCCGATCAGCCAGTGGTAGATCCTGAAATGCGGTTACAGACATGCCTGATGGGTGCCCCGCGTCAGCGGTTCGCTAAACCGGCGCAAGCCGGTGAAGTGCCTGGTGGACGTGCCCGGCCCAGTCGCCCGCGTCGATGCGGTGCACCGCCGTATCGCCCTGGAACGCGCTGGAGATCACCACGTCCGGTTCCAGCGTGGCGAGTAACTGAAGGCTCGACGCGAGCGCATCGGCGTCGCTGATACCCGGAATGAATCCTGCGGCCCACTCGCGGGTGTCGCTGACATACAACGTGTCGCCGGTGAACAGATATGTGCCCTCCGCGCCGCGCACCTGGTAGCACACGCTGCCGGGTGAATGTCCCGGTGTTGGAATGACTTCCACACCGTTGGCATCCTCATGGCGGCTGCCCAGCGGGATGTCGACGTGGGCGTGCTGGCCTATCTCGAGCAATTCCGCCACCGGAGCGTGCAGGCGTGCACCGAACCGGGCGGCGAGGCGCTTGAGCATCGGACCCGCCTCGTCACGGTGCGAAAGGTACTGATCGGCTACGCCGCCGAGTTCCGCGATCGCCTCGAAATCGGTGTCGCCGGCCATCGAATAGAACAAACAGTTGCTGGGAGTCCACAGGTAAGCGTGGGTCGTCAGCCCCGGGAAGGGTGAGTCGGTGCCGGTCTCCCACAGATCAGCCAGAACTTGGCGCATCGTGCTCCTCCTTAGATTCTGGCCCCGAGCCTTCACCCTGAACCACACTTGAGGTCAAGCGGCGAGTGGCGAACAGCCACAAAGAGATGCCACATACGGCAGCGCCAACATCGCGAACGCACCACCATGGCCGCCGATGTCACCGAGCACGGCATAGCTGCCGTACAGCGCCATGCTGGACACCGCCCAAATGACGAACAGCGACGAGATGTGCCACACGGTCGGGCCGGTGTCGTTAAACAGCAGCGCGTACACGGGGTACAGCAGCACGAAGTCGTCGAGAAACAGGTACGCGTACAGCGCGCCGGCGAGCCGGCGATGAGTTTCGCGGTCCTCTAGCGGTCTATATCAACATCGCCAGGGCATGCGTCGAGAGTAATTGAAGGAAGAGTAATTGAAGGAGAGGTAACGATGGCAACGGAACGCACTACCTACCCATTGCCCGAGATCGTCGACCGGGCCGCCTGGCAGGCGGAGATCGACCGGTTGCTGGCGCGGGAGAAAGCGCACACCCGTGAGGGCGACGCGATCGCGGCCGCGCGGCGCTCGCTGCCGATGGTCGAGGTGGACGCTGCGACGCCGCTCGTCGGAGCGCAAGGCAACGTGCCCCTCGTCGACGTGTTCGAAGGACGCAGGCAACTCCTCGTGTACTTCCACATGTGGCACGACGGCAAACCTGCAGCGGAACAGTGCGAGGGATGCACATTCTTCACCGGTCACGCGCGGGAGTTGTCGTATCTGCACAGCCGCGATGTCACGTACGCGACGTTCTGTCAGGGCCCGTATGAGGAGAGCGCGCGGTACCGCGACTTCATGGGGTGGGAGATGCCGTGGTATTCGGCGCGTGACTCGCTGGACGCGTTACTGGGTGGCCGCGAGGTCGGCGGCTACATGTGCTATCTGCGTGACGGCGACCGGGTTTTCGAGACGTACTGGACCACCAACCGCGGCGTTGAGGCCGGCGCCACCAGCTACCACTTGCTCGATCTCACCGTGTACGGCAGGCAGGAGATGTGGGAGGACTCGCCGGACGGCTGGCCGCAGCCGTACGTCATGACCGGCGAGCAGTTCCGCAGCGGTGAACGGCCCACCCCCCAGTGGGACCGGCTCGCGGCCGGCCGCTCGGATGACCTAACACGTTAGCGAGGACTGCTGGTCCCGCGTTGACATTGCCCGGGGTTCCTCCCGCTCGAAGCCTGATATCTGGCCTGACCATGTGTGTCAGGCCGGGCCAGGTGCCCGCACCGATAGTGGGCGAAGTGGAGGAAGCGCGGTGATTCAGGCATATCCCACGCGTCGGTTCGCGTATGTGCGCAACGCAAAAATGATTCCGCGCAACACAATTCCCTTCAGACCTAGCATCATCGGAACTTGAGCGTCGTCAATGCTGCCGCGAACGACACGGGAAAGCCGGGCCACCACATCACCAGGTCGTCGATCATCCCGATGTGGTTTCGCTTCGCATACTGATCCGATACGGTGGTCGACCAACGTGCGCGGGCAGGCGCCGCTCCTGCGGCTACCGGCGGTCAAATCGTAGAAACGCGAACCGAAGTCGGCGTCACCGACGATGGCATAGATGGTGACACCGACGAACATCGCCGCGGTAACGACAGCGGGAAGCGTCATGGGACCACTCGATGCTGTGTCTCCGCGGCGGCCAGGGTCGGTGTGACGGTGAAGAATTTGGGTGGTTTGGGGCATTCCATCAATAGGTGTAGGCGTCGATCACCCGTTTCACTTTGTCGAGTGACTGGGTTAGGACGTCTAAATTTACGGACCCCAGCGCTAATCTGATCGCGTGTGGTGGGTTATTGGTTGTCGCAAACGGTTCGGCTGTGGATACCGAGACGGTTTCGCGCATGAGCGCCGCTGCTACTTGGTCAGCTCGGGCTTCGCCGGGCAGGGGGAGCCAGAGGAAGTACGACGATGGATGTCCGATGAGGTTGAGTCCGTCGAGAACGTTGCGGGCCACGGCTTGCCGGTACCGGGCGTCGGTACGCTTCTGTGCTTCTAGGCGAGTGACGGTGCCGTCGTTGAGCCACCCGGTGGCGATCGCGGTCATCAGCGCCGGTGTGTTCCAAGTCGTTGCCCGGATCGCGCGCTCGAGTGCTCCGATGAATTGTGTTGGGGCTACCACGAATCCGAAACGAAGGCCGGTAGCCACGCTCTTGGATAGCCCGGAGACGTAGAGTGTCGACTCCGGCGCGAGCGCTGCCAGTGGGGCTGGTGGCTGTTCGACCAGGAACGCGTAGGCGGCGTCCTCGATGATCAGAAGTCCGTGCTCGCGGGCAATCGCCACCAATTGTTGACGGAACTGCTGGGGGGTGACCCACCCCAGCGGGTTGTGCAGCGTCGGCATCGTGTAGACCGCTCGGATGCGCCGCGTAACGCACAGCTGCGCCAGAGCGTTCAAATCGGGTCCGTCGGTCGCTGTGGGTAGCGGCACCAACTCCAGGCGGTGCGCTTGGGCGAGCACCTTGAATCCGGGGTAGGTCAAGGCGTCAACCGCGATCACGTCACCGGGCTGCAGCATCGCCAGCGCTGCGACGGCCAATCCGTGCTGAGCGCCGTTGACGATCAGCACCCGATCCGCGGGGACCATCAGGCCGCGCTGTTCAAGGTGAAGTGCCACCGAGGCCCGCTCGTGGGGACGGCCACCGTGGGATTGGTACCGCAGCAGGGCCTCCAAATCACCCGAGGAGGCAACTCCTCGCAGAGCGTTTCGCAGCAAGTCGGCCTGTCCGGGTACCGATGGATAGTTGAAATTCAGATCCACGACGTCATCGGCAAACACACGCTGGTCGATGCCGTGGCGAGGCGACAGGGAGGCGTCCCGAACGAAGGTGCCGCGGCCGGTTTCGCCGCTGACCAGGCCCATGGCTGCGAGCTCGGCGTAGACCCGGGTCGCGGTCACCACGGCCAGCCCTTCTCGGGCTGCAAGCTCGCGATGAGTCGGCAACCGCGTGCCCGGCGGGATCTTGCCAGCACGGATATCGGTCGCCAGCGCGTCTACGACGCCTTTGTATCGAGCGCGGACCACACAGCCATTGTATGCATGACAATCATTTGATCGTATTGGATTCTGGATTCTACGATCGAGCCGACGACAGCATCAGCACCGACAACGGAAGGCAACGACCGTGCACATCGCCATCCTCACCTTCGAGGGCTACAACGAACTCGACTCGTTGATCGCGCTCGGTGTTCTCAACCGAATTCGGAAGCCAGGATGGCGCGTATCGATCGCCAGCCCCAGCCCGCGAGTGCGTTCGATGAACGGCGTGGTCATCGAATCCCACGTCTCGCTTGACGAAGCCAGCGCCGCAGACGCGGTCATCGTGGGCAGCGGCCGACAGACCCGCGAAGTAGTCGCGGATCAGGCGCTGATGGCACAGTTGCAGCTTGATCCGTCCCGGCAACTGCTTGGTGCACAATGTTCGGGCACGCTGGTGCTGGCCAAACTCGGGCTGCTTGACGGAGTCCCCGCGTGCACCGACTTGACGTCGAAACCGTGGGTCCAGGAGGCCGGCGTCGAGGTGCTCAATCAACCATTCTTCGCCAAGGACAATGTCGCCACGGCCGGCGGTTGCCTCTCGTCGGCTTACCTCGCGGGTTGGATGATCGCCCGCCTGGAAGGTGTCGAAGCAGCGACAAGCGCCCTGCACTACGTCGCGCCGGTCGGCGAAAAGGAAGACTACGTAGAACGCGCGATGCGCAACATCACGCCGTACCTACGCCACGCAGTGGTGACCGCCTGATTCGGGGGCACACTGGTCGGGCGGATTGGGTCAGCCTCAGCAGACAGATCAGCGCTGGTACTACGAGCACGACGACAAGCGCGACGACCACGAGCAGCGCTGTGAGCGTTGGCGTTGCGCCGGCGGCGTCGTCGAAGGTGAGCCGATCGCCGGTCGGCGCGGACGATCCCTCGACGGTGCATCAGAAAGATCATTGTAGGGAAAGCGACTTCCTGCAAGCCAGGACTATGGGGAAGGCCAGCGACAGAGCCATCTGCTCGCGCGCCGGTAACAGGCCGGGCAGTGCCGAAACCGCCAGCGCCACACTAGTTCTCGCTAATTTATAGCGGTCCCATTGTCACCACTGCCCGTTCGTCTTGGTTGGTTGATGTCGGTGCGCCGCCACTGGTAACCCGCTTCGTCTTCGTATTCAATTGCGATGCGAAGCTTGTAATTCGGGTCTGCGGTGGTGTAGGCCATTACGGCGTGCTGATTGGGCGCCAATGTCCGTGGCCACTCCTTGACGAAGTGACCTACCATCGTGTCGCGTATCGCTTGTTTGAACGTCGGCACGAGCTGGTGCTCAAATCCGCCCTGCGACATGTCTAACAGCGCCGCACGTATGGACCGATCGAAGACCTGGTCGACGGGCAACCTGTCATTGGCCTGGTTGCAACCGCACGGGACTTCAAAGCCATTGTTGTCTAGCGCCGTAACATCGACCGCAACGATCGTCGTCACTGCGTTGCTTGCGTTGTCGATTCTGACTGTCCACGACGAATCACCGAACATAGGAGTCCTAACGCACGAGGGCAGCACTTTTCGCGCTTGAGCCGCTCCCGCTCCTTCTCAGCGCGGTGGAGTGCATTCATCTGCGCTATGTGGTGTCTGCGCTCCTCGCTAGCTTTCCTGGGCTCGCGGATGGCCGCGACGTACAGCGCGATGAGCACACCGATGGTGGTTGCAATGGCTGCGACCGCCTGGATCACCAGAAGCCATAGCGGCGGCTGACCCACAGCGATCGATACGTCCTGCGCGGTGATGCGACCCACGAACACCAGAGCGTCATCGGTCATCGGTCAACCTCCGCCGTCGTCGCGGCCGGTGTTACGAAACGATTCTCTGCTCGGCCGGGCGTGGGTAGTCGGCATAGAAGCCCGCACCGGACTTGACCCCCAACCGGCCGTGCTCGAGGTATGTCCGCAGCAGCCGGCGCGGCCCCTCGGGGTACTCCGGGTGCTCGACGCAATAGTGCTCTTCGATATCCAGTACGACATCCAGCCCGACCTGATCCATCATCCGAAAGGGGCCGGCGGCTGATCCGGTGTTGATCTCGAACATCCGGTCCACTTCCTGCGGTGTAGACACGCCTTCTGCGACGACCTCAAGAGACTCCCGTTTCACCGCTGCCCATACCCGGTTGAAGATGAAACCAGTGCTCTCCCTGCGCGCTTCGAACGGGTAGAGCCCGAACTGCGGCAGCGTCTCCATGACGAAGTCGATGACGGCGCGGTCGGTCTTGCCGCAGGACATGACATCGACAGCAGCCTGTTTAGGCGGCATATAGAAGTGGATGTTCAGCACGCGTTCGGGGCGATGCACCTTGTCCAAGAACATCCGGCTGGCATACGACGACGAATTGCTCGCCAGGATGGCGTCGCTCGCCGCCAGCTCGTCGAGTTGCCCGAAAATCTGCTTCTTCAGGTCGAGCCGCTCGGGGATCGCCTCGATGACAAGCCACGCGTTGTGCACTGCCTCGGCGAGGTCAGCCTCAGCCGAAACCCGGCCCGGCACGACACCAGTGAGGCTGTCCGACAGTTCGGGAAGGCTATTCATGACGTAATCGAGCGCGACGTCGCGTTGCGCTTGGGCTAGGTCATGGATCTTTACCTCAGCACCATGCGCTGCGAACGTCAGCGCGATGCGCCGGCCCAGCGTACCGGCACCGATGACGGCAACCGGACGGCTTGGGAAGTCGGCTGGAACGGTGAAACTCATTTCTTTCTCCTAGTCGTGTTAGGCGGCCTAGGCCGCTGAATCGGTTTGGGTGGGTTGCTCGCCGGGCCGTTGAGCGCGGGCCTGCCGCTCGGTGACATCGACCGGCGCATGCCTGAGCGCCCTAGTCGCGGTCAGCCCCGCGCAAACCCGAACCGATGACGACGACGCGATGCCGGCCGGTGCCCTCTGGAGTGCTGGGGAGCGTGCTCACGTTGGGCTCCCGTTGGGTAGCTCAGCGTAGGCGATACCGGTGAGGTTGCCTTGCAGGGCGCGGATGGGCCGGTGGCCGGTTCCGTCAAGAGCGGCCGTCCAGATGTTGCCTCCCAGATCGGTGACGAACATCCGGTCATTGGCTGGATCCAATGCGATGCCAATGCCTTCCATCAAATGGGTCGACACGATCTCGGGTTCGGCATGGCCAATGTCGTCCAATGGGGTCCGGTTGACAGTGTTGCCGTCCGGCGGGTCGCCACGGTCGGTCCAGTACAGCATCCGGGTGGCGTGGTCGATTTCGAGGTCGATCGGCTCGGGCAGGTCCTTGAAGACCACCTCGATGTCGCTTCGGTTCGCTGCGGATTCGCCTGCGGGAACGTCGATCCCGGCCCGCAGAATCCTGCCGAGTCCGGCGTCGCTTGGTCCCTTCTGAGTCCAATAGAGATACCCGCCGACGTGGTCGACGGTGATGCCAACGCACCATCTTGTCTCGTCCCGGCGGTCGTCGTCGCCCTGTCCGGATTGAATCAGAGTCTCCACATTGGAGCCGTCAAGCTCGCAGCGCATCACCCGCATGCCTTCGCGGTCACCCCAGTACAGCCTGCGGTCCACCGAATCGAAATGAAGCTGCTTGGGGGTGTACGTGCCGCCGGAAGGCACGATGGTGGTGCGGTTGCCTCCGTCGAGGTCGACACGTTCGATCGAGCCGTCGTCGACCGGGGGCATGCCCATGTTGGTCCAATAGATGTGGCCGGCCTCCACATCGATCGCCACACCATCGGGGATGGGGCATCCGGTGACGAGCAACGTCTTGTCGGAGCCGTCGGGATTGATCGAAAACAGCCGTCCTTCTCCGCTGGCTTCGAGTACGAACAGCTTTCCGGTGGTGTGAGTCATCGTCGTGTTCCTTTCGAAAGTTCTGAATTGCGTTGGTAGCTGAAGCGTGATGCCGACGTTCGTCAGCGCTCAGAGACGCGCGACCATCACGTAACCCGCAATGGCGAATGTCGTTGGTACCGTTGTCAGCAGCCCATACATCGCGCTCAGCATCGTGTTCTCCTAGTTGTCGCGCAGAGCGATCAGGCCGAACAGAATCTCGTCACGTTCTTTGGCGAGTTCGTCGATCGACTTGCCGTCCGCCTCTTGCATGACGCCCTCGACGATCTGTTGAGCAAGCTCCGGGGTGAATTCCGGGTTGCCCAGCCCCGGCCACTGTGCGGCCATGCGGGGCATCAGGGTGTCCATGAAATGCTGGATTCCGCCCTGCCCGCCGCCGAGATGCCACAGCAGATTGGGACCCATGACCCCCCAGCGCAGCCCGGGACCCCACGACACCGCATCGTCGGCGTCGGCGACGTCGAGCACCCCCTGACCGATCAGGTAAACCACTTCCCGGTACAGCGCCGACTGGATGCGGTTGGCGACGTGGCCGGGCAGCTCCTTCTTCAGAAGGATGGGTTTCTTGCCGATCGAGGCGTAGAACTCCATCGCGTCACTGATCGTCTCCGGAGCGGTCTGCGTCCCGCCGACGACCTCCACAAGGGGAATGACGTGTGGTGGGTTGAACGGGTGGCCGATGACGGTCCGCTCAGGACGCCGGCACTTGGCCTGCATGACGCTCATCGTGATGCCGGACGAACTCGAGGCGATGATCGCGTCGGGCGGTGTGGCGTCGTCGATTTCGGCGAACAGTTTGACCTTGAGTTCGGGGCGCTCCGGTGCGTTCTCCTGAACGAAGTCGGCGTCGGCGAGAGCCGCCAGCATGTCGGACGTGAACTTCAGGCGATCCGGGGAGGCGCCGGGTGCAAGTCCCAGCTTCGTTACCCCCTCCCACGCACCCTCGACGTAGGACCGCAGTGCCGCCTCGGCGCCCGGCGCCGGGTCGGTGGCCGTGACATCGAAGCCCTGGGCGAGATAGTGCGTCGCCCAACTCGCGCCGATGGTGCCGGTACCGACAATTGCGATGCGCTGCACTGGCTTTTGCGAACTCATGATTGGTGCTCCTTTACTTGGTCGTTAGCGCCCGCGCCAGACGGGTGCACGTTTTTCGGCGAACGCCAGCGCGCCTTCGTGCGCGTCCTCGGTGTCCAGCAGGCTGATGTGCGTCCTTCGCTTGCTGCTTGAACGCCTCGGCGTCATCGAGGCCCTGGGTTTCTCGCAGGACGTTGCTTGACCTTCGCAAGCGCGAGCGGTGCGTTGCCGGCGATGCGCTAGCAAGCTCTTGCGCCGCAGCCAACGCGCCCCCTGACTCGGTCAGCTCACTGACGAGCCCGTACTGGTTGGCATCGACTGCGGAAATCGGCTCGCCGGTGAGCAACACCTTGAGGGCGACGTGGTAGGGGAGTCGCTGAGGAAGGCGGATGACGCCGCCCTCGCCGGCGATGAGTCCCCGTTTCACCTCGGGCAACCCGAATTTCGCGGTCGTCCGCAGCGACGATCAGGTCGCAGGCCAGCGCCATTTCGAAGCCGCCGCCGAGTGCCCATCCTTCGACGGCCGCGATGAGCGGCTTGCGCACCACGGCTTGGGTGAGCCCGCCGAATCCACGACCGGGGAGGATCGGGGTCTCGCCCGTTCGCGAACGCCTTCAAATCCATTCCCGCGCTGAACGTCCCGCCTGCGCCGGTGAGCACGCCCACCGACAACGTCGGGTCGGCGTCCAGCTCATCCAACGCGGCAGCCAGTTGGACCGCGACCTCGCGGCTGACGGCGTTCTTTTGTGCTGGGCGGTTGATGGTGATGGTCAGAACACCGTCGTGACGTTCGGTGACTACCAGCTCCGTCGATACTTCAGTCGTGGTCATTTCGTGTTCTCCTGTTCTGTCGCAACGGGAATCACTTTCTGTTCCCGTAGCTGGGCGATGTCTTCGGCGCTGAATCCCAGCTGCGTGAGGACCTCGTCGTTGTGCTCTCCGTGCTCGGGTGCGCGGCGGGAAGGGACCCGGGCCAGTCCGCGAAGAGTGATTGGGTTGTTCACCGTGTAGTCCAGATCCCTGGCGCCTTCGATCGGCACGACGATCTCGGCGGCGCGCAGCTGCGGATCCGCGGCCGCCTCTTCCGGGGTCTGGATGACGCCGTAAGGGATACGGGCGGCGTCGAGGGCCACCTTCAACTGCGCCAAAGGCTGAGCACGGAACTCGGTGTCCAGCAGATCGGCCAACTCCGCGGCGTGCTGGCCGATCGCCTTGGCATCGCTGAAGCGCGGATCGGACAACAGGTCCGACCGCCCGATCGCGTTGGCCAATGCCGGCAGGGCCGACTGTCTGGCGGCCAGCATGATCCAGCGTCCGTCCTCGCTTCGGTAGGCGTTGGTCATCGCGTTCACGGGTGCGGTGCGGTCATGCAGCTCGTACGGCTTGCCTCCGGCGAGGGCCGCCGACACCAGTGTTCCGGTCGCCCACACGCCGGTGGCCAGCAGCGACGTACCGACATTGGCTCCCAGTCCCGTACGTTCGCGGTGGTACAGCGCGGTCGTGATCGCGGCGTAGATCGCGGTAGCGGTGGTGTAATCGCCGCTACCCCAAGGGGGTGACGTCGGCGGTGCACCCGCGTCGCGGGTCGAGGCGAGCAGCCCGCTGCGCGACCAGAAGGCCGTCAGGTCGAACCCTGGCAGCCTGGCGTCCGGTCCGGCATCGCCGAACCCGGTGATGTCGGCATAGATGACGCGCGGGTTCCAGCCCGACACCTCCTCGTAGCCAAGGTGCAGGGCCTCGCGGGTACCGTGCGGGAAGTTGGTGATCACCACGTCGGCCCATTCGACGAGACGCTTGAGGATCTCCGTGCCGCCCTCCGACTTCAGGTCGATGGACATGCCGCGCTTGTTGCGATTGGCCAAGTGCCAGCTGTAGTTTCCCGGAGCGGCCGGGCTCGGTGGCACCGAGCTCAGCAGCCGTTGCGGGTCACCAAGGCCCGGGGGCTCGACCTTGATCACGTCGGCGCCGAAGTCCGACAGCATCGTCGCCGCGGCCGGAGCCGCGATGAAGCTCGCTATCTCAACGACTTTCAGGCCGGCAAATACGGAATCTGTTGTCTGCGTTGTCATGTCATCACCTCTACACGAATGCGCTCAGGCCGGTGACAGACTTGCCGACGATCAGCGTCTGCATCTCCCGGGTGCCCTCATACGAGTACAGAGCCTCCGAATCCGCAACGTAGCGGCCGATGTTGTAATCCAGCACAATGCCGTTGCCTCCCAACAGCTCCCGCGCCCAGTGCACGGTCTCGCGCATCCGCGACGTGCAATAGGCCTTCGCGAGCGCGGACTGCTCGTCGCGATACACCCCTTCGTGCTGCAACTGGGCCAGGCGGGCCATCATCCCTGCGCATGCCGTGGCGTTGCCGAGCATCTTCACCAGCAGGTCCTGAACCATCTGGAACTTGGCGATCGGGCGCCCGAATTGTTCACGCTCCTTCGCGTACTGCAGTGCGATCTCGTAGGCGGCGAACTGGACGCCCACCGACTGCCACGCCACGCCGCTGCGGGTCCGGCGCAGGATCTCCGCGGTGTCCCTGAACGAATTCGCTTTCTGCAGGCGGTTGGCCTCCGGAACCCGGCATTCGTCGAGCACGATGTCGGCGTTCTGCACGATCCGCAACGCGATCTTGTTCTCGATCTTCGTCGCGGTGAAGCCGGGGGTGCCCTTCTCGACCACGAAGCCCAGCACCCGATTCGTCTCGACATCGCGGGCCCAGACAACCACCAGGTCGGCGAAGGTGGCGTTACCGATCCAGCGCTTCGCCCCGTTGAGCACCCACTCGTCGCCCTCGCGGCGCGCGGTGGTCTCCATGCCGCCCGCAACGTCGGAGCCGCCGTGCGGCTCGGTCAACGCGAACGCGCCGATCTTCTCGAAACGGCTCATTGCCGGCAGCCAACGCCGCTTCTGCTCCTCGGAACCGAGGGTAACGATGCTGCCCATCCCCAGTCCCGCATGCACGCCGAAGAACACTGACAGTGACGGGTCGGCATGCGCCATTTCCATCGAGGTGATGCCAGTGAGCAGATTGCTCGGCGCGGGCTCCGACGAATCGGGGTCGGCCCAATCCAGGAGACCCAGCTTCGCGAATCCCTTGACGAGCTCGAATGGGAACTCGGCCCGTGCCCAGTAGTCGTCGACGATCGGCGCAGCCTCGGTGCGGAAGAATTCGCGTATCCGGCCGACCTTCTCGCGCTCCGTTTCTGACAGCAGCTCCTCGTAGGCGTAGAAGTCGGCCGGCAGCAGCCCGGCTTCCAGGTAAGGCTGGGGCGTTGACGGCAACGTCACTTTGACGGTCATGGTGTTCCTCTCTTGCGAGTTTCTTGTCGGGTGTCCGCTGGCTGATTGGATGAGCTCGCTAGTCGGCCGGCGTCTGCGACCAGATAGACGCACCGCGGGCATTGGAAAAATCCATCAATCGGATCGGTAGCCAGACCCAATTGATGGTGGTATTGGCAGGGACAGTCTTACGATCGAGCGGTGGCAGAAAGGTCCACCGCTCTAGGTGACTACCTGCGCGCGAGGCGCGAGCAGGTTCGTCCCGAAGAAGTCGGGCTGGCTGGCGGCAAGCGGCGGCGCGTTGCGGGTTTGCGCCGCGAGGAGCTGGCGACGCTGGCAGGTATCAGCTCCGCCTACTACCTGCGACTCGAGCAGGGCCGTATCACCCGGCCCTCGGCTCAAGTGGTGGACGCGCTCGCGCGGGCCCTGCAGCTGGACAGCAAAGCCAGGAAGTACCTACAACAGCTCGCGGGTCCGACCATCAGCCGCTGGGACCGCTGTGCTCTCGAGGGAGTGCCCGACAGGCTAGAGGAGCTGATCGACTGTTTCCCGGTCCCGACCATCGTGGCCAGTAGATACCAAGATGTCCTGGCTGCCAATCCGATCGCCCGCGCGCTGTCACCAGGATTCACACCGGGACAAAACTTCCTGCGCTGGCGGCTCTTGGACCCCGCTGCCCGAGAGCTCTATGTTGATTGGGACGAGGCGACCGAGGTCGCGGTGAGTGGCCTTCGGGAGCTCTCCGGCAGCGATCCGTGTGATCCTCGCTTTCGATCGTTGGTCGCTGAGTTGTCCGCTGCCAGCGCTCGTTTCCGCGAAGTGTGGGCACGCGCAGATGTCGGTTATCGGTTGGGGCTCTGCCACATGCGTCATCCCCAAGTCGGCGAGCTTCATCTCTACCGAAACCAGCTCAACGTACCGAACAGAGCGGACGCCGAAGGGCAGCATCTGCTCATTTATTCCGCCGAGCCGGGCAGCGACTCCGCCAGAGCGCTGGAGGAGCTCCGGTCTCTGGCGGACGCGCGCCTACAACCGACACTTGGTTAACGCCAGGGAGATTCGGATGGTCGACTTGCTCAGTGCGGTGCTACACGCGCACGGCGGACTCGACAAGTGGCGGCAGTTCAGCCGAGTCCAAGCGACCATCGTCACCGGGGGAGGGCTGTGGGCCATCAAGGGCCAACCCCAAGATCCGCTGCCGAGACGGATGACCGTTGCACTGGACCACGAGTGGGCATCGCTGCGACCATTCGGCGCCGATGACCAGAAAACCGCGTTCACCCCCGGACGCGTTGCGATCGAAAAGCTTGACGGCCAAGTCGTTTCCGAGCGGCTTAACCCTCGGGAATCATTTGACGGGCATGAATTCGCCACGCTTTGGGACCCGTTACAACGCGCGTACTTCAACGGCTACGCGCTGTGGACCTACCTCACCACGCCGTTTCTGCTGACGGTGGAGGGTGTCTCCGTGCGGGAGATCGACCCGGTCGAGGATAACGGCCAAACCTGGGTAGGCCTGCAGGCGCAGCTTCCACCCGAAATCGCGAGTCACTGTTCAGTTCAAGAGTTCTATTTCGGAGAAGATGGTCTCTTGCGCCGACATGACTACCGGGTCGACGTGGCGGGAGGGTTTCCCGCCGTTCAATACGCGTATGACATCGTCGAAGTCGACGGCATCAGACTGCCCTCGAAGCGCAGGGCCTACCGCGCCGACGCCCAAGGCAACGCGATCCCCGATCAGCTCATGGTCGCAATCGACCTCAGCCACATCAGCTTCGACGAAGGCCCGGCACGATCTTGCTCAGGCTGAAACTAACCGGGTGCTCGAGTTGTGCATAGGTGCATGAGCGGGGGTCGCGGTCGGGGCGCCAGCGGTTGAATTGGGCGGTGTGGCGGAACCGTTGGCCTTCCATGTGGTCGTAGCGCACCTCGACAACCCTTTCTGGTCGCAGCGGCACGAACGAGAGGTCCTTGCCGGCATTCCAGCGGGAGCCTTCGTTTCGGCGTGGGGTGCGTTCGCCGGCATGGTGGGCGGCCCAGTTCCACGGGTGGCCATCAAAGGTGGTGACGAGAGGCTGCAACTCGGTGAACAGCTGCCGCCGCGTCGCCATCGGGAAGGCGCCGATGACGCCGACCGAGGCGAGCGTGCCGTCGTGCTTGTAGAGCCCGAGCAGTAGCGAGCCGATCGCGTCCGCACCCGACTTGTGCACTCGGTAGCCGGCGACCACGCAGTCGACGGTCCGCGCGTGCTTGATCTTGAACATGACGCGCTTGTCGGGCTGGTAGGTGATCGTCAGCGGCTTGGCGACCACTCCGTCGAGGCCGGCGCCCTCGAACTCTGAGAACCATCGCTGCGCAGTGGCCAGCTCGGTGGTCGCTGGGGTGATGTGGAACAGGGGTCCGGAGCCGGCCAACGCGTCGACAAGCGCGGCGCGGCGCTGGAGGAACGGTCGCCCGGTGTAGTCGTCATCGCCGACGGCGAGCAAGTCGAACGCGATGAACGAAGCCGGGGTCTGCTCGGCGAGCATCCGTACCCGCGAATCGGCGGGATGGATGCGTTGTTGCAGCGCCTCGAAGTCCAAGCCGTTCTCGGTGGCGATGATGATCTCGCCGTCGATCACGCACCGATCGGGCAGTTCGGCGGTGGCCGCGGCGACCAGTTCGGGGAAGTACCGCGTCATCGGCCGCTCGTTGCGGCTGCCCAGCTCTACCTCGTCGGCGTCGCGGAAGCAGATCGACCTGAACCCGTCCCACTTGGGCTCATAGGAGGCGTCGGGTGGGATCGACGGAACCGATTTGGACAGCATCGGCGATACCGGCGGCATGACGGGCAGCTTCACCGGCCCCATTGTGGCGTGTCGGTGCCGATGACATTGCCCGGGTTCGACGGTCTACGTGAGTATGGGAACTGTGGACTTACCCGTACAGCCGCCGCTAGAGCCGATGCTGGCCAAGACCCAGTCCAAGGTTCCGCCGGAAGCGGGGGTGTGGTCCTACGAACCCAAATGGGACGGCTTTCTTCACTGAACTTGTCAAGATCATCGGACTTGTCCAGTCCACCCATACTCCGGGTGGCCGCGATCGGGATCGCCCAGGAGTTCCAGAATGTGTTCGCCGCGACGAAACGCGTGGGCCACAACGGGGTTCCGTGGTTTTCGTTTTTCAAGGCCGACCGGCGGGTGACGTGTTTTTATGTCTATCTCTGGGACGCCGATTTCGGGCCGGCGTTCATTAAGATCTGCGCCTACTTCCCGTACCCGATCAAGGTGTGGCTCAACGGCCACGAGTGGGCCAAACGCCAGGCCGTCAAGGCGGGGATCGGGTTTTCCGAGTTGTCCAATGGGTTTGCCAGCTGTGCGGATCCCGCCGCGCTGCAGGCCATCTGTAATCGGCTGGGCCCGGGCACCATCGGGGTGTTCTTCCAACGCTGGATGAGCCGGCTGCCGCTGCCGCTGACCGAACACGACCGCGCCGCGGGCTACTGGTGGGAGCTGTCCATGCGCCAGATCGAGGTGTCTCGCACCCTGGTCTTCGACGCGCCGCGCCACGCCCGCTCCTTCTTCGAGGCGCTGGTCGCCGACAATCTCGACATCGGCCGACGACACTGTGGAACTGATCTTCCACGGGCCCCGACACCCGGGCAGGCCCCCGCAGTTGGACTGCGTGCCGAAGACGAAGATCGTCACTCGCGGCACCGAGGTGACCGTCAACGCCTTCTATAAGAACTCCCGCATCAAGCAGTATCTGAAGGACCGGCGGGCGTTGCGGATCGAGACCGTGATCAACTCACCCGACGACCTGCGCTGTCACCGCCGTCTGGCCCATCTCGACGAGCTGCAGGCCCGCGCGCGTGCGGTCAACCGCAGACTGCTCGATACTGAACGTGTCGGTCAGGGCTGCGTCCTTGCGAGTCCAGCCTTTGAGCGGATCGCACGGCCCACCCTCACCGAGGATGGCAGGAGGGCCCCGGCCTTACGGTTCGGCGACCCTCGGGTCCAAGCCCTGGCCGGCGCCCTATGCACAACAATGCTCGCCGTCACCGGCATCACCAACAAGAGCCTGCGCGCCTTGATGACCGGCCTGCTCGACGGCATCGGCTACACCACCAACCAGGCCAGCTACGACCTGGCCCGGCTGCGGGTCAACGGGCTCATCACCCGAGTCCCCGGCAAGAACCGCTACCGGCTCACCGGCGACGGGCTGCGGTTCGCGATCTTCTACACCAAACTGCACGACCGACTACTACGCCCGTTGCTGGCCGCCGACCAGCCCTCCGCACCACCGCCACTACGAAAAGCATTGCACACCATCGACATTCACATCACTGAACGCATCGACCGGGCTCGACTCCTGCCGAACGCAGCCTAAAACTCAAGACAACTCTCAACGAGGAAGGGCCTAGCAGCCAAGGGCCCTAGGGATCGTCAAGCTGGATGGCGGGCATCGGCGCCGTGGGGATCTCTACGACGGCCATCTTGGCCGCGGAGTCGGTGGGTATGACGTCGCGGGACAGCGCCGCCAGCGCCCTGTCGGTGCCCACGTCATGGCCGGCTCGCTCGCTGAGCAGCCACCGCACCTCGAGCAGATCGCAGTACGCCTGGATGGCTGTGCCGGTATACCCGACCGCGGCGTGCGCCTGATGCATGGTCGGCGTCGCGACCTCCATGACCCACAGCCGGGCCGCCGTCGACTCGTCGACGTCGTGGCCGGCTTCCCGGCACAGCTGCCCCTGGTAGGTGTGCAGGTCGCCCAACAGGCTGCGGGCCTGCCCTTCCCCGACGTCCATTCCGGTGAGGTCGCGCAGGTGCTGGGCGTGGTAGCGGCGGTCTCCGACGGCGACGTTGAGCCTGAGTTTGTCCGGGCTGGCGCTGACCGGTTGCAGGGACACCTCCTCGACGGCGAAGCCGAGGTCGTTGAGCCGGCGGATCGTCCCTTCGACGCGGTATCGGTCGGCGAATCCGAACACCGGTTCGGTGTGCAGGATCTCCCACAGCTGCTCGTAGCGGTTCTGAATGTCTTGGGCTTCCGCGATCAGCGTGTCGGACAGCTCCGGCGGGCGGTCCAGCCGCGCGGCCAGGTCCAGCATGCCCGCCGCGACGTTCTCGACGAGGATCTGCAAATCGAGTTCGCGTTGACCGTCGCTGAGCGTGGGATGCACCTCGCTGGTCTCAGCGTCGACCAGCCACGCCTGCAGGATCTGGCCGTCCCGGGAGAACAGCGTGTTGGCCAGCGAGCAGTCGCCCCAGAACACGCCGTGGCGGTGCAGCTCCACCAGCAGGCTGGCCATCGCGTCGAACAGTCGCGCCCGGTGCTTGGGCTGGTTGGGTGGCAGCCGCATGAACAGGCGCCGGTACTGCCAGGAGCCGTCGAGGTAGCGGGTCACCAAGATTGCCGAACCCAACTCGGGCTGCAGCACCAGACCCGCGGGGCGAACCGCGGGCAACCCGAGATCCTCGAGTTGGCGCAGCACGCTGTACTCCTTGCGGGCGATGCGTGGCGGCAACTCCTTGAGCGCCCACAGCGCGCCGTCGGCCTCGACGAACTTGACCAGATGCCGGCTGGGCCCCACCGCGATATCACGCAGCGCAACGTCGGGCACGGTCCAGTCCGATAGCGGCAGATCCCACGGCAAGCCCAGCAGACCCGCCGTCGGTGACCGCAGCCGAAGTCCCGGTAAGCGCACTTATCTGTGGTTGCTTGCGACCGGCTCGGAGGAAGCCCTTGCCGAACCCCGGGTCAGGTTCTCACCGCTCTTGGGATCGAACAGGTGGATTCGCGACGGATCCAGCCACAGCGTGGCGGTGCCACCGGCCGGCACCCGGCTCATCGGATCCAGTGACACACACAGCTGGGTGCGCATCTGCTCGCTGTCCAGTTCATGGGCCAGCTCCGCGAGTTGCGCGGCGATGTCGGCCGGCGCCTCATAGGGCACAAACGCGTACTGCTCATTGCCCAGCCATTCGGTGACGTCGACGGTGACGTCGAAAGTAATTCCCCGGCCGGCCTTTCCGGGATCGACAAGAGATGCGTCCTCGAAGCTGCCCGGTCGGATACCGGTGATAAACAACTGGCCTTCGTCGGCCACATTGGTCCACTCCGGGCGCGCCGGGATGGATGCGAACGGCAGCTCGAGGCGCCCGTCGCGTAACACGGCGGGGACTAAGTTCATCGGCGGGGAGCCGATGAATCCGGCGACGAACAGATTCACCGGCTGCTCGTACAGTTCGCGTGGACTGGCAACCTGTTGCAGCACGCCCTTTTTCAGTACCGCCACCCGGTCCCCGAGAGTCATGGCCTCGGTCTGGTCATGGGTGACGTATACGGTGGTGACGCCGAGTCGGCGCTGCAACCGCAGGATCTCGGTGCGCATCTGGCCGCGCAGCTTGGCGTCGAGGTTGGACAGCGGTTCGTCGAACAGGAACGCGTCGGCCTGCCGGACGATGGCCCGGCCCATCGCGACCCGCTGGCGCTGGCCGCCGGAGAGCTGTGACGGCTTGCGGTCGAGATGCTCCTGCAACTCCAGCGTGTCGGCGGCGTCGTTGACGAGCTTGCGGATCTCCGCGTCGGAGTGCTTGCCCTGCAGGCGAAGCGGGAAGGCGATGTTCTCGAATACGCTCAAGTGCGGATAGAGCGCGTAATTCTGGAACACCATCGCGAGGTTGCGGTCGCGTGGCGCCTTGTCGTTGACCCGTTTGCCGCCAATGACCATGTCACCCGAGGAGATGTCCTCGAGTCCCACGATCATCCGCAGCAGCGTCGACTTGCCGCAGCCGGACGGCCCGACGAGGATCATGAATTCCCCGTCGGCGATGTCGAGGCTCACGTCATTGACGGCCGGGAAGCCGTCGCCGTAGCGCTTGTAGACGTTCTTGATGGTGATCTCAGCCATGGGTCATCCCTTCACTGCTCCAGCTGTTAAGCCCGCGACGATCCGGCGCTGGAACAGCAGCACCAGGATCACCACCGGGATTGTCACGACGACCGACGCCGCCATCACGTACGGCACGGCGGATTCGAACATCGATGCGCCTTGAAAGAACGCCAGTGCAGCAGGAACTGTGCGCGCGTTGTTGGTCGACGTCAACGAAATGGCGAACAGGAAATCGTTCCAGCAGAAGAAGAACGTCAGGATCGCCGTGGTGAACACACCCGGCGCGGCCAACGGCACGATCACCTTGCGAAAGGCCTGCCAGGATGTCGCCCCGTCGACCTGGGCGGCCTGCTCCATCTCCCACGGTATCTGACGGAAGAACGCCGACATCGTCCAGATCGACAGCGGCAGGGCAAACGTCAGATACGGGATGATGAGCCCGATCCAGGTGTCGTAGATACCTATGTTGCGCCACATGTTGAACAACGGGCCGACAAGCGCAGCCTGCGGGAACATCGCGATGCCGAGGGCCAGCGAAAGCAACACCTTCTTGCCGGGGAAGTCCAACCTGGCGATCGCGTATGCGGCGAACATCGCAACGATCACCGACAACAGGGTCGCAATGAGCGAGATGCCGATCGAGTTGATCAATGCCCGGGTGAACAGCGGCTGGCTGAACACCTGGGTGAAGTTTTCGAACGACCACGACGTGGGCAGGAACTGCGGCTCGCCCGAGACGATGTCCGACGGGGGTTTCAAGGAGAGGCTGATCATCCACAGCAGCGGAAAAAAGCTGTAGACAACAATGGCGACGCCGGCGATCGTCCACCAACGGCTCTGTTTCATCAGTCACCCCTCACCTGGGACAGGTCGGTCTTGAAGCCCTTGACGAAGATCCAAGCGATCGCGACCACAGTCAGGAACAGCAGCACCGAGACCGCGGAGCCCATACCGAGGTTGACCAGCGACACGTTCTGCCGGTAGGCGAGGAACGAGATGGTCTCGGTGTTGTTGGCGCCGCCGGTCATGACGAAGGGGTTGTCGAAGATGCGCCACGCGTCGAGGGTGCGGAAGAGTAGCGCGACCATGATGGCGGCCTTCATGCTCGGTAGCGTGATCTTCCACAGCCGCTGCCAGGCGGTGGCGCCGTCGACCTTGGCGGCCTCCTGCATCTCCTCGGGGACTTGGACCAGGCCCGCGAGCAGTAGCAGCGAGATGAACGGCGTGGTCTTCCAGATCTCTGACAGGCAGATTACGAAGATGGCCGACCACCGATCGCCGAACCAGTTGAAGTCGCCGAGACCCAACCACCGGTTGACGAACCCGGAGTCGATTGCGAAGGCGTAGCGCCAGATGAACGCCGAGACCACCGTGATGATGCCGTAGGGGATCAGGATCGCCGTGCGCAGCGGTCCGCGCCCACGCACGATCCGCAGCATCACGAACGCGAACCCGAAGCCCAGCACGAGTTCCACCGCCACAGTGACCACCGTGATGGCAAACGTCGTGGCGAAGTCGTTCCACCACACCGGATCAGTCAGGATGACGAGGTAGTTGTTGAGTCCGACGAAGCTGCGCCCCGCCGGGTCGGTGAGCCGATAGTTGAACAACGACAGCACAATCGCGTACCCCAGCGGGTACGCCGTCACCAGCACCATGACGATGAACGACGGTGCGGCCAGGTACAAGCCGAGTCTGCGCTCGCCCCGCGCTCGGTCCGAACCCTTGCCGGCGGCGGGTGCCGGCGTCTCTGGACGCGTCGCCGTGACAGTCACGTCGCCCCCCCTTTCGATGGTTTGTCGTTCACAGCAACCGCCTTCCGCTGATCACGTCCGCCATGAAGGCGTCGGCCTCGGCCGGCGTATCGCGGTTCACCGACTCCGGCGGGTGCCAGGTATTGATCACCGACCCGGCGACGTCCACGTAGAACGGGGTGATCGGACGTGGACCGCCCTCGGCGATGGAATCGCGGATGAGGTCGGCATTGGGATAGGCCTCACGGACGCGCGGATCGTCGTAGGACGCGGCGTACACAGAAGGCTCGCCCTCGTCGAGCATGTACTGCGTCACCTTCTCCAGCGACGTCGCGCACTCGACCAGCGCCGCGGCCTGCTCGGGATACTTCGAATAGGCGCCGATCGCGAGGTTGGATCCGCCGAGCGGTGGCGCGCTGGGTCTGTCCGCGAAGACCCGCGGGTAGCGCGCGTAGCCGATGTCGTCGACCACCGACTGGTCCAGCGTGCCCTCCTCGACGGCCGAACGCGCGGCGGCGAGAACGTAGGGCCAGTTCAACATGAACATGCCGTCGTCGCCTTGGAACACCGCGCGGGCCTGCTCCTCCTGCGCGACAGTCAAGTCCGGTGCCGCCGCCGAGGACCGCGCAAGGCTGCCGACGATCTCCGCGGCCTTGTCCCCGGCCCGGCTGGCCATGCTCGGCCTGGCGTTCTTACCGGCCTCGGCGTCGGTGAGAATCTGCCCGCCGCCGGAGAGCACCAGCGCGTTGATCCACACCATGTAACCCTCGTAGCGGGCACCCTGCTCGGAGATCTTCTTCCCCTGTCCGAGCGCGGCTTTGATCATCTCGTCCCACGTGAAGGTGGGGCTGGTGGGATCCACGCCTGCGGCCTTCGCCAGCGACTTGCGAAACCAGAGCAACTGCGCGTTCGACTTGCTCGGGGCCGCGTAGAGCGTGTCCTTCCACATGCCGGTCTTGAGCGGAGCCGGCAACTTGCCTTCGCTGATTCGCGCCGTCTCCGCCGGCGTGTAGGGACGCAGAAATCCGGCGTTAGCGAACTCGGCGGTATATATGACATCCAAGCTCATCACGTCGATCGACGAGTCCTTGGCGGCGAGCCGCCGGACGAGTTGCTCGCGTTGTTGGGTCGCGTCGCTCGGCAGCGTCTGGATATCGACGGTGTAGGCGCCGCCCGAGGCGTCCGCACACTGCTGCGCGCGAGTCGCCTGACCACCGTTGTCGGGGTTGATGTACCACGTGAGCGTCGGTGGCCCGGACGCGCCGCCGCATCCGGACACGGCCATAGCCACCGAAATCGCGGCACCGAGACAGGCGATAGCTCGCCGAGGCTGTTGTCGCCGCGGGCGACGGCGCCGAGGGTGGGGGGCGGCGGCTGCGAGTGCGACTGCCGACCGACGGAGGTTCCTCATCGGGACTGCCCCCCAGTCGCCCACACCGCGGTGTCCGGGGGCAGGATCCCGGCGTAGGCGGTGTCGTCGGAGGCGAGCACGATCCGCAGGTCCGCGGGCAGCACGACCACATCGGGTCCGGTGTTCACCCAGCACTGCGCGTAGCCGCGGGCGAAGGCGAGCACGCCGTCGCGCTGCTGGATCCACTCGACGGGCGAGTCGTTCACGAATAGGGACGGGCGCGCCGCCAGTGCACGCCGGTACAGCGCCAGCGTCGAGGCCGGGTCGTCCTGCTGCGCCTCCACCGTCGCCCGGCCCCATCCCGAGGGTTGCGGCAGCCAGGTCGATTCGGCCGGGCCGACCGAGAATCCGTAGGGTGGGGCGTCGCCGGAGAAGGGCAACGGCACGCGGCACCCGTCGCGGCCGACGTCGGTGAACCCGGACTGGACCCAGGTGGGATCCTGCCGGTGCTCGTGGGGCAGGCCCTCGTACTCTTCGAGCCCGAGTTCCTCGCCCTGGTACACGTAGGCCGTGCCGGGCAGGGCGAGCTGGAGCAGGGCGGCGGCGCGGGCACGGCGCCGGCCCAGCGCCAGGTCGGGCCGCTCGCGGGCCCACCTGGCGCGTTCCCAGTCGGCTTCGACGAGGTGGTCGGGCTGTGACCGCGCGTACCGGGTGACGACGCGGGGCACGTCGTGGTTGGACAGCACCCACGTCGCGGGGGCGCCGACCGCCTCGGCTTGGTCGAGCGCATCGTCGATGACGTGCCGAAGATTCTTGGCTCGCCACGGGGACCGCAGGAAATCGAACTGGAACGCGGTGTGCAGCTCGTCGGGGCGTAGGTACTGGGCGAGCCGCTCGTTGTTCGGCACCCACGCCTCGGCGACGAACACCCGCGGCGGATCGTAGGCGTCGGCGACCCGACGCCAACCCCGGTAGATCTCGTGGACCGCGTCCTGATCCCACGCCGGATGCGCGGAGGTGTGCTGCGAGCCGGGCAGCCGCTCGCCGGCGTCGGGCAGCTCCGGGTCCTTGGCCAGGCCGTGCGCGACGTCGATGCGGAACCCGTCGACACCCCGGTCGAACCAGAACCGCAGCACGTCCTCGAACTCGGCGCGCACCTCGGGGTGCTCCCAGTTGAGGTCCGGTTGCGCCGGCGCGAACAGGTGCAGATACCACTGCCCGTCGGGAAGCCGGGTCCAGGCCGGGCCGCCGAATGCGCTGACCCAGTCGTTGGGCGGCTGCGCGCCGTCCGCGCTGCGGCCGGGCCGGAAGATGAACCGGTCCCGCGCGCCCGGCTCGTCGCGCAGTGCCGCCTGGAACCAGAGGTGCTCGGAGGAGACGTGATTGGGCACCACGTCGGCGATCACCCTGATGCCGGCGGCGTGCGCCTCGGCGATCAGCCGCTCCGCCTCGCCCAGCGTGCCGTACGCCGGCTCGATGTCCCGGAAGTCGGCGACGTCGTAGCCCGCGTCCGCCATGGGTGACGGGTACCAGGGATTGATCCAGATCGCGTCGACGCCGAGCTCGCGCAGATGCGGGAGCTTGGCGCGCAGCCCGGCCAGGTCGCCGATGCCGTCGCCGTTCCCGTCGGAAAAGCTGCGGATGTACACCTGGTACACCACCGCGGTGCGCCACCAATCGTCGACCCGCTTGTCACCGGTGGCGATCGCCGGTGTAGCCGCATGAGGGGACATCGGAGGCTCCTGTGATTGCAAACGTTTGAGTACACATTACTGTGATCCAGCTCATGCTCGTTGTCAAGAACTAGGCACATAGTCGCAGTTAAATCGTCTTCTATTGTCACTCCATTGGTTTTAAAGACGAAACTGAAGGAGCATTGCAAATATTTGCAGATAGTTGGATAGGATGGCGGTCATGATCCCGAAGCAGACGGTGAACATGCAGAACGTCGCGGAGCGGCTAGGGGTGTCGATCTCCACCGTGTCGCGTGCGTTGCGCGGGCTGCCCGGCGTGGCGGAGACGACGCGCACCCGGATCCTGCGCGAGGCCGAGGCGCTGTCCTACGTCGTGTCGCCGGCCGCCGCCACCCTCGCAGGCGGGATGACCGGGCGGATCGGGATGCTCACGCCCCAAGTCGACATGTGGTTCTACTCCACGGTCGTCGCCGGCGCCGAGCAGGCGCTGCGCCAGGCCGGGCTCGACACCATGCTGTGCTGCCTGCCGACCTCGCGGGACAGATTCGAGTTCTTCGAGCGACTCCCGCTGCGCCGCAAGGTGGACGCGCTCATCGTGGTCAGTTTCCCGCTCGACACCAGGTCGGAATCGCGGCTGTCGGCGATGGGCATACCAGTGGTCACCGTGTCGAGTCCGTCGACGCTGTTCTCTTCGGTCAGCGTGGACGACCACCGCGCGGCGCAGCAGGCCGTGGACCATCTCGTACACGCCGGGCACCGGCGGATCGGCATGATCCACACGGTCGATCTCGAGAACACCCCCTGGGCCGCCGACCTCGCGCGCGTCGCAGGCTACCGAGCCTCGCTGGCCGCGGCGGGGATCGATGTGGAAGACGATCTCATCGCCACGGTGCCGTGGGGCATCGAGGGGGGCGCGCACGGGATGGAGCTGCTGCTCAGCATGCCGCGGCCGCCCACCGCGGTGTTCTGCTTCTCCGACGAGGTGGCCATCGGGGCGATGCGCACCCTGCGACGCTCGGGACGACCCGTACCCGAGGCGATGTCGCTCACCGCGGTCGACGACCACCCGATGGCCGAGCTGATGGACCTGACGACGGTGCGGCAACCCGCAACCGAGCAGGGAGCCGTCGCCGGACAGCTCGTCACCGAGATGCTCGCCGGCGCACAGGTGCGACACGTCGAGCTGCCCACGCGCCTGGTCGTCCGGCACAGCACCCGTCCAATCGACCTCGCCCGCGCCCAGGAGTCATGACCGTGGTGATCACGGTGTCCGTGACGGTAGCCGCGTGCCGGCCCGCGATAGCCCGCGAGAAGTAGCCCACGACGAACGAAACAAAGGGTGTGGAACGGGGCACTCGACCGGCGCGGAATCACCAATCGCGCTATCACTAAGGCGGGTCCCCGTGATGGAGTCACCCAGGTCGGTGAACAGCAGAGTCGGCGGGCGCCAATGGGGTTGACGCCACGAAAGTGCAGGCCGATCAATCAAGGGCCGCGCCGCAGGCGATCGATGAGCCGACTCGTCAGGCTGGCCCGAGGCCGGGGACGATATCGCCGAGGCTGAACGTGAGCGGCTGTTCGAGTTGGGCGTAGGTGCATGAGCGTGGGTCGCGGTCGGGGCGCCAGCGGTTGAATTGGGCTGTGTGGCGGAACCGTTCGCCTTCCATGTGGTCGTAGCGGACCTCAACCACCCGCTCGGGTCGCAGCGGCACGAATGACAGATCCTTAACGGCGTTCCATCGCGAGCCTTCATTCTTACGTGGGGTGCGTTGGCCGGCTTCGTGGGCAGCCCAGTCCCACGGATGCCCGTCGAGGCCGGTAACCAGCGGCTGCAGCTCGCTGAACAGCTGCCGTCGCTTGGCCATCGGAAAGGCGCCGATGACGCCGACCGAGGCGAGTGAGCCGTCATCCTTATAAAGGCCGAGCAGTAGCGACCCGATCGCATCGTCACCCGACTTGTGCACCCGGTAACCGGCGACCACGCAGTCGGCGGTGCGCTCGTGCTTGATTTTGAACATCACGCGTTTGTCCGGCTGATAGGTAATCGTCAGCGGCTTGGCGACCACTCCGTCGAGCCCGGCGCCCTCGAACTCGGAGAACCAACGCTGTGTGGTAGTCAGATCGGTGGTCGCGGGGTGACGTGGATCGAGGGGCCGGAGGCGGCGAGGGCGTCGACGAGGCCAGCGCGGCGTTCATTGAATGGACGCTTGGTGTAGTCATCGTCGCCGAGGGCGAGCAAGTCGAACGCGATGAACGAAGCGGGCGTCCGCTTGGCGAGCATGCGCACGCGCGAATCGGCTGGGTGGATGCGCTGTTGCAGCGCCGCGAAATCCAAGCCGTTCTCGGTGGCGATGACGATTTCGCCGTCGATCACGCAGCGCTCCGGCAGCTCCGCGGTGGCCGCCGCGACCAGTTCGGGGAAGTAGCGGGTCATGGGCCGTTCGTTGCGGCTGCCCAGCTCTACCTGGTCGGCGTCGCGGAAGCAGATCGACCTGAAGCCGTCCCACTTCGGCTCGTAGGAGGCGTCGGGTGGGATCGCCGCAACCGATTTGGACAGCATCGGCGACACCGGCGGCATGACGGATAGCTTCACCGGCCCCATGGTGGCGTGTCGGTGCCGATGACATTGCCCGGGTTCGACGGTCTACGTGAGTATGGGAACTGTGGACTTACCCGTACAGCCGCCGCTAGAGCCGATGCTGGCCAAGGCCCAGTCCAAGGTTCCGCCGGAAGCGGGGGTGTGGTCCTACGAACCCAAATGGGACGGCTTCC
>CAVQSK010000029.1:0-103139 GCA_963715885.1 uncultured Actinomycetota bacterium
GCAGACAGCTGTGTTCGTGGATGCAGGGGGTGTCGTAGGAGCGGCCGCAGTCGCCGATGGCGACCTTGCGGCGTTGGAAGTGGCCGACGAACTCGGCCCATTCGGCGTCGGTGGGGGTGCGGTATTCCTCGGTGGGGCGCAGCGCGCGGCGGCGGGCGATGAAGGCGCGGTGGCCGTTGATCACTTCCTCGGGGTAGACGGCCTTGTATCCCATGGTGGTGTTGATGTCGCGGTGGCCGGCGACGAGTTGGGCGATGTGCGGTGGCATGCCGTGCACGATGGCGTCGGTGATGAACAGCCGTGCGGAAGTCGTGGAAGGTGTAGCGCATCGGTTGGCCGGCGGCGTCTTTGACGCCGATCTCGGTGAGCGCGTGGTCGAGGTAGGTGCGCAGCACGGTCTCGCTGACGGCGCGGTGGTCGAGTCGGCGCCGCCATTGGAACAGCAGCGGCATGGGCGGGTTGTAGACGCGTTCGTTCTTGTCGTAGGACACCACCAGCGGGACGTCGGGCCGATCGCCGCGGATGCGGGCGACGATGGTGGACAACACGTCGGCCAGTTCCGGCGAGATGACCAGCAGCCGTTCGGCGTCGGTCTTGGACGGGATGATCTGCAGCAGCGGGATCAGTTCCCCGGTGGTCGGCAGCCGGTATTGGATGAGGCTGTGGTGTGACAGTTCGGTGAGTTCCTCGATGCGGATTCCGGTGTGCCGCAACACCTCTACCACGGCCCAGGTCCAGAACCCGCGGTGTTCTTCGAAGCTGAGGTCGCGACGACGTCCGGTGTCGGGGTGCTCGGCCCAGACCCGGCCGGTGGTCTGGGTCTTCAGCACCGCCCGGCGCAGGGTCGTCCCGGCGGCGGTGAACACCTCGCCGGGTCGGGTCTGCTCGGCGGCGGCGAGCAGCTCGGCGGTGCGGGCTCGTTCGGCCGCCACCCAGGCGACCAGGGTCGGCAGCACCGGCAGCCGTTCGCGGGTGCGGGTGTCCATGCGGGACTTGCGGTGCAGGCGGGCCTTCTTGTGGGAGGCGTCGCTGGCGCTGACCGGACAGCGGACCGCCCACGGCCCCCAGCGGGCGGGGTCGTCGTCGGCCCACTCGGCCAGGTCGAGGTAGAAGGCCCGTACCGCGGTCAGCACGCTGCGCCCGTCCAGCCGCGGCCCGGTGACCTGGCCGTTGTCCTTGGTGGCCTTCGGGCGGGTGAGCACGCGCTGCTTCCACGCCGCGGCGACGTCGCGGGGCAGCTGCAGCGAGTCGATGCCGGGGTGGTGCGCCTCCAGATCGGCCCAAAACAGTTTGCCGAGCAGGTAGGCCAGCCGCTGCAGGGTGGAGAAGTCCACCGCCGGCTGGCGTTCGCGCAGGTAGTCGACCAGCACGTCGCGCACCGGGCGGCAGGCGATGCGGTAGCGGTCGATCAGCTGCTCGCAGCTGGGTTGCCCACGGCCGGAGAACATTTCGATCGCGGCGGGCGCGTCCGGGCCGAGGTCGCCGTGCGCGCGCAGCAGCTGATAGAACAACGGGCTGTGGGCGTGCCGGTCGTCGGTGGCGCGGGTGCGCGCGGCGGTGGCAAGCAGTTCGAGGCAGTCGCCGACCCGCACCGCCGCGACGTTTCCGCCCTTGACGGCCATGATGATCGCGACGTTGGTCAGCGCCTGCTGCTGGCTTTGCAGTCCGACCCGGCCCTGACACAGCGCGGTGAGCTCGGCGAACGCCGCCCGATCGCGGGTGCGGGCCATCTCGGCGGCCAGGTTGTGCCGCGCCGGGGCGAACCGCAGCAGCCAGTCCAGGCCGGGCCGGATCACCTCGGCGCAGATCAGCACCAGCAGCCCCGAGGTCAGGTGCGGCAGCGGCTTGGCGCGGTCGGTGCCGACCAGACAGACGCCAGTCCGGTTGGTCCTCGGCGCCGCTGGCGCGCCACCGCTGCTGCCAACTGTCGCCGGGCTGCCCACGCAGCCAGCCCAGCACCGCCAGCACCCCCAATCGCCGGTTGCGTTGGCTGTTCGGGTTGTCCAACGCGAACGGCGCCGCCAGCACCCGGTCCAGCCACCGCGGACCGTCGCGCCTCGGTGGCCGGCCACGACGCGGCGACCGGCCGCGGCGGAAACGCCGCGACCAGTTGCGCGCCGGTGGATTTCACCGATCCCGCCACCGGCGGCGGGCCACCGCCGGCGCCACGCCGCGGCGTGTCGACGGCGATCACGACCCGGCCTCACCGAAGAGGATCTGCAGGCTCTCGGCGCGGTACCCCGGCGCTGGTGGCCTCGCCGGATCGCGGTCGCGTCGCCGGGCGTGATACGCCAGCATCTCGGCGATCACGTCCTCGGTCACCGGGTTCAGATAGCGCTGGGTGGTGGACAGATGGGCGTGGCCGAGCACCCACTGCACATCGGTCAACGGCATCTGCGGGTCGCGCGCCATCCGATACGCCGCGGTGTGACGCAGATCGTGCAGCGTCCAGTTCGCCCCCAACACCGCATTGGCCCGGTTGAACATCGCGCGGGCCGCGTCATAGCGCAACGGCCGCAACGGTTCTCGCAATGTCCACCACAACGGCTGGTCTCGCCCGGCCGGGGCCACCCCGGCCAGCTGCACCTGATACAACCGCAGCCACACGAACGCATCCGGCGCGGCGGGCAACGGCTGCATCGCCCGAGTTCCCTTGCGGATCACCGTGATCAACTGCTGTCCCGGGTCGACGTCGCCGACCGTGGCACCCAGCAACTCCGACGCCCGCGCCCCGGTCGAAACCCAGAACGCGACCAGGGCCCGGTCACGATGCGAACCCAACTGCGCGAACAACTCGTCGAACCGCTCGTCGGGGATACACCGCGGCGCCCGATCCACCACCTTGGGCCGATACCGGCCGCTGCGATGCCCGGCGAACGGCTCCATCGGATTGTGATGAGCATCCACCCGGCCGGCACCGCGATATCGGGCCAGCGGGAACGGGTTGACCATCGGCCCGGTGCCCGCCTCCAGGTGGAAGTCGTAAAACCCGCGCAGCACCGTCTCGCAATGCGCCACCGTCGCCGCCGCATACCGGCTACCGCGAACCGCCTTGCCGGTCACCGCATTCACGCCCGGCCCGGTCCGTGACCGCGCCACGAGCGGCAACATCACCGTCCGGGCGCCGCCAGTGCGGCCGGACCGGCTTGTCCGCGATCTGCAGCCAGCGACAGAAATCGCGGGCTTCCACCCGAGTCGCCTGATCCCAAGCCACCCCCAGCGCCCACAGGAACCGAAACCACCGCAACAGATCCATCCCGTACGAACGCTGAGTGGTCGCCGGTCGCCCGCACGCGGTCAACTCGGCGAAATACGCCGCGACCGGCGCGACGACCGCACCGTCGGCATCAACCAGCCGATACGGCTGGAACAGATCGCCGGTCGCCTCCAGACCACCCCGCCCCGGCACCACCAGCACCGCCAAATCCCGCGGCTGTTCTCCATCGCCGATCACGAGCAGCGAACCTAGCCAGCCGAACCCCTCCCGGCACGCACCCGCCCCGAAATCCCCGCAGTAGTTCGGTCAACAAGTCGGTCTTTGCGGCCCGGCACATTCTTCAGGTGCTGGGCGTTGAGCAGCCACACCTGCTCGATGCGGTCCTCCAACAGGTAGAACACTGGTTTCCCATACACCCCTGTTGATTCCAGTCCCACCCGAGTGACCAGATGCGAGATCAGCCAGTCACCCAACTCGACGAGTTCGGCGGTGTCGGTGCCGAACGTCTTTGTCTCACTTCCGCGTTGGCGATCCTGCGGGAACCGCACCGTCGCCACCACCGGGTCGCGGTGCACATCTAGACCCGCGCAATACTCGACCATCTCATTTACCAGTAACCTCCGACTTGCACCCACCAGGACAGCGGCGTCTGCCGGGGGGAGGGTCGTCGATCACAGGAGTCTGAAGTTCGCGCTCACCGGCAGCACAACCGGGTGCCCACAACCTTCCGCGCCATACTTTTTTCCGGGCTCACGGGCACCAAGCGGCGTCGGCGTCAGCCCAGCAGCCGCCACGACCAGCATCAGGCCACTCACACATCGCCGCAACATCAACGAACGCAACCAGCGCCGGATTCTCATCACATCGGGTGCGCCTGCCTGGCGGGCCGCATGAGTACTTTTTGAAGTCGTCCGAATCTAATACTTGCGGAGGAATATAGAACCCCGCCATCGATGGCGTCGCCGCGTCGTTCTCCATTGCCAGCAAAAACTCCGATGCGACGCCGAGGTCCGCGCCCATTCGTTTGGTCTGGTCCACCAGTTGTTGCACACCGTCGGCCACCTGTCGGCCCTCATCGGCGAGGGAATCGAGGCCTTGTTGCATATTGCCCAGCGGGGACTGTGTGCCCCCGCCCCCGCCAGGATTGGCCAGCCCCAGTGACCCCATGGAGCCGGTAAGCGAGTTCATCAACTGGGTCAGTTTGCTCACCGTCTGCGACAAGTTCGACAGCGCGCCAGTCGACTGCAATTGGCCCGCGAGCTTGTCGAGGGTGCCGTCGTTCCGGGCGGTTTGGAGCTGGCGGAACTGGTCGCGCACGGTGCTGCAGACAGGATTGCTGTCGCAGTACGGGCTGCCGTCGAGCGCGATCACCACGGGGTCGACCCACTCGAGATTGCTGGCCATGTTGCCGAACGTCACCTGCAGCGTGTCGCCGAGCGAACGCATGCCGCCGATGATGCGGTCGGCGTCGCCCATCTGGCCGAGCGTCGTGTTGCCGCCGAACTGGTTCTGTAGGGATTGAAGAGCGGTGATGAGGCTGCCGACGCCAGACATGAGCTTGGTGATCTGGTCGCGGAGAGTGCTGAGGCCGTCGGTCAACTGGTCGGAGCCCGAAGCCAGTCGGTTGAGGTCATCGGCGCGGTCGCTGATCAGTGCAGACGCGTCGTCGCCGCTGGCCCACTTCGCCGGCCTGACGCGTCGTGCTGGCGGCCTCCAGCGGTGCTCCGGTGGGCCAGGTGACGCCCCGGACGGTCGCGATACCGGGCAGTTGGCGTACCCTCTGCGCCATCTGTTCCAGGTCGGCAAGCGCTTTTGGTGTGCGCAAGTCGTGTGGTGATTGGATGAACAGGTACTGCGGAATGATCGAACTCAATGAGAAATGTCGATCCACCGCGGCGAATCCAATGGAGCTCTCGACGGAATCCGGTAAGGCCTTGCGGTCGTCGTAGTTATAGCGGACCACGCCCACGCAGGCGGCCAGGATGAGCAGCACTATCAAGCTGGCGACCAGATTGGCCTTGGGTCGGCGCACAATGCGTATTCCAGACCGCCGCCAGAAACGAGTGGTGAGGTCGCGTCGTGGCTTGACCCATCCGCGGCGCCCCACAAGCACGATGATGGCTGGCAGCAGAGTAACCGCGGCAAGGAAAGCGACACCGATCCCAATTGCCAACGCCGGGCCGATGGTCGAAAACAGGCTCTACGCGGCTAAGCGTGGTAGTCGACCTCGTAGTGGTGTCGGGGTGTGATGTTGCCAGGTGATTCCGCAGTGCAGCAGGAGGCGCAGCCGGTAGTTACCAAAATTGCGGAAGCCGTGTCCGACCCTCAGGATTTTCTTGATCAGCAGGTTGACCGCTTCGGTGGGGCCATTGCTGATTCGGCCGGTGCGGAAGTAGGCCAGGAACTCCTCCCGCCACGTGGTGAGGGTGCGGGCCAGCCGTCGCAGCTCGGGCACGTGGGAGTCGATACATGTCACGGTCCAGGCGTAGAGGCGCGCGGCGGCCTGGTCACGATCGCGGCAGTGGTAGATCGCGCGCAGCTCTTGGGCCGCGACCCAGGCGGCCGCGACCTGACCGTGCTCGTCGCCGGCCTCGATGCCGGCCAGCAGCCGCGCCCACGCGGGAGTACTGAGGTTCTCGGCGCCGCGGCGCAGCACCCGGCGGATCCCATACAGCGGATCTGTGCGGCGGCCCCGATGCCCACAGGTCTGTTGTTGCACACGGCGGCGCACGTCATCGACGGCGGCGAACCCGAGCCGCACGACGTGGAAGGCATCCAGTACCCGCATCGCGTTGGGCAGACCGGCCGACAGCGCTGCACCGTAGCCGCGGAAGGGGTCCAAGGCGGCCACCTCGATGCCTGCGGTCCATTCGGCGGGTTGATCAATCAGCCAGTCGGCCAACACTTTCCGGCTTCGACCGGGGATGATGTCGATGAGCTTACCGCGGTGCAGGTCGACAATTCCGGTGGCGAACACCGTCGAGCGGATCGGATTGGCGCGGGCGAACGCCGTCTCATCGACCCCGACAGCTGCCACCCCTTCGATGCGATCGGGGTGCTCGATCAGCGCCGAGCCGTACTCGATGACGGCGGCCATCACCGCAGCCCAGCCCACGCCGAAATCCCGGGCCACCGCCGCTACCGAATGCCCATCACGACCGACACGACGACACGCCTGCTTACCAGCCCGCTCAGTCCACGCCGCCCGCGGTCTGATCTGTGGATGGCTTTCGGTCCAGGTCTGCTGCTCACACTCGAGGTGGGGGCAACGCCAAATGCGCTTGACCCACACCAACGTCACCGCCCGATCCCCGGCCGGCAGATCCCGCACCCAAGTGGGCCGCCTGTTGTGCAACCGCGCTTGCGCCCCGCACACCGGGCACCAACCCGTCGCGGCCGTCGTTTCGATCGCGTACTCGACCTCGCCGTCACTCTCCGAGACCGCCAACACGGCCATGCCTGCCAGCCCGAGCATCGCCGTGGCACTACTGTTCTCAATCACCTGGGGCCTTTCAGTTCGTGTTCCGTAACACCACGAATCATGAGGCCCCAGGGCCATTCCCAAGCTCAGGCAACCAACCGTGTCACCCGACCACTACCACGCTTCATCACGAAGAGCCCGAAAACACATCTAATTTGGCGAAACTAATTTGGCGAAACTCAACCCGAGAAAGGTGACGCCCACCGTCGCCGCGGATGCGGCGATCACTTTGCCGATGGAGCTCAAAGCGCTCTTTACCGCTTCGTCCGAAGTCGCGCCGAGCCGCAAGTAGTCGTGATAGCGGCTGATGAGAAAGAGGGCGTAATCCGTTCCCGCGCCGGCCAACATTCCGCTAAGGAGGACAATGGTCTGGCTCGAAACCGCCAAGCCCAATTGGGCGACTCCCGCCAGCACAGTCTGCGCAATCGTCAGGGAGGTGCCGATTGTGATCAACGGCAGCAACATGGTGACCGGGTTGCGGTAGATGATCAGCAGGATGACGAGCAACAAAACTATGATCGCCAGCTCGATCTGAACTTGATCCCGCACACTGACGTCAATGAAGTCGGCGATGGTGGCCGCGGCTCCGGTCAGGTGTGCGGTCAGTGTAGATCCCGCAACCGTGTGTTTGACGATGTCGGCTACCCGTGTGTACGCGGCGCTGGCCTCCGGCGAGCCCACTTCGCCTGACAGGGCGACCGGCAGGAACCAGGCTTTGCCATCCTCACTACTGACCGTGTGATCATTTGACTTCTCCGTCAAATCCTCAGTCAGCGTCGAATAAACCCAAATCCTCGGTCAGCGTCGAATAAACCCATTTGGCGTTCTCCGAGGAGGCTTACTGGCTGGCGCGGCTGGCGGCCTTCGGCGGTGTCGGCAGGCTGGACTCGTTGATCATCGACACCGATGGCTCTGTCCATGTGGTCATCGTCCAGGACCTGCGCCGATTAGCTGCCTGTGCTGTTCGCGAAGCTCTATCCCGTGATCTGGAAGTCGTGCAAAAGGAGACGTGGAGCCTGATCGGCGGCGGCATGGTGCGCGGGGAGGTCAGCACCGCGGCGCGCGGAGCGCTGGGATCCGGGTTCGGCACGGTGTTGATGGCACCGCGGAACGGCTCGGGCCTGAAGTGCACCGCGACCGTGGAGTTCAAAGTCCCGTTGATCGGCGGCAAGATCGAGAGCTACGTCGGTCGCCAGATGGTCGAAGAGACCTGTAATGCTGCGCTTCACTACGAAGTGGATCACGGAGCATGCCTGACGCCGCTTGTGTTGCGGTGTGGCACACCCCGATGCGTCGATCGCCGCATCGGCCTACAGGCCACCTTGCCGATAAGCGGCATAAATCGTCAGATCGTGCCCGGATGACCACCAGGCGGCCCGGGTAACCTGAGCACATTCCCATCCAACGCGAGGCCGGCGTCCCTATCCGAATCGCCGTGCTGGCGCCGATCGCGTGGAGGACACCACCGCGTCACTACGGACCGTGGGAGCAGTTCGCCTCCTTGCTCACCGAGGGGCTGGTGTCGGCCGGCCATCACGTCACGCTGTTCGCCACCGCAGACTCGATAACCACGGCCAACCTGCATGCGACCGCGCCGGTTGGCTGGTCTGAGGACGCGACGATCGACGCCAAGGTCGCAGAGTGCCTGCACATCGCGTCGGTGTTCGAGCGCGCTGGCGAGTTCGACATCATCCACAACGGGTTCGACTTCCTGCCACTGACGTACAGCGATCTCGTTACGACGCCGGTGGTCACCACGATCCATGGGTTCTCGTCCGATCAGATCCTTCCCGTCTACGAGCGCTACGACGCCACCACCGCGTACGTGTCGATCAGCGACGCCGATCGACACCCGAACCTGCACTACGCCGCCACCATCCACCACGGCATCGATGTCGACGCGTTCGCGATCCATCCGAATCCCGGCGGGCATCTACTGTTCTTCGGACGGATCCACCCCGACAAGGGCACCGCTCACGCGATCGAGGTCGCCCGCCGATGTGGCCGCCGGCTCGACATCGCCGGGATCATCCAAGACGAGGCGTACTTCCGCACCGAGGTCGCGCCGCACGTCGACGGCAAGCAGGTGCGCTATCTCGGCCCTGTCGACGCATCCATGCGCGCCGACGTGCTGGGCGGTGCGCACGCTCTGCTCCACCTGATCGACTTCGACGAGCCGTTCGGCTACAGCGTCGTCGAGGCGATGGCGTGTGGCACGCCCGTCATCGCCAACGCGAGAGGCTCGATGGGCGAGCTGATCGCGCACGGAGTGACCGGCTTTCTGGTCGACGGCATCGATTCGGCGGTGGCCGCCGTCGCTGCCGCTGGCGGGCTCGACCGGCGCGAGATCGCCGAACTCGCCGCCGAGCGCTTCGCAATCGCCGCCATGATCGACAAGTACGTAGAGGTGTACCGCGACGTCATCGACAACCGGACGTGAACCTGGCCCCCCGGCGCGACGCTGCATGGTGGAAGTCCGCTGTCGTCTACCAGATCTATCCGCGCAGCTTCGCTGACTCGAACGGCGACGGCGTCGGTGATCTAGGCGGCATCATCGGGAGGCTCGACTATGTGCGAGCGCTCGGGGTCGACGTGATCTGGTTGTCACCGGTCTACCGGTCACCGCAAGTCGACAACGGCTACGACATCAGTGACTACCGCGGCATCGATCCGGTGTTCGGCACCCTCGCCGAGTTCGACGCGCTGCTCACCAGGGTTCACGAACTCGGGATGAAGCTGGTGATGGACCTCGTCGTCAACCACACCTCGGATGAGCACCCGTGGTTCGTCGAATCGCGTTCATCGCCCGACAGCCCGAAGCGGGATTGGTACATCTGGCGGGACGCCGCGAAGGCGCCGAGCCGAACAACTGGGGCTCGTTGTTCGGGGGATCGGCGTGGCAGTGGGATCAGAGTACCGGCCAGTACTACCTGCATCTGTTCGACCGTAGGCAACCGGACCTGAACTGGGAGAACCCGCAGGTTCGTAACGCCGTCCACGACGTCATGCGCTGGTGGCTCGACCGCGGTGTCGACGGCTTCCGCATGGATGTCATCAATTTCATCTCCAAGGCAGAGGGACTCCCCGACGCAGCGGCGGTCCCGGGCCAGCGTTTCGTCGTCGCCTTCGACCGGTTCGTCGACGGACCGCATGTGCATGGCTACCTCGCGGATATGACTCGCGAGGTCTTCGCCGGGCGCGACGGCGACTACCTGACAGTTGGTGAGATGCCGGGGGTGACGCCCGAACAGGCGCGGCTCTACACCGATCCGGCCAGGGGTGAACTGGACATGGTCTTTCAGTTCGAGCACATGTCCGTCGATCAGAGCCCAAAGAACAAGTTCGACTACCGCGGTCTCGACTTGCTCGTCCTGAAGGAATCGCTCCATCGGTGGCAGGCGGCGTTGGCGGAAACTGGTTGGAACAGCCTGTACTGGAACAACCACGACCAGCCTCGCGTCGTGTCCCGGTTCGGTGACGACGCCCCGGAGTACTGGGCCGCCTCGGCGAAGGCGCTCGCCACCGTTCTGCACGGTATGCGTGGCACCCCGTTCGTCTATCAAGGCGAGGAACTGGGAATGACCAACTACCCGTTCCGGATTGCGCAGGACCACAAGGACCTTGAGGCCGTGAACTACTACAAGAATGTGCTCGAGCTCGGTGGCGACGAAGGTGCGGCACTGGCCGGTCTGGCCAAGATCAGCCGCGACAACGCGCGCACACCAATGCAATGGGACGCGGGACCCAACGCCGGATTCACCACCGGTGATCCATGGCTGCCACTCAACCCCAACTACACCTGGTTGAACGCCGCCGCCCAGATCGACGCAGCGGGAACGGTTTTCGCGCACTACCAAGGTCTCATCCGCCTCCGCCACGAATTGCCCATCCTGGTGGATGGCGACTTCACACCGCTGATGGCGGACGACCCGCAGATCTGGGCGTACACCCGAACGGCCGAGAACGGGAAACTCCTCGTGATCGCCAACTGCGGACGCGATCCCCGGACCGTCGAAATCGGCCGAGATTGGATCGCGGCCGATTTGCTGCTCGGCAACCTGCCTGATGCCCCGGTCACGTCGACGTCGACGTCACTCGACCTGGCCGGCTGGGACGCGCGCATCTACTCCACTGCCCGTTGACGGATCACGCTTCGGGCCGAACGGACGACCGACCCAAGCGAAATCGCCGAGGTGTTCGTCTTTGCTGAACCGGATCGCCGCCATCGTCGCAACGAGAGCGGCTGGCGGGCTGGACCCTATTCGGCGGTGTGGACGATCAGGATGTCGATTTTGGCTTTACGGGCGACGTCGGCGGGCACCGAGCCCAGTAACCGCCCAGCGACCGTGTCCAGTCCCACGTCGCCGACGACGAGCAGGTCCGCTTTGACCTCCTCGACCAGTTTCACCAGCGCGTGAACTGGCGCACCTTCTATCGCCCGCTCCTCGACGTCCCGAGCGCCAGCGGCCCTAGCACGGTCGTACGCCTCTCGGAGGATTGCATACACGGGGGCACTCCCGTGCAGCATGTAGCCCTCGCCGCGGAGGCTGTCGGCAGCGCGGGGGTCAGCCACATGGTCGTGCGACGGTGCTCTCGACCAACCGCCCTTTTCGACAGCGGATACATGCGCGCTGGCGACGATCAGCTTCGCATTGGTTTGCGCTGCGACCGCGCCTGCGCGGTCGACCGCACGCATCGACGAGGCCGAGCCGTCGGTGCCGACCACGACCGTCCGATAGCCGCTCATGTCGCCTCCCAACAGGCGGTAGTGACCGAAAACAAGACATTAGCGCTTGCAGGGTGACCAGGATCTGATTTTGCGACACCGTTGTGCACATGCTGCTCACGCGTTGGTTCTTCACGCGTTGGTTCGCCGCCCCGCATCAGGGCAGCGCTCAGCAGTATTTGCGAAGGTGCTGGTCAGAGCATGGTTAGTCGCCTCCACTTCCGGCAAAAGATCGCCATCGGGGAGAAGCTTCCGCTGGGATACGTGATTCGCAAGCAATCGCACGACACCGCACAGCGTTTCGGGCTCTCCTATCGGGGTTTCATCAAGGTCGGGAAGAAGGCCGACGTCAATGTGATCGACATGGATGCGCTCACCTTGCACTCCCCACCTTGCCCTCCCCCCGGACGGTGGTCGACCTGCTACGCCTGACTAGTGGGTGCTGGCGGCCGGCCGCACGATGATCTCGTTGACGTCCACCTCGGCTGCCCGATCGCGAATGCGATGGCATCGGCGATCGCCGACGCGGGAATGGCAAGGGCCCGGTATTCCCGCATGGCGTCGCGGGCCTGTTGATCTGAGATCGATTCGGCGAGTTCGGATTCGGTGACTCCCGGGGAGATGACGCCGATCCTGATAGCGCCGGATTGTTCTTTGCGCAGCCCTCCGAGATCGCCCAGGCCGCGAATTTCGTGGCGCAGTACACGGCCGCGGTCGGCTCGACCTCGTGGGCGCCGATGGAGGCCAGATTGACGATGTGCCCACCGCCCTGGGCCCGCATTACGGGAAGGGCGGCGCTGATGCCGTGGAGCACACCGCGGATGTTCACGTCGATCATCCGGTTCCATTCGTCGACCTTGTCCTCGGCCAGGGCGGACAGTGGCATGACACCGGCGTTGTTGATCATGACGTCCACCCCGCCGTAGGTGTCTGTGGCGTCGGCGACGAAGCGTTGGACGTCAGCGGCGTCGGTGACATCCAGCCGGCGAAACGACGCGGTTCCGCCGCGGTGCCGCTGTTTGATGGCGAAAACTGTTATTCCTGAACCAACGTCTTCCACATACTCGGCGAGCTCCATTGTCCTGTCCCTCGGTGACCTAGCGGACGGGTCGGCGCGGTCAGGTGGGCGGGAGTTGTCCGAGTTGTTGCAAAACGGAGTACAGGTTCGCCACGCCCCAGTGGTCGGTGATCTTTCCGTCGCGGACTCGCATGGCGTCGACCGTTTCGAATTGGATGGTCTTACCGGTGGGTGCGACGCCGAGAAAGTCACCGAGGTGGGTGCCGTGGTAGGTCTTGTAGGTGGTGACGACGTCTTCGTCGACGGTTTGCCAATGGATCTCGGGCCGGAAGTCGGGAAACGCCTCACGCAGACGGTTGTAGAGGACGCGAACGCCGGCTTTATCGGGCGTGGTGCCGGGCTGGGGGGTGTGGTCGACGAAGTCGTCGGCGAACAATTCATCGAACAGGGCGAAATCGCCTTGGCCCTGGACTTGTTCGGTGTTGCGGCGGACCACTGCCTTGGCCGCTTCGGTTTCACGGTGGGGTGACGTCGTCATATCGGGGGTATCTGGCTGGGACACTTTCTGCCTGCCTTTCTGTCGACACTGATGGGGACCACACCCCTGCTAGCTTGGGTGTCGTGGTGAGAAGGTCTGGGTGGCTCACTAAGCGTGAAGCGCGGATCTGGCAGTGCTACCGAGATGTGCGGCGAGAGTTGCAAGCCGCCTTCCATCTCCAGCTGTCCCGCGAGGAAGGCGTGTCGGCGGCCGACTATGCGGTCATGGTGCCGTTGTCGGAGGCCCCGAATGGGCAATTGCGGACCAGGGATCTCGGTGTCGCACTGGGGTGGGATCGCAGCCGCACTTCGCATCAGGTCACCCGAATGGTCAAACGAGGCTTGGTCGCTCGCGAGTTCTGTGAGGACGACGGTCGCGGTTCGGTGGTTGGCCTCACCCCCGCGGGCAGAGCGGCCATCGAGAAGGCGGCCCCCAAGCACGTGGCGCTGGTTCGTGAACTGTTTTTCGACCCGCTGTCCGATGATGAGCTTGACGCATTGGACGTGGTGCTGGACCGGATGTTGGCGGCGATCCGTCAATACTCTGCCGAGCAGCCGCCAGAGGAAGGTGACCGCGCGCAGCGGCGGCCCAACCGCGGTAGGGCCACGCGCCGCACCGGCATTGAACGTCATGTGTGACGCGTTTGGTGGTGTGCCGGCATGATGCGCAGAATGCGCTTGCCACTGACGTGGCGGGTGCCGACGTCGCAGTAGGTCCGGCGGACTTGCTCGGCGTCGGTTGCGTCGCCGCCCTCCGGCCCGAGGGCGGTCACTTGGTGGCCGCGGCTGCTCCACAATCGGGCCAAACCGCCCCCCACATGTCCTCTCCCGATCACAACGATCTTCACAGAGTCGACCTTTCGCAACCAGACCTGGAATTGGTGACGTATCAGCAAAATACACACGAGCCGCCGTCCCGGGCAACAGCATGTGTAGGCAGGTCATACAGGGGATACGCCCGCGCTTCTGCTCACACCCTTCAAGTTGGGCGGCCTCATCGGCTACCACGGGAGCCAATTTCGGTGTAGACGCATCGTTTGGTCATCGGCTCACGAACCCGAACTGTGAGGAGCCGCCACCCGTCTGCCCGGGCGGTCGATTCCGCCACCGACGAACCGGCATGCACAGGGCCTGCATATGGTCGAGCGGTGACGATCACCTATGACGAGGTGCTGCGCGAACAGATCCGAGCGAACCTGATGGGTCACGACCGCCGCGCCGTGACTGACCGGACGAAGCGGCACGCGGCGGTCGCCGTGGTGCTGGTCGACTCCGAGATCGGAGAGGACAGGGTGGATCCGGCGCCTGTCGACGACTGGATGGCCGGGCGGCCGATGCCGGAGGCCGGACTCGATGGCCGCATGATCGACGTGTCAGGTGGTGCTGCTTTCCTACTGTGCCGCAGAGCATCTCGCCTCACTTCACATGCCGCACAGTGGGCGCTGCCCGGCGGCCGCGTGGATCCGGGCGAAACTGCAGTCGACGCCGCGCTGCGGGAGTTGGACGAAGAGGTTGGCATCGGAATGTCCGACTCGTCCGTGCTGGGCCTGCTCGACGACTACCCGACGCGGTCCGGATATGTCATAACACCGGTAGTGATCTGGGGCGGCGGACGGCTCGATCCCCGTCCTGCGCCCGACGAGGTGGCGGCGGTCTACCGGGTGGGGCTACACCAGCTTTTTCGCGATGATTCGCCGCGGTTCATCACCATCCCGGAGAGCCCGCGTCCGGTCGTGCAGATCCCGTTGGGCAACGACCTCATCCACGCGCCGACGGGTGCGGTCCTGTTGCAGCTGCGGTGGCTGTGCCTGGAAGGTCGACATGACCCGGTCGACGGGCTTGAGCAACCGGTGTTCGCCTGGAAGTAGGAATCGGCACTCGGGGGGAATGCGGAAGCTCATCGGCACGCAGTGACGAAACATCTGTCTCGCGTCGATATTTCGGGTTGGTGCAGGCAACAGTTCGGGGCACCGGAAGTCGCCTTCATGGCAGGCTCCAACCATGGCGTTCAAACTCACGTATAGCGACGGACAAGCGGACGATTACGACGACAACACCAAGTGGGAACTCGAGGCTGGAGTTCTCAAACTGGGACGCGAGGCCGGCGAGTGGACAGTTTTGCTCTCGCCGAGTCATTGGGCCACTCTCGAGTTGGACCAGGGCAACCGCAAGGACAAGGACGATGACGACAAGAGCAACCAGGACGATAAAGATAAGAAAGATTGAGCCGGCTACAGCAGAAGGTCGACGGCCGACACCATCCGTTCGGCTGACATCGTGACGCGGGCGGGCAAGCAGCTTCGTTCTCCTGAGCAAGCGGCTGTGCCTGCTTTGATTTGCGCCTCGACAGCTTGGGTATCTCTGCAGCGTGCGGGCCTTGCCGCACTTGGCGGTGGAGTCCATCATGGTGGGTTGGCTTGATCGGTTACAGCGGCGAAGCCGCGGCGCCGGCTTCGTCATCGCGGTTATCTATAAGTACGTTGACGATCAAGGCGGCTACCTTGCCGCGCTGATCACCTATTACGCATTCGTGTCGCTGTTTCCAGCCTTGCTGCTGTTGACCACCGTATTGGGAGTGGTGCTGGTGGGCCACCCGGAGCTGCAGGAGCAGATTTTGCAGTCGGCTGTCGCCCAGTTCCCCGTTATCGGTGAGCAACTCGGGCAGCCCTCAGGTCTGAGCGGTGGGACGGTCGGGGTCGTCGTCGGCATCGCAGGAGCGCTGTATGGGGGTCTCGGCGTTGGCAACGCGGTGCAGAACGCCATGGACACGTTGTGGGCAGTGCCGCGCAACGAGAGGCCCGACCCCATCCGGGCGCGTATCCGCAGCTTGCTCCTGCTCCTCGTCCTCGGCTCGGCGCTGATTGCCACCACCATCATGGCTGCAATCAGTCGCGCGTCGGAATCCTTTGGGATAGTCGGCAAAGCGGGCATTGTCGTGGTGTCGGTGCTGATCAATGCGGGCGTGTGTCTGGTTGTTCTCCGGGTCGCGACGGCCAGGGATGTGACCTACCGTCAGGTGGCGCCCGGTGCACTGGCGGCGGCGATCATCTGGCAACTGCTGCAGTGGTTTGGCGCGATCTACGTAGCGCACGTGGTCAAGTCGTCGAGTGCTACGAATAGCGTGTTCGCTCTGGTACTGGGTTTGTTGGCCTTCTTGTACTTGATCTCGACGACATTGCTGCTGTGCGCCCAAGCCAACGTGGTGGCGACAGATCGCCTCTACCCGCGTGCCCTGCTCACTCCCTTTACCGACAACGTCGAATTGACCCGTGGTGATCGCAAGACCTATACCGGGCAGGCAAAAGCTCAACGCGCCAAAGGTTTTCAGCGTATCGACGTCACCTTCGATGACCATGAGTCGAAAGAAACCCGATCGTGACTCCACGCCGCATCTCTTTGAGAAGCAGCCGGGGTCCGTTGAGCCGCGGGCTGAAGCGGATACGCACGGGCAATGTGAGTATGGACGGCGAATCCCATTTCGGCACACGAGCCCGCAACGCACTGGTCCGCTCGGGCCACGAATGGGCCGATCCCTGAAGGATGGCTATATGTCGGAGCTCTCCCGCCACAGATCGATACCGGAATCTGAAGCGTACTGGTCGATTTCGCGGAGTTCATCCGGCGTGAAGTCCAGATTCGCGAGGGCTTTCAGATTCTCGTCGAGCTGCGCGACGCTCGACGCGCCGACGAGCGTCGATGCCACCGTGGGGTCGCGAAGCACCCAGGCCAGCGCGAGCTGCGCCAGCGACTGGCCACGGCGCTCGGCGATACCGGCGAGTCCGCGAAGCCGTTCGCGGACCTGTTCGGTCACCAGATCGTCGTCAAAGGTCGGACGCGTCGTGGCGCGATCGATGTCAGCCGCGGGCCGCTGCAAATAGCGGTCGGTCAGAAGGCCTTGGGCCAGCGCCGTGAACGCGATCGCCCCCATACCGGCGTTGGCGAGCTCAGTGGTCAGCCCGCCCTCGATCCACCGATTGAGCAGTGAGTACGACGGCTGGTGAATCACCAGCGGGGTGCCCAGCCGCTGCGCGATCGCCGCCGCTTCCGCGGTCTTGCCGGCCGAGTATGACGAAATGCCGACATACCGCGCCTTTCCCGCACGCACCGCGGTGTCGAGGGCGCCGATCGTCTCGTCGAGCGGTGTCGTCGGGTCAACGCGGTGCGAGTAGAAGATGTCGACGTAGTCGAGCCCGAGGCGGTCGAGCGACTCGTCAAGGCTGGCGAGCAGATAGGCCCGCCCACCGAGCTGACCGTAAGGCCCCGGCCACATGTCCCATCCCGCCTTGGTGGAGATGATCAGTTCGTTGCGATAGGGCTTGAAGTCGCGACGCAACATGCGGCCGAAGTTCTCCTCGGCCGAGCCGTATGGCGGCCCGTAGTTGTTCGCCAGATCGAAGTGGGTGATCCCACGATCGAACGCGTACCGCAGCACCCGTCGTTGCACGTCGAAGGGCCGGTTGTCGCCGAAGTTGTACCAGAGGCCGAGCGAGATCGCCGGAAGCAGAAGCCCAGACGAACCCACGCGCCGGTATGGCATCGCTTCGTAGCGGTCCCGCGCCGCCACCCAAGGATCGTGGGTGAAGGGAACGTCAGAGATTGCGAGTTCCTCGGGCATGGGGGCCATCGTAGTTACCCCCTTCAGTGCTGAACGGAGCCAATCGTTCCCCTGACCACACGAACTGGTCGGCGGCGCGCCCGTCAACAACCTTGTCGAGTTTCGTCCCACTGATCGAAACTGCACCGAACGCGCCTTGACCCAGGAATCGTCTACCTCGGCGAAGACGGTTGCGAGAGATCTCTATTTGGCGCCGTTTCGCGTAGTGATTGTCGGCATTTGCGCAGTTCAAGCTGATTTCTGTACCTAGTTCGATACCGGCACTCCACCAGAGAGTCAGCCGACCTTCATCTCGCCCATCGTCGACCAGCCGGTCGCGTCGATCGTCTGGCTGATGATCTGAGGCGTCGCCGCCAGCAGTTGCGGAGCGTCGGCGATGAACTTCTTGAAGTGCTCGCTGGTGACGTGCTCCTTGCCGGCGTCACCGTCGCGGAAGCCTTCCACCAGAACGTATTCCGATGAATCCTCCAGACTCCGCGACCAGTCGAACCACATGTTGCCCGGCTCGTTGCGGGTGTCCCTGGTGAAGTCGGCGACCCGGTCGGGGAAGCTCTCGACGTACTCGGGCTTCGGCTTGAACTTGACCACAATAAAAATCACGGCAGATCATTCCTTCACTATGGGGTGAGGATCGCGCGCCCGCGGACGTTGCCGGCGTCGAGATCGTCGATGGCGGACTGGAAATCGTCGAGTGCGTACTTCTGCGTGTGCAGGTTGACCGCCCCGCGCGCGGCGAGGGCCATCAGGTCGCAAAGGTCGTTGTACGAACCGACGAGATTGCCGATGAAGTTGATCTCGGTGGAGACGATGTCGATGGTCGGCACGTCGATGTTCTCGCCGTATCCGACGACGAGGTAGTCGCCCGCGCGGCGCAGCATCGCTACTCCTTCTGCCGTCGCACCGCCCTCGCCGACGAAGTCGACCACGGTCTCCGCGCCGTGCCCGCCGGTGAGCTCGAGCACCTGCTGTACCTGGGTGCCGTCGGCGACGACGCTTTGGTCGGCACCGATGGCCTCGGCGAGCTTGAGGGCATCGGGGTTGCGGTCCACCACGATGAGCTCAGCGGGCGACAGCGCTTTGAGCACCTGAATCCCGATGTGGCCCAGTCCTCCTGCGCCGATGACAACGCAGCGGTCGCGGGGCGTGAGCCTGCGCGCGGCCTTCGCCGCGGCGTGGTAGGCGGTGAGGCCGGCGTCGGCCAGCGCGGCGACGTCTGACGGTTCCAGCGAGTCGTCGATCTTGACGACGCTGCGCGCAGACGTCTTCAGATACTCGGCGTAGCCACCGTTGGTGTCGATGCCGGGGAATTGGTTTGCTTCGCAATGTACGTCATCGCCGGACCGGCAGGCGCGGCACAGCCCGCAGGTGATCAACGGATGCACGATCACCTTGTCGCCCTCGGCGACGTTGGTCACCGCCGAACCGATGGCGTGCACCCATCCCGCGTTTTCGTGGCCGATCGTGTACGGCAGCTGCACCTGTGACTTCTCGGCCCACTGGCCCTCCAGGATGTGAAGGTCCGTGCGGCACACCCCCGCTCCGCCGATCTTGACGATGACATCGAAGGGCCCGGTGGGGGAGGGGGCCGCTACCTCGGCCATCTCCAGGTTCTGGTGATAGCCGACGACCTGGACGGCTCGCATGGTGCTCATGATCGTGTTCCTTTCTTGCTAACTGGGGACGGTGACGCCTGCAGCGCGACGAACGCGGGTGGTTCGTCGCCGTAGCGGGTGCGCAACAGGCCGCGACAGAAGTGGGCATTTCCGTCGATGGAGATGCGAGTCGAGCGGGCCTTCCGGAGCGCCATCGGCACCGCGTCCGGTTCGTAGCTCTGGCCGAGATGGTCGACTAAGACGAGATCGTCGGACGCCGTGGATAATCCGAGTGCCTGGCGACGCGTCGTGAAGCGCCGTCGTCGCTTCGTCGTCGGGTAGGTCGCCGAGCGTCACGTCGCCGACCGATGCCTCGGTGCGGTCCGGATCGGCACGCAGCAATCCGGTGAGGCAGCGTTCCATCGCGGCGGTGTGCGCCTTGCGGCGGAACGTCTCACGCAGTTCGTCGAGACTCTCGTCGGCCTCGTGGCCGAAGGTGCCGCGGTAGCCGGCATCGGCCGCCAGGCCCGTGTTGATGATCGCCGAGTCGTGGTGGTCGTCGAGTTCGACGACGACGCGCCGCGCCCAACCGAGCTTCATCAGAACGTCCTTGGCGTCCGAGGCCATCAGATAGGCGAAGTTCGGCGAACAGAACGAAGTCGGCAGCCGCAGGTGCACCTTCACGTTCCCCGCAGGGGTCACCGTCAGCGACCGCACGAACCCGAGGTCGGTGATCGGCTCGTCCAGCTCCGGGTCGACGACCGCGCCGAGCGCGTCGTAGGCCTCCTTGTACCTGCCCATCTCAGGCACCGACCAGATTGTCGGCGCCCCGCGGCCCGACCGCGGGCTCGTCGGCGGACGGCAGTTGAAGTTCGGCCGGTACCCCGATGTCGTACATCTTCGCCGCGTTCAGGCCGAGGATTTTCTTCTTCTGCTCGGTGGTTATCGGCGCGTACTCGCTGAGTTCATCGGGAATCTGGAAGTCCACGAACGACTCGATCAGCCACCGCGGCGTCCACAGCGCGTAGTCGGAGGCGAACTGGATGCGGTCTTCGCCCACCCAGTAGAGGAGCTCGCCCATGATCTGCCCGAAGTACTTCGGCCGGGTATGGATGAACGGCATCGCCACCGCGAGGCCGGCATGCACGTTGGGTTCCTGGGTCGCGATCCAGCAGAAGTCCTCCAGCCGTGGCAGGCCGCAGTGCTCGACGACGAAGTTCAGATCGGTGAAGTCCGACGCGACGTGGTCGACGTCGGCGACGTCGAACGCGTCGCGGTCCAGCGGCCGGATCGTCGGCCCTTTGTGCACGTGAATGTTGCGGATGCCGAGTTCGCGGCACGCCTCGAAGTAGCGGTAGGCCCACGGGTCGTCGAGCCGCCAACCACGGGACTCGCCGTGCCACTCCGCGGTGTAGAGCTTGACCCCCTTGAGTCCGAACTTCTTGGCGTCCTCGCGGAGCTGGTAGAGGCCGGCCTCGCCGTTACGCGGATCGAAGTTGTGGTTGTACGTCAGCTTGTCCGGATGTTGGGAGGCGAGCCCGAACGCCTCGTCGGTCTGCCCGAACCCCTTGTAGTAGAACTCGCCGAGCGCGGCCGGCTGGAAGATGGCGTGGTCGACGTATCCGTCGTCGAACAGGTCCTTCATCAGCCGCTCGCCGCCCTGGTAGAGGTACTCCTCGTAGCTCCACACCTCTGATTCGGGGGATAGGTTGCGGTGATAGTCGTAGAAGCAGTCGATGAACTGCTTGCCGTGCACGTTGCGTTGATTCTCGGGCCGCGCGTCCCACAGAGCGATGTGGGCGTCGACGATGAAGTAGCTGGTGTCGTCCTTGCGGTACATGGGGTGGGCTCCTCCCACGGTTGTGTGTGACGGCTGTCACAACCTGGTGCCGAGCCTAGGAGCGTGAGCGCAGGCTGCCGAGGCCCCTCGTGTCTCAATCTGAGACGTCAGACCTACTGCTTGACAGGCCGCCGGATGCCAAGGTGCTTGTAACGTGGGTCACAGTTAGGAGCAGCGTGTCAGCAGGAGTGCCCGACCGGATCGAGCTGCATGAAGTGCAGCGACGGATGGCCGGCGGCCCCGAGGGGCACCCGGTCCCTCGACGGTTGCTCGCGTCGTGGCAGCGCAGCGAGGACTACGGGGTGCCGCTCGACGCGGTCGAGCCCGCCTTCACCGGCACCGACGACCTGAGCTCACTGTTCTTTCAGTGCGGCAACGAAGTGCTCGCCGATTTGCACCGGACGTTGGCCGGCGAGCCCGTCAGCATGATGCTCACCGACGCCGAGGGCGTGGTCCTGTCCCGGTTGTCGGGCGACCACAGCCTGTTGCAGGCACTCGATGACGTCCACCTCGCGCCGGGATTCGCCTACTCGGAGCGGGAGGTCGGAACCAACGGTCTGGGCCTCGCGCTCGCCGACAGGGTGCCGACGCTCGTGCGCGCCGACGAGCACTACTCGTTGAGCCTGTGCACGTTCACGTGCGCGGCGGTCCCCGTCCTCGATCCGTCATCGGGCAGGCTGGAAGGCAGCGTCAACCTGACCACCTGGTCGCGTTCGTCCAGCGAACTCCTTCTCGCGCTTGCCCGTTCAGCGGCGAGCAACACGACCGCCCTGATGCTCGCCCGGTCCAGGGGCCGGCAGTCGCGGCCTACCCCGCGCGGCCAGGTGTTCCGTGTCGAAATACCTAGGCTCGAGCCAGGTTCGGGAACATTGCACGCGCTGTCGGACGCGTGGAACGCAACCGTCAACCGCGCCGAGCGGGGTATGGCGAACGGCGGCATCGTCGCTGCGGTGGGCGAGGCCGGCTCGGGCCGGGCGACGGCGCTAGCGCAAGCTGCGCGCCACACCTACCCACGCGACCGCATCCTCTCGGCCAGTGCGCCCGCCCCGACCGACGTTCAGACGTGGCTTGGGCTGTGGGCGCCCGAACTCGGCAAGTCGCACACCGTTGTGATCGTCGGCGACGTCGATCTGTTGCCGACGTGGGTCGCCGAAAGACTCCGAGACCTCGTGTTGCACAGCAGCGCAAGCGCTTCGGTGCCGTTCGCCGTAACCGCCGAACGGTTCGAAGACATTCCGCTCGCGCTAGCGGGCCTCGTTGACACGGTGGTGCCGGTACCCCCGCTGCGGGACCGGAGCGACGACGTCCTCGCCCTGGCCAACCACGTCGCCACGCGAGTGCGTGGCCGCGAACTCGCCTTCACACCGTCCGCCTCACGGGCGCTGCGCAACTACGACTGGCCCGGCAACGTCGCCGAGCTGTCCCGCGTCGTCACGCATGCCGCCGGTCGCGCCGACGTCATAGACGTCGCGGACCTGCCCCCGCAGGTCCTGGCGGGAACAACCCGCCACCTGTCGCGGATCGAGGCGTTCGAGCGTGGCGAAATCATCCGTGTGCTGGGCGCCGAAGGTTTGACGATGGCCGACGCGGCGGTGGAACTCGGGATGAGCCGCGCCACGCTCTACCGCAAGATCGCGCAATACGACATTCACGTCGCGCGCGACAACTCGTGAATCTCTGCGACGGGCGAGTCTCTGAATGATGCTGATTAGCTCGGTTCGGGCTGCCCGCAGTCTCTAGAATCGTGCAGGGGAGGGGCGCCAATGGCCACGGACATCTTCGCGAAGATCGGTGACATCAAGGGCGAATCGGTTGATGCCAAGCACAAGGACGAGATCGAGGTGCTCTCGTTCTCCTGGGGTGTCACGAACTCCGGGTCGGCCGGATCGGGCAGCGGATCAGGCGCCGGCAGGGCGACATTCCAGGATCTGTCTATCGTTCACGGCATCGACAAGGCCACTCCTGCACTCCTCAAGGCGTGCGCGACCGGACTGCACATCAAAGACGCGACGATCACCCACCGCAAGGCGGGCAAAGGGCAGCAGGAGTACCTCATCATCAGGCTGAACGACGTGACGATCACCGCCGTCAGCCACGCGGGCGCCGAAGACCAGCCATACGCCGAGTCCGTCAGCCTGAAGTTCGCCAAGGTGGATCTCGAGTACAAGCCACAGCGGCTCGACGGAACGCTCGATGAGGGCTTGCACTTCAAGTTCGACCTGAAGGCCAACAAGGTCGGGTAGCGGTGGAACCGTCGGAGCCGCGGGAGCTGACGGTCGGCGAGGCCATCGCGCTGGCGATCCAGCTGCAAAAGCAGCATCACCTGGCCGAGGCAGCACAGCTCTATGCCCGGGTGCTTGATGTGGCGCCACACCATCCAGACGCTCTTCACTACACCGGCCTGCTGGCGCACCAACAGGGCCGAACCGATGAAGCGATCAGCCTCATCGGGCAGAGCCTCGCGCTCAGCCCGAATCAGGCGGACTGGCATAGCAATCTCGGGATTGTTTTGCAATCCAACGGCCGACTCGAGGATGCGATTGCCGAGTACGAACGGGCCATTGAGATCGACCCCGGCCACGCTAACGCGCACAGCAATCTCGGCGTCCTGCTGCGCGCCGCTGGCAGGCCGGAAAAAGCCGAGGCTGCCTACCGAACGGCAATCCGCCTGTGTCCCGACCATGTGGATGCCTACACGAACCTCGGGATTTTGCTCAATGGCCTGAACCGCGCCAAGGAGGCCTCGGAGTGCTTCTGCAAAGCGATCACGTTGCGTCCCAAACACCCTGACGCCCGGCGGTTACTTGCATTGGCGCACTGCATGATCGGCGAAGTCGGCGAAGCCGTAAAGATCCTCGAGGAATGGCTGGAGGAGGATCCCGGTGATCCGATCGCAGAACACATGCTCGCCGCCTGCACCGGCCGCGACGTGCCGTCGCGTGCGTCAAATGCGTTCGTGGAGAAGACTTTCGACGCCTTTGCCACCAGTTTCGAGGCCAAGCTCCAGAGCCTGTCATACCGGGCGCCGGACCTCGTTGCAGCCGCACTAGCCGACACCGGAGTCGGCGCCGATGGCCGGCTCGACATTCTCGACATCGGCTGCGGGACCGGACTGTGCGGGCCACTGCTTCGTCCGTTCGCGTCGCGACTTGTCGGCGTCGACCTGTCTGCCGGGATGCTCGCCCATGCCAGAGATAAGGACGTCTACACCGACCTACAGCAGTGCGAGGTAACCGAGTTTCTGCGCGCCAGGCGTGAGGCTTTCGACGTCATGGTGTCGGCCGATACCCTGGTGTACTTCGGTGACCTGCTCGAGTTCTGCGAAGCCGCCGCCAGCGCACTGCGACCCACCGGACTGCTCGTCTTCACGCTCGAACATGCTGTAGGAGAGGACAATATCGACTACCGGCTGGAACTACACGGTCGCTACAGCCACAGTCTCGCGTACGTGAAGCGAGTGCTCACCCAGTCAGGACTTACCGCCGAAGCCAAATCCGCGGACCTTCGCAACGAGGCCGGCGCACCCGTCGAGGGTTTGGTGGTCCGGGCGACGAAGCCGGCCTGAGGCACACGCCAACGGGCGGTTCGAGTAGACGGGAAGGCATGGTTCCATTCGTCGCGCGGTGCACTTGAACTGGCCGGGACCGACTTATCGTTCCGGTTGCGCACTGCATAACTGTTCTGCGACGAAATCGGCTGTCAATTCGTGCCATCGGTGCCAATGCCGAATCAGGTAATGGCCTGCCCCCTGCAACGCAAGCCATTGGGCATCGCCGCCGCGCAACCGTGCACGCTCCGTTTGAGCGCGCGACGCATCAGCGTCGGTCCAGGTGTCGGCGGTTCCGTGCAGCACTCGCAGGCGACAGCCAACCGGGATCTGGTCGGAGTCGTTTCGCGGCCACCAAGGTGCAAGCGCCACCACTGCCCCCGCATCGTGGTTGGTACTCAAGTGCGCAGCCACCCGGGCACCCATCGAATGGCCGACGAGCACTATCTGTGTCGGGTCGAACTGGCGACGAAGAGCGGCCAGCGCAGACGCGGCGTCGACGACGGCATCGCGACCTCCTTCGTTCCATCCGCGCATCCGGTAGCGCATCCTCTGCACTTGCACCGTTGGACCAAGGCGCCGCCGTAGTGACTGCGACAGAAACGCCATTCGTAAATTGGCGGCATGCCACGGGTGGGAGGGCTGCGTGCTGTACGGCTTGCCGCCGGGGAGGACCAGCACGGCACCTGCGGATGGCACATTCGTCGTCACGATAGATATTCGTAGTCAGGCCTTTCGCGGTTTGGGTCAACACCCTGCGGTGTATCCGCAGTGTCGTTTCGCGTCGTTTCGCGTTGTGAATCCTGACATTTGACCAGGTCAGCGCGATCTCTGTGCCTGGTTCGATTCCCGGCAGCTCCACCAGAGAGGGCCCAGGTGAGGGACAAAATCCCGAGCCTGGACGCCGCCTGAGCCACGAGCAGGAAGCGGCTTTCATCGCCCCGGCGAAAGCCCCGTCATATTGGGCATAACGAGGCTTCCTCGATGGCCTCGCGGAGTTGTCTTCGTGAGACGATCGTCGAGTGCCCAACGAGCTGAGCATCTGGTGACCGTGGTCCTCGCACTTCGTTGTGCCAACGGAGTCGTGATGGCGTCCGACTCGCAAATCACCGACGGGGCTAGGGGCCTGAGCTACCCTGCGCAGAAGCTGCACCCCCTCGGCTCCCACGCCGCGTGGGGCGGCAGCGGATCGCGCGCGGTGCTCTACGACGTCGAGCAGATCTTCAATGCCGAGGCTGACGCCGTCGTCGAGGCGCCGGACATCGGGCACGCACTGCAGGACCGGTTGCTGCCGGTGTTCAAGCATCATTACGCGAACTTCATCCAGGACGTCCCAGGGCAGAAATCCGCTGGCACACCCGCCACCTACGTACTGGCCGCGGGCTACTCCGGCGATGTTCCCTTCATCGTGGATCTTGACCCAAACGGGTTGATCGGGCATTACGAGGAGATCGGCTTCCAGGCCGTCGGCAGCGGTGCACCGATGGCCCAGCAGGCGCACGCGCTGTTGGGGCATTTCCGGATGACCGAGCGGGACGTCGAATATGGCGTGGTGGCGGCGTTACGCGTGCTCGATGCGCTTGACGCGACGTCGCCGAGCGTCGGCGCTCCCATGGACATTTGTCGCATCAGCCCGGACGGGGCTCGGCACTTCAGCCCGGACGAGGTCGAGGGGGTTCGCAATCAGGTGAGTCGGTGGGTTGAGCTCGAAAACCGAACACTGGATCAGCTTTTCGATGCGAAGAAGCTCAGCATCTAGCGTGCGGCAGCGGGCCGTGCTCGTGCGTCGCAGTGTTTCGGTTTTCAACCGCACGTGATCGCACTGTCCCACAGCTTGTTAGTAGTCAAGTGGGGTGATCTTCAGGAAGCGCCGAGCTGACGGAGTCGGCGGCTAACGCCACGTTTCGCTCCGCTAGCTCGGCATCCTCACCGGTACGAGGACGGTTAGTAAGGGTTAGTAGTAGTGGCGCCGGCCGCCTACAGGGCGTCCCGCTGAACCCAGGATCGCGAGAACGACGCCGATGATCAGCAGGACTATTCCGATGGTCCACAAAATCGATATCTTCAGCAAGAATCCGGCAATGAGCAAGATGATTCCAAGAACGATCACGATGGGGGCCTTTCTATTTCGCGCAGGCTGTGCGCTGTCGGATACGTCGAGCCGTTGCGCGACTCTGGCTCCAGTCCACCACCCCTAAGAGGGGTAGTACTACACCCCTAGGGAGGTAATCTAGAGCACCGCGACCATGTTGTTCTTTAACCAAGCTCGACTTGAGCAGTCAGCCGATGAGCAACACAATCAGAGTGATTGGGTAGGAGCTGGTTCGTCGTTCGTGCAGCGAAGATCGCGCAACGCGTCGGAGAGGGTGGGATAGATCACCAGGATGGCGTCGATTCCGAGCAGCCTGATCGGCCTGCTGGTGGCTGCCCCATCGGCGACGATCCCGAATCGCACTGACATCGCATCAGCCGCCTCCTGCGCCGCCACCAGAACGCTCATTCCCACGGAGGCAAGGAAGTTCACCTCGGTGAGGTCAACGATGAGTCCGGTCGGCGCATTTCTGAGCGCATCACAGATCGCCTTTGTGAGCTGTGGTGCGCTGAGCATGTCAACCGCATCACTAGCGGACAACACCACGAGCCGGTCGCTCCAGCATTCCTGCACCTCGAAGCGGCGTTGGTGTGCGGAGACGGCGGAGTTGGCCGGTTCGGCGGGATGATCGACCATTGTGTAACCCCTCTTTGATCATTCGGAAGATGATCATGGCTGTGGGCCCTTCCGGGTCGCGCCGCCATGCGCGTGGAAAGTCGGTCCGGTCGAGCGGTTGCTCGAGTTGCCCCCAGTCAACACCCCTAGGGAGGGTGTGGTTACACCCTTAAGGAGGTACTTTGACGTGCATGGCCTCCCGCGCGAAACGTCCGATCACCGTGGCGCTCGTGGACGACTACGACGTGGTGCTGATGGGCGTGGCCAACATGTTCAATCAGTACCGCGACCGTGTGGTTGTCGCCGAGCTCGACTCGAATGAGCCTCTCGAGGACCCCGTCGACATCGTTCTGTACGACTCTTTCGCCCAACCGGAATCGGATCACGAAGAAATCGCCGTTCTGGTCGCCAATCCGCGCGCACGCCGAGTCGTGGTGTACACGTGGAACTTTCACCCGGACCTTATCCGCAGCGCCCAGCAACATGGTGCGCACGGCTACATATCCAAGACGCTGCCTGCGCGAGAGTTGGTAACGGCACTGGAGGCGGTGCATGCCGGAGAGACGGTCATAAGTGATGTGCCGCCGCGGGCGCGCAGCGCCGTAGGACTCGATTGGCCGGGCCGAGGCGAGGGCCTCAGCGACCGAGAGTCAGAGATCCTGGCCCTCATCACCCAGGGCAAGAGTAATGCCGAGGTCGCGAAGCTGACATATCTCAGCCCTAACACCGTGAAGTCGTACATCCGATCGATTTACCGCAAGATCGGAGTCGGCAGCAGGACCCAGGCTGTCCTATGGGGTGTTAATCACGGCTTCACACCCGACCATCACCGCATCGAACATTGGCGGGGCGGTCCGTGAGCGCTATCTTCAGCTACGCGCCGACGAGTTGACCTCGGTAGACGATCCTGTCCTGCGCGCTCAGGGCACACGACGCGATGAGATCAAACCCTCTGTCAGGTCGCGTCGCAGAAGATCGAGCATCGAGCGTCGACGCAAAGGTGGGCTGTCGGTGTGAATCCGGTGCGCGACGCCGTTCAGAAGATCTGCCAAGGCGTCCGTCGAGGACCATTGCGGATCCCAGCTGAGTTGGCCGCGGGCGCGGGAGCAATCCAATAGAGGCACGGTAAACGCCATGTCGAGCCAGCCGCGATCGATATGTTGCAGCCGTGCCCGCCAACTCAGATCTACGAGCGTTCCAAGCAGACCGGACGGGATGTGGACGGGCCGCGCGTCGAGCGCGTCTGCTACATCGTCTCGTCCGACCGGCGGTTCGGCGGCGAGGTTGAACGGGCCCGAGGCGCGCCTATCAATCACGCGCGAAATCGCGTCGGCGACATCATCAGCATGAATGAGCGGAATACATAGGCGCCGATCAAGCGGCAGAAGCGGCAGCCGCGGAACTAGTTGCATCGGTAAGTATCCCGGCAGTCCGTACCGCATCAGCCCGCTGGCCGCGGCTCGCTGCAGGATAAAGCCGGGACGCATCCGGGCGATCGGAACGGCCGCGCTTCCGAGCCGCTGTTCGTATTCGTCGAGAATCGCTTCCGCTGCTGACTTGTCGCGGCTGTACGGCGAGGATTGGATTCCTGTCGTCGGCCAAGATTCATCCACCCGCTTGCCATAACTTCCGGCGGCATAGGTTCCCACCGAGGACATATGAACCAGCTGACCGACGCTGCTGGCATGAGCAGCCTGGAGCACTGCGGAGGTGCCACCTACGCCCAGACGAGTCAGATAACGCGTGTCACGGGTGGGTTGAAACCCCCACGCGAGATGCACGACGACGTCGGCGCCGTCAAACACCCGATGCAATTCAGCGATGGCATCGTCCTCAGCGAGGTCGAGTGAGCACCAGCTGGCCCGCTGGTAGACACCCTTCTGCATAGGTGGCCGGCGTACTACTCCGACGACTTGGTGCTCGGCGGGGAGCGCGCCGAGCAGCGCGGTTCCAACGTTGCCACTCGCTCCGGTGATCACGACGCGCATGGATGTGCCTCCCTGCAGTGACTGAAGCTAGCTCGGTGGATCGTTGGCGGCGTTTTCGGCCGCCTGCGTTGAACCGGTCGGATGGTCGGTGTCGCGGGGGCCGCCGCTGTCCGGTTCGCTGGTCTCGGCCCGGGTAATGCCGGCGTTGCGTTCGTCCCGATCATCGATGGCCATGTCGGCCCCTCTCGCTCAACGATCCTTCTGGCGATGCCGAAATCTCTTGCGGCTTCCGAACATTCACGCGGCAGAACAACGGGTGGGTGACGTCATCGACGCCAACCCACCCGACTGCACTCATTTGGTCACTGCGCCGTTGGTCGCGATCTCGACCTCTGCGGTGGCCTGAATGAGAGCCAACAGCTCCTTGTCCAAACCCGGCGAGAACTCTTCGCGCCGCTCCGGTGAAATTGTCATCGGAAACCCTTCGGGCATCACGGCGGTGCTCAGCTCGGTTCCGTCGTTCGACGGCGATGCACCTCGATAGAGCTTGTCCGCCTGGCTTTCGTCATCAGCACTGAAGGTGTACTGGATGCTCTGCAGGCCCATGTCGAGGAGCTTCTTGACCTCGGGGAACTGCGCGGCATTCGTCTTGGGGATCGGCAGCGCCGCACCCCAGTTCACCCCGAGGCTCTCCAGAGCCTTGGCGAACGCATTCTCATGAGCCTGATCGCGAACGATCAGATAGGCGATCGTAGAACGGGCTGTCTTATTGTCTGTCATCTCGTAGATCCGGCACTTCTGCAGCCGCCCGGTCGACTCCAACATGAGGTTGTACAACAGGTCAAGCACGAGGTTTCCGCTGTTGTACACGTAAGACCCGCTCCACGGGTTTCCGGCCGCATCGACCGGCAGAGCTCCCTGCGCTCCAACCAGATAGTGGTGAATGTTGCCGGTGTCCAAAGCAATTTTCAGCGGCGTCGCGCCCTTGGCACCCGGCTTGTCAACCGAATCGGTCTTCCTGCCCTTGTACTCAGGTGACCCGTCCAGCAGGCGGGAGATGGTCGTGCCGATCAGTTCCACATGGCTGATCTCTTCGGTGCCGACGCCCTGCAGTAGATCTTTGTACGGCTTGGACGTCTTGTCGCCGCGAAAGTTCATGCTCTGGAACAGGTACTGCATCATCGTCCGCATTTCACCGAACTGGCCGCCCAGGCCTTCCTGCAGTGCGTTGGCAGCGGCGGGATCCGGTTCGTCGACGACGATCTCGTTGATGAGTTGCTGGGTGTGTAGGTACATGATTCTCCTTAGTGAGCTTGGCTTGTCCGCGCCCCGTCAATCGGCACACTGGTCGTCTGACTGTCAGCGGACCGGGGCCGTTTGGTGTGCTGTGTGTGTCCTGCTATCTGTGCCGACGGGTTGGCCGGTGTCATCGCGAGTGCGGCCCAGCGCGGCGCCGAGTGCGATCATCGCGACCGCGAGCCCCAGATGCAGGCAGTTGTCGGCGTTGTCGACGGGAACGAAGTTGGCCCCGGAACGAAGCCGCGCAGGCCGACGGCCAGAAAAACTACGCCAACTGCGAGGGCTGCCTTTTGGACCGGCGTCCCGAAGTTGAACGTGGATCCGGGGATGTAGGCACAATGAGTTGCTGTCAAATTGAATCGCTTCCAGTTGTGGTTTACCGACGGTGCTCCGCGGTCTGGAAGCGAACGGCTCCGGTGTGATACCCGTGCTGTGGCCATGCAAACGTCGGCGTACGGAGCTGGTTCTCCACCCTCGTCACAAGAGTGATTGCCTCGTGGGCCGCTCGGGTAGTCGATATCACGGTGCATCCTGCGCCGACCCAGTGCCGTCAACGCCGAAAGGGCGAACGAACCTCAATGACTATCAATGACACCAGTACTGGAGCCGTCAGCCGCCGCATGAGGGTGGTTTGGTCGAAAGGAAGATTAATGGGGTTTCCAAAGCAGCAGCAAGAGGTCCCGGGCGTGCAGTCGGCTATGAGTCCCGTTCCGGACTGCGGCGAGAACAGCTACCGCGGCTCGGATCGGATGGCAGGCAAGCGCGCGGTGATCACAGGAGGCGACAGCGGTATCGGTCGTGCCGTGGCCATCGCCTATGCCCGCGAAGGCGCCGATGTGTTGATCGCCTATCTCAACGAAGACGAGGACGCCGCGGAGGTGGCGCGCCTCGTTCAGGACGCCGGGCGCAAGTGTGTACTGGTACGCGGCGACCTGGCCGAGCCGGCTCATTGCCGAGCGGTAATCGACCGTGCCGCTACCGAATTCGGCGGGATCGATGTGCTGGTGAGCAACGCGGCGTTCCAGATGTCGCACAGTGACCTCGAGGAGATCAGCGACGAAGAGTGGGACTACACGTTCCGGCTCAACGTCGGAGCTTACTTCTACTTGGTCAAGGCCGCCTTGCCGCATATGGGTCCTGGATCGTCGGTGATCGGCAGTTCGTCGGTGAACTCCGACATGCCCTCCCCGACGCTGGCGCCATACGCGGCGACCAAGGCTGCGATCTCCAACTTTTCGGCCAGCCTGGCCCAACTGTTGGGGGAGAAGGGCATTCGGGTGAACAGCGTCGCACCGGGCCCGATCTGGACTCCGCTGATTCCGGCCACCATGCCCGAGGAAAAGGTCGCCAATTTCGGTGACGACACACCGCTGGGCCGAGCGGGCCAACCCGCCGAGCTTGCGCCCGTGTACGTATTGCTGGCCGCCGACGAAGGCAGTTACATCTCCGGTGCGCGGGTGGCGGTCACCGGCGGCCGACCCGTTTTGTGAGCGCCGGCGATTGTCATCGCAGGGTCAGGGACAGGACCGCGCGATTGAGCCGTCGGCGCGGCCAGCCGGTGATGCCCACGCTGCGGAGTACCGCACGCGCGGCGTTGCGACCGCACACGCTGAGAGTGTCAACCATCGCTGAAATACCCACTGGGCGGTCTGCAACTCGTGAGGCTGCACACCCCTGGTGGGTAGAGAAAAGGGTAGACGCGTCCTCATAACCACACAGCTCGACAAGTCACCCTCATTTCGGTGAGTCTGCCTTCAGCAGAATTACCGAACGAGGGGACACCTCGACTGTGGCATCCATTTTCAGTGCGTCGCTGCTCTTTGGTACGCCGCTGTCGGAGGCAGTGTCGATTGTGGGCAACCAAGATGCGCCGAATTCTTTTGGTGGCAGTGTGAATTCGATTGGCTCGTGGTGGGCGTTGAAGCACAGGATGAATGAGTCGTCGGTAACCCGCTCCCCGCGCATGTCACGGTCGGGGATGCCCTGTCCATTCAGGTACACAGCAACCGATTTGCCGAAACCGGAATCCCAGTCGTCGTCGCTCATCTCGGAGCCGTCCGGTCGGAACCAGGAAATGTCAGGGATGTCAGTGGATCCGCGGCGACGCACCGGTCGGCCGTCGAAGAACCGGCGCCGGCGGAACACCGGGTGCGCGGCACGCAGCGCGGACACAGATCCCGTGAACTCGAGCAGATGGGCATCGGCCTGAGCCCAGTCGATCCACGTGATCTTGTTGTCCTGGCAGTAGCCGTTGTTGTTGCCGCCCTGGGTGCGGCCGAGTTCGTCGCCGTGGCAGATCATCGGGACACCCTGGGACAGAAGCAGAGTCACGAGGTAGTTGCGCTGCTGACGCGCCCGCAGCGCATTGATCTCCGCGTCGTCGGTGGGTCCCTCCGCGCCGCAGTTCCACGACTGGTTGTTGCTCTCGCCGTCGTTGTTGTCCTCGCCGTTGGCCTCGTTGTGCTTCTCGTTGTAGGACACCAGGTCGCGCAGCGTGAACCCGTCATGAGCGGTGACGAAGTTGATCGACGCCACCGGGCGACGCGCGGTGTGCTCGTAGAGGTCGGCCGAACCGGTCAGCCGAGACGCGAATTCGCCCAGGCTGGCATCCTCACCGCGCCAGTAGTCGCGCACGGTGTCGCGGTACTTGCCGTTCCACTCCGTCCACTGCGGCGGGAAGTTACCGACCTGATAGCCGCCGGGCCCGACGTCCCATGGTTCGGCGATCAGCTTGACCTGGCTGACCGTCGGATCCTGTTGCACCAGTTCGAAGAACGTCGACAGCTTGTCCACGTCGTAGAACTCGCGGGCCAGGGTGGAGGCCAGGTCGAACCGAAACCCGTCGACGTGCATCTCGGTCACCCAGTACCGCAGCGAATCCATGATCAACTGCAGCGAGTGCGGGTGACCGACGTTGAGGCTGTTACCCGTGCCGGTGTAGTCCATGTAGTAACGCTTGTCGTCGTCGACCAGTCTGTAATAGGCGGCGTTGTCGATGCCGCGCATCGACAGCGTCGGGCCCAGGTGATTGCCCTCGGCGGTGTGGTTGTAGACCACGTCGAGGATGACTTCGATGTCGGCCTCGTGCAGCGCGCGCACCATCGCCTTGAATTCCTGCACCTGACCGCCCGGTGTCACGTTGGAGGCGTACTTGGAGTCTGGTGCGAAGAAGCCAATTGTGTTGTATCCCCAATAGTTCGACAGCCCCTTGTCGATCAGCGTCGAATCGTTGGCGAAGTGGTGCACCGGCATCAACTCGATCGCCGTTGCCCCCAGCGTCGTGAGGTGGTCGATGATCACTGGGTGGGCTAGCGCAGCATAGGTACCGCGGACGCGCTCCGGGATGTCGGGATGGGTTTGAGTCAGTCCCTTGACATGGGCCTCGTAGATAACGCTGTCCGCGTACTCGTGACCCGGGGGCTGGTCGACACCCCAATCGAAGAACGGGCTGATAACCACCGACTTCGGCATGGCGGTCGCCGAATCGTCGTCGTTGCGGCTGTCCGGGTCGCCGAAGTCGTAACCGAACAGCGATTGATCCCATCCAAATGTGCCGTCGATCGCCTTCGCATACGGGTCGAGCAGCAGCTTGTTCTGGTTGCACCGCAGCCCGTTGGCCGGGTCGAAGGGCCCGTTTACCCGGTAGCCGTAGCGCTGGCCCGGTTCGATGGTCGGCACAAAACCGTGCCACACGAAACCGTCCACCTCGGGCAGGGTGATCCGAGTCTCGGTGTCGTCGTCGAACAGACACAGCTCCACCCGCTCCGCGACCTCGCTGAACACCGCGAAGTTCGTCCCGGAGCCGTCGTAGGTGGCCCCGAGCGGGTAAGCCTTGCCCCGCCACACCTCCAACTGGGGAACGCCGCGCGTGGCAGCCGCCGGCGGTGACGCGGGGCTGTCCGCCGCGGCGGCGTCGTGTTGTAAACCGATGGCTTCAACCACGGTGTTCTCTCCTGAAGTGTTTGAGCGGATAGAACGGGGGTCTCGAACGATGAGTTACGCGGGCATTACCCCGTGAGGCGGTTGGCTAATCGAGTGGCTCGAGAGCGCGTACCACGTACTGCGCTGGGGGCGGGAGGACGGCGGCCCAACAACGATGGGCACATGTTGGCGCTCTCGAGCCTGGGCCTTTTCGCGCCAACACCTACGTCAACAAACCCCGCCCAGGCCTAGCGGCTATGGCAGCACGCTTTTCATCAACATCACGTTGTATGCGGACCACAGCGACAGATTGAAGTACAGCTCTTTGCCCGTCGACCAGGGATGGAGATACGGCGCGTAGATGCCGCCGGGGAACTGCGCTGACGGCACGAGCAATTGCTCTGGACTCCACGGTCCTTGCGGAGCCGGCGCAGTCCTTGCCACGACGTCGTTGGCACCGTTGCCGTAAAGCACCAGGTATTGCTTGAGATAGGTGTTGTATTGGGCCGACATCTCTCCGACCGGGCCCGGGATGACCGGCGTGGCGGCCGCCGGATTGTTCGGGACCCAGGAATTCTGAGAGGAGCTCCAATACTCGTACTTGGTGAGGTCCGGAACGGAACCCGGGGGGACCCGCGACACAAACGCCGGACCGCCGCGCCCCGGCGGTGTCCCGAACGAGTAGAGATAGGGGTCGCCGGGCCCAGGCCGAAGGAACGCCCCCTGCTGGAAGTTCTCGTTTCCCGGAACGTACGGGACTCCCGCAATGCCGTCCGGCGCAGGCGTGCGGACGGTTCCGGGGTAGGTCCCCCAGTGCTCGCCGTTATCAGGGGACACTGCAATTGCCGAGAAGTTCGTCGTCCATCGGCCGTCGCTGTCCCAGTTCTTGATGGACATGACGTTGACGTATTGGGTTTTACCGACGGAGATGCCGGCGGTCGGAATGATTCCCTTCTCCGTTGGCGCCCACTTGATGCTGTTGATGATCTGCTTGGAAAGGCCAGGCGCCCATACGGGTGAGCCGGAGTATCTGTTGGAGACCGCGCCATTCGGCACGGAGATTGTTTTGGCCAGAGAACCGTCTTGGCTGCGGAACAACGTGTTGTACCGCCATTGCTGGCCGCGGACGCTGCAATAGCCGTACGTGTCGCCGAAAGCCATCAGCACCTGACGGTTGACGGGATCGCCGTTGTCCCACATGATCCCGAGGTCGGTCCCGGTGATGGCGAAACGTCGGATGGTGTCGTTTGGGCTGTCCGGTCCGGTCACCCAGCCGACCACCGATGTTCCAGGCGGCGGGGCTGCGGCAGGCACCGGCGGCGGCGCAGCTGCGGCTGCAGCCGGAACCTGCGCGGTTGCGTTTGGGGGCGGTGGGTTGCCCGTGCCGGGAGGTATGGGAGAAGGCATCACCCCCGCTTGCTGTTGCACCCGCGCGGAGCGTGGAGATAGCGCGTTGAGGATGGCCAACGGCAGCTGACCCAGCCTGGGTAGCGGCGCGCGTTCATTCGTGTTGGGAGGTCTGTGCCCTGTCGGTAGGCCGCCGGACGACGAGGGCAAGGACGGAGTGGGCGGCGGAGCCGCAGGGGGTTGGGCAGCGGCGGCAGCACCTGTGCAGGGCTCTGCGAACGCTGGTGGCGCGACACCGATTGCAACGCTGAGTCCGATAGCGGCCGCCGACGCCACCGATATCGATGCGATTCGAGGACGCGGCGGCATGTCACACCTTTCCAGGGGCGGACGTCGCGTTGACGTCGGCAGTTTGGCTGATGTGACGATAGTGATTTGTGTGACTTTTGTGATCAGTGATCCATTGATAGGTATCCATCCGTGACCGTGTCGCAACCCATCTGGTTCACTGCCGCTCGGCTCCGGGGCGCCGCCCGGTCGGGTGGAGCCCGTCCTCGCCGGCCCTGCTGCGTCAGTCCGCGACTGGTGGTCGCAATCGTCGACCTCCATGAACGTTCGACGCGCACATCCTCGAAATCTGTGCCGTTCCAATCGGCTTCGCACCAACAAGACCCGCGCAGCTGAAACCCAAATCCGCCCGGCCTGCCGGTCATGAAACGCCGCTTCGCTGTCGCCAGCGGCGGCGTCGGTCTACCGCTTGATCGCAGTCACCAGCAGGTATTCGGCCTGGTAGGCGGTGCTGCTCTGCCCGGTTGCGGTGTTCCAGTTCTCGAGCAGAGTCAGGAAGTCGCGGTCCAGCTCTGCCACTCGCTCAGGCCTGTCCTCGTTGAACCGGTAGGCCGCGATAACGGGCCCGTAGTTTCGCTTCCAGTACTCGCGGAACTCAAGCGGACTGGCGCAGTGGTCGATCAGGACCGTCTCGCGGCGGGTCGTCAGCCCGGTTACCTTGTCGGCGAACAGTTCTCGGACATGATCCCCGTCGCCCCACAGCGGCGGGGGACTGGCGCCGACTGGGGGCGCGGGCGCGTATGGCTTCATCGTCGCGAACAGGTTGCCGATAAGACCTTCTGGCGTCCAATTGATCATTGCGATCGTTCCGCCGGGCCGGACCACCCGGATCAACTCGTCGGCGGTCACCTGGTGATGCGGTGCGAACATCGCCCCGACGCACGACATCACGACGTCGAAGCTGTTGTCGGCGAACGGCATTGCTTCCGCGTCCGCCTCGACCCAGTCCAGCTCGGCGCCGCGCTCGGCGGCGACGGCGCGGCCGGCCTCGAAGAGCTCGGGCGTCAGGTCGCTCGCGGTCACTATTGCGCCCGCCTCAGCCGCTGGGATGGCGGCGTTGCCGGATCCGGCGGCGACGTCCAGGACACGCTGTCCGGTTCGGACGTCACAGGCCCTGACCAACCGTGGCCCGAGCTCGGGGATCAACTCCGCGGCCACGGCCGGGTAATCGCCCGACGCCCATAGCGCGCGGTGTTTGGCTTTGAGCTGGCGGTCGGCTTCCTGTTGAGTCGGCGACAGCGCGCTGACATGTGCAGTGCTCATCGATGTACTCCTCGAATCTCTCGGTGATGTGCGACGGGGCGGGTGCCCGGCTGCAGCAACGATCAGGGATCGAGGGGTTGGCCGACATCGGGAAGAGCTACCTACATTGCCGACGACGGCCCGTCGGACCTTGGTGAATGCTTTAGGTGAGGATGCCGACTTCTCTGGCGCGACGCACGGCGTCACGGCGCTTTGTCACGTCGAGTTTGGTCAGGATCGCCGAGACGTGGTGGTCCACAGTCTTGACGGAGAGGAACAGCTGCTTGGCCAGTTCGGCGTTGGTCAGGCCGTCCTCCAGGAGCCGCAGGACCTCGACCTGGCGCGTCGTCAGACCCGCGGGATTGGCCAGGGTCGTCGCGCGCCGGGGCGCTGGCACCACCTTGGCGCCCTGGGCCCGCAGGTCGGAGCGCACCTTGGCGGCGACGGCGTCCGCCCCGAGGCGGTCGAGCACATCGAGCGCACGACGGGCGAGCTTCGGGTCGCCGGAGTCGATGAGCGCCAGCGCAGCATCGTACGGGCTCGACAATGCGTGGAACGTGTCCGCGGCGGCCGCATGCTTCCCGTCGAGGACCAGCCGGTATGGCTCAGCCACGGTGTCGTAATGATGCCCGGCGGGCTGAACGGTCGCGCCGATGCGGCGCAGCCACATCGCCAATTCGCCGCGCGCCCATTCGAGGCCGGTGACCGGCGCGCTGTCAAGCAACGAACGGAATTCGGCCAGGCGGTCGTCGACGACGCCCGTCAACCAGATCCGTTCGACGATCGCCGCAGCAACCGGAAGCATCCTCACCAATTCGCCGAAACGGCATGCGAGGAGCCAGGCTTCGTCGATCCCGCCGTCGTCTTTTCCAGTACGACGCAACGAAACCAGTCCGCGGATGAGCAGTGGCCAGGTCCGAGCCAACGGCGCACTGGGATTGTCGAGTACGGTGTCGGCGTCGGTGAGCGCGTCATCCCAATCGCCGACAAGCAGTTTCAGCCGACTTCGCGAACCGAGCTGGACCACGTGGCACACGGGCAGGTCGTGCTCGACCATCAGGGGAATGCATATGTCGAGAAGGTCAGTCGCCTCGCCGAGACGTCGTTGCTCGACGTCGAAATAGCTGAGATTGGTGTAACCGCTGGAATAGATCTCATCGATGTGCCGGGGACCCGCAGCGAGTGTCGAGAGTATCGAGGCCCGCGCCGTCTGCCGGCTGGAGAGCACGGCGCAGAAGCCCTCGATGAGTCCCACGCGTACGGACAGCGTGACATCCCCGGTGTTGCAGACGATTTCGCGGGCACGCACCAGAAGTTTCGTCGCCGTGTCGAGCTGGCTGGATTGGACCGCCAGAAACGCCTGCATCGCAAAGGCGTGCCCCAGCTGCGTGAGCACCGCGGGGTCGCGGGTTTCGGCACCGCCCTCGAGCGTTGCGATTGCCTCCGCGACGTGGTCGTTGGCGGCCTCGCGGTTGCCGTTGTACCACTCATAGACCGCCAGTGAATGGTGGTCGGCGCTGACGGCAATGTCGGCGCCCATGGCCTGCCGTATGTGCATCGCGCGGCGGCACGCCACGATCGCGTCGTCGAGGCGGTCTGTGAGGTAATACTCGGCCGCGAGCAGTTCGAGCAGTTCGGCTTCGGTCTCGACGGGTAGCGCATCTCCACGGTCCAGCGCGATCCGGAAGAACTCGGTGGCCTGCGTGTGCGCACCCGCCCTTGCTGCCGCGCGTCCGGCATCGGCTGCCGCGATGGTGATCAGGTTCCTGTCGCCTGCACCGAGTGCGTGGTGGGTGATGACCGCAGGGTCGGCATGCGCCGAGGCCTGATGGGCGTCGATGAAGCGACGGTGTAGGGCCGGCTCGGCGCCCGGCGGGATGACGCTCGTGACCGCTCGCCGGCACAGGTCGTGGCGGAAGGCCACGCCGCGCGCGTCCCGCCTGATGAGCTTGGCCTCGTCGAGGGCGCGCAACGCGGGCAAGGTGACGCCGAGGTCGGTCATCAGGTGATCGGGGATGGATCCCGGCGCGCACGTGAGCAAATTGAGTAGATCCCACGCGGCGATGTCGAGACCGGCTGTGCGGGCCAGAATGGCGTCGCGCACGGTGGTCGGCAGATCCGCTCCGTGGTGGTCGAGCATCTCGCACACGAAGAAGGCGTTGCCGCCGGTGACCCGATGCAGCCAGGCCGGGTCGACGTCGCGATCACCCACCAGTGTGGTGATGGCCTCCAGGCTCAGCGGCGGCACGATCAGGGATTGCGCGTGCGGGGAGCGTGCAACGTCACCGAGCAGCGACCGCAGCGGATGGGTGACACCGACCTCATCGTCGCGGGCGATGCCTATGGTCAGAAGCTGAGTCTGAGCCGCGCGCCGCAGTAGAAACCGGAACAGGTCGATGGTGCCCTGATCGGCCCACTGCAGGTCGTCGAGAACCAGGACCGACGGCTGCGTTCTGAGCTCGTTGAACACCGACGCGAAGATGTCGTAGGGCTGATCGCTGTCACGCAACAGCTGCGCAGTGGTGGCCCCGAACTGGTCGGCGAGGTCGTGCAGCGGTCCCAGCGGTCTCGGCGTGGACAGTGGGTCGCAAGCTCCCCACAGCACCCGCGCGTCGCCGTCCAACCGTCCGACGAATGCCTCGACGAACGACGTCTTGCCGCCGCCGGACTCGCCGCACACCATCACCGCGCCGCCGCGTCCGGCGCGAGCCGCGGCTGCCCGGGTCGCGAGCCATTCGAGTTCGTGCTCGCGTTCCGTCAGCTTCACGGTGGGGATAGTACCGGTTACCGAAGTGGTCTGACCAGCGAAAACGTCGGGATGATCCGCGGGTCGGGTGCGGGATGCCCGCGCCGAAATAGGGATGTTTTCCCGATGACCGTCCGCCCTCAATGACCGAACGTGATTGGCGTCCTTCCGATCCGGACGGCCAGTGATTCAAGACAACTCAGTCAAGACAGGAGAATGAAATGCAACGCTTCATCATCGAACGGGACATTCCCGGCGCGAGCGATCTCACCGAGGATCAGCTGGCGGATATCGCCACCAAATCGAACGCGACGATTGAGTCTCTCGGCGTGCCGTACCGCTGGGTGACCAGCTACGTCGCCGGCGACAAGATCTACTGCATCCACGAAGCCGACGAGGAATCCACGATCCGCGAGCACTCTCGCCGAGGCGGATTCCCCGCGAACGTCGTCGCGACCGTCGCGGGAGAGTTCGGACCCCACTCCGCCGAGTTGGCCACCGGGGCTCACCGGAACGGGGGCAGCGAAAAGTGAACGCACGCAACAAGGTCGCCGCCGTACTGAGCGGTGCTGACCGGATTGCCTCGTCAACCCAGTTGTGAATCAAGCCATTTCATCGGAAAGGAAACCCTCATACCCGTTGATCGCCGGCTGGGCACCCGCGATGGTGCTCGGCTGGCGCCGGCCCGGCCCGGTGCTCGAAGGCTGAGGCGACGGTGGTGGTTGCCGGCTCTGACAATTGTCTCCACCGACCGAGGCCGAACCCACCACCGCGAGGATTGCGACGAAGGTCTGAGGGGCAGGCACCCTGACCGGGGCACGCTTGGCCCATTGCCACCTCGAGCGACGCGGTTGACTCGATTGCATCCACGGCGTATGCACGCGTGGGCGTTACGCTGTTTGCTGATTCAATTGCGTCGGCCCTGCGGAGGCACCTGTGTCTCAACGTCGCTCACCACGGGAGTTGTTGCGCAATAACGGGTTGCTGATCGCCTGCCTGGGACTGTTCGCGGTGTTCTTCGTCGGCATGGTCGTGTCCGGGGCGGCGACGTACAACCAGGAACAGCAGGAGCACGGCTCACAGGAGCAGGTCTCGGTTTTGAAGTACCTGACCACCGGTGACTTCGTGGAAGCGACATTTGAGAACTGGGAATCCGAGTTTCTCCAGATGGGCATGTATGTCGTGTTGACTGCGTTCCTGTATCAGAAGGGCTCGTCTGAGTCGAAGCCGATGAATGAGCCGGCGCCCCAGGACCAGGACCCACGAAAAGTGAGCACGAATCCGGGGACGCCGTGGCCGGTCCGTAAAGGGGGTTGGGTGCTCGCGCTGTATGAGCACTCCTTGTCGATCGCGTTTTTCGCGCTGTTCTTCGCGTCGATGGCACTGCACGCTATCGGTGGGGTCAAAGCGTTCAACGACGAGCAGCTTCAACACGGCGGGGCCGCGATCTCGGTGTGGCGCTACGTGACCACGTCGCAGTTCTGGTTTGAGTCGATGCAGAACTGGCAGAGCGAATTCATCGCTGTCGCAGCGATAGTGGGATTTTCGATCTTCCTGCGGCAGCGCGGCTCTGCGGAATCAAAGCCGGTTGCCGAGCCGCACCGGCATACCGGTGCCTAACTCACTTCTCTCTCGCGGCTTGGGCTCTGATCCTTTGATGGGCGGTCAGTAGTAACCGGTCGAACTCCGGGCGTGACGGCAGAGAAGCCTCGCCCTGGTTGAGCGTACGGATATCGGCCAGCAGTTGTTCGGCCAAGGCGCGCAGCTTCACGTTGGATTCTTGGGAGCGCCATCGCAAGAGATCGAAGGCTGCCTCGGCGTCGATGCGATAGACGTACATCAACACGCCTTTGGCCTGATCGATAGCAGCCCGGCTATGAGAGATCTCAGCGACTGCCTCGGAAATGCTGGACTCACGGGCGTCGGCTGTGGGCGTGACGTCGATGTAGAAGCCTTGCGTACCGATGACTTTGCCGCTGTTGTCGTGGAGGCGTTCACCGATGACCACGACGTCGCGGATGGCGCCTTGGGTGGTGATGATGCGGTGGCGGGTGCTGAACGGCTTGTGAGTTTGACGGATGTCGTCGAGCGTCGCCGCGACGTGTTCGAAGTCGTCAGGGTGTTTGTGAGAGAGCACCAGCTCAGTGGTCGGGGTGACGGTTCCGGGTTGATATCCGTGGATCAGCTGCACTTCGGCTGACCACTCCCACCGTTCGTCGGCGAAGTAGAAGCGATACCAGCCGATATGTTGCAGAGCGCCGCCGGTGAGGGCCTTCTGCAGCGATGAGCTGTCCTCCGGGTCGGAGTTCACGTAAGGAAAATAGTCCATGCGCGTGCCGACGGAGGCAGCATCGACGTGGCAATCTCGGCTGGTCGAGCGGCAGCGCCCAGGGCTGCGCTGCTTCTCAACGTCAGGGTTGCACCCCGGGCCCGCCTAGCGGAGCCTTCAAGCGCAACCAAAGTCGACGCCCGCTGCCATGGTGGTGCCCGGTGGTTAGCGTTCGCAAACCTAAATACGAGCGAGCAGCTCGGGTGTCTGAGCTTGTTTCCGCAGCGTAGCCAGGGATCGGGACAGCAGGCGCGACACGTGCATCTGGGATATCCCGAGGCGTTCGGCGATCTGGGTCTGGGTCATGTTCGCGAAGAACCGAAGCTGGAGCACGGTTTGCTCGCGTCGGGGCAACGCCGCCAAGAGTGGGCGCACCGTTTCGGCGTCGAGCACCTTATCCAGGTTGGCGTCAAGGTCGCCGAAGCTTCGGGCGACCGACCGGCCGTCGTAACCATCTGCGGGCGCCGGCACATCTGACGACAGGGTGGAGTATGCGCTGGCCGCAATGGTGGCCTGCAGCACCTCTTCGCGCTCGATACCTAGATGGGTTGCGATCTCGCCGGCGGTGGGAGCGCGCCCCAGCTGTTGAGACAACTCATCGCGTGCCCTTTTGAGCTGGAAGTTGAGGTCTTTGAGTCGGCGCGGAACTTTGACCGACCACCCGTGGTCGCGGAAGTACCGGCGCACCTCACCCATCATGGTCGGCACCGCGAATGCCAGGAAATCGGCACCACTTTCGACATCGAAGCGGTTCACCGCGTTCATCAACCCGACGCGCGCGACTTGGACGAGGTCTTCAAGTGGTTCTCCGCGATTTCGGTATCGCCGTGCGATGTGGTCGGCCAGCGGTAGGCAGCGTTCGATTATCGAATTTCGTTGACGCTCAAAGGGAATTGATTCCTTTTCGAGCGTACTGAGATGGCGAAGCATCTCGGTCACTTCCCCGTAGTCGGTGTGCGTAGTAGACGTCATTTTCAGGCGGTCCTGTCGGTTGCGGAGTACTCAAGAAAGGCAGGTCGAACCGCCAAAAAGTGCGAATCGCGCAAGTGGCGGGCCGACGGTTTGTGCGCTAGTTCAGCGCGTCTTTCATCTTGTGGACCGCGTCCGTGGCACCCGACATAGCTCATCCAGCTTGCCGTCGTTTTCGACGCCCTTGTCCCTTATCCGCTCGCCCAGACTCTCTTTGACCTTGCCGCCAAACTCGTCAATGTTGCTGCAGGCATTCTTCTCGGCAGCCATGACTAACCCCTTTGATCGGATGGATTGCCAAGGCTCGAGCCTGAACCTTGCGAGCGGTATACCTCGGCAAGGGCGATTTGAAACCCCGCCACGACCAGCGAGGAGCATAGGCGGGCGTAACTACGTCTCGTCGGCGACCTGAGTTCGACTCTGATGCCGACCCGGCGCTTCCGGATCATCGTCCTGGTGATCCAGTTTGTCCTTGAGTTCCCGTTGCTCCTCGGTCGCTTTGGTGGCGTCCTTCGGCGTGGGTGGAGGGTTGCTGATCTGCTCCATGCCAAACCTCCGAGTGCGGGAAGCGCCAGGGGTACTGCGCGTCGGGTTGTCCCGATTGCCGCGCGGCTAAACCCCGGGCCGTCGCCGCAGGGTTCGGCGAAGATATGGGATCGGTAGCAGGCGATCAGTCGATCCAGATTGTGAACATCTGTCTCTGCAGGGGCGAGCGGCCGGCGGCTGGTCAAACCTGCCAGCTGATACCGATATTCCGTGGCTCAGGCTGTCACTACCAATACCAGGATAAGTAGGGCGGTCCTCGCTGATCCCCAAGAAGGAATTCGCAATGCGCGCGGTGCGCTCATGGTGGTCGTAAGTATCAGCTCACACGAGCAAGGAGGACGCAATGTCCACGATCCACTTCCACAAAACGACCACCTCGACTCCGGAACAGTTCATCGCTGGGCTTACCGACTTCGGACCGGGCCGCTCGAAGCTCTTTACAAAGAGTGCCGATGCATATCTCAAGGTGCACCACCAGGGCCCCCATGAGGCCGACGTCACCGAGGGCTCGGGCGGCGTCTGGGAACGCCTGCATTACGACTGGTCCGATCCCGATCACGTCAAGCTCACGACCACCGACTCCAACATTTGGGGCGGCGCCTCGGGTTACACCTACACGTTCGGGCGGCAGCCCGACGGGACGACCGACGTAGACGTCGTCGTGGTTCGCGAGGGCAAGAACCTCAAGGGACGGGTGCTCGGGGGAGTGCTCGGAACCATCGGCAAGCGCGTATTGCGAAAGGCGTTCGCACACAGCGTCAAGGCCATCGAAGCCCGCAGCAACGCAAGCGTCGCGGACCTCTCGTAGAGCGCTTAAGGCGTCCACCAAGACGGCGTCGGCCGCCGCCTTGCCGGCGCTTCGCATCGACCGTGGGGGATAGGGCGCGGATTCGGCCGGAATTCATCCATAGGGCCCACGGTCGGCGGCAGACGCAGTGTTATGCCGAGGCTGCCAGGGCCTTCTCGTCCTCGTCGGCGAACGCGTCCTCCAGCTGCAGCGGCGAGTAGTCGACGTCGATGTCCCCAACCGGCCGGCCGCGGGCGCTACTGATGGTGCCGAGTCGTCGCATGCCCTTGTCGGTCGCGTACTGCATGAACTCGTCCATCGTCAGGTCGAAGGGGATGTTGTCGGCTTCGTAGAGGGCGAAGCCCTCTTCGGTGTTGCGTAATGCCAACGGAATGAGCTCGTTCATACGTGTTTCGAATACTGCCCAGTTGGCATCGTCGGCGGCGACGTGGCGACGGCAGGTGAATGTGCCCCACGCCATGTGGCGTCGCTCGTCGTCACCGATGCGCCGCACCAGCTCCTGCATGCCGGGAAGAATGCCACGGTCGACGCAGATCTTGTGCCACGCATAGTATCCCGTCAAGGCCATCATTCCTTCGATGACGTGGTTATAGGTCGCCGACGCCCGAACCTGGGCGGCCGGCGAGGGATCACTCGAAAGCGCGTCCAGTGATTCTGGCAGCTCCTCGTAGAACATCTTCCGGTAGGACGGAAGGTCGTCGAGGTAGCCGTGCAGGTCGTCGGTAATTCCGACGGCGTCGAGCCACAGGCGGAATACCTGGGTGTGTTTGGCCTCTTCGAATGCGAACTGCGTCAGATACATTTCGTCGCCGAGCCGCCCTTCGGCCCGCATCGCGGCCATGAACGGCTGGATGTCCTCGGTGACCGCTTCTTCGCCGGCGATGAATTCGGCACACAGCCGAGTGGCCCAGTCCCGTTCGTCCTCCGACAGCGACTCCCAGTCCACCCGGTCGCGGGAGAAGTCGATGTCGGCCGGATCCCAGAACTTCGCGTTGCCCCCGGCGAATAGCTTCAACGGCAGGCTGTTCCAGTTGAGGCCGCCCGCGCCGATCGAGTGTGAACGTGTCCGTGTCATGGGTTTGGCCTCCTCAGGTCATGGGTGTTGGGGCAGTGGCCGTTTCGCCGTCGGGCCGGCGGTGCGGGGCTGTGGGGCTGCCGAAGAGAAAGCGGCTGCCAGGACTGCGACGAGCCTGCGCACGGCCAGTGCCGGCTGCTCCGGCGTTGGCTCGTCAAGTCCCAGGATCGGATCCATACCGCGCACGTACGGCGCCAGCGCCAGATGCGGAAAGATCATCAACAGCAGCGATAACAACGCGTCGGTATCGCTGTCCGCGCGCAGGTCGCCACGTGCGTGCGCGTCGCGCACGAGCGGCCTCAGAACCTCCAAGTAGTGGCGGTGAATGACGGTCCGCACGCTGATGCGGGCGTCGGTGTCGACCTCCAAACTCGCCGCGGCATGAAGCGAACGTTCCCGCGGATGATCGGCGAAATACGCGACCCAGCTGTCGAGAAGGTCCGTCAGAAATTCGAAGAACGGTCTGTTCGGGTCGAGCTCGCGGATGCGGGTCTCCATGTAGGAACGCACGCGCTGGCTACCGACGTCGGCGATGAACGCGTAGAGGTCGCGCTTGTCCGCGAAGTATTGGAACAGGCTTCCCTTCGCTACTCCTGCGCGCCGAGCGATGACGTTCAGGCTGCCTCGTGAGAAGCCGTGCGCGCCGAACTCGGCCTCTGCGGCTTCTACGACGGCTGCGCGACGAATCGGATCGACGCGGGCCCATGTCACCGTTGGCATCGGGTGCTCCTAGGGTCGATGACCACTGGTCATACTACTGTGAGCCACGTCATGGTCAAGGCCCGATATGTAAGGCAAGGCGGTGATGGATTGCTCAAGAGTCGGGCGCGACGCTGATGTCGAGGCCGACCAGCATCCGCGGTCGCCAGACCAAGTGTCGCCGGTCGCGAATGAGCCCCGCACGTCGCGCTGGTGCGCCGGAGCGCGTGCGAACTCTCAGCTATCTCGCGCTGCCACCGCGGCGAGATCGGCTGCGAGGCTGACGAGCTCAGGTTGGATGCCCGGGACGGCCGCCATGGCTCCGGTCGACTCCAAGTTGAGCGGGGCGCCCGCGTAGTCGGTGCATATCGCTCCCGCCGCGCGAGCGATCGCATGCCCGGCGACGACGTCATACGGGTTGTTATGGGCAAGCACCATGCCCTGGATCTGGCCGCTGACAAGCCAGGCCCAGAGCACCGACGCTGCGCCGACGCAGCGAAAGCGCAGCGCCCGTCGGTGCACGCTCATCGTCAGTTCGAGATACGCGTCCAGCCGGGGGCCGCCCCGGTGGAACGCGTCGCCCATCCCGATGATTGCGTCCTCGAACGAGCCAACGTCGGCCAGCGCACCGGAGTCGACTCGAACGCCGAGGAACGGCAGGTCGATCACGCCCACTGTCGGCACGCCCTCCTCGAGCAGGCCGAGCATCACTCCGCACAGCGGTGACCCGGTCGCGTAGTTGATAGTCCCGTCGAGCGGATCCGCGACCCAGACCTTGCCCGAGTCGAGGGCGGCCCCGCCGCCCTCTTCGCCGTAAAAGCCGATATCCGGAGTGGATGTCGCGAGCGAGCGCTGCAGCGCCGACTCACTGGCCAGGTCGACGTCGGTAAGGAAGTCCTTGGCCGCCTTGTCGATCCGCTCGTGCGGCCGATCACGCCTGTCCCGCAGGATCGCGACCGCTTCGTCCACCGCGGCGTGCGCTGCCGCCAGCTCTTCCCTCACGCGGGCATCGTAGTTCCGCACTCGTCGTCCCAGCACCACCTGACGCTCGGCTCTTGGCTATTCCGGCGGTCCCCTAGATCACTCTTGACAGCAGATGTGCGCTAGGTCACACTATCAGACGTCAGACGTCAGACGTCAGACGAAAGGGTGAAGCTGTGGCGCTTCCCGAGGAACTCGCGGACATGCTTCTCGAGTCAATCGTGGACGGGCAGTTTCCAATCGAGTCGGTCCTCCCCTCGGAGGGGGAATTGGCCCTGAAATACGGGATGAGCCGATTGACTGTCCGCGAAGCGGTGCGCATCTTGCGGGCGCAGAACATCGTGACCATTCGTCGCGGGCGCGGCACCTTCGTCAACCAGCCGCAGGCGTGGATGTCGCTGGATGCTGTCGTGCGGGTCGAGAGACGCCGGTCGCCCACAGCGCGGGTATCGGGACGCCTGATCGAGGCGAGGCGGATGGTCGAGGTCGGGGCAGCGCAGTTGGCGGCCACCAACCGGTCGAAGGAGGATCTCGACTCACTGGCCGCCAGCATCGAAGAAATGCGACTTGCCAATGGGTTGAACCGGGTCGATCTCTTTGTCGAGGCGGACATCGCCTTTCATGACGTGATCATGCACGCGACCGCAAACATGTTCATTCCCTTCATGTTTGAGCCGTTCGGCAATCTGCTGGTCAATGCCCGCACCGAGACATCATCAATCCCGGAGATCCAGGTCAACGCAATCGCTGCACACGAAGCAATTCTCGAGGCACTCACCGCCGGTGCATCCCGAGCGCAGTCGCGACGCCATGGAGGCACACATGAATCAAACCGAAGCCGATCTGCGCCGATACGTCCTCGACGCCGATCAGCGCTGACCCGCGGCGTCATCCCAGTCGGAGAAACGAAATGACGATCACCCGCCCGACCGAACCCACCCCGGCCACTTTGAGCTGTACCTGATGCTGCTCACTGGCACCGAAACCCTGCACCTCGCCGCTAAACAGGGGTGGGCTCTGCCCGCGTTCGCGGTCTACAACCTGGAGATGGTCCAGGCGGTTGTGACCGCCGCCGAAGAGGCCGACCGACCCGTGCTCCTCCTCGCGGGGTCGAGTCACTTCCAACATGCCGGTCAGACAGCGCTGATGAACATGGCGCTGACTGCAGCGGACTCAACGTCAGCCGCGATCGGCGTGCATCTGGACCATTGCAGGGACCTGCCGGAAATGCAGCGCTGCCTCGACGCCGGCTACTCGTCGGTGATGATTGACGGCTCGCATCTGAGCTTCGACGACAATGTCCGGTTCACGCATCAGGCGGCCACACTCGCCCATCGCGCCGGTGCCTGGATCGAGGCCGAACTCGGCGCAGTGCCGGGGGACGAGGACGTCTCCACGAATGCACTTCCGTCGCAGAGCATGACCGACCCGCGCCAGGCGCGCGAATTTGTCGAGCGTACCGAGATCGATGCGCTGGCAGTGGCGGTCGGCAACGTGCACGGATTCACCGCCGACCCGATCACCCTCGATCTGGAACGGCTCAACGCTATTGCGGAGCAGTGCCCGGTTCCCCTGGTCCTGCATGGCGCGAGCGGACTGCCGGCCGGACAGCTTCGGGGCGCCCTCAGTTGTGGTGTTGCCAAAGTCAACGTCAACGCTGAATTGCGCCGCGCCTACCTCGTCGCAGTCGAACGCTCACTACCGCAGGCGATGTCGAACGCCGACGCCGTCGCGGTATGGAGGGCGGGACGCGCCGCCGTCACGGCCGCGGCGCTACGAACCATCGACTCGTTGTCACCTCAACCTGCGAAACACCAAGCACCAATGAGCACGTTCGACCGCGCATGCACACTCCAGAAAGGCACCACCATGGCTACCCCGCTGGACACCACGCTTTACATGCGCCCGGATCGCAACCTGGCCCTGGAGTTGGTGCGAGTCACCGAGGCCGGCGCGATGGCGGCCGGCCGCTGGGTGGGCCGCGGCGACAAGGAAGGCGGCGACGGTGCCGCCGTCGACGCGATGCGCCAACTCGTCTCCTCGGTGTCGATGCGCGGTGTGGTCGTCATCGGCGAGGGTGAAAAAGACGAAGCGCCAATGCTTTACAACGGCGAAGAGGTCGGCAACGGGCTGGGCCCGGATTGCGACTTCGCCGTCGATCCCGTCGACGGGACCACGCTGATGGCCAAAGGGTTGCCGAACGCGATCTCAGTCCTCGCGGTGGCCGAACGCGGCGCGATGTTCGACCCGTCGGCGGTGTTCTACATGGACAAGATCGCCGTGGGTCCGGACGCCGCCGACGCCATCGACATCACCGCACCCATCTCGGAGAACATCCGCAGCGGTGGCCAAGGCGAAGAAGTCCTCGGTGTCCGATCTGACGGTGTGCATTCTGGATCGCCCCCGCCATGCTGAGTTGATCGCGCAGGTCCGCGAGACCGGCGCGCGGATCAGGCTGATCTCCGACGGCGACGTCGCCGGCGCGATCGCCGCGGCGCGGCCGGAATCGGGTACCGACCTGCTGATCGGAACCGGTGGAACACCCGAAGGCATCATCGCCGCGGCCGCGATGCGCTGCATGGGGGGAGCACTGCAAGCCCGTCTGGCGCCCACCGATGACGCCGAACGCCAGAAGGCGATCGACGCCGGCCACGACCTCGACCGCATCCTGTCCACTGAAGACCTGGTCTCGGGTGACAACGTGTTCTTCACCGCCACCGGCGTCACCGACGGTGATCTGTTGCGCGGTGTCCGCTACAGCGGCGGTGGCGCCCACACCCAGTCGATCGTGATGCGGTCCAAGTCGGGCACCGTCCGCGTCATCGAGGCCTACCACCGCCTCGACAAACTCCGCGAATACGCCAGCATCGACTTCACCGGCGACGACAACGCACCCGCCCCGATGCCATGAAGCCACCCCGCATCACCGCCCAATACGGCTGGCCTTCGCCCCCGGGAAAGACCTGTCCTCGACGGGGGTCTGTTTCGATGAGCCGGCGAGGCCGTTGGGGTTCAACACAATTGACTGCTGGATCTGTTGGCAGCGGATTGGCTGCGCTCTCGCCTCGTGCGGCAGTCACTCGTGATTCGCGTTTATCTCCGGTGCAGAAATTCCTCCGATGCGTCGATAAGACATGTTCGGGACTGCCAAATGTGTCGGGCCGTTTCGCCAGGCCAAGCAGCGCGGTTGATCTGTCGCGCAGGCACTTTGCGGGTCGAAATGGGGTGCCCATCGCTCTCGGCTTCGGCGCGGTCACGCCGCCCGTCGTCGGTCCATCTCTCTTTGCTCGCCGCCCTGATCGTGGAGCGGCCGCGACCACGAAGATCAGCCGTTTCCGACGGGTTCGGAGTATTGACATGGCGTACGCCGAGGAGTTGCCTGATGAATAGCTGAATAACCAGCCGGCCTTGGGCCGGTGTCGTCCCCGAACTGGCAGCGGCACCGCGAAAACGTATGCCGCCCATGAATTATTCGTAGACCTCAAGAGACAACTACGCCGCCTTGCGGCCCGCATCGTCTATGCCGTCCCTACCGCCTATTTTGTCCCCGTTTTTCGCCCCTCTCATGATTGGAGGCTGTTATGGCCAGATCCCGAACGCCCGTCGATTCATTAGGTGAATTAGGTGATCGCACGATCCGCAAGGTCAAGCGGCGGGTATTGCCGCTGATCGTTTTTCTGTACTTCATCGCGTTCCTCGATCGGAACAATGTTGGCTTCGCGAAGCTGACGATGAGCGAGGACATCGGCCTCAGCGCTTCCGCTTACGGGTTGGGCGCCGGGATCTTCTTCATCGGGTACGCCATCTTCGAGATCCCCAGCAACGCCGGCATGGTGCGGTTCGGTGCCCGCAAGTGGATCGCCCGGATCCTGGTGACGTGGGGCTTCTTCGCCACGGCTATGGCGGCAGTGACGGGCGAGACCTCTTTCTACATCATCCGGTTCCTGCTGGGCGCCGCGGAGGCCGGGTTCTTCCCGGCGATCATCCTGTATCTGACCATGTGGTTCCCTGCCCGCCAACGGGTCGCGGTGCTGGGGATCTTCATTCTTGCCCAGCCGATCGCCAACGCGATCGGCGCGCCGATCTCGGGCCTGCTGTTGAAGATGGACGGCATCTGGGGTCTGGCCGGTTGGCAGTGGATGTACATCATCGAGGGTGTTCCCGCGATGCTGATGGCCTTTGTGGCGCTGAAGGCAATGACGGATTACCCCAGGGATGCGATGTGGCTGACCCTCGAGGAACGCACATGGCTGCAGGACAAGATGGACGCCGAGGACGCGGCCAAGGGGACCGGGCACAAGCACAGCTTCATGGCCGGTCTGAAGGACCCCCGCTCCTTGATCTTTGCGGCCCTGTACTTCGGTCTGGTGATGGGCATCTACGGGCTGAGCCTGTGGCTGCCGTCCATCGTCAAGGCCATGGGTGACCTGTCGAACACACAGGTCGGGTTCATCGTCCCGATTCCGTATGTGTGTGCCGCGCCGTTCGTCTGGTTCTGGAGCCGGCACTCGGACCGCACCGGTGAACGCGTCGGTCATACCTCGGGGGCGATGTTGCTGGGCGCCGTCGGGCATGGTCGCCTCCGGGTTCCTGATCCAGTCCAGCCCAGTCCTGGCGTTGGCCGCGATCTGCGTCGCCGCAATGGGTATCTTCGCGGCGATCTCACCGTTCTGGGAGCTTCCGGCCGCCGCTTTGGCCGGGGCGGCAGCGGCGTCGGGCATTGCGCTGATCAACTCGCTGGGCAACCTGGGCGGGTTCGTCTCGCCGTACGCGGTCGGTGTGTTGGTCGACAAGACCGGTGATTCGAAGTACGGGTTGCTGATGTTGGCCGCGGTGTTGTTCATCACCGCCACCGCCACCTTCCTGTACGGCCGGACGATCCACGCCGGGAAGGTGCCGACCGGCTCGCACGAGGACCTGCTCGCCAAGGAGGTGGCCGCCTTCGACCTCGCCGCCGAAGAACTGCACCACCGGGGCGACCCGGACATCCCACCCACTACTCCACGAGAGAAGACACCGTAATGGCGACGTGCCGATCCCAACAGTGGTACGCCGGGCCGGACCCGCGGAACAACTACCTGCACCGCGCGTGGATGCGCCGCGGGGTACCGGACCACGCCTTCGACGGCCGCCCACAGATCGCCATCGCCAACACCGCCTCCGACTTGACGCCGTGCAACGCGCACTTCGACGAGGTCGCTGTCAGCGTCAAACAGGGCGTGTACGAGGCCGGTGGAATTCCGCTGAACCTGCCGGTGATGTCGCCGGGGGAGACGCAGATGCGGCCCACCGCGATGCTGTGGCGGAACCTGGCGGCGATGTCGATCGAGGAAGTGTTGCGCGGCAACCCCGTCGACGGGGTGGTCCTGCTGGGTGGTTGTGACAAGACCATCCCCGCGCTGCTGATGGCCGCGGCCTCGGTGGACTTGCCGGCCCTTGTGCTGCCGGGCGGTCCGATGCTGACCGGGCATTTTCGGGGAGCGGCACTGGGCTGCGGCACGGACGTGTGGCGCTTCGGTGAGGAGGTCCGCGCCGGTCTGATGTCCCAGGAGGACTTCCGCAAGTCCGAATCGGGGATGATCCGCAGCAAGGGGCACTGCAACACGATGGGCACCGCCTCGACGATGGCCGTCATGGCCGAGGCGCTGGGGACAACGATCCCCGGAGTCGCCGGCACCCCCGCCCCGGACAGCCGGCTTCTCGAGCACGCCCACGCCGCCGGCCGGTTGGCGGTGGAGATGGTCCAGGCAGCAGCGGCGGCTCAGCGACGTCATCACGCTCGCGTCGTTCCACAACGCGATCGTCGCGTTGGCCGCCACCGGAGGATCCACCAACGCAGTCGTACACCTGCTGGCGATCGCCGGGCGGCTGGGGATCGAGCTGCGGCTGGAGGACTTCGACCGGATCGGTTCCACGGTGCCGCTGCTGGTGAACGTTCAACCTGCCGGCACGTACCTGATGGACGACATGCACCGGGCCGGTGGGCTTCTCGCTGTCCTCGGGGAGGTGAAGGACCTGCTCGACCCGACCGCCGTGACCGTCACCGGCCGGTCGCTGACGGACTACCTCGGGGACGCCCAGATCTGGGACGAGGACGTCATCCACCGCCGGAACGCCCCGCTGATGGACAACGCCGGCATCGCGGTACTCCGGGGCACCCTGGCGCCCAACGGCGCAGTGATCAAACCGGCTGCCGCGTCGAAGGATCTGCTGGTGCACCGGGGCCGGGCGGTGGTGTTCGACAGCATCGAGGACTTCCACGCCCGTATCGACGACCCCGACCTGGACATCGACGAGACCTGCGTGATGGTGCTGCGCGGTTGCGGACCCAAGGGATATCCAGGTATGCCGGAGGCCGCGAACACCCCACTGCCGGCCAAGCTGCTCGCCGCCGGTGTTCGGGACATGATCCGGATCTGTGACGGCCGGATGAGCGGCACCGCCTACGGCACCGTCGTGCTGCACGTGGCGCCGGAATCGGCTGCGGGCGGGCCGCTTTCACTCGTCCGCGACGGCGACATGATCAGCCTGGACGTCCCCGGCAGGCGGATCGACCTGGATGTGCCCGCCGAGGAATTGCAGCGCCGTCAACCCTCGCCGGCGGCGGCGGCCTCCTATTGCGCGCCGCTGCGGGGCTGGCAGCAGTTGTACGTCGACCACGTGATGCAGGCCGACCGGGGAGTGGATCTGGACTTCCTCGTCGGCTCCAGCGGCGACACCGAGACCCGCGATTCGCACTAGCGATGATCGCGACGACTTATTCGATAGCCGACCCGGAGTAGTGATGTCTGAGCCCACCACCCTTCTTTCCGCTGTCCCAGTACCCTTTGACACCGACGGTGACCTGGACGTCAAGGGCCAGGAGACGCTGCTGCGCCACCTGAAGGACACCGGCATCGCCGGCGTGTTCATCGCCGGCACCACCGGGGAATTCACCGCGCTGGACGACGACGAGCGAGCCGTAGTCCTCGCGCGTCGCGCTCGAGGTGTACGGAGCGGATGCGGTGTACATCCACGTCGGCGCCGCGGCCGCCCGGCAGGCCGAAAAACTCACCGCCCAGGCCGTTGCGCTCGGTGCTCGGAACCTCGCCGCGATCACCCCGTACTACCTGCCGGCCGGCCCCGCGGCCTTGATCGACTATTACCGCCGGTTGGACGCCGTCGCCGGTAGCGCCCGGATGTACATCTACCTGTACGCCGCCCGGACCGGCAGCACCGTCACGCCCGGACCAACTCGCCGAACTAGCCACGATTCCGTCCGTCGCCGGGGCGAAGATCAGCGGTGAACCGACATCCTGTGTGCGGCAATATGTTCGGGCAGCCCCAGACGACTTCGAGGTGTACTGCGGCAACGACATCGAATTCGGCGACTTCGTTCGCGCCGGCGGCACCGGTGCGGTGTCCGGGGTCTCCAGTGTCTTCCCGCGACCATTCCTGGACATGGCAGATGCGCTGCACCGCAGTGACGACCAGGCGGCCGCCGCGGCGCAGGACCGCATCAAACAGGCCGTCGAAGCCGCCAACGGGGCCGACATCGCTCTGCTCAAGGCGGGCCTGTCCCTCCAAGGCCTCCCGGCAGGTCCGACCCGGGTTGCGCTCGACAAGCCAACTCCCGCGCAGCTGGAAACCCTGCGCACCGCAGTCCAGGACCTGACATGACAACATCTACCCGCCAACGGAACTCGTCCCCGTCGCCGCGAAACCTATTCCTGGACAGGGTAATTCCCACGATGCATCTCTGTCCGATGAACATTCCCACCGGAAGGCAGCCCCTCTCATGAGTTCTCCACTCCCGACCGAGCGCACCGCCGTCGTCACCGGCGGCGCATCACCCCGCGGCATCGGCCGGGCGACCGCCGACCGGCTGGCCCGCGACGGGTGGTCCGTGGCGATCCTGGACATCGACGAGGGCGCCGCCAAACTCGCGGCCGCCGAGCTGGCCGACAGGTACTCGGTATCCACCCTCGGTGTCGGCGCCGACATCTCCGACGAGAACTCGGTGCAAGAGGCCATCGCGCAGGTCGAGTCAGCCCTGCCGCCAATCATCGGGCTGGCCAATATCGCCGGGGTCAGCTCACCGACCGAATTCATGGACGTCACACCGGCCGAGTGGGACCGGGTGTTCAACGTCAACATGCGCGGCACATTTCTGGTCACCCAACGCGTTTTGCCCGCAATGATCGATGCCGGGGTCGGCCGGATCGTCAGTGTCTCCTCCATCTCCGCGCAGCGTGGTGGCGGGACGTATTCGAAGGTGCCCTACAGCGCGTCCAAGGCGGCCGTGATCGGGTTTTCGCGGGCATTGGCCCGGGAGATGGGCCCGCACAACATCACGGTGAACTCCGTGGCCCCCGGGCCGATCGACACCGAGATCATGGGTGGCACGCTGACCGACGAGCGCAAGGCGCAGATGAGCGCCGACATCCTCCTGGGCCGGGTCGGCACCGTGCAGGACGTTGCCGCCCTGCTGACCTTCCTGATGAGTGAGGACGCCGGCTACATCACCGCGGCGACGTACGACATCAACGGCGGCCTGCAAATCTCATGACTTTCTTTACCCAACCCGAGGAGCTGGGATGACCGCGAAGATCTCCGACACCCACCGCCCGTCCGCCGAGGAAGTCCTCGCCGCCTCGCCGCCAGTGCGGCACGAACCCGCTGCGCGGGAACATATCAGGGCCGCTCACACCGCGGCCGGTCGGCGGATCGCCGCCCTCGACGACGACCCCACCGGCTCGCAGACGGTGCACGACGTCTCGGTCGTCACCGTGTTCGAGGATGCCGAATACGCGGCCGCTCTTGCCGAACCCGGTTCCACCTGCTTCGTGCTGACCAACACCCGCAGCCTGCCCGAGGACGCGGCGGTCGAACTCACCAGCCGCGTCGCCGGCAGCCTGTTCACGCTCGGGGAGACCCTGGGCGCACCCGTCGAGGTGGTCAGCCGCAGCGATTCCACCCTGCGCGGCCACGTCCTCGCCGAGATGCAGGCCATCGACGCCGCCCGCCGCCGGGTCACCGGCACCGGATTCGACGGCGTGTTGCTGGTGCCCGCCTACTTCGAGGCCGGCCGGTTCACCGCCGGTGACATCCATTGGGCCAACGTGGCCGGGGAACCGGTTCCGGTCGGCGACAGCGAGTTCGCCAAGGACGCCACCTTCGGCTACACCTCGTCCAACCTGCGGGAATTCGTCGCCGAGAAAAGCAACGGCACGATCACCGCGGACCAGGTCCACTCCATCTCGCTGACCGACATCCGCGAGGGCGGACCCGACCGGGTCGCCGACATCCTCGCCGCGGTCACCGGCGGCGCGTTCGTCGTGGTCAACGCCACCGACTACGCCGACCTGGAGATCGTCGTCCTCGGCGGGCTTCAGGCACAGGAGCGGGGCAAGTCGTTCGTATACCGGTGTGGTCCTTCGTTCCCCCGTGCTCTGGCCGGGCTCGAACCTCAAGGCCCGCTCACCGCGGCCCAGATCTGGCCGACCGGTCGTCCGGGCGGCCAGGGGCTCGTTGTCGTCGGTTCGCATGTTGGCCTGACCAGCCGGCAGGTCGCCAAGGCGCAGGAACGTGGCGGGCTCACCGAAACCGAACTGCGACGTCCCGACCCTGCTGGATCCCGACCGGCGCGACGCCCACGTCGCCGCCATCGGGCAGGCAGGTCATCGAGGCCCTCGCCACCTCCGATGTGCTGCTGTTCACCAGCCGTACCCTGATGCGCGGCGGCGACGCCGACGACAGCCTCGCCATCTCCCGCAACGTCTCCACCGCGGTCATCGAGGTCGTCCAGGCCGCACTCGCCGCGCACCCGGCATGGGTCGTCGCCAAAGGCGGCATCACCTCCCACGACGTCGCGGTCCGTGGCCTCGGCATCCGGCGCGCCGAGGTCGTCGGCCAACTGTTCCCCGGCATGGTGTCGGTCTTCCGCCCCATCGAGGCGGCACCCGAAGCCGTCGGTATCCCTTACGTCGTGTTCGCCGGCAACGTCGGTGACGACAACAGCCTCGCCGACGTCGTCGACCTCTTCGCCGGACGGCGATGACCCCTCCGGCACCTCGCTCAATCCACCACTCGCAGAAGGAAATAACGATATGACGAACGTCGGATGGATCGGTCTGGGAGCCATGGGTTCTCCCATGGCATCTTTCGTCGCGAAGGCCGGACACGCGGTCACGGCCTTCGATATCGACCCGCAGAAGGCTGCGGCCCTAGCCGGTGACGGCGTCAAATCCGCGGCCACCGTCAGTGACGCGGCGGTCGACGCCGATGTGCTGGTGTTGATGGTCGCCACCGCCGAGCAGGCCGAATCGGTGCTTTACGGGGACGGCAAGGCCGCCGCGGCACTCAAACAGGGCAGCGTCGTGCTGCTGATGGCCACGGTCGGACCAGCAGCCGTCGAGGACTGGGCACGGCGCCTGGCCGTGACCGGCGTGCAGATCGTCGACGCGCCGGTGTCCGGGGGTGCCGCTAGGGCCGGGCAGGGTGATCTGCTGATCATGGTCAGCGGCTCGGAGACCGCGCTGGCCACGGCGCAACCGTTGCTGGACGTGATGGCCCGCAATGCCCCCGTCGTCGGCACGGAACCCGGGGACGGGCAGAAGGTCAAACTCGTCAACCAGTTGCTGTGCGGCGTGCACATCGCGGTCGCCGCGGAGGCCCTTGCCTACGCCGAGGCGCTCGGCCTGGACGCCGGTGAGACCTGGGAAGTGCTCCGGCACGGCGCGGCCGCATCGTTCATGCTCGACGACCGCGGTGCCCGGATGATCGACAATCCGAACAACGACATCCGTTCCGCCATAGACATTTTCGTCAAAGACATGGGCCTGGTCATCGAAGCGGCCCGCGCGAAGGCATACCCCACCCCGCTGGCCTCCGCGGCTGAACAGCTCTACCTCGCCAGCCGCCGCGCCGGCCTCGGACGCGCCGACGACTCCTCCGTCATCCAGGTCCTGCGCGGCACCGCCACCGCGTCGACCTGACGACGGCACGGATGCCCACCTGAGTCGGTCCCCTCGACGTCTGCGCAATGCCTTCGACCAACAGGAGCTAACAGGAGGAAAAAATATGTCCGATTCGACCGACTACACGTCGTTGTTCCGGCTCGACGGCCGCAAGGTTGTCGTCGTCGGTGGCGGCAGCGGGCTTGGCCGGGCCGCCAGCATCGCGCTGGCGCAGTACGGCGCCAATCTGGTGGTCGCCGATGTCAACGTGGAAGGTCTGAAGGACACCGTCGCGGAGATCGAAGCGCAGGGCTACAGCGCCGAATCCACCGAAATCGACGTCACCGACACCGAATCCGTCGTCGCTCTGGCGGCCGCACATCCCGATACGGAGGTTCTGGTGGCCACACCCGGGATCAACGTGCGCAAGCAGGTACTGGACACCACTGACGACGAGTTCGACCGGGTCATCGACGTCAGCCTCAAAGGCACCTACCGGCTCGCCAAGGCGTTCGGGCCGGGACTTGTCGCCCGCGGCAAGGGCAGCATCATCAACTTCTCCAGCTTCCGCGCGCTGGTCGTCGAGCCGGGTCAGGGGCTGTACGCCGCCGCCAAAGGTGGGGTGCTGCAATTGACGAAGGTCCTGGCGGCCGAACTCGGTCCGTTCGGTGTGCGGGTGAACGCCGTCGCACCCGGCCCGTTCGAGACACCGCTGACGCAGCAGATCAAGTCCGATCCCGACTGGTACGGCGCCTACGCGGACAAGACCGCGTTGAAGCGCTGGGCCACGCCCGACGAGATCGTCGGCGCGATACTGTTCCTGGCATCGGACGCATCCACGTTCGTGACCGGCACCCTGCAGTTGGTCGAAGGCGGATGGACCGCCGTCGACGGCCGCTTCGTCCCTAAGGTCTAACGCATGACGGGGCTTCAAGCTAGCGGGCACACCGTACTCGCTGAGGCCGACGGTAGCGCCTATCAGTCGCTGCGGCAGCGACCGGTGACACGGGCTGAGCGCTACGCCCTTGGCAAGAGTCTGCGCAAGCGGGTACCCAGGCGCTCACTAGCCGACTGGGAACCACCCTCCGACCGGCCCGACCCGATCCAACAGATCATGGTCAGCCACCAGGGCAGGGCCGACCGCCTGATCCCGGTCCGGGTCGGGCGCATGATCGCCTCGCCGTACGGCTTTCTGCGCGGCACCGCCGTGGTAATGGCCGAGGACGTCGCACACCTGCCATCCACGGGTATCACCCCAGTGGTCTGCGGTGACTCCCACCTGGGCAACTTCGGGTTCTACGCCTCGCCGGAGCGGGACCTGGTGATCGACCTGAACGACTTCGATGAGGCCCACCCGGGCGGCTGGGAGTGGGACCTACGCCGGTTGGTAGCCAGCATCTGGGTCGCCGGGCGCCAGAACGGGCTCTCCGAGGAGCAGTGCGGCGCGTCGGCGCGGTCCTGTGTCGCCTCCTACCGCCAGGAGCTGTGCCGGCTGGCCGACCAGCCGCTCTTCTCGCGCTCCTTTGTCCGCCTGGACGTCGACCGGCTGGCCGCTGATGCCGCCGGTCCATTGCAGCTAGAGGTGGCGCGCTCGGCCAAGCGGGCGCGTAACCGCACCAGCGACCGCGCGCTGCCCCGGTTCACCCGCGAGGTGGACGGCGTCCGGAAAATCGTCGAGGAACCGCCACTGATCACTCGGCCCCCGGAGCAGGAGGCGGCGTTGCTGGCCGAGGCGCTCGACGAGTACCTACAAACCCTTTCCCCGCATTGGCGTCGTGTGCTCGGCGGCTACACCCTGGTCGACGTCGCGCACAAGGTAGTCGGGGTGGGCAGTGTCGGGCTGCGGGCTTACGTGGCGCTGTTGGAGGGTTCCTCTGCGGATGACGTAGTGTTCCTGCAGCTCAAGCAGGCCCGCCGGTCGGTGTTGGCGCGCTACGTGCACGGCGAGTCGGCGTGGCACGCGCATCAGGGGCAGCGGGTAGTGGAGTACCAGCAGGCTCTGCAGACGGTAAGCGACCCGCTGCTGGGCTGGACCACGATGGACGGGCGGCAGTACTACGTCCGGCAGTTCCGGAACATGAAGGGCACCATCCCGATCGACGCGATGGACGCGGCCGCATTGACCGACTATGCGGGAGTGGTGGGTCAGTTGCTGGCCAAGGGACACGCCCGGACCAGCGGCGCCTCGATGATCTCTGGTTACATGGGCCGCACGGATCGAGTGGACATGGCGCTATGCACATTCGCCCGGCGCTACGCCGACCAGACCGAAGCCGACCACGCGGCGATGGTCGCCGCCGTTGACCGCGGCATGCTGCCCGTCGAGCGTGGGGTCTAGCGCCGCGCTGGCTAGGTGTACAGACCACGCGCCGTCGCGCCGTTTCGACTGTGCCTACAAACCGCCAACCGCACTGGTAATCGTGCTGCGTCCTCGATGGCGGTCACCCGATCCCGCCGCCTACAGGCTGACTAGACCCGCCGTTCGTCGCGATCCCGGCGTCGGGCCTAGCGCGACCGCTGGGCCAACAAGGACTCGTTCACTGTGGGCGTTTGTGCGTGCACTCATGTTTGGGCACGAGAGCGGATGCCTCGATGCAGCCGCGGATGCGGCGGTAACCCTGCCCGTCGAAGACGACCGAGTGCCAACCCGAACACGAACTACCGGCAATTACGTTTGCCCTAGCCTGAAGGGACCAACGATGCCGCCTGCCAAATGAGGGCTGTTATCCGAAGGCAAGGGCCATATCGGCCCCGCCGAGGGGAGCGACTCGGCAACCATGGCGGACTCGCCAGTTGATGCCTCCTCGGTATCTGGCGCAATGACGGCGGGATCGATTCGGAGAACCGCGTAGCCCGCAACTGCGCCGGCACCGAATCCCGGGGCGAAGACCCGGGTCGGCTTGGTGATCACTTGATCGCGGACCGCGTCGTGGATTGCCAGCGGAATGCTCGCCGAGGAGGCATTGCCCACCCGCTCGATGTTGAAATACAGCTGATCCGGGGACAGACCGGCGGCCTTTGCCAGGTCGATCACCATGGTCTTGTTGGCCTGGTGCGGGATGATCAGTTCGATGCTGGCCAGCAGCGACTCTGCGTCCCCATCCGGGTCGGGCAGGGCCCTGATGTCGTCGAGCATCTGCATGAGGTAGCGCCCGGCGAGCGCCTTGACCTCCGGGCCGTAGACCGTGATGTTGTTGGCGAACGCGGGGTTGGGCCACAGGATCGAGTTGACCTGGCTGGTCGGACCGCTGGCATAGGTCTGCATGTACTCGATATCCGGCGGCGAACCCTCGGGCGCGACGCCGAGGACAATGGCGGACGCGCCGTCGCCGAAGATCATCCGGGACGGCCGGACGTTGCCGATCTTGTTGGAGAACTTTTCCGCGCACACCACGAGCACCGGCCGCCGCACCAGCTGGAGAATTCTCGTGGCCTCGGCCAGCCCGTAGCTCAGGCCGGCGCACGCGGCGACGAGGTCGAACGAGCAGTGGGTCTGCTGGATGCCCAACTGGCCGGAGAGCCAGGTCGCGACCGACGGTATCAGCCGATCGCTGGTGCAGGTGCACACGATAACCGCGCCGACCTGGTCTGGACCCACCTGAGCGTGAGCCAGCGCCGACCGGGCGGCCCGCAACGAGATGTCCTCGAGGCTGTCGGCGGTGTAACGGCGCGCCTCGATGCCGGTCTTGGCACTGATCTCGTCGGCTGACATGGGCGACCAGTTGTAGGCACTGTTGCGGATCAGGTCCTCGTTGGTGCACACCCGTTCACCGTGCACTGCGGCGATGGCCTCGATGCGAGGTTGCACTGCCAAATCCTGGCGCACGTTGAGGGCGGGGTAGGGCCGAATGGGCGCGTGAACCTCGGGGGCGACCGTGTGGGTCTTCTTCGGGGCGGGCCCCGAAGCGACGCGGGACAGAAACTGGTGGACATCAAGATCACGCGGATGGAACACCACCACGTAGTCGTCGTCGCGCAACTCTCCGACAGGGACCAGGGCGGCCTCGCTACGCGACCACGGGTACTGGTTGTGCAGGACCATCGACCAGCGGCGCAGCGCCTCCAGCTCGGCCACATCCTCGTTGCAGTCGATGATCTCGGCGTAGCTGTACCGGCGGAAGTCGGGGTCATATCGATTCAGCCGCAGAGTTTGATTAGCGGGGTCAGACAGCAGATCGGCAACCGTGGGTACCACGGCCGACAGCTTGGTCGCGTGGTTCTTACGATGGCCGAACACGTCGAAGAGGATCTCGAAGATGCTGTCCTCGACCTCGGCGTCCCACTGCGCCGCAAGACCCGGATAGGCAGACTGCACCGCGGTCACCTTCGTTTCGCGATCTTCCCACGGCGTCTGGATGGGGATGTAGATGTCGTCGCGGCTACGCGGCACGTCGGCCCACCGGGTGGGCCGGACGTCGTACATCGTTAGTTTGTAAGCGGTTGGCCCAGAACAGGTTGAGCGCCATGTCCCGCATCAGTTCGAACTTGCTTTGATAGGCGCCGGTCTTGATCCGCTCGAGGATATCGCTCCCCGTGGGCGCCTTGGAATCGAAGTCCCGCCGGACGACCGCGTCGAGCTGCTCGAGGCTTTCGAAGGTGGAGAAGTCGAGATCAGGAAAACAATTGGCGGGAAAAACGATCTTGCCATGCTTGTTGATTTCGAAGGACTGCATTGCCGATCACCTGTTTCGATGGGACGTTGGGCGGGTTGGATATAGCGCTAGGCGATGAGGGAGCGGACCGACAGTCATCACATGTCCAGACCGCCATTTACCCCCCAAACCTGCCCAGTGATATAGCCCGAGGCGTCCGCAGCCAGGAAGTGCACCACTCGTGCGACCTCCCACGGTTGGGCCAGCCGACACCGACGTTGGGATTTGATTCTGCCGGCCGAGCTGTGGGTGTTGCCGGTCGAGTTGGGTCGGCGCCGTTGGATGATCCGGTGTTTTTCGCGCCGTTCGCCGCGTGTTTCGATGCCCGGATCGGTGCCCCGTCGATACCGATGGAGGCCTATCTGCGGTTGATGTTTCTGAAGTTCCGGTGCGGGCTCGGCCATGAGTCGTTGTGCCGGGAGGTGGCCGATTCCATTCCCCGGCAACGGTTTTACCGGTTTCCGTTCGGGACCCGGTACCGCACTCGACCACTCGATGAAAATCACCACCCAGCGCGGCGACGATGCAGTCCCAGGGTTGAATTTGGCGGTGCTGGCCAAGGCGGCCGCCGCGAAGCTGCTGCGCACCGACAGGTCCGCGCCACACCACCGTTGTGGCCGCTGATGTGGCGTATCCGATCGATTCGGGTCTGTTCGCCAAGGCGATCGGCTCGATGGCCCGCACCGTGGTGCGGATCAAAGCCGGCGCGAGCGCACTCAGACCGGTGATCGGCGGCGTTCGGCGGGGCGGCGAGCCCGCTCGATCGCCGCCAAGCTGCGGCTGACGGCAGCACCGTGACCATGCCCAGGCCGGGTTGCGCCGTATAACCGGTGAACTGGCCGGGATCCTGAAGCCGCCGGTCGCGAGGCCACCGCTGTGCTACTTTGCCATTGACCAACGATGGCGTCGTCGATCGGACCATCCCCAGCCTTGGCGTCATCGATGCCGTCGGGGAAGGAAGCCTCGTGTTGCGCCAACTCGCTCCCGGCGTCACCGTCGATGATGTCATCGCAGTAACCAGCGTCGAAGTCGCGGTGGAACTGTCATGAGCGCGGCGAACACCTCAGTTATCGTGGCCGGTGCACGAACCCCGGTCGGGCGCCTGATGGGATCGCTGTCCGAATTCTCGGGCTCCGAGCTCGGTGGCATCGCGATCAAGGCAGCACTGGCCAAGGCGGGTGTGTCCGGTGATCAGGTCCAGTACGTGATCATGGGGCAAGTGCTCACTGCCGGCGCCGGCCAGATACCGGCTCGCCAGGCCGCCGTTGCCGGTGGCATTCCGATGTCGGTGCCTGCCCTGACCATCAACAAGGTGTGCCTGTCCGGTATCGATGCCATTGCCTTGGCGGATCAGTTGATTCGAGCCGGCAACTTCGACGTGGTGGTGGCCGGCGGCCAGGAATCGATGACGCAGGCGCCGCATATGCTCGAGAAGTCCCGGTCGGGCTTCAAGTACGGCGATGTGACGTTGACCGACCACCTCGCCTACGACGGGCTCTACGACATCTTCACCGATCAGACGATGGGTGCGCTCACCGACGACGGGAATACGCTCACCCGCGAAGAGCAGGATGAGTTCGCAGCCTGCTCGCATCAACGCGCGGCGGCGGCCTGGAAGAACGGACTGTTCGACGAGGAGGTCGCTGCGGTGTCCGTCCCTCAACGCCACGGTGACCCCGTGGTGTTCGCCCGGGACGAAGGCATTCGCGCGGACGTCACCGCGGAATCCCTCTCGGCACTGCGGCCGGCGTTCTGCAAAACCGGCACCATCACCGCGGGTAACTCCTCATCGATAAGTGACGGTGCGGCAGCGGTCGTGGTGATGAGCAAGGCCAAAGCTATTGAACTGGGCCTGGATTGGCTCGCCGAAATCGGTGCGCACGGTGTGGTGGCCGGACCGGAGTCGAAGCTGCAGCAGCAGCCGGCCAATGCCATCGCGGCGGCCTGCGTACGGGAACGCCTTGACCCGGCCTCGCTTGATCTGATCGAGATCAACGAAGCCTTCGCCGCAGTCGGTATCGCGTCCACACGCACACTGGGCCTGGATCGGTCGACGGTAAACGTCAACGGCGGCGCCATCGCCATCGGTCATCCGCTCGGCATGTCCGGCGCGAGGATTGCCTTGCACCTCGCGCTGGAATTGAAGCGGCGTGGCGGCGGAGTCGGAGTTGCCGCACTGTGCGGCGGTGGTGGACAGGGGTCTGCATTGATCTTGCGCGTTCCCGCCTAGTGTCCTCCACCTGTGTCCTCCGCTTGAAATCCTCGCGATATATTTGGCGAGGGAGTCGAGGATCTCTTCGACGGTCTTTGTTCAGCGGAACGGTTTCGGGTCGTCATTCCACGCGTTGATCCAATCGCGGACGTCGTTCTCCGGTGCGGTCACGCTCTTGATTAACGCCGCGGGGGCAGCAGTTGGTCGGTGAGAAACCGAACCAGCGTTCCACCTGGTTGATCACGAGGAGCCGGTCCGGGTGAAGGGCATGTGGAGGCGGCGGTGTTTGGCGAGCCATTCGTTGACGGCTGGGTCATGTGCGTTGCGAGATGTCGCAAATCAGGTGGACGTCCAGTTCGGCGGGTACGGCCTAATCGAGGCGATCATGAACTTGGTGAACTCGACAGCGCGGTGACGGATCTCGGATCACCGTCCCGTTGGCGATGTCGAGGCGCTGCGTAGCTCGCCGCGGTCGGCGCGTCGTGTTCACCGCGGTGGGTGTGTGTGATGAACCTGACCACCGGCAAGTCGTGCACATCGCGCTCGTGGGTCTGCCGTCGGGCGGCGAGCAGCCTGGTGATGCGTGGTGAGCGCAGTCGTGGATGCGCTGTTCGGGCATGCCGGGCACATCGGCAGCACCGGTTGGCAGCGGTCCAGCGCCTGCATCTGGTTCTGCTCGCGGGCGACGTCTGCTAGGGAGCGCAACCTGGCGCCACGGGTGACCGGGTCGCTAGTCGGCTTCAGCAGGCGCCGGCGGGAACCGTGCTGATCGGCGACCCGGGACGAGGCGTTCGCCAGCTACCAGGTGCCGGTCACCCGCTCGCTGGAAGATGCAGACATCACGCTCGCGAGGGTCTGGCGCTTCCGCGATAAACCCCGGGTCACAACCGAGTGCTCTGCAGATCGAGCGCGCCGCGCTCCCCGATCGCTCCGTAATTGGCCGCGAGCCAAGACTGGACCAGCATCGACCGCGACTACGAACAGATCCCCGTCAACATGCAGACCCTCTTCGACGACCTGGCCCTCACGATCCCGGCGCCGCTCGCCGCTTGACGATTCCAACCACGTGCGGCCCACATCGACAACGAATTGTCGATCGGCAATCCTCAAGCGGCTAGCGCGCGAACATCAGCGCGCGCTTGACCTCCTGGATGGCCTGGGTGACCTGGATGCCGCGCGGGCAGGACTCGGTGCAGTTGAAGGTGGTGCGGCAGCGCCACACCCCGTCGACCTCGTTGAGGATGTCCAGCCGCTCCGCGGCGGCCTCGTCTCGGCTGTCGAAGATGAACCGGTGGGCGTTGACGATGGCGGCCGGGCCGAAGTAGCTGCCCTGGGTCCAGTAGACCGGGCAGCTGGTGGTGCAGCAAGCGCACAGGATGCACTTGGTGGTGTCGTCGTAGCGGGCGCGGTCGGTCTGGCTTTGAATCCGTTCCCGCGTCGGCTCGTTGCCGCTGGTGATGAGGTAGGGCTTGACCGCTCGGTAGGCGTCGAAGAACGGCTCCATGTCCACCACGAGGTCCTTCTCCACCGGCAATCCGCGGATCGGTTCGATGGTGATGGTGAGCTTTTTGCCGGGCTTGTTGGGCAGCAGGTCACGCATCAGCACCTTGCATGCCAGCCGGTTGACGCCGTTGATCCGCATTGCATCGGAGCCGCATACCCCGTGCGCGCAGGACCGGCGGAAGGTCAGCGTGCCGTCCAGGTACCCCTTCACGTAGTGCAGCAGGTTGAGCAGCCGGTCGCTGGGCAGGCACGGCACGCGGAAGCTCTGCCAGCCGGCGGCGTCGGGATCCTCGGGATTGAAGCGGGCGATCTTCAGCGTCGCCATCACCGCGCCCTCGGGGACGGGCGGCAATGGAGGATCTGCGGGGTCGCTCGTCTTGTCGATGACCGGTGCGCTCATGTCAGTACTTCCGTTCCATCGGTTGATACCGGGTCTGCACCACCGGCTTGTAGTCCAGTCGGATGTCGGAGAGCAGCTCAGCGCCCTGCTTGTAGGCCATGGTGTGGCGCATGTAGTTGGTGTCGTCGCGGTTGGGGTAGTCCTCGCGGGCATGCCCGCCGCGGGACTCCTTGCGGTTGAGGGCGCCGACCACCGTCACCTCGGCAAGTTCGAGCAAAAAGCCCAGCTCGATCGCTTCCAGCAGGTCGCTGTTGTAGCGTTTGCCTTTGTCGTGCACCGTGATTCGGGAGTAGCGCTCCTTGAGCGCGTGGATATCGGTGAGCGCCTGCTTGAGTGTTTCCTCGGTGCGGAACACCGCGGCGTTGTTGTCCATCGACTGTTGCAGGGCGCCGCGGATGTCGGCGACGCGCTCGTTGCCGTGCTCGGAGAGGATGTCGCCGACCCAGGAGACCACCATGGCGGCCGGGTCGGTCGGCATGGCGACGTGGTCGTGTCCCAACGCGTAGTTGGCCGCGGCGATGCCGGCGCGACGCCCGAACACGTTGATGTCCAGCAGCGAGTTGGTGCCCAGCCGGTTGGCGCCGTGCACCGACACACACGCGCACTCGCCCGCCGCGTACAAGCCGGGCACCACGGTGGTGTTGTCGCGCAACACGTTGCCGGTGATCGTGGTGGGGATGCCGCCCATCACGTAGTGACACGTCGGGTAGACCGGCACCAGCTCGGTGACCGGGTCCACGCCCAGGTAGGTGCGGGCGAACTCGGTGATGTCGGGCAGTTTCGCCTCGAGCACGTCGGCGCCCAGATGGCGCACGTCGATGTAGACGTAGTCCTTGTGCGGGCCGGCGCCGCGGCCTTCGAGCACCTCGAGCACCATCGAGCGCGCGACGATGTCGCGCGGAGCCAGGTCGACGATGGTCGGCGCGTAGCGCTCCATGAAGCGCTCACCGTCGCCGTTGAGCAGCCGGCCGCCCTCACCACGGACCGCCTCGGAGATCAGGATGCCCAGCCCGGCCAGACCCGTCGGGTGGAACTGGTGAAACTCCATGTCCTCCAACGGAAGTCCCTTGCCGAACACGATGCCCAGCCCGTCGCCGGTCAGGGTGTGGGCGTTGGAGGTGGTCTTATACATCCGGCCAGACCCGCCGGTGGCGAACACGATCGCCTTGGCATGAAAGACGTGAATGTCGCCGGTGGCCAGCTCGTAGGCGATGACACCGGTCGCCACCGGCCCGCCGGGAGTTTCCGTCATCGCGATGTCCAGGGCGTAGAACTCGTTGAAGAACTCGACGTCGTGCTTGACGCAGTTCTGATACAGCGTCTGCAGGATCATGTGGCCGGTGCGGTCGGCCGCGTAACAGGCCCGGCGCACCGGCGCCTTGCCGTGGTCGCGGGTGTGCCCGCCGAACCGGCGCTGGTCGATGCGGCCCTCGGGGGTGCGGTTGAACGGCATCCCCATCTTTTCCAGGTCGAGCACCGCGTCGATGGCTTCCTTGCACATGATCTCCACGGCGTCCTGGTCGGCGAGGTAGTCGCCGCCCTTGACGGTGTCGAAGGTGTGCCACTCCCAGTTGTCCTCTTCGACGTTGGCCAGCGCCGCGCACATGCCGCCCTGCGCCGCGCCGGTGTGGCTGCGGGTCGGGTAGAGCTTGGTCAGCACCGCGGTGCGCGCCCGCGGACCGGCCTCGACCGCGGCGCGCATGCCCGCGCCGCCGGCACCGACGATCACGACGTCGTAGCGATGTTCGGCAATCACGACCTAACCCCCGATGTTCGCGTCGAAGGTAACCAGCACGTAGGTGCCCAGCACCAACGTGAACCCGGTTGCCAGCAGCAGCAGCGAATTCAGATAGAACTTGGTGGTGTTCTTGCGGGCGTAGTCACCGATGATCGTGCGCATGCCGTTGGCGCCGTGCACCATCGCCAGCCACAGCAGGGCCATATCCCAGATCTGCCAGAACGGCGAGGCCCAGCGCTGCGCGACGTAGTTGAAATCGATGCGGTACACCCCGTCGCTCCACATCAGCATGATGAACAGGTGGCCGAGCGCGAGAAAGACGAGGGCGACACCAGAAAATCTCATGAACAGCCACGCGTACTTCTCGAAGTACGGGACGCCCCTGGGCCGCCGCGGTGCACGCGGATGGTCCAGGCCGGCCGGGCGGTCGTGCTCTTTTTCCAGCACCGGTGCCACCCGGCCCTCGCGGTGATGCGGTGTCCAGGGCACTCCCGCCGACCCACCCGCTGGCGCGCTCACCAGAACCGCTCCGCCATGTGCATGCCGATCACACCCAGCGCCGGGATGAAGACCGCCAAAAAGACGCCGACCACGATCCACAGCATCACCCGCTGATAGCGCGGGCCATGCTGCCAGAAGTCGATCAGGATGATCCGGATGCCGTTCAGCCCGTGGTAGAGCACCGCGACGACCAACCCGATCTCCATCAACCCGACCAGCGGCGTCTTGTACGTCTCGATGACTTCGTTGTAGGCCTGCGGACTGACCCGCACCAGCGCGGTGTCCAGCACGTGCACGAACAGGAAGAAAAAGATCGTCGCCCCGGTAATGCGGTGCAGCACCCACGACCACATACCGGGATCACCGCGATAAAGGGTGCGCCGAGGCGACGGTTTGGTTCGCGGAGCCGGTACCGCCGGACTCGCGGGTGTCGCAGTACTCATCGGGGCCCCCAACGCCATCGGTGAACGGAATCCACATCTGCACTCTTGACGATTACGACACCGTCGGCATCGGCGACGACGACATCGCCGGGTGCGACCACCACGCTGCCGACGGCTACCGGCTCGCCGAGTCGGCCGGGGCCGTTCTTGTAGGGCCCCGTAGGAGTGACGTTGCGTGCTAAGACGGGTAGTCCGAGCGCGGCCAGGGCGTCGGTATCGCGAATGGCGCCGTCGATGACGAAGCCTACTAATCCGAGCATTTTCGCTCGGATTCCGATCAGGTTGCCGATGAGCGCGCGCGTTGTGTCCCCGGAGCCGTTGACTACCAATACATCTCCAGATTTGGCCGCATCGAATGCTCTGTGGAGGAAGAGATTGTCACCGAGCGCCGTCCATACGGTGAATGCACGGCCGGCCAATTGCGCGCCTGCCCAGAGGGGGTGACGGGTACGGTCACAGTGCGTCGAACGAGCTCGTCGCAAACCACACACGTGAGTACCGAAACATTTCCGCCCACCCTTCCAACCCGTGCCCAAATTTCAGTTTCGTTGTCCACACGAGGTCCAATTGGGCATCGGTTTGAGACACATCTGCGGCCTGCTTGACGGTGTTGGGCGGGACGCCAGGCCGGTCACCTTCACCCCTTCTCGACAACACGTGTCTTGTAGAGGCTGGCGACGACGGTGGTGATGACCAGTGTCACCACGATGACCGCCAGGCTGAACAGGGTGGGGATCTCGGGGACGTTAACGTGCTCACCGCCGTTGATGTACTCCGTGAGCCAGCCCGCGAAGAATTCCAGCCCGTACTGCCCGCAGTGGAAGAACCAAACCCAAAGGCTGAAAGCACGGCGAGTCCTACATAGAACGACAACGCAATCGCGCATTCGCGCTTCGTCGGTTGACGGAGTCGGCGGGCGCTAAACACCACGTCGAATAGCAGGACGGCCATCGTCACACCCAAGATGACGAACCACTCGAGCTGGACCTGTGCATCAGGCGCGCCCGGTCGTCGCGAACGCAGGTCTCTTCCACCGCGATGGCGCGGCGCGGTCGTCCGATGACGGTCGACGTGATGACGACACCGCGGCGAAGGAATACTCCCCTCCGCCTCCCAGTAACGACGCCGACATGCACTGCGACCGCTCGAAAGCGTGGCTGTTAGAAAAGTACAACGAACACCAGCCAGAGAATGACCGGTGCAATAACGGTAACCGCCGCGGCGTAAAGCAATAGCTGTCGGAAGAATTTGGTCTTGTCTACCCCTTGGGCGTTGGCCAAAACGAGTGCGCCGTTGGTGGAGAACGGGCTGACGTCGACGATGGTCGACGACACCGCAAGCGCGGCGACGAAGCCCACCGCGCCGACCCCAGTGCCTCCTTGCAGGAACGGGACAGCGAGCGGGATGATCGATCCCAGCACAGCCGTGGATGAAGCGAAGGCCGAGACGATGGCGCCGATGATGCACAGCAGCAGCGCCGCGATCAGCGGAGACGCGAGACCTGCGACGCTGTCGCCAACGTAATCGATGGTGCCCATGGCGGTAAGCACGCCGACGTAGGTGCTGACCCCGGTGATGAGCAGGATCTCCGGCCAGGTGATCTGCCCGACGGCTCGTTTCTGCGAATGCGGTGACATCAGCGCCAGTACCAAGGCCACCGTCAGCGCAGTGAAACCGATGTCGGTGTCGAAGACCACGGTCAACGCGGCGAAGGTGGCAAGTCCGACCAGCGTGAGGATCTGGTACGGACGCGAGTGACCGGCAGGTGTCTCGGGGGGCTCGTCGACCAGAAGGCTATCGGCGTCACCTTGTACTTCGTGTTTCCACTCGGTGAGGGCCTGCCCCTCGGCGTCTCCATATACTCCTGCGCCGCCCTGCGGGGTGGCCACGGTGACGTGACCTGGGGGAGTCAGCGTGGGGTCGTCGCCATCGTCTGGAAGCCCATCACCGGCGCGGCGTTTCATCAATTTGCGGCCGCCCAGCACGATAAACAGAGCGATCGACACCACGAGGTTAACGGTGAAGCTGGCCAAGAAGACGATGATCTGATCGAACGGCAGACCGGCGCCCTCGACAACCTTGGCCGTGATGCCACCGTAGATGCTGATCGGGGAGAAACCACCGGCCTGCGCGCCGTGAATCACTAGCAGACCCATCATCAACGGGCTGATTTTGTACTGGAAGGCAAAACCCAAAGCGATCGGTGCAACGATGGCCACGGCGCCTGGGCTCACCGCGCCGACGGAGGTCAGGACAGCGGCAATCAAGAACATGATCCACGGGATCGCCCAGATCCGACCGCGAACAGCGCGAACGGCGAGATCAACCAGCCAGTCGATTGTCCCGTTGTTCTGCGCGATGGCGAACAGGTACGTGATGCCAACCAGGGTCAGGAACAGCCCGCCGGGGAAGCCGTCGATGACATCGTCCGCTGCCATGTCGGCTACCAACGTGCCAACCAGGAACGCGCCGACGAACGCCAGGACACCCATGTTGACTGGGACCAGCGTCGCCACAACGAACATGGCCACCAGCGCCAGGATCGAGATCAGCTCGGGCGACATAGCCACCTCCCCAGTGCCGCGGGACCTTGATCCGCGGGCCATTGAATCAGTAAGTTGATTGGGCTGAGTCAACTCGATTCGGCGTCGGGAGTCAACGCTTTCGTCATCGGAAGCTCTTGTCTGGAGGTATTGGGATGCCCGGTCCATTGGATGGCATTACGGTCGTCGATCTTTCCAGGGCGCTGGCCGGCCCGCATGCAGCGATGATGCTCGGGGACCTCGGAGCGCGGGTGATCAAGGTCGAGTCGCCGGGCACCGGCGACGACACGCGTGGGTGGGGCCCACCGTTTGTTGGGCCAGAAGATGCACGCGAGTCGACGTACTTCCTGTCCTGCAACCGTAATAAAGAGTCGATCGTCCTCGACCTGAAGAGCGATGACGGAAAGACCACCCTCACCAGGCTGATCCGGGCGTGCGATGTTCTGGTCGAGAATTTCCGGCCCGGTGTGCTCGACCGCCTCGGGTTCCCAGCAGATCGGCTTCGCGAGCTGAACCCTCGGCTCGTTGTCCTGGCAATCTCCGGCTTCGGGCACGACGGCCCACAGGGCGGCAGGGCGGGTTACGACCAGATCGCCCAGGGAGAGGCGGGTCTGATGAGCCTAACCGGGCCTTCTCCCGACGAACCGACCCGAATCGGGGTCCCCATCGGCGATCTGCTGGCCGGAATGTACGGAGCGTACGGCGTGGTCGCAGCGTTGTACGAGCGCGCACAGACCGGCCACGGCGGCATCGTCCGGACCAGTTTGTTGGCCGCGATTGTCGGCGTCCATGCCTTCCAGGGCACCCGCTATACCGTGGCCGGTGAGGTTCCGCACGCCCAGGGCAACCATCATCCGTCGCTTGCACCGTACGGCTCCTTCCGCTGCCGCGACGCGATCGTGCAGGTCGCCGTCGGCAGCGACGGCCTGTGGCAGGCATTCGCCCCGCTTGTCGGTATCGATCCGGCCGACACGCTGTTCGCCGACAACGCGGTTCGGGTCCAGCACCGGCAGGCGTTGATCGAACTGATCAACGACGCGTTCGCCGATCGTCCGGTCGTTGAACTTCTCGCCGACCTCGACAAGGCTGGCATCCCGGCGGGCGAGGTCAGAACTCTCGACCGGGTATATGAGTGGGATCAAACCCAGTCGCAGGGACTGCTGCTCGAGGTCGATCACTCGACCCTGGGGAAGATCAACCTGCCCGGACCGCCGCTCCGGTTTGACGCGCACTCCGTCACCGCCGATCACCGACCTCCGCCCACCCTCGGGCAGCACAACGAAACAGTGCGCCATTGGCTCGACGAGCTCGAACAGCCGTCCCGAGCGGGGTCGACAGTGTGAGTGACCGCCTGAGCGCCGAGGAGTTGATTGAACTTGTACTTGATCCAGGCTCGTTTGAGCGTTGGGACGAGCCGGTGGTCCCAACGCCTGGCCTGGATCCGGGCTATGAAGCGGAGCTGACGCGCGCCCGAACGAAGACAGGGTTGGACGAGGCTGTGGTGACCGGTGAGGGCCGCATCGCCGGTCGGCGGATCGCGCTAATCGCCTGTGAGTTCGGCTTTCTTGCAGGTTCCATCGGTGTCGCCGCCGCCCAGCGTCTTGTCCGGGCGATCGTACGAGCCACCGAGGAACGCCTTCCGCTACTGGCAGCGCCCACCTCCGGGGGAACACGGATGCAGGAGGGAACAATCGCATTCGTCCAGATGGTGAAGATCAGCATCGCGGTCGTTCGACACCGCTCCGCCGGATTGCCCTACCTGGTGTATATCCGGAACCCCACCACCGGTGGGGTCTTCGCGTCATGGGGCTCACTGGGTCATGTCACCGTCGCCGAGCCAGGTGCTTTGATCGGCTTCCTCGGTCCCAGAGTCTACGAGGCGTTGCACGGTGAAGCATTCCCGGTCGGCGTCCAGGTCGCCGAAAACCTGTTGGAACAAGGGGTCATTGATGCCGTTATCCCGGCCGGTCAGCTGGCCGCGGTGGCCGAGCGAGCGTTGGACGTCCTCGACTACCACCGCACCACGATTCGACCGTTACCTGAGATCGAAGACGAACCGGTCTCTGATGTCCCGGCGTGGGATTCGATCCAGCGATCCCGGCAGTCAGGTCGGCCGGGGATCAGGGAATTGATGGAGTATGCCGGCACCAAAATCACCCCATTGGAAGGCACTGGCGCGGGCGAGATGGAGCCCGGCTTGTACTGCGCACTGGTCAAGTTCGGACAAGCGCCATGCGTCGTCCTCGGCCACGACCGGCAAGCCGAAGAACTCGGCCCGATGGGCCCGGCCGGTCTTCGAGAGGCCAGGCGAGGATTCGCGCTAGCCAGAGAGCTCGGACTTCCGGTGGTGACTGTGATAGATACCGCTGGTCTGGCACTGTCCAAGGAGGCCGAAGAAGGTGGACTCGCCGGCGAGATCGCCCGCTGTCTGGGCGAATTGGTGATGCTGCCCGCACCGACGGTCTGCCTGATATTGGGCCAAGGATCCGGCGGTGGCGCCTTGGCCTTGCTGCCAGCGGACCGTGTGATCAGCACTCAACACGGTTGGTTGTCTCCGCTACCTCCCGAAGGGGCTTCCGCGATCATGTACCGAACCACCGATCGAGCGCCCGAGATCGCCCAGAGCCAGGGCGTTCGATCGCTCGATCTCCTGCGTGACGGGATCGTTGATCGAGTCATTGCTGAGGAGCCCGACGCCACCCAAGCGCCAGAAGAATTGATGCGGAGGCTTGGGCGTGTCCTCGAACAAGAGATATCAGCTTTGCTTTTGACCGACCCGGACAAGCGCTTGGCGGACCGGCTGGACCGGTATCACCGTCTGGGGGTCTAGGTGACAGGGCGGACAAAGTGCGACCTCGATGACATTGGCCCGCAGCAGCAAATGGATGCATGAGCTGGTGTCACATGAGGGGTTGACGTCCCTGGCCAGCATCGGCGCGACCATCGTCCTCGACCGGTGGAGGTTGGCCGACTGTGTGGTGCTGCGCTCATGGTCGCCCACGCTCGCCCGCCAGATCGGGGCTGCGGCACCATCCCCGGGTAGATTGGGATGAACGAATAGGTGCCCGCATATGGCGCTAGGTCTTCACGCCCGAACGGACGATCCATGATGAGAACTAGGGTTACGTCTGGCACCCCAGACGACGGCGACCCCAACTCGGTTGTCGATCGGCCGCTGCGATCGGGGCCCCCGAAAGCAGCCCAACTCATCGTCGCTGATCTACGTCGGCAAATCATTAGGGGGGACCTGCGCGGTGATGACTCACTTCCCTCTGAGAACGAATTGATGCGGCTCTATGGCGTGTCTCGTCCCACGCTGCGCGAGGCGCTGCGTGTGCTTGAATTCGAAGGATTGCTGACAGTGCGACGCGGAGCCAGGGGGGGTTCCACGGTCCATGTCCCCACTGGGGAGGCGGCGGCGCGTTCGATGGCGCTCGTGTTGGAGCACCGCGGCGCAACTCTTGCCGATGTGGTCGAGGCCCGATCGGCCATCGAACCTGCCTGCGCCAGATTGGTCGCCGAGCGCGGCAAGAAGGCGCATCTGCTCCGCTTGAAGCAGGACCTCGCATCCAGTGCCAACGGGGGTTCGGATAGTACGCAATCCAGCGGCTTCCACGAACTACTCGTTGACCTCGCTGGCAACCAAACCCTGACGCTGATGTATGGGATGCTTCGTCTTGTCCTGAACGAGTCCACCACGGGCGTGCAGCTCGTCGAGTGCACGGACACCCGCAATCTGACCGGGCGACGACGGGCGCACGACGCCCACCAGCATCTGGTCGATCTGATCGAGAGGAAGGACGGCGATCAGGCCGAGGGATTTTGGGCTGAGCATCTTCGCGGGGGCTATCTCGCCCGTAAACCGCCGGGCGCAACGCCTTTGAATTTCAGTGCATGAGATCGCCGGGTTCGGCCGTTCTGGCCGCGGTGAGTATGGGGTCGTGGCTCTGATCGGACATCAGTGCATAGATGCCGTCCGCGCGGTGGTGGGCCGACCGTACGGCCTCGTTCCCGTAGCCCCTGACAAGGTCGACGATCTCTCGGGGGGGTGGGGAAGTGTCCGGTGGCCTGGAGGCGGTAGGAGTGCGATTCCAGGCAGGAAGCCATCGAGCCGTTCATGCAGGAGTGCGGATAGATAGATCAGCGCCGGATTGCCGAATATCGCGAAGGTCGCTGTGTGAAAGGACATTTCGCGTTGGATGAGCTGCTCGATGGTCAGCGTAGGGATGGGTTCCATGTCGGCGCAGACCTGCAGTGCACCGATGCGGTCGTTTATGGGAGGTTTGGCCAGCGCCCACAAGCGCGGAATGGAGCGCTGCGTTCGCTTGAAACCGTTCGGCGGTCGTCGCCCGAGGGTCGGGCAGCGCCGTTCGGTGGGAGCGGGGCGATCGTTCACGGCTTTGCTTCATAACAGGTCGATCCTCCGGTTGACAGGTAGGTGTCGAAAACCAGAGGTCTTGTCTGCCCTGTGGGCCGAGGGCGCCGGGTGCCTGCACTGTGCAATCGAACCGTGATGATGACGCCGACGCGGGGGACTACTCCCCTCCATGTAGTAGAAACTGTCCTGGAGAACGACACCGATGGCCAGATGACGTGCGTCACACTGACCTGTTTGTCCCATGCTCGCTGCCGCACTGACCGCACACCCCGGCGGCTCTTTCGGGGTGAGGACCCCGACTTGCGAGTGGGAGTTTTGCCCACCACCTAACGCACGACGATCGAAAGACGAACCCAATTCGTTGGGTCCCGGAAGTTGGGTCGCCACCTGTTGTGCGCGGACGACCCCACGCCTAAACGATCGACGCGCGGTACCGACAAGTCTTGATCGCCGAAGCATTGACTGATCCGGATCACCCGAGTTCACTTAACGCAATCAACTTACTGATTAATGCGGAACGCCTAGCGCCTACCTTCCGTTACCGGACGACGGCTCGATCCGTGGAGCGAAGTCCCCGGGTTGACTCAACGAGATGGAGCGAACGAGATGTCCAAGGTCACACACATCGTCCCACCAGCGGGTACACCCACCGAAGGCGAGCCCGACCCAACGGCGGATAAGCCCTCCACCTCCGAAACATCGAGGATGCCGACGTCCGACCAGATTTCGGGGCCGGACCCTTCAGGGGCACAGCGTGCCGTCATCCACTACGGTGACGGAGAACTCGAACTGAAAGTTGTCCCAGCGACAGAAGGCGCCCCCGGCGTCGAAATATCCAAACTGCTGACGACACTGGGGGTCATCACGCTCGATCCCGGGTTCACCAACACCGGCTCGACCACCTCGGCCATCACCTACATTGACGGCGATGCCGGCATCCTGCGCTACCGCGGGTACCCAATCGAACAGCTCGCTCAGTCATCCAGCTTCCTGGAAACCAGTTACCTCCTGATTTACGGCGAACTGCCGACCAGCCCCGACCTGGAGGCCTTTACCAACCGGATCAGCCGGCACACGATGCTGCACGAAGACCTCAAACGGTTCTTCGACGGGTTCCCGCGCAACGCCCACCCGATGCCTGTCCTGTCGAGCGCGGTCGGCGCGCTGTCCACCTTCTACCAGGACTCGCTGGATCCGTTTAACCCCGAACAGGTGGACCTGTCCACCATCCGGTTGCTGGCGAAACTGCCCACCATCGCTGCCTACGCCTACAAGAAGTCGGTCGGCCAGCCCCTGCTGTACCCAGACAACTCGCTCAGTCTGGTCGAGAATTTCCTCCGGATGTCGTTCGGGTTCCCGGCCGAGCCCTACGAGGTCAATCCGAAGTTGGCCAAGGCCCTCGATCAGCTGCTGATATTGCACGCTGACCACGAACAAAACTGTTCGACATCCACAGTGCGACTTGCGGGGTCGTCAAATGCGAACCTGTTCGCGTCGATCTCCGCCGGGATCAACGCCCTGTTCGGACCCTTGCATGGCGGGGCGAACCAAGCGGTGCTGGAGATGCTCGAGTCCATCCGTCGCGGCGGTGGCACCGTCAACGAGTTTGTCCAAAAAGTCAAGAACCAAGAGCCCGGCGTCAAGCTGATGGGCTTCGGCCATCGTGTCTACAAAAACTACGACCCACGTGCGGCGCTGGTCAAAACAACAGCGCACGAGGTGCTCGACGACCTCGGCGGCGACGACGAACTGCTTGACCTCGCCCAACAATTGGAGGAAGTCGCCTTGGCGGACGAGTACTTCATCACCCGCAACCTCTATCCCAATGTGGATTTTTACACCGGGCTGATCTATAAGGCCATGGGGTTCCCCACCCCGATGTTCACGGTGCTGTTCGCGTTGGGTCGCCTACCCGGCTGGATCGCCCAGTGGCGAGAAATGATCAACGACCCGGCCACCAAGATCGGCCGACCGCGGCAGGTTTACACCGGGTACACCGAGCGCGACTACATCCCCACAGCAGATCGCTAGCCTTCAGCGCCGACAGACGTCGATCACTGCTGAGACCGCTATGATGCCTGCCTACGCAGCGGGACATCGCGATTGCAGACGGCATAGCGTGACGGATACCGAGGTTCGGTGGGTCGCAGAATGAATCGATTCCATCGGGCGCTATTGCGCCAGCGCGAAGTGGGAGAAACTGATGCTGGAAAGCCTCCTGCCGGACGCTCTGGGCGGGGTCTCCCTCGGAGACAGCGTGCTGGAGCTAGGACCAGGGCCTGGCCTGACTACCCTGGCCTGGCACACATCTCCGCGGGTCACGGCCGTCGAGATCGACGGGAAACTAGCACAGATGGCGCGGGAACGGACGCGCTCGTTGGGGCAACGTCGAGGTGGTCGAAGGGGATGCGACTGCGCTGCCATTCGATGACGCGCGGTTCGCTCTGTCGTCTGCATGACTATGCTGCACCATCTGCATCACGCGGCGGCGCAAGATCGGCTGTTGGCCGAGGCGCGTCGCGTACTGCTGCCGGGTGGAGTGTTATGCGGGTCGGACAATCTCGGACAACGGGGATCAGGTTTCCGGTTGATCCACCTCGGTGACAGTCGGACAGTTGTCGACCCGGAGACGCTTCCGGCCCGGCTGACGAGCGCCGGGTTCGATCGTGTCGATGTTAGGACTGGTTCGCGCTTGGCCTTTCACGAATACACCAGCAAGACTGTCTGACCGATTAACGGCGAGAATAGAGCGACGAGTCGTCCCATGCTCGCTGCTGCGCTGACCGCGCACCCCTGCGGCTCTTTTGAGCGCCCGACATGCGAGTGGGGTTTTGCCCACCTAACGCACGACGATCGACGAACCCATTCCTTGATCCCGGAAGTTGGATCGCCACCTGTTGTGCGGGGACGGCCCCACGTCTAGACGATCGACGCGCGGTACCGACAAGGTCTTGACCCCAGAAGCATTGACTGATCCGGATCACGCGAGTTGACTCGACACAATCAACTTACTGATTAATAGGCTGTGCGGATCGCCCACCTTAAGGAGGTCTTGATGTCCAGTGACCTGACATGACTTGTCGAGCTACGCAAGGTCAGTGGGGCGGCATGCCGGCAATCTGCCCCACGATGTCGAGAAGATCGCCGCAAGCATGGCCCAACACCCCTCACGGTGAGTTGACAAGCCGGGCCCGCAGAAATCCAGCGATCTGGCGGACCCAGACCCGGGACAAGACCGCCATAGCTGGGGACAACTGCACGGATCGCCACCGCCAAGTTAGGAGAACACGTGGATCTGTACGAGTACCAGGCCAAGGAACTGTTCGCCGCGCACGGCGTCCCGGCTCCTGCCGGCATCGTCGCCCGCACCGTCGACGAAGCGGTTGAGGCCGCGACCCGGTTGGGCACCCCCGTGATGGTGAAATCACAAGTCAAGATGGGTGGCCGCGGCAAGGCCGGCGGGGTGAAGTTCGCCAAGACGATCGATGATGTCCGTTCGCATGCCGACAACATCCTCGGTCTGGACATCAAAGGTCATATCACCCGGCAGATCCTGATCACCCCGGCCAGCGACATCGCCGAGGAGTACTACGTCTCGTTCCTGCTGGACCGCTCCAACCGCACCTTCCTAGCGATGGCCACCCGCGAGGGCGGCATGGACATAGAGCAACTCGCCGAGGAACGCCCGGAGGCGCTGGCCAAGATCCCGGTCAGCGCACTTACCGGGATGGACGCCGCCAAGGCCGCCGAGATTGCCGACGCCGGCAAGTTCCCCGACGAGGTTCGTGAACAGATCATCGCCATCCTGGTCGGGCTCTGGGACGCATTCGTCTCGGAGGACGCCACCCTGGTCGAGGTCAACCCTCTGGTGAAGATCAAGGACGGCACCGTGGTCGCGCTGGACGGCAAGGTCTCCCTCGACGAGAACGCCGACTTCCGTCACCCGGACCACGCAGCCCTCGCGGACAGCTCCGCGGAGAACCCGCTCGAGGTGGAGGCGAAGGAAAAGGGCTTGAACTACGTGAAACTCGACGGCCAGATCGGGGTCATCGGCAACGGTGCGGGCCTGGTGATGTCGACCCTGGACGTGGTGGCTTACGCCGGGGAATCGCACGGTGGGTTGACCCCGGCGAACTTCCTGGACATCGGGGGCGGCGCGAGCGCCGAGGTGATGGCCAACGGCCTGCACATCATCCTGTCCGATCCCGATGTCAAGGCGGTGTTTGTCAACGTGTTCGGCGGGATCACGGCGTGTGATGCGGTGGCGAACGGCATCGTTGGTGCGCTGGAGATGCTGGGCGACGAGGCCACCAAGCCGCTCGTGGTCCGTCTCGACGGGAACAACGTCGAGGAGGGTCGGCGCATCCTGAACGAGGCTGCGCACCCACTGGTGACGCAGGCCGAGACCATGGACAAGGGCGCCGACAAGGCCGCCGAGCTTGCGAATGCTGGAGTCTGAACAATGGCCATTTTTCTGAACGAATCCTCCCGCGTCATCGTGCAGGGTATGACCGGTGCCGAGGGCACCAGGCACACCCGCCGGATGATCGCCTCCGGCACCACCGTTGTCGGCGGGGTGAACGCCCGAAAGGCCGGGACCAGCGTCGATTTCGACGGCACCGCGGTGCCGGTGTTCGGTTCTGTGGCCGAGGCGATGGACAAGACCGGCGCTGATGTCTCGGTGCTGTTCGTGCCGCCCGCGTTCACCAAGGACGCGATCATCGAGGCGATCGACGCCGGCATCGGGCTGGCCGTGGTCATCACCGAGGGTGTCCCCGTGCACGACTCCGCGGTCGCCTGGGCGCACGCGGTGGCAACCGGCAACAAAACCCGGATCATCGGGCCGAACTGTCCCGGCATCATCTCGCCCGGCAAGTCCAACGCGGGCATCATCCCGGCCAACATCACCGGCCCCGGCAAGCTCGGTCTGGTGTCGAAGTCCGGCACCCTGACCTACCAGTTGATGTACGAACTGAGGGATCTCGGGTTCTCCACCGCGATCGGCATCGGTGGTGATCCGATCATCGGAACCACCCACATCGACGCGCTGCAGGCGTTCGAGGCCGACCCGGAGACCGAGGCCATCGTGATGATCGGTGAAATCGGCGGTGATGCCGAGGAACGTGCGGCCGCGTTCATCGCCGACAACGTCACGAAGCCGGTCGTCGGGTACGTCGCCGGGTTCACCGCTCCCGAGGGTAAGACCATGGGCCACGCCGGAGCCATCGTCTCCGGCTCGTCGGGTACCGCCCAGGCAAAGAAGGACGCGCTCGAGGCCGCCGGGGTAAAGGTCGGCAAGACACCATCGGAAACCGCGCTGATTGTCCACCACAGCCTTGGTTGAACGAACACGGTGAGGTGAAGGTCATGGCGGGTACCCCAGACCTCCGTTCCTAGGGTCGAAGCTGCGGAACTTCCTGCTGGGCGGTGGGGGCTGGCCCTACCTGCTGGTGCCGTTCATCCCGATCGCCATCGGGCTTAGAAAATCCCACGCTGACGCGCCGATAGTTTTCGCCGCTTTGGCCTGTGATACCCACCGCAGCTCTGCTGGGGCGAGCGACCGAGGACCTTGCCTCCCGTTCTGGGCCCGGCATCGGCGGCCTTCTGAACGTCACGTTCGGGAACGTTCCCGAACTAGTCATCGCGGGCTTCGCGCTCGCGGCGGGACTGCACGAAGTCGTCAAGGCCTCGCTGGTCGGCTCCGTCCTCGGCAACGTACTGCTGGTGATGGGCGGGACGATGCTCGTCGGCGGGCGCTTCGACCGCACATCGGCGAACGTCCAATCTCTGATGCTTCTGCTCGCCTCCGTCGCCCTGGTGATGCCGGCACTCTTCGAGCTGGTGGCTGTTTGCCGGACCGCCATCGCCGGTCGACCGGGCTGTCGACTTCCGCGCAGCCTCGCCTGCATGTCGGCCGGTGCGGCGGTGGTCCTCCTCGCCAGGTATTGCGCCGGCCTGATCTTCTCGCTGGGGACACATCGGGATCTGTACAACCCCATCGAGGGTGAGGACTACGTCGTTTGTTGGTGAGACCTGGTCGATTCGGCGAAGTGTCACGATGCTCGCTCTTGCAGGTGTCGCCGTCGGCGTGATGGCGGAGATCCTCGTCGGATCTATCACAGAAGCCTCGGAGGGGCTTGGGCTTTCACGTACTTCGTCGGCGTCATCGTCGTTGCCATCGTGGCAACGTGGCAGAGCACTGGGTCGCAAACTACTTCGCCGCTCGCGACCGGATGGACATATCGGTGAACATATCGATCGGTCGAGCACTCAGATTGCCCTCTTTGTTGCACCCGTGCTCGTTCTGCTGTCCCTTCGTGGTCGCACCGTTCCCGATGCTCTTCGTATGAGCCATTCTGATCCCTTGCTGTCGCCCGTTCCGGGCTGAAAGTTACCTGGTGGTCGCCTGTCGACGCCGTATACACACTGTGGTTCTGTGAGGCCGCGTATTGAGCCCGGCGACGGATGTCGCGTTTGGGCCCTTCACTATTGCCGCTGGATCGAGCACGAGGATCAGAATCGTTGTCCCCGTTGCTATATCGGCGGGCGACCACACCCGGAATGAACAGGTGCGAGGCGGAATGCCGAGATGAGACGGCGATGTTGGCCGAATCGCACGATGAGGAGCAGATCCTTGCCAGGGCGGCGGTCCTGGAATCGGCAAAGCGGAGTTGGTGTGCTGCGTGCGGGTGCCGGCACCGGCGGGCAACAAATGGCGATTGCAGGAGGGACGACGCACTGGACGATGACGAGGGCAATGACCGCCAACCGGCTGGTCGAGCTGCACGTCGAGCGGGTGGTGATGGAGACGACCGTAGTACCGGAAGCCTGTGTTCTACCTGCTCGAAGCGAAGGGGCTGGATCCGTGGCTGATCAACGCCCGCGATGTCAAGCATCTGCCTGTCCGACCGAAAACCGATGTGCTGGACGCTGTTTGGTTGTGCAATGTGGCCGAGCGGCAGACGCTGCGGCCTAGTTTCGTGTCGCCTTGGCCGATGCGGCGGCTGCGGGATCTGACCCGCTACCGTACCGATCTGCTCGATCGCGAACCCAACATCAGCCCCGATACTGGCACGCAGATGATCGAGGTCGGCTGCCAGAATGTATTCCCGCCAACGCTCCTACCGGCAATGGAATGACGCGATACAGGAGCAGGCCGGCCGAACGTGAGTGCTTGGATCGAACAGCACATCAGCCGCAGCCGAGATCGGGGCCACGGCATCGACCTCTAACACTGTCGGTTCCCCCGACCGTGCGGCCACCCGACTTAACTACCCCCGCCGACAGGTTCGCGGACCAATGCGTCCTCATCCATAATCGAGGGATGCGCCAGTATGACCGTCGTCCAATACGAGACTGCGGGCCGACGAACTCGCTGTTTCTCAGGGAGGGTCGACCATTGGTTTCGTCGCCATGACGGCGCTCAGTGATCTGTTAGGTCGGCTTGACCCCGACCCACTTCGGCGGGGCAAACAGTTTGAGCGCATCTGCCAGTGGTTTCTGACGCACGACCCGGTTTATGCGCATGAGCTTCGCCGCGTGTGGCTCTGGGATGAGTGGCCTGGCCGATGTGGTGCTGACGCCGGTATCGACCTTGTCGCCGAGGACCGTCGCGGAAAACTATGGGCGATCCAGGTGAAGGCGTATGACGCAGCCAGCTGGATTACCAAGCGCGACGTGGACACCTTCCTGGAGGCGTCGGGGCGCACTGAGTTTTCGTTCCGCTTGTTGATCGCGACTACCAATCTGATTGGGCGCACCGCAAAGCGCACGATCGATGGGCAGGAGAAGCAAGCGAGCGTTGTGCTCCTTGATGACCTTCAAGCCGCCGAGGTCGATTGGCAGGGCCTGGTCATCGCCGAGGAGCTGGCGGCCGCCGAACCGGCCAACACCGGGTTCCGGCGCGAGTTAAGCGACTCCTACGGCCGGCTGGCCGATCCGGTCCGCTCGGCGGGGCGGGCCGGGGAGGCCGAGCGGCTCTACCGGCAGGGCCTGGTCATCGCCGAGGAGCTGGCGGCCGCCGAACCGGCCAACACCGGGTTCCGGCGCGAGTTGAGCGTCTCCTACGGCCGGTTGGCCGATCTGGTCCGCTCGGCGGGGCGGGTCGGGGAGGCCGAGCGGCTCTACCGGCAGGGCCTGGTCATCGCCGAGGAGCTGGCGGCCGCCGAACCGGCCAACACCGGGTTCCGGCGCGACGTGAGCATCTTCTACGGCCGGTTGGCCGATCTGTTCCGCTCGGCCGGGCGGGTCGGGGAGGCTGAGCAACTCAGCCGGCAGGGCCTGGTCATCGTCGAGGAGCTGGCGGCCGCCGAACCGGCCAACACCGGGTTCCAGCGCGAGTTGAGCGTCTCCTACGACCAGCTGGCCGATCTGGCACTCTCGGCGGGGCGGGTCGGGGAGGCTGAACGGCTCTACCGGCAGGGCCTGGTCATCGCCGAGGAGCTGGCGGCCGCCGAACCGGCCAACACCGGGTTCCGGCGCGACCTGAGCGTCTCCTACGACCAGCTGGCCGGCCTGGCACTCTCGGCGGGGCGGGTCGGGGAGGCTGAGCGCCTCTACCGGCAGGGCCTGGTCATCGCCGAGGGGTTGGCGGCCGCCGAACCGGCCAACACCGGGTTCCGGCGCGACGTGAGCGTCTCCTACGGCCGGTTGGCCGGTCTGGCACTCTCGGCGGGACAGTCCGGGGAGGCTGAGCGGCTCTACCGGCAGGACCTGGCCATCGCCGAGGAGCTGGCCTACGCCGAACCGGCTAACACCGGATTCCGGCGCGACCTGAGCGTCTCCTACGACCAGTTGGCCGACCTGGCACTCGCGGCGGGACAGTCCGGGGAGGCCGAGCGGCTCTACCGGCAGGGCCTGGCCATCGCCGAGGAGCTGGCCGACGCCGAACCGGCCAACACCGATTCCCGCAGCGACCTGAGCATCTTCTACGAGCGGTTAGCCGACCTGGCCCGCTTGGCGGATCAAAAGGCGAAGGCGAAAATATACATAGCCACGGCACTCGGAGTTCGCTCGCACCTCAACGGTGCCGAACCGACAAGGCTCGACCGCGCGGAGGACTTCGCATATGCGCACTACTTGTCCACGCTTATCGATCCATCCACCGCACAGCCCTCCAAGGCCACGGCAATGGCTGTCCTTGCGCCTTTTGAAGCCGCCGGCCAGCTCACCACACGCGCCGAGGCGCTTCTGAACTGGGCCCGCAGCTAAGTGTGGCGTAGAGAGCTTCTTCAAGCGAAGGCAACGAATCTCGCCCGCGTCGCTCTGTCGCTCATGATCCGCTCCTTTCCCACAATCCCGATCGAGGCGCAACTAAACCAGGCGGGATGCGCCCACGTCGGATGTTCAGCAATCCAGGCTGGCCAGCGCAAGACGAGAGCGACCCTGGTTCAGCCTGCGCGAGCCACGCAACGCGTTGCCGACGCCCACCATCGAGGGTGTGATCAACACCCACTCACCGTTGCGCACATGATCGCCGGCACGGCACCGAACACCAGCATCGGCACTACCTGCCGCGGGTCGGGCCTGTGCCAGGCATCTGGGACGAGGAGCAGTGAGGGAAGAGTCATGAAACCTGCTAGAGAGTTGAACTGGACTCGGCAACCCTGGCGTTTACGCAGGACCCGACGACGGTGTGGGCTGCGGTGAGGTGAGCAGCCGTTGCTCGATCATGTCGGCACCATGGGCCGCTGCACCTGAGCATGGGGTCGCCTGGAGTGCGGCCCCCATAATAGTTCTGCTGGGCAATGTAATTCGCCGCGCGCAAAGCCATTTTCACGTTGAATTTCACATCGCAGAACGGTTGTTCTCTGATCAACTCATTAACTGGAAAGGGAGGCTTGAACCGACCAGCCAACGCGGAGTGGCTGGCGTTGGATCCAATTCATTCATTCTGGTTGCCCGGCTGGACTTCTCGCGGCCCGACGACACGCCCATCGCTAGCTTCTGAAAACCTTTGTGCTGCAAGCGTTCCGGTCGGTCGCGTGACGGAGGCGAGGGTCGAGCGGCCCTTGCCGCGAGCGTGCGCAGTGGTCGAGCCCGCGCAGCGTGCCGACGTGCTCGCTCGCGGGTGATGAGAGTCAGCTCGGGCGATGGCCGGCGTTGACGTGGCAGACAGAGCGCAGCCACTCAGTCCGCCGAAGTCGAGCAGCACGCAGGCTTCATCGCCCTCCGTCCAGCGTCATTGCCCGGAGGTATGTGAAAGACGGCGCCAGGGCTGATCTCGGTGCTGTGCCGTCGTCCATGCCGGACATCCGCCCCGATACGGGGTATCCGGTGTGGCCTACCTGGCAACTGTCGGTTCCGCCGTTTACAGCGAACGGCGGCGGACCGTGCGATAAGGCGTCTGGCGGTGCCATCAGCTGATGTGAACGTCATAGTGTTCACGTCCGGCGATGTCCGCCGTCAACCCGATCCGGCGCACATAGCCAAGGTTGATGACCGGTCCCGTCCGCCGATGACACCTGGCGGTCAGCCCTCGGCCTGCTGCCACCGTTCAGCCAATCACGTAATGCTTCAACATTCGGCGTAGCGTCAGCCTGGCCATGGCGCAATATACGCTCGGCCAGGACGGGGCCGAGGAGGTCGAGCGGGCGCGGCTCGCGCTCCTCGAGGAGGTTCACGATCCGTATACGGTCCGGCAGTTCGATGCGATCGGAGTCAGCGAGGGCTGGCGGTGTGTTGACGTGGGCGCTGGCGCCGGCTCCGCGACGCGGCTGCTTGCGGCGCGGGTGGGCGATACGGGCTCGGTCGTCTCGCTCGACCTCGACGTGCGGCTGCTTGAGCCGCTGGCAAGTGATCGCGTCGAGGTCCGCCGACATGATGTGGTCAGTGACCCTCTGCCCGAAGCAGCGTTCGATCTTGTGCACGCCCGCAATTTGCTGATGCATCTGCCCGCACGGTTGGACGTGCTTTCTCGTCTGCTCGCCGCAGTGCTACCCGGGCGCTGGCTGGCGGTGTGCGAGCCCGATTTCACCGCCATGGCGGTCACGCCCTGGAGTGCGGCGTGGCGCCGTGCGTGGACGGTGTTCTGTGACGCGGCGATCAGCGGTGGTTGGGATCCGGGCTACGGCACACGCCTTGTGGGCGACCTGGAAGCGCTGGATCTCGCGGATCTCGAGGTTGAAGTCATCACACGCCTAGTGCGCGGCGACTCCGTGGGTGCGCGCTTGTTCGCCGATTCGCTGTTGCGGCTTGAAGAACGGATGCTCGCGCTGGGTGCCCGCGACGACGATCTCGCGGAAACGCAACGGCTACTGCGAGATCCGACCATAACCTTCCGCGCACCGTCTACCACGATCGCCTGGGGTCGTCGGCCGAACTGACTTGTTGGTCGGCCGACGCGGCCGGCTCGGCGGGTGCGTGATCGCAGCTGTGGGTTCGGCGCTGCCGGCTCAATCCACAGGCTGGCCGAAGTGCCGCGTTGCTCATGCCGCCCATGGACTGCGTCGTGGCCAACGGCGCCACTCCAGCAACGAAGCCCAAGTGCAAGACCATTGACGCCCGGTTAATCGTAGTCGCAGTTGAGTCCTCGCTCACCCTGCCGCTCTCGCGCGACGACACCTACCGCTCAACGGCGGTCAGCAAGATCCTCCCCAACAGGCAAGGGCCACCGCAGCATCGCCCAACACCGACGCCGCGCCAACGAACTGCTCGGCCTCAAGATCGGTAACCAGTACCGCTACCCGAAATTCCAGATCGACCCGCTGCGACACGAAATCCGGCCATCGTCGCCTACGCCAATCGATGCATGGAATGCGACGCCGATCCATGGCACCCTGGACTGGTGGTACTCCGAAGACGAAGCGCTAGGCAGCCGGCGCCCCGTCGACCTGCTCGGTAGCGGCGAACTGACCCGGGAATCAGTCGATTTCGCGATCAAGCGCATCAGCAGGGCATGGACTAAACCCCGATGGCGACCAACCAGTACGACGACAGCGCAGCCGATCTGGAAACCGTTCCTGCTGGCACCGAACTGTATCGAATCCTGCGCGCCGACGCCGCCAATTCGTGTAACCCCTCTACGTTGCGCCGACGATCGCCGGCGCGGTAGCCGAAGGCATCTTGCGCAACATGGAGATACCCCGGTCACGTCTGGTCCACCGAAACTGGTTGAAGGACAAGAAACTTGCGGTTCTGCAACTCGGCGAAGACGTCGAGATAGCCGCCATGTATGGGCGCCACGCCGCCAAGCTCAACCTCGACGCCTCTTTTCTGTGCTGTGACTCAAGCGGGTACAGCCGCACCCGCCTCACCGCATCCGCAGTCTTGCTCAACCCACCCGACGCCCGCGGGATCCGCTACCCCTGCCGCAACCACGAACAACAAACCGCGCTCATGCTCATCTCCCGCTCCGCACCGCCGACGGTAATGACCTCACGCGAACTGCACATCCTCAACGACACCGAGGCCAGGGATCTGATCCTCGGGCGCTGGAGACCGAGTTCGGCCTGAAGTACACCGGCGACTGCCCTAGAGACAACCACTCGGCAACAGCTCGAGCGTTCGGGCCGGGATCCCGCATAACTTCGCCGCCTCGGACAAGGTGCATGTTCTCTCCCATCGCGCAGCAACCACAGTTCGGATCACACGTCAACCTGCGCAGCATCGCCTCGGCCATACGTTCGGCGAAGTCACCGGTGAGAGACGGATCGGGTGCCTTCGTCGGCTGCCTGCGCGGGTCATTGCTGAGATCCCGGCACACTTTGACTTGCACAATTACGTTGGCGCTCAGCCCCATTGCTACCTGGCAGCCCGGCGCACTTCCGGCCTCATTGTCCACACCGCCGCCCATCGACACGGTGATGAGGTCGGCTGTGGTCTGCATACTCGGAAGATGCCACCGCCAGCCGCCTTCACCGTGGTGCTGTGACAGCTGATCGCCATATTCGTCGACACGGGCGGCGCAGGACTGCCACTTGCTCTTCGACGACGTGAGCACGGCTTGCGCCTGGTCGCGGGAAGGGAAAACCCCACCGAGTGGCCGAACTCGCCGAGGCGCAGGGCAAGCCGGTGGACATCGGCGGCTACTACGCGGCGGACAGCGACATGACCACGTCGCTGACGCGGCCGAGCAAAACGCTCAATGCGGCGTTGGCGGCCGTGCAAGGCTGACGCCGACGCTGACATGTGAACGTGCCGTCAGGAATCGGCTCCTGGCTCGGTAAAGCCAAAGTTGTGGGGGCCCAGTGGAAACCCGGCGGCTGCTTCCTTCATGCGGTGTGCGGTTCAGCACCACGGGCGCAAAGGCCTCGTTGATTTCGACGGTGTCGATACGGTCGATCGACATTCCGGTCCGTTTGAGGCCCTGCTGGATCGCCGGAATCGGCGCGGTCAGCATCATCACCGGGTCGGCGCCGCGTACCGACATGTGGTGGGTCCGGGCTCGGGGCGTGAGGTTGGTTGACCGCGTCCTGAGATGCGATCAGCAGCGCCGCGGCGCCGTCGGAAATCTGACTGGCCACCGCCGCCGTCAAGACGCCGCCGTCGATCAGCGGGCGCAGATTCGCCATCTTCTCCAGGGACGTGTGGTCTGGTTCCTTAGTACCCTGGGCAGCTTTAGGTCGCCGCCGACCGCGCGTTGCTAGGCCACGCCCGGCCGTTTAAGCACAAAAAGTACAGGAGCAGAGTCGGAGCGAGCCATGCGGTTTATGCTCAGCTCGGGCGGAGATGGTGCCGCCACGGCGCCGATGGAGTTTCGAGGCGAACATGGCCCACAGCGACCCGTTGCCGACACAGCGGGGTATGCCCGCCGGGATCGCGGCGGAAGTGGTGGCGGCCGGTTTCGAGGATCCCGACGAGATCGGGCGGGGCGGGTTCGGCGTGGTGTATCGCTGCATTCAGCGCACGCTGGATCGCACGGTCGCAGTGAAGGTTCTGACGACCGATCTGGAGCCGGACAATGTGGAGCGGTTCGTGCGTGAGCAGGTGGCGATGGGACAGCTGTGCGGGCACCCGCACATCGTCAACATCTTCCAGGTCGGCACCACTGCCACCGGGCGGCCCTACATCGTGATGCAGTACCACCCGCGCGGCTCGTTGGAAGCCAAGATCCAAGACACCGGTCCAATCAACTGGCGGGATGTGCTGCATGTCGGGGTGAAGGTGGCAGGCGCACTGGAGACCGCGCACCGGCGCGGCACCCTGCATCGCGACGTCAAACCGGCGAACATCCTGCTCACCGAGTACGGCGACCCGCAGCTGACCGATTTCGGCATCGCTAGGATCAGCGGCGGGTTCGAGACCGCGGACGGGCTGATCACCGGTTCGCCGGCGTACACGGCGCCGGAGATACTGCACGGGCAGCCGCCGGAGGTGACCTCGGATGTCTACAGCCTGGCGTCCACCCTGTTCTGCGCCGGGACCGGGCATGCCGTGTTCGAGCGCCGCAAAGGCGAGCAGCTAGTGGCCCAGTTCGTGCGGATCACCAAGCATCCGATGCCGAACCTACGAGACTCGGGCTTGCCGGCTGATCTGTGCGCGGTGATCGAGCAAGCAATGTCGCGAATTCCGGAGGCACGGCCGCCGAGCGCGGCGGAGTTCGGGGAGCAACTGCGCGAGGTGCAGCGCCAGCACGGCATCCCGGTCGATGACATGCCCGTGCCCATCCCGGCGGCGGCGACGGAAACGCGGACCCCGGCGCAGTCGACGGGCACGCTGCTGAGCGAGTTCCCCGCGCGAACGTTGACTCCACCGGCGCCGGCCACCAGGTTTCGTCTGCCGGCATCGGCGAAGGCGTTGGTCGACCGCGCCCGGTTGATCGAGTCCCTTCGCGCCGGACGGAACAAGAAGCTCACCGTCATTCATGGCCCAACCGGTTTCGGCAAGAGCACGCTGGCCGCCCAGTGGGCCAGACTGCTGGCCGCCGAGGGAGTCCCGGTGGCGTGGCTGACCGTCGACCATGACGACAACAACGCGGTCTGGTTCCTGTCGGATTTGATCGAGGCCATCCGTACGGTGACACCCGCGCTGGCCACCGAGCTGGGTTCGGTGCTGCAGGAGCACGGTGATGAGGCCGAGCGCTATGTGCTTGCCTCGCTGATCAACGAGATCCATCAGAGCGGCACACTCATGACCCTGGTGATCGACGACTGGCATGTCGTCACCGGCAAGGAGACCATCGGGGCGTTGCGCTATTTGCTGGACAACATCTGCGCCGGGCTGACCGTGGTGGTGACCGGCCGCAACCAGGTCGGGCTGCCGATGAGCCGGATGCGGATGCATGACGAACTGGTCGAAATCGACGCCACCGCACTGCGTTTCGACACCACCGAAGCGGAGAACTTTCTCGTCGACCTGAGTGGGTTGGAACTGGACCGCAGCGATGTCGAGGAGCTCACTGCCAAGACCGACGGCTGGGTGGCAGCGCTGCAGCTGGCATCGCTGTCGCTGCGCGGCGCGGAGGATCCGGCGCGACTGATCGGCACGATGACCGGTCACCACTATGCGATCAGCGAGTTCCTCGCCGAGAACGTGCTGGACACCCTGGAACCGTCGATGCTGGACTTCCTGCTGGCCACCTCGATCACCGAGCGGATCTGCGGTGAGCTGGCCTCGGCGCTCTCCGGTGTGCCGGGCGGGCAGGCGATGCTCCAACAGGTCGAGGAACGCGACCTGTTCCTGCGCCGCATTGACGAGCAGTGGTTCCGCTATTACCAGCTGTTCCGCGAGTACCTGCGCCACCGGCTCGAGCGTGACCAGCCCCAGCGGGTCGCGGACCTGCACCGGATCGCCTCGGCGTGGTTCGCCGAGCACCGCATGGTCAGCGAAGCGGTCGATCACGCGCTGGCCGCCGGCGACGAACAACGGGCGGTGGAGATTGTCGAGAATGACGGCATTTACCTTGTGGCGAACTCGCAGATGGCCACGCTGATCGGGCTGGTGGGAAAGCTGCCGGCCGCCGCCGTGCAGTCGCACCCCCGGCTGCAGCTCGCGCTCGCCTGGGCCAACATCATTCTGCACCGGATCCCTGCCACCGAGGAAGCGTTGGCATTGGTGGAATCCACGCTGGAGACCTCCGGCCTGTCCGCCGACGAGACAGCCGATCTGCGGGCGGAGGCCGGCGTTCTGCGCGGTCTGGTGGCGCTGCGGTCCGACCGATTGGCGGGCATCGATGAGCACATCGCGCCGTGTCTTGCGCGAGCAGACCGTCTGCGCCCATTCGCCGTGGCGTTGGCCGCCAACGTGGCGACGTTCGCGGCGGCGTACCGATATGACCTCGCCGAGGTCAACCGGGTCCAGGCGAGGGGGGCGCCCTACTACGAACGCAGCCGAGACGCGTTCAGCGTGGTTAACGGGTTGTCCTTCACCGGCATTGCGAACCGGTTGCTGCTCGATATCCCGGCGGCGGAGAACTGCTTCCGCAAGGCCCTCAAGATCGCCAAGCGCTCCGGCGGCAGTCACTCCCACAGTGCCCGGCTGGCCAGCTCGTTGCTCGGCGAATTGCTTTATGAGCGAAACGAACTCGCCGAGGCCGAGCGTCTGCTCGATGAAGGCTACAGGCTCGGGCCGGAGGTCGGCTCCGTGGACTTCAAGATCGCTCGCTACGTGATCGGCGCCCGGATCAAGGCGCTTCGTGGCGATCGACAGGCAGCGATCCAAAGGCTCAACGAGGGCGCCCGGATCGCGCGCGCCCTGTCACTGAAACGGCTACGGGCTATGGTGGAGAACGAACGGATCCGGCTGGGTTTCCCACCGCTTCTGGACTCCGGTGCGCTCCCGGTGACGTCTTACTACGCACGCCGCCAGCCGGTGGACGCGCTCGACGAGATGACCGTGCAGTTCGAGGAGGCCACGGCGATCCGGCTGCTCATCGCCGAAAACGATTCCACGAGTAGAGAACTTGCCTGCCGGTGGGCGCAGGAATGGGTCGATCGGCTGGCGGAGCAGAACCACCCGCATCCGTTGTTGCGGGCGCGTCGGCTGTTGGCCGCCTGCCTCGCCGCGGCCGGACGCGGTGACGAGGCCAAGAGGACGTTGGCCACCATCGCCGCACAATGCGCGCAGCTGGGAACGGTCCGTTTCCTGCTTGACAGCGGACCCTACGTGATGGCCACGCTCGGGGCGCTGCGGGAGGATCGCGCGACTGGCCGCTGGCGCCCGGAGTGGCCTGATGTTCCAGCCGATTTCCTGGATCGACTGGTCAATGCCGAGGTGGCGCAACGGATTTGACCGATGCACGGCCACCGAAACTCGCGGGCGGTCTTACCTCCGGTTGTCCCTGTCGCGCCGTCCTGACGCTGCGGGAACGGCGCCGCTCGCGTGGGCGATTGGGGCGTGCGGCGCGCCCTTGACCCCGGAGCCTACGCGCCTTTGAGCAGCGACACGGGCAGGCCCCACACTCACGCGTCAAATGCTGACTGTCGAGCAGCCAGTCCCGTAAGCCTGTCTGCTGCCACCGGGTGATCCATGGGCGTCAAACGAAGAAGAAGGTGAGTCCGAGGACGATGTAGATGGCCAGTAGTTGCAGGCCTTCATACCAGGTGGACTCGCCGCGTTGGGTGACCTCGTTGGCGATGATGACCGCCAAAAACACCGCGCCGAGCTCGAACCCGTTGAACACCAGGGCCATCGGGAACGGGCCGATCACGAACGACGCCAGCACCAGTACCGGAGCGACGAACAGGGCGATCTGGGCGCCCGACCCGACCGCGATGTTGACCGAAATGTCCATCTTGTCGCGGGCGGCGAAATACACCGCGACCCAGTGTTCGGCGGCGTTGCCCACGATCGCCACGACGATCACGCCGACAAAGAACGGGGACAGCCCGATGGTCGCCGACGCCTCGGTGATGGAGTGGACCAGGATCTCCGACATCCAGCCCACCGCGGCACCCGCACCGGCCAGCATCAGCACGCTCTTGCGCACCGACCACGGCTCGCCGCCGTGCTCGTCTTCGTCGTGGGAGGGGTTGAACAGGTGCGCGTGGGTCTTCAGGGAGAACACCAAAGCGGCCGCGTAGGAGGCCAGCAGCACGATGGCCACCCCGACCGACAGGGCCTGCAGGTCGCTGGGGAATGCCACCGCCTTGGCCGTCGGGTCGGGCAGCCCGCCGCCGGCCACCAGCTGAAATATCGCCGGCATCACCAGCGCCACCGTCGCCAGCAGCAGCATCAGCGACTGGGCGGTGGCCGCCCGCAGCTCGAAGCGCTGCCGGTCCCGTTTGCGCCCGCCCACCAGCATCGACACCCCCAGGACCAGCAGGATGTTGCCCAGGATCGACCCGACCAGCGAGGCCTTGACCACCTCGTGCAGCCCGGCGCCCAGCGCGAACAGCGCGATGATCAACTCCGGGGCGTTACCGAACGTGACGTTGAGCAGACCACCAATGCCCGGACCCGACCGGGCCGCCAGCTCCTCGGTGGCCCGGCCCATCAGCGCCGCCGTCGGGATCACGCCCAGCGCCGACGCGGCGAACACCGCCACCGCGTCGGCATGCATAAACTCCAGCACGATCGCCACCGGGATCAACGGCACCAGCAGATACGGCCAGCCCTCCCCCGTCAGCAGGAACGGCCTACCACGTTCGGTGGGCGGGGCGTGAGTATTTTCAGTCGTGGGCATCTTTCTCCCTTCAGTGCTCGCTCCGCGCCCTCGCCGAATACCTCCGCCGGTCAGCGGGGCTGTACGCATGACCAACCAGATGTCGCAAAGGACCGGGCCCTCCAGCGAGGCTTGGCCACCCTACCCAAGGCAAATGCGGCGAGGGCAGGTTCATCGGTTCCCCGAGCGGAGCTACAGGATTACAACCAACAGGAGCCAGACGATGACGGGAGCCGCAATGGTGACGACTCGGGCGTAGCCGAGGACGTGGTGGAGGAATGCGTTGCGGTCTACGGCCTTGGCGTTCGCGAGCACCAGCGCGCCGTTGGATGACAGTGGGCTCCCATCGAGGATGGATTCCCCTGTTCATAGGCACGATGGTCGCGATCGTGACCATCGCTGCCGGCGAGCGAGGATCGAGATCAACTCGGGCGACACGTGACGCCTCCGCGTCATAAGATGAGATCTTGCTGAGCCTTCACTCATCAGTAAACTCATTCGTCACGTCATGTGCAATAGTGCAGCATTCTTAGCCGCGATGACGAGGCGCTCATGTCGGGTCCCTTGGACGGTGCCGGCGTCGTGGACCTCTCAAGCGCGCTGGCCGGCCCTATTTCGTCGAGACTGTGCCAGCTGAAAGTGCTCAGCGGCGGAAGGCGGGACCCGATGGTGTCCCCCGGAGGTGAGGCACACTTCGTCGGCATCAAATCAACATCATTACGCTGGCCGTGACACCTATGAGGACAATCAAGCTGCGAAAGAGCGCAGGGGGCAACCGACGGCCGATGTGGGCGCCGACGTATCCGCCAACCACCGACCCAACCGCCAGCATCCCCACGGCGACCCAATCCAGGTTGGCCGCGAAAATGAAGATCACAGCGGCCACTAGATTAGCGGCGAGCACAGCCAGGGTCTTGAGCGCGTTGGTGACCCGTAGCTCAATGTCGAGTCCCAGGCCCAGCACGGCCAGCATCATCACACCCGAACCGGCGCCAAAATACCCGCCGTAAACACCGGTCAAGACAGCAAAGACGATGGTGATCGGCGACATCGCCGTGCGCGGTTCCACTAAGTCGGCCCCCTGCCGGTTGCGCAGCCACGACGAGATTCGGGGCTGCGCGCCAACAAGGACACACGTGAAGAGGATCAACCACGGAACCACTGCCTCGAAGACCCCGGGAGGCAGCGCCAACAGGAGGGTGGCACCGGCTACCGATCCGACCATGCACGTGGCGACAACGGTGGCGGTGACCCTGGGGTGCTCACTAAGCTCCCGCCGGTAACCGAATGACCCGCTCAATCCGGCAGGAGTCATCCCGACGGTGTTCGTCGCGTTGGCAACCACGGGTGGAAGGCCCACCGCCACCAGGATGGGAAAGCTCAGCAACGAAGCCACACCCACCGTTGACGTGAGAACGCCGGCACCGAAGCCGGCCGCCACTACCGCCAGCTGCTCGAAGCCCGTCACCGGCCTGTTCGAACCGATGCCATCTCTTCCCGTCTCGACCCAGGATCAAGCGAGACGCGGTGTTGCGGTATGCCATCACGCAACCTTGAGTCGTCGAAGCGACGATGTAGCGGCAATAGGTCACCTAGGGACAATTAGCGGGCCTTTCCTCATGATCGGTTTGGCGGGTCTGAAGCATCAGCCCGTTACCCAGGCTCAGCCGTGGGGCATCACTTCGTTTGAGCTCCGTGGCAGCCGTGTCGGGCCCCTTTGCGCTTGCGGGTGCGGTATGGGATAGACGCGTGTCCGTCCAGCGTAGTAGCACCAACCGGTGGGCCAAAACGCACCGCTGTGATCCGATGGTTGACAAATGTGACGGAGGGCTAGAGACTTAGTGGCTAGTCCAGTAGCTCACTAGCTCTCTGGACCCGGGGGCGGATCTTGTCGCTCGGATACGACGCTGAAAGCCCGGCCGGGCAAGAACATCAGGAATGCGGTGTACACGGTGAACAGGCGAAATGATTTTCGGGAAGGCCGATGAGAACCGACGACCAGCCGCCAGGCCGTGATGGTGACTCTGCCGCGGGAGGGCGCGATGCTCACGGGATTCTGTTCCGGTCCCTGACCGGCATTGGCCGTCCAGAAGGCTACGATGATGACGCCGATATGGCAGATCTCGTCCTGCGCGCCGGGCTGGTCCTCAGCTACAAGCGCGCCTCGCTTGCGGATGTCTATGTGGCCAGCGCAGTTCTGCTGCCGCCTTCGCTGATTCGCCTAGCCGACCGAAAGGATAAGAGCTCGTATCTCACGCTCAGGGCGATAGTGGCCGCTGAACACGCGCGCCCCGCAGGACTTACCGGACTCCTGCGAAGTGAGTTGGCGTTCCAGGAAGCCGTTGTAGGCGCTCTAGGCTGCCAGACGCTCATCGTCTTGATGGACATGCTGCATGGAATCATCGAATACGCAACATCACGTATGGACCCACGCTCTGGCCCCGTCATCAGACATCTGGCCGAGGTGAAATCGCACCAAGAGATCATTCGCCTTGTCGAAGCGGGCCGTGGACAGTCGGCAGCAGCGCTGGTGTGTGTGCGAACCAAGGATGTAGAAGGCGTCATCCGTGAATACGACACCGCCGCAGGTATGGTTCAGCCTGATACTTCCGGGTGACGGTTACGGCAAGTACTTCGCCTAGTCTCCGGCCGCATTGATTTGTGTCCGACATTGATTGGTAGGCCACCAACAAAGGATCGAATCGTCAGTGCGGGTCGTAAGCGTCACGCCACGCTGGCGCTGGTGCACTCGTCATCACCCTCGCTGAGATGGCGTGTCCAAACCTGCTCGGCCCGCTCGCCATCCTGCATCTCGACCAGGTCCACCAGGTGTTGGTGTTCTTTCTGGGCACCACGGATGCGTCGATCATCTGTGGACCCGTTGACGTCTGTCCCCGCTGCACGGTCGTGCAAGATGTGGCGAAGCATGGAAGACATGAGGATTAGAGTCTGGTTGCCTGACAGTTGCACGATGAGTTCGTGGAATCTTTGGTGACTGCCCAGCGGTGTGGCACCATTCGACTCGACCTCATCGGCGCCCGCCTCAAGGCACATTCTTAGCCGTTCGAGGTCCGACTCGGTCCTGCGCTCGGCCACCAACTTCGCACACTGCGGCTCAAGCATTAAGCGCACCTGCCGAATGTCGGCCAAAGTGGTGCCTCGGTGTTCGAGTACTCGACCGGCAAATCGTGCTGCCACCTCAGGGTCCGGTGCATGCACACGAGAGCCCCCAATCGCTCCCCGACGAACGGTGAGCAGACCCTCGGACTCAAGTACGCGCAAGGCTTCGCGAAGGGTTGGGCGGGAAACGACGAACTGCTCCATCAATACGGCCTCGGAAGGCAACTCATCTCCGTCCTGGATGTTGCCTTCCACGATCTGACGTCTTAGATAGGCAGCAACCAGGGCCGCCGCTCTGGGGCCACGACCCCGGTACACACCCCCACTGCGGGCGATGTGCGAGGAACGAGCTGGCAACACCACGCGCCCTCCGAACGAGAGAGATTTCCCTCGATGATACCGATGCGTGAGTCCCCGTACCGAGATCAGGTAGCTGATTCGACAAACTCTGCTCTATGGCGCGGGAGATCGTGGCAGCGACGCGGTTTCCGAACGAGGTGGTCGACCAGGTCACCGAGGTCATTGTAAAGGGTATTCGTCGCCGAAGCGCCACGCTTGTCGAAGTAAACCCGCTGGTGAAGACGGCGGATGGCGCCGTTCTGGCGCTGACGCGAAGGTGACCGTGGACGACAACGCCGATTCGTCACCCGACCATGCCGAGCTGGCTGATCGGTTCGCCATCGACCCGCCGGAGCAGCGGGCAAAGGGAGCGCGTCATCACCTACGTCAAGCTCGACGGAGAGGTCGGCATTATCGGAAACGGTGCCGGCCCTTGTGATGAGCACACTGAACGTCGTCGCGTACGCGGCCGAAGAGTTCGCGGCTGCGGCCGGCGAATTTCCTAGATCGGCGGCGGCGCCTCGGCGGAGGTCATGGCGGATGGCCTTGAGATCGTCCTTGCAGACCCGAAGGTCAAGAGCGAGTTGGTCAACGTGTTCAAAGGGATCACGGCTTGCGACACGGTCGCGAACGGCATCGTGCAAGCCATTGAGATGCTCAAGGCGAGGGGAGAACTGATCGACAAGCCGGTAGCGAGCGTCCTCATACGTAGGTGTTGGTTGGGTGATGCTCGGCCGATGGGCCGGGTGTGCAGGTGAGACGAGGGATCTCCGTGTTCGGAGATCCCTCGTGTCGGTCGTAGCCTCAGGGTTGTTCAGACCAAGGAGGCGGTGATGGCCGACTATGCAACTCTACTGCGGGATCATGTGACGCTGACCTGTCGATCGGTGGACCGCATCTTCTTACAGGCGTACGTGCCGAAGCTGCAGTGTGTGGGCGGGGTGTGCCAGTTTTTGTACTGGCAGAAGGGGTTTTCGATCCCGTCGTCGGCGGCGTTCGGCAAGATCGGCGACGCGTATGTCGCCGAGGTGTACCGGTGGGCGAAGAAGAATGGGGTCCCGGTGCGCCGGTTCGCCAGGGGCGAGAATAAGGAGCAGATCGCCCGCCCGCTGATCAAGACCGCCGAACGCGAGGGCGGTGACGGGCGGGTGGTGTTGATCGGCATCGCGCAGGAAAAGACCCCAATGTGGCGGTCGTGGAAGGCCAAGGGCCAAGAGCATGCGGCGCATCCGCACATGGAGTGGGCCCGGCAGATGGGTTTCGTCAATCACTTCTACTTCTACCTGTGGGATCCCGAGTGGGGTGGGGCGTTTTGGAAGACCAACGCGTATGCCCCCTGGCCGGTGTGGATCTGGCTCAACGGGCACACCTGGGCACAGCGGCAATGCGAACGGCTCGGCATCGGCTACACCGCCCTGGATAACGGCTTCCGTGATTGTGCGGACCCCGCGGCGCTGCAGAAGATCTGTGACCGGCTCGGCTCGGGCGCGGTGAAAAGCTTCTTTTGGCGTTGGCAGAAGCGGCTGCCCTCGCCGCTGACCCGCGCGGATGTGCGCGCCGGCTACGTCTACGAGTTGGCGTTTCGCCAGTTCGAGATTTCCGACACCCGGGTGTTCGACCGACCCGCGGCCGGGCGGTCGTTTTTCGAGCAGCTCATCCGCGATCACCTCGACGTGGGCCGACCGGAATCGGTCTCGTTGATCTTCGACCGACGCATCAGCCGATGCACCCCGGGCACCTGGCGCACCCGGGTCATCACCAAAGGGGTCGATCCGCAGATCAGCTGCTACTACCGGTCTAGCCGGATCAAGCAATATTTCAAGGAGCATCGGGCGTTGCGCACCGAAACCGTGGTCTGCAACACCCGTGACTTCGGCATCGGCCGACGGGTGACCGCCGAGAACTGGAAGGCCCTACGGGCGGTTGGCCAGGAAGCCAACCAGCGTCTGTGTGACGCGCAAGCCGCCGATGCCCGGCCCGCTCCGGATGTGGCCACCTTCACTCGGGTGACCCGACCATCGCAGATCGACGGTCAACACGCCCCCGCACTGCCGTTCGGGGACCCGCGGGTGATGGCGGTGCTGGCCGCCGTCGTCGGCTTTACCCACCTGCTCGCCGGGTTCGACAACCCCGCCCTGGTCCGCACCGTCACCACCCTGCTGGGCGGCCCCTACACCAGCCGCCAAGCCACCTACGACCTGCGGCGGCTCAAACGCAAGGGGCTCATCGTCCGGCTGCCGGGCCATCACCGCTACCAACTCACCGCGCTGGGCCGCCGCGTCGCGGTACTGTTCACCAAGGTCTACGGGCGCGTCCTGGCACCCGGCTTGGCCGAGTTAGACCCAAGGCTCCCAACAGATCTCGCCCACCGCAGCGATCTGGCGCACGCCTGGCGCCAACTCGACCAATGCCTCAATCAATTCACAAACGCAGCACTCACCGCAGCCTGAACCCCAACTTGGTCTGATTGTGAACTTCACCCCGACCAAGCAAAGCTACGCCGCGGCCGGGACTTCGCCCGGCGGCGGTGGCCCTTCGGGCAGTTTCACCTCACCCGGGCGGGTGGTTTCGTAGGTTCGGTTGGTGTGCGGTGACGAGTTCAGCCTGCGGTATTCGGATCTGCTGACGGGCAGTTATGACTGCGTGGATCGGATCGTGCTCAACGCGTTCTTTCCGCTCGGGCACAACCCGGGCGGGTTTCGGGTGTGGTGGCGGCGCTGGCACGGCGACAGCGACGCCGAGCTGGACAACACCCACCTGATGCGGCTGGCTGGGCGGTTCGCGCGGCGGGTCAAGGCGTGGGGGGCGGCCAACCGGGTGCCGGTGATCTTTTGCACGGCCGGGCAGCGCAAGCATCGCATCGCCGAGGAGTACCTGGCCACTCACGAGGTCGGCGTCGGGGTGTTTTTGGTGCTGGCGGCCAAGGCGCCGGCGCCGGTGTGGAAGGTGGCGCGCTCGGCGAAGACGGGCCGCGATCGTCAACATCGAGAGGAGACGCGAATACGTCAACCACTATTCGTTTCACATCATCGATCCCGAGTGGGGGCATGTCACCATCAAGATGTCGGGGCATCCGCCGTTCGGGGCGCAGATCATTCTCAACGGCCACGAGTTCGTGGCCCGGCAGGCCGGAAGCGGCGGGGATAGCATTCAGCAAGGCCGGTAACTGCTTCACCGCGGTCGCCGACCCCGCAGGCCTGGCCCGGATCGCAGATGCCTTGTCGCAGGATGCGGCTGTAGGGCGGCTGAGCCAGGTCTGCCAACGCTGGATCTACACCGCGTGCCTGTGCTTCGGGCTTGACCTCGACGAGCAACACCGCAGCGGATTCGGCTACGGGTTGGCCGTCTATCAGCTCGAGTACAGCCGCAACCTGATCTTCGCCGACGGACACCGGATGCAGCGGATCTTCGACGCGGTGGTGGACCGGACCCGCTCCCGGCTGGATGTGCCCAAGATCCGCACCGTCTTCGGCGCCGCGCGACGTCCCTGCCGCACCCGCAAACACTCATCCACGATCGAGGCCGCGATCGAGACACCTACGTTTGACCTGACCGTGTTCAAGCTGAACTTCGGGCGGCTGACCGGCAAGGCCTACACCAAAGGCGAACGCGTGCTTCGGTTCGAGGCGATCGCACATAACACCGCGGAGTTGCGCTGCGGGCGCATGATCGAGAAGTTTCCCGAGATCGTCACCCGACTCGCCGGCATCGCCGAACGGTTCGCCACCGCCCTGGACTGCGTGGATACCGGATTCCTCGGCGACGGCACCCTCGACTGGCTGCCCGCCGGCTCGACGTTGGGCGCCACCCGCATCGGCGGTGTCGACCTGAACAAACAGCGCATGCGTGACGCCCTGTCGGCCGTGCTCGCCCTGGCCCCAGCCCCGCACGGGTTCACCGTCGGCGAGTTCGCCGCCAAGGTGCACGCCATAACCGGCACCTGCGACGCCGACTACAGCATCCGCCAAGCCGCATACGATCTGCGCAAACTACGCGGCAAACAGCTCATCGACAAACCCGCACGCACCCGCCGCTACCGCGTTCCGGCGCTGGCCGCGCGCACCATCGCCGCCCTGCTCACCCTGCGCGACCAGGTCATCGCCCCGATCCTCGCCGCGGTGCGCAGCCCGCGAATGGGACGCAAACCCGCGCACTGGACCCGCGTCGACCGCCACTACGAACGAATCCGCATCGACATGCAAACCCTGTTCACCGATCTCGCCCTCGAAACCCCGCTAGCCGCTTGAGGATTCGGCACCAGCCAACCATTCCACATCACCAACAAATTGTCGGAAGTCGATCCTCAAGCGGCTA
>CAVQSK010000030.1:0-439273 GCA_963715885.1 uncultured Actinomycetota bacterium
CAAGCTCGACGGAGAGGTCGGCATTATCGGAAACGGTGCCGGCCCTTGTGATGAGCACACTGAACGTCGTCGCGTACGCGGCCGAAGAGTTCGCGGCTGCGGCCGGCGAATTTCCTAGATCGGCGGCGGCGCCTCGGCGGAGGTCATGGCGGATGGCCTTGAGATCGTCCTTGCAGACCCGAAGGTCAAGAGCGAGTTGGTCAACGTGTTCAAAGGGATCACGGCGTGCGACACGGTCGCGAACGGCATCGTGCAAGCCATTGAGATGCTAAAGGCGAGGGGAGAACTGATCCTCAAGCGGCTAGTGGTTCGGCTCGACGACAACAACGCTGCGGAGGTGGCCGCATCCTCGAAAAGCCGAGCATGACATCGTCGAAATGGTTGACACGATGGACGGTACCGCGCGTCGCGCGGCCGAGCTCGACGCTCAGGAGGTCTAAGAGATGGCGATTCTCTCACCGGACCCATCCGCCTCCCTGTCCGGGTGAGCTGGCGCGCGGCGTGAGTCAGTTGGCGTCGCGGAGTAGGGCGACGTCGGATACCAGTCGGATGTGGTCGGCCATGGCGCGGGAGGCCTCTTGTGGATTCTGCTTGCGCACCGCCTCGGCGATGCGTCGGTGGCCCTCAAGGGAGGCCCGCGGCCGGTCCTCCTGGGACAGCGACTCAATGCGGGTTTCCCTTATCAAGCCCGAGATCTCATGCATGAGTTTGGCAAGCAGTGACGAGTGCGCCGCTGCGGTAAGGGCCTCGTGGAACATTTCATCGCCGACGACGCCACGGTCGCCCGTCTCGACCTCCGCCTCCATCGTGGCGATCGACGCGTCGATCGCGGCCATCTCGGCGTCGGTGCGCCGCGCGGCGGCCAGTCCGGCGAGTTTCACTTCCAGGGCTTCGCGCGCCTCGATGATGTCCGGAATCCGGTCGGCGTGTTCGCGCAGCGCCTTGATCGCCCGTTCTTCGATGGGTGGACGGACGAGGATGGCGCCGTCCCCGTGGCGCACCGACAACACGCCCTGGACTTCCAGAGCCACCAGCGCCTGGCTCAGCGATGCGCGGCTGACGCCGAGATTGGCCGCGAGCTCACGCTCGGCGGGCAGCCGGTCACCAGGGCTCATCTCGTTGTCGGCGATGTAGCCGCACAGCTGTTCGACGATCACTTCGTACAGTCGGGGCCGCAGCACGGGCCGAAGTTGTTCAACCACTAGGTCACCTACTCTGTTCTCCAGTCAGAATACTGCAGTGGCTAATCGAGCGCATTTACTGACTAGGCCAGTGCTTCACTTGGTCACTGACCTTGCATGAGTAGATCGGGAGCAACTCTCACTCGCCTTCGAGAAAGTGTTTACGCCCCCCAACACCGGATCGGTTGCAGACCCAGTCCGGCGTCGCCCGGTTTACCGGGTACATGACGACGAAATCCACTTGGACCAAGCGGCAAGACCGCAGCCGAGATCCACGACTTATTCCGGACTGAGGTGGCATTTGTTGAGTGCAATGCGACAGAGTAGGCCCGAGGGCATGAAGTCGACCAACCATGACGGTGGCCGCGTCCAACGACGCCGGTCGTCGAGCTGCTGCGCTACCTTGATTCCAGCGTGACAACGCGGAGCTTCTCAGATTCTGACCGACCATCACGCCGGGAGAACAGCTATGAACGCCCAGCAGCCGACCATCATTTACACGCTGACCGACGAGGCGCCGCTGCTTGCGACCTACGCCTTTTTGCCGATAGTGCAGACCTTTACCGAGCCGGCGGGCATCAAGGTCAAGGCCAGTGACATCTCAGTGGCGGCACGGATCCTGGCCGAGTTTCCCGATTACCTGACGGAAGCGCAGCGTGTGCCGGACAACCTGGCCGAGCTTGGCCTGCTGACGCAGCTGCCGGACACCAACATCATCAAGCTCCCGAATATCAGCGCCTCGGTGCCTCAGCTCCTAGCTGCCATCAGGGAACTGCAAGCCAAGGGGTACGACCTGCCGAACTATCCGGGGGATCCGAAGACCGACGAGGACAAGGTCATCCGGCAGCGTTACGGCAAATGTCTGGGCAGCGCGGTGAACCCGGTGCTGCGCGAAGGTAACTCGGACCGCCGCGCACCGAAAGCGGTCAAGGAGTATGCACGCAAGCACCCGCACAGCATGGGCGAGTGGTCGATGGCCTCGCGCACCCACGTGGCGACCATGCGGCACGGCGACTTCTATCACGGTGAGAAGTCGATGACGCTGGACCGTGCGCGCAAGGTGAAGATGGAGCTGGTGACCGACGGCGGGGAGACGATAGTGCTCAAGCCCGAGGTTGCGTTGGACGACGGCGACGTCATCGACAGCATGTTCATGAGCAAGAAAGCCTTGTGCGAATTCTACGAAGAACAGATGGAGGATGCGTACAAGACCGGCGTGATGTTCTCACTGCACGTCAAGGCGACGATGATGAAGGTGTCGCACCCCATCGTCTTCGGACACGCCGTGAAGGTGTTCTACAAGGACGCTTTCGCCAAGCACCAGAAGCTGTTCGACGAACTGGGTGTGAACGTCAACAACGGACTGTCCGATCTCTACAGCAAGATCGAGTCGCTGCCGGCATCGCAACGCGACGAGGTCATCCAAGACCTACACGCCTGCCACGAGCACCGCCCCGAGCTGGCCATGGTGGATTCGGCCAGGGGAATCTCGAACTTCCATTCACCCAGCGACGTCATCGTGGACGCCTCGATGCCCGCGATGATCCGGCTAGGCGGCAAGATGTACGGCGCTGACGGACGGACCAAGGACACCAAGGCGGTGAACCCCGAGTCCACCTTCGCCCGCATCTACCAGGAAGTCATTAACTTCTGTAAGACCAACGGCCAGTTCGACCCGACGACGATGGGCACCGTCCCCAACATCGGCCTGATGGCCCAGCAGGCGGAAGAGTACGGCTCGCACGACAAGACCTTCGAGATTCCCGAGGACGGCGTCGCCAACATTGTCGACCTCGAAACCGGCGAAGTGCTGCTGACGCAGAACGTGGAAGCCGGCGACATCTGGCGGATGCCCGTTGTCAAGGACGCCCCGATCCGCGACTGGGTGAAGCTGGCCGTCACCCGTGCGCGTGCCTCCGGCATGCCGGTGGTGTTCTGGCTGGACCCGTACCGTCCGCACGAGAACGAGCTGATCAAGAAGGTCAACACCTACCTGAAGGATCACGACACCAGCGGTCTCGACATCCAGATCATGTCGCAGGTGCGCGCCATACGGTACACGCTGGAGCGGGTGGTCCGCGGGCTGGACACCATCGCCGCCACCGGCAACATCCTGCGCGACTATCTCACCGACCTGTTCCCCATCCTCGAGCTGGGCACCAGCGCCAAGATGTTGTCCATCGTGCCGCTGATGGCCGGCGGCGGGCTGTACGAAACCGGGGCCGGTGGTTCGGCGCCCAAGCACGTCAATCAGCTGTTGGAGGAGAATCACCTGCGCTGGGATTCGCTCGGCGAGTTCCTCGCATTAGGCGCCAGCCTCGAAGACCTGGGCACCAAGGCCGACAACAAGCAGGCCACCATCCTGGCCAAGACGCTGGATGCGGCGACCGGCAAGTTGCTGGACAACAACAAGGGCCCGTCGCGCAAGACCGGTGAGCTCGACAACCGTGGCAGCCAGTTCTACCTCGCCCTGTATTGGGCACAAGAACTTGCCGCGCAGACCGAGGACAACGAACTGGCCGAACGCTTTGCCGCACTGGCCGATGAGTTGACGAAGAGCGAAGACGTCATCGTGGCCGAACTCGCCGAGGCGCAGGGCAAGCCGGTGGACATCGGCGGCTATTACGCGGCGGACAGCGACATGACCACGGCGGTGATGCGGCCGAGCAAAACGTTCAATGCGGCGCTGGCGGCCGCGCAAGGCTGACGCCGGTCCACAACGATAGTGCGGTGCATAGGCTCTCCACAGGGCCGCACACGCATCAATCACGTTCAGCAGCGCGGAATTTCGCTTTCGACCAGCCATCTGTTCATCGCCCCTTCCAGCCCGACATTGGGCCACAGGACTCTAGACCGTATAGGGACTGGAGGCTCGCTCACGTGCGAATGTGGGTTGCCATCAGGAATCGGGGTCCTGGCTCGGTAGAGCCAAAAGGTGTGGGGCCCAGTGGAAACCCGGCTGCCTCCCTCATACCGTGTGTGCCGAAGAGGGTCGAGGATGGTGTCAAGGGTCAGTGGTCGTTCTGTGGTGTATTGATCGCCGATCAGAGACGTAGGCGCTCGATCGACCGGCGTGATCTCGGCTATTAGCTCGAAGTCCTTGTCCAGCGCCAAGACTGTCAGTGCTCCATCCTGCGCACCGTCACCTTGTCGTAGCCGTAGTCGGCAAAGCAACGCCGTGCCGCCAGATGGTCGTCGCTCACCTGGGCAACGCAGTGCCTTGTTGTCTCTTGCTGACTCTGGTTAGGCGGACTTGAGCATGTTGCGCAGCACGTAGGGCAGAATGCCGCCGTTGCGGTAGTAGTCGGCCTCCCCGGGGGTGTCGATGCGCACCACCGCGTCGAACTCGACCGCGCAGCCATCCTCCTTGGTGGCCTGGACGTGCACCGTCTTAGGCGCTTTGCCCTTGTTGAGCGCCTCGATGCCAGTGATGTCGAAGACCTCGGTGCCGTCCAGCTTCAACGACGCCGCCGACTCGCCGGCGGGGAACTGCAGCGGAATCACTCCCATGCGGATCAGGTTGGAGCGGTGGATGCGCTCGAAGGACTCGGTGATGACCGCACGCACGCCCAGCAGCGAGGTGCCCTTGGCGGCCCAGTCGCGCCGCGATCTCTTCGTCGTTCTGAATGGTCCCGGCCAGCCTCTCCGGCGGCATGCCCGGCTCCTTGGCGTCCACCACGCACATCGCAAGGATCGGCAGCACCGCGCCGTTCATGGACATCGACACTGACACCGTCGACAGGTCGATGCCGTCGAACAACTGCCGCATGTCCAGGATGGAATCGATTGCCACCCCGGCCATCCCGACGTCACCCTGCACACGAGGGTGGTCGGAGTCGTAGCCGCGATAGGCAGCCAGGTCGAAGGCGACCGACAGACCCTTCTGACCCGCGGCCAGGTTGCGGCGGTAAAACGCGTTGGACTCCGGCCGCGGTGGAGAACCCCGCGTACTGCCGGATGTCCACGGCTGGTTGACGTACATCGTCGGATACGGCCCACGCAAGGGTGGCGACGACTTCTATCCGAACTGGCAGCCGGGTCAGGCGGCTCCGTCCACGAGAACGGTTGCGGCGCCGGCCATATGGTCGCGCACGGTGGCGGCGGCCTGCGCGACGTCGCCGGATTCGATCGCGTCGACGATGTCCGAATGCCGTTTGACATCCATGTTTTTCAGCGCGCGATCCATCCCGGCGAACATGATTGACATCCGGATGCTGCCCTCCAGCGACGACCAGGAATGAAGCAGCGTCTCGTTGCCGGTCAGGTGGCACATGGTGCGGTGGAACTTCAGGTCGGCCTCGATGCGGTCCTCCAGGTTGGACGCCGCGCGGTCCTCGAGATTGGACGCCGCCCAACTCGCCATCATTTCGGCCACGGACTCGCGCAATTGGGCGACGGCGTCGGCCCGATCGCTCCTGGCCGCCAGTTCGCTCGCGGCCAGCGATTCCAGCGCCGCGCGGACGTCGAAGATGTCCTTGATCTCCTTGGTGTCGAGGTGACGGACCGAGAGCCGACCCCGCGCACCGGCGGAGATCAGACCCTCCCTGTTGCAGTATCGCCCAGGCGGTCAACATCAACCCTACAGCCGTTCGAGCACCGATGTGACGATGCGCTGCGTGGACAGCGCTCGCCGCGTCGTCCGTGCAAGCGGCAAGCGGCGCTTCGAGTTCGCGGACCGCCGGGTCTGCTGCAGTGCGTGCGTTCACGTCTCGCGTAAACACCACCGCGGCCGCGGGTGCACCACCGATAATCGAGGAGAACGATCCGCTTGCTGGTACTCCACTACCCGCTGGCCCTGGTGCGTGTGCCACACCGACTCCCCGTGCACGTCGCGCGCCAACACCGAGCGGCGGGACTGCTTGAGCTGCAGGGGGTCTAACGCCGCGCTGGCTACGTGTACTGACCACGCGCCGGCGCCGCGTATTCGCTTGTGCCCACATACCGCCAACCGCACTGGGTGATCGACCTTGAATCTTTCCGCAGTCAAAGGCCGTTCTGGCCTTCTGACCAGCGATCAAAAAGGGTTCAAGTCCGTCCGCCAAATGGAATACCATCCGTCATGCAACTACCGAGGTAGACGGCAGTTGCTCGGACTGAAGTGGGTGATCCCACGGTAGTGAGTTGCGCCGTCAGAAAGCGCGTCACACGGAACTCCTTCTGCCGCGCGCGGGGGACACGCCCGGCCGGTGTCGTCACAGTTGTGGCGGTATGCACGCTGATGCTCGGCTCATGTTCAGCCCCGCCGACCACCACGCCCACGCCGACTGAACCGGTCACCGGTAGCCAGATCACACCGCTGCTGGACAGCACGCTGTCGATTCCGCGCTGGTTCGCCGGCACCGACGGACAGGCCCACTTGGTCTACGAGCTGATGCTGACCAACGTTCTTCCGGCGGCGGTCACCGTCAGCGGAGTCGAGGTGCACGACGCCGATTCTGGGGCTACTTTGATCCGACTGACCGGCGACTTACTGCGCGCGGCGACTTCGCTCGCCGCATCGCCGGAGACGCCGAGCGTCCTACTGCCACCGTCGTCGGTCGGCGTTGTGTGGCTTGACATTCCGCTTGGCGCCACCGCCGTCCCGGCAGCGATCACGCATCGGCTGACGATCGATCCCCCGGCCGGTGTGCCGGCACCCTCCGTCGCGTGGACCTTCACTGGGGCGGCCGTGCAGGTGGATCGGCTGCCACCGGTCGTCGTTAGCCCTCCGCTGGCCGGGCCGGGCTGGGCCGCGCTGAGCAGCTGCTGTGACGGGCCGCACCGCCGCGCGCCGTATCCGATCGACGGGCGCTGGTATCTCGGGCAGCGGTTCGCGATCGACTTCAACCAGTTGGACTCGGAGAATCGGCCCGGCGTCGGCGATCCCCTCCTCCCCACCAGCTTCCCCACCTTCGGCCGGCCGGTCTACGCGGTCGCCGACGGCACCGTCGTTGTTGCGGTGGATGGCAACCTGGACCTACGGGTCAACGAGCCCCGCGAGGACCCGACGCCCGACAACGCCGGCGGTAACCGGGTGGTGATCGACATCGGCGATGGGCGCTTTGCGATCTACGCCCACCTACACCAGGGCAGCATCTCGGTGCGCCCGGGCGACCGCGTCACGCGCGGACGCTATATCGCCGACGTAGGCAGTTCCGGCACCGCGGGCGGGCCGCACCTACATTTCCAGATGTCAGATGGCCCCTCGGTGGTGGTCGCCGACGGAATACCGTACGTCTTCGACACATTCGAACTCACCGGGCAAACCCCACCCCTGGCCGACTTGCTCGGATACTACGACACCCTGGAGCCGATTCCGATCAGCTCCGCCAACACGGGGCCGCGCCACGACCAGCTGCCGCTCGGGCGCGACGTCGTGACGTTCCCCGCCATCGAGGGTGGCGGTTAGCTCGATGGTGCCCACCCGCCGCCGTGGTGCCATCATCGCGTTGTCCGCGGTCGCCGTCGTGGCCGGCGCGGGCCAGGCGTCGGGCGGGTCGACCCCCGCCACCTACGAACCCGCCTGAGCCCGCCGGGCACCACCCGGGCAAACTTCGTGCGCGGTCGCGACGGTCGCGTCGCGTGGTACTCCTTCGGCGGCCGGCTGCACCGACGTCAGGGCTAGAAGTGCCGGCGGGTCAAACCCTTACGCACTCAGTGACCGAGCTCATCCGTTGTTCGGGCCATTCCCCGTTCCAGGGCCGCGGCGATGCTCGGGCGCAATTCAGCCGCCGGAATGATCTGGTGGACCGAACCCACCTGGCGGGCCCGTTCCACGTTGTGGACGGCTTCAAATTCCGCTGCCACCTCGCCGAGCTTGTCCGAACGTACGGCGGTGCGGGTGTCGGCGAGCTTTACCCGCAGGCCGGCGCTCGCCGCGTCGTCGGTGGAGGCGGCGAGTTGGGCTTCGAGTTCGCGGACGGCCGGGTCTGCTGCGGTGCGTGCGTTGACGTCTCGGGTAAACACCACCGCGGCCGCGGGTGCACCACCGATAACCGAGGAGAACGATCCCTCGACTGCGAGCACTTCCATGTTCTCGTTGAGCGCCTGGGAGAACACCACGAAGGCTCCGCCGTGATAGCGCGAGACCACGACGAATACGATCGGTCCGTCGAAGTTGACGATGGCTCGGCCGATTTCGGCGCCGTTCTCGAGCTGGATGTTGCGCAGGGACTCGGGTGAACCGTCGAAGCCCGACAGGTTTGCCAGCACCACCAGGGGTCGGCTTCCGCTGGCGGCGTTGATGGTGCGCGCGGTCTTCTTCGAGGACTGCGGGAACAAAGTGCCCGACGTCCATTGGTCGGGCCCGTCGGCGGGGACCCATCCCTTGCGCGGGATGACTCGCGATTCGATGCCGATGACGCACACCGGAATTCCGGCTATGTGCGCGTCGAACACCACCGAGGTATCGGAGTCGGCCATGTCGGCCCACCGCTCGAGTACCGGATGGTCTTGGTCGACCACCGCACGCATGACCGTGCGAATGTCGAACGCCTTCTTGCGGTCTTTGTTGGTGGCATCGGAGAAGATGTCGCCGACAGTGGTGAACTCGCTGGACGGATGGTCGTGCGGGAAGGTGCACACGTCGCGGTCGACCGGGTCAGAAGTGTCGGCGCGGCGCGGGAAGCGTTCTCCGGGAGCGACATAGGCGTGGTCGTAGTGGACGAACAGTATTTCGCACGCTGCCTGAAGGTTCGGCGCCCAATACTGCGCCTGCCCATTGGGTCCCATCACGCGGTCATAGCCGCCGATGCCGAAGTTGTCCTCGGCCGAGACTCCACCGGAGTAATCCAGGGATTGCTTGCCGGTCAGCACCATTGCGCTGTCGGGCGTCATGACCAGAATGCCCTTGGTGTGCATCAGCATCGTCGCTTCGGCATTCCAATACGGCTGAGCGCCGACGTTGATTCCCGCGACGATAACGTTGATCTCCCCGCCATTCTGGGTGAAGGTGATGATCCGGCGCAGCGCACGCGACACCCAGTCCATGTTCTCGGTGCCGCTCTCCATCGAAATGGTGGCGCCGGACGACAACGCGAACCACTCGACAGGCGCGGACAGCTTCTCGGCGAGATCAAGCGCCGCGACCACCCGAGCGCATTCGGCTTCGGCCACCGTGCCCAGCGCTTTGGTCGGGTCACCGAACAACGCGACGCGTGTCATGCCCTCGGGGTAGAGGGGCGTCGGTCGCGACACCGTGCCGACGATGAGGCCGGCGGTGTTGCGCCCATACGGACGGTCGACGGGTACCAGCGTGCCGGACTCGTCCAGGTCATATTCGACGAACGTGCCTTCGTTGCCGGTGAGAAGTGGGATCAGCTCGTACGGGTAGACCAAGCCGCGGGCTTGTGAACGCTGCACCTTCTGCGCGTACCCGTCGAGTGGGCGCAACGGATCGGTCGGGGGCGCCGTCACATTCGCGACGACCCCGGCGCCCGGCGTGTTCGAGAAGCGAATCGCCACTCGCCTCGGCTGCGACGTCTCGTCGTCCCTGACGCTTGCCAGGATGGTGAGTTCCTCCAGCCCGGCGTTGATCGTCAGTGGTGCTATGCGTCGCACCACCGCAGGGGCACGCAGTGCCGGGATGTCGAGCACCGGCCACACGTAAAGCGCGACGCGGTTGTTGTCGAGCCGCTTCTTGCCCCGCTGGGTCTGCACCCGCCGAATGCCGTCCAGACACGCTGCGAGCGTGCGCTCAAGGGCTGGGATCCCGATGATCTCGCCGGCGTCGTCTAGTTGGGGGGTCGCATCACGAACCTCGGCCAGCGCGATGAGGCGCTCATCGGACGGATTCTCTTTGGCCACCACGTGGAAGAGATACGTGCCTGCCGCGGCGGGTAAGCGAGTGCCGTCGAAGTTCTTCAGCCGCCACAAATCGAGGCGTTGCCCGGTCAGCGGGTGCATGTCGCGGATCGTTCGGTCCTCCGCCATGCCAGCCTCTTGCGCCGGCCGGAATGTCACCTGACGCAGGTCGGCCCCGACCACCGTTAGGGTCACCCGGCGCCAACCCGTCGCGCTGGGGTGCGCGGCCAGCTCCTCACCCAGCTCAGCAGACAGCTCGTCGCCGTCGCTGGGCGCCTCCGGCCAGGACAGATAGATGTCGACAACCAGGTTGTGGGCGTTCGGTCCGGCGATGGCATCCACCGCGCGCAGCGTTGCCGACAACCGCTGGCGGTCTGTCACCGTCGATACCAGATGCAGCTGGTCTCCGGCCAATTCGTAACTGCCGGTGACGAACCGGCCACCGGCCTGTTCGACGGTCGTGACGTCTTCGAGCGCACGGATCTGGTAGTACTGACGGGTGACAACCTCCAGCAGGGGGCCAGGATTGGAAATGCGTTGCGCCAGAAGGTCGATCAACAGCGCCGGCGTGTCGACAAGCGCGTCGATACGTGCCGCATAGTCCGGCGCGTCAGGATTGTCGGCGAGGTACTGCAGAGCTTCTCTCACACCGTCGTAGATCTTCTCGCGCGCCTTGCGGATCTGCGGTTCGTCGAACAACCGGAACCGCAGGTTACGAGCGATGTCGCCGATAACCGGATAACGCACCTGCGTGGCAACGATCAGCCGCTCCAGTACCTCACCCACCGCACTGGTAGAAGCGGATGGGACTTCCTCGGCGGTCAACCAGCGCCCGAGCAGCGCGGTGATCACCGGGACCTGGTTCTCCATGCGCTGCAACGCGAGGAACAGCCGGTAGACCGCGTCTTCCAACTCGGGACCGGGCTCGTCGAGCGTGTCGATGTCGTAATCCCGAAGAGCGCGAACGATCTTGGCGCGAAATGCCGGCGGCAGTCCCTCCACCTCGGCGTCAAGCGAATGCAGGAAGGAATGGAAATGTTCGCGTGGGCTGTGGACGCGCTCGTCGGTGTCGGCTTCGTCCAGTGTGGGACGGTTGCGGGAAATCTCGCAGATGTCGGCGAAGGTGTCGAGCAGTCCGAGTTCGGCCTCGACCAGTTCTGGGTCGTCGAAGGGCAGGCTGCCACGAAGGGCGTCGTATTCGGCGAGCACGATGCGTGCGCGGCTGGCGCCCATGTCGTAACCGAGGATCGACGCGCGCAGTTCGCCCAGCCGAGCCAGGGCTTCGGCGCGCGGATTGGTGTCCTCGGTTTCGGGCTGGGTACGAAACTCAACTCGCGCCGTCGCTTGGACCGCCGCGCTCTCACCGGCCTGGTCGAAGCGCAGCAGAGCCGCACCCGAATCGACCTGGCTGTTGACCACGGCGAAGATCTCGCGAACGCGCCCCGCGGCCGGTGCCCGCAGAGCGGTTTCCATCTTCATGCTTTCCAGGACCACCAGCGTGGCACCCGCCTCGACCTGCTCGCCCACCGCCACCGGCATGGCAACAACCACGGCCGGAGCCGCGGCCCGGACCAGCCCCGCCTCGTCCTGGCTGATGCGGTGACTGATGCCGTCCACCTCGACGAGGAACCCGGTGGGACCCGCGACCGTGACGATGGAGTAGCGCTGATCGCCCAGGGTGAGGCGACTCTCGTACTCGCCGAGCCGTTCGACCTCGACGACCAGTCCGCCGCTGTCGCCGACGACCCGGTAACCGTGCGGACCGATCTGTCCGACCGTCAGGGTGTAGGGATGGCCCTGGTAGTTGAGTTCCACCTTGCGCCCGATCGCGTGGCTGGCACGCGGTCGACCACCGCGTGCCGAGGCCAGGAAATTGGCACGTTCGCGGCTTTCTTCGGCTTCATAGGCGTCGACCGCGGCGGCGATGAGCGCGATGTCGGCGGTGGGCGTGGGACCGGTCGCGGTGCCCGCGCCGGTGCGGTCGAGCCAGCCGGTGTCGGCCGAGGCGGAGATGACCTCGTCGCGGTCGAGGAGATCGAGCAGGAACGACTTGTTGGTGGTGCCTCCGTCGATGACGACAGTGGTCTCACGCAGGGCGGTGCGTAGCCGCGCCATTGCTTCGTTTCGGTCGCGGCCCCAGGCGATGATCTTGGCGACCATCGAGTCATAGTCGGGTGGGATGACGTCGCCTTGCGCAATCCCGGTGTCAACGCGAATACCGGAGCCCAGCGGGAACTTCAGCAGCCGCACGGTGCCCGGGGCGGGCGCAAATTCGTTGTCGGCATCCTCGGCGTTGAGCCGGGCCTCCACGGCGTGGCCGAACTCGGGCGGGCACTCGCCCTCGAGGGCATTCCCACTGGCGACCAGGATCTGCAGCTTGACCAGGTCGATGCCGGTGGTGGCCTCGGTGATCGGGTGCTCGACCTGCAGCCGGGTGTTGACCTCCAGGAACGTGAAGGACTTGTGCTCGGGCTGGTAGAGGTATTCCACCGTGCCCGCGCCGCGGTATCCCGCGGTGCGGACAAGGTCTGCCGACACGCTGCGCAGATGGTCGGCCTGCTCCTTGGTCAGTACCGGGGAACTGGACTCTTCGATCACCTTCTGGTTGCGGCGTTGGATGGAGCAGTCGCGCACTCCCGGCGCCCAGACGTTGCCGTGGTTGTCGGCGATCACCTGGACCTCGACGTGGCGGGCATCGGTGACAAGGCGTTCGAGGAACACCACCGGATCCCCGAACGAACGCTCGGCTTCGCCCTGCGTGCGCTCCAGTGCCACTTCGAGTTCGTCGGGGGCGAACACCTTGCGGATGCCGCGGCCCCCGCCACCACTACGGGCCTTGATGATCAGCGGGTAGCCGATGGCCTCCGCGTGACGGCGGGCGTCCTCACGGGTCTCGACGGGGCCACCGCTCCACGGTGCGAGCGGAACGCCGACCTTTTCGGCCAACAATTTGGCTTCGACCTTATCGCCCAGGGTGCGCATCGCCGCGGGAGACGGCCCGATGAACGTCAGCCCCAAACGCTCGCAGAGCTCTGCGAAGGCGATGTCCTCGGCGACGAACCCCCAGCCCACCCACACCGCGTCGGCCTTGGATTCCAGCAGAGCGCGTTCGAGCTCGGCGTGGTCGAGATAAGCAATGCCTTCCGAGGTTTTGCGAAGCGTCACCGCCTCGTCAGCCTGGCGTACGAACATCGCGCGGCGCTCGGCGTCGGTATGCAGAGCGATTGTCGTTATGCCGCACCCATACTCGGCATTGAGTTCGCGTACGGCCCGAATCAGGCGTACAGCGGCCTCACCCCTGTTGACCACAGCGATGCGACTGGGGAACGTGATTGTCAACTCCTTAGCGTCGGACATCGGCTTAACCGAACGCAAGGGCCATATCGGACCCGGCGGTTATGGGGAGCGATTCGGCATCGGCGGACGACTCGTGAGGTTCCGCCTGTCGTCGGGCGCGATGACGGCGGGATCGATTCGCAGAACCGCATAGCCCGCAACCGCGCCGGCACCGAAGCCCGGGGCGAAGACCCGGGTCGGCTTGGTGATCACTTGATCGCGGACCGCGTCGTGGATTGCCAGCGGAATACTCGCCGAGGAGGCATTGCCCACCCGCTCGATGTTGAAATACAGCTGATCCGGGGAGAGACCGGCGGCCTTTGCCAGGTCGATCACCATGGTCTTGTTGGCCTGGTGCGGGATGATCAGCTCGATGCTGGCCAGCAGCGACTCTGCGTCCCCATCCGGGTCGGGCAGGGCCCTGATGTCGTCGAGCATCTGCATGAGGTAGCGCCCGGCGAGCGCCTTGACCTCGGGGCCGTAGACCGTGATGTTGTTGGCGAACGCGGGGTTGGGCCACAGGATCGAGTTGACCTGGCTGGTCGGACCGCTGGCATAGGTCTGCATGTACTCGATATCCGGCGGTGAACCCTCGGGCGCGACGCCGAGGACAATGGCGGCCGCGCCGTCGCCGAAGATCATCCGGGACGGCCGCACGTTGCCGATCTTGTTGGAGAACTTTTCCGCGCACACCACCAGCACGGGCCGCCGCACCAGCTGCAGAATTCTCGTGGCCTCGGCCAGCCCGTAGCTGAGGCCGGCGCACGCGGCGACGAGGTCGAACGAGCAGTGCGTCTGCTGGATGCCCAACTGGCCGGAGAGCCAGGTCGCGACCGACGGTATCAGCCGATCGCTGGTGCAGGTGCACACCAGTACCGCGCCGACCTGGTCTGCACCCACCTGAGCGTGAGCCAGCGCCGCCCGGGCGGCCCGCAACGACAGGTCCTCGAGGCTGTCGGCGGTGTAACGGCGCGCCTCGATGCCGGTCTTGGCACTGATCTCGTCGGCTGACATGGGCGACCAGTTGTAGGCGCTGTTGCGGATCAGGTCCTCGTTGGTGCACACCCGTTCGCCGTGCACTGCGGCGATGGCCTCGATGCGAGGTTGCACCGCCAAATCCTGGCGCACGTTGAGGGCGGGGTACGGCCGAATCGGCGCGGACACCTCGCGGGCGGCCGAAACAGCGGCCTTCTTGGGGGCGTGCCCCGAAGCGACGCGGGACAGAAACTGGTGGATATCAAGATCACGCGGATGGAACACCACCACGTAGTCGTCGTCGCGCAACTCTCCGACAGGGACCAGGGCGGCCTCGCTACGCGACCACGGGTACTGGTTGTGCAGGACCATCGACCAGCGGCGCAGCGCCTCCAGCTCGGCCACATCCTCGTTGCAGTCGATGATCTCGGCGTAGCTGTACCGGCGGAAGTCGGGGTCATATCGATTCAGCCGCAGAGTTTGATTAGCGGGGTCAGACAGCAGATCGGCAACCGTGGGTACCACGGCCGACAGCTTGGTCGCGTGGTTCTTACGATGGCCGAACACGTCGAAGAGGATCTCGAAGATGCTGTCCTCGACCTTGGCGTCCCACTGCGCCGGAAGACCCGGATAGGCAGACTGCACCGCGGTCACCTTCGTTTCGCGATCTTCCCACGGCGTCTGGATGGGGATGTAGATGTCGTCGCGGCTACGCGGCACGTCGGCCCACCGGGTGGGCCGGACGTCGTACATCGTTAGTTTGAAGCGGTTGGCCCAGAACAGGTTGAGCGCCATGTCCCGCATCAGTTCGAACTTGCTTTGATAGGCGCCGGTCTTGATCCGCTCGAGGATATCGCTCCCCGTGGGCGCCTTGGAATCGAAGTCCCGCCGGACGACCGCGTCGAGCTGCTCGAGGCTTTCGAAGGTGGAGAAGTCGAGATCAGGAAAACAATTGGCGGGAAAAACGATCTTGCCATGCTTGTTGATTTCGTAGGACTGCATTGCCGATCACCTGTTTCGATGGGGACGTTGGGCGGGTGGAATATAGCGCGATGCGACGGGGCACGGACCGACAGTCTCACATGTCCAGACCGCCGTTCACCCCCCAAACCTGCCCAGTGATATAGCCCGAGGCGTCCGCAGCAAGGAAGTGCACCACTCGTGCGACCTCCCACGGTTGGGCCAGCCGACCCATGGGGATGCTGCCCTTGATCCGGTTCAGGACCTTCTCGGGGATGGCCTCGACCATCTCGGTCGCCACAAAGCCGGGTGTGATCGCGTTGACCGTGACGCCGATACCGCCTGCCGTCAACTTGCCCGCGCGCCCCTTCTGGAAACACGCCTCGCGCGCGAGTGTCTTCGTCAGGCCGAACAGCCCGGCCTTAGAAGCCGCGTAATTCGCCTGACCGATGGCGCCCGTCTCACCGATCACGGAGGAGACCATGACGATCCGGCCGCTGCCGCGCTCGAGCATATGCGCCAACGCGGCCTGGGCCAGAAAGAACGCCCCGGACAGGTTCACCGCGATGACCTTGTTCCACTCGTCTGCGGTCATCTTGGCCACCGTCTTGTCGATCGTGATGCCGGCGTTGTTGATCAGGATGTCCAGGCGGCCGTGGGTGTCGATGACCTCTTGAATAGTCCGTCGACAGTCATCCGCGCTCCCGACATCGCCCTGATGGACGCTGACCTCGGCGCCGTCACTGGCTGCCGACAACTCCGCGAGGAACTTCTGAGCCTGCTCAGTGTTCCTGCCGTACCCCGCGGCCACCGTTGCACCCTGACTGACCAGGCTCTTACTGATCGCAGCGCCGATTCCGCGGGTACCACCGGTCACGAAAGCAACGCGCCCGCGGAGCTTAGTTCCCTGAGCCTCCACCAACTGGGACTCGCCGATCTCGTCAAATGTCGTCGTGGCCGTCATAGTGATCCCCTTGCCGTCGCTCGATCAATCAAAGGCCAGTCTTGTCGACCGAATCTGTGCCGTGGGTTGAGTCGACGAAAAGGCTGGTGAATAAACATCCGCGGCACTAGAACTTACCAGGAACTGACGAGGTGAATAAGATAGGCCACCTTATGAATTAGAGCGCTCCAACTAACGCTGGGCGGCTGACTAAATCCGGCTGAGTTCACCGTCTCGTCATGCGCGTGACCTGACCCGATCTTCGGTCGGCTCCTCGGCGTCTAGAGGATCTCGATGATTTCGTTCTTCAGGGCCTCAGCATCTGTGCCGAAGACCGCTTGGACACTGTTGCCGACCTCGACGACGCCCGCGGCCCCAAGCCTTTTGAGGCCAGCCTGATCGACCTTGCCCTTGTCGGCGACCTCCATGCGCAGCCGCGTGATACAGGCGTCGACGTTCACCAGATTCTCCCGGCCGCCGAATGCCGCGATGACCTGCTCGGCCTTACTATCGGTGCGGGCGGGCGCGGTCATCGTGTCGGCCGCGGCTCCGGATCCGGCCGCGGTAACGGCAGTGACGGGCTCGGCACCTTCGTTGAGGTTCGCCTCTTCTTCCGCCTCGAATTCGGTTTCCGGCTCACGTCCTGGAGTTCTCAGATTCCATTTCTTGATCGCGAACCGGAACAACAAGTAGTAGACGACGAAGAACACGACGCCCATGCCGATGAGCAGCGGAATGTTCTTCGCGGCCGGCGCCGTCCAATAGAGCAGGAGGTCAGCCAGCCCCGCGGAGAACGAGAATCCCAGGTGGATGTCGAGCAGGTAGGCGATGGCAAGCGAGATTCCCGTGAGCACCGCGTGAATGACGTACAGCGGGAAAGCCACGAACATGAACGCGAATTCGAGAGGCTCGGTGATCCCCGTCAGGAACGCGGTCAGCGCCGCCGCCGACAGAATGCCCACCGCGACCTTGCGCTGTTTCTTGTTCGCCACATGGATCATGGCCAGAGCGGCAGCAGGCAGCCCGAACATCAGAATCGGGTAGAACCCCGAGGTGAGGATGCCGGCCGTCGGGTCGCCGGCAGCGAACCGGGTCAGTTCACCGGTGACGACCTCGCCGTCGGGAGTCTGATAGTCGCCGTAGAGGAACCAGACGTACGAGTTCGGGATGTGGTGCAGGCCGAACGGAATCAACATGCGGTTGGCGAACCCATAAACAAAGGCGCCGAATGCTCCGGATCCGCCGATGAACTCACCGAGGCCCGTCAACCCGGCATCGAAGATCGGATAGAAGTAGCTCATCGCGAACGCGATGAACAGGCAGGCGAGTGAGACAACGATCGGGACGAACCGTCTGCCCCCGAAGAATCCAAGGTAGGAGGGCAATTGGATGGTGTGGTAGCGGTCGAAGAGCCACGCAGTGATCAGACCGACCACGATTCCGGCGAACACGCTGTAGTTGATCTGGGCTTGCTCGCCGGCCTTGTCGACCTCGCCCGCGAGCACGATCGGGGACATGGTCTTGAACACCGCTTCCACCACCAGGTAGCCGACGACGGCGGCCAGTGCGGTTGAACCGTCCGCCTTCTTGGCGAATCCGATGGCGACGCCGACGGCGAAAAGCAGGGGGAGGTTGGTGAACAGCGCGTCGCCCGCAGCGCTCATCGCCTTGAAGAACGGCCCGATGACCGGAGCTTCAATTCTGCCGAGCAGGTCGGGCTGACCCAGTCGGAGCAGGATTCCCGCTGCAGGCAGCACCGCAATCGGCAGCATGAGGCTCTTGCCCAGCCGCTGCAATTGCGCGAAGCCGGGAATGCGCAGACCCGACTTCTTCGGTATCCCTTCGGTTTTCGCCGTGTCGCTCATTTCCTCCTGACCTCCTTTGCCGCAAAACGCCGCCCGCCGCCGAAGCTCAGCGGAAGCTTAGACGAGAACTTCTGAATCGAAGCCGTCTTTGGGGCACGCTCGTATTGTTGGTGCACATAGAACGGACGAAGGAGTCACGACCGTGAGCATGACGCCAGTGCTGGCCCCGGTCGGGGGGCGTGCGGTTCCGCTTGAGGACGTCCCTGACCCCGTCTTCTCGCAAGGCATGGTGGGCTATGGCGCCGCAATCGACCCTCCGCGTGGAGTAATCGACGCGGTCGCTCCGGTCAGCGGGAAAGTCTTGAAATTGATGCCGCATGCCTACATCGTGATGACCCCGGACAAGGTGGGCGTTCTGGTCCACCTGGGCCTCGACACCGTCGCACTGAATGGCGAAGGCTTCACGGCCCACGTCAGCCAGGGTGACGACGTCACCGCGGGCCAGCTCGTCATCACCTACGATGTCCCGTCGGTCGAGGCCAAAGGGCTCAATCCCATTGTCCCCGTTGTGGTCATGGACGAACGCGAACTCGGGAACGTCATTCCCGCCGAAGCGGTCACCGCGGGTGCTGATATCGCTTCCGGAGCAACTCTTTTCACCGCGAAGAAGTAGATGGAAGTCGTCATCCTGCAAGACGCCAAGGAGATTGGCGGCGTCGCTGCCGACGCGATCGGCGCCCTGCTCAGCCGCAAACCGACGGCCGTCCTGGGTCTCGCCACCGGATCGTCGCCGTTGGCGATCTACGACGAACTGGCAGCGCGCTGCGCCGCCGCGCAGATCTCGTTTCAGCAGGCCCGGGGTTTCACCCTCGACGAGTACGTCGGCCTGCCCGCCGATCATCCTCAGCGGTACCGGAACGTGATCGACAACGTGTTCGTGACCCGGGTCGATTTCGCTCCCGGCGCAGTCCAGGGCCCCGATGGCCTGGCCGCGGACATCCCGGCAGCATGTGCGGCGTACGAGAACGCGATCCGCGCAGCGGGCGGCGTCGATCTGCAGATCCTCGGGATCGGCACCGACGGGCATGTCGCGTTCAACGAGCCGGGGTCCTCGCTGGCCTCGCGAACCCGTATCAAGACGCTGACCAGACAGACGAGGATCGACAACGCCCGCTTCTTTGGCGGCGACCTCGATTCGGTGCCCACCCACTGCCTGACTCAGGGGCTGGCGACCATCATGGAGGCCCGGCACGTGGTCCTGGTGGCGACGGGTCGCAGCAAGTCCGAGGCCGTGCACTATCTGGTCGAGGGCGCGGTCAGCGCGCTATGGCCGGCGACCATCCTGCAGCATCACCCTCATATGACGGTGTTGCTCGACGAAGCGGCGGCTCGACGGCTCCAGCTGATCGACTACTACCGCGAGACCTACCGCTCCAAGCCGGAATGGCAGGGCATCTGAGTGCTGCTGGCGGCCAACACCGTGCTCACCGGCTCAGAACTGTTGCGGCCCGGGTGGATTGAGCTTTCCGGTGACAAGGTGATCGCAATCGGCGCCGGAACTCCGCCACGCTCCGCGGACCACGATCTGGGCGCGGTGACGGTCGTGCCGGGCTTCGTCGACACACATGTGCACGGCGGAGGAGGGGCGAACTTCTCCATCGCTTTCCACGCCGAAACAGCCACCGCCGTCGGCTTCCACCGCCGGCACGGCACCACCACGCTCGTCGCCTCCCTCGTCACCGCCGACCCGGCCGAATTGCGGCGCCAGGTCGGCGAATTGGCCGATGACGTTCGCGGCGGCTTGATCGCCGGAATCCATGTGGAAGGTCCCTGGATTTCCACCAAGCGGTGCGGCGCGCACCAGCGGTCCCTGATGCGTGACCCGGACCCCGCCGAGCTCGACCGCGTTCTCGATGCGGGCGGAGGCGCCATTCGCATGATTACCCTCGCGCCGGAACGCGACGGTGCCCTGGCGGCGATCGGGCGGATCGTCGATGCGGGCGCGGTAGCCGCCGTGGGCCATACCGACGCGGGCTATGAGCAGACGCGGGCGGCGATCGCGGCCGGTGCGACGGTGGGCACACACCTGTTCAATGCCATGCGCCCGATCGATCGTCGTGAGCCCGGCCCGATCATCGCGCTCCTCGAAGATGACCGGGTGACAGTCGAACTGATCACCGATGGCGTGCATGTCGATCCCGCCATCTACCGACATGTCACGCACTGCGCGGGACCCGACCGGGTTTCGTTGATCACCGACGCGATGGCCGCAACCGGGAAGACCGACGGGGTCTATCAGCTGGGGCCAATCACGGTCGACGTCGTCGCAGGGGTGGCACGAGTGGCCGGAACGGACACCATCGCGGGCAGCACCGCGACCATGGACCGTCAGTTCAGATTCGCCGTCGACTACAGCGGGTTTCCTCGTGACGAGGCGCTAATGGCGGCCGTGCGCCAGGCGTCGATCAATCCCGCCCGGGCGTTGGGCCTGGCGTGCACGGGGCTCGTTCCCGGGGCTAGCGCCGATTTGGTGGTGCTGGACTCAGGCCTCGCCGTGGCGGGCGTGCTGCGCCAAGGATCGTGGATCGTCGAACCCGAAGCCAGCTGAATCAGCGCCGACAGCAACCCCACATACCGCTGAGCATTATGCGCAAAACGCGAAGATCGTTGCTTGTGTGAGTAGTGTGCACAAGCGAGAAGTGCTGGCCTGCAGCCCCGTAACGTATCCGGTAGTGATCGAGTGATCATCAAGGATAGATCTCCCCCTGCGGGGCAGTACATCGGAGCAAACGCGATGAAAGCCATGAAGAGTCTGTTGGTCGGCGCAACAGCCTGCGCAGCCGTCGCCGCGGCCCCGGCCCTCGGCGCACTGCCCAGGCGTGATGCGCAACCGGATTCCGCGATCAGCGACGCCACCGGGAACCTCGAGATCATGATGTTGCACGGCGACCGCGTGGCGTACCGCGATGAGGGCGCGGGCGAGGTCCTGTTGCTGGTCCACGGCATGGGTGGCAGTTCGAATAGCTGGAGCGGCGTAATACCGTTGCTTGCCAAGAAGTATCGCGTCATCGCACCGGATCTGCTCGGCCATGGGCAATCCGACAAGCCGCGCGGCGACTATTCTGTCGGCGCCTTTGCCGTCTTGCTGCGCGATCTACTGGACGCGCTCGACATCCCCCAAGTCACGGTCATCGGTCACTCTCTCGGTGGCGGGATCGCCATGCAATTTGCCCATCAGCACCGCCAGTACTGCAAGCGGATCGTGCTCATCAGTAGCGGCGGCTTCGGCGGCGATGTCGGCGGTATGCTGCGCCTGCTTTCCCTGCCCGGATCCGAGCTCGTGCTGCCGGTGATTGCGTCGCGGCCTGCCGTCCTCGCCGGCAATGCACTGCAGGCGCTGATGGGATCCTCCAACCGCTTTCAAACACGTCCATCGCTGTCGAACCGAGACAACAGGCAGGCATTCCTTCGCACACTTCGCTCCGTTGTCGACTTCCGCGGTCAGGCGGTGTCCGCCTTGAATCGCCTGTCTTTGAATGAGGTTCTGCCCGCACTGATCATCAGCGGTGATCAGGATCGGGTCATCCCCGTCGAGCACGCACGCGCGGCCCACCGAACATTGCCGAATAGTCGACTGCACATCATTTCGGGTGTCCACCACCATCCGCCAACGGAACGTCCCGAGACTGTGGCACGCCTCATCGAAGACTTCATTGCCACAACTGGAGAGGACACGCCCGCGCTGCCTAGGCAAGCGGCGTAAGCCCGAAGCGATGATGCCACCGCTTCACGAAGCGGTTCCAGACGTCAACGGACGAGCTTTACTCGATCTTTCAGCGACAACCTCCTGGAGGTCGGGTCGCGAATCTGGTTCGCCGGCCGCGCCACCTTGAGCTGCCGCGTTGAGATTGCACACAGGGTCGTAGATCGGCGAATTAAGCAGCCCTGTATGCAATCTCAACGATGCCCGCCGAGGAGCAGACGATGCTCCAAACGTGGTATCGCATGTGATATCGATATCACGTCTGAGCAGGTGTACATGGTCCCGCCGCGTGCCGGCCGATCCGGGCAACGGCTCCTGAGACGATTCGGTGAGCACCACCAACATCGAAGCGGCTTTGACCGACTCCGATTGGGAGCGTGCGCTCGCTGGCATGCATGCCATTGGACGGAGACGCGGTCGCCATTCTCACCCAGCGCATGAACGCATCAAGAAGGGCCGCCAATCGGCGGCCCTTCTGTGACTGCGTCGGATCACTAAACCTACCCGGCATGGGCATCGACCGTCTTGCGGCGGGGCGCTGCCTTGCGCGAATTCGCCGGCCACCAGTTCGCTCGCCCGATGAGCGCAGCCAGCGCAGGCACGGTGATCGTGCGCACCACGAAGGTGTCGATCAATAGGCCCGCGCCGATGATGAAACCGATCTGCACCATCGTGGAGACACTGCCGAACATCAGGCCGAACATCGAGGCCGCGAATATGATTCCGGCCGAGGTGATCACACCGCCCGTCGAATGGACGGCACGAATGATGCCGGAGCGGATGCCATTTCGGGACTCTTCACGTATGCGGCTGATCAACAGCAGGTTGTAGTCTGCACCGACCGCGACCAACACGATGAAGGCAGTCGCCGGCACATTCCAGTAAATCTGCTGGTGGCAGATGAACTGGAAGAAGGCAACCCCCAGTCCCAACGCCGACATATATGAGATCACCACGGAAGCAATAAGATACAGCGGTGCGACGATCGCACGGAGCACCGCGACCAGGATGAGGAAGACAACGACCAGTGTTAAGCCGATGATCAGTCGAAGGTCATGGTCGTAATAGCTTCGGATGGCGCTGTACATCGGGGTGGTACCGACCATCGATATCGTCGCATCGGACAGCGTCGTGTTCGGCTGCGCGCCCCGCGCCGTATCCAGGATGGTCTGAACCTGGTCCATCGCCTGCGTGCTGAAGGGGTCGAGTTTCGTCTCGACGAGGTAGCGCGCAGAATGCCCGTCGGGCGAGATGAACAACTTCGATGCGTTCTTGAAGTTGTTCGTCGTCAGGACCTGGGGCGGAATGTACATACCGGCCATCGACGGTTGCGAGGCGTCGTGCTTGATCGACAGCAGCAGATTGGCAGCCTGGTTCATTCCGAGACCCATCTGCTTGGTCTGATCGACCAGGGTCTGAACGCCGCCAGCTAGTTGCTTGCTACCGTCGGCCAGCGCATTGGCACCCTGTTCCATCTGCGCAATCTTCGCTTGCGCGCCTGCGGGACTGTTGATCCCAGCCGATCGCAGGCTAGCGCCCGCCGACTGCATGAGGGCGCTCAGGCGCTGCACCGACGACAGCACGGTTTGCGCCGACGAGCCGGTTTGGTTGGTGCCGGCGGCACCGAGTTGCTGCAATTTGGCGCGGCCATCGCTGCACGCCGGGTCGGCGTCGCACTGCGGGCTGTTGTTCAACGCGTTCAGCATCGGAGCCGCGGAGTTCACGACGTCATTGATCACCGTCTGATTACCGCCGACGCTGTTGGCATAGGCGCGAACAGTGTCCAGCAGTTGGGTCACTTGCGGTCCCTCCAGCTGCTGCTGCACCTGGTTCAGCGTCGCCGTCATCGCCGTCATGGACCGGCCGGCCCCATTGACCTGGTCGCGAACGCTGGCGAGACTGTCCGCCAGCTGGTGAGCGCCGCCGCTGAGCGCATCGAGATCGCTTGTCTTGCTGCTGATCTGCGACGACGCGTCCTCGAGCTTGGAGCCGACCTCACCGGCTTGATAACTGACCTTGGTCTGGTCGAGCGGCTGGCCCGTCGGGCGCGTGACACCGCGCACCGCCGCGATGTTGGGCAGCTGAGACACACGCTGTGCCATCTGTTCCATGTCGGCCAGCGCCTGGGGCGTCCTCAGGTCGCGCGGCGAGTGGATGTAGATGTACTCCGGCAGCAGGGCGCTCGTCGAGAAGTGCGCCGCCATCGCGGAATACCCTAGGTTGCTCTCCGCTGACCCCGGCAACTGCATGCGGTCGTTGTATGTCGGATGCATCAACAGTGCGCAAGCCCCGAGTGCGATCAGCATTGTCAGACTGACCACCAAATGTGCCTTGGGCCGCCGGACGATGTGAATCGCCGAGCGCTGCCACAGTCGGTCGGTGAGCGGGCGCCGCGGTGCGATCCACCCTCGCCGGCCCGCCAGCACCAGAACGGCGGGCAACAGCGTGACGGCCGCGACGAACGCCACTGCGATCGAAACCGCAAGCGCCGGACCGACACTGGTGAACGCGGGCAGTTGGGTGAAGATCATGCCGAGGAACGTGACGGCCACCGTGGCCGCCGACGCGCCGATCACCTTGCCGATGGAACTCAATGCTCGTTGGACCGCCAGGTCGGAGTCCATGCCGGAGCGGATGTACTCGTGATAACGGCTAATCAGGAACACGGCATAGTCGGTTCCGGCGCCAACGATCATCGCCGTCATCAACACGATCGTCATCGACGATACGTTGAGACCGATCTGGGTCAGCGCAGACACCAACCCTTGGGCCGATGCGACTGATACACCGATGGTGGTCAGGGGAAGCAACACGGTGACGGGTCGTCGGTAGATCACCAGCAGGATGATCAGTACCAATAGGGCGGTGGCGATCTCGATCACGTGCATGGCGCGGGCGCTGACGATCGACAGGTCCCCCCCGATGGCCGCCTCCCCGGTCACGTGCGCTGTGAGCGTCGAGCCGGCGGTGGATTGCTTGACGATCTGGGTAATCCGTTGGTAGGTCTGCGAAGACTCGGGGGAGCCAGCCGGCGCCTTGAGGATGACCGCCATGTAGAACGCCTTGTTGTCGGTACTGACCATCAGTGGGCGCAACGCGGGCGTGCTGATAAAGTCTTGCACCGCGGAGACCTCGTTGGTGTCGCTGCGCAGCTTGTCAGCCAGTGCGCGGTAGGCGTCGTTGTCGGCGGGCTGCAGACCGTGGTCGTCGGTCATGACGACGACCAGGATGTTCTGGGCGGACTCATGAAAATCCTTGGCCATCTGCTCGGTGGCGGCCATCGCTTGCGGCGGCAGTACCTGAAACGTTTGGTTCTCGACGATCTTCGTCAGCGCCGGGAACGCCACCGACAACACCAGGACCAGGGCGATCCAGGCGGTGATGACGAGCCAGGGAGCGCGCACGACGACGCGACCCAGCAGGGAGAAACCATCGAAGCCCTTCGTGGTCCTAGTAGTGGTGGCCTGCTTTGACACGGGAAGTTCCTCACGGTTGTTTGCGAATTACTTTGCGCGTCAGCGCGATTCCATTCGCGCTGCAAATCGGGCGAGTATTTCGGTTGTTCAATGAGACTGAACTTACGGCGACGCTTGCACCCGTGTCGCGCTTGTAACCGATAGTCGTGAAAGCGCCGATTTCGTGGTTTTGCGCATTGTGCTCACCCGCCACGTCATTGCAAAGGGGAAGCGCGCCGACGATGGGACGCCTACTGACGCTTATCGGGCCCCCCCACTTGCTCAGGGCATGGCCACCCCTCCTTGGCAGTGAGCGAGAAGTCAGTCAGAACACTCGAAAGGTCCTGTCGCAGGTTGTCATTCGAGTTGGGACGGTCCAGCTGATATGCAGCGACCGAGACGAAGACCTGTCCGTTTGTTCTTCCCGAGAGCAACCCCAGCAGTCCACCGGTGCGGCGTATCGTCGCCACGGTCGCCCCGGCCCCGGTCGCCCCCGCGACGAGAGACTTCATGGCGAAGTAGTCGGCGTCAGTGCCGTCTGGCCGGTTGGCGGCCGGGTTGACCGCACCGAGGTTGGATGAGCCGCTGGCCCTTGTCGTGCCGCCGAGGGCCACGCTGACCATTCGCCTGATCAGCCATTGCGGCAACAGAGGAGCGAGGGGCAGCAGCGCCAGCCGTTCGTCGGGGACCTCCTGAGAGCGGATCAGCGCTTGCTTGATTGCGGTCCGGATCTCGCGCAGATCCGTTGCCACGGGTTCGGGGTCGACCGTGATGTCGACACCTGTGATGGCGTTGGCGCGGGTATCGTCGGCGGCGCGCTCGTTAACGGGTATCGCCAAGGTGGCGAAGCCGTCCACGGCGACTCGTCCTGCTTGCTGGGCGAGACGGGCAGCCAATCCCGCGAGCAGCGTGTTGCTGGTACCGCCGAGTGAGTGTGCGCGGGCATCCCACTCGTCGGCGTCGACGAAGATCGTTGTCCTAGCGAGAGCGACGTGCTCGTCAGGTCCGACGAACGGCGAACGCGGCGCGCCAGGTAGCTGGGTGCCGGATCCCTCAGCGCCTCGGTTACGCCGTGCGAATCGTGCCGCGGCGACGACGGCGCGGCCGACAGCGGGGATGTCGCGCGCGGTTTGACGGGCATCCTCGCGCAGTGCTTGCCACCGCCGGCGTGAGCCGGCAGCAGGCCAGCTGATGGGGTCGCCGCGGCCGGAAGCCGCGTCCGCCAACGCCTCGCACAGCCCGACGCCGTCGATGAGGGAGTGTGAAATAACGAAGCTCACCCCCGCACCGCCGTCGGTGAACGGCAGCGCCGCAAGGTGCCATCCGGGTCCGTGCTCGGCATCCAGCGGGGTGTTCGCCTGCTCGCTGAGCCAGGCATCGAATTCTTCACGCGGGCGAGGAGTCGTGACGATCTCTAGGTCGGACTGACCGCTGGGCGAGACCCAACGATGGCGGCCGAACGGCAACGGTGAGCGTTCGATGCGTCGGGACAAACGCCCCTGCTGAAGATGATCATGGAACCCGCGCAGACCGTCGATGTCGATCGCGCGGTTGTACACCCAGACGCACTGCAGCAGGTTGGTGGCTCCGGTCGCTCGCTCGGCGAGAAACGCGCTCTGGTCGATCAGATCGAGTACGTTTTTCATTTTCCCAAGGTCCTTTCCTTGTCGATTGGCTTCGCTTGGCTTACAGCTCGGACGAATCCACTTGGCCTGCAATCGCATCCACTTGTCCCCTGGCGGTCTGGACGCGCGGCCCGCTCTGGCTCAGGGCATGGCCAGCCGATCGTGGCAGTGAGCGAAAAGTCACTCAGAACGCTCGAAAAGTCTCTTCGCAGGTTGTCATTCGAGTTGGCACGGCCCGGCTGATACGCAAGGACCGAAACGAAGATTTGTCGATCCGATCTTCCCAAGGCCAACGCCATAATTCCGCCGGTGCGGTGCATGATCGCCTTAGTCACACCCAAGTTGGAACCCTTTATCGCGAAGTGGTCGGCGTCTGTTCCGTCTGGCCGGTATACGGCCGGGTCGACCACACCGAAGTTGGATGAGACGACGCTGGTCGCACAGGCGGTGGCCAGGCTGACCATTCGCTTGACCAGCCACTGCGGCAGCAGAGGAACCAGGGGCAGCAGCGCCAGCCGTTCGTCGGGCTGCTCCTGAGAGCGGATCAGCGCTTGCTTTGTTGCGGCCCGCATCTCGCGCAGGTCCGTCGTCGCGGGTGCAGGATCGACCGTGATGTCGACATTAGTGACTGCGTTGGCGCGGGTATCGCCGGCCTTGCGTAGGTTGACGGGCATCCCCAAGGTGACTGAGCCGTCTGCGGTGACCCGGCCGACTCGCTGGGCGAGGCGGGCCGCCAGTGCCTCGAGAAAGGTGTTGCTGGTCCCGCCGAGTGAGTGGGCGCGGGCGTCCCACTCATCGGCATCCACAAAGATCGTTGCCGTTGGGAGCGTGATGCGTTCGTGTGCTCCGGCGCGCGGCGCAGGTGGCCTTGTGTTTAGCGGCGCAGTTAATCCCGCGCGGCCGCGGCTGCGTCGGGCCAATCGTGCTGCGGCGACGACCGCTCCGCCGATACCGGGGATGTCGCGCGCGGTTTGGCGGGCATCCTCGCGGAGCGCTTGCCACCGCCGGCGTGAGCCGGCATTAGGCCATCTGATGGGGGCGTGGCGGCCGCAAGCCGCGTCCGCCAACGCCTCGCACAACCCGACGGCGTCGGTAAGGCAATGCGAGATGACCAAGCTCACTCCCGCGCCGCCGTCGATGAACGGCAGCACCGCGAGGTGCCATTCGGGTCCGTGCTCGGCGTCGAGGGGGGTGTTGGCCTGCTCGCTGAGCCAGGCGTCGAATTCTTCGCGCGGCCGCGGTGTCGCGACGATCTGGAGGTCGGACTGACCGCTGGGCGAGACCCAGCGATGGCGGCCGAACGGCAACGGTGAGCGTTCGATGCGGCGGGTTAACCGTCCCCGCTGAAGATGCTGATGGAACCGCCGCAGACCGTCGAGATCGACCGCGCGGTTGTAGACCCACACGCACTGCAGCACGGCGGTGACTCCGGTCGCTCGCTCGCCGAGAAAGAAGGTCTGGTCGACCAGATCGAGTACGTTGCTCATTTTTCCTGAGGTCCTTGTTATCCGTTGCTTGCGGAACGTCTATCGGTCCGCGCCCGCTGGCGCAGAGCTGGGCCAGCCGATGGAGGCGGTGAGCGAGAATTCGCTCAGAACACTCGAAATGTGCTGTTGCAAGTCGTCATTCGAGTTGCGACAGCCGGGCTGATATGCAAGGACCGAGACGAAGACCTGTCGGTCCGCTCTTGCCGAGTGCAAACACAGTAGCCCGCCGATCTGGTCAATCATCGCCTTGGTCAGGCGCGGGTAGAGAAACCGTACGGCGGCGTAATCGGCGTCTGTGCCGTCTGGCCGCTTGACGGCCGGGGGGGCCGCACCGATGTTGGATGTGACAACGACGTTGGTCGCACCGCCGGTGGCCATGCCGACCATTCGCCTGGCGAGCCGCTGAGGCAGCAGGGGTACGAGGGGCAGCAGTGCCTGCCGTTCGTCGGGCACCTCCCTGTGGCGGACCAGCGCTTGCTTGATTGCGGCCCGGATCTCGCGCAGGTCCGTCGCTGCGGGTGCAGGGTCGACCGTGATGTCGAGCATCGTGATGGCGTTGGCGCGGGTATCGTCGGCGCTGCGCTCGTTGATGGGTACCGCCAAGGTGACCGAGCCGTCTGCGGCGACTCGTCCCACTCGCTGGGCGAGGCGGGCCGCCAATGCCGCGAGCAGCGCGTTGCTGGTCCCCCCGAGTGACTGTGCGCGAGCATCCCACTCGTCCGCATCGAGAAAGATCGTTGCCGTTGGGAGCGTGATGATTTCATCAGCTCCGGCGCGCGGCGCAAGTGGCGCTGCAGGTCGTGCGGTGTCAGATCCAGCACGGCTGCGGTTACGCCGGGCGAAACGTGCTGCGGCGACGACGGCGCGGCGAATGCCGGGGATGTCGCGCACGGTTTGGCGGGCGTCCTCGCGCAGCGCCCGCCACCGCGGGCGTGACCCGGCAGCGGGCCAGTTGAATGCGTGATCGTAGCCGCAAGCCGCTTCCACCACCGCCAGGCACCCTCCGATCCCGTCGGTGAGGCAATGTGAGAGGAGCAAGCTCACCCCCGCGCCGCCGTCGGTGAAGGGCAGCACCGCAAGGTGCCATCCGGGTCCGTGCTCGGAATCCAGTGGCGTGTAGGCCTGCTCGCCCAGCCAGGCGTCGAATTCTTCGCGCGGCCGCGGTGTCGAGACGATCTCGAGGTCGGGCTGATCGCCGGGCGTTACCCAGCGAGGGCGGCCGAACGGCAAGGGCGAGCGTTCGATGCGGCGGGACAGCCGTCCGCGCTGAAGGTGATGATGAAACCTGCGCAGTCCGTCGATGTCGACCGGGCGGTCATACACCCAGACACACTGCGCGACTCCGGCCACCTGCTCGAGACGAAAGAAGATCTGGTCGGTCAGATCGATTACGTTGCTCATTTTCGTGAGGTCCCTTTCTTGTCAGTTGCTTGCGGCGCACACAGCGCACAGATCGCTCGAATTCGTAAGGTGGGCAAGCTCTTCGATCCAGTCCACGGTGGTCAGAACCTGCGACGTTTTCGGTTGTTTGCTGGAACCGAACTTACGGCTGCGTTTGCACGTGTGTCGCGCTTGTAAGCGATAGTCGGTGAAAGCAACGTTTGCTGCGGTTTTGCGCATTGCGCTCACGGGCGACGTCAGCGGGATTTAGCCGGCTCATCGCGCTCCGCCACTGGCGCAGGGCATCCCCAGTCCGTCGTGGCGGTGAGCGATAAGTCGGTCAGCGCGCTCGAAAGGTCATGTCGCAATTCGTCATCCGGATTGCGTCGGCCGGGCTGATATGCAAGGACCGAGACAAAGACCCGACCGTGTGCTCTTCCCGAGAGCAAGGCCAGCAGTCCGCCGGCGCGGTGCACCATCGCCCTGGTCACGCCCGGATAGAGCGTTTTAACCGCGAAGTAATCGGCGTCTGTGCCGTCTGCCCGGTTGGCGGCCGGGTTGACCGCACCCATGTTGGATGAGATGACGCTGGCACCGCGCGCGCCCACTCCGAGCAAGCTTCTCACCAGGCGCTTGGGCACCAGGGGTACGAGGGGCAGCAGTGGCCACCGTTCGTCGGGTACCTCCGGGTGACGGATCAGCGCTTGCTTGGTTGCGGCCCGGATCTCGCGCAGGTCCGTCGTCGCTCGTGCCGGGTCGACCGTGATGTCGACGCTCGTAACCGCGTTGGCTCGCGTATCGCCGGGGACGCGTTCGTTGACGGGCATATTGACGGTTACCGAGCCGTCAGGACCGCCACGTCCCACTCGCTGGGCGAGGCGGGCCGCCAATGCCGCGAGCAGCGCGTTGCTGGTCCCCCCGAGTGAGTGTGCGCGGGCATCCCACACGTCGGCATCGACGAAGATCATTGCCATTGGGACAGTGATGCGTTCGTCGGGCCGGGCGGGCACGGTAGGTGGTGTCGCGACAGGTCCGGTACCGCGGCTTCGCAGGCCTAGTCGTGCCGCGGCGGCGACGGCGCGGCCGATGGCGCGGGTGTCGCGAGCGGTCTGGCGGGCGTCCTCGCACACCGCCCGCCACCGCCCGCGAGATGCGGCGGCGGGCCACCTGATCGCGTCGCCACGGCCGCGAGCCGCGTCCGCCAACGCTTCGCACAACCCGACGCCGTCGGTGAGGCAATGTGAGATGAGCAAGCTCACCCCCGCGCCGCCGTCGGTGAAGGGCAGCACCGCAAGCTGCCATCCGGGCCCGTGCTCGGAATCCAGTGGCGTGGTGGCCTGCTCGCCCAGCCAGGCGTCGAATTCTTCGCGCGGTCGAGGAGTGGAGACGATCTCGATGCCGGGCTGATCGCCGGGCGTTACCCAGCGATGGCGGCCGAACGGCAACGGGGAGCGTTCGATGCGGCGGGACAGCCTTCCCCGCTGAAGCTGGCGATGAAACCGGCGCAGCCCGTCGATGTCGACCGCGCGGTCATACACCCAGACGCACTGCAGCAGGTTTGCCACTGGCGATCGCTCGGCGAGAAACATTGCCTGGTCGGCCAGATCGATTACGTTGCTCATCTTCTGAGTCCCTTCATGGTCGCACCTGCTCCCGGCGCACCCAGCGGTAGCAAAGCTTGGCCAGTCACCGTCGGTGTTCTGGGCCTGTCGTCGGCTCACATGCGGGTGCAGCGGACCGCGGTTGTGCGGATACGCACCTGCACATCCGGCTCGGTTATTTGCTGCATTCCAACGTACGGCGGTGTTTGCTGCTGTGTCGCGCTTGTAAGTGATAGTCGGCAAAAGCAACGTTTGCCGCGGTTTTACGCATTGCGCTCACCCGCTACGTCAGCAGGATTCGGCTTCCGCGCCGCGCGGAGTGGGCCACCGCGGACTGATAGGACGGCGAGTTCATCAGCGAATAAGACGTCGGTCAGTGCGTTCGAAATAGCCTGTTGCAACACATCATTCGAATCATGAACGGTCCGGTCGATGTGCAAGAACCGAGACGACCGGGTTGATCGCACCGAGGTTGGATGAGACGACGCTGGAGGCACCGCCGGGGCCACGCGGAGGAGCGTGTGGCTGGCCAGCCGCTTGGGCACCAGGGAACGAGGGGCAGCCGTCGCTGGTGCCGGGTGGACCGTGATGGCAACGCTCGTGACCGGGTTGGCTCGGGTTCGCCGGCGACGCGTTAGTTGACGGGCATCGCCAAGGTGACCGAGCCGTCAGGACCGACAAGTCCCAGTCGTCCACTCGCGCTCCGCCGCTGGCGCAGGGCATCCCCAGTCCGCCGTTGCGGTGAGCGAGAAGTCAATCAGCGTGCTCGAAAGGTCATGTCGCAATTCGTCATTCGAGTTGCGTCGGCCGGGCTGATATGCAAGGACCGAGACAAAGACCCGACCATGCACTGTTCCCGAAAGCAAGGCCAGACGTCCGCCGGCGCGGTGCACCATCGCCCTGGTCACGCCCGGGAAGTGCGCTTGCATCGCGAAGTAGTCGGCGTCTGTGCCGTCTGCCCGGTTGGCGGCCGGGTTGACCGCACCGAGGTTGGACGAGACAACGCTGGTCGCACCGCCGGCGGCCACGCCGAGGAGCATGCGCCTGGCCAGCCGCTTGGGCACCAGGGGGACAAGGGGCAACAACGCCCCCCCTTCGTCGGATACCTCCTGGTGGCGGATCAGCGCTTGCTTGGTTGCGGCCCGGATCTCGCGCAGGTCCGTCGTCGCTCGTCCCGGGTCGACCGTAATGTCGACGCTCCTAACCGGGTTGGCTCGGGTATCGCCGGCGCCGGCAACGCGTTCGTTGACGGGCATCGCCAAGGTGACCGACCCGTCAGGACCGCCAAGTCCCACTCGCTGGGCGAGGCGGGCCGCCAATGCCGCGAGCAGCGCGTTGCTGGTCCCCCCGAGTGAGTGTGCGCGGGCATCCCACACGTCGGCATCGACGAAGATCATTGCCATTGGGACAGTGATGCGTTCGTCGGGCCGGGCGGGCACGGTAGGTGGTGTCGCGACAGGTCCGGTACCGCGGCTTCGCAGGCCTAGTCGTGCCGCGGCGGCGACGGCGCGGCCGATGGCGCGGGTGTCGCGAGCGGTCTGGCGGGCGTCCTCGCACACCGCCCGCCACCGCCCGCGAGATGCGGCGGCGGGCCACCTGATCGCGTCGCCACGGCCGCGAGCCGCGTCCGCCAACGCTTCGCACAACCCGACGCCGTCGGTGAGGCAATGTGAGATGAGCAAGCTCACCCCCGCGCCGCCGTCGGTGAAGGGCAGCACCGCAAGCTGCCATCCGGGCCCGTGCTCGGAATCCAGTGGCGTGGTGGCCTGCTCGCCCAGCCAGGCGTCGAATTCTTCGCGCGGTCGAGGAGTGGAGACGATCTCGATGCCGGGCTGATCGCCGGGCGTTACCCAGCGATGGCGGCCGAACGGCAACGGGGAGCGTTCGATGCGGCGGGACAGCCTTCCCCGCTGAAGCTGGCGATGAAACCGGCGCAGCCCGTCGATGTCGACCGCGCGGTCATACACCCAGACGCACTGCAGCAGGTTTGCCAATGGCGATCGCTCGGCGAGAAACATTGCCTGGTCGGTCAGATCGATTACGTTGCTCATTTTGCTAAAGGTCCTTTCTTGTCAGTTGCTTCCGGTGCACACAGCGCACAGTTCGCTTGAATTCGCATGGTGGGCAAGCTGTTCGATCCAGTCCGGGGTGGTCTGGGCGACATCCGTGAACACCTGGCTCAGGGTCGCGATGTAGCGGTGAACCGACTTACGCGCAACGGCGTTGTCCGGATAGGAGACCGTCACGGTGGTCCTGGTGGCGTGCCGGTTGATCCAGACGTTGATCTCGCCGTAGTTCAGATTGTCGCCGTAGATGCCGAAATTCGTTTCTTCCCACAAATCGGAGACGGGAATCTTGAGAAAATCAATGAATGACATCATCATTGACGGACGCGTGGGTGGCTTGATGTCGAGCTGAGCCGATGCCGCCAACTCCAGTACCCGGTCAACCGGCACGCTGGCCAGATGCTTGTTGGCGTCGAACGAAATCTGCGCTGCCCGGGCCGCCTCGTGAAACGAGCCGGTGCCGGCCGGCACGGTGACTGGGAACAGGCTGGCGAACCAGCCCACGGTCATCGTGTCGATGCCCGGCGTCCGCGTGTCGTACGGCGTGAAGCCGTGATAGGTCTCGGTGCCCGTCAATTCACGCTCGGCGAGAGCTCCGCACGCCAAGACTCCGCCAATGAACCGGGCGCCGGCGGCGCGGCATGCTGTGTCGAACGCCTCTGTGTCGACGCCGTCCAACAATTCGACCGTCACAAAGGCACCTCTGTTGCCGCCCTGCGTGTCGCCAAGCGGCAGCGGGAAGCTCGGCCAGTCCCCGTCGGCGTCCTGCGCGAAATCGATCCATCCCTTGGTCTCGGGAGAGGACGGGGTCAAATCAGACAGCTTGTCGTGCTGCCGGGCGGCGTAGTCGCGATAGCTCCTGACCTGCGGATTTGTGATCGGCCGGGTTTGGCCGGCGGTCGTCGACAGGTGGTGGTACATCAGGTGAATGTCGAAGTAGATCAAGCCAGCCGACATGCCGTCGGTGTGGAGATGGTCGACACTCGCGTAGAACGTGAAATAGTCGGCGTGCTGCACGATGCCGAACGTGAAGCAATCCCACTCGAGTGTCTCCGGCGTCGTCGTCAATGCGTGTTCGCGAATTTCTTCCGTGTTCATAAGTCCGAAATCCGCAGGAACGAAATCAATGACCTCTGGGTTGTCGATCATGCGGCGGACAAAGACGCCGTCTTCGAATTCAAACCAATCGTGGTAGGCGTCATGCTGACGGACATGCGCATTGATTGCCGCCGTCATTGTCGGAATGTCACAGACACCGGGAATGTCCCAGGCCACGATCATCAGCCGGGGTAGCTGCGAGCCGGTCGCCCTGCTGTTGTAGGCCTTCTGGAGATGTTGAGCCCGCTGGAAAGTCGGAGGTATATCGCTTCGCCGCGCAGCCCGCGCCGCTTCACTTGCTGCGGGTGAGGCCATCCACGTGGTAACCGGACCGTCTGGCTGTTGCCATCCACTGATGTTGCCCAGCGCCACCATTTCCTACAACTCCTTTGCATGTGACGACATTTCTTATTCCGAAATGTCGCGAGTTTTTGTGAACCTGTTGCATCTGAATCTACGGTTCTCCGAACGGCGTGGCTCGCTTGCGCGCACTAGTCGCGAAGTAAGCGATTTATCGCTTTTGCGCATTGTGCTCACGGGCGATGGGAGCCCCGGACCCCATAACGCGCCACCGCTGGGCCACGGAATGACGTTGCGGTACAAGGTGTATCCGAGGAGAGCCAAACCGAGAACCGGGATGGCCACCGCCCATGTCGTGATGCTCTCTCGCCACTGAAGAACAACAGCTTCAGCGCGCCGACGGTGGCTAAGGCGTACGCAACCAACAGGATCGGCGGGCCCGCGCTTGCAGAAGTCAGGAACAGATTGAACGGTGGGGTGCGAAATGCGGCATCGACACCCTGACCGCTTCCCACACGTTCAGCGTGCGTCGCAGTGAAGGTGGCATTGCGTTCATCGAAGGGCCGCGGAGAGGGAGTGATCGCCCGTGCGCATTGTGGCGGCCTTGGTTTCGGGCAGCAGGAACGTGCAGACGAGGCTGACCAACGCCATGGTCCCCATCAGCGCGCCGATCGCCGGGGCGCCCCAGGTGGCCATCAGCGGCGCGGCGATCAATGGTGGCACTGCGCCTCCGAACAGGCCCGCGAGGTTCAGCGACAGCCCAGCGCCGCTGTAGCGGTAACGGGTGGCGAAGATTTCCGGGACGAACGCCGCCATCGGGCCGTAGGCCATCCCGGAGACCGCGTAGGTGCCGGCGATCGCAATGGCGAACCAGGCGGCGGTGCCGGTGTCAACCAACGGGATCACGGCGAACGCCCATGGCACAGCGGTCGCGAACGCAACCATGATGATGCGGCGGCGGCCGAAGACGTCGCATAGCACGGCCGACAGCGCCGTGAAGACTACGGCCACCACACCGCCCACGACGCCGATCGACAAGATCAGCTGGGGCGAATACCCGAGGTGCGTATGGGCGTAACTGGTCAGGTACGCATTGGCCATGTAGGCGAACGTGAAGGAGCCCACCATGGTGCCCGCGGCGAGAATGACCTCCCGCCGTTGGGCGGCGAACAGCGCAACGATGGGCGTCCCGGATCCGGCAGTGCCGGCTTTCTGCTCGGCGAATACCGGCGTCTCGGCGACACTCAGCCGCACGTACAAGGCGATGACGACCAGCACCGCGCTGAACAGAAACGGCAGCCGCCAGGCCCAATCCAGGAATGCGCGGCTCGCTTCGCCGATCGTCGCGTTGACGATCAAAAACACGAGACTGCTCATCACCAGTCCGCTGCCGACGCCCATTTGGGTGAACATGCCGTAGCGGCCACGTGCGGCCGCCGGTGCGTACTCGGCGGCCAGCAGCGCTGAGCCGGCCCATTCCCCGCCAACCGCGAAGCCCTGAACCACGCGCAGCGTGAGCAGGATCAGCGGCGCGGCGATGCCGATGGTTGAGGTGCCGGGAACAACGCCCACGGCGACCGTGGACAGGCCCATGATCAGCAACGTGGCGGTCAGCGTCGTCTTGCGGCCCAGTCGATCACCGAAATGCCCGAAGAAGGCGGCGCCGAGAGGGCGGGAGAGGAAGGCCGCCGCGAACGTGGCCATCGAGGCGACGGTGGCCATCGTCGCGCCCAGGTGGGGGAAGAAGACCTTGGGAAAGACCAGCGCCGCGGCGGTGCCGTAGATGTAGAAGTCGTAGTACTCGATGGCCGAGCCAACATAGCTGGCCATCGCCACGCGCTTCATCGTCGAACCCGCGGTCGCAGTCGTCGTCTCTGTGATCATCACGCCTCCCTACGATTTACGGCCCAAAGCTACGTCTGGAGCAGCCACGGTTCTCGCTTGTCCGCACAACACGCGTAACCGGCGATTTTCGGCTTTTGTGCATTTTGCTCAGCGATATCCGTACGCTCGGCGCATGGGATGGAAGGCGCGCATGGATTTGCGGCTCGCCACCCAGGTGCTGGTGCTGCAGGTGGCGGTGGTGGTGCTCACGCTCGGCATTGCCGGCGGGCTGCTTGCCTTCTTCAGTCACCAGCGAATTGCCGCCGAAACCGGCACCCGTGCCCTGGACGTGGCCCGTGTCGTGGCCTACGCACCCGCGGTGCGTGCCGACGTCGCGCGCTACGACAATGCCAGGTTGATGCCAAGCGCCACGCTCACCAACGAACTGGCCGGAGGTCAGTTGCAGCTCATCGCCTCGGAGGTGCAGAAGCGGACGGACGTGTTGTTCGTCGTCATCACCAATAACCAGGGCATCAGGCTCGCCCACCCCAACCTCGATGAACTGGGTCGGCATGTCAGCACCGATCCCGCTCAAGCACTGGCGGGCCGCGAGGTGGTGGTGCGGCAATCCGGGTCGCTGGGACCCTCGGTACGCGCGAAGGTCCCAGTGCTGCGGCCGGATTCGAATCAAGTGGTGGGCGAGGTCAGCGTCGGCATCTCGACGTCGGCCATTCATCGGCAGCTGTGGACTGATGTGCGGACGGCGGCAGTACTGGTGGGGGTGGCCCTGCTGATCGGCATCGTCGGTTCACTACTGCTGGCTCGGCGTTGGCGGGCACTGACTTTGGGGCTACAGCCGGCCGAACTGGCCGAAATGGTGCGCGGGCAGGCCGCGGTGTTGCACGGTATCGGCGAGGGCGTGCTGGCTGTCGACACCTCTTGGAAGACAACCTTTGTCAACGACGAGGCGGGTCGCCTGCTCGGGATCGGCAACGAGCAGGGTCGGCCGGTCGAGGAAATCGGTTTGACGCCGCGGGTGCTCGAGGTGTTCAAATCGGCGGATTCGGCGCCGACGATTGCCACCGTCGGTGACCGCATCGTCGTGGTCTCGGCGCGCCCGGTGTCGCGCGAAGGGCGCGACTTGGGAACTGTGCTGGTCGTGCGCGATCGCACCGACGTGGAATCACTCACCCGCCAACTCGACGCCGTGCAGTTGATGAGCACGGCGCTGCGCGCGCAACGCCATGAATTCGCCAACCGGCTGCACCTGCTGAACGGGCTGTTGCAAAGCGGTCACGCAGAGGAGGCCTCTCAGTACTTGGAGGAGCTGCTCGGGTCGGGTCCGCTCGGATCCGCGCTGCCGGGCATTGACACCATCCGCGACGCGTTCCTCCAGGCGTTCTTGGCGGCGAAGGCCGCGGCCGCCCGCGAAGCCGGAGTGACGCTGACAATCGGCGAGAACACCTGGGTGTCCGGCCGACTCGCGCTCCCCGTCGACGTCACCACCGTGCTGGGCAACCTGCTCGACAACGCGATCGATGCGGCGCGCACGGGCGTGAACGAGACGAAGGTCGTCGAAGTCGAACTGCTGCAGGACGGCTCGACGCTGCACATCACTGTGGCCGACAGCGGGGACGGGGTGGCGCCTGACTTCGTCGAGCACGTGTTCACCGAGGGCAGGTCGACGAAGCCGCAATCCGGTATCCCCGGTGGCCGCGGCATCGGAATGGCGTTGTCCCGGCAGATCAGCCGCGCCCTGGGAGGCGACGTCCGATTGTCCAGCCCGGGTGATCCCACCGCGGCGCTGAGCGGCGCAGAGTTCATCGCCCGGCTGCCGGGCGTGATGGTGGAGGAGGAAGCGCAATGGGCAGTACAGAACTGACGGTGCTGGTGGTCGACGACGACTTCCGGGTAGCCAACATGCACGCCGGCATCGTCAACGCGCTCCCGGGCTTCACGGTGACAGCCACAGCCAATACAATTGCCGCCGCACGCAAGGCCGAACCCGTCGACCTTGCCCTGGTCGACGTCTATCTGCCAGACGGTTCGGGAGTCGACTTCATCCGTGAGCTGCGTTGCGACAGCATGATTCTGAGCGCGGCTACCGAAGCCGCCACGATCCGCGCCGCGGTGGCCGCCGGAGCGTTGAGCTACCTGGTCAAGCCGTTCGTTCCAACGGACCTGGCGGCCAGGCTGGCCGGTTATGCCCGCTATCGCAAGATTCTCTCCGGACCGGACCTCGGCGGCCAGGATGTGGACGCGGCACTGGACGCGCTTCGTCCCAAGGTGGCCGCACAAACCTCTGCCCCTGCCGCCTCGCCGACCAAAGAGGCTGTGCTGCAGGCTCTTCGCACCGCCGATAGGGCGATGTCGTCCGCCGAGGTCTCCACGGCGATCGGCGTCTCGAGGGCGACCGCGCAGCGGTATCTCGCGACGCTCGCCGCCGCAGGCGAGGTTAAGACACGACTGCGCTACGGCACCACGGGCCGACCCGAGCAGGAGTTTGTGGCCGCCACTGATCGTTCGAACACGGCCCCGCGCAAGCGCGGCGGGTAGTCACCTGAGCACAATGCGCACAAGCTCCAAAATGGTGGCGGTCGCAGCCGCGGGCCTGTTTCTGACTCTGCACAGCACTAGCCCGTCCGTCGCGGCACCCGCGGCCACACCGATCTCGGCCCCGCAACCACCCGCATCCGTGAGCGCGCCTCCACCAACCGCGGTCAACCACATGGTGACCACCGGCCACGTACACACCGGTCAGGCGCATCGGCACCATTCGACTTCGCGGCCCTCATCGCCGGCGCCTCAGCAATCGCCAGCGCCTCAACAATCGAGTTCACAGGCCCCGCAGCAGTCGAGTTCACCGGCGCCGCAATACGTCGAACATCAGCCGCATTACCGCATCACCTCGGCGACCTTCCCGGATTGGGTGTACCAATTGCCCATCCACCCTGGTCACCGAGGTCACCGCCATGACGACAGTGACGGACAGTGAGCCGGCGGTAATGCCGGGCATCGCCACTCGCGGATGCTTGCGCGGTCGCACGGTCGCCCGTCACTCACGGCTGGGCCCAGGCTTCGCACGTGGCCGCGGGCGGCCCGGTCGATCGCGAATCCGCGCACCGCATGCGACCGCACAAAATCAGCGACTACCTTGTCGTTGTCCATGTCCAGAGTCGACGAGGGCGTGCTGAACAACGAGACCAATTGGCGTCAGTGAGGAAGCAGCTCTAGGCACATCATCGGCGAGACCGCACTCAACGCATAGCGGTCTCCACAAGCGACCAGTAGGTCCGTTCGCGCTCAGTCAACTCATTGGAGGTGATCGCACCGAAGGCGGCTGCCTCGCGGGCGAAACGGGCGGGCGCATCGGGGAGCGCGTCTGGACCCTCGAGCCGGAAACAACTCGGTGCGAGGGGACCGAACAGCAGTGCGCGGCGCATGTGCGGCCAATTGTCCAGGTGCGGCTCCACCCCGGCGGCTCGGGCGAAGGTGAGCGCTGCCAGGTTCATCCGCGTCTTCTGGGACATCCCTCGCTTCGAGCGATAGGCATCGATCGAGATCCGCTGGTCGGTCTCACTGGTCGCCGGGATCGTGCCGCCCCACGTGTACGCGATCCACCGTGCCTGAAGTTCAAGCGGCACAAAGTATCCGCCCGACTGGTCCCACATACCCATGAATGCAAGCCCTGGGAGGTCGGGATGAAACGTATAGCGGTCAGCGTCGAGGTGCACTGCATCGAGATCAATAGTCGTCCGCATGTCGTCACTCAGAAACGGCAGGTACAACTCGAATCCGGTGCCGAGCACGATCCCGTCGAACCCTTCGGCATGTCCGTCGGCGAAGGTCACGGTCGCGTTCACGACGGACTTCATCCACGGACGCACCGTGATTCGGCCCTCCGCCACAAGCGGCAGATATCCCTGATTCAGGGTGACCCCGGCGGCGAACAGTGACGGGTCGGGCGCCGGCGCGCCGTACTGCTCGGGGCTGCCGCCCGCCTCGATCACGATCTCTTTCAGTTGTCGGTCGACCTCTGCTGCGGGAAGAGTTTCGTTCGCGAGGGTCCCGTATCGCGTGAAGATCCGGTGATCGGAGGGAACCCCGGCGGCGAACTTCGGCAGGACGTACCGCTGTCGCCGCTGCGTCACCACAACGCGGGCCGCGCCGAGCTGGGCTAGTTCGGCGGCGATCTCCAGCGCACTGACCGCGCAGCCCGCCACAAGAACACGCTTGCCGTCATAGGGAGAAGGCCCCCGGTAGTCGAACGTGGCGATGACTCCCGCCGAGCCGGCGAACGTGTCTAGTCTCGCAACAGGTGGGATGGCGGGAGATTGGAATCTGCCGCTCGCCACCACGATTCGTTCGAACTGCTCATCCACACCGCCGTTGCGCACGAGCCATCCGGCGTTTTCCAGCTTGAGGAGATCGACCCGCGTGCCGAACCGGATGCGTGACGTGAGGCCGAACATGTCGGCGTATCTATGCAAGTAGTCGAGGATGTTGCAGTTGGACGGGTAAACGAGGTCAGTCTCGTGCTCGAGGTCGCTGAACGCCGTCATGATGCGACTGGTGTTGGTGTGCATGGTCGGCCAGATGCCGCTGCGGCCAAGAAGCCCCGTCCACTGCCCGCCCAGAATCGGACCCTGCTCGAAGATCGTCGGCTCGAATCCCTGCGACAGCAGCCAACGCGCAGCGACGAGCCCGCCTGGGCCGGCCCCGATCACGGCGACGCTTCCTGTCACCCGGGAACTGTCGCACGGCTACGACCTGCCCGGGATGCGTTTGCGACTCGGCGTCACCAGGTAACGGACAGCTCGTGGGTGTATATCTCGCAAGAGCGATCTGCAGTTCGACTTGGGCGAGGTTCTGTCCGATTCAATGGTGTACGCCGAAGCCAAAACCCAGATGCCCGGGTGGGTTTCGGTCCATGCCAAAGGTGTACCAGTTGACCGTTGATGGTGAGGTCTTCAAGCGCGACCCGGCCGACCTGGCTGTGCAAGGTGCGAACATCGATCCGATCGCCGCCGCCTTCTCCTCTGCCATCGATCTTGCTTCGAGTCCCTTCGTGCTGTGGTGCTGGAAAGTGGCGGCACGAACTACACAGTCCCCCGGGTCCGGCGAGGAGATGGCCGAATTGTTCAACGCCATCACGACCCGATAGGCCACCTTCTTCACCGCGCCGTAGCGGATGATGGACCGATGCCTGATCGCAATGTGCTGGGCGAGCCACTCGAACCGTGTGGCACCGACCCGCTTACCGGTTTCTACCGCGACGGCTGCTGCTCGACCGGGCCCGAGGATATCGGTCTGCACTCGATCTGCGCCGTCGTGACCACTGAGTTTCTGGAGCACCAGGGCTCGATTGGCAACGACCTTTCGACGCCGATGCCCCAATTTCGGTTTCCTGGCCTCAGCCCGGGCGATCGCTGGTGCGTAACCGCCGTGAACTGGCTTCGGGCTCACAGCGAGGGATGCGCTGCTCCTGTGGTACTCGCCTGCACCCACGAGCGAACTCTCGACGTGGTGCCCCTCGAGGTGCTTAGGGAGTACGCCGTGGATGTGCCCGATACCCCGGGCGAGCTTTAGCCCGAGGTCGCCCATCCATCAATGAGATCGCAGGCTGTGCCCTAACGCGATCATTTCGCTTGCCCTGATAGTTGGCTCCGTACCCACTGAGCCGCTTGCAGAAGCTCCGGAGACAAACGGATGAAGGGGAATTGACGTTTCTGTCGAAAATGCGGGGGTACTCCCTTCGAAAGGACGAGGAGGTCTGGAGAGATGCCTGCTTGGAGTTGGATCCTTATTGCAGCAGCCGTGGTGATCGCTGTCGTGGTGGGGGTGATGGTGGCGCGAGCGAACCGGCGTAAAAGGACCGATCGACTGAGGGAGCACTTCGGGCCGGAATACGAACGAGCCGTGGGCGAGACCGGAGATCAAGGCGCCGCCGAAAAGGAGCTCGTCGAGCGCGAACGAAAGCGAAAGAAGCTTGACATCGTCGCGTTGGCACCGGAGTCGCGGGCAAAGTACGCCGAACACTGGCGCACGGTTCAGACCGCGTTCGTCGACGATCCGTCGAGGGCAGTTGGTGACGCAGATCGGCTCGTGACGCAGGTGATGCGCGAACGCGGATATCCGATCGATGACTTTGAACAGCGCGCGGCGGACATCTCCGTGGACCACCCGAACGTGGTTGACCACTATCGAGCCGCTCACGCCATTCATGTGGCGCAAGAGCACGGCGACATAGGCACCGAGGCGCAGCGTGAGGCGTTCGTCCATTACCGCGCGCTCTTCGAGAAGTTGCTTGAGACCGATCTCGAGACCGATAAGGACAAGCCAAAGGAGGCGCGGGCATGACCACCCACGATGAGCAGACCAACGCACGGCATGAGCAAACCAACGCACGGCCCGAATTTTCGAGCGAAGCAATGGAACCGCCTGCTACACCAACCGATCCGCCGGCCGCGGTCGAGGATCCTTCGACGGCCGCCACGAGGACGGACGCCACAGCCAGGCATGGTGAGCCGCAGGTAACGGGTGACGAATCATTGACCGCACGGACCGAGCAGCCGGTGACGGGTGACGAATCATTGACTGCCCGGACCGAGGCGCCGGTCACGGGTGACGAATCATTGACCGCCCGGACCGAGCGGTCAGAATCGGGGGCCGAGCCTTCGGCCGAACCGTCGTCCGCAAAATCGCTTTTCGCCGACGAGGACCTTTCCTCACTGCGCGCGCGCTGGGATGACGTTCAGGCGGCTTTCGTCGACGATCCCAAACAATGCGTCCAGAAGGCCGATGCCCTTGTGGCGAAGGTCGTCGAACAGCTCACGGCGGGTTTCTCCGACGCGCGCTCGCGGCTCGAGGCGCAGTGGGCTCGAGGTGAGGATGCCTCCACGGAGGACCTTCGTCTCGCGCTGAAGCGCTACCGCGAATTCTTCCAGCGGTTGCTCTCGGTTTGAGGCCTTTATTGAGGAACGCTACGGCTGAGGAAACGGCGCCCAGCGTTTGTTGAAACCGGCCCTGCGCACCGCGATCTGGTCCTTGCGATGCTGCTCGGTTATGAAGTCGTCCGCCGGCAGGTAGCTGTGGAGCTCCTCATGGGACATCACTCGTTGATCGACGATGCGGGGCAGATTCTTGGGGTCGCGCCCGAGGTCTTGGAACCGAATCGAGATCGTCCCCTCGTTCAGACCGCCCGTCGAAACCCAATTCCTCACTAGGGGATCGGTCGGGGAAATCACCAGGGTGTAGGTCCCGACGTCGTTGCGTTTGGCCTGTTCGTTGTTGAGGCTGGTCGGCTGGTCCCAGTAGTTGTCGGTGATCGTCCAATCGTTGTAGGTCGGAACGACGAAGTACTTGGCGGCGCCCGGATCGATGGTGAGCACCAGGGCCTGCTTGTCACCGAGCCGGTAGTAACCATTGCTTTGCAGCTGGTTTGCGAGGAACTCGGCGTTGCTTGACGGTTGACTGATTTCGTTGGCCGTCCGGGGTCTACCGGTCTGCGGATCAGTCGTCGCCAATGCCATGTATGTGGATTGCTCCGACACGCCCCTGATCGCCAAGATCACGACGGTGAACGTGCCGCGTATCACCGGCGGCATGTATGGCAGCGGCGGGACCAGCGACACCAGAGCCGTCAACAACGGGTTGTTGGACACCAGGGGGCCGAGGAGAGCGAATCCTCCCAGCTGAGCGAACAGACTGTTGGGTGGCCCACCGACACGTTCGATCGCCAAGCTGCTGGGCTCTTCTTTGTTCCAGTTTCCCAACGTGTCGCGCGCCGCGACGATCGTCGAGCTGGAGGTGAGCTGGATGTGGTTCTTCCGGCCATTCGCGGGTTCACTGCTCACGGTGATGACGAACGTCCCGTCCTCGTTGATCTCCAGGTCGTCCGCGGTCAGGATTGACGACGTCGTCCCGGCCAACCCGTCCAGCACGCTGAAGGTCGTGTCGGCCGGCCTCCCTTTCGCGGTGTTGTTGGTGAAGCGGCCCGTGATCACATACTGCGACGTCGCGCTGACCGGCATGAAGCGGTAAATGGTGTCGGGATTGTCGTACAGGATGCGGGTGCCGCCGACGGACTGCCCGTACCAGGCGTGCGGCGGGGCGACCTGGGTGACCACCGTCGCCGTCATGGGGTTGAGCAGTTGTTGCTGAAACGCTGCGGCCAAAGCGTACTCATCGACGGCCTTGTTCAGTGCCGCCACGTTCTTCTCGTCGGGGCCACCGGGGAACTGCTGATGTGCTGCGGACAGAAATGCTTGTCTCAGAAAGAGTTCATCAGCTGAACCGGCAGGGTGTTCACCGATTCGGCGGCCTGCCGCTCGGCGGCGAGCTGTTCGGGTGTTCCGAGCGGACTGACTGCGGCCACCGAGACGCTCTGATTCACTACGGCGGGCCGGGTCACCACTTCCGGTGTTTCTGTTGCCGGGGCAGCAGCTTGTCCGCGCCGCGCCGTACCCACGATGGACAACACAGTCATGGGTTCGGCAGGCGTGACGGGGGCGCTCGGCGGTGCGGACGCGACTGAGGTCTCGCCGCCGGTTTCGGTTTCGTCTTTGGCAATGGTCACGGTCTGCGCTGTGACCCTTGACTCCGGCTTGGACGTGTCGGTCTCGTCATCATTAGTTGACGGCGTGGACGAGTCGGTGCCGGAGGTGTCCTCCTCTGATGCCGGCTCGTCGTCGCCATCGTCACTGGCCGCCGACGACGAACTGCTTGTGGCTGACGAACTCGACGGTGGTGCCGAGTTCGTGCCCGCGGACTCCGATTTCGCCGAGGCGGACTCTGACGAGGACTCCGAGTAACTCGACTGGCCGTCATCAGCCGCCGCAATCCCCGGGCTGTTGGCGATCGCCGCCCCGATCCCCAGGGCGACGGCCAAGCCGCCGACCCTGCCGTTGAAGCGTCCGTAGCCGTTGGGCGTCGTTGCCATTTGGAGCAGCCTTCCGTGAACTCTGCCGGTACCGTAGTCACGTGACTACAGTTCGCGCAAGCACAGGCTCGCGGCCCACCGATGCACCGCTGGGCAGGGATGAAGTCGTTGCTGCGGTTCTGGAGTCTGCCGCGGATCTGTTTGCCAAACGCGGGCCCGCGGCAACGTCGATCCGTGACATCGCGACGCGCTCGAGTGTCAACCACGGCCTGATCCATCGGCATTTCGGAAGTAAGGACAATCTCGTAGGCGCGGTGCTCGATCATCTCGGCCAGCACCTGGCGCAACTTGTCGCCGAGAGTGCTGACGACGGAGGCAGGGTCGGCGCAGCAGTCGACCGTCAGCTGCGGGTCCTCGCCCATGCATCACTTGACGGGTATCCGATCGGCCAACTGCAGAGCCACTTTCCGACGATGGAGGTGCTGCTGGACAATGTCCGGCCGCGGCATTCCACCGAGCTCGAAGCGCGGTTGGCCGTGGCGCACACGATCGCTCTGCAGCTCGGCTGGTGCCTGTTCGGCGGCTTTCTGCGTGCGTCGACCGGGCTGGAGGATCTCGACGATCGCACGTTTGCCCAGTCGATCGGGAACACCGTCAACCTGATTCTCGACGCCGAGGGGCCGACCGCATCCTAGGCGTCCCTCCTCAATTCCTGTACCATCTGGTACATGATTACGGACAGCGCCGTCGAGATCGATGCACCCGCCGCCGTGGTGTGGGAGGTTTTCAGCGACGTGGAGCGCTGGCCCGAATGGACCGCCTCGGTGACGCGCATGGTCGCCCTCGACGGGCCCGGCATCGCCATCGGCAAGCGGTTCGAGATCAAGCAGCCCCGCATGCCGAAGTTGGTCTGGGAGGTCACCGAAGTGACGCTCGGCGCGTCGTGGACCTGGGCGCAGCGCTCGCCCGGCGGTTTGACGTTGGCCCGTCATGAAGTCATTCCCGAATCCGACCGTCGCACCAAGGTCCGTCAGCAGATCGACCAGCGCGGACCGGTCGGCGCCCTGGCGGGACTGCTCATGCGTGGGTTGACGAGGCGCTACCTCGAGCTGGAGGCCGCGGGTCTCAAGGCCCGAAGCGAGCAGTTTCGACACCACGATGGCCCGGCCTCCTGATCTCGAGCGGCGCCAGGAGCTGCTCGACGCGGTGGTGGAGGAGTTCGCGTTTCGCGGCATCGGAGACCGCTCACTTCGCGATGTGGCCGCGGCGGTCGGCACCAGTCACCGGATGCTGTTGCACCACTTCGGGTCACGCAACGAACTCCTGCTGGCGATCGTCGAGGAAGTCGAGCGTCGCCAAAGAGCACTGCTGCCTCAACTGCCGGCGGAGCTCGCGGAGGCGATCGCCGCGATGTGGGCCGATCTGCGCCGGCCCGAGCTGCGCCCGTTCGAGCGCCTCTTCTTCGAGTGCTACTCGCGCGGCGTCCAGGGTGAACAGCCCTTCGCGCGCATGCTGCCGGGAGCCGTCGAGGACTGGCTCGTTGACGACGGTACGACCGCGAGAACGATCGACCCTGCACTGACGCGCCTCGGCCTGGCTGTAGCACGCGGTCTGCTGCTTGACCTGGTAGCCACGCAGGATGACGACGGTGTCGACGCAGCGGCCAAGGCCTTCATCGAGCTCATTCGGCAGGCAGGTGTCGTTCGGTGATCAGTCGCGGTCCAACCGCCGACGCACCGCCCCGGCACTATCGGCTGACAGCACCTCGTCTACGAGCCGCTGGGCACCGCGGCTGTCCACCGCCCGGACCGCTTCCTTTGTGGTCGGGATGGCCGGGGGAGTGACGGACAGCGCGTCGACGCCCATGCCGATCAACAGACCTGCGGCCCGCTCATCGGCGGCGAACTCGCCGCATACCGACACCGACGCCTGACCCGCCGCGCCCCGGCAGGTGGCTTGCACCAGCTGCAGCAGGCCGGGGTCGAACGTGTCCCCGATGGAGGCGACGGCGTCATTGTTGCGATCGGCGGCAAGCGCGTACTGCGTGAGGTCGTTGGTGCCGATGGACAAGAAGTCGACATGGCGGGCGAATGCCGCGGCCTTGAGGGCAGCCGCGGGGACCTCGACCATCATGCCGACCTGCAGCCCGGGCGGATGTCCGCGACCGGCACGGCCCACCGCCTCATCCAAAAGCCCACGTGCGGCGAACAATTCGTCCAGGGTGGCGATCATCGGGAACATCACGCTGACCGGGGTCTGCTGCGCCAGCCGGACCATCGCCAACAGCTGTTCGGTGAGCAGTTCCGGATGAGCCAGCGACAGCCGGATGCCGCGAATACCCAGGTAAGGGTTCACCTCTGCCGGTGTCGGCAGGAACTCCAGCGGCTTGTCACCGCCAACATCCAGCGTGCGCAAAGTGATTCGCCGCCCATCAAGTGATTCGGCGATCTTGCGGTAGACCGCGAGCTGCTCCTCGATGTCCGGCGCGTCCTGACGGCCCAGGAACAGGAACTCGGTGCGTACCAGGCCCGCGAAATCCGCGCCATGGGCCGCGGCCGCCCGCGCGTCGTCCATCGAGCCGACGTTTGCTCCGACCGGCACCGTAACACCGTCGCGGGTGACCGCGGGCTCGGCGGCACGGACGTGTGCCCGTTTCTGACGTTGCGCGAGTGCGGCGACTCGGGCGTGAAACTCCTGACGAAACTCCTCATCCGGGTCGACAACGAACTCGCCCCGTCCGCCGTCGACGGCGACTGTGGCACCATCCGGAATAGCCAGCACAGCTGGCCCGGCGCCGACGATCACCGGAATTCCCTTCGCCCGCAATAGGATCACATTGTGTGCATGTGGGCTGCCGAACGCCAGCAGCACTGCGGCCACGGCGGCGGGGTCCAGCTCGGCGGCCTCTGCGGGGGTCAGGTCGGCCGCGACAAGCACACCCGTGGGTCCAGTCGAACTCTCGCCGGTACCGAGCATCGCCCGAAGCACCTGATCTCCCACCGCGCGCACGTCGTCGGCTCGCGCCTGCAGGTACGGATCCGGCACGGCTGCGAACTCGGCCGCCAGTTTCTGCACGGCTGCCGACCAGGCCGACACCGCGGACTGCCCGCTGTCGATGCGGCCACGCACATCGTCGAGCAGCGCGGCGTCGTCGAGCAGCAGTTGATGGGCGTCGAAGATCGACGCCTCGGCCTCACCGACCTCGCGGGCCGTGCGAGTGCGCAGTTGGCTGATGATGCGCCGGACCGACGCGATCGCCTTGCTGAGCCGACGCCACTCGACCGCCGGCTCGTCGGCGGGGGCGTCCGGAATGGTGATGGCGCCCAGCCGCGCCGAGCGGGCCGGGCCGATACCCAGTCCGGGGCCGGCGCCCATCGGTGCGTGCTGCGCGGGCGCCGGAATGGCTTCGGCCGGCGCCTCGTCGAAGCTGCGTGCGGCCAGCGACAGGACGTGGTCCAGTGTTTCTGCGGCCTGGCTGCCCGACACGCGGATCTCGACCTCATCGCCGGACCGGACACCCAGCGTCGCAATCTTCGAAAGACTCGCGGCGTCAACCCATTCGGACGTGGTGCGGCGGTTGCGGATCCGCGCATGGGCATCGCGGCGGCGCACCTCCTGCACCAGTCGCGCAGCCGGTCGGGCATGCAGCCCGTGCGGGTTGGCGACGACGAAGCTGCCCGTCAGCTCGGCGGAGTCGCCGTCCGCCTCGGCTGAAGCTGCGACGGGCGCTGGTCCTAGATGGCCGATCTTGCCGGCCAGCGCACCGGCCGCTTCGGCGGCAACCTCGTCGATCGACGCACCGCCGGCCGCCGCCACCGCCGCAACTACCAAACCTTCAACCAGGGGAGCGGGACACAACACCACCCGGTCGCGGAGATCGTCATCGAGTAGTTCGAGGGCAAGCTCAGCCGACAAGACGGCGCTGCCAAGGTCCATCAGCACCACAACTCCGGCGCCCTGATCCGCCGCCGCGACGGCGTCGACGATCTGGGCGGCGTCGGTGCCGAACGTGGTGTCGTCGAGGCCGGCCGCGACCGCGATCCGGATCTGCTTGCCGTGCAACATTTCCTGCGCCAGCGCGACTGCAGCGCGGGCCAGCGCCCGGCTGTGTGAGACGACGACGAGTCCGACCGTCACGGCCAGTCACCCGCCTGCTGTGGCGAACGCCGTCGCGGCGGCCGCGATCAACATCGCCGCCGACGTCGCGCCCGGATCCTGGTGCCCGACGCTGCGCTGCCCGAGGTAGCTGGCGCGGCCCTTGCGGGCAACCATCGATTCGGTAGCGTCTCGGCCCTTTTCAGCGGCGAGGGTGGCGTCGGCCAGCGCCGTGGCGAGCCCGGAGCCGGACGCCAGCGCGGCATCCAAAGCGTCCAACGCCGGTGCCAGCGTGTCGAACATCGTCTTGTCGCCGGCCTCCGCGCGGCCCCGCTGCACGACACCCTCGATGCCGGCACGTAACGCCTTGGCGAAGTCCACGGCGTCGACGCTGTCGCCCGACCCGAAAGCGCCGGCCATCCGCAGAAAGAACGTCCCGTAGAGCGGCCCGCTGGCACCCCCGACCGACTTCACCAGCGTCATGCCCACCAGCTTGGACAACGCAGACATGTTTGCGGGTGCGGCCTCGTCCAAGGCACCGATCACCGCGGTCATCCCACGGTCCATGTTGATGCCGTGGTCAGCGTCGCCGATCGCCGCGTCGAGATCGGTTAGAAGCTGGGCGTTTTCACCGATCGATCGCGCGAACTCGCGCACCCAGCCCGTCAGCAGCGACACGTCGACGTCACCCATTCAGCATCCCCTCCGCAGTGCCGGCGTGTTGACCGGATGGTCCCACAGCCGTAGCAGTTCGTCGTCGGCGCGCAGCAGCGTGACCGAGCAGCCGGCCATGTCCAGGCTGGTGATGTAGGGGCCCACCAGCGACCGGGCGATCCGGACGCCGGCCTTGTCGAGGATGGCCGCGAATTCGGAGTACATAACGTACAACTCGATCAGCGGCGTCGCGCCCATGCTGTTGACGAACAACACCACGCCGTCGTCGCCACCGAAGTCGAGATCGGCGAGCACCGGGTCGAGCATGAGTTCGGCCACCGCCCGCGCCGGCTGCAGCGGCATCCGGTGCCGGCCCGGCTCGCCGTGAATGCCGATGCCCACCTCGATCTCGGTGTCGGACAGCTCGAACGTCGGATGACCGACGGCTGGCACCGTGCACGACGTCAACGCGACACCCATGCTCCGGGACGCGGCGTTGACTCGCCGAGCCACGTCGGCGACGTCGGACAGGCTGCGGCCCTGGTCGGCCGCGGCACCGGCGACCTTCTCCACCAGCACCGTCGCGCCGACACCGCGGCGGCCAGCCGTGTAGGTGCTGTCCTGCACCGCGACGTCATCGTCGACGACCACCGACTCGACCGTGATGCCTTCGGCCTCAGCCAGTTCAGCGGCCATCTCGAAGTTCATCACATCTCCGGTGTAGTTCTTCACGATGTGCAACACGCCCGCCCCGCCGTCGACGTTCTTGGTCGCCTCCAGCATCTGGTCGGGCACCGGGGAGGTGAAAACCTCACCCGCACAAGCGGCGTCCAGCATCCCCTGCCCGACGAAGCCGCCATGCAGTGGCTCGTGCCCGGAGCCTCCACCAGAAATCAGCCCGACCTTGTCGGAAACCGGGGCGTCGCCGCGGTAGACGATCCGGTTGGTGAGGTCGATGCGCAGTTCCGGATGCGCCGCGGCCATGCCGCGCAGCGCCTCGCTGATGACATCGGCGGGATCGTTGATGAGCTTCTTCACGGGTGGCTCCTCAGACTGCGGTTGTGGATTGGGCGGCGGGCACGGCGACCGGAGCAGGCGTCGCATCCGCGCGGGTGCGGGAGATCGCGACATAGGCGAACGCCGCGAGGACACCGGCGAGCAGTTCGGCGGCCAGGTACACCGGCAGCTGACTCCACGAGACCGAGCCGCCGGCGAGCTGCTGGACGAGCATCGGGCCGAACGTGCGAGCCGGGTTGATCGACGCACCCGTGGTCGGTGCCACCGGGATGATCGCCGCGAACACCACCAAACCGATGGCGACACCGGCGAATCCTGCCGAGGCCTTGCGGTGTATCACGCCGAATACGGTGAACACGAGAATGAACGTACCCACGAACTCGGCGAAAAAGGCCTGTAGTGCACTGATCTCACCGGAATAGGTCGCCACGCCCAGGCCGGCGTCTCGGGCGGCCATCCCGAGCACGCCGATGATGGATGCGGCGCCGACGATCGCGCCGACTGTTTGCGCGGCGATGTATGCGGGCACCCGCGACCACGGGAACTTGCCGGTGACCGCGAGCCCGAGCGTCACGGCCGGGTTGATGTGGTTACCCGAGATGTGTCCGAGCGCGTAAATGGTGGCTACGACGACGGTGGCGAATGCGAACGAGATCATGCCCAGGTCGGCCATCGTGAATGGCGCGTCGCCGTTGACGATGATTGTCGCTGGTACCGACCCCACGCCGATGAATACCAGGAAGGCGGTGCCGAACGCTTCGGCCGCGATTTTCTGGGTGATCGAAGGCTCATCCATACGGTCCTCCTGAGATCTGGTCGAAGACGGCTGCCGTGCGGCGGTCGACTATCTCGGACTACATTCGATAATGTCGAATGTGACCTGGACCATACGCTTATGCTTCGGTCGATACAAGGGTCGAATTCGGTGAAAGGTGGGAGGGATGATCCAGGCGGTGGACCGGGCGCTGCGCATCCTCACGGTGCTGCAGGGCGGCCGGCGCATGAGCCTGGGCGAGATCGCATCCGCCATCGACCTGGCTCCCTCCACGGTTCACGGTCTGGTTCGCACTCTGCTGGCACACGGCATGGTCCAGCAGGAAATCGACTCCAGCCGTTACCGACTCGGACCGGCGACGCTGCGCCTCGGAAACGTCTACCTCGACACGCTGGAGCTGCGCTCGCGGGTCGCGATCTGGACCGAAGGCCTGGCCCGGCGCACCGGCTGCGCCGTCCGCACCGCCGTGCTGCTCTTTGATGAGGTCGTGGTCGTCGCGCACGAACCCCGTCCGGACGGCACGCGGCAGATGCCCGAAGTCGGCATCGTGATCCCGGCGCACGCCAGCGCGCTGGGCAAGGCGCTGTTGGCTTTTCAGCCCGATTTCAAGGCGGGCGACGATCTGCGCAGCATGACGGGCGAGACGATCACCGAGCAATCCGTGCTCGACGAGCAGCTCGAGCAGATCCACTCGACCGGACTCGCGACGGAAGTCGAAGAGGCCGTCCTCGGGGAATGCGCAGCGGCCGCACCGGTTTTCGATTCGTCGGGTGAGGCCACCGGGGCGATCGGCCTGGTGGTGCCTGCGGCGCGCTGGCCGCTGGACCCCGAAGCAATCGACGCGTTGCGCGATACCGCTCGTACCGTCTCTCGCGAGCTCGGCGCGCCACTGTGGCCGCCCCGTCGGCCCCGCTAGTGTCATGAGTCGTTGTCGGCGTGTCCTCGACACACGTTCGGGGTCGCGAGGGGTGAGTGGCCGCTGTGTCCACCTGGTGAGCGACAATGTCGTTCCCAGCGACTAAGTCGCTAGTAGCCGGGCAATTTGATCAATTGCCAGCCGCTGTGGCCAGCTGGTTACCCTTGGTGATCGCCAGCACCTCTGACGACTTGCTGCTGATTTATACATTCTGATCGATCAGAATCGGCCACCCATCGGGAAGGCCTATCGAACGAAATCTTGCGAGCGCCAAAGTGTTTCCCCATCACTCCGTATTGCTCCGGCGGTCGCCGATGAACTCCAGCAGCAATGGATCGTCGGACGTGAACCGGTCCACCTCTTCGCCGCCGTCACAGCGCAGTAGCGCGACCGTTACGCTCTGACTCTTTCGGGAGATGACTTCCCAGACGGCGCCGGCGTCCTGCCAGCGTTGAAGTTCTGCGACCCGATCGACGTCCATGTCTCTACGATTCCACCGTAGGCTGCTGGCCGTGGATGCAGCACCCGCCGTCGCGGCCGCCGCGACTCTTGTGTGGCTGGGCATGGTGCTGGCGATCTCGTTCATCGAGGCCCCGCTGAAGTTCCGTGCCCCCGGTGTCACCTTGCAGATCGGGCTCGGCATCGGACGCTTGGTTTTTCGCGCGCTCAACACCTGCGAGCTCGCGCTGGCAGCAACCGTCCTCGGGTGCTTCACCGTCAAGCCGCCGACGACCGGGATCGCTGTCGCCGCAGGCCTCGCCGTCGTGACCCTGCTTGCGCAGGTGCTGATTGTGCGGCCGCGCCTCGCCAGTCGGTCCGACGCCGTGCTCGGCGGGGATGACGCGCCCCGTTCGCGGGCGCACTGGGCGTATGTCGGCCTCGAGATTCCGAAGGTGATTGCACTGCTCATCGCGGGTATGTTGCTGCTCGCCACGTGAGACGATCGCCGGATGCGGTTGGGATTGCACGCCCTCGGCATCGGTAAGGGTGCCCAACGTGTCGTCATCGATGCCGTCGCGGCCGCCGCTGAGAGCTGCGGCTTCGCGACGCTTTGGTGCGGCGAACACGTCGTGATGGTGGACCAGTCGGCGTCACGCTATCCGTACTCCGACGACGGCCAGATCAGCGTGCCCGCCACGGCTGACTGGATGGACCCGTTGATCGGGCTGAGCTTCGCCGCAGCTGCCACGTCGACGATCGGCATCGGGACCGGTGTGCTGCTGCTGCCGGAGCACAATCCGGTGTTGGTCGCCAAGCAGGCCGCCACGCTGGATGCACTGAGCGGGGGCAGGCTCACGCTCGGCGTCGGAATCGGTTGGTCGAGGGAAGAGTTCGATGCTCTCGGGGTGCCGTTCGAGCGTCGCGCGGCCCGCACCGCGGAGTACGTCGCGGCGATGCGTACCCTGTGGCGCGACGACGTCGCTTCCTTCGACGGCGAGTTCGTGCGATTCGAATCGGTGCGAGTCAACCCGAAACCATTTGCCAACAAGCGCATCCCGATTGTGCTCGGCGGCAACAGCGATGCCGCGCTGCGCCGGACAGTCGCATGGGGTGATGGCTGGTATGGCTTCAACCTGGCCGGTGTGCGTGCCGTGGCCGAACGCATCGCGTTTCTGAACGGGTTGTGCGGCGAACGCGGGCGCGACCGAAGCGAGCTGCGGCTGAGCGTTGCGCTGCAGGACGTGCAGATTCGGGATGTCGGCCCGCTCGCCGAACTGGGTGTCGACGAGCTGGTTGTGGTCGACGGGCCACCCCGCGATCCGCGTGTCGCCGGCGACTGGGTGTCGGCGCTGGCCGATCACTGGTTGTCGGCATTGCGCTAGCCGACCAGTTCCCGCGCCCTGCGGCGCGCGTCCTCGGCGGCGTGTTGTTCACGCGCGTAGAGCAGGCCGTAGGTGAAACCGTTCTCTCCGGCCGTGGTGCCCGCGGTGATCGCAAGTCTGCGCAACGTGGCGGACGCCACCACGCCGTCTTGGTGATCGCCCAGCACGCGCTGAATCTGCTTGTGGTGCTTAACCGTTTGCTTCGCCCGCTTCTGCACCGGAACACGAAGTTCGGCGGCGTATCGGGCGCGCTTGGCCGCCTTGCGTGCCGTGTGCAGCAGTGCATCGTCGCCCGCCTCGATTGCTGCCTTCAGCCGACGATCGGCTTTGCGCTCAGCGCGGCGGGCCCGCTTGGTCAACGTTCCGACGCCCGGCGGCGTGGTGACGGGTGCAATGGTGCGCCAACGCTGAAGGGTCGCCAGGAGGTCCAGATACCGCTGCGACTTCATTGCGTCCGTCACGGTTCGACGGGCGCGCAACTGATCCGATTGCAGATCGGTATTGATCCTGTTGGCTACTGGCCCGAGCACAAGCTCCGGTGGCAACTCCTCGAGCGCCACCTGGAACCGACGGCGTTGCACTTGGCAGTCGCGAACCTCGCCGAGCAGGCCGGCGAACCACTTGAGCTCGTCGTCGACGTTCCCGACGGCCGATCGGTCCAGCAGCTTGCCGAACACCCGTAATGTGCTGCGCAGTCGGCGAATCGCCACCCGCGTGTCGTGAATCGGGTCGTGGCTTCGGCGCAGACCAAGATCGCCGTCGAAGATGTGGTCGATCTGTTCCGTCATGTATGTCGTCAACGCCCGGGCCGCGGTGCCGCCCGGCGCTTGTGGTGGCGCAGTGCGCGAGACGCGGGCGAGCTTGGACGGGTAATGGCACGGATCGGCGCCGGCTCTGGCGAGCCGATCCGCGAGCCTGCTCGGCAGCGACCGGGCAGCCGGGCCGAACTCCACCTCAATTTCCCGCCACGCCAGCAGCCGGTGGTCGACCGAGGCGCGCACATGGTCGTCGTCGACCTCGGCGCACAGCCGGCGATGCCGTCGTTCGGTGATCCGGTAGCGGTCGCGCACCGTGCGGATCGTCGCCACGTTGACCAACGGCTTGCCCAGCCGCATTCCGGTCAACATGTCAGCGATCTCAGACGGCGGTGCGTCCGAGAGCGCGGTGCGGATCTCCACGCGTTCCTCGGCGTCGGGAACCTCCAACTGCCAGCCGTTTTCGTCGTCGCCGTCGCGCCGCCACAGCAGCACCCCATGCGCCTGCAGGTCGCCGTCGGCGGTGTCGTAGTACGCGCTGTCCAGGTGGACCGTCCTCCGCTCCACGTCCGCGCCGACCACGATGTCATCGAGACGGGGCAGCGCGAAATGCTCGTCGACCTCCCACTTCAATTCGCGTTCAAGCACTTTTTCCATGGCAAGAGGCTCCCCGCAACGGGGGCTGGTGAAACATCGCGGCAGCACGATAGGAAGGTAAACCTATCCTCACTTCCTGGGGTAGGCTCGTCGTTACTTGCGTGCGCAAGTCGACGCGAACCGCGGATGGCCTTGTACGCGCTGCCACGAGGCCGGTGCGACAACCGTCAATAGTTGAAGTGGGCCAGCCGCGTGCCGCCGACGCGATCGCGGCCCTCGATTGCTACCAGAGCGGGAACCAGCTCACTGGTGACGAGTCCGTGCTGGCCGGTGACCTGGTCGATGATGTCGAAGCTGGCCGCGATCCGCTCTGGCGTGTCAATGACGATCGTCGTCACTGGGACCTGGCGGCCTAGCTGAATCAGCTTGTCGCCGTGAGGTTTATGGTCTCCGTGGAAGCCCCAGACGCCGCGCAGCACGGTCGCGCCGCCGGCCGCCCGTGATTCGCGGAGGCGCCCGACGATTGCGCGGTGGATCGGCATGCCGTCATGCAGCGTGGCATCGTATGTGTGGATCATCAACTTCTGCCAGAGCGCGTGCCCGTCGTCGTCGGTCGGTGGGAGCGCGGCGGGGCGGGCCAGTAGCTCGCCGTCACGCTTGCACACCTGGACGCGTTCGATCGTCAGAACGGGGTCGGGCAGTATGGTCTCGAGTTCGGCTATCGCGGTGTCGACCTCGCGGCCGGTCCCGACGGCGACGATCATCACGGGGACGTCGACATTGCGGCTGAAGAAACGAGCACGCCGACGCTGCCCGTACCTTGTGCCGTCAACGCCGAGAAGCACTGTGGCACCGGCGAATCCGTGACCGTGCAGGACTTCGCACGCCGCGCGGTGGGCAGGTATTCCCGCGACTCGGTCTTGGCGGCCGAGGTAGATGCTGAGCTTGGCGGTGTCTATTGGGGCCGACGAACTGCCGGACAGTTGCGCCCGCTCGAGGGTGATCAGTCCGCGCGAGGTCATGGCGACCACCCGGTCGGCGAGAGGGACGATGCTGTCTGCGGTGTCGACCGCGGCCACGGCGATCGGCGGGTCTTCGGACATGCTCAACAATTGGTCGCTGCGCAGTTGATGGTGCGGACCGAAACTGGCGATGCCGCGCAGCACGATGCTGGTCGCGACGGCACTGCTGCCGTACAGGTCTAGCAGCGCGTCGGCGAGGAAGCGGTTTTCGCTGCGTAGTCGCTCGCCGAAATAGGCCGTCAGCTTGAGGTAGTCGTCGGTCACAGCCGGAATCCGATCGACAAGCCGAGCCAGGCGGCGGCCAGGCCGAGCACCAGACTGACCACGATGTTGGCGACCGCCGGCCAAACCTGCCGTTCTTCGACGAGCCGCTGGGTTTCCAACATCCAGGTCGAGAAGGTGGTGTAGGAGCCTACGAACGCGGTGCCGGCCAACAACGCGAGGTGCGGAGTGAGCGCAAGCCCGGCCAGGAACCCCAGAAGCAGTGCGCCGCTGACGTTCACCACGAGGGTGCCGAACGGAAACGGGCGGGCAACCCGGCTGGACACCGCGCGATCGAGAAGAAAGCGCAGCACCGCACCGACGCCGCCGAGCAGCACCACACCCATCCACACCGCAGCCGTCATCGGCGCACCCGGACTCGCCGCACGAGCGCAGTGGCGACGTAGACGGCGAACAGACCGGCCACGATGCTCGCGGCGGTGTAGCCGATGGCCAGGCCATAGTGGTGGTGTTCGAGCATCTTGAGGATCTCGACCTGCATTGTGGAAAACGTCGTCAGGCCGCCGCACAGGCCGGTGCCCAGCAGCGGACGCCGGTAGCTCGATACGGGTAACCGCTCCAGGAGGCGGGTGGTGAAGTAGCCAAGTAGGAAGGCGCCGACGATGTTGACGACGAAGGTCGGCCACGGCCACCGGCCCGGGTCGGGCGCGGCGAGGGTCTCGAAAGCCGCCCGCGCGAGGGTGCCCAGCGCCCCGCCGACGAACACCGCGGCCAACTCGCGGCCGTCGTAACCGAGCATGACGCAAAGTATGGCTGAACCCGTCTCGGCCGAAGCTCTCACGCGGCACCGTGCGACTCGAGTGCCACGATTGCGGGGATCCGGGGGGCTAAGCGGCAGCAGGTAGGAGCAGAATCTCAATCATGGCGGCGAACCCAGGAGCCGGTCAGCCGGCTCAACCCGAGGATCTCATCGACGTGGCCCAGGTGGTCATGGCCTACTACACCGTTGAACCCGATCCGGACAACATCGATCAGCAGGTGGTGTTCGGCACGTCCGGACATCGCGGATCGAGTCTGGACGCGGCATTCAACGAGGCGCATATTCTGGCCACCACGCAGGCCATCGTCGAGTACCGCGCGGGGCAGGGCACTACCGGACCGCTGTACATCGGCCGTGACACCCATGCGCTGTCGGAACCGGCGTGGGCGTCGGCATTAGAGGTCCTGGCCGCCAATGACGTTGTGGCCATGATTGATTCGGCCGATCGCTACACTCCGACGCCGGCGGTCAGCCACGCCATCCTGGCGTTCAACCGTGACCGCGATGGTGACTTGGCCGACGGGATCGTGGTCACGCCGTCGCACAACCCGCCGCGCGATGGCGGCTTCAAATACAACCCGCCCAATGGCGGACCCGCCGACACCGACGCCACCGGTGTGATCGCCAAACGGGCCAACGAGATCTTGCGCAACGGGCTCAACGGAGTGAAACGGGTGCCGTTGGCGCGCGCGCTACAGAGCGCCCAGCGCCATGACTACCTCGATGCCTACATTGAGGACCTACCCAACGTGGTCGACCTCCACGCCATCCGGGCCGAAGGCATCCGCATCGGCGCGGATCCACTGGGCGGGGCCAGCGTCGACTACTGGGGCGCGATCGCCGAGCGCCACAATCTGAATCTGACGGTGGTGAATCCCCTGGTCGATGCGACGTGGCGGTTCATGACGCTGGACACCGACGGCAAGATCCGAATGGACTGCAGCTCACCTAACGCCATGGCGTCTCTGATCGCCAACCGCGATAAGTACCAGATCGCGACCGGCAACGACGCGGACTCCGATCGGCACGGCGTCGTGACGCCCGATGGGGGGCTGCTCAACCCCAACCACTATCTGTCGGTGGCGATCGACTACCTGTACACGAACCGGCCGTCGTGGCCGGTGTCGACCGCAGTGGGTAAGACCGCGGTCAGCTCGTCGATCATCGATCGAGTGGTTGGCGGGCTGGGTCGCAAGCTGCTGGAGGTTCCGGTGGGCTTCAAGTGGTTCGTCGACGGATTGCATAGCGGGACAATCGGGTTCGGCGGTGAGGAGAGCGCGGGCGCATCGTTCCTGCGCCGAGACGGATCGGTGTGGACCACCGATAAGGACGGCATCATTCTGGCGCTGCTGGCCTCGGAGATTCTGGCGGTGACGGGTTCGACACCATCGCAGCGGTACGACGCGCTCGCCGAAAAATACGGTGCACCAACGTATGCCCGCATCGACGCCCCCGCCAATCGGGAGCAGAAGGCCCGGCTGGCCAAGCTCTCGCCGGATCAGGTGACCGCGACGGAATTGGCGGGGGAGGAGATCACCGCCAAACTGACCACGGCACCGGGTAACGGGGCTGCGTTGGGCGGCTTGAAGGTGACGACGGAAAACGCGTGGTTCGCGGCTCGTCCGTCGGGCACCGAAGACGTGTACAAGATCTACGCCGAATCATTCCGTGGCCCAGAGCATCTCGCCGAGGTCCAAGACGCGGCCCGGGAAGTGGTCAACAAGGTCATCACGTGAGCTCGCCCGCGGAGGGCGACTGTCCAAGTACGACAACTGAGCAGACGAAGCAGCGGCTGCCCAGCGAAGTATGGGTGCTCATCGCGTCGAACGCGGTGATTGCGCTGGGCTACGGCGTGGTGTCGCCGGTGCTGCCGCAGTACGCCCGCAACTTCGGGGTGAGCATCAGCGCGGCGACATTTGTCATCACGGCGTTCGCGGTGATGCGGCTGTGCTTCGCACCGGCGACCGGCCTGCTGATCCAGCGACTGGGCGAGCGACGCGTCTACGTGACCGGCATCCTGATCGTCGCGGTGACCACCGGCGCGTGCGCGTTTGCTCAGACGTACTGGCAGCTGCTGCTGTACCGCTCGCTGGGCGGAATCGGGTCGACGATGTTCTTCGTCTCGGCGTTGGGCTTGATGATCCGGATCAGTCCCGAGGACGCGCGTGGTCGTGTGGCGGGAATGTTCTCGACGTCGTTCCTGCTTGGCTCGGTTGGCGGGCCGGTATTGGGTGCGGCAACCGCAGGATTGGGGCTGGGGGCGCCATTCATCATCTATGGAGTGGCGTTGATGATCGCGGCGGCCGTGGTGTTCTTCAGCCTGCGGAACTCGTCGCTGGCGGCGCCGGCGCAGCAGACCGAGCCGACGGTGACGGTGCGAGTGGCGTTGCAACAAAAGGCGTATCGGGCCGCGCTGTTGTCGAACTTCGCGATGGGCTGGTCGGTGTTCGGCCTGCGGATGGCGTTGGTGCCGCTGTTTGTGGCGGAGGCGCTCGACCAGGGTCCGGGTATGGCCGGGCTGACGTTGGCGGTGTTCGCGATCGGCAACGTGTCGGCGGTGTTTCCCAGCGGATACCTGTCGGATCGGGTGGGCCGCCGCAAGCTGTTGATCATCGGGTTGTCGGTGTCGGCCGTAGCGACGGCGGTGGTGGGGTTCTCGACGTCGCTGCCGGTGTTCCTCGCGGGCGCGTATGTGGCCGGCGCCGCGTCCGGCATGTTCAGCTCGCCGCAACAGGCGGCGGTCGCCGACATCATCGGCAGCAAGGCCCGCGCCGGCACGGCCGTCGCGACGTTTCAGATGATGGCCGACCTCGGCTCGATCATCGGGTCACTGCTTGTCGGTCAGGTGGCCCAGCACACGTCGTTCGGCTGGGCGTTTGTGGTCAGCGGTGGCATCTTGCTGCTGGCAGCGGTTGGCTGGACGTTCGCGCCGGAAACCCACGGCGGGCCGCCCGCGGAGCCAACGCCGGCGCGCGCACTGGGCCCGGAGGCCGGTGGCGAGGTGCCATGACCAGCTGTTTTGAACGCTTCCCGCAGGTGGTGTAGCTTCGATGAGCACAACTTCACGGGGCTATGGCGCAGCTGGTAGCGCACCACACTGGCAGTGTGGGGGTCAGGGGTTCGAGTCCCCTTAGCTCCACCGACAACATGCAGGCCAGAGTACACATTTTTGGAGAATTCGCCAACCGTCAACGGTCACGTCAACATATCCTGGTTTGTATGGCCTCTCTACGCACCCGCAACCGCAAAGATGGCACCATCTATTTCGCCGTGCTGTATCGCCTCGCCGGCAAGCAGACATCGACGTCGTTCCACGACCTCGTCTCGGCCACCAAGTTCCAAAAGCTGGTCGAGCAGGTCGGGCCGGCCAAGGCGCTCGAGATGATGGACATCGCACCGGTGTCGGACATGACGGTCGGCCAGTGGCTCGAGCACTACATCGATCACCTGACCGGGCTGGAGAAGCTGACCATCTCCTACTACCGCGCCTACGCCCGCAATGACATCGCACCGGTGCTCGGCGCCATCCCGCTGGCCGCGCTGTCCAAGGACGAGGTGGCGCACTGGCTGCAGGTGATGTCCGAGAAGGGCGCCTCCGGCAAGACCGTCGCCAACAAGCACGGTTTCCTGTCCTCGGCGCTCAACGCCGCGGTCAAGGCCGGCCGGATCCGGTCCAACCCCGCGGCCGGTCAGCGGCTGCCGGCCACCCAGCGTGCCGACATGGTGTGCCTGTCCCACGAAGAGTTCGTCAAGCTCCTCGACAACACGACCGAATACTGGCGGCCGCTCCTCGAGTTCCTCGTCGCCTCCGGCGCCCGCTGGGGAGAGGCCACCGCGCTGCGTCCCTGCGACGTCGACCGCGCGCACGGCACGGTGCGGATCATCCGCGCCTGGAAGCCGATTCAGGGCGGCTACGAGCTGGGGGCGCCCAAAACCAAGCGCTCCGTGCGCACCATCGACATCCCGAGCTCGGTGCTCGACAAGCTCGACTACTCCGGCGAGTTCCTGTTCACCAATCAGGCCGGTCGCCCGGTGCGCTCCAACGGATTTCACAATCGCGTGTGGCGCCCTGCTGTGGCCCGTGCCGGGCTGAATCCACGGCCTCGGGTGCACGACCTCCGGCACACCTGCGCGAGCTGGCTGGTGGCCGCTGGGACCCCGTTGCCGGTGGTGCAGGCCCACCTCGGCCACGAGTCGATCCAGACCACGATCGCCGCCTACACCCACCTCGATCGACGCAGCATGTCGGCCGCGGCCACGGTGATGGCGCAGGCGCTGGACCGGTAGTCAGGCCGGCTTTCCCCGCCGGGCGGCGAGTCGATCACGGGCCGTACCGATGTTGCCGTGCTTCGACCGGGCCGGCAGCGTGCCGCGCAGCGACTGAGGCGGCTGGAATCCGGCATTCTCCCACCGCCGTTCATCGGGCACCGCCATCCCGACGGCCTGCTCGACGCTCGGCGCACAGCAGCCTTCGACGATGTAGCCGACGTAGCGCTGGATGCGCAGCATCTCGTGCTCAGGCCTTGTCAACTTGTTTGAGGTGCAATGGGAATAGCGCGCTGGGAGGTTCAGGTGCGGTCGAGGTGCGAGGTTCAGGCGGCTTCCGACGACCTGGTGATGTCGGTCCAGGTGGCGAAGCGGTCGGCCATCTCGGTGCGATAGTCATCGGCGGTGAGCCGATGGCGGCGGGGCCGGAAATGCGGGGAGATCACGCTGAACACCGCCAGGAACCGTTGGGCTCCGCCGGGGGTGCGGAAGCGTTTCATGGCGCGTTCGCGTTGCCGGGTCGGCTGGTGCGAGTTCTCCGCCCGGTTGTTCAGGTACCTCGACTGCCGGTGCTCGACCGACGGCATCACCGCCCGATGCGCCACCTGATAGCTTCGGAGCTTGTCGGTGACCAGCACCCGAGGTGCCCGGCACTGCTTGGTCAGCAGCTTACGGAAGAACCGCTTGGCGGCCTTGGCATCCCGGCGAGGTTGGACCAGGATGTCGAGGACGTTGCCGTCCTGGTCGACGGCCCGCCACAGATACTGCCGACGGCCGTTGATCGTCAAGAACACCTCGTCGAGGTGCCACTTGTCGCCGGGTCGGGGTTGGCGGCGGCGCAGGCCGGCCGCGTAGACGGGTCCGAATTTGGCGCACCACTGCCGGATCGTCTCGTGCGTGACGATCACGCCGCGGACCAGCATGAGCTCCTCGACCTCGCGGAAGCTCAGCGGGAACCGGTGATACAGCCACACGCAGTGCGCGATGATCTCCGCCGGATACCGGTGACCCTTGTACGACACCTCGCCCACGATGGTCCCTCCGGTTGCCTATCGACTCCGAGATCATCCGCTTCGGCCGCGCCGCTCAACAACTTGACAGTGCCTTTTGATGGCCATGTAGGACGTGCCAATGTCACGAGGTGTGGTGGGCCATGAGTGAATGCTCTTGTGGGTCAGCGGTTCAGAACGGCTGTCCTACATCCGACGGGGCTGCGGTTCCAACGTCTTAGACGTTAACAAACCCCGCGGGTGTACGAAACGGCCAGGATGTCCGACCGGTTCTTGCCCTCTTCAGCGTTCGTCATCCTTCTCGAATAGCTGGTGCGCCACGTCACGCAACTTAATGTTGCGGCGCTGAGATAGGTGCCACCAGGGGAGCGGGTGGCGAGGGCAGCGTTAGTTTTCCCGACTGTAGTGCCGTGCGGCGACGTAGACGCCCGCGGCTATGGCAAGTCCTATCGCGATGATGGTGATCAAGCCGATCCAGCTATCCGCCCCGATATGGAGTGGGCGGCCAAGGATTTCGGCGCGGCGCTAGTAGACCACACCGATCAAAACCGCGTTGGCGACGATGATGATGCTCGCGATGCGCAGCGCAGTCGACAGACGCGTCAAGTGACGCCCTCTGCACATAGGGCCATGTTGGAGATGCGCACTGTCGCTGGCCCTTCGAGTGTCGTGCAGTTAAGCGGTGATCGGCAGCCGCACGCCGCCAGACGCTCCCCTCTCCAAGGGGCGACTGCCGACCACCTAACGCGTAGCGAACATTCGTCGTTTCGCGCTGCCCACTTATTTCCCGCGCCAGTCCGACCCAAACGCGTTCTGAGGTATTTCACTGACCACTGTCGCGTCGCGACTGGCGGAGATGCGCACCGTCGCCGCCGCTCAAAACACCCACGAACCTCGGGTCTCATCAGCGTCGTGCAGTGGCGCATTGGGGCGGCCCGGCGCTGTCTGCTCAACGTCAGGGCTGCACCCGCGGCGTTCGCCTGGCCGGGCAAAGATGAAGCAGCCAGGGTTCGCCGCCCGACACCGCCGGTCGGCAACCACTCTTTCGCGCCGGTTGCTTGGCGCCAATACCGCAGGGTGTGAGATCGGTGCCGCTGGGCGGGGATGACCCACCGCGGTTGCCAGCACAGCGGTGGTTTCACCCGTAAGGGTGTGGGTTTGGACGGCTGCGGTCGGATAACTTTCGATCATGCAACGTGACTCATAGATCCGTGAGGAGATGACATGACAATCACGACAAAGCAGCTGCACGCCATCGCGGAATCCGGAGGCGACGTCCGCACCACCAGCGGCGACAAGATCGGTTCCATCGGGCAGATCTATGTCGACCTTGCGAACGGCGAGCCGAGTTGGGTCACGGTCCGCACTGGGCTCTTCGGCATGTCAGAGTCTTTCGTCCCGCTGGAAGGGGCCACGGACAACGGCAGGGACATCATGGTGAACTACGACAAGGACACCGTGAAGGACGCCCCGCGGATCGACGCGGACCACGACCTGAGCCCGGACGAGGAGGAGACTCTCTACGCCCACTACGGGATGACCTCCGGCAGCGGCCACCGCGATCGGGACAAGGACCGCGGCCGTGACTGGGACCGGGACAAGAAGGGGCATACCTCCGGCACCAGGACCGACGGGGCGATGACCGTGTCGGAGGAGCGGCTCCGGGTCGGCACGGAGAAGCGTGAGAGCGGGCGGGCTCGGCTGCGCAAGTACGTCGTGACCGAGAACGTGACCAAGACGGTGCCGGTCCGCCACGAAGAGGTCCGTGTGGAGCGCGAGCCCGTTACCGACGCCAATGTCGGTGCCGCCAAGTCCGGGCCGGACATCGGTGAGGAGGAGCACGAGGTGGTCCTGCGCGAGGAGCGCCCCGTGGTCGAAAAGGATGTCGTGCCCACCGAGCACGTCCGGCTTACCAAGGAGACGTCCACCCACGACGAGACGGTGTCTGGTGAGGTCCGCAAGGAACAGGTCGACACGGACGTTGACAGCTCCGACCGCAAACACCGGCAGGGCCGGGGTGGCGTCGAAGGCGGCGATCGGACTTCGCGTCACGGTGAGCGCCGCGACCAAGGTCAAGGAAAGCCGCCTGTCAGGTGATGTCCCCGAGCCAGGAGCTTGCGCCTGCTGTAGAGATCGACGCCCGCCTCACCGAGATCGAGCGCTGCGTGAACCTGTTGGTCAACGTCACGCCGGTCAATGCGGCCGAGGCATGGGTGGACTTCGAACGGAGTGACTTCGCGACGGTCCCCACTCTGCGGCTCAGACCGCTGCGGTTCGAGCCGGACCTGGTGCGACGTGAGCTCTACGATCTCGAGGTCGAGAACGTCACCGACCCTGCGCTGCACACCCTGTTCCGGGCGAAGCGAGACGAGATAGCCAGACAGGTCACCGCGTTGGAGGATCGCGACACTTCCAGGTTCGTGTACGGGTCGCTGCAGCTGTACGGAGGGATCGCCCAGCCTCTCGCGTCCGCCGCGCAGGAGCTACTGGAGACCATCCCAGCCCAAGCTCCCGGCGCCCCGAGCCTCACGGCAGGGGCGTTCGCGAAGGCGGCTCGCGCGGAGTTCGATCGGTACCGCGCCGAATATCCAGACTTCCCGGCTCACATCGAGGTGCGCGACGACATCTCCGAACTGATGGTGTCGTTCGGCAGGCTGCTCATCCCCGAAGCCGCCGCTTTCCGGGCGGACCGCGTTGAGCCGCTGCTGCATCACGAGATCGGCACCCATGTCGTCACCTACCAGAACGGCGCCAGGCAACCACTGACGCTGCTGACGATCGGGCTGCCTGGCTACGACGAGACCCAGGAGGGGCTTGCCGTGCTCGCCGAGTACCTGACCGGCGGATTGGACCCTCGGCGTCTGCGCGTGCTCGCGGCGAGGGTGGTAGCGATCGGCTGGATGCTGGACGGCGCCGGATTCCGGGAGATCTTCGAATCGTTACGGGAAGAACATCGGATTCCGGCGAGGACTGCTTGGTCCATCGCCATCCGCGTCGTCGTCGGGGGCGGTTCGGTGAAGGACGCGATCTACCTCCGTGGGATCACGCGCATCCTCGAAGCCCTCGCAGCGGGCGGCAGCCTCGAGGTCCTCTTCGTCGGCAAGCTCTCGTTGGACCACATCCCGTTGATTCAGGACCTGCTCGACCGCGAGGTGCTGCAGGCACCATGGGTGCGTCCTCGGTGGCTGGACGTGCCCGGCGCGCAGGCGCGCCTGGACAAGCTGCGCGCGGGCGCGTCGGTCATGGACCTGTAAACGAAGGAGATGTGTCGATGAGGCTTGCGTTCTTCGTCCTCGACGTCGCCACCGAGATTGACGAGTACGCGACTACGCGCCTGGCCAGGGCCGCGGCCCAGGGCGGCCATCAGGTTTGGTACGTCGGGGTGGGAGACGTCGAGCACGGGGGAAGTGATGGGCAGCTCTCGGCCCGGGCTCATGCCGCAAAGTTCGAGAAGGGCGACACGCTCGACAGCTTCATGGAGCGCGTCAAGGAGCGCGACGCCGAACGGATCGTCATGGACGACCTCGATGCCTTGTTCCTGCGAAACGAAACGGTTGATGATCTGCAGGAGCGGCCGTGGGCAAGTCAGCTGGGTGTGGTCTTCGGTCAGATGCTCAAGGGTCGAGGTGTAACGGTGGTGAACGACCCGATGTCTCTTATCCGCGCAACGAGCAAGCTTTACCTGGAGGAGTTCCCCGAGAAGATCCGGCCGCGATCGCTGGTGACGCGCGACCCGGAAGCGATCGAGCGGTTCGTCGCCGAGGTCGGCCACTGCGTCGTCAAGCCTCTGTACGGAGCCAGGGGTCGGAACGTGTTCATGATCGAGGATGAGGGCGAAGCGAACCTGGCGCAGATCACCGAGGCGGTGCTACGGGACGGCTATGCGATCGTTCAAGAGTTCGTCGGCGGCGGTGAGGACGGCGACGCCCGTATTTTTCTGCTCGAGGGACAGATCCTCGAGCGCGACGGGAAGCTGGCCGCCTTTCGGCGAGTGCCCACGGGTAACGACCCGCGGGCCAACATCTGCGCGGGCGCACGCATGGTCCCTTTCGAGATCGGTGGGGTGGAACGCGGCATCGTCGAAGCGATGAGCAAAAAGCTGGTGGCCGACGGCATGTTCTTCGTGGGCATCGATGTGATCGGCGACAAGGTGGTGGAGATCAACGCGGACAGCCCGGGCGGGATGCAGAGCGTCGAATGGCTCTACGAGATCGACTTCTGCCCAACTGTCATCGCAGCCCTGGAGCGCCGCACCGGCTCGAAGTCCTGAGCCATTCGGCCATCACGGAGCTGCATGCGCCCCGCGTCCTCCTCGAGCGGCCTTCCCGGCGGGGTAAAGCCGTCACCTTTCGCCGTAGACAAGTGCGACAGTTGTGACAAACGGCGACAGGGATCCCGATTCCTCCTTGGCGCCTGGCCGGTGGACCGTCTTGTTGGCTAGCCATACGCTGCCGACTGCCAAGAAGACTGAGGCGGCGACGACCAGAGTTAGGAACAGCCAAAGGCCCGGAAGGCCCATTCCGCCCATTGCTCACCTCCTGTGCGCCCGCGCTGCTTCGATCCGGAGATCGATCACCGCATCGTCGAAGGGGCCCAAGCCGCGGCATTCCTATGTGAGCTCCGGGACCTGACGGTGATGCCATGCGGTGCCCATTCCTGTGCGGCGGCCTGGGTGAGGGACGGTCATGGCCGTGGACGCTACCGCCAACCACCCTATGACACCGGTAGGCGAGCTGGTGCGGTCGACGTCTCGCGCGTGGATAGTGCCTCCACCCGACGAGCTGGACGAGCCGTGGGCCAAGGGAGTCGCACTCGTATCCAGGCGGGTCTGTTCGAGCACATCACCACGAACACCAACCGATGAAATCCGCCACCCCGGCCCCGCCCAAAGTTGGGCGCGCGCGACTGTGGCGCCGACGCGACCACCAATAAGCCGTGGCCTGGCGATCAGTCCCCCGATGTGGGAGCAGCGCCGTTGGTCTGCGGCCGAAGGACGCCCCGACTTCGAACCGTCCTTGAGACCCCGAGCCGCCGATGAGCACAGCGAAAGCTGGAAGTTGATACACGCCGAGGCGGCGCGTCAAACTCGCAGCTCCACCAACATGTTTCACCGTCGGTTCGAGACTGGACATTCTAATAATCCCGCGAAAAACGGTGGGAGAGTAAATAATATGGGCTCTAGTCGACATAATATTTGTTCTTGGGCAAACAGCGTTGTGGGACAAAATGACTAGCCTAGCGGAACCACCGTAACGGCGCTTGCCGCCATTGAGGTCGCCACGGTTAGCGTTCTTGCTCTAATAGGCTGTAGAGCTTGTTTGGGCTGCGGCAGTGCGGGTCTCGGTGCCGGCCGCGGTGACGTTGCGCTGTGAGGTCACCATGGACTCGTGGCCGAGCAGTTTCATCAGGGTGTAGACGCTGACGTCGGCGTTGGAACTGGTGGCGTAGGTGTGGCGCAACCCGTGGACCAGTGCGCCGTGGGCGCGGTCGGCGTCGATGCCGGCGCGCCGAACCGCCCGCGGCACCCGGTATTGCAGGGTGCCGTGGGTGATGCGCTCACCGTCGGCACCCACGAACAGCGGCGCCGCCGTCGGCCAGGCGGCCAATCCCCCGCCGGGGGAGGAGCGGTCATGCGGTGGCGGCTCTCTCGATGTTCACCGGCTCAAGTATGCGCCCTGCATCGTCGCGCGGCGGTCAGTGTCGGCGGAAGTGCAAATCCCCGCCGGCGCCAGTTGCTGATAGATCTGCTCGTATCCCGAACCGAACTGCGCCACACCGAAGTTGGCGGCGACATGGCGCCGGCAGGCGGCCGGGTCCAGCGACGCCGCCCGCTCGATCGCGGCCGGTAACTCGGCCGGCCGGTCACGGATCAGGCCGGTCACACCGTCGATCACCACCTCCGGCACCGCCCCGCCGCGCAGCGCCACCACTGGGGTGCCGCATGCCATCGCCTCGATCATCACCATCCCGAAAGGCTCCTCCCATAGCACCGGGAACAACAGACAGCGCGCACCGGCGAGCAGTTTGCGCTTGCTGACCGCGTCAGCCGGTCCGAAGAAATGGTCGCTGTCGGTGAGCAGCGGGCGCACTTCTTGTTCGAAGTAGGCCTTCTCGGCCGGTTCGTCGCACTTGCCCGCCAGCACCAGCGGGATGCCCGCCTCGTGCGCGGCCCGCACGGCCAGATGCGCGCCCTTATACGGGGCGAAGCGGCCCAGAAACAGCGCGTAGTCCTGCTTGTCTGCCCGAAACGGCCAGTCCTGCACGCGCAGTGCGTTGTGAACCCGGCCAACCCAATTCAGGTCCGGGGCCAGTTCGCGCTGTCGGTCGCTGATCGCTATCAGGCCGACCTCGTCGCCCAGTTCGCGGTAGTACGGGTACAGGTCATCGTCGAGCGGGCCGTGCACGGTCACCACGGTGGTGATCCCCAGCCCCCGGTACGCGGGCGCATTCAGCGGGCCGGCAAAGGTATGGTCGTGGACGATGTCGATACCGTCGGCCGCCGCGATGCACGCAACGGCGCGGCGCACTTTCAACGCGTGCATCACCTCCGGATACGGTTGCCCGAGCCGGTCGGGCAGCGTGCGATCCCACAGCGGCACGAACCGCGCCGCCGTACCCGCGCTACCCGCGCCGAGCAGCGTCACCTGGTGCCCCCGCGCGACCAGCGCATCGGCCAGGTCGGCCACCACGGCCTCTACGCCTCCGTAGCCGGTGGGCGGAACATCGAAATACGGCGGTGCGACGAGCACAATCCGCAACGGACCTACCCGGCACATGTCGGCGGCCAATGGATCGCCCTGAATTCGAGTTACCTCAGCCCGAGTCGCCTGATTGACGAAATCCGTGCTCCGCATGCGTCTTTCCCTCCCTCATCACAACCGCGCGCACTCTCACTCAATGAGTGCTAATTAGGGTCCGGACTGCCACTGGATGATCCATGATCGCTAGGGCCGGTAATGCGTTAACCCCCTTGCGGTAAGCCGGATCGATCTCCTCAAAATGCCCTCACCCTCGTGGGGGAGACGCCTCGGGGAGATGCTTGCCCGAGATTTGTTGTTCCGGTGGTGCTACCTGGTGCGCATCGAGCTGCGTCCGCCTACACGAGTCCAGATCAACAGAACGATGACGGCGCCGATGACGGAGCCGATGATCCCGGAGGGCTGGAGGAAGCCATCCGTAGCGTCCTTGTGGAAGATCAGGTATCCGAGGAATCCGCCCACGAACGAACCGATGACGCCGAGGACGATGGTCATCGCAATAGACAAGTGTTGCTTGCCTGGAACGAGCAACCGCGCAAGTGCGCCGGCAACGAGTCCGACGATGACGATCGTGACAATGAGTCCAAGCATGGTGTAAGACTTTCTGGATCTCGCGCCGAGAGGGCGCTCGGAAATCGGGCCGGTCGAGCGGTTGCCCGACGCCGACACAGTCGACCACCCCTACGGGGGGTTTGAATACACCCCTAGGGAGGTAATCTTCGGTGACGACTTCGCGCGTGAACGGTCCGATCACGGTGGCGATCGTCGACGACTACGACGTGGTGGTGATGGGCTTGGCCAACATGTTCGATCAGTACAGCGACCGCGTGGTTGTCGCCGAGCTCGACTCGAACGAGGCTCTCGTCGACACCGTCGACATAGCGCTGCGTGGTGAAGAGTGCAAGCTGTCGAGTGTGCGGAGTTCGTGAATTCCGCAGCACGCCAGCACCTTGGAGTCAGCGGCGTTATATCAGCAACTCGAAGTATTGGGGTACAGAATAACACCGCTTTACCTGACATAATATCTGTTCTTGCCCGAACAGCGTTGTGCGACAAGATGACTAGCGGGACGCACGGTCGCACCACCGTAACGGCGATTGTCGTCATTGACGTCGCCACGGTCAGCGTTGTTGTGGTGATTCCCCGATTTCGAGTCCACCTGGTTTTAGAGCCAGGTTGTTGTTGATCCGAATCGAGTTGATGTCACAGCCCACGGTGTCGTCTGTGTGTCTACCGGCCGGAGCGTACTCGATTTCGGTGAGGCCCGGGGTGGCCATGTGCCCTCGCGCGGAGGCGGCGGTGGTATCGCCGAGGAACGCGATCGTGTGTGTACATCGTCGTCGGCAACTAGCCCGGAAAGTTGGGTTGATCAGACCCCGGACTGCAGGAAAGCCGGGTTCCGCCAGCGCGCCTCGGCGTAGGGTTCAGCAAGGTCGATCCTAGTCTCAACGCAGCGGCGTGGGCTTCGCCAGGCCTGACCAGTGTCGGTCCAAAGATGTTCTGCGCCAGGATAATCGAGACGGGGTGGGGCTTCTAGACCTGTGTCGGGCCGGGGTTGTATCGAGGGAAGGGGTGAACGGTGTCGAGTGGTGGGCAGGTAGGTCGTGAGGTGCTGCCGGTGCCGGATCGCGGTTCAGCCGCGGCGGTGACGTTTGACGCGAAGGATCCGGCGACGTCGTTTCCGCCGATCGAGCGGTTGCGCCCACCCGCGGGTGCGCCGAATGTTCTGGTCATCTTGCTCGACGATGTGGGGTTCGGGGCATCCAGCGCGTTCGGCGGCCCGGTGGACACGCCGACGGCTGAACGGCTCGCTGGTGATGGTTTGAAGTACACGCGGTTTCACACGACGGCGATGTGTGCACCGACGCGGGCGGCGCTGCTGACGGGCCGCAATCATCATTCGGTGGGCTTCGGTTCGATCACCGAGACGGCGACGTCGGCACCGGGCTACAACGTGACACTGCCTAACACCAAGGCCACTATCCAGGAAACGTTGCGGTTGAACGGTTACGCGACGGGGATGTTCGGCAAGTGTCACGAGGTGCCGAGTTGGGAGAGCAGCGCCGTGGGCCCGTTCGATCGTTGGCCGACCGGCAATGGGTTCGAGTATTTCTTCGGCTTCATCTCTGGAGAGACCGATCAATACCACCCCGCGGTCTACGAAGGGACGACACCGTACTATCCGCCGCGTACCCTGGAGCAGGCTACACGTTCAACGAGGATCTGGCCGATCACGCTATCGCCTGGGTGCGCCAGCAGTCCGCATTGGCACCGGATCAGCCGTTCTTCATGTACTACTCGACCGGCGGCACGCACGCCCCGCACCATGTCCCCAAGGAGTGGGCCGACAAGTACCAGGGCACATTCGACCAGGGTTGGGACGCGTTGCGGGAGCAGACCTTTGCCCGGCAGAAAGACCTCGGCGTCGTTCCTGCCGACGCTGAGCTGACGGCGCGCCACGACGAGATCCCGGCGTGGCAGGACATGCCCGAGGAACTGCGGCCGGTGCTGACGCGGCAGATGGAGAACTACGCGGGCTATCTCGAGCAGACCGACCATCACGTCGGGCGGGTGGTGCAGGCCCTTGAGGATCTCGAACTCCTCGACAACACCGTGGTCGTCTACATCATCGGCGACAACGGCGCCTCGGGGGAAGGGACCCTCAACGGTTCCTTCAGTGAGGAGATCGTGGTCAACGATCTGACCGCGATGGAGACACCGGCGATGTTGTTGGAGCGGCTCGACAAGTGGGGTGGACCGGAGTCCTACCCGCACTACGCGGTGGGCTGGGCGCATGCGATGGACACCCCGTATCAGTGGACCAAGCAGGTCGCGTCGCACTGGGGTGGCACCCGCATCCCTCCTCAGTCTTCGGCGCGAACGGATTAGGTGGCTTGAACAAGTTCTCCAGATTCCACGTGCCGATCCGAATGACCATGACCCACAAACCTTCTGCCCAGGCTCTGATCGACCTAGCAGTACACCCTCGTCGCGGTTACCGGATCGCGGTACGCCGCAAAATCACGCGCCATTCACCAACCGGTTGCCGTCGGGTTCGAGAATGCCTTCGTGATGCCCGCCGCAGGATGGTTATGCCTCGCCCACGCCCAGAGAGCACACCCATGGACACCACGGTCGCTACTTGAAACAGGGAGTGGACTCGCGAGGAGCTGCGCGCTGATGCCGACGCCGAGGCCGCTGGTCTGGACCGTCGCCGGTCATCCCAGGACCGACGGCGTGGAGCTCAGACTGCTCCAGAGTTGGGGCAGCGGACGGACGCCGAGCTGGTTCACCACCATCTGGGCAGCCTGACTGACTCCCTCGGTGAATGTGGGGAAGGCGAACTGAAGCTCGGCGACCTCCTCGACGCGCATCCCCGCCGCCATGCAGGCCGCGACCATCTGGATCACTTCGGCCGAGTACTCGCCGAGCACGTGAGCGCCGACGATCTGCCGGCGCGCGGTCTCGACGATCAGCTTGCAGAACCCTTCCGGCTGCCCGTCGGCGACGGGCCGCAGCATGTCCTCATAGCGGGCCACGGCGACGGCGCAGTCGTAGCGGGCGCGGGCCTGCTCCTCGGTGAGCCCGACGCTGCCGTACTCGGGGTCGGTGAAACTGCCGACCGGGACGATCTCATGGACGACCCGGCGACGCGGGCCGAGCACCGCGTTCTCGGCGGCGACACGTCCTTCGAGCGTCGCGCTGCTGACGAGCATGCTGTTCCCATCGACGTCGCCGGCGGCGAAGATGTGGGGGACGCTCGTGGCCATAAACGCATCGACCCTCACGTAGCCACGCTCGGTTACCACGCCAGCGGCGGCGGCGTCGACGAGGTCGGCGTTGCCGGGCCAGCCGACGGCGAAGAACGCCGCGTCCACGTCGACCGTTCTGGACTCGTCGCCGACTCGGTACAGGACGCGCACACCGGGTTGGAGCGCCTCAAGTTGGTGGACTGCGGCGCTGGTGATGACCTCGATGCCGCGCCCCCGGAAAGCGCGTTCGAGCCCGACCGAGACGTCGACATCGGCTCCCGGCACGATCCGGTGCGCGTACTCGACGAGGGTGACTTGGCAGCCGAAGTCCGCCAGGATCGATGTGAGCTGGCAGCCTGTGTCGGCCGCCCCGATGACGCAGACCCGGTCGGGCAGGGCGGTCAGGCTGCGCAGGTCCTCGTAGGTCAGGCCGAGCTCGGCCCCGGGTATCGGCAGTCGCCCGGGCTTGCCGCCGACGGCGATGATCACCCGATCCGCACTCCACTTACGGCCGTCGGCCGCGGCGACCGTGTTGGCGTCGACGAACCGGGCGTCGCCGGCCTCTTCGATGAGGTCGACCCCGACGGAGCGGATGTGGTCGGCGACCCGCTTGCGTTCATAGAGGTAGCCGGCCACCTGCTGGGCGTTGGCCAGGGTAGCGGCGACGTCGACCTCGGGCCGTGGCCCGCGCAGCCCGAACGTTTCCCACGAGGTCCAGTCCCTGACCAGGCGCGCGGCCCGAGCCAGCGTGCGCACCGGTGCCGGGCCGCTGTTGAGGGCGGTGCCGCCGACCCGCCCCCGCTCGACGAGCGTGACCTCTGCGCCCAGCTCGGCGGCGTGCAGGGCGGCGGAAACACCAGCGGGACCGCCTCCAATGACAACAACGCGCATCTCGCCTGCTCCTCTCCCACCGACGCGGTCATGTCGACCACGACCTTGATGTCTTCCCTGCTAGTCGAGCACGCCCGGCATCTCCGGCACCGTCGTCGAGGATTTCGGCGCTCTGGCGGGCTCTAGTGGATATCGTTCGCCCTCTGACCGGACAATCCTGCGTCTACAGTCTCCCGCCGGGAATGGTGCTGCGTGCGGCTCTCAGCGTCGCCGTGCGTGCTGGTCGCTCCCACCGAGGACATCAACCGGCCTGGGCGGGCGCAACCTCGAAATGCGAGACCGTCCTCTCCCGATCGACGAGGTACTCGTCATCCTCGGGGTAGAACACGGCGGCCTCGATGTCGGATCCCGCGAACCCGATGATGGCAGCCCGTGACTCCCACCAACTGACCCGTCGGGACTTCGGTTCGACCATCTCCCAGGTCTCGCGTCCACATCTGGCAGCCACGGTTGCCCGGCGTCGCCGCATACTCACGCAAACCTGTGCCGGTGATGTAGGCGACGTAGGCGTTCGCCTGCTCGGTCCGAACCCAGCCTCGCCACATCCGAGCGATCATGGCCCTCTCCTCGACGACGCCGGTCTCCTGCCCACAACGATGGGACCCGGCTCGGTGTATGGGCCTCGGGTGTCCGGCATCCCAAGGATTGGCGCACATTATTGCCGGATTGATCGGGGTGGTGAAGGTTCTACATAGGGTCATCACTGCGTGTCCCACCTAGTTCTGCGAACTAGGCACCTTTGTAGTGACGTAGACGCTGACCCGGAACTACTCGCGGCCCCGTGCGGCCGTCTGGACGATCGCGCCGACTTACGCCGTCACGCGTACGTGGCGAGTTCGGTGCGCGCACAACGCTCAACGAACGGCGGTACAACGTCACGGATGGCGCAGGGCGAGTAAGTCGAACGACCCAAACTCCTATTTGGTACGAGTTCCACTACACCTGTGCCACAGGGGATTTGGCCTGACTCCGCAGGTCATGGAGTCTGGATTCTGGTAGAACGTCGAGAATCGGGCCCGTGCGGTCTTCCAAGCACGAGCACGTCTCGGTCTGCCACCAGCTCGCAGTGGGTGCCGAACCCCAGCCGCGTCAGAACTACTGGGCCGCAGTAGAAGCCATAAGTAGTCATAAGTAGTGAGGTCGCGCGCGAGGGTCAGGTGGCTAGACATCCCCGCTATGGGTCGAGCCGGTAGAAGCGCAGGAAGTCGTGCTCGATGGGTAGGACCGACACCGCCGAGAACCCCGCTTTCGCGGCATAGCGCTCCAGGGTCGATCGTCGCATGACGGTGCCGGTCTCGGCCGACGGCTTCGAGACCATCCCCGTTGGCAGGCAATCCAGGACGCTGTAGCCGTAGAAGAGGCGCTCGGTCTCGCCCGCCGGCGCGTGGAAAGTCGGCCACGCGCTCGTCCGCCACGATCAGCGTCCCGCCCGGCGCAAGCAGCCGGCGCACGCTGGCCAGCACGTCCACCGGCCGCGACATGTAATGCAGCGCTTCCACGATCACGGCCAGGTCGTACTGCCCGCAGAGCGACGGGTCAGCGGCGTCGCGCGCCTGGAACGTGACCCGATCGGCCACGCCCGCGTCCAGGGCGTTGGCGCGGGCAGTAAGTGACGATGACGACGCACCGTCTGCTCCGCGGGGAGCTGCTGGACAGGCTGCGGAGGCAGCATCCGTTCCACAGCAGCTTTCCGCCACTGACAAAGCTCGAGACGAGGCCGCCGTTGATGAATCGCCGATTTCTGGTCATCCGGCTGAGCCAGCCACAGCACCGCCTCGCGAGCCCGCTTAGCGAAGGCGAGCGGGATGTTCCAGCCCCGCCTGAGCGCGACTCGCGGCCCCGGGAGACGTTTGAGGCTGAGCATGACCCGCCGCCGCGAATGCGGCGCCGAGCTTCAGCCCATAGTCTTCCCGGTGTTATCTTCGCGGTCGCTGCAGTCGCCTTCGGTCTGTGGGGATGGCATCTAATCCCCGATCCGTCGAGCCCGCCCCCGCCGTCGCCCGACTACAAGATCGTGGTTCTCACCGATCGTCCAGACCGCACCGGCATCGTCGTGCTCAACCTGTCAGAGGCAAATTTCGCGGACAGCAGGCACGGCAGCATCGCCGTTTCATCGCCGTGGCCGCGGGCGAGGAACTCCGCGTCTTCGTCGGTGCGTTGCGGACGGAGACCGTCAAGGCGCTAGATCCCCGGGTTCAGGAAACACACGAAGTGCAGGTGCCGGTGAACATCATCGGAGACTCCGACAGCGACCTTGGCAGCCACGTCGCCATGACGGTACGAGGCCCTCGAACCCCGCCCAGCTTGCCGGAGCTCGACACCGACTCGGTCGACCAGCAGATGGTTGACGACGGCGCGGCGGTCATCCGGGTGAAAGGCAAAGGCGGCCACGAATCCATGACCGCCTCGCAGCGCTATGTAACGGCAGCGGGTTCTGAAACCCGAAGTGCGCAACGCCGAACCCTCTCTATCACCTTGCTCTGGAATTATCCGGTTCAGGCGCTATTCGATCGGCCGTCGATTGCGAAACCTAAAACGGTGCAAATGGGTTTCGTGTAGTCCGTGGTCCGGATGTCGCCGATAGCCACCACATTGGGGCCCAGTCTTTAGATCGACTAACTTTAAACTGCCGTCCGGTTTTTCCAGGATCGCGTCGAGCCGTCCCCGATGCGGTGATACGGCCATGCCTCGGCCAGGCCGTCGTGAGGGGTCAGCTTGTACCGGTCCAGCGTGCGCCGCGGCAGGTCGGCGTCGGCGCGCTGCTGATCGGACAGCAGTCGCTCAGGCATGTCGAGCAGCACCAGCTCCAGCACTTTGTGCATCTGGGTGCCCCGGTCGGCCTTGCGGTGCGCGTCGGCCTCCTTCATGGCGTGCCGTAGTAGATGCGTTTGAGATCTCTGGTACGTGCCACGACGAACGTGAGGTGCTGGTCCGCGGTGGATATTCGTGGTCCAAAAGTACCTCTAAACGCACGACACACCCGCCGGGGTATTGATCGCTTCGACTCCGCCGCGGGGCGCTGGCGCAGGTCTGTTGCGCACCGCTCGACGCCAGTTCCGTAAGAGCGCACACGTCGGCGGCTTGCCCCCAGTGCTGCCACCACCGGCCAACTGCAGGCTGAGTCCAATAGGAACGAGCGTGTACGCGAGACGTTCTTTTGCGCGCAGATGCCCGAGCCCGAGGTCGTTCGCTATGGGGAGCGACTTCAGGACAAGGTGAGCGCAAAAGTCCTGGTCGACATGGTCTTTCTCAACCTGCCCAGACCTCATCGTAAAGGGTTTCGGTTCTGGGGCTGGCGTTGTTCGACCGTGCCGCGCCGAGATCAGACATATTGCACGCCAAACTCTCCCGATGGCGTATTGGAACCTGATCTCGGCGCGGATCGCGCAGTCGTTATGCGAAGGGCGCCATGAACTGCGACGCAGTCGACGGATCGAGCAGCGACGGGTGATGCCGATGCCACCACCCGCCGGGGTAGGCCTCGGTGGCCGGCTTGGCCTTGGTCTGGGGCACCGCCACGATTCCCGGTCGGGGCTCGGGGTTGTACGACGGCGTGGCGGCGTTGGCCATACCGGCCAGGCCGAGTGCGGCGCCGCCGATGATCCCGGCTGACACAACCGGTAGGGCGACATAGCGGCCGATCCGGCGAGCGATGGTGGTGTTCATGGTGAATACTCCTGTGTGAGTTGATATTTCGGTTTCGAGCCGGTGTGTTCCGGCCTTGCAACAACTGTCCTGCAGCGAGCCGCCGATGTCTGTCGGGTGAATGGCGGGCGAAGAGGATGAATTGCTTGTCCACCAATCGGGGGAATCCGGGGCTGCCGCTGTGAAAAGCTAAAGCCGGCTCCGGCGCGCAATGCGCCGTCGCGCCGCGGCACCCCGGCGCAGTATCACCTTGAGCAACTTAAGCTCAGGCGGGGCGATGACATCGATGGTCGCGCGGTGTTGCGTCATGCGGCGGGCCGATCGAGCAGGTACCAGCACGCCCGCGGGTTGCGAAGGCGACGCCGTGGTCGTGCATGTCGTGCCAGTGGAGCGGTGACCGGGTCGCGGGTATGTGCCATGGGCCGTGCCGGCTGACCGAACGCTGGGCGTCCCCTGATGTGCATGTCCCCTGGGGTCGTCTCAAGGTCGTGTTTTCTTTTCGAGAAGGCGGAAAACGCAGTCGCCCACTCCGCCACCGGAGCCCAGATACGACAGGCGTGGCGGACACATCGATGATTCGTTCGTGGGCTAACGTCGATCGCGTGAGCGAGCCGCCGCGTGGCGTGTACTGACTCGAACAGGGCCGCACCGTCGCAGACTATCGAGCAACGGCCGCACGGCCGCCGCGCCGAGCTGCCCCTTCCACGCCGGCTTCGTGCGCGCACATTTCCTCGGCGACTTCGGCGCTGCGCCGTCGGACAGCGAGCCGCGCCGCGCGGAAGATTAGCGCCGCTGCCTAGTACTTACAGCCGTAGACAGCGTTGATCGGACCTGCCGCAGCCGACCATGAGTGAATCTGTCACGCCTCGAATATCAATGCGGACTCGACATTTGGCGGTATCAGCTTGGCGGATGGCCCATTGAAGTTTTCAAGGAACGCAACTTCGCGCTCACTCACCGTCTGACTGGTGTGAGACTGACGTCGCAGCAGTTGCCCGCGATGAAGTTCCTGACAGCGTCGACAGGAAGGCTTGGCTGCTGCCCCCTCCTTTTTGGGTCACGCATCATGTTGCGATTATGCACCAATCGGATATGCGGGGTTACCGGTAAGGTCTTGTGTATTCGTTATCATGCTGTACTTCAACCGGTTTCATCAGCGCAGCCGAAACCGCGGACAATGTTTCTTTCGCGGCAAGCGATCCGGAGGTGTTTCAGCAAGTTCGCATCCAACGCCCGACGCGCCCTTGCCCAAGCGCAGAAGGTAGCCACGTTAGTGACCACCTGCTCGAGGACATACCCGGTGTCGGGACGTTGGCGCGGGCCGCTACAGTCCCGGCGCCAAACGTAGCCGCCCAAACAAGAAGACCCGGAGGAGCATTGATGGGTTCTGTTCCCGACGGCTACGCCGACTTGTTGGCGCGCCCGGTCTCGATCTGACCGACTCTAGCGAGGCGTATCGATTCGCGGGCACGAGCCGGCTCGACTGTTGAAAGGGTGACCGCCGCCGGGCTGGCGGTCGACGGCTGCAGCATGCAGCGCACTCGCAGGGTTATGCTGTCGCCATCGCGACGGGACAGGAGCCGCTCATGCCCGGACATAGCCAGCATGCGGTCGACGATTGCGCGCAGCAGTCTCCGCGGGACTCCCAACAGTATCTGTTCTTGGGTACCGCGCTGCAAGTTGCGTTGCGCATTGTGTTGATCGTCTTTGCCGCCGTGACTCTGGTGTGTGAGCCGCCAAACAGAAGCCTGCCGATATGTGTGGCTGTCTTAGCGCTATATGCGGTGCTGGTCGGATGTTGGGGTGCCTGGGCGCTGCGGACGGTGGCGCGCACCGCGGTATTTACCCGAATGTTCGTGACGATTGTAGTGCTCGCCGCCGACGTCGCGGTCGTATCGGTTCTCTCGGTTCTTACCGGCCTAACGTCACCCGATGACTGGACATCGAACGTGATGAGGAATGGTTTCTTCTTGATCCCGTTGATCGCCGCGGCACAGCTGGATCCCGTCATTAGCGGCGTGCTGGCGATCCCGACTCTGTCCGCATTCATTGCCACGTGCTGGATCACCCAAGCCTCCAATTATGAGCCGTGGGCGTCGATTTTTCTAAGCTCGACGGTGTTGGCCGGGCTGGCCGGCGGCTCTGTCGCTTTGTCGCTTATTCAGCGCTCCAAGGTGGAGACGATCGCAGAGCTGGCACAGCAGCGAACGCAGTTGCTACGAGATCTGCTTGGAGTGGAAAAGCATGAGCGGCAGGCGATTTCCGAACGCCTGCACGACGGCGCCCTTCAGTACGTTTTGGTTGCGCGCCAGGACATGGAGGACGTACGGGACGGCTCGACGGTCGCCGCGGATCGGGTGCAGCTGGCCCTTGTCGAGTGCTCACAACTGTTGCGTGATGTGGTCCGCGAACTGCATCCCGACGTGCTGGCGCAGTTGGGATTGAAAGCGGCGCTCACCGCCCTCACCGATAGTCTCACTTCACGTACAGAACTTGCCGTCGAGCTTGACGCCCGTAGCTGGCCTGATGGATTGCGCACCGACGCGGACTATGTGCTCTACAGCGCGGCGCGTGAGACGTTGACCAACGTCATCAAGCATGCGCAGGCCCACCACATTTGGATCGACTTGGAGCGCCACGATGGGCTGGCCTCGTTACGTGTTGCCGACGACGGGGTGGGCATCTCAGAGGCCACCATGGTGCAGAGGGCTCAAGAAGGTCATATCGGTCTGTCCTCGATTCGTGCCAAGGCACTGGCGTCCGGGGGACAGTTCGACGTGCGGTCGACGTCTGCGGGAACCGAGATCACCATCTCGATTCCACTGCGGGCACCTTTGGCCGATACTGAAACCGGCGCTGACGGTGGCGCGTTGGTGGAAACATCGCACCAGACTGTGTGAGCTGTTTCCGGGCGCGTGACTCGGCGTTCGGCGGTGTGTTGGATGAGCAGACAACGGACGGTCTTGCCCGGGCCGAATGGCGTAGCCAAAGATGCAGGCACCCAGAGGCGTTGCCGTATTCCGGACAATCCCGATCGCCAGACCTGTCCGAGGACGTTGTCGTCCTCGCGGTGGCGGGTAGACCGGATCCTCCCCGATCATTGCCGCGGGGTCAAATGCACACTGCAGCAAGCGGGAACCGCTGGTCTGTTTCTCAGATGACGACGCGACCCGGCAAAGTAGCGCCAAGACAGTCTCGACCCAAAGCAACTATGTGCGGTGTCGGCTGAGACTTCCCGCGGCTGAACTGTACCGCCTCGGTGACGTCCTTGATCATCGGGCTGTCTAGCTTCCAGCACTGCCAGAACAGCGGCACGTCGAGGTGCGCATCTGAGATCCGGACGAACGAGCCGTCGGCCAACGCTGCCGCAGCCAACTGCTCCGGCCCCACCCCAATCCGGCTCGCACGGCGGCGCCAAAGCCCTCAAGCCCGTGCCGGACAGTGTCTTTGCCGTTGCCCAGGCCAGGGGAGAAGCGTCACGAATAGGCCGAGTGAAGTCTTCCGGTGACCGCCGGGCACGGTGCCGGGGGCTAGTGCCGAAACATGATGGTCGATTGCGACGCTGCGAGCCAGTAGCCGCGAACTGTCCTGACGAGGGTCCACGCACACCGACAGGGGGAATCCGTTACCAGCCCATCGAGCCCGAAATTCCCTTGAACGGACGACCCGGCTGGTTATCCATGAGCCATAAAAGCCGTCGGGCTGCGGGACGACCTGCTCGCGGTTGACCGTGCAGCGGTCAACCTGCGCGACCATCACCGCGACCGCTCCGGCGATCGGCTCGAGCCCGCGCTGGGGTTCAGGTAGGTCCATGCGGCTTTCGGCGCGACCCAGGTGTCGGTCACGAGGTGTAGTAGATCGTTTGGCCCTTCCACCGGAGCGGAGAGCGCCACATCAACGCATCACGAGCCGTTCATTATCCATTGTCTTGCTGCCTCGATCTGCCCAGCGGGGAAATGCTTGATCTCCGCTGACACAAAGTGTGACGTTAAATGCTCTGCGACATCTCCCAGGTGGGAGTCAGTTACGACTCCGATTCTCTTTATGCGCTTGTGATGATCGCGAACAAAGCGAAACTGGTTGACCATTGCCCCAAAACTCTTCCATCCGGGGAACGACGGGGCGTCGACGATGAGACCGGCAAGACCGCCGGTTGCCTCGATGTGCGGGTCGACCGCCTTCGCCAGTTTCACAAAGTCGTCCTGCTCGATCGCGGATTTTGGTTGCACGAGCAGGATGGAATGCTCGGTATCGAGGTTGTATTCGATCATGTCTCGCTCCTCTTACGATCGTTGCGGTCCAAGGGACGAACTCGGCGACGGTGTTGGCATCGACGGTTTCGCGGTCACACATCACCGCCGGACACGGTTGTGGGCGGTTAGCAGTAGTTGGTCGAACACCGGGCGTGGGGGCAGGGTGTCGTCGTAGTTGAGTGCCCGAAAATCGGCCAGCAGCTGTTCGGCCAGCACCCGCAGCTTGATGTTGGCTGCCTGCGACCGCCATTTGAGGAGGTCGAACGCCGCGTCGGCGTCGATGCGGTACACCATCATCAAGATGCCCTTGACTTGTTCAATGACGGCCCGGTTCGCCGCGATCTCGGCGACGGCATCGCTGATGAACGATTCGCGCTCCTCGGGTGGGAAGGTCACGTCGACATAGAAACCGTCCGTGCCGATCACTTCGCCGCCATCATCGCGCAAGTGCTCGGAGACCACGATGACCTCATGGATGCGCCCCTGAACATCAATGATGCGGTGGCGGGTACTGAACGGCTGATGCGTTCGACGGATGTCGTCCAGTGTGGCGGCTACCTGCTCGTAGTCCTCGGGATGTTTATGGGATAGCACCATGCTGGTTGTTGGTTTTGCGGTGCCGGGTTCATAGCCGTGCAGTCGTTCGACTTCGGGTGACCATTCCCAACGCTCGTCCTCGAAGTACAGCCGGAACCACCCGGTGGGATGCTGTTTACCTCCGGCCAGTGCCCGCGCGAGTTGAGAGTCCCCGTCATGCCCGCTGACCATGATCAGAAACCTAACCGACCATTGCCACCGATGGCCGATAACCGACCGCTGCCTTCGTCGCAAGCAGGGCTGATAGGCGGCGAACCCTGGGCTGTGCTGCGTGCTCAACGCCAGGACTGCCCCCTGGGGTTCGCCTCGTAAGGGGAGCGGACGCAGCCAACCTCTGTCCCCCACATGAGCGCTGAATAACCCATCCATGCAGCCTGAAACGCCATCACGAGGCCGCGCGGCGCGAAGCGGTTGTCGCCCTCGATCCCGATGCGGCCTGGGCGATCGCATTCCGCGACTCTCTCAACTCCGATGCACTCATGCCGGTTGTGCTGCAGGGCATCGACAACGCGAAGAAGACCAGTAAAACCGCGCTGCAGCTACACGAACCCGGCGGAACTGGCCTTGTTTCCTGGCAACCTCGACCGGATCACTTCCCGGATCAGGGCCGCCCCGCTCGGTGCTGGCCCGAGTCGTCGTCGGCTTCCAGTGCGTCATCACGCACGGGGCGGTCGGCGAGTTCTTCGTGCCTGCCGAATAGATACGGGTACGCGATTCCGGCGATGGCCGCACCGATCAGCGGTGCCAGCCAGAACACCCAGAGCTGCGCGGGTGCGCCGTTGCCGTTGAAGAACGCGACCCCCGTCGAGCGCGCCGGGTTGACCGACGTGTTGGAGACCGGGATCGAGATCAGGTGGATCAGGGTGAGGGTAAGGCCGATGGCCAAACCGGCGAATCCCTTGGGCGCCCGGTCATCGGTCGATCCCAGAATGACGAGCAGGAACACAGCGGTCAGGACGGTCTCGGCGAGGATCACCGCCCATAGCGAGTAGCCGCCCGGGGAGTGCTCGCCAAATCCGTTGGCCGCCATGTTGCCCGTCGCCGTGAAACCGTCCTTGCCCTTGGCGATGAGGTAGATCAGCAGGCCAGCGAGTAAGCCGCCAATCACCTGAACAATCCAGTAGCCCGGCAGGGCTTTCCACTCGACGCGCCTGGCGAGCGCCGCGCCAAGCGTGACCGCCGGATTGAAATGCCCGCCGGAGATGGTGCCGAACGCATAGACACCGGTGAGCACGGTCAGGCCGAAAGCGAGCGCCACCCCGAGAAAACCGATCCCCACCGAGACACCGCCAGAGAGGAACTTGGCGGCGAACACCGCGCTGCCGCAGCCGCCAAAAACCAACCAGAATGTGCCGATCATCTCCGCTGCCAAACGATGAAACATGGTTGGAGCAGCCATGCGCTACCGCTTTCGCCGCTTGAATGGGTGTGCCTCGCTTGTGGACATCCCCCCAAACCGTGGAGGCATGGACTATGAGAGGTAGTCATGCCAGATTCACGAAGGAAGTTCGATCCCGAGTTTCAGGAGGGTGCGGTCCGCATCGTCCGTGAGACCGGTAAGCCGATCGCCCAGATAGCCCGCGACCTGGGTGTGCACCCGGGGACCCTGGGTAACTGGGTTGCCAAGGACCATGCCGAACACGAAGGCACACAAGGGCTTTCGACCGGGGATGTTGCAGAGCTGAAGCGGTTGCGCGCCGAGAACGCCCAGCTACGGATGGAGCGCGATGTTTTAAAACGATCGGTGGTCCTGTGGGTCAACGAGGCGACGAAGTGAGCGTGGCCCGCTTCGTGGCTGACCAGAGGACCATGCACCGGGTGCCGCACACCGTGACCTGCGCGATCTTGGGGATCAGCATCTCGTGGTTCTACAAGTGGATTCATCGCGGGCCCACCCAGCGGGCTGCTCGCCGCGTCGCCCTGGACGCGCGGGTGCGCGCGCTGTTCAAGGCCTCGAAGCGCACCTACGGCTCGCCCCGCATCCACGCCGACCTGCTCGAGGCCGGTGAGACGGTGAGCGTGAACACGGTCGCGGACTCGATGCGCCGCCAGGGCCTGCAGGGCCGCAAGCCGAAGCGGCGCCGGGGATTGACCCGCCAAGATAAGTCGGCGCCCAAGTTCCCCGACCTGGTGCACCGCGACTTCACCGCCCCGGCGCCGAACGTGAAGTGGTGCGGGGACATCACCGAGATCCCCACCGACGAAGGCAAGCTGTATTTCGCTTCGGTGCTGGATCTGCATTCGCGCCGGCTGCTGGCCAGCGCGACCTCGGATCACCCCGACGCCGCACTGGCCTGCGATGCGATCAAGATGGCTGCGGCGGTGCGCGGCGGGCACGACGCCATCGACGGCGTGATCTTCCATACCGATTATGCCGAGGTTTGCGTTAAGCCGAGGGTTTGTGGAGATGGCCTGCTCTCGTGGGAGTTGCTGGTGGATTCCTCGGCTTAACGTTTCGCGGCTATCTCAGACTGTAGAGGGTTTGGAGTTGGTCTTCGGTGAGCGGCTCGGTGGCCGCGGTGTTGATGGCGGGGGTGGCGGTGTTGATGGCTTTGCGCATCATGTCCAGGGTCGCAAAGGCATAGAACGCTGCTGTGGTGGAAGCGTTTTCGTGGCCGAGGAGGCGCATGATGATCGGTAGGGGGATGCCCTGCTGGTAGAGATCCATCGCTTTGGTTTTGCGCATCAGGTGGCAGTGGATGTTCTGCGGGATCGAAGGGCATTGAGCACGTGCGGATTCGGCAGCTTGCTTGAGCACGGCGGCGGCCGTGTCAGCGGACAGTTCGGCAGGTCGCCCGCGGTGCAGACTGTAGAACAACGGCCTGGTCGCGGGGAGTTTGGCGGTGTTCGGGTGGAACTCGTCGAGGTAGACATGCAGGTGGTCGATGGTCTTGTCGGTGAGGGGCACGACGCGGGTCTTGTTGCCCTTGCCGGTAAGCAGGATGTGCCCGGGCTCGGTCAGGCAGAGATCCTGCAGGGTCAGGCCGGTGATCTCGCCCACGCGAGCCGCGGTGTCGTAGAGCAGGATCAGCAGCATCCGGTTTCTCCGAGATTTCGCTGTCTGCCCGGTGAACGCGGCAAGGATCGCACGCGTTTGAGCTTCGGTGAGGTACTCGATGGGCCTGCGGGGGCCAGCCGGCGCTTTGAGTGCTTTGGCTGATTGGCTGAGCGCGACGAGCGTTAGATCTTCGTAGGCCGCGTAGGCCAGGAACGCTTTGACGGCGCTCAGGCGCAACGTGACGGTCTTCGGCGTGTAGTGCCGCTGATCGGTCATCCAGGTCAGCCATCCTTTTAGGTGCTGGCGATCGAAGTGATCGAAGCTGACGCCCTCACGTCCGATGTGCTCGGCCTCGGCGAGGTAGTCCAGGAAGCACTCCAGGCTGATCCGGTAGGCCTCAATCGTTTTCGGCGAAAGTCCTCTGGTCTTGGGCATGTAGGCGTGCAGATAATCGCGGGCGAACTGGAAGAAGTCCGGTGCGCCTGGATGTGGGTCGCGTCTCATCAGAAGCCCACCTGCGGTAACAGGGACTGGCGTTGCCGGGTGATGTCGGCGTAGGTGGCCATGAAATCGGGCGAGGTGTGCACGTAGTAGTACGTGCTCTCAAAGGTCGCGTGGCCCATGTAACGAGATAGGTAGGGCAGCATCGCGGCGACGTCGTCGCCGGCGGTCATCCATCGGTGGATATTGGCGTAGGCGAAGTGATGCCGGAAATCGTAGGGTCGTGGCTGTTGACCGGCCACGGGCCGGGGCAGTCCGGCCTGGTCCCAGATGCGGCCGAACATCTTCCCGACTGTTGCCGCGCTGACCTGGTTGCCGGTAGCGGAGACGAAGAACGCCCGACGCGAGGCGAAATGCGCTCGCGAGGTCCGTTCGCACGTGTCGAGGATCTCGATGACCTGATCAGTCAGCGGCAGCCTGCGGCTGCGATGTCCTTTGGACCAGATGATGTCGATGTGCCCGGCATCGAGGTCGACCTGACCGGTCTGCAGGACACGGGTTTCGCCGGTTCGCAGCGCGCACGAGTGCATCAGGGTGAAGAACGCGACCGCCTGCCATCGCCACGGGCATGGCGTCTGCATCCGGGCGGCGGCAGCGAAGAACAACTCGATGTCATGCCGGGACAACAGATAGGGATGGGCGGCAACGACCGGGGCTTTCCACCGATCAGAGAGCACATAAGCGCCAGGGATCCCGTTCATCGTCATCCAGCGGGCGACGTCACGGATGTAGGACATCCAGGACCGGTAACGGCCCGAACGTTGCAGCTGAACACCGACCCAGCCTTCAACGGTGTCCTTGTCGAACACCGTGCGGTCATGCTCGGCGCAGTAGGAGTCGAACTGTTTCAGGTACCAGATGCGGGAAGCGCCAGTGAATCCCATGTTCGTCTTGAACGCCAGGTAGGCATCCAACTCGGTGGCGAACGCGCTGCTGAAGCCGTGGCCACTCATGACCGCACGGCCTCTGGGACCGGCAGGACGCAGTCGAGCAGACGTAGCCGGTCGACGCTCATGTAGAGGTTCGTCGATTCTTCGCTGGCGTGGCCGAGCACTGCCGAGATCGTCGGTAGCGGAACCGCTGCGGCCAGCAGCCGGGATGCGGCGTTGTGGCGCAGCAAGCGGGTTCCCGCCTTCGGCTGGTTCACCCCCGCTTTCCGGAATGTCTCAACGGTGACCCGGTGCACCGTCGCGTGATCGTTGAGCCGGGTGTGCGGGGCTACCGAACGCAGGAATAGGTGATCATCGGCGGAGCTGGGCCGTTCGTCGAGCACATAGGCGGCCAGCTTGCTCAGCAGCAGCGCCGGCAACGGCAGCGTCAGCGGGTTGCCCGTCTTCTGCTGCACGAGGCCGATCGTGTGCCCACGCCAGTCGACATCACCCATCCGTAGCACCACGATGTCACAGGCCCGCAATCCCGTCGATAATGCGAGCAAAGTGATCGCGGCGTCCCGCGCGCTGACCACCCCCGACGCACAAGCGCGAACAACCCGTTCCTCATCGGCATCCTCCAAGACCGGGACTATCGCGTGAAAACGTTTGATGCCAGCCAGATTCAGCGCATTGACCAGATCGGTGCGGCCGGTGAACTTGAGGAATGGACGAAAGTTCGACACCACCCAAAACAGCGACGACTTGGCCCACCGATCCAGTAGGGATTCCAAAAAGGCCAGGACACTGGCGCCAACCGCACCGTCCAGCACGGCGATACCGCGTCCTTCCAGGAACACCAGGTAGCTACGCGCCACCCTTCCATAAGCCTCACGGGTGGCCGGTGCCAGACCGCGGCGGCCCATCTCGGCCTCCCAGGCGGCATCCAGCGCAACGAAGTCGCTGCCCTCGGGCCGTGGACCTCCGCCGCCGCGGCCACGAACCGCCAGCTCCACCCGGCCGGTCTGCACATACGAGTCGAACACCGCGACCAGACGCCGGTAATCGAACCGGCGCTGTCGGCTGAACCGACCGGTGCGAACGCTGGTCGTCATCGAGGCGAACTCCGCACCCAGACTGGTGGAATACTCACGCCCCGAGGAGAACTCAGTCAGCGCCTTGATCGTCTTCGCGTACTGACCAACTGTCGATTCCATGTAGCCGGCCGCGCGCAACTCCGCCACGACAACCGCGCCGATCCCACTGACCGTCGTATCCATGACCGTCTCCTTCCACAGACGTAGAGATACGACGGACGCTAACCAACACCCGAAACGTTAAGCCGAGAAATCCACCAGCAACTCCCACGAGAGCAGGCCATCTCCACAAACCCTCGGCTTAACGCAAACCTCGGCATAATCGGTGTTAAACCGAATTCGGTTTAACACCGACCGCGGATCAACCTACACCGCAACGAATTTCACCACGCTGTGCCGAAAGCTCGGGGTCTCACAATCGATGGGAAGGGTCGGTTCATGTTTCGATAACGCCGCTGCGGAGGCGTTCTTCTCGACCCTCGAACACGAGGTCCTGTCCCGGCACCACTTCACCACCAAAGCCCACGCACGCCAGGTTGTGGTGCCCTGGTGCCAGGACTTCTACAACCACCGACGCCGACACAGCTCCGCTGCATTGATGTCGCCGATCCAATACGAGAGACTTGCTGCAGACCAACCGGCCGCAGCATAAAGAAGCCTCCACGATTCCAGGGGAAGCCCACTTGAGCGTTGCACATGCTGGGCCAAGGCTCGGATGGTCGTTTCTCAATTGTGTCGTGACGGTGACCTCAAGATTGATCCGGTCGGCGGCCAGCACGGCGGCGAGCGCAGCGGTGGTGGTGTCGGGCGTGGGCTACCTCTCTTGGATGTCGCGACTGCAAACCCCGGGTCCTCATTGGGCACATGTTAGGCACAGCACCTGTTGAGTGTGGGCTAAGTAAAGGCTTAGCCCGGCCCCGCCAGTCGGTATTGATCATCTCTCTCCTCTATTCGACGGGACGGTAGTAGCCCCGTTTCACTCGACGTATCAGCTCGCGGTTGAGCAATTGATTCATCCGCCACACCGCCGCCGCTTGAATGTCCAGCGCCGCGGCGACCTCCTTGGTGGAGCGGTCGTTGTTGACGATCCACTGCCTCACCACCTACAACGAGGCGTGCCTACGTGGCGAAGTCGCCATTGGGAAGATGTTGGTTGTCGAGACCAACCAACTCCACGGACCAACGTACGTCATCAATTTCCCCACCACGAAGCACTGGCGCACCGTGGCAGCTCTCTTACATCGACGCTGGACTTGTTGATCTCGTGGTGCCGATGTGCTGTATTGCACTAATCATGGTGGCCGCCAGGCGAATTCGAATTTTCCTACACTCGAGCTCTTATCCAGTGTCGTGGCGGCGGCCGGCTCCACTCCGGTCATGTTCGACTCCGGTGCACGGCATGCGACCGATGCCGTGATCGCACTGGCGCGGGGCGCCACGGCCGCCGGCATCGGCAGGCCCTACGCACGCCCTGTCCTACGGCGGCGCCGAGCGCCTGACCCACTTCCTGCACTCGTTCCTCGCCGAACTGGACCTGCGCATGGCGATCTGTGGCTTCAAGGACATCGCCAGTCTCAAGGACGCCAGCTGCGGGCGGACGGCTCCGTCGAAGCCGCCGAATGGGCGGTCACGGCCGCCACCGCCGCTCAAGACGCGGTTGCACACCACGTCGCGGTAATCTGCGGCGACGTCAACCTGGCGCTGCTGCACCCGATGCGCTTCCTGGCCGAACAGGGTCAGGGGCGGATTCATCGATTTCCCATCACGCGAACAGCGGTGCCACCAGTGTCGTGACCTTACACTTCACACACTTGAATTACTCTGCACCACAGTGCATCCCGCAAAAACCAGCGGGTGGGAGTGACATCGAAGAACTGCGAGCAGGTAGGGGAGTAGCAGCGAAGCTAAGTGCTGACCGATGTCAGCGATGTGGTCGCAGCCGAAGGCAGTGGCCAATCGGCCACTGATCGGCCGGTGCCACAACACGATAGTTCCTTCATCCGGGTCCACACACCCACGATCTGCGACTGTTCCCGGGGATTTTTCCAATCAGCGGGGTCGCGGGATCGAGCATCGCCGTCACTCCACGCTTACGATCGATCAGACAGGTAGGAACCAGCGGGCAAGGCGGGCGTTTGGGGTATCGATCGGTCACCTCCGTTGATGGGACGCGTCTGCGGGCTTGGGACAACGACGGCCTTGGGGTGCCGGTGCTGATCTCCAACGGGCTGGGCACTCCGCACCATGCTTGGCCGGACATCAACCGCCGGACCGACACCTACCGGGTGATGACATGGGACCATCGTGGTCTGGGCGGATCGGAACGCCCCTCCGACGAGTCGCGGATCAGCATTTCCGACCACACCGACGACCTTTTCGCGGTGATGGACTCTTACGGCGTGGACCGGGCGGTGGTCATCGGATGGTCGGCCGGGGTCAACGTCGCCTTCGAGGCCGCGGTCCGGCAGCCACGGCGGATCGCCGGCGTGCTCGCCGTGGGCGGCGTGCCGGGAGGTACCTTCGAAGCCTTGCTTCATCCGCTCCCGGGCTTTCTGCGCCCGCGCGCCGGGCGGGTGGGATCGCACCTGATGCGGTATCTCGGGCCGGTGCTCAACCGGCTGGGCGACGGATTGCCCGGGTCGCCCGAGCATGGATTCGACGCCCGGGGCGTGGGAACGTTTGGCCTCGACGTCATTCACGGCCAAACCCTGGTTAAGGTACTGCGACGATTCGCCGACCACGATTGGCCGTGGTATTCGCGCCTGGCCCGTGCGGTCGGCAACCACCCGCCGATGGACCTGAGCGCGATTGACATACCGGTCACTTATCTGGCCGGTACGTGGGACGCGATCACCTCGGCGAAACAGATGCGGGCCGCCAGCGAGCAGACGCCGCACAGTCGATATGTCGAAGTTGCCGCCACGCACTTTGTGCCGTTGCAGTTTCCGGGCCGGGTGTCAGCCGAGCTCGGTGACCTCGTTGATCGCTGTACGCTCTAGCGAGCGCAGGAAGGCGGAGACGACGGGGCCTACCTCGGCCGCCCGATCCAACAAGCACATGTGTCCGCCCCCGTGGACACGGTGAAGCTGGGCTCGAGGCATTCTGGACGCCAGGATGCTGGCATTCGCGGCGGGCACCAACGCGTCCGCGGTGCCGGTGATCACCAGCGTCTCCTGAGTTAGTCGCGGCAACCAGTCCAAACTGGACCACAGTGATGCGGCGGCGATCTGCTCGGCCAATCCGCCCAGCCGCGGACCGGTGGTCCATCCGGCGCGGAGTTCTCGCTGGATCACCCGCGACCATCGGCGCGCCAGCTGCTGCGGACCCTGCCCGCCAGAGGCGGGCCAAACACCCGACAGCATCGCAGTCCACCAACTCGCCGGGTTAGTGGGCACCCCTCCCAGCCCGCATGTCGTCGAGACCAGCACCAGCCCGCGGACTCGGGTGGGCGCGTCGTAGGCGAGTTGCTGGGCGACCAATCCACCAAAAGACAGGCCCAGCACGTCGGCACGGGCGATGTCGAGTCGGTCGAGCAGTCCGCGGGCGAGCGCGGCGAATTTGGGCATCGTCAGCACCGGCTGCCGAGCAACAGTTCCTGCGCTGCCTGGCACGGCCACCTCGATACACTCGAACCCCCGAAGATGCCGCAGAAAAGGAGTCCACGCGGCCAACGACATCCCCATCCCGGTGAGCAGCAGAATCGGCGGCCCCGTGCCGCTGCGACGTACCCACAGTTTGCGTCCGCCCACTGCAATGAGCCGTTCGGACTTCACCGTCACCTCAAGTGCGCCACCGCCTGGGAAGTTAAGCATCCGTGCGGGCTTCGCGGCGTTACCGCGGCCGCATGGCGGGCGACTCCCAAACGCCCCCGTGTCCAACCGGTCTGGGTCCACGTCGGCTCCAATCTTCACCGTTGAGGTCACAGATGCTCGATGACCGAGGGCATTTCGTGGCGCGGCATGGCGAATCTTTGGCGCGATGCCGCGCGCGTTCAGCACATCCAACACCTGGGGCTCGCCAGGATATCTGGCATTGATCCCCTCCAGCAATCTACAGCAACCTTCGGTTGCGCCTGGTGAATCGACGGAATCAGCAGTGCGAATGTTTGCGATCGTGATCTGTAGCCACTGAAGAACACGCCGACTTATCAGCGTTGAACTGGTCATTTGCGTTTGCAAAAGATTCGCTTTATTGTTTTGCTGCTCATGGGAGCAGTGACTGGCAGCACATTAAGGGAAGCAAATATTCGTACACTCATCGTCGCCGGTGCTATCGCGGCAGCGGCCATTGGTGCCGCCCCTTCGGCGGCTGCAGACGGGCCGTATGCCAACTGCACCCAGGCCCATAACGACGGGCGGTGGGACATACTCCGGCCCGCTGGGGATCGCGACAACGACGGCATCGCCTGCGAGTCCTGACGCCTAGCCGGTGAGGTCGACATCGCGATTCCATGCCGCGGCACCGACACGTAACCGTGCGATCTGTGCCGCCGCAATGGTGGCCATCGCGGTCTCCGCGCCGCCCGCGGCGGCAAGCGCTGATCCCACTCCGGTTACCGCGACCGTCTTGAAAGTTGTCGATGGCGACACGATCGACATACGCGACGACAGCAGGGGTCGTCTTCGTGTGCGCGTCTTAGGCATCGACACACCCGAAACGAAAATTTCCTAGGGGTGAGACGACGTCGACCCGCTCGCCGAGAAGAATCCCGCCCTGGCGGCCGAATGGCATCCAACGCTGAATGAGTCACTCACCCCGTTCGATGTTCGGCCCCGCGGAAATGCATCTGTGTGGTGGCGTTGTCGGTTCGGTCACGAGTGGAAGGCCAAGGTCGCTCCGCGCGCGGTAGGAGTGGGTTGTCCGAAGTGCTCGACTATCGGCGTTTCGGAGCGCCAGATCCGGTTGGCGTTCGAGCTCGCCGCCGCGGGATTGCCCGTGGAACATGACTATTCGCCGATTCCGGTTGACGGCCGGCGCTCGATTCGAGCAGATATCGTCATACCGGCGTTGCGCCTGGTGGTGGAATACGACGGGTCTTATTACCACGCGCGCAAGGCCCAAGCAGATCGCAAGCAGACCGCGTCCCTTGAATCAGTCGGGTGGACTGTGCTGCGGGTCCGGGAGGAGCCGCTACCGGCGCTTGGTGGGCATGAGACCTTCGTGGGTCCAACAGAACCCATGAAATCCGTGACGATCAAGGCCCTGGATACCTTGGCAACAATCGGAATCCATGCGATGCACAAAGAAGAGTACATTCGCGACTCGAACGAATGGGGTAAAAGCCAGGCCAACGAAGCACTTTATCGGTACCGCGCCAAGAGTCTCGTCAGCGAATTCCCTTCCGTTGCAAAAGAGTTCGAACCCGCGAAGAACGATGGAATCAGGCCAGAAGAGGTTCATCCCGGAAGTCAGACCAAGTTTCTTTGGACGTGCCCCGAATGCTCTAACGAATGGTATTCACCGGTGTGGGTCCGCACAGCCGGCCACGGCTGTCCGCGTTACGCTGACTACCGGGGAGCGGCGAAACGGGCAGCACCGCCGCCGGGCGAATCATTCGGTGACCTGTTTCCGGAAGTGTCGAAGGAGTGGCACCCCACACTCAACGGCACGCTGACACCTTTCGATGTGCGACCCGGGAGCGGCAAAACCGTTTGGTGGCAGTGCGCTTGCGGCCACGAGTGGCAGGCGCGAGTTGCGGACCGTCGGCATACGAAGCGTTGTCCAGAATGCTTTCCGCGCCAACGGCGTCCTGACGGTGTATGGATGCGCAATCCCGCGACTGTTGACGTAAATGAAACGGGCCGCCGGGCATAAGGACGGCCGGTCGAGATAACAGCGGGATAACGCACAGAGCTTGTTTCGCAGATTAGATACCGCTTCTGACGAGGCCGCCGCCCGAGTCTTCTACGGCTCAAGCACGGCTATTGGAGAGCCGCACACTCGCAGGCCCTTCCAGCGCCGTGCAGTGTGTTTTCAATGGCGGCCCGTACACCACACCGGCGGTCCCCAAGTGCAGTTCTACGAGTTGACGCCGACCTGATCGTCAGAGTTTGGCGGCGTCGGTCAATGACGACGCCACGGCCGGGGGATTCGCCGTAGACGGGTTATTGCATGCCACCAATAGGCATCGTCACGGCTCCGCCAACACGTACTTGGCGAACTTGGTAGTCAGCCCCCGACCGTCGCAGTCGTTGTAATCGTCCACCCGGATCAGAGACGAAGCAAGAGTATTTGCTACTCGTTTTTCGTTTCCAGGTGATCCGTGGTTGCGATGGCGGTGCCGAGGCCGCTGCGTCACCGCTTGCCCGTCGAGATCCGCACGGCCGCAGGCCCTTCCAAAGCTGTGCAGTGCGTGTTTAGAGGTGGCCCGTAGATCACCGCGTCGCAGGTGCGGCAGTGCCAGGAGGTGTGCCCGCCGCCGCCGTGGCCGAGGCAAGCAACGTGGCCGACGAGGACTTGGTTCGGGCCGAGCGAATGCCCGTTCGGGCAGCGGCTAGGCGGTCGGGTGATCCATTTGCCGTCAGTCGTTTGAACCAGGTCGCCCAACACAGCACGGAGCATATGTTGCGGCGCCGTATGCGATCAGCTACATATCCAGCCGGCGACCCGGCAGCCGGCGCCGTATTGACTGCATGAGATTAGTGCCTTGTTCTGCGCGCCGGTGCTGCTGTGGTCCCAGCCCCATCCCCAGGACGTATTGAATGCTTGGGCGACCGCGCCGCACGCCTTGGTGAAGTTCACGACTGCCCGGCAGTCGCGGGCTTTGCACAGGCCGACGGCCGCCTGTTCGGCCTCGATAGCCGAATTGAGGCCCTGCGAGTAGCCCACCCTCCCGGTCGTCGGTGAGATCGCGATCGCTCCCCACCCCAAGGCTCCGGCAGTCGGTGCTGTAATTCCCGTACCTCCCAACAAGCCGGCGGCCACCAGCAAGACCGCAAGCAGACGCCGGAAAGCCACCCGCATGAACCGGATCCTATTAGCCCGAGCTTTGCTGAGCAGACAGACACGCCGAAGGTCGTAGGCTCGCCCAATGAGGCTGGTAGCCCAGAATCAGGATGCCTGGCGGCGTCAGACGGGACACGCCGTTTGTCCGCCGAGCTGCTGGCCGCCCGTGACTATTCACCAGCCCTGGGCGTTGGCGAATTCAACAATCAAATCTGAGTTCGCGTTGGCGAGTTCAACTATCCACGCACACGCCATCAGGAAATCGTTGCCTGCCCTGAAGGCGGGTGTCGCTGACCATCGAAACTTGTTGCCGTTGATGGCCATTGACGCCGCGATTGACTTTGACAGCGGATGGGCGTATTCGCTTAGCTCCGAGTAGACAGCGTTAAACCCGCCGAAGCGCGGACTCCGGTTTGCATGCGCCGTCAGCTTTCCTACCGAGAGCGGGTGGCCGTCCAAACCAAGCACCCTGTCGACTTTGTTCGGATGGTCGGCGGCATAGAGAATGCCGGCGGCATGCTCGGCATAGGAGCGGATTAGGGTGAACGCCGCGAACGGGTTATCCGCTTCGAGCGCCGCGACGGCCGCGTTGTGCAAGCCGATGCCGGGCCTCGGGGCCGTGATGTCGACAGGCCCACGCGACAGGCGAGGCTGTCGACAGGGGCTGTGCGAACTCGGCTGCGAGACGCCGATCCTTCGTTCGGTTCCAGGGTTACGAGGCCAGCTGCTGGGGCCGAATCGCGTTCCGAAACCGATTAGACACTAGTCGGGCAGTAAGATGCGGCGTTGTCCGGTCGCAGCCTAGTTGGCGGAGGGTTACTGTGTACCGCCAGTTAGTTTGAGACAGAATGGCCGATGCGGGCTCCGATATTGTTGGCGGTTCCATCGGCCAGTTCGGCAATCTACGCCTAGAGCTCGACCGTTCATGTCAACGTTCGCTGTGGCCGAGGCGAATCGTCCAATTGGCAAGTGAACCAACACCTATCATCTGCGCTATGGCTGTCTTACGACCCGCTCTTTTCATCGGCTCATCGAGTCTGAGTGTGGTCACCTGACTTGGCCCCGGTCTGGCCTAATGTCGTCGCGAATTCGACGGGCAGAGTGGCAGGCCCAGTGACTCCGATCATCGACGGCCAGGGAGCCGGTCCGGTGCGGCGCAGGTTGGGCATCCGCTGGGCCATCACGGTCAGCGCTTGGGTGAGTTCGAGCCGGGCCAGGTGTGAGCCCAGGCAGTAATGCGCACCGCTGCCGAAGCTCAGCGTGCCGACCGTGTTGTCGCGCATGATGTCGAATCGGTCGGGATCGCCGAATGCCGACGGGTCGCGGTTGGCGGCGGCAGTATTGGCCAGCACGATCGTGCGTGCCGGGATGCGGACCCCAGCCAGGTCCACGTCTTCGGTTGCGATGCGGGGCAGGGCGAATCCGATCGGTCGGTGCCGCATGGTTTCCTCCACCGCGCGGGGAACGAGTTCGGGATGTTCGCCGAGCAGTGCCCATTGGCCGGGGTGGTCGCAGAATAGGTCTACAGCGGCGGCGAGTTGGTGGCGGGTGGTGTCGGTGCCCGCGCCGAGCAGGGCCACCGCCAATGAAAGAAGTTCGTCGTGGTCGAGTCTCTGCCCGTCGTCTTCGGCGCGGATCAGCTCGGAGATGAGGTCATCGGTCAACGTATGGCGCCTCCGAGCAATCATCTCCTCGAGGTAGTCGTCGAGGGCCTGCCAGGCGTTGAGGATGACGGCCTCGTCGGCGACGAGATTCCAGTCGAGGAACTTCTTGATGTCGTCGGACCAGTCGGAGATCAACTCCCAGTCCTCGCGCGGTGCGCCCAGCAGTGCGCAGATGACCGGAGTCGGGAACGGTTCGGCGACATCGGACACGACGTCGCAGCGGCCGTCGCGCGCGTTCGCGTCGAGCAGTTCGGTGATGATCTCGACGATCAGTTGTTGCAGGCGCGCGACGGCACGCGGGGTGAACGCCTTGGCGACCAGACGGCGCTGTCGGTGATGCCGCTCGCCGTCCATGGCCAAAATCAAACTGGCGATCCGTTGCCATAGCGGCCCTGCGGTGATCCCTTGGGCTTCGGCGCCGGGGCGATGCGCGGCGGCGAACCGCTGATCGCGCAGCACCTCACGGACCAGGTCGTAGGTCAGCACCTCGGGCCCGAGGGCGCCGAGCGCGATCGGCGCCCGTCGGCGCGCGTCGGCGATGGCACGGTGAGCCTCTTCCGGGTCGTGCATCGGCAGGTAGTCCAGCGACGGCAACCCGGCGTCAAAGACGCTGGGCACAGCGGCGGGATTGGTGGCGGTGGTCATGGTGGCCTCCTCGGGTCGGGTGACTCGAGAATCCGGTTCTGCGGCGTCGAGACCATCGGTCGCACCGCGTAAATATCCGCGACGGGGGGTCGTATATACGACCGGTTGCCGGCACGATCTACGCGTCGACGCCGATGTTCGCGGGTTACGAAGGCAACAGGCTGGCTAGCATGAGCAAGAATGACGCGACGTCGTTGAGCTGGAGCGATCTGGGCGTGGGCGAACTGGTACCGACCGGAACGGTGACGTTGCTGCTGGCCGACGTCGAGGGTTCCACGCGGCTGTGGGAAACCAGACCCGAAGAGATGACCGCTGCCTTTCATGCTCTCGACCGCACGCTTGCGCGCGTGGTGGACGCTCACCACGGCGTGCGGCCGATCGAACAGGGCGAGGGCGACAGCTTCGTGATCGCCTTCGGACGCGCCAGCGACGCTGCGGTGTGCGCCCTCGAGTTGCAGCGGGCGTCGCTTGGACCGATCCATCTGCGCATCGGGCTGCATACGGGCGAGGTTCAGCTGCGCGACGAATCGAACTACATCGGTCCGACCATCAACCGCACCGCCCGGCTGCGCGACCTAGCGCACGGCGGGCAGACGGTCTTGTCCAACACCACAAGCGATCTGGTCGCCGACCGGCTGCCGGACGACGCGTGGCTGGCCGATCTGGGAAGCCATCCAGTACGCGATTTGCCCCGCCCGGAGCACGTGATGCAACTCTGTCATCCCGAAATCCGCAACGAATTCCCGCCGCTCCGAACATCCAAAACCGCTCGCTCGCACAATCTTCCGGCGCAGCTGACCAGCTTCGTCGGGCGGCAATCCGAGATGGACGAGATACGACGAAGCCTTCACGACAACCGGCTCGTCACCTTGACCGGCGCGGGCGGCGCAGGCAAGACCCGGCTTGCGATCGAGGTGGCCTCCCACATGGGCGACATTTTCGAGGACGGTGTGTGCTACGTCGAATTGGCTCCGATCGCCGAGCCTGACCTCGTGCCCGTCGCGGCCCTGCGCGCACTAGGTCTGCGCGACGAGCCCGGCCGATCCGTGTTGGACACCATGACGCGGTTCGTCGGCGACCGTGACGTTCTCATCGTGTTGGACAACTGCGAGCATCTCCTTGACTCCGTCGCCGACATGACGACGAGCCTCTTGAGCGCCTGCCCTCAATTGACCCTGCTGACCACCACCCGCGAACCTATCGGCGTCGCAGGCGAGGTGATCTACCGCGTGCCATCGCTGTCGCTGAAGGACGAGGCAATCGAACTGTTCGCCGATCGTGCCCGCCGGGCACGGCCGGGGTTGGCCGTCACCGATGAGAACGCAGGAGCCGTCGCAGAGATCTGTCACCGCCTCGACGGCATCCCGCTGGCGATCGAACTCGCTGCGGCGCGCGTACGGGCACTGTCCTTGGACGAGATCCTCGACGGTTTGCAGGATCGTTTCCGGCTGCTGACCGGTGGTTCGCGCGGTGCGGTGCGGCGCCAGCAGACATTGCGCGCATCCGTGGACTGGTCCCACGCACTGCTCACCGAACCAGAACGCGTGCTGTTCCGTCGACTGGCGGTATTCATGGGTGGGTTTGACATCGCCGCCGCGCAGTCCGTCGCGGGCGGCGTCGATATTGAGCGACATCAGGTGATCGACGTGATCACCCTGCTGGTCGACAAGTCTTTGGTCACAGCCGAATACACCAGCGGTCCGACGCAATACCGGCTGCTCGAGACCGTGCGTCAGTACGCGCTGGAGAAGCTCGGAGAGTCCGGCGATACCGACGACGTTCGTACACGTCACCGCGACCACTACTTGGCGTTGGCCGCCACGATCGACAACCCGGACGTGAGTGACCTGGATCGGCGCGTCGATGACTGCGAGAACGAGATCGACAATCTTCGCGGCGCTTTCACGTGGAGCCTCGATCGCTCGGAGCTTGACCGCGCACTCGAGTTGGCATCGGCGCTGCTGCCGCTGTGGGTGTCCAGGGGGCGCGTTGTTGAAGGACTCAGTTGGTTCGACGCCGTTCTCGCTGCATTGGACGCGGACGTGGCACCCGCGGTGCGGGCACACGCGATGGTCGACCGGGCCGCGACCGACACGTTCGCCTTTGTCACCAGCTTCGACCTGGCTCAGCAGGGTCTGGAGATCGCCCGCAGCATCGACGACCCGAAGCTGCTGGTTCGGGCGCTGACGGCTTGCGCAGGCCAAGGGATGTATCGATCGGACATGTCCGTGCAGCATTTCGATGAAGGCATTGACCTCGCTCGACAACTGGGTGAGAGGTGGTGGTTGTGCGAGCTACTCAACTGGCGTGCGTTCAGCGGCAACGCCACAGGGGACCTGACCATAACGCTCACCGCGGCCGAGGAGGGTCGCGCACTCGCCGAAGCGATCGGGGATCGGTCCCACGGTCGACTCTGCCGCATGTGGCTGGCCCTGGCGCACGTCTGTCTCGGCGATCTGATACCGGGAATCGGGGAGTTGAGCGTGGTATGCGACGACGCTCAGGCGGCTAATGACAACGTGGTGTTGGCGCTGTCTCTCATCATTCTGGCGTATGGGCTCACGAGCCAAGGTGAGGTCGAGGCCGCTCGAGCCACCGCCGATCAGGCGATCGACGTCACCGCTGCAATCGGCGGGTTGTACTTGGAAACCGCTTACGCCATCTCGGCGCTGACCGCATTTGCCGCCGGGGATGTGACATCTGCCCGCACGCAAAGCCAGAAATCGTGGCAGGACAGGGCTCCTGAGCGGGAACCGCTCGTCCTCAGCCTCGCGCCCCTGGCGGAGGCTGCCGCGGCGACCGGCGACCTCAATGAGGCGCGCCGCTGGGCCGACAGCGCGGTGTCGGAGACGAGCAACTGGCACTTGCTGAATGCGCTGATCAGGCGTGCCCGCGTGGCGCTTGCCCAAGGAGAACTCCAGCAGGCTCAGCGCGACGCGTATGACGCCCTCGCGATGAACATCGAAATGCAGGCGCATCTCTCTACACCCGATCTACTCGAGTGCCTCGCGGTACTTGCAGTCAGATCCGGCCAACACCTTTCGGCCGCCCGGCTCATGGGTGCCGCTGAAGCCCTGCGGCAACGCATCGGCGCGGTAAGGTTCAAGGTCTACGAGGCCGACTACGACGCGACAGTCACAGAACTTCGTAACTCTTTGGGCGAAGCGGAGTTTGACACGGCGTGGGCCGAGGGCGCGGCGCTGTCGGCAGAAGAGGCGCTCGCGTATGCCCAGCGTGGCCGAGGGGAACGCAAACGGCCGGCCAGCGGGTGGGAGTCGCTCACGCCGACCGAACGCGAGGTGGTCCGTCTGATCAAGGACGGTCTGAGCAATGCGGAGGTGGCCACGCGCTTGTTCGTCTCACCGCGCACCGTGCAAACTCACCTGACGCACGTTTACGCCAAGCTCGGCCTGAAGTCGCGGGTGCAGCTGATCGCCGAGGCCGCCCGGCATGTGATTCCCTAGGACTAAGTTCGCACCCGCCCGGGGCCAGAATTCGGGAGGCGGATTCCAGTCAACGTCGCAACGGGACGGGTTGCACACTAGTCGGGTGAGTGGTCTGCCGGAGACGGATGTTGCGCGAGTGCAGCGATGGTGCCGGGACAGGGTGCCCGAGCGTGTCCGTGACGAGGTTCGCGTCGAGGTGGATATCGCTGATCGGCATCTGACGATCGTGGAGTGCCGGCCGCCGTGGCGAGCAGATGTGGGTGCGGATGGACCCGGTTCCCGATCGCCCGGCTGCGCTATGTGAAGACCGCTGGTGTGTGGTCGTTGTTTTGGCGGGACCGCAACCTGCGATTCCATGCCTACGATCTCGTAGCGCCTACGGCCAGCATCGAGGAGCTGCTGGCTGAACTGGATCGCGATCCCACAGCGATCTTTTGGGGCTGACCGGCCCGGCCTCTTATGCGGTCCTGATGGCCACGTCGGTGATCAAGTCGGCTGGTCGGGCCCAGTTAAGGGTCTTGCGGGGCCGGTCGTTGAGTTCGTCGGCGACTCGCTGCAGTTCCTCGGGCGAGATGGTGCTCAGGTCGGTGCCTTTGGGAAAGTAATCCCGCAGCAAGCCATTCGTGTTCTCGTTGCTGCCGCGCTGCCACGGGGAGTGCGCATCGCAGAAGTACACGCGTGTGTCGGTGGCGGCGGTGATCTGTTGGTGCAGTGCAAGCTCTTTGCCCTGATCCCAGGTCAGTGTCCGTCGCAGGTGGGGCGCCAGAGCGCCCAGTGCGTCGGTGATGCCGTCACGCATCGTCTCGGCGGTCGGCCGCTCGGTGGGCACGTGGATCAGGATGACGAAGCGGGTCGTGCGTTCGACGAGAGTGCCTATCGCCGAACGGTTTCCGGCACCCATGATGCAGTCGCCTTCCCAGTGCCCGACCTGCATCCGGTCCTCAGCCTCGGCGGGCCGATCCGCGATCATCGTCATGTTAGTGAGCCGACCACGTCGCTCCAGGCCCTGGATTCGGCGTCGGCGCCGCCGGCGACGCCGTTTGGCCGGGCGGGTCAACATCGGTCCTGGGATCGTAGATCGCCTGATAGATCGACTCCGTACACAGGTGACGCTCGGGCTGATCAGGGAACCGCACCGGCAATTCATGGGCGATCTGTTCGGGACTCCACCGCTTGCCCAACAAGTCGGCGACAACACCATGAAGCTGCTCGTCACGCACCACGCGTCGCTTCCGCAACGCCCGGGATCGCCGCTCAGTGCTCAACCGCTGCGCCGTGGCGGGCAGGTAGCGGCCGCGATCATCAGCGTTGCGGCGAAGCTCCCGCGACACCGTCGAGGCCGCCCTACCCAGCTCGTCGGCGATGTCGCGCACACCCACACCCGCACGATGCAGATCGGCGATCGTCGTCCGCTCGGCCAACGACAGATATCGAGGATGCCGCGCCTGGGGTGCTGTAAGTCTCACCGGCGGATAGTGCACCGCCTGACCGGCAGTGTTGAGGATTGTGCGCCCGTAGCGCCAGCGTGTCCCCGTCCTGCGGTTGATTCCCACGATCCGGCACGCCTCGGAGTTACTCACCCCCTGCGAGATCAGCCGAGCGAACCACTCCTGCTTTTCCACCATCATGACGCCATGTCGGGTCTTCCGCCCAGCTCCCACCGCAACCTCCAGATAGCCTCGATGTTGCGACGTTGACTGGAATCCGCCTGACCGAGCTGGGGCCAAAGGACTTGACGAAACCCACGAGTGAGGGTCTTGGAGTCGCAAAGGCATTTCAGGTGCTATTGGATCGGTCGGCGGATTGTGAGCCCTGGAATCAGGGAACGTTCGGGTTGAGCGCCGGAACCCTTGAGTCGCTCGTGTCGGCGCTGCATCGGTTCGACTTCACGGCTGCCGTCGGCAGAATTGCGTGAAACCGAACCCGTAATTGAGAAGTCAGGCTTGAGGCCGGGCTCCCAGGATGTCGTGGAACAGCGCGTTGCGGAGGCTGAGTTCTCGTGGGTCGCTGACCATATGGAAACCCAGCTTGTTCATCACATACCCGAATCCGATGCCGGTGTCTGGGTCGGCGAATCCGAAAGAGCCGCCCGCTCCGGGCGTTCCAAACGCATTGTCGGAAGATCCGAACGTGCATGTCGGGCTGGGCTTGATAAAGCCAAGGGAGAACGTTGTGTCGACGTGTAACACCTTGTCGCGCAATCCCTTGGACGGTGAGACCGCAGGCTTCTTCAAACCATCGAGGACGCTGGGGCTTAGGCCGATCTCGAAACCGCCCATAGCGGCGCTGCCGTAGAGCTTGGCCACCGAGCGCGCGGTCCCGGTTCCATTGACGGCGGGCATCTCTGGCACCCGGAATTCGTCGCGGTTAAAAGCTCCAGCGCTCGTGATTCCCTTCGCGAAGGCGGTGGACTGGGCCTCCAAGCTAAGCGGATTCAATACAGCCAACGCAAAACGTGGTGGCCACATGCTGGGATGCCATAACAGCTGGTACAGCGACCAGGCGTGCAAATACGCGACACGGTTGCGGTCAACCGAGGACGGCAGGCCGATATAGAAATCCAACCCCAGCGGCTTGGCTATCTCCTCGGCGAAGAATTGGCCCAGTGAACGCCTCGCGGGATCTGTTCGGCGAATCAGCTCGCCTTCGTACCAGCCCAGCGTGATCGCGTGGTAGCCATGCCGTACCCCTGGGGTCCAAGCGGGGACCTGCCTTGCGAGCTTTGCCGACATCTTTGTCGGGTCAGCCAAGTCGTCCAGCGTCAACTTCGGCCTGATCGCGGGCAGTCCGGCTTGATGTGACAGCAGTTGCCGCACGGTGACTGCCGCTTTGCCGGCCTGCGCGAACTCTGGCCAGTAGTCGGCCACTTTCGCGTCATAGGAGATGAGCCCCCGAGAAGCGGCCACCGCGACGGCAAGCGAGGCAACGCCCTTCGTCGTCGAGAACACGTTGACGACGGTGTCTTGCTCCCACGGCGCCTCAGTGATCCCGTTGCGAAAGCCGCCCCACAGATCAACGACCTTGCGGCCATCCCGGTAGACCGCAACCGCGGCCCCGACCTCCTGGCCACTGGTCAAGTTGCGACGGAAGGCGTCGACGACCTTTCCGTACCCCTCGTCGACGTCACCACCAATCAGATCGCGCGAGACCTGCACTCTTGAGCCATGGTTTGCTCCGTCGCGTGCTTGGCGGGACTAGCCACTGTTATCGGGCTCCGGCGTCGTCGTCGCGTTGTAGTCAGCGGGAACGGGAAACGGCGCCCGCCGCGGGCTCGGCTGGTGGGGGTGTTCATGGCTGGCCTCCTCGGTGTCGTATCGCGTCGACTATGCGGTGCCGAGGACTGAAGAACATTCGCCTAAAGGCCTAGATGTGAAAGGCCGAGCCAACGCGAGTACGCACTTTGCCGATGTTCGCCATATGTCGCTGCCCCATCCTGGCTAATGAGCGAGACGGACCGGCGCGCGGATACGGCGTCGTTGAACTGGAGCGACCTGGGCGTGAGCGAGCTTCCGACAGGAACGGTGACGTTGCTCCTCGCCGACGTCGAGGGCTCGACACGGTTGTGGCAGACCCAACCCGACGACATGAGCGCCGCCGTTGCGCGCCTGGACTGCACGCTGGCGGATCTCATCGCGGCGCACCACGGGGTCCGTCCGGTTGAACAAGGTGAGGGCGACAGCTTCGTGGTCGCCTTCGCTCGCGCCAGCGACGCCGTCGCGTGCGCGCTCGAACTACAGCGCGCGCCACTTTCACCGATCAGCTTGCGGATCGGCCTTCATACCGGCGAAGTGCGACTGCGCGATGAAGCAAACTACATCGGGCCGACCATCAACCGCACCGCACGGCTGCGCGATCTAGCCCACGGCGGCCAGACGGTCATATCGGCTACGACGCACGATCTGCTTGTCGATTCGCCTCCTGCGGGTGCGTGGATGCTTGATCTCGGCACCCATGCGTTGCGGGACCTGCCGAGGCCCGAACGGGTATCGCAGCTGTGCCACGCCGACCTCCGCAACGACTTTCCACCGCTTCGCGTGGCGAAAACTGCGGCGTCACAGCATCTTCCGCCGCAATTGACGAGTTTCGTCGGTCGCGGCGCCGAGATCGAGGCCGTGCGGCGAAACATCGCCGAAAACCGGCTTGTGACGCTTACCGGTGCGGGCGGCGTCGGAAAGACACGTCTGGCAGTGCAGATCGCAGCCCAATTGGACGCCGATTTCGGCGACGGCGTGTGGTACGTCGATCTGGCGCCCATCACCGACCCCGACGTCGTGCCGGTCGCCGTGACGCGCGCGCTGGGGCTGCCCGACCAACCCGGGCGTTCGACGATGGACACCCTCACGCGTGTCATCGCTGGCCGGCGCATGCTCGTCGTGTTGGACAACTGTGAGCACCTGATCGACGCGTGCGCCTCGCTGGTCGTTGAGCTATTGGGCTGTTGCCCGGCGGTAACCATTTTCGCGACGAGCCGTGAGCCGATCCGCGCCGCCGGCGAAGTCGCGTGGCAGGTGCCGTCGCTCTCGCTGGCCGACGAGGCGATCGAGCTGTTCACCGACCGAGCCCGCAATGTCCGGCCCGATTTCAGCGTCACCAATGACAACTCGGCCACGGTGACGGAGATCTGCCGACGCCTCGACGGCATCCCGCTCGCGATCGAGCTGGCGGCCGCACGAGTACGCGCGCTGTCGTTGGCACAGATTCTCGATAGCCTGCACGACCGTTTCCGACTGCTGACCGGCGGCGCGCGAACAGCGGTGCGCCGCCAGCAGACGCTGCGGGCGTCCGTGGACTGGTCGCACGCTCTGCTGACCGAGCCCGAACGCGTCCTATTCCGACGGGCGGCCGTGTTCATGGGCGGATTCGAGCTCGACGCTGCACAGGCCGTGTGCGGCGGCAGCGACGTCGAGCGCTACCAGACTCTCGATCAGCTCACCCTGCTCATCGACAAATCGCTCGTCGCAGCCGAAGACAGTCGCCTCGGGACGCGGTACCGGATGCTGGAGACCGTGCGCCAGTACGCGCTGGAAAAGCTTGGCGAGTCGGGCGAGGCCAACGAGGTCCGCGCCCGTCACCGCGACCACTACACGGCGATGGCGGCCGCGCTCGACACCCCGGGTCGGGCTGACTATCCGCGGCAGGTCGAACAGGCCGAAATCGAGATCGACAACCAAAGGGCGGCGTTCGCGTGGAGTCGCGAAAACGCCAACACCGCACCTGCACTGCAGCTGTCGTCATCGCTGCAGCCGCTGTGGCTCACCCGGGGCCGCGTGCAGGAAGGGACGGCCTGGTTCGATGCCGCACTCGCCGATATCAAGGTCCATCACGCTGAGGTGCCGCCCGCAGTGCGCGCCCGCGCACTCGCCGACAAGGCAGCGCTCGACGCTGTGCAGAGCATCCACGACAACATCGATGACGCCCTGCAAGCCCTCGCGATCGCGCGTGAACTCGATGACCCGGCGTTGCTGGCCCGCGCCCTCGCCTCCTGCGGCTACATCGCCGCCTACGACGCGGAGGCCGCCGACCCGTACTTCGTCGAAGGGCTCGGCCTCGCCCGCACGCTAAGCGACGACTGGAGGCTGAGCCAGATCCTCGGTTGGCAGGCGTTCGCGGCGACCACGGGAAAGGGTGATCCGATCGCCGTGCGGGCGGCGGCCGAAGAGGGACGCAACATCGCCGACACAATCGGCGACGGGTATGCCTCGCGTATGTGTCGCTGGTGCCTCGCCTTGGCCGACATGATGCAAGGGAATTCAGCGGCGTCCATCGCACAATTCCAGGACGTGCTGGCCGAGGCCGAGGCGGCGCACGACGAATGGTGGAGAATGTCGAGCCTCCTGAGCCTGGGCCAGGTGCTGGCCTACGTCGGAGACACCAGTGCGGCTCGGGCCGCTGCGGCCACAGCCATCGAGGCCGCAGCGGATTTCGGCGAGTTCAACAAGGGCTTCGCGTATGCGGCATTGGCCAATGCGGAGCTGGCCGCCGGTGACGTCGAAGCAGCAGCCAACGCCAGCGAGGCAGCCTGGCAGCGCATGAATATCCAGCCCGAGCTTGCGCTACCGACTGTCAACCCGATGGCACAGATCGCTCTGGCGCGAGGAGATTTGGCCGCGGCCCGCCGGTGGGCCGATGATGCGGTCTCGGCGACGGTGGGCTACCACTTGGTGTCCGCGTTGACCACCCGTGCGCGCGTCGCGATCGCCCAGGGCGAGCCGGAACAGGCCGAACGCGACGCCCACGACGCGCTCGCGGGCGCCGCCGAGCTCAAGGCGCAAGCAGCGTTTCCCGACATCCTTGAGTGCCTCGCGGAAGTGGCCGGCGGTGCCGGCAAGCACCGCGAAGCGACCCGGCTCTTCGGCGCGGCGGAGGCAATCCGCGAGCACACCGGCCTGGTCCGCTTCAAGACATACGATGCCGACCACAACGCATCGGTGGGTGCGCTTCGTAACTCGATGGATGACAACGAGTTTGAGGAAGCATGGTCCGAAGGTTCAGCACTTTCCATCGACGAGGCAGTCAGCTATGCACGACGTGGCCGCGGTGAACGCAAACGACCAACGATTGGTTGGGCGTCGCTGACACCCGCCGAACTCAATGTCGTACGACTCGTTGGCGAAGGTCTGCCAAACAAGGACATTGCCGAGCGTCTCTTCATATCACCGCGTACGGTGCAAGCGCACCTTGGTCACGTCTACTCCAAACTCGGCGTCAACTCAAGAGTGCAGCTCGCCCAAGAAGCAGCACGCCACACCTGAGGACTCACCGCAGATTCAGCTGACAGCCCAGCGGTGCTGACTCCGTAGGACATGCAGCGCGTCGTGAGACGAACCCGGGTCATCACGGCGCATCAATGAACCGCAGAATGTTGTAGTAGGTGTCGCGCATCGGGACCCCATAGATGCGGGCGTCTCGCCGGCGCACGGTGAGATGCGTGATCGCCGTCCACACTCGGTTGGTCGCTCGCCATGGGTCCGCATCGTCGCGAGCGGGGATGACCTTCTCCACTTCTCTCGCGACCAATGCGCTGCGCTGAGTCACCTCAGTGTCAGAATTGGTTGCCGCGCGGAAGAATCCGGGCGACGCCAGCAGACGAGCGACCTTGACTTGCTCTGGATACGTCAATGCGTCGACGTCAGATGCAGGACAATCGCGGTTATCACATCGATGCTCAGACCCGTCTGGGTACTGGCATCGCGAAGTCCCACCTGTAGCGGAAGCGGTGTCGCGAAGCAGTTCCGGATTGACTCAGCCGTGTCGGCCGACGGGGCACTACGGTCATGACGGTATCCGGCGAGCCAGCGCAGGTTGTGGGATACCACCGGGGCAAGTCCGGTGAATACTTCGTACTGCCAGCCGATCTCGTCGCAGGCTCTGCGCGTCATAGCAAACTGCTCACCGCTCTTGTCAACTCGCTCCCGTGACCGAATGTCAACGACCCGGCCATCACCGCTGGAAAGACGAACGAAGAAATCAGGTACGTGGTCGCGCTGGCCTTGTGTGCCTCTGGGCCACAACAGAGCCAATGGCTGGGCCGCGATCGCGATGACGTCATCGGCGATGTCGGCCGTCATTAGGTACTCGCGCTCTAGGAGCGACTCAAAGTCCACGTGCCGCCGGTTCGTACTGGACCAGTACAGACCCTCGTAGCTGCGCTTACCGGGCCAGGAGAAGAACTCACGGATGGGGGTGGCTAGCTCAGGCCGCACCGATCCCACGTCAGGCGACAGTGGGAGGTTCTGAACGGTCCCGTCTACGCAGGACAGCACCCGCGTGACGTCGGTGATGTTCCGCGGTAGCGAGCGCAGGCGTGGAGCTGCCATTCCGACCCCCTTTGAACCCTTGCCGCGGACGCTACAGCCGTGGTCCGACAACAACTGCCAGCTCAATTGAGAAACTTCAGGCACACCGAAGTCCGCCAGGTCTAATACGAAAACCGCCAGCTATATCGAGACAGGATAGGCGTTATCGGATTTCGAATAGTGTTGTATTCCAACCTATTTGGAGCGCAACTGACATAATATATACTATCGCCGAACTTAGTTGTTGTGCAATGGGTTCCAATGTGCTTGTGCGTAACGTTCTGCCAGAGTGGTGCTTTGAGGATGTCTGGCACCGGTGTCCTCGGTCAGAGTTTTGCTCCCGTGGTGTTGTCCACCGCCGCTTCCGGTCCCGCCGGACACCACAATGGGTGGCGAGGAAGGGTGCTGACAGAACCGGCGGCGCGGATCGAGGCGGTGGACCTGACCAGCGGAGATGTCACCTACACGGCCCCGCCGCAGCGGCACCAGGATTCTGGAGCGCTCTGAATTTCTCTGCCAGGGAGACTATTTCGCTGCTTCAGGCTCGCAGCGTGCCAACCATCACGACGAGCTGTCGGTCAGCGCTTCGTCCGGGCCCGCAGGGCGAGCACAGCAAACGCCAGCAGTACCGGGCTGGGCAGGCGAAGGGCGAAGTCCAGAATTGTTCCGGCACCGGTTCGGTCACCTGCCAAGACGCAGCCTCAGCCCGATCGTGCGCATCGGCATGCTCAGCTTCTTGTCGCGACAGGCGGGGGCGGCCCGACTGATCGGTCATGACGCTGACTGCTGGAAGGCGCAGTTGGAGCTGGCGTTGGGCAGCTCGGACAAGTAACGGTAGGCGGTCGCTCGCCCGATGCCGAATGCTTTTGCGAGCTCATGCACAGGTTCACCGGTCGCGGCGAGGCGACGGAGCTGTTCTTGTCGATCGGCGTTCAGCTTGGGTGGCTTAGTAGCCGGGAGCTGGCGCCGATGGTCTTGGCGCCGGCGCTGTTGATCCTCGCGGCCTGAGAGCAAAGGAGATGACGTGACGACTGTGACCGTAGAACTGTCACCATGGGCGTCACAGGTCCACTGCCCGGGTGAAGTCGGGATCGGGACCGGTGGCACAACACGCCGACCTCGAAACCGCCAGCATCCCAACCGAACTCGACTTCGAAAGGTACCGTCACGCGCAGGAGGTGACCGACTCCATGAGCATCGAAACCGTTGACACACGCGCCCGCGCCGCCGCGGCGGTGACGCTGGTTCGGCACCGCGCCCCCGAAACCCGCTTCCTCCCGATCGCGGCGCGACCGGTGCCCGAGCATCCGGAGTATTTCCAAGTGAATCGGGTCGACCGCACCGGCCGCGCACTACCCGGTGGCTGGACCTTCCTGGTCGACCTGACCAAACGGACCGTGGTACGCACCGCGGCGACCCCGACCGGCTCGACTTCGCCGCGGCCCTGCGGCGCGGCACCCGCGCGTAACCGTCTGCCCAACAAGGGATCGGAGCAATCCAAGTGACCACGACAACCGCCATCGCAGCACAGGCAGTCGAGACGGTCTGCGACGAATGCGCCGGCGACGGGCAGCTCGCCTACGACCTGGAGGCGAGCATGTGGGTACCCCGCAGCGCCACCGCGGACTGGCCCGCCGACGACTGCATCGGTATCAGTGTGCTCGACTGCCTGCAATGCGACGGCACCGGCACGGTGCGCCTCGATCCGGGACGCGGCAATCGTCCGACGAGATCCGGCCGGTAACTCCGCGCGGGCCTGGGTGTTCCGTAAGACGATCGGTGAGGGGGTGGCCGAATCCATCTGCAGGAGTGCCGCTATGTCCTTGACCGATAGCGGCTCCGCGTCGGATTTGGCGTTATTCCACAGCGTCAGCACCACCAGATGCTGGGATGCGTCAGCCCGAGCGGTGCCGGCGGCAACGGACGCTACACCGCCAGCACCGCGTCATCTTTTCTTCGCCTCGGCCGCAGTTTCATCGGCGTACCTGAAATCTGACCCCCGCGCTCGGACGGCGCTCCTGACGAAAAGGAGGGCCGTCCGAAGTACGAGCCACGTGGTTACCCAGCGTGCATGATGCGCGGTGAAATGTGGCCTCGGCGGCAGGAGACATTTCCCCCACGACCGGGCCGATGCTGTGTCGTGGTGCACGGCGCCCAGTAATTGTCCGGCTTGTCTCGGACGTTACTGATCCCGCTGGAATGTGTCCGCGATGCGTGTGTGGAGTTCCAGGCCGCGGGCGTCGTCGGGAATCCGTGGTGGTTCCAGCGTCAACGTCTCGGCGTTGGAAGCTGCGCCCGCGTCAGTATCGGTGGCCTTGTCCCGGCGCTCGGATGCTTGCGGTGTGGCGCGTTCCAGAAATCGGAGCAGTTCGACCGGGAAGGGAAGTACCAGGGTGGAATTCTTCTCTGCGGCGACCTCGACGACGGTCTGCAAGAGTCGCAGTTGCAGCGCGGCTGGGTGCTCGGCCATGACCTCGGCTGCTTGGGCCAGCTTTTCGGACGCCTGAAGTTCGCCCTCGGCGGTGATGACCCGAGCCCGTCGCTCACGCTCGGCCTCGGCTTGGCGTGCAATCGACCGCTTCATCGAATCGGGCAGCACTACATCCTTGATTTCGACGCGGTCGATCTGAACACCCCAGCCCAGCGCGGGACTGTCGATCATCAACTCCAGCCCCTGATTGAGATGCTCGCGGTTGGACAACAGGTCGTCCAGATTGCTCTTGCCGATGATCGAACGCAGTGATGTCTGGGCAGCCTGGCCAATAGCCGACACGTAGTCCTGCACGTCGACAGCCGCACGCACCGGATCCGAGACCTGGAAATAGATGACAGCATCCACACGGACGGTCACATTGTCGCGGGTGATGCCATCTTGGGCGGGCACGGGCATCGTGATGATCTGCATGTTCACTTTTTGGAGGCGATCGGCGATCGGAATCAACATCGTGAGTCCCGGTCCGCGGAGGCCGGATTGCACACGGCCGAACCGGAAGACGACGCCCCGTTCGAACTGCTTGACGACCTTAATATTCGTGCCGAGCCAGAGCACACCGATGCCGACCGCTGCGGCCAGCGCGTAGAGGGTGATCATTTCTATCTCCAATCTGCCCGGGCTTCGGCTGTCGGTACTCGTTCGCGAGCTCGGGCTGCTATTACCGATGAAACGCCACTCCTTGCGACAAAGCGAGTAACGTGCTCGGCTCCCCGACCGAGCAAACGCCTGTGTTCGCGGCAGTGGAGGACTTTTCTGGGCGCTGACCTCGGCATCGTTAAGCATGCGTGGTCCGAGCAGCGCTGCCCCGCAACGGCCGCCGCGGCCACGATCGCCCTCGTCCTCGGCCGTCCACAGCGACGCTTCACCCGACTCGTCACACCCGGGGGCCAACGCCTGGTCCGCAGCTCCAGCAACGCGTGCCTCGCAGTGCGGAGTGCGGCGCTGCATGGTGTCCCAGAATGTCGCAAATTAATTCTTTGCGTAGGTCAGGGCGTCATGCTGTCCATCTGGTCCACCGGGCCCTGGCCCGGGATGATCATGCCCGGGATCGCGTGGGGCACGGCGACAAGGAGGACACCAAGCGCGAGCAGGATCGCGGCAGTACCGTACGTGACTGCGCGGCCCCACGGAAGTGTCTTCTCCGCGGCGATCAGACCGGCGACGAAGGCCATCCATGCGATGCTCATCACCCCGAGGGCAAAGAGCGACGCCATGAGCGCCCAGCAGCATCCGACACACCAGGCGCCGTGCTTCGCGCCCATTGCGAGCGCTCCTGACAAGCCTTCCCGCCAGGAGCCGAGCAGGAAGCCGAGCGGGCTGCGGCAATGCCTGAGGCAGACGGTCTTCAGCGGCGTGAGTTCGTAGGCGGCGGCGACCGCGAGGGTTCCGCCCGCCACCCATCGGCCCGCGTGATCCCAGGCCAGCACGTCGCCGAGGAGGCGACCGCCGGCATCGGAGATGCCGAACGCGAGCAGTCCAGCTCCCGTCCAGGTCAGGAGATAACCGGACGCGAAGACGAGCGGGGCAACCGGAGACCGCCTCTTCGTCATCTGCGAGTACAGAGCGATCGTCGGCGCGACGGACGGGAACATCATCGCGGTCATCATCACGAGCCAGACGCCGAGGAACCAGCCGAGTGTCCCGAGGGCGGTGCCCGGTCCCTCGTCCATGCCGCGCATGCGATCGACCGTCGACCACCAGGCGAGAGCGGCGAGCGCGAACAGCAGCGCAATGAGCCCGAGCCGACTGCGTGCCGCCGCGAAGGCCGGCCGCAGACCACCACCGTCGGCGGTGGCCTGGTGCGCCGATGCTGTCACTCGCTCAGGCGGCCCAAGAGAATTGCGATGCGGACAAGGCGGACTTGCCCTCGTACTCGATGCCGAATGCGCTGATGTTGGTCCGCTTCGCCTCGGCCGCGCGGAACTCCGACCCGGCGGGATGGAACATCCCGACAATGCGGACGGGCTCGCCCGTCTCAACGCCAAACGGCACGACATCCTCGATCTCGAAGTCCACCGCGTCACCGATCCTCACGCTGTGGCGCAGTCCGTCCTCTCGCACCTCGATCGGCGCGCGCTCGACGCCCAGAATCTCACCGATCAGTGGCGCCAGCGCCGCCATGGGCCCGCCGAGTTGTCCGCTGAATACCCCGAGCAGCTTCCCGGCCTGCTCGTCGGATGCCTTGGCGTCGATGAACAGGCCGAGGCGCCAGTTGCCCTCCGTCATCACCTTCGGCGTGTCCGCGATAACTGCCACGACAAGCCCGCCGACGTCGGTTCCCTCCACATCGCCCTGGGTCACGTTGAAGACGAGGGTGACCCGGCACCGGTCGTAATCGGCGCCGTGCGCGAAGGAAAAATTGCACGGACACATAAACTCGCACGAGCACGTCTCGAGGTAGGTCCCCTTCACATTCCACGCCATGCCGCCTCCCAGTGAGAAGTAAGCGAGCTTCCGATTCTCCGCCCTTTGACCTCCCGCTGGACCAGTTCGGGTAAACGGTCAGCCGCGCTGCACGGCGCCGACCAGCTCGGCCCCGTGCACCGCGGGCTGCGCTGGCCTGGTCCTCGGTCAGCGTGCGGTCCGGCGCGCGAAACCGCAGCTCGTTGTTCAGCACTGTCCTCGCCGATCTGCGGGCCGGCCCCGACATGTAGTTATCGATCGATCCGACCAGACCAACGAGATGCAAGAAGGGACGTGATGGCTTCGCCACCCTTGACACAAGATCGTCAGCGAAATCGCCGGGTATAGGGAAGCGGTAAGAGTATCGCGGGAGCCGATCGGTAACCGGGCAGCGGCTTGAATCTTGGACGCCGTGCTCGCGCGGGCGTGTCGGAGTGGGCGTTCACGGATCCTCCAAAAGGGTTCATTCGTTGATTCATTCGTTGTCCGGCAGCGCCGGAGAAAAGACCCAGAGGACCTTGGTGTGCCCCTCCGTCGCGGCACTGCGGAAGGTGTGCGGTACCCGCGGCGGGAAGCTCAGCGCGTCGCCGGCCTCGAGGACGATTTCTTCGCCGCGGAGGAATATGGCCAGCTGGCCGGAGATAACGAACACGAATTCCACGTCGACCGGCAGGCTGTAGGGTTCATCTCCGCCGCCACCGTCCGGCTCAATGTCGGAAAGGATCGCCTGTAAGCGCCGCTCACCGGCTGGGGTGAGGAGATACTCCGCCATCCCGGTGCCGCCGAATGTTAACCGCGGATAGGCGTTGTGGCGGACGACCTCGCCTTGGGAGGCGTTGAACAGCGTTCCCACAGAGATACCGAGCGCATCGCAAAGCCGCATCAGCGAGGCGACTGACGCGCTGGCCTGATCCCGCTCCAGCTTCGACACGAAGCCCTTGGTCAACCCGCTGTCGGCGGCCACCTCGGCCAGGGTCTTGCAGCGGGCCAGACGCGCGGCCCTGATGCGCTCGCCAAGGCTTGCGGCCCAGTCCTCGGCCTGCTCCGCGGTCATCGGCGCCTCCTCGTGCACTCGCCCGCATCCATATGTGATGCGGACAACCCATCCCTATGAAACACCAGGACCCCTACAGGAAACAAGGGTTGACAAGAGAGAAACTGATGATTCATCCTTAAGTGGCGCAGATCACACTGCCCTCTCCACCACGAGGAGTTCACATCATGACGATCAAGACACGCAGCCGGCGAACATGGCTAGCCGCCGCATCCGCGATTGCGGTGACCATGGCGCTCGCCGTCGCGGGATGCGGTAAGTCAGGCGAGGAGCCACAAGCCGAAGCACCGGTAGCGTCGCCGCAGGCGAACCCGGCCCTGCACGAGCGATTGCCGGCAGAGATCAAGCAGGCCGGTGTCGTCCAGATCGGCACCGAGGCGCTCTACCCGCCGTTCGAGTCCTTCGGCCCGGACAACAAGACCATCGTCGGCCTCGACCCCGACCTGGCCACCGCGCTCGGTCAGGTCCTCGGCGTCAAGGTCAACATGACTCACACCTCGTTCGAAGGGCTGCTCACCGCGTTGGACGGTGGCCGATATGACCTGGTGATGGCCGCCGTGACCGACACCAAGGCGAGGCAAGAAAAGTACGACTTCGTCGACTACTTCATGACCGGCCAGTCCATCGTCGTGAAGAAGGGCAATCCCACCGGCATCAAGGGCATCGCCGACCTGTGCGGCAAGAATGTCGCGGTGCTCACCGCATCCACCCAGCAGAAGCTGTTGGGCGAGTTCAACCAGAAGGAATGCGCCGCCAACCCCATCAAAGTGACCGCCTTGCCCAGCGATAAGGACGCGCTGCTGCAGGTGCAGTCCGGACGCGCGGACGCCAGCTTCACCCAGGATGCCGTCGCGGCCTACAACGCGAAGACCATCGGCGGCGGCGCTCAATTCGAGGTCGCCAACAGCGAGCCGCTGCTGCCGACGCCGGTGGGCATGGTGTTCAACAAGAACGAGACCCAGCTTCGTGACGCCGTCCAGGCCGCGTTGAAGGAGGTCATCGCGGCGGGCACCTACGACCAGATCCTGGAGAAGTACGACCTGACGAGCGGCGCCCTCAAGGACGCGCCGATCAACAGCGGCACCGCGTAAGGAGGCTGTCGTGGTATCCCAGGTTCACGTCCCAGGCGGCGCGGTCAGTCCCGGGCATGAGCCGATCAAGGCCATTCCCGTTCGCCACTGGGGTCAGTGGGTTTCCGCCGCCATCGTTATTGCGATTGTTGGCGCACTGGCGTACTCGGTCGGCACGAACCCCAACCTGCAATGGTCGATCGTCGGGCAATACGTGTTCGACAACACGATCCTGCGCGGCGTGTTGGTCACCATCGAGCTCACCGTGCTGTCGATGGTGATCGGTATCGCCCTCGGCATCGTGTTCGCGGTGATGCGGCTGTCGACTAACCCCGTGCTCAAGTACGTCAGCGGCGCGTATCTGTGGCTCTTCCGCGGCACCCCGCTACTGGTGCAGATCGTGCTCTGGTTCAACCTCGCGCTGATCTTCCCCCGCATCGGATTCGGGTCGTTCAGTGCCGACACCAACACCCTGATCACACCGTTTGGCGCCGCGCTGCTGGCGTTGGCGCTCAACGAGGCCGCCTACATGGCCGAAATCGTCCGCGGCGGCATCCAATCCGTGGACGCCGGCCAGCCAGAGGCCGCGCACGCACTCGGCATGCCGCAGTCCCTGACGATGCGCCGCATCGTGCTGCCCCAGGCGATGCGGGTCATTGTCCCGCCGACCGGCAACGAGGTGATCACGATGTCGAAGAACACGTCCCTGGTCGCGGTGATCGGGGCCAGCGACCTGTTCACCCAGGCGCAGACGATCGGCGCCAGGAACTTCACGACATTCCCGATGCTGATCGTCGCCAGCATCTGGTACCTCGTGATGACGACCGTGCTCACGTACATACAGATGCACGTGGAGCGCCGGTTCGCGCGCGGCATCACACAGCAAGGCGGCGGGCTGAGCCTTCGTCGGCGCATTCTCGCCAACCTGCGCCCGGGCCGAGTGAGCGGAGGGGGGCGATGACCGCCGCCGCAATGGTCAAGGCCGAGAACGTCCACAAGTCGTTCGGCCACGTCAAGGTGCTCAAAGGCATCGATCTGGAGGTCGCTCCCAAGGACGTGTTTTGCTTGCTCGGACCGTCCGGGTCCGGCAAGTCGACCTTCCTGCGGTGTATCAACCATCTGGAGAACATCGATGGCGGCCAGCTGTACGTCGACGGGCGTCTTGTCGGCTATCGCCAGCACGGCGACAAGCTGTACGAACTGCGCGAGCGGGAAGTCGCCGCGCATCGGCGCGACATCGGCATGGTGTTCCAGCGGTTCAACCTGTTCCCGCACATGACCGCCTTGGGGAACGTCATGGAGGCGCCGGTGCGGGTGAAGAAGGAGCCCAAGGCCGTCGTGCGTGAACGGGCACTCAAGCTGCTCGACCGGGTCGGCCTCGCCGACAAAGCGAACAGCTACCCTGCCCAGCTGTCCGGCGGCCAGCAGCAGCGGGTGGCGATCGCCCGCGCTTTGGCGATGCAGCCGAAGCTGATGCTTTTCGACGAGCCGACGTCGGCGCTCGACCCCGAACTGGTCGGCGAAGTGCTGGACGTCATGCGCGACCTCGCCGCCGAGGGCATGACGATGATCGTGGTCACGCACGAGATCGGGTTCGCCCGCGAAGTCGGCGACGCGCTGGTGTTCATGGACGACGGCGTCGTGGTTGAGGCAGGCCCGCCGCGGGAGGTCCTCGCTAATCCAAAGCAGGCGCGTACCAAGGCGTTTCTGTCGAAAGTGCTGTGACTGCGTGAAATCACCTGACCACGTATCGATTCAGTTTGTGAAGAAAGGGATAGACATGACTGTTGACCGACGCCGCCTGCTGGCCGGGGTGCCTGCCGCCGTTGTCGGCTCCGCACTGTTCGCCAGCGCAGCCACCGCGTGCTCCAAAGCCGGCCCAGAAAAAGCCGGCCCCGAGAACGCCTCGTCCGTTACCGGCCCAGAGGTGCACTGGCGCATGATGGTGAGCTGGCCCAAGGACCTCAGCATCATGTACGGCGGTGCCCAGTTCGTCGCCGACCGGGTCAAGTCCATGACCGCAGGCCGGTTCACGATGGACCTGTCCGTCGAGGGCGACCTCGACACGAAGGACGACCTGATGACCGCGGTCAGCAAGGGCTTCGTCCAATGCGGCCACAGCTCCTCCGACTACTACGTGGACAAAAACGCGGGCCTGACCTTCGGTTCCGGGGCCCCCTTCGGCTTGACCGCCGCGGAACACGCCTCCTGGCTGCGGTTCGGCGGCGGGATGGACCTCATCAGCGGGCTCTACGACAAATTCGGGATCGTGTACTTCCCGGCGGGCAACACCGGCTCACAGATGGGCGGCTGGTTCAACAAGGAAATCCGGACCACCGACGACCTCGACGGCCTACGCATGCGCATCGGCGGGATCGGCGCCGAGGTCATGGAAACGTTCGGCGTCACCCCCATCAGCAAACCCTACCTGGAGCTGGCCGGCGCCATTAAGTCCGGCGAGCTCGACGCAGCTGAGTTCGTGGCGCCGTTCGACGACACTGAGCTCGGACTGAACAAGGTCGCCAAGTACTACTACTCGCCCGGCTGGTGGCAGATCGGAGACCAGCTCGACTTCATCGTTAACAAGAAGGCGTTTAGCGAGCTCCCCGTCGAGTACCAGCAGATCGTGGAATCCGCGGCGTGGGAGGCCAACCAGCGAGTCGTCGCCGAGTACGACGCGAGGAACGGCGACGCGCTGGCCGCGCTGGTCGCCGGCGGGACGCTCCTGCGCGAGTTCCCCGTCGACATGATGCGCTCCGCTTTCGCAGTCATGGAGGGCATCCACGCCGAACAGAGCGCGAAGAGCGCCGATTACAAGCGAGTGTTCGAGTCCTGGAACGCCTTCCGCTGGACGGTGAAGAAGTGGCATCTGTTCATCGAAAGTCCGGTGATGCAGGCCGACGTCTTCGGCAACCCTCCCTCTCCCCGCTAGGTGCGCTGAACAACGGCCGTGTTGGGTCTGGAGGAGGGGCTGTCGACACCGGGGCGACTGTGAATTTCGGTCGCACTGCCGGGTCGGACGTGGTCGTTACTCACGTAGGATCGGCGCGCTGGAACGGTTGTGGGGCTTCGAAGTTGGGGCCTGTGCCCGGGGTCGCCGGTGAGGCGGCTTCAGAGCTTTCTGAATTGGAAGTCGACGCTGGCTGCGCGATGGTCCTGATCACGATGCTCGATTCGTCAGATCGGCATGGCCCCGGTGGTGGCGATGAAGTCGTCAAGGATTTGCACCACCGCGGTCGGCGCCTCGACGTGCGGGAAGTGCCCGACACCGCTCCACACTTCAAGCCGGCTACCCGCCACGGCGTCGTGAGCGGCGTAACCGTGGGCGACAGGGATGATCCGATCCTGATCACCCAAATCAACAAGACCGGTAGCCCAGAACTCAGATGCAACCGGTTGATCGCACTGACCGCCTGGCCACGGTAGTCCACCACCGAGCGCAGCGTCCGCAGGAACGCCTGCCGGGTCTGGCCATCCGACAGCGACGAGTAGGCGCTCCATATCTCGGCGCTGTCGGACGGCGAGTGGACTCCGGCCGACGTGAGCCAGGACCCCAGCGTGTTGGCGACGTTCAACACCGGCCGCGACGCGACCACCGGCAACACCAGCTCCACCCCGGGCGCCGACAGCATCCGCAGCGTCAAACTCAGGTCGGGCCCCAGCCCACCGCTGCTGATCAGAACCAGCCGCTCGCAATAGTCGCGATGCTGATAGGTGAACTGCATGGCCACACCGCCACCGAGCGAGTGACCCACCACCGTCGCCCGGGTAATGCCGAGATCATCGAGCAAATCACGCAGCGATACCGCGAACGCGCCCAGCGAATAGTCACCGCGCGGCTTAGCGGATTCACCATGCCCAACAAGTCCGGCGCCACCACCCGATACTTCTTCGACAACTGGGGCAACACCGCCCCCCAGGTCGCCGAACTTCCCGCCATGCCATGAATCAACAGCAGCGCCTCGCCGGCTCCCGCCTCCCGATAGGCAACACGGTCGCCGTGCAGATCGAGAAACTTCACCTCGCTCACGCGAACCAGCCTCCATCCAATGGTGTTCCGGATTGCTGGCACCTCGTCATAACCGACACCGATTAAGAACCGAGCAATGATGGTCCCCACGTCCCTAGTAGCCGCCAAACTAAGCGCAAGCCGCCCTGGCCAGGTTAGTGACACCGGACAAACGACTGCCCCCGCCACTGCAACACGGCACTGACGGGGCATTCGTTGTTGGAGACGGCGCTGGACGCCGAGATGACTGAGCACCTCGGCTATGACAAGCACGACGCGGCCGGGCGCGGCAGCGGCAACTCGCGCAACGGCACCCGGGCCAAGACGGTGTTTACCGAGATCGGTCCAGTGGAGATCGAGGTGCCACGAGACACCAACAGCTCGTTTGAGCCGCAGATCGTCAAGAAGCGGCAGCGCCGTTTGACCGGCGTCGACGAGATCGTGTTGTCGTTGACTGCCAAAGGATTAACGACCGGGGAGGTCGCGGCGCACTTCGCTGATGTCTATGGGGCGTCGGTGTCCAAGGACACCATTTCGCCGATCACCGACAAGGTGATCGGTGAGATGGCCAAGTGGTGTAACCGGCCGCTGGAGCCGGTGTATCCGGTGGTGTTCATCGACGCTATCTTCGTCAAGATCGGTGACGGTCAGGTCGCCAACCGGCCGATCTACGTCGCGACCGGGGGCACCGAGCGCAAGTGGTGAACACGAACGCCCCGCCGCTGCAAGGGCCGACAGCGACGGGATCATCGTCTTCTCGCTCAATCCGCTATGGCTGCGGAATCGGCGGGGGTGACGGAATCTCCGGGACCGGCGGCGGCTGCGGAACTGCCAGGTCGCACTGCACATCCGGGGCCGGGACGCACGGCACATCCGGGACCGTAGGAACGGGCGGCGGTGTCGGAGGCACATAGGGTTCTGCGCTGGCCAGGCCCCCAGCAAGCCCGAATGCGGCTACACCAATCCCGGCCGCAAGCGCGCTCTTGGCGAGTAGCTGTTTCAGTTTCATCGCGCGTCTCCTTTTCATATCGGCGACGACCTCACCGCGTGTGCGAAATCAACGTTGTGCTGCATATTGCCTACCCACTGGCAATGGAGGCGACACCTGCATACCTCGCTGCTATCTGACCTTTAGTCCCGATATCGCCGGGAACTAGTAAGCGCGGATCCGCTCGGACCCGGGCGAGGCGGCCGTCCACCGCTCCCACGACCGCACGACCCGCCACACGTCATCGACACGCAGGGTGGCTGGCCGCTGCTGGCCGCTGTGCAACCATTCGCAGCGCCCGCACCGGCAGGTTGATCGGTGCGCAGCCAGTTGCTTCGAGGCGGCGCACCACCACGGCCCGCGACGAACTCGTCAGGCACGGCTGAGGATGGCCACCAACAAGGTCCTCAAGCGAGAGTTGATCGCCCGCGGGGTGGATCCCGACGGCCGGGTGTTATGGAAGCGTGACGGCACCAGTTTCCGCATGCTCACCGAGCGGGCGGTCAGCGGTACGGATCAGTGATCTGGCGCAACGACACCCGTGTCACCGGCTTTTTTCACACCCCACCTGTCGGCGTGATGAATCGATTGTTTTGGCGGTTGCATCAAATCGATCCGGCGCGACCCTGGACCGAAGAAGTTGCAGTGGGCGGTCCGTCGGCAAGCGCTCAATGATTATCTGCGTGAGCAACCGGGGCTGCTAGCGGAGCTTGCGCGTCAAGAGGTGGCTGATGTGGGCTATTTTAGCGACAGCATTGAGGCGCTCACGAAGCGTATCGCCGCTCGGGTGCATAGCCTCGAGTCGACGCTGCCATCTCTGCCAGGCTGTGGAATTGACTGCGGCCAAACTGATCTCGGAAACCGCGAACGTTGATCGCTTTCGCAGCGAGGCTGCGTTCGCTCGTTATGTAGGGATCGCTCCGGTGCCGATGTGGTCGGGATCGACAGAGGGCCGCCTGCGGGTGTCACGTTCTGGTAATAGACAGCTCAACACCGCGCTTCACCGCATAGCGGTCGTCCAGATCCGGTTGGATTGTGCGGGAAGGGATACTGCCGACGCAGACGCGCCCAAGGCGATTCCGGTCTGACAGCGGTGCGCTGTTTGAAACGTCGGCTATGCAGGATTGTCTACAACCGGCTGCGGACGGATTATGCGCGTCGCCAGCAGTTTGTCGCAACAGCGGTCGAGCCTGTGACGGATGTGAAAAGCAGTGTGCCCGCGTGGATGCAGTCCGCGGACCTGGCGGTATCGTTGGAAGTTGAGGACATCAACGGTTCTGGGGGCGCATCTGCTTGCCGAGATGAGTCACGACGTCAGCACCCGAAGAACCGCCAGAACCAACTCGACAGGGGCCCGTCCGTCCAGGTGTGCCGTGTGAATCGGAGGTACGCGCCCCGCGCGATCGACGCTACGCACCGCTGCTGGTGATGGCGAACGAATATGACCGGCTGGCAGTCCTCGAGGCCCTCGCCGACGCCGGTGTCGAGCTGCCCTTCGACCCGACCCCTGGCTGGCTGAACGCCTCAGTCGAGCCCCGGCCGGCACGGTTGGCTCGTCGTTGTATGGCCAGGCCCGGGATGTCGGAACTTGACCTTAAAGCTGAGCTCGCATGGTCCATCGTGGCCTGCTGGTATGCGGGGTCGTCGGTTGTTCCCTCCGCCTCGTGGCGGTCGATGACCTCCTGCACCCCGGCGGGCAGGGACTCCTTCAGCCGCCGGGTCTCGGCCGTGAAGGCCGGCAGGCTGGCGCACGTGCTGGCCAGAACGAGGCTGGCCAGTCCGCTCGGGCGGCCCAGGGCGTACTCCAGGGCGAGCCAACCGCCCTAGGAGTGACCGAGCACGTGGACGTGGTCGAGCCCCAGGGCATCGCCCACGGCGGCGACCTCCTCGACAAAGGTGGCCATGGTCCGCAGCATGGGCGAAAGCATCGAAATCCGTTAGGCGCAGTTTTACTGCCTGTACGGAACGAAAGATCGACTGGGGATCTCTGGATAAGGCCGCAGGTGCGAGGGTGAGTTATCGTCGGCTCAATCGCTGGGCGCGGGGATCATCTCGCTTGAAGAGCTCATGCTCGGCTGCGTCCAGCTCGTACTCGGCTGCGTTGAGCAGTGCTGTTTCTTTGCGAAGGGCTGCAACCTCGAACCGCCACCACCGTTGCAGCATGACGGAAATGCACAGCGCGGCAGCGACCACGACGACGGCGGCGGCCGACCACCAGTATGCGACGATGGCTGCGAGGACGAGAACGCCCACGCTGGCAAGGATCGGATGCCGCTCGGCGCACGTCGGCGGCTGCATGTATTCACGCTAACTTAGCTTGGACACCAGGGATTAACGGCATGGATACGGTTTGGGAACAGGCAGTCTCTGCACGCAGGCGGAGACGGAGGCCGAAGTCGCGAACGACGAGTTCGCCGACGACGTGGCCGATCTGGAGCCGATCGACGAAGAGGAGTGATCCGAGCCCGCAATCTGGCGGCGGTGTCCACCAGACGTTCACCAATGAGGTCGCGTGCGGGACAACTTCCACCAGGTCTGGCGCTAGCGCTGCGCAGATCGGGCAGGTCCCCGCGACCTTCCCGTAGTCCGCACACCACGGCAGACAGCGTCATCGAGTACCCGTTCGCCGATAGCGGAGGCGGTGCAGGCTGCGCATCAATAGCCCTGCGCCGCAGGTCCATTCGTCATAGTGGCGTATGACCGGCGGTGTGGGGCAAAGGAAGACACGCTAGCGCATGAACAGCACAGTCGAGAAGCGAAATACGAAAGGGCATTCCGCAGCAGTGAGCCGTGTGGGAACGCGAAAACAGTCATGCGCCGACATTGAGACGATGTAAGACCCGATCCGGACCCACCGTCGCTGAGGCCTGCGCACTACGTTTCTCAGCCACCACATCGTTGGACGCCGGTAGGTGGCGCAGCCAGCATGGCGGAGTGCTCGGTCCACGATGCCGCTCGGCGATCCATGGTGGCTCGATGTGTGATTTTGCTGTGCCGGTGCCAGGCGCGGTCACACGCTGGTCGCAGTGGCCGAGGGTTCGCTGGCGTCACACAAGGTGGACGAATGTGGGTTCAATGCGGCCGGCTTGCACCTGACGCGACAACGTTGACGGCATTGGTGATGCTGATCGCCGGTGTGCTGCTCGGACACAATGTGTTGGGCGATCTGTCGGTTGGCGATCTGCTGGGCTACCTGGCGCACGGTCAGCTTTGACCCCATAGCCCACCGCTGTCGACCGGGTTGGCGATGCAATCCGGCTCGCGGAATTCGAGCTCGGCGTGCTTGCAACCCGCATTGCGTAGGCCGAATGTACGTTCTGCGATACCCGTAGCCAGGGGAATAGAGCTGGCTCCTGGAAGACCACCCTCGGTCTAGCCCGGGCCCACGGAAATGTTGACCGTTCAGCACGATGCCGCCCCGAGTAGGCATGATGAGGCGATGACACGCGTAGCAGTGCTCGCCACCGGGGGCACCATCGCGTCCACCGCCACCGCGGGCGGTGTAGTCGCGTCACGGTCGGCGGCCGACCTTCTTCGCAGCACTCACGTCACGGATATCGACGTGGAAACGGTGGACCTGATGACGGTGGGCTCCTACCGCATGAACCTCGGGCACATCCGCCTCATCAGCGACGCGGTGGCCGAACTGCTCGCGCGCAAGACCGACCCTATCGACGGGATCGTGATCACGCACGGCACCGACACGACGGAGGAGACCGCGGTTCTGCTGGACCTGGTCCACGACGATCCTCGCCCGGTCGTCCTGACCGGCGCCCAGCGGGCAAGCGACGCCGCCGACGGCGACGGCCCCCGAAACCTCGCCGACGCCGTCCTCGTCGCGGCTTCCCCGCGTGCTCGGGGTGTGGGGGTGCTGATCGTGTTCGCGGGTCATGTCTTGCCGGCGCGGGGCACGCGCAAGGTGCACACCGCGGCGCTGGCAGCGTTCGATTCGGTCACCGGCGCAGCCGTCGGCGAAGTCGTCAGCGGATCGGTATCGATCAGCGCGACACCGCGGCGCCCTAAGCCATTGCCGCGGCCCTCCGCGGAGTTCGACCACACCCGAGTCGATTTGGTCGAGATGTATCCCGGCGCCGACGACGTTTTGATGAAAGCCGCGGTTGGGGCCGGCGCCCGCGGAATCGTCTTGGCGGGCACCGGGATCGGCAACGCCAATCCGATGGTCGTCGACGCGGCGCGCGCGATGGTCGCCGAAGGCGTGGCGGTGGTGTTGACGACGCGGGTTCCCGCAGGTCCGGTGGCCGGTGTCTATGGCGACGGTGGCGGCGCCGACCTGGTGGCCGCGGGCATCCCCGCGGCATCCGGGCTGCCGGCGACACAACTACGAATTCTGCTGGCGTTGTGGCTGTCTCAGCACGAGGTTGAGGCGTCACAGATCAGGTCAATGATCGCTTGCTACGCCGATGACAAGGAGGAATGACCCATGGCTAAAGAGATCTTCGTCGCCTTCGGTATCGACGTGGACGCCGTCGGAGGATGGCTGGGTTCCTACGGGGGAGAGAACTCACCCGGTGACATCTCGCGTGGTGTGTTCGCCGGCGAGGTCGGCGTGCCGCGCCTCAACCGGCTCCTGGAGCGCTACGACCTGCCCGCCACCTGGTTCTGGCCCGGTCACTCGATCGAGACCTTCCCCGAGCAGTTCGATGCCGTCGTCGCTTCCGGCCACGAGATCGGCCTGCACGGCTATAGCCACGAGAATCCGATCGCCATGACCCGCGAGCAGGAGTCCGAGATCCTGGACCACTGCATCGAGCTCATCAACTCCCGCACCGGCAAGCGGCCCACCGGCTACGTCGCACCGTGGTGGGAGTTCAGCACCGTCACCAACGAGCTGCTCGTCGAGCGCGGCATCAAGTACGACCACTCGCTGATGCACCGCGACTTCGAGCCCTACTACGTGCGCGTCGGCGATTCCTGGACTCCGATCGACTATGACAAGCCTGCCGCCGAATGGATGAAACCGTTCGTGCGCGGCGAGGAAACCGATCTCGTTGAGATCCCGGCCAGCTGGTACCTCGACGACCTGCCGCCGATGATGTTCATCAAGGGCAGCCCGAACAGTCACGGCTTTGTCAACCCGCGGCACATCGAGGAGATCTGGCGCGACCAGTTCGATTGGGTGCACCGCGAATACGACTACGCAGTCTTCACGTTCACCATCCACCCCGACGTGTCCGGTCGCCCGCAGGTCCAGCTCATGCTCGAACGTCTCATCGATCACATCAGCTCCCACGACGGGATCACCTGGGCCAACTTCGACACCATCGCCGAGGACTTCAAGAAGCGACACCCCCGCCCCTGATCACGCCAATGCCGTCATCCCGCGCCTTATCCGGACACCGCTGTCATGCGATCCAGTCAACTCGCTCGGCCCAGAGGGGCCGGACCGGGCGGCCGGATTCATCCCCTGGGGACGACACAACGAGCTGGCGGTATCTGGCGCATATGCGCTGTCGCCGGAGCAATTCGGCAGGCCGATCGTTCAATTCCAGCTCGTCTAGGACCTACTGGTGCGAATGCTGGGGAATATCACCGCTTCATGGGCGTTGTGCGCACGACTGTCGCAACTGCAGGACGAGGGCTGCGCGGCCGACCGGCATTGGTCGCTCGGCCAAGGTCTGGTGCACTGTGCGGATGCGTGAGACGGTAGGATAGGCGCGAGAGCTGCTGAGCCGCAACGGAATTCTGCTTGAGCAAAACGTCGGACGGTTTGTTGCGGATGCCGAAGCGATCTACTCCTACGAAGGCACCCGGGAGATGAACACCCTCATCGTCGGCCGTGCTATCACGTTTGAGTGCGTTCGTCTGATGATGCACCTCGTTGAGCGGATCCGCGAGACATCGTCCACCGTGAAGTGGGAGTCGGTGCATGCCGGTGCGGATCCGATGGCCTATTCGATCGCTATCGGCACGTCTCCGAAGTGATCGTCAATCGGTTGGGACTACGTCGAGAGAGATTCGACGGGCGCACGCAAAGAGCTGCGCTACGTAAGCGCATGGTTCGACGACGAACTCACGAAGCTGCAAGGCGCTGAATAGGTTCTTTGTCGATGCGCCACTACGGGCGCGACTCCGCGAGCACCCGATGGTTTTAGGCCGCCTCGCGCAGGGCCTTGTAGTCGTGTTCGTTTTGGTCGGCATATGTCTCAGCGAACGCGGCGAAGGCCGTATCGGCGGCCTCGCTGCGACCAAGGTCGGCCGCGATCGCGATGCGATCCCCGCTGCGCGCGTGGGCGCGGGCCAGAGCGTGGCCGCAGGATCGCCCATAGTCGGCGAGTAGTCGCGGAGTCATCGACTCAGCGGTTACTGTCTCCTTCCAGTCACCCAACTGGCGCGCGTAGTAGTAGCCTTCGTGACCGTCCGGGCCGACGCATTGCAGCCACCCCAGCAGAATGTCCGTCTCTGCTTGCATCAACCGCTGCCCGTCCACCACTCGCTGTGCCGCATTCGGATAGCGCTGGCACCCAGATACGGCTCGAGCACCGACTGTTGCGCCTCTTTGATCTGCATCAGTAGCGGGTCGTCGTCGTCGCGCCCGAGGAGCGTGACCACCCACGACCGAGTGCCGACACTTCCCACGCCGACGACTTTGCGGGCCATCGCCGTGTAGCGATAACGGCTCGCGAGGAGGCGGCGGCTGCCATCCAAACTTTCGCGATACGCGTCGATGAGAGCACTCATGTGTTGTTCGTGGCGGTGTGCCTCTTCCTCGCTGACCAGTTCGTCGATCGGGATCAGCAGCGGCGGATCACTGACCAAGCGCCGACGCCCATCCACGAGCCGGGTCAGCTTCGAAAGCGCTTCAACGTTGTCGCGTGAGCGCGCCTTGACCGCGGTCCGGCGTATCGCCTGAGCGTATTTCGGATCCACGGTCGCTTCGAGGGCCTCGTCGACAGTCGTGTGGGCGTACCAGACATCCACTTCCGGCATCTGCGCAAGCGTTCGCATCCGTTCCCGGTACGCACGGGCGGTGGTCCGCACCGCTCGCTCGCGATCTTGCGGGCCAAAGCCATTGGTGCGTCCAGCGATCGCGAGGCTTGCTACCAGCCGCTTGACATCCCATTCCCAGGGTCCTGGCAGCGTCTCGTCGAAATCGTTGATGTCGAAAACAAGATTGCGCTCGGGCGAAGCGAAAAGCCCGAAGTTAGACAAGTGGGCGTCGCCGCACAGCTGCACATTAAGTCCGGTCTGGATGCCACTGCTCAGATCCGAAGCCATCAAGATGGCTGCGCCACGGAAGAACGCGAAGGGCGATGCCAGCATCCGACCGTATCTGATGGGGATCAGGTCGGCGATCCTGGAGCCGGCCTGCGATTCAAGCAATGCCACCGGGTCTGGACGTTGTTCGGGCACAAATCTAGCCAGCTCCGATCTGGGCAGCGCCGATCGACGTGAGCGGCCCAGGTCGTGGCGCTGGGACACCGACAGGTGCATCATCAGTTCGCCTTGTCCCATTGTCGGATCGTCGCGCCGACGAGCGCCGTCGTCAACGACTGCTGCCAAGTTCTACCGGCCGGAGTCGACGGTGTGGTGTATGTGACGACACCCGAGACGGGGCCGACGTTGTCGGCGCACACAGTGACCCCCGGCGTCTGCCAGCGCAAGGTGCTCTCGTAACCGAAATCTCCTCAAGGAGTTCGCAATGGCACGCGATCTCAGTGCCCAATTCCAGCAATTACGCAGCGGGCGCAAGCGAGCGTCCGACCAACTCAAAGCCGCCGCTGAAGGCACCAAAGACCGGCTGGCGGCTGACGTCGCAGGCGCCAGGGAGCGTGCGGCGGCGGCACAGCGGTTGACCGACAAGGCAGCCGAATCCGAGGACGAGGCGTCGTCACATTGGCAGGAGATCCGGCCGTCAGTGTTCGGGCCAGAGGATGAAGTCGGCGAACCTGCGTCGAGCGGGTTGGGACCCCACTTCGTCGAGGGCCGCGCGGACGGCTTGAAGGTCCGCGGCAGACATCTCGAGCGGCGGTTCGTCCGGTTGGTAGGTGGTGCGGACCGGGTAGTCGACGCCCGGCTCGCGCGTCATCTCAATGTGGCAGCCGAGAACGTGCGTGACGGGGCGCTGACCGGCGAATTCGATCAGTCGATCAATCGTCCGCGAGAATGCCGACCAGTCTGTTATGTACAGCCGGCCGCGGTAGACGGTGTCACCGGTTAGCAAGAACCCGGTCCACGGGTCGTAGAAGGTGATCGCCGCATCATCGTGGCCCGGGGTCGCGAGCGCCTCCAGTACCCGACCCCCAAGATCCAACGGCCGCACCGCGTCCGGGTTATCGATGAACCCGAGGAACGCCCATGCGGCATCCCGGTCCGCGCCCACCACGACGGTGCTTGGCCGTCCGACGAATTGGCCGTCGCCCGCGACGTGATCGCCGTGCGCGTGCGTGTGCAGCACCACAAGGCCATACGGGTCACGGGGATGACGAGCCAGCCAGGTCTCGACGAGGTCGTCGACAACCCGGCGCACCGGAAAGAAGTCCGGCGAAGCCGTGGCACCGGTATCGATCAGCACCGCCCGGCGATCACCGAACAACAGGAACAGAAACGGTGCTTCGTAGTCGATCGCCTTGTTCTGCCGAAGCAACACCGTGTGGTCGTCGTACCAGTGCACCTGAAGATCGGGATCGGTGTTGTGCTTGGCCGACGGCGATCCGTGGATCCATTTCACACCCAGCGGCTCCGCGCTGAACTTCCGGCCAACAAGCTGGTCCGGTGTTGACATCACGCCTCCCGACCCGACGCTAGTGAGAGCGGACACGTCAGACTCCTGGTGGGCGGGCAGTTGGCTCCGGGAGGCGGACATCAAATCTCCGGATCGGTGGACACGATCTCGGGCCACGACACGCTCGTTGTGAATGACGGGAGGGGTTCCTTCGGTTGGGTTGGCTTGGTTTGCCATGCAAACCAACTCATCCGGAAGGAACCCCGGGGTGAAGTGTGCCAGGGAAGTGATGGAGATCTTGGAGGCCTACGACCTGACCCGGTGCGCGCATTCGGCGGCGCGGCTGGTCGGGTGTGACGAGAAGACGGTGACCCGCTACGTGGCGGTGCGCGATGCCGGGCGTGATGTCGGTGAGTGGGAACGGCGATCGCGGATGATCGACCCGTTCCTGGGCAAGATCGAGGAACTGGTGGATGCCTCCCAGGGCCGCATCCGCGCTGACGTGGTGCACGAGAAGCTCACGGCGATGGGCTTTTCGGGCACTGACCGCACCACTCGCCGCGCTGTCGCCGAGGCGAAGACGGCGTATCGGGACGGGCAGCGGCGAAAGTACAGGCCCTGGATTCCCGAGCCGGGGATGTGGCTGCAGTTCGACTGGGGCGAAGGCCCCAGGGTTGGGGGTCGGCGCACCCAGTTGTTCTGCGCCTGGTTGTCGTGGTCGCGGTTTCGGGTGGTGGTGCCGGCGTGGGATCAGCAGCTGCCGACGCTGATCGCCTGCCTGGACACCACGCTGCGCCGGATCGGTGGCGCACCCACCTACCTGCTGACTGACAACCCGCGCACCGTCACCATCGACCGGATCGCCGGTCTGGCGGTGCGGCACCCCGACGTGGTGTCGGCTGCCCGCCACTATGGGTGCGGCGTTCGCACTTGTGAGCCGTTCGACCCCGAGTCCAAGGGCGGTGCCGAGCACACCGTCTCGCCAAGGCCGATCTGGTGCCGACCGAGACCAACCTTCTGGCCGACTATGACTCGTTCGCCGACCTGGAGGCCGCGTGCGAGGCGTGGTGTGAGCGGGTCAACGCGCGTCCGCACCGCGCCACCGGGCAACCACCGGTCGAGCGGCTCATGCGGGAGGGGCCGAGATTGCATGTGCTGCCCGACAATCCGCATCTGCTCGCTCTGGGCGAGGAAAGGCTGGTCGGCACCGACCAGACCGTCAGCTGGGGCAACGTGCGCTACTCCACCCCGGACGGGCACCAAGGCCGCAGGGTGTGGTGCCGGGTCTCCGGCGACGAGCTGGTGATCGGCGCCTGCACCGGCTGCGGGCTCGCCGAGATCGCGCGGCACCGGCTCTCCACGCCCGGCAATCCCAGGATTGTCGACGAGCACTACCCGCACCACCCCGACGGCGGGTCGGTGCTGCGGATGCCCAAACCGCGGCCCCGCACCGAAGCCGAGATCGACTTCCTCATGCTGGGCGAGGGAGCCAGCCGGTGGCTGACCGAGGCCGCGGCCACCGGCGTGGCGCGGATCCGGCGCAAGATGAACCAGGCCGTCGAGCTGGCGCACGTTCTGGGCGCCGAGCGGGTCGATACGGCGCTGGCGGTCGCCGCGCAGGGCGGACGGTTCGACGACGGCGACCTGGTGTCGATCCTTGACCACCTCACCGACGCCAACACCGCAACGTCGAATGTGGTGGCGATCAACGAAACCCATTCCGCGCAACCGGGAACCGGCCCGTGGCGCAGGTTGGGCGCATGAGCAGCCGCAACGATGCGCCGCCGATCCCCGAGGAGCTGGCCAAGATCTGCACCCGGATGCGGTTGCCGTATCTGCGCAAGGCCGCCCCAGACGTGCTGGCGACGGCGCGGGCGCAGCGCTGGGACCCCGCCGAGGTGGTGCGGGTGCTGCTGGGCGAGGAGGTCGTGGGCCGCGACGCCGCGACCCGCCGGATGCGCCGCAAGACCGCGAATTTCCCCACCGGCAAGACATTCTCGTCGTGGCGACCCGAGGAGTCCTCCATTCCGGAGGCAACGCAGAACGCGTTGATGACCCTGGAATGGGTGCACCGGCGGGAGAACTTGGCGCTCTCGGGAGCCAGCGGTACTGGGAAGAGCCACTTCGTCGAAGCCTTAGCACACGCGGCGATCGAAGCCGACCTGCGAGTCGCGTGGTTCACCCTCGAATCCCTCACCGCCACCATCGGTAAAGCGAAAGTGGACGGCTCGGTCGCGCGGACGGTCGCCAGGATCTGCGGCTGCGACCTGATCTGTGTGGATGACATCGGCATGCTGCCCGCCGGCCAAGACGCCGCCGAAGCGTTCTACCGGGTTGTTGATGCCGCCTACGAGCGGCGTTCGGTAGCGGTGACGTCGAATTTGCACCCGTCAGGATTCGATTCCATCATGCCCAAAACCCTCGCCACCGCCACCGTCGACCGTTTATTGCATCACGCGCATCTCGTTGCTACCAAAGGGGATTCGCACCGCCTCGCCGAAGCCCTCGCCGGTAAAGGCGTCACCCCGCTCACCTGACTCGACACGCCACGCAGATGCCCTTCCGTCGGGCAGCGACGTCGGATCGGTGCTCTACGGTGCGGGCCTACTGGGCTGAGCTGCGGTGGGCGTCGTGCCAGGCCTGTCGAATCGCTGGCCGCAACCGGCCGCGGTCGGAGACGGGCAGGCCGATGCTACGGGCCCACGCCCGGATTTCGGTGGTATTCGGCTCGGGCTGATCTGGAGCGACGGCCAGTGTGACGTCAGCACCGAAAACAGTTGCGGTATCGCTACTATCGGCTACCCACGTGTGGGCCGCCGCCAGATAGCGGTAGGTGTATTCCTGGGCCAGTGTGCGGGTCTGGCAGAACACGATCGCCACGTTCGGGAAACCGACCTGCAGCTCGGCGAGCCCGTCGGCGACCACCGCGGGCCGGGCATGAACCAGGGTGAAGATCTCCGAATAGCGGTCCTCGACGACCACCGCCGCCCGCGGCAGCGCAGCCAGCTCGGTGAGCTGATACTTCAGCGTGCCGTCCAGCAGGCTGGCCACCAAGTCGGGCAACGACTTCCGTTCCACCGCCGCGACCAGCCGGCCGTCGATGAGCAGCCCGTAGTCCCCGCACGACAACCCCCGACGCACCGTGGTCACCGGTTTGTCGGCGAAGTCGTAGCCATACCGTTCGTGCGCGTCGACCACGATCACCAACTCGGCCAGTCCCGCCGCGCGGGCGCTGGGGACCCGCACCCCGGGCCGGGACTGCTTGCGGGTCCGCGCCGACTGCCAAAACACCACCTCCCGGCCACGAGCGGTCGTATACACCAGCTGAGACCGGTTCTCCCGCGCCCGGGTCGCGACCACATCGATCGCTGCACCCCGCCGACGGCACGAACGCAGCTCCACCCGCTCGACCACCTCAGCTCCAGCGGGCCACTCGCCGATGGGGATCGGGTGACAGTACAGCGCCTTCATCCGCGGCCACGTCCCCGACGTCGCGAACACTAAACCCGCACCCACCGGCACCCGAATCAAATACGGCAACCGTGAATCCGGGTCAGGATTCCCAGTGACCAGCAACTCCACGGACTACCAGCCTACGGGCACCCAACCCGAATAACTCCTGTCCACCAACCCGGAGAAACCCTGTCCGCCCAGCCGGATTCCCAAATGACCGTTGACAGCTAGCACCGGGCATTCAGCCGATCGGGTACTCGACCTTCTTGTTTCCGTCCCAGCGGCGCAGCCCGACGATCGTGTCGGCGATCTCGCCCGGCTTCCCCGCGACCCGTAGGGCCCGGCCCAGTTGGCCGGGGACGACACGGCAGGCCAGCGTGACATGGGGCGTGCACTGGCTGGGCAGGGCGTTGGACATCGGACCGGGCTGTAGGTGCCGCAGTTGCATCGGTGAGTTCAGAAAGCCACTGACTGGTGTGGTGGAAGAGTATCGACCGCCAGGTCATCCCGCGTCGCGAGCGCGCGGTAGGCGCGGTCAGCGTCGGCGACGCGGCGCCGCAGCCCGATCAGTGAAAGCGAACCCGGCAGGTAGGTCGTTGTCCGACGTCATTGCCATTCAGGGGTCCAACCGCGACGTCGCGGCGCATCGAGTCGATGCGGGACTTGGCTTCACCGATGGCGCGCAGCAGTGAGACGCGGGCGGTCGGTCAGGCTGGAGCCGACTGGTGTCCAATCGGATTTCAGCCAGTCGCGAGCTGTGCTTAGGGCGGCGTTGGCGTCGTCAAGTGAAGCGCGGCAGCTCGTAAACATCGTTGCGCAGGTGGGAAATTCGGGCATCAGCTGGTTTCCTGGTGGGGGAGGGGTTAGGACCTGTTGGTGGCGGTGGTTTTGGCGCAGCGCTCGTGGGCGGCATGAGACTCCGCCGGGACACCAGCGTGGGCGTTCCCGTCCTCGCAGTCATGTCGCGTACTCGTGGAGCACGACGTGCCTGACCTCGCGGCGTAAACGATCCGCGTCGCCGGCAGCGAGTCGCATGATCGGCCCGCCGAAGATGCTGATCTTGTCGGGAAGCACTCCGCTGTACGTGCTGCTCCTTCGCGGCAGCGGTACGCCGCGGTACAGGCCGAGCAGCGGCTGCCCGTCGGGAGGCTCGTCCTCGACGACGATCTCGACGTTGCTCATCGCCGCACGAAGATCGGCTGGCAAGGAGCTCAGCGCGTCGTCAATCGCCTCTTCGGACGGATCATTGAGACCCGGCTCCGAACGCGCATCCATCTCCGCAATGGTGCCAGAATCGGTGCTGGGATAGCGACGGCTTCTTCTTGGGGGGTTTGTGGCGGCGGTCGCGGCACTTACAGAGTTGGGGCACTGTGGCCGGGCGACGTGACGTGGAAATCGTCTTTCTCCCACCGCAACTCCACGTGCCGGCGGCTCACGGTGACGTCGTCGAGGAAGATGTCGCTGCGGGGATGTCGGCCCACCGGGGTCACCGGCTGATCCAGCAGGAACCGGGATCCGGCGTTGGGGCCCCGTTCCAGGACTATCAGCGCCGAACCCGCGGGCAGCCCGGGCGGATCAGGCTCCAAGAGTGGACGATTCGATCCCCGCGTCCTTTTTCCGCTGGGCCAAACTCCACGCGCTGTTCGTTTTCCCTGTTGCGAAACCCGGACCTGACCTCTGGCTCATGGCCCGAGACGCGAGAAGTTTCGAACTGGGCCCGCTTTTAGCGGCACGACGGGTCGGCGCGCGGCACTTTCCCTGCTAGCCGGTGAGGGCATTGCCCACGGACATGTCAGGCGTACGGCAAACTTGTTGAACCGGAACGTTTCCCGCAGTCGACGCGATACCAACCACGTCGACATCGTCACTGGCGAACAGATACACCAGCGCCATCGCATCGTCGACGCCCCTATCGACGTCGACGAACACCGGCAGCGGGCCGCCCGGCCCCTCATCTCCCGCTGTGGTCACGTGGCCAACGATAAGCGCAGTGGGGAAGCGGCGCCCAGAGGGCAATCAAATCGGTCGGTCAATGGTGGTGCCAGCAGGGTCACGATCAAACGCCCAGGTCGGCGTACGATTTGTGGATGCCCCGCGAGAATCTCATCGGGGAGTACCTCCGCGCCAGACGTGAACTCGTCCGCCCGGAAGACATCGGCGTTCACGACCTCGGTGGGCGTCGCCGCGTCGCCGGGCTCCGGCGCTCGGAGGTCGCACTGATAGCCGGTATGAGCACGGACTACTACGTCCGGCTGGAACAGGGCCGCGACCAGCACCCGTCTCCCCAGGTGCTCGACGCGCTGGCGCGGGCGCTGCAACTCGACGAATACGCCACCGCGCACTTGCACCGCATCGCCAACACGCCAACCGCGCGGCGCTGCGAGAGACCGCGGCCCGAGAAGGCTCCTGCGCGCATCTTGCAGCTGATCCAGTCATGGACCGAGACGCCCGCATTCGTGGAGGGGCGCTATACGGATGTGCTGGCGGCGAACTCTCTCGCGACTGCACTGGCCCCGCACTACGCGGTGGGTACTAACCTCGTTCGCGCGACTTTCCTCGATCCGGGCTTACGTGAGATGTACGACAACTGGGAGGCGATTTCCGAGAGCGCTGTGGCCGCGTTACGGGCGCTCGTCGGGCATGAGGTTGATGATCCTCGGCTGACCGAATTGGTCGGCGACCTCTCGGTCCGCTGCGAGCGCTTCAGTCAGCTCTGGGCCCGCCACGATGTGCGCCCCAAACGCAGCGGCTGGGCGCGGCTCGCACATCCCATCGTCGGACCACTCGATCTGAGATACGAGAAATTTCCGATCCCCGACACCGACAACCAAACGCTCGGCGTATACCACGCCGTGCCCGGCAGCCCCAGCGCCCGAGCACTCGCCCAGCTAGCGAATGAAGCGGTGCAACGGTCGCCACTGCGCGGCGTCGAGGGCGCCTAGAACTCGAGTCGGCGCCGCCAGCACTCCTATCCGTGCTTCTTCGAAGCGGTCGTCAGTGAGCCGATCGTGGTCCCGGCATCACCAGCCTTGACAGGTCTCTTGTCAACGCGGACTGCGTTGCGCAGCCTCGAGTGGACGACTCCCTCGACGCCCTCACAGACCTTGAGTTCAGCGTGCAGGAATTGAGCGACATCGATTGATTCGCCAACCGTGCGGAATCGACCGCGCGACATCTCGCGTGTTTAGGAAGGATGCAATGAAGAAGTTCTCCGTCATCGTGGCCACAACGGGCGCTCTGGCGGCCACCAGTATCGGAGTCGCCGGCCCAGCCGCTTCGGCTCCGTCGGGGCCGCCGAACGCCGACCAGACGGTGAGGCAGCTGCAGGCACAGGGCTACCACGTGATCGTCAACAAGGTCGGCGGTGAGCCGGTCGATCAGTGCACGGTCAGGGCCATCCGGCGCGGACAGACGTACTCGCGGACGGATTCCGGAGCGCCGGGAGCCGGCGGCGACGACCTGGTCACCACCGTGACCGACCGAACGGTCTACGTCGACGTTCGTTGCTAACCGCTTAAGGGAGTAACGGGTCGCCGTGGTACGGCGTCGAGTGCCTCCAAGACCCAAGCGGCCGATACTGGCCGCGCCACTACCAGCCCCAGCAAGTCTCTTGTTGCCACTAACGGTGTTCTGCAGCCTCGCTGTATGACACAAGGGAGTTCCCCCACAGCCAGCGCGACTTCTTTCGGGTTCGATTCGACCGCAGCCGAAGTCGTCAACGGCATCAAACTGTCAGGCAAGCGTGCCGTCGTCACCGGCGCCTCCTCGGGGATTGGGATTGAAACCGCTCGAGCGCTGGCGAGCGCCGGGGCCGATGTGACCCTCGCCGTGCGCGACACCGACCCCGGTCAGCGGACCGCCGCTGACATAACCGAGACGACAGGTAATGACTCCATCCACGTCAGGCGACTCGATCTCGCGGATCGAGCATCCGTTGCCACGTTCGTGTCCGGCTGGGCGGGCCCGCTGCATCTGCTCATCAACGACGCCGGTGTCATGGGGTCGTCACAACTCCAGCTCACGCCTGACGGCTGGGAGGTACACTTCGCGACCAATCACCTCGGGCACTTCGGTCTTGCGCTCGGCCTGCGCGACGCACTCGTCGACGCAGGCGGCGCGCGGATCTGTCGCTAAGCTCCGAGGCACACCAGCTCTCGCCCGTGATCTTTGACGATCCGCAATTCGCCTCCCGCGGCTTCGACCGGTGGCTCGCCTACGGGCAGTCCAAGCCCGCCAACGCCTTGTTCGCGGTCGAGGCGGGCCGTCGGTGGGCGGACGATGGGATCACGGCCAATGCGGTGCACCCCGGGGCAGTGAGCACCAACCTGGCCCGGCACGTCGACCCCGCGGTTCTGGCCGACCTGATCGCCTCGAGCGGTTATGAATTCAAGACGCTCGAGCAAGGCGCGGCCACAGGCGTTTTCGTCGCCGTCTCGGCCCAGCTCGAGGGCGTTAGTGGCCGATTCTTCGCGGATTGCGAAGAAGCCCCAGTCGTCGAGCCGGGTGCCGCAGGCGGCCGCGGCTTCGGTGTCGCCGCCTACGCCATCGACCCTGACAACGCTGGGCGCCTGTGGGACCTATCGCTGAGGCTCCTCGGCCTCTAGCGCCGTGGCGCAAGCCCGCGAACCTCAACGGCGAACGTTCGCCCCGATGACGAAACGAGTCACTGTGTACGACTATGTGGTGGTAGGTGCCGGATCAGCGGGATGTGTTGTGGCGGCCCGGTTGTCGGAGGATCCCGACGTGTCCGTCGCGCTCGTCGAGGCCGGCGGAAAAGACAATGCCCCGGAGATCCGGATCCCGGCCGCGTTTCCATCGCTGTTCAAAAGCGGCTTGGACTGGGATTTCGACACAGATCCGGAACCCGGACTCGGTGGTCGGCGAGTCTATCTGCCGAGGGGCAGAATGCTCGGCGGATCGAGTTCCATGAACGCGATGGTCTACATGCGGGGCAACGCTGCCGACTATGACGGATGGGCTTCGGGTGGCGCGGATGGATGGAGCTACCCAGACGTGTTGCCCTATTTCATCCGCTCGGAGGACAACGAACTCGGCGCCAACGATTATCACGGTGTCGGTGGCCCCCTTCATGTTTCGGAGTCGCGGGCAATGAGCCCGGTGGCCGACAGCTTCGTCGAGGCGGCGGTAGAGGCCGGCTACCAGTTCAATGCCGACTTCAACGGCGCCGTTCAGACCGGTGTGGGACGTTACCAACTGACCCAGCGTAACGGCATGCGGTGGAGCGCCGCAGACGCTTTCCTGCGGCGGGCCCTGTTCCGCAGAAACCTCACCCTGTTTACCGATGCCCTCGCGCACCGTGTCGTCTTCGAGGAAGGCAGAGCTGTGGCGGTCGGGTGACCTCTCACCGGACGCTAAGCAAAGAGCCGCTGCTGTTCCAGACCGGAGGATTTCGGCTCGTCGGTGATCACGTCGGACCTCAACCCGCACCCGAAGCCGGAGTGCCTGCCTGGCTACGGGTCGCGCAGGCGCAGACCCTCGCCGAGGACGGCGTCTCACCACACGACCCGACTACCTAGACGCTGTCGCGACGATCGAAGGACAAACCATGAGGTTCATCTATTTGCAGCACATCCCTTATCGGCACCTCTCGGAGGATTTCGCAACGCGTTTTCCCGAATCCGTCGTAACAATACCCTATTTCGGCGTAGCGGAGCCGAGGCTCGTGCACGCCGACATCCGCGCGGGACTCGACGAATCGATGCATGCCGCCCGCGCCGGCTTCGACGCGGTGGGGCTAACCGAGCACGGCCAAAGCTCGTACGACATGGACCCCAACCCCGACCTCGGTGCAGCCGCCCTGGCGTACCAAATCGGCGCCGAAGACTTGAACACCGGAATCTACGTGGTCGGCCGGAGCCTGGGAAAGAGCCGCGAACCGCTGCGGGTCGCCGAAGAGTTGGCATGGCTGGACAACCTCTCCGCAGGACGATTGATGACAGGATTTCCCGTCGGCCTGCCGTATGACGCCAATATCAACGCGGGCATTCCCCCCATCGAAACCCGCGCACGGTACGACGAGAACCTGTCGTTCGTCCTGAAGGCATGGACCGACCGCGAACCATTCATGTGGAACGGCAAGTACTCGCAATACATGTCCGTGAACATCTGGCCGCGCCCATTTCAGACGCCGCATCCGCCGATAAGCATTACGGGCAACGGAAATCCAAACACCGCCCGATTCGCCCTGCAGCGCGACTTCGGATTCAACCTCATCGTCATGGGCGGGCCGCCGTCAACTGCCCAACGCATCTTTGACGATCTGTGGGGGATGGCTGACGAACTGGGCGTGGACGATAACCCGTTCCGGGCCAACTATTCTCAGCCCGTCTTGGTGGCTGACACCGACCGCGAGGCAGAGCGACTCTACGCAGATCACGCCGCCTACAGCATGACGCGGGGGATCGGTCATATCCCGATGCACCGCTTCACCCTGCCAGGGGGCATCAGTCCGCCCGGTCTTCGTGCGTTGCTCGCCAATTCGCAAATGGGTGACGGTCATCCGAGCGAGCCGCCCAGCTTCGGCCAGCTCGTCGAGGCAGGGGCGATCGTCGCCGGGAGCGTGGCCACGGTTCGTGAGCAGCTCGCTGATCGTGCCCGCAGCTACCGCGTGGGCAACCTGCTGGTGATGTTGCAGATGGGCTCGATGCAAACGGATCTGGTGAAGCACAACATCGATCTGTTCACCGGCCAGGTCATGCCCGCCCTCAAGGACATCTGGTCGGAATACGAGGAAGGCAACCGGTGGTGGCCTACCCGATTGGGTGGCAGCCCGGTTTCCGCAACCCAAACCCAACTGGCAGGAGTGACGCTGACATGACGACGTTTGCACCGCGGATCGAAACGGTCACGGCGTGGGGCGGACGCTTCGATCTGCGATTTCAAGTGGCCGGATCGGGGCCCGCGCTGGTGTACCTGCATGGTGCCCGCGGGATGTACTGGGACGAACTTCTGCGCGGCCTGTCCGACAGGTTCACCGTGTACGCACCGATGTTTCCGGGCACCGATCCCACGGACACGATGTCGATCCACCACCTCGATGACATCTTCGACGTGGTGCTGGCCTACGAGGGCGCGCTTCGCGACCTTGGTTTGCAGGGCGCTCCGGTGATCGGTCCGTCGTTCGGCGGGATGCTGGCTGCCGAATTGGCCGCCGGCTTTCCCGATCTGTTCGGCCGGGCGATCCTCATCGATCCCGCCGGCCTGTGGTCGGAGTCGGCACCGTGGAGCCTCGACTTCTTGAGCGGCCCACCGGAGAGCGTTCCGGGGCTGCTCTTCAAGGACCCTGACGCGCCCGGGGCGCAGGAGATGTTCGCTCCGCCGATTCCGGAGCGGGCGCTGGACGTTGCGGTGGAGACTATTTGGGCTCTGGGGTGCGCCGCGAAGTTCTTGTGGCCGTTGCCCGATCGTGGCTTGTCGAAGCGCTTGCACCGGGTGATCGCACCCACCCTGATCATCTGGGGCGAGGACGACGCGCTGATTCCGGTTCACTACGCGCATGAGTTGGGCCGGCTGATCCCGGACAGCAGGGTCGAGGTCATTCCAGACTGTGGTCACGTTGTCCAAGTCGAAAAGCCCGACGCGACAGCGGCATTGGTGAAGGAGTTCTTGGGCGGATGATCGCGGAAGTAAACGAACCAGTGCGGCTCGACCGCGATTTCGTGCAGGACCCGCATGGGCTGTACCGGCGCCTCCGCACCGAGGCACCAGCGCATCCCGTGGTGATGTGGGGTGGCGTCCGGGCATGGCTGGTCACCCGATATGCCGAAGCGAGGGCGCTACTCAACGATCCCAGGCTCAGTAAGGACCAGGCACGTGCATTGGCGCTCTTTCCGCCGGGCACCGACGGTTCGCACGCGTCGTCGCTGAATGTGAACATGCTGCTGAAGGATCCGCCGGACCACACCAGGCTGCGCCGGCTGGTCAGCAAGGCCTTCACGGCGCGCGCGGTGGAACAGCTGCGGGCGGGAATTGAGCGAATCGCAGATGAACTGCTCGACGGCATCGAGCTTGGTGCGGCGGACGGTGCGGTTGACTTGATGGAGCAGTTCGCCGCACCGCTGCCGATCCGAGTGATCGGTGAGCTGCTGGGTGTGCCCGCAGCGGACCGTGACATCTTCAAGACCGGAGTTGAGCCGGTATTGACCACCACGAACGCCGACGAACTGCGCACCGCCCTTGCCGGGCTGACCGCCCTGTTGAGCGACTTGATCGCCGGCAAGCGCGAGAGACCGGCCGACGACTTGTTGACCGCCCTCACAGGGGTTTCCGACGACGGCGATCAGTTGTCCGAAGACGAGCTGCTGGCAACGGCATATCTGCTCATCTTGGCCGGATACGAGACCACGGTGAACCTCATCGGAAACGGAATTCTGGCGCTGCTGCGGAATCCAGCCCAGCTCGCGTTCTTGCGCGCCGAGCCGTCGGGGCTTCCTGATGCCGTGGAAGAGTTCCTGCGATTCGAGAGCCCGCTCAACATCGCAACGACCCGATTCACTACCGTTCCGATCCGGATCGGTGAGGTAGAGATACCGGCAGACGAGTTCGTCATGATTGCCCTTCTGGCAGCGAACCATGACAGCGACCAGTTCGATGCGCCCGAACGGCTGGTCGTTACTCGAAAACCCAACGCGCACCTAGCTTTCGGTCACGGCATTCACTACTGCCTAGGTGCCCCGCTGGCCCGGCTCGAAGGAGAGATCGCGCTCGGTCGGCTACTGGCCAGGTTCGAGAGCATCACGCTGGACGACACGGTGAGATTGCAATACCGCAACAGCACATTGATGCGCGGGCTCCAAGCGCTTCCGGTTCGGCTGGGCTAACCGTGTGGGCCAAATCGGCGAAACAAGTACCAGCACAGGGAATCACTCGATGACGACCGAGACTTTTCCCTTTCCGGCTTCTCGGGGTGCTTGCCCGTTCGCGCCGCCAGCCGTCGTGACCGAGATCCGCCGGGAGACGCCAGTGCGGCGCATTACCCTGTGGGACGGCTCACAAGCGTGGCTGGTCACCCGGCATGCCGATGTCCGCGCCTTATTGCGCGACTCGCGGTTAAGCTCTGCGACAGACCATGACGGCTTCCCCTGGATCAACGAAGGCCTAAAGGCACAGAGTGCCTCCGGCCCCCAACCTTTCATCCGGCTCGACGACCCGGAGCACGCCCGGCTGCGGAACATTCTTGCCGCCGATTTCACGCCACGGCGGGCGGCGGCGCTGCGTCCACAAATCCAGCGAATTGCGGACGGATGCGTAGACCGGATGGTCGAGCACGGCTCCCCGGCGGACCTCCAATCCGAATTGGCCCTGCCGCTGCCGTCGCTGATTACCTGCCAATTGCTAGGTGTCGACTATGGAGACCACAACTTCTTTCGGGACCGCAGCGTGCTTCTGACGCAGACGTTTGGCCAACCGGACGAACTCGAGCGAGCACTCGATGAGCTCATCGGCTACCTGTCCCAGTTGGTCGAGCGCAAACGAGACAAGCCGGACGACAGCATAGTCAGCCGCCTGGCCTGCGGTGGTGAGCTCACCATCGCAGAAGTGGCTGTGGTGAGCATGTTCCTGCTGATCGCCGGTCATGAGACAACTGCCAACCAGATCACCATGTCCACCCTCGCGCTGCTCCGCAATCCTGAGCAGCTGGCCGTACTGCGAGCCCGGCCGGCCCTGATGGACGGCGCGGTCGAGGAACTGCTGCGCTTTGCATCGATCGTGCACAGTGGAGCACCCCGCGTAGCAACCGAGGATGTGATCGTCGGCGGGCAGCTCATCGGTGCCGGCCAAGGCGTGCTGTGCGTGCTGGACACCGCCAACCACGACGAGCAGGCTTTCGCCGAACCGGACGAGCTGGACATCACCCGCGAAGCGCGCTCGCATGTCGCCTTCGGCTTTGGCGTTCACCAGTGTCTGGGCCAATCACTTGCCCGCGTTGAGCTGCAGGTCGCCCTCGAGACTCTAGTTGCGGCGGCTACCCGATCTGCGCTTGGCAGTTCCGTTCGAAGAGCTTCGATTCAACGAAGTCGGAGCGGTGTACGGCGTCCACGAACTGCCGGTGGCATGGTGATGAGGAAAGATTACGGACATGACCACTGTGAGGACAGCGGTACACAAACGCGCCACAACCAACCGGCCTGGCGGCGGGCCGCGAGTGCGACTGATTCGTGCGGTCGAGTGGATCCGCTCTGTGCTGCGGACCACGACCACGTCGCTGGTGCCCGGCAACGTCGCACTCATGGAACTCGCACACGGTAACTGGGTGACCGCAACCCTCTACGTTGCCGCGAAGCTCAATATCGCCGACGAGCTCGCGGGCGGTCCGCTGGGTGCCGAGGAGATCGCCCGCCGCGTCGGCGCCGATCCTGATGCAATCCGTCGCATCATGCGCGCGCTGGCCAGCAAGGCCGTGTTCAAGCAGACGAACGACGGCCGGTTCGCCCTGACACCGGTGGGGCAGGCGCTGCGCTCGGACACGCACGGCTCGATGCGCGACTTCATCCTGTTCATCGGGTGCGCCGAGCATTGGGAGCTGTGGGGCAGCCTGTTGCATTCGGTTCGCGCCGGCAAGCCGGCGACCGACGAACTCCGCGGCATGCCCTTTTTCTCGTACTTGGACACCAACCCGCGCTACGCCGAGGTTTTCAACAACGCGATGACGCGATTCAGCGAGCTGTCCGTCGATGCGGTGGCGAATGGATATGACTTCACCCAGTTTTCGGTGGTGGCCGACGTAGGTGGAGGGCACGGCAGGTTGCTCGCGACGATACTCGCCGCGGCACATGACAGCCGCGGCATCCTCTACGACCTACCGTCCGTGGTCGACGGCGCAGGGCCGACGCTGGAGGCCGCCGGGGTGCAAGGAAGATGCACCCGCGCTGGCGGCTCGTTCTTCGATGCCGTGCCCGAGGGCGCCGACGCCTACGTGATGAAGTCGATCGTCCACGACTGGGACGACGAGGACACGCTACGCATCCTGCGCAATATCCGCGCGGCGATCGAATCGGACGGCACGCTGCTGCTCGTGGAGTTCGTGTTGCCCGAACGCCCCTCGGCGCATGTCGGGTTGATGTTCGACGTGGAAATGCTCGTCAATCTCGGCGGCCGGGAGCGCACCCGCGCCGATTTCGAGCGCCTGCTGTCGCAGGCCGGCTTCCGCGTGTCGCGGGTGATCGACACCGTGAGCCCGTTGTCGATCGTCGAGGCCTTGCCGATTTAGCGATTTCGCTCCAGGTAGCGTCGTCGGCGTGAATTTGGCGTACGACGACCGCGGCTCGGGCGACCCGGTGCTGTTCATCGCGGGTCGCGGCGGCGCAGGCCGCACCTGGCATCTGCATCAGGTGCCGGAGTTCCTGCGAGCCGGCTACCGCTGCCTCACGTTCGACAACCGCGGCATCGGCGCGACCGAGGCCGCCGACGGCTTCACCACCGACACGATGGTCGGCGACACGGCCGCGCTGATCGAGAAGCTCGACGTGGCGCCGGTCCGGATCGTGGCGGTGTCGATGGGCGCGTACATCGCCCAGGAGCTGATGATGGCCCGCCCGGAGCTGGTCAGCTCGGCGGTGCTGATGGCCACCCGCGGCCGCCACGACCGCACCCGCGACTTCTTCCGCGACGCCGAGATCGAGCTCGTGGAATCCGGCGTCGCGCTGCCCGCGCCCTACGATGCGAAAGTTCACCTGCTGGAGAGCTTTTCGCCGAAGACGCTCAACGACGATCTCGCGGTCCGCGATTGGATCGACATGTTCACCATGTGGCCGGCGAAGCCAACCCCCGGCCTCAAGACTCAGCTCGGCATCGGGCCAAGACAACCGGCTGCCGGCTTACCGAAGTATTACCGCGCAGGTGCTGGTGATCGGGTTCGCCGACGACGTCGTGCTGCCGCCGCACCTGGGCGGTGAGGTCGCCGACGGTGCCTGCGGCCGCGGCGTCTGGTAATTGTTGCCGCGGGCCAACCATTTGTGGTTGTTGGCCTGATGTTGGCCTCGGGGCCACTCCAGGCGACCGTAACTGCGCCCATCGCGACGACGACGCGCTGAAACCCGTAAGCAGCACTTCGCGATCAAAGGTCCCGGGGACCCGTGCTGGCGCCAGGCACGGGGTGAACTTTCCGGGGACTTCAGAGGGTCGACTTTTCCGCAACCGTTGACAAACGGCCCGAAAATCGGTTGCAGACCACTGCGGTATCGCGATGCACGTGCATCATGGGGGAGAGGCTGAGCAACTGGAACGCCCTGGAGCAGACCATAGACGTCGCCGAGGCGCGAGCCCAGGGCGGATGCTGGGATACGCTGTGGCAAAACGCAGTTGGTGATGTGTTGGGACGGCAGCGGCACAAGCTGCGGATCCGCAACAGCGGCGTTGCGCTCGCGGCGGTCATCGCCGACCTCAGCCGATAGATTCGGCTGTCCGCCCGGCGCTAGAACAGCGTCACCCGCGCAATTCGGTCTTCTGTGTCAGCGCTGTCCCGCTGTGCTCCTCGGTCGGGTACCAGTTGATCGTGATCGCCCTGGCCTGCATCTGCGCGTAGGTGACCACGTTGATAGCGACCGAGGAGTTGCCGTCGATCACGTCGAACGTGTTCTCGTCGGCATCCGCGACCGGCTCGCCCGCCAGCGTCACGCCGTACTTCGGTGTGCTGGTGAGGTTCACGAGGTAGAAATCCCACTGGCCGCCGCCGCCCTTTTCGATCCTCCACGGTTTCAGGTCGGCGCCAGTGGCGCGCCGCTCGACCACATCGGCAACCCTGGTTGTCGCCTGGGCGGTCTGGTCTGCGCTAGGGCCGCCTTCTCGGGTGCAGCGGTCGCACGGCCGGCGTGATCCTGGGCAGCCTTTTCTGCCTTCTTCGACCGGCGTGATGACCACCACGACTGTGCGCCGAAGATCACCGCGACCGCAGCCGCCACCCATGCCGGCACGTCCCCAATGCACCACGAAGGCAGGCTAACTGGTCACGAGTCGCCGGCCGTCACGCTGGTCTACAGAGTCGGCTTGCGAGCGGTCATGTGGGTCGGTCGGGGACAGGGTAGGGGAGGGCGAACTCGCTAAACGACGTCGGCCTCTCGTGTTGCCGAGCAGACCGGGCCGGTGAGTGACTTCAACTGGTCTCCTTCCCAAGCAGCCGACCCAGCGGGGTGCCAGGCAAACCTGCTGGCGTAGCGGTGAGCATGATCGCACGACAGCGTCAGTGATCGGGTGCCGTTCGTAGATGCCGTCGTGGGTGGGGGTTTCGCCGATCTGGGTAGCGCTGTCGTAGTCCGGGGTGATCTCGACGTGGATGGGCACCGACAGGCTCAGGTCGTGCAGGCGGTCGGTGATCGCGGCGGTGAGGGCATCGGCGTAACTCGTCCATTCCTGACGCTGCTGTGCGAGGACCGGCCCCGTGGAATCGGCACTCTGGTCCTGGCGCTGATCGTGCTCGAGGAGGGCGACATCCCGGGCGATGATTGATACATGCCCGCAGTCGGCGAGCTTGTCCGCTGCACAGACGGCTCGTGGATGGTTCGGCCACCGCAGCGTTGCCCGCGGTCACCGGCTCGGCGCCGGCCGCACGCTGGTCGGGCACCAGCCTTGCGATTGTGTTGGCGGGCATACGACTTGGACGTGCTTGGCGTGCGGTGGCGTGGTGTACGCGCCGCCGCTAACGGCCGCGTGCCGTGTCCTGGCTGGCCCGGCCGCGGTGCGGTAACCGCGGTTTGTCAGCCGGCGACCGCGGCCCATCCTGGAGGTTTCGTGCGGATCATCCAGACTGACGGCGCGCCGTCGCACACCGGACCAGTGCCGCAGGCGGTCGAGGCCGGGGGCTGGATCCACGTGTCCGCATTGTTCGGGGCCGACCCGCTGCACCGCGCCATCCCCGAGGACGCACGGGCCGAGGCGGAACAGATCTTCGCCAACCTCGAGGCGACCCTGGCCGCCGCCGACGCGGCGCTGACCGACGTGGTGCGGGTTGGCATCGTCATGCGGGATCTTCAGCGTGACCAACCTGTGTCAACCAGTTTGGGCCGAGCGGTTCGGCGATCACCGGCCAGCCCGTTCGGCCATCCAGGCGCCAGACTTCGGCCGCAAAGGCGAGAACGCCAGGTTCATGATCGAAGTAGCCGCGTACCGCGGATGACCGTTCGCGCGGAGCAGGCGGCGTCCGCACGGACTCGGCATTCCACTCAGCGGAGGGCGTCCGGCTGGCAGCGACCGCTTAGCTAGCCTGATCGCTACCAGGCATCGGATTGCGTCCCTCCGTCCAACGGTCCCAGACACCGCTCCCGCGGCCGACGAACGGGGCGACATGATCGATACCGTCGTCAAGTTGCTGCCAGCGCTGCTCGGCATCGCTCTCGGCTACGTCCTGCGCCTGCGCGGTGTCGCCGACCGCCGTGACGCGGACTTCACGTTCCGACTGATCATCAATGTCTTCCTGCCGGCCCTGGCGTTCACCGCTTTGTCCCGGGTGTCGATCGACCGAGACCTGGCAATCTTCCCGTTGGCTGCCCTGGTCATCATCACGGTCGGCTACCTGACCGGTCGCCTCCTCGCCGCTAAGGGGCCCTTCTTGATGCCGCAGCAAGCCGTCGCGATCTGCTGCTGCATGAACGTGAACACCGGCTTCATGCTGCCCTTCGTGCAGGGCCTCTACGGCGACGACGGGGTCGCTCGGATCGCTGCCTTCGATGCGGTGAACACAACGCTGATGTTCACCTGGACGGCTTATGTCGCGGCCCGTGGCAATCCCCATCACGCTGGCGCGTCGCTGATGGCCAAGAGGTTCGCCACCAGCCCGCCCCTCTACGCGATCGCAGCCGGTCTGCTGGTGAGCGCGTTCGGCCTCCATGTTCCCGTGGCGATCGGCGATCCGCTGGCGGTCATCGGGGCGCCGACCGGAATCCTGATGGCCATCGCTGTGGGCATTCAGTTCGAGCCTCCGGGCAAGGGTGTGGCCAAAGCCGCACTGGTCTATGCCGGGCGGCTCGCGTCGGCCATGGCGGTCGCCGTCGTCTTCGTTCTCATTTTCGGCTTGACCGGGGCCGACCGGACGGTGCTGTTACTGCTGGGCGTGGCGCCCACTCCCTTCTTCGTCGTCGCTTTCGCGACCGTGGAGAACCTGGATGTGCGGCTTACTGTGAACATCGTGTCGGTGTCCATGCTGATGAGCCTGCCGTTGGCCCTTGGCGTCAGCTTGTTGACGGCGTAGTGCTGCGGTGGAAGTGCGTGGCGAACGCTCAACCGGAAAGGGGGTCCCGATGCCCGAGGTCGTGAGCATGGTCTCGGCCCACATCGCGCCCGAACGGGTCGCTGATGTTGTCGAGAGATTCGGTGCGGCGGTCCGCGCGGGAATGCCCGAACGCCGACACACATCACTGCTTCGGGGCGAGGGCGGCCTGATGCGCATCGTCACCGTGTGGCGCAGCCGGCACCACCTCGATCACTACCTGGCCAGCGTCGACAAGCCGTTCGCTGTCAGCCTCCTGGAGAGCGCGGGCGGTGAGACCGTCGTCGACGTCCTGGACCTCGTCATGGACAGCAACACCGCGTGGTGGCCCTGAGCCACAGCCCCTGCCGAATACGTGCCAAATTCGACGCCTGGATGTCCCAAACCGGTTCCGGCGTCGACTCCGGTCGAAATCCCGGCCTTGACCGACGCACTGACCGGCCGGTTCACCGAGCACCACGCGTTCCTGGCCCGGGTGCACCTGAACCTGATCGACTAGCACACCGCGGCGGCCATCTAGCACATCGGCCACCCCGGAGCCCTCTACCACCACCCCGGCGCAGATTACTTCACCCGCCTCCACCCCGAACGAGCCAAGACTCGGGCACTCCACCAACTCGAAGCCATGGGCTACCGTGTCACTCTCGATCGGGCAACTGATGCCAAAGACCCCTTGTCGCACCAGAAATCTTCGGCCGCCACTCTTTTCCCTATTTCTGTTCCGTATTCGGCGTGGTTGGCGAGACTGCGGCTGATCCTGTCGCCGAAATTGCAAGGTGAATCTGGACGACCTGGACTGGGATCGTCCAGACCTAATCCGAAAATGATGGTGACCTGCCTTCGGGTGCGGGCGCGTGGGGGTTACCGGTCGGCGTTGATCGGGGGTTGACTTTGGTGGTGGTTCAGGCGGCCGGGGTAAGGGTGACGGTGTAGCCGAGGGCTTCCAGTTGGCGGATGTGGTTGCGTTTCTTGGCATCCGGGTCGAGGTGTTTGGTGAAGTGGTCGGCTCCGAGATCTGTGAACCTCGCGTCGTCGCTGGCGAGCAGGTGCCAGATGATGACTAGGATCGAGCGCCCGACCGCGACGATGGCGCGTTTGTTACCTCGGCGTTTGGCGATGCGCCGATACCGGGCACCGAGGAAGGTATCGGTTCTGCCGGCCACCACGGCGGCCTCGCCGAGGATGCCGGCCTGGTGTCTGACTACCGCGCACTCAGCAACGGAGAAGCACTCCCGTCCCGCTTGGTGTACGACGAGACGCTGATGACCGTCCACGAGCGGATCACTCGGGACCCGAACTAATTTCGCTTCGAGCCCGGGCATTGAGAACCCAGCGTCGCCCGCCGATCCCTTCTGGTGGGGATTTCAACTGACCGCCGAGTCAACGCGGGACTATCGTCGAAGACGGTGGGCGCCGCGGTTCTCATGCGGGACGGGTCGACTTCCCGCAAATGGGAAGCGGACCTGATGCAGGCCGCGTACTTCCTCGAACGCTTCGGTCAACTACGCCTTGATGCAGAGACATCTCGCGCCAGGCTCTACATCAGCCTGCAAAAGGTTTCCGCCAGCAGGGACATCACCCGCGCGGGTGACCTTCGCCGGCTCATCCGCGCAAAGGAGGCAGAGAAAGTTGTCCTCGATGGCATCGCCGAGGCAGTGCTGGATCGACTCGTCGCGTTGCGCTCCCAGATTCTTTTGAAGGCGAACAATTTTCAGGGTCATCTCCCGGCTGAGAACCGCAACACCGACGACAGAAGAAACTGACGCTCGCGCTCGGCCCGCCACCCAAGATCTCCCGGTGGCTGGGCGACGCGATTTATCGCGGGCGCATCGCCCTATCTCAGTCATCACACCCGGTTGACACCACCCGAAGCGGGTATGCCCTTCAAACGGAGTTTGTGAGCGGCCGGCCGCCCAGGAACACTGAGGTCCTTGCGCGTACGCAGAGAACGCGCCGTGAAGGACGCAGGGCAGGTTGGCACGATCGCGTCGTCCGGGCAACACCATCTAGAGATGCCGACTTCACTTACAATCTACGGTCAATCCGTCAGATGCCAAATTCATTGCGGAACCTGCCAACTGTACTGAGACCGGCCAACCTACGGATCGAAATGCCCTGCCGGAGAGGCGAAACCAGCCTCAGCCCGACCTAATACATAGGTCGAGGTCGACACGCGCACCTTCGGCGGAAGGAATAGCGCACAATCCGAATATGTGCTCTTTGCCAGCCAAACGAGCGGAGCAAAGCCCCGCTGTGCGGGGCTAGAAGCCGAGTACGGCAAAGGCGAAGTCGTCTGTGTCGGCCGCACCGTGTGCGGCATGGGCGCGGCGTTAGCGCCGTCCGTGTCAGGTGCTGTCCCGAACGCGGTCAGGTTTTGGTTCCGCTCGCACGAACGTGTTGATGCGCCGCCACATTTCTGGGGCGTTGGCATACATGGGGAAGTGACCGCTTTGGGGGATCTCGGCGAGTTCGATGCGGTTCTCTTGTAGCCGGTCCAGGTAGGAAAGGGTGTTGTTCTGCTCCCCATGCATGAGCATCCGCGGCACGGGCAGGGCCAGGAACCAGTCCATCAGGGGCTGGTTGTCGCTTAGGTCGACCATCGAGGTGAAGATCGGCTCGATGGCCCGGGCGCGGACCTTGTACGGCAGGCTGGCTGCGAACAGGTTGCTGGAGTAGTAGCGCGAGGTGGTGAGACGGCCGGCGAACTCGGTCAGGAACGCGTCGGGGTTCTGATGGTGGTGGCTGATGATCTGCCGGCTCAGGAAGCAGTCCTCTGGGGCGAGGTTGCCTTCGATGTCGACGAAGCTGGCGACCTGTTCGGGGTGCTGGTGGGCCAACAGCAGGCCGGTCAGTCCGCCCATGGAGTGCCCGATGAGATGGTACCGGGTGTAGCCGACGTGGGTGATCATCGCCTCGGCGACCTTGACCAGAAACGGCACGGAGATGGCCTCGAGGTTCGAGCAGGTCGTGGCACCGCAGCCGGGGGCGTCGTAGGCCAGGACGGGCCGGTTACCGAGGTCGGGGTGCCAGGCGACGTCGGCGTAGTCCTCCTTGGTTGAGCCGAACCCGTGCAGGAACACCAGCGGCGTACCGGTGCCGGGCTTGACGAGTGCGGCGACCTGTAGATCGACCCCGTCGATCTGCAGGGGGACGATGTTGCACTGCCAGCGGCGGTCGCTGCTCACGCGTCTCCTCCCTTCGTCAGCTGCGTTGCGGGCGTGTTCGTGGGCGTGTGGGTGAGGGCGTTGGTGAGCCGTTCGATGGCCTCGTCGAGGGTGTTGTCGTCGACGGCGAAGCAGACGCGCAGGTGGTTCGGCGCGTTGAACGCGTCGCCTGGGACGGTGGCCACGTGCGCGGTCTGCAGGAGGGGGGAATCGCGCAGGCGCCCCAGTTATTCGACGACGATGTCGTTGCCGGACACCGATACGGTGCCGCGTCCAAGAGGCAGAACTTTCGTCAGCATCTTGAACGTCGTTCCGAGTCCGGGGATCTTCGCGAAGACCTCAAATCCTCACCGACGGTTTCTCACGACGGTCAACCGGTCGGCACGGCGGATGGCGCGAAGAGCTGACCCCATTCGTGACGTGCGGCCGATTGAGCGGCTCTGAATGTTTGAGCGGATTCTGCGCCGCCACCGGCGAGATGGACGAGCGCCCATGCCATAGGGAACGCCGGGAATCCGTGGCGTTGCGCGGCGCCGAGCAGCTCGTGAAACGCTGCGTCCGAAGAGCACCGGCGAAGGCCGATCAATATGCCGAGGGCGGTATCGAAGATGCGGCGGCCCTCCATGTCGAGAGAGAGCTGGGCGGGAACCCAGTCAGTCGTCATGCCTTACTTGCCTCCTGTGGAGCCAGTACCGACGCCCCTCACCGGCTTGGCCCGAACCATTGCCATGATTGTGTCCGTCTTCAGTGGTGGCCAGACGCTCGCCCACTTAGAGATGCATATGTGATCACCTTGGTACGGAGCCGTGCCGCCGCCGTCGTGGCCGCCCGGTGGGTGCCGCTTGACGTCTTCCGCTAGTGCCGGGCGAAGCTCGACTTATCCGCCTGCGAAGTGGTCTGCTGGCCGTCCGTCTTCGGGCCCGGGATCGTGTCGATGCCCTCCATACCCTTGGTGAAATCGACCGGCTCGTCGTCCATGAAGGCCCGCGGGTTGAAGGTGTCGTCGACCATGACGCCGTGGACCCTGCGGCGCTGCATGCCGAAGTTTCCGGCGTCGTAGAGTGGCAGGAGCGCCGCCTCGCGCAGGTACCGGTCGAACCTGTTCTTCTTGTCGACCGCATTGACCCCGACGACCTGCATGCACTTATAGACACAGTCGAACAACATCTCCGTGCAGTGGATTTTGCACATGGCCCCGAGCATCTCGCCGTGGTAGCCATGCTGGTCTAGGTAATGCGCCGACTTCCAGCAGAAGTACCTCGCGGCCTCGATCTTCGCCGCGACATCGCCCAGGACATACCCGGGGTACTGGTAGTTGATGATCGGTTTCGGCCCGCCCGCGGTGTAGGTCTTGGCCCAGTGCAGGGCATCCTCGTAGGCGGCCCGCGTCACCGCTACCGCCCCGATCCCCGCAACCGGGCCGGACCAGGCGAAGTTGCGGTTGATCAAGAGGTCTCCGTTTCCTTTCGTCCCCTCGATCAGGTTTCTCGCCGGCACTCGGGCGTTGTCGAAGATGATCTCGCAGTTCGGTGCGCTCCGCTGGGCCGAGGTGCTGATCGAGTTGTACGTGATGCCCGGAGTGCCACGCTCGATCATGATCGCGGACAGCCCTGCCGTCCCGCCGGCCTCCGGGTCGGTGCGCACGACCACCAGGTTCAGGTTGGCGCCGTTGTTGTCCCAGCCGCCGACGTTGCATGGCCAGTACTTGCGGCCGTTGATGACGTACTCGTCGCCGTCGAGTCGCGCGGTCACCTGCATCCCGGCTCCGTCGATCGCGGGTGCGTCGAAGTTCGCGGTGCCACCCGGTGTCCCCGGCGGCTCGCTTGCCGCGTAGCCGACGATGAATTCACCGCTCTGGTCGGCCGTGGCGGCGCCGATGAATCTCTTCTTCTGTTCCTCGGTTCCGTAATACCAGACCGGCATCAGCCCGAGTCCGTTCACCAGCAGGGTGGTGCCGAATCCAGGGTCTACGGCCTGGATCTCCTCGGCGGCGAGCACGAAATCGACGTTCGAGAGCCCGCCGCCACCATATTCCGCAGGCAGCATGGAAAAGGCGAACCCACGTTTACACGCCTCCGCATACGCGTCCTTCATGAGCTGAAACGCCTTCAGCGGATCGGGTTCCGCATCGACCCGGTCGGTGATCGGCGCGAGGTGGTTCCGCGCGAACTCACGAGCAGATTCCTGGATTTCTTGTTGCTTTTCGGTCAGGGTGAAGTCGATGGCCATAGCACTGATCCCATTCGATCGTGCGCCACATCGAACGAACCCGAATTGTGCTGTGCTTCGCCCAGTGTGGCGAATTCCGATGTTCTGATTACGTCGTGAGCCACAGCCTACTCGCGGCGCTGCAACCCGACACATGTCAGTTCCCCGGGCTCGGCGGTCACCTGGCGGCTCAAGCGGCCGGGCTCGAGATCCTTCGGCCTTCATCAGCGCCCTCGTGCTGGGCCACCGGCACCGGCTCGGCTTCCTGCTAATCGGGGTCACCGAGGAGGTGTGCTTGCCTCAGCGCTGATTTGAGCGATCTGAGCGCCGGTTCCGGGGCAGCCGCAACTACCGGGTGCCTATGCATCCGCGCACACACGAAGCTCAGCACGGGCACGCCGGCCTGGGCCGACGGTTAGCCGATCTCATGGGTCACAACCGTGGGATGTCAGCGTTCCAGTGGCCCGCCCCGGACGGTCGCGCCTGCCGCCTGGTCTGTTGGCAGCACGGTGTCACTCGTGTGCAACACCGCCCTTCGGTTCAGATCGCACGCGATAGGTCACGTGTGTGACCGAGCTCGCTGCCCGCGAATCCACCTGCTCGAGATTCAGGGGCGGGACACGGTCGAAGAGCCGGGTGCCGGCGCCGAGCGTGAGCGGCACGATGTGCAGCCGCAGATCGTCGATCAGGCCGGCGGCGAGATACTGGTTGATGGTGCTCGCGCCGCCTTGAATCGAGACCGCGCCGTCCCCGGCCGCCTCGCGCGCCTGGGCCAGTGCCGACTCGATTCCGTCGGTGACGAAGTGGTACGTGGTGCCGCCGTCCATCGGCTGCGGGTCGCGCGGGTGGTGGGTGAGCACGAAAACCGGGGCGTGAAACGGCGGATCGTCACCCCACCAGCCCTTCCACTGCCGATCCCACTCGCCACGCACTGGGCCAAACATGTTCCGCCCCATGACGTATGCCCGTGCATCCGTCATCTGGTCGAACTCGGTCCGGTTTTCCTCGGGATTGTCGAACATCCAGGCGTGCAGCTTGTCGCCCCAGCCGTCGCCACCGTCGTCGCCGAACGGGCGCTTCTCGGTCTGGTTGTGCCCAGCCGAGTAACCGTCGGCCGAGATGGAAAGGTTGCAGGTGACCCTGCTCATGTGGTCCTCCTCAGATGAATCGCCCTGGGTTTGCTAGACGGTTTGGTGGGCCTCAAGCGGCTGCTCGGGGACCAGGTTGTGTCGACGGTGGTACTCGGCCTCGACCTCTGCCCGTCCGGGCACGCTCGCCGCAGCGAATGGGCCCTACAAAAGCAGCAGCACAGCGTGCGAGTACATGCGAGCCCGCATCACAATGGCAACAGCTCCGATCGAATACAACACGATTCCGCACGTGGCGATAGCACCGATCAGGGGCATGAAGAGGCCAACCAACAGGCCGACAGCTGCGGCGGCCTTGGCCGTACCGAGCCAGGGCCACCACGAGCGGGGTACGCCGTATGTCGTCAACGCTTGCACGACCCACTCCGTGCGGAACAGGACGGAGCCGGCCGACAAGCCCACCCATGCCGCCCACAGCACTGTGACGACGACGTACGTGGTGGACATCACATGGTCCTTCCTCGGCGGATGGGGGAACTGTTCACGAACACGGAGCGCCAACGACACGCTACGTATCGTGTTGCTAAACGTTAGGCGGGTCAAGGGTTGAAGTCAAACGACACGTGTCGTTCCCGGTATTCTCTGCGGACATGGCGGCACCTAACGCGCTTCGACGAAGCCAGAAGAGTCATCGGGCGATCTTGGACGCGGCACTGAGTCTCTGTGCCGAACAGGGCTACGGCAACGTGACCGTAGAGGCGATCGCAGCGCGTGCGGGAGTGAGCAAGAAGACGATCTACCGATGGTGGCCCGCCAAGGGGGCGGTCGTGTTGGAGGCACTGCATGAGTGGCGCGGAGAGGCCATGACCGTTCCTGACACCGGCGACATCATCGCCGATCTCGGGGCTCAGTTGGAGACCATCAACGAGTTCATGACCGGCCCCCACGGCGCCACCTACGCCGGACTTATCGCCGAATCACAACACGACGAGCGACTCGCTCACGCCCTGGCCGACCGATTCATTCGGCCTCGCAATGAGCTCACGCTTGCACGACTGCGCAGCGCACAAGAGCAACATCAGCTGCCAGTCGACACCGACCTGCCGCTACTCGTCGAGCGCCTGTACGGCCCGATCCACTACCGGATACTCCTGCATCTCGGAGCGTACTCACCCAGCTCCATCCGAACCCTGGTCACCGAGACCCTCAGTCCGCTACAGGCCTCGGCCTCATGACCCGTACTGACTCTGGCTACGCCAGCTGCTGGCCCCGTGATCCATCGGTGTCGGCCCGTAGCACTCCGATCGCTTGGACGTGGGCCATAACCGGCACGAACGTGGGCGACATGGGTAGCACGGCCGCCCTATCGAGGCTGGTTAACATTTCGCTCTCCTTCAATCAGGGTGTGTCGAACAGTCCAGGTTGGTCGGGTTTGACCTGGATACGGAGCCCTTTGCGGCGTCCACGGTTGACGTAGACGGACGTACCTGCTCGCGGGTCGGAACGAACTCATGGCGGAGGCGAACGCTGATGGAGTCAAATTCGAAGGTGGGGCATTTCCCTCGAGGCGCACATGATCGTCGCCATCGGCGAGAAGGCGGATTTGCAAGGCACGATGCCTGATTTGTACCGCGACTGCTGAACGTGCTGCGTGATTGTCGTGCCGCATGCCTCGCAAACCTCGCGTGGTGTTCGATTCACCGTTAGCGACACGGGCGGACGAATTCTTATACATGGCGCTGTTTCGATTGCGCTTGTCTCCTTTTCGAGGAGCGTCGCGGTGACAGCAGGCGCCTTCGCCTGCCTGCCCACGGCGACTGGGAAGGCATGCCGCGGCGATCCGAACTCGGACTACTCCGCGAATCCGAACCCGTCACCCGATAACACCAAACACCTCATCAATGCGGCGGCGAATGGATCTCCTCGGTCGAGCGGGAGAATGCGATCCTGACCCATCCCGCGGTCGCCGAAGCTGCCGTCATCACCCCGCTGCACCCCAACGGGGCGAAGGCCCCCTGGCGTGTGTCGTGGCAGCACCCAAGCTGCACCCGCGGCCGGCTCACCGGCACCCGCCGCGCGCCCAGGGTCACCGACCCACGCTCACGGCCGTGCCGCACCGCGGTCCGCGCCATGTTGTGCTTGCCCTTCGGCCCGGCCCACTCGCTCACGTCGGGCTCCATCAACGGCGCATGACCTGCAGGCCGGCGCCGACGGCCGGGTTGGGAGCTTTCGAAGCAGCGCTCGGGCGCCACGAGCCGTCCCGGTTCGCCGACTGACTTTTCGTGGCGCCCTAGGTGGGCAGCGGCGTCGTTGATTTCGGGGTCTGCGATTCTCCAATTTCATGTTAATATCATTAACATGAATGCGGCCACGAGGCCGTACCGGATGACGACACGGGCAGCCGCTGCAGCGGAGACCGCGGAGAAGATCCTCGACGCCACCAAGCATCTTTTCGCTGAGAACGTCATCGCCGAGATCACGCTGGCCGACATCGCCGAGCACTCCGGCGTGACGGTGCAGACGATCTTGCGCCGTTTCGGTGACAAAGACGGGCTGTTCGCCGAGGCGCTTTCACGGCTTGGCACAGAAATCCTCAGTCAGCGCGGCCAGGCCAGCTCCAATGACCTCGATGACCTATTGGCGACCCTCGTCGAGCACTACGAGACACACGCCCAGCTGGTGCTGAAGATGCTCGCCGAGGAGTTGACTACTCCCGCCATCCAGCCGGCACTGGCTTTCGGCCGTCGCTACCACCGGCGTTGGTGCGAAACGGTTTTCGCGGCCACCCTGGAGCCGCTGACCGGCGCCGACAAGGAGCGCCGACGCGCCCAGCTGATCGCGATCTGCGACGTGCGGACCTGGGAAGTGTTGCGCATCCGCTCCGGTTTATCGCGCCAACATACCCAGGCTGCGCTGCGCGAGATGCTCGAACCCCTCATCAAGGAAGTGTGAAACGATGGCAACGATATTGGCCTATACGTCGCCGGCATTGGGTCATCTTTTCCCGATCAGTGCGCTATTGACAGAGCTGTCGCGCCGCGGCAACAAAATCCATCTGCGCACGCTGTCCACCGGCGTGGAAACGGGGCAACGGCTCGGATTCGTGACCGACGCGATCGATCCCCGGATCGAGGCGATTGTCCATGATGACTGGAAAGCGCCCAACATTCGTGCTGCGCTGAAGATGGCGATCGAGGTGTTCTGCCGGCGCGCGGTGCACGAGGTCAGCGATTTCACCGACGCCGTTGCCCGGGTACGCCCCGACGCTGTGATCGTCGACGTCAATTGTTGGGGCGCGCTCTCGGCCGCCGATGCCGGCGACAACCCATGGCTGTGTTTCACGCCATACACCCCGCTGCTGAAATCGCGTGGCGTGCCGCCCTTCGGCCCGGGTCTGAAACCCATGCCCGGCGTGCGGGGCCGGATACGCGACGCCGCGCTGCGACCGCTGGTGATGGGCATGCTCGAAAAGGGAATGCTGCCCCCGCTCAACAAGATTCGCGCGGATATTGGCGCACCACCGGTCGCATCGGCGGACGAATTTGCGCGGCGGTCGCCGCTGATGCTGGTGGCCAGCGGCAAACCGTTCGAGTATCCCCATACCGATTGGGGCGATGCGGTTCAGATGATCGGCCCATGCGTGCTTGACGACGAGCCGCAGACGGTCCCGAGCTGGCTGGCCGCGATCGACCGGCCGATCGTGCTGGTCACCACGTCATCGGAACGACAGGCCGACGCAAAGCTTGCGCTGACAGCGATCACCGCGCTGGCCGATGAGCCGGTGCATGTGGTCGTGACACTTCTGGCCGGCCTGCCCGAGAAGGTCGCGGCGCCGGCCAACGCGACGGTGTGCGGGTTCGTGTCGCACGGCATGGTGCTGGACCGCGCAATATGTGCGGTGACGCACGGCGGGATGGGCGCGACCCAAAAGGCCCTCGATCGTGGCGTGCCGGTGTGCGTGGTGCCATTCGGGCGCGACCAGTTTGAGGTCGCGCGGCGGGTCGAGGTGGCCCGCTGTGGCACCCGCCTGCCGGCCAAGAAGCTGACCCCCGCGCGACTGTGTTGCAAGGTGCGAGAAGCGATGACGATGACCGAGGGCGCGAGAAGGGTGGCCACGGGTTTCGCGGCCACCGGTGGCGTCGCCCGCGGCGCCGACCTCATCGAGCAGCGCATCTTGGGTTCTAGTCAGCGGCCCACCATAGGTGCCGAGCGAGCTGGTTTGGCTACCAGACCGCGGCGTAACGACGCGGGACGGTCGACGTGGGCATTGCGACTCCGGTAAACGGTGCGGCACCGCCATTCGTGCCGCTGGACGAAATTGACCTTGCCTCGTGGGACTTCTGGGCGCACGACGACGATTACCGCGACGGCGCGTTCGCCACGCTGCGCCGTGAGGCACCCATCGCGTTCCACCAGGAGCTCACACAAGAGGGGCTGGTGTCCGGCACGGGACACTGGGCGCTGACCAGATACGACGATGTGTGGCACGTCAGCCGTCACCCGCACCTCTTCCGCTCAAGCCCATCCATCACGATCCCCGACCAAAATCCAGAGCTTGCCGAGTTCTTCGGGTCGATGATCGTGCTCGACGACCCACGGCATCTGCGACTGCGCAACATCGTCAGCAGGGCTTTCACCCCCAAAGTGGTGGCCCGCACCGAAGCCTCGGTACGCGAACGGGCCCGTCGACTCGTCGATTCGATGATCGCGCAGCACCCCGACGGGAAGGGTGAGCTGGTCGCCGAGCTCGCCGGGCCGCTGCCCTTGCAGGTGATCTGCGACATGATCGGCATCCCCGAGCAGGACCATCAGAGCGTCTTCCACTGGACGAACGTGATTCTTGGACTCGGCGATCCCGACTTCGCGACCGATCACGCCGAATACGCCAAGGTATCAATGGATTTCGGCGCGTATGCGATGACACTGGCCGACAACCGACGGGCCGCCCCGCAGGACGACCTGACGACCGCGCTGGTACAGGCCGAGGTCGACGGCGAACGGCTGACCTCGAGCGAGATCGCGTCGTTTTTCATGCTGCTGGCGATCGCCGGCAATGAAACCACTCGCAACGCGATCAGCCACGGCGTGCTCGCGTTCACCCGCTATCCCGACGAGCGCACGAAATGGTGGGCCGACTACGACGATCTGGCCCACTCGGCCGTCGAGGAGATCGTGCGCTGGGCGTCGCCGGTGACCTACATGCGCCGCACGCTCACCAAGGACACCGAGCTGAACGGCACCACGATGGCCGCCGGCGACAAGGTGACGATGTGGTACTGCTCCGCCAACCGCGACGAAGCGCAATTCGCCAACCCGTGGATGTTCGACATCGCGCGTGACCCCAACCCCCATGTCGGGTTCGGCGGTGGCGGCGCGCACTTCTGCCTCGGTGCGAACTTGGCCCGTCGCGAGATCGCGGTGGCGTTCGATGAACTGCACCGCCGGATACCGGACATCGAAGTCACCGAGGAACCGGCGCGCCTGCTGTCGTATTTCATCCACGGCATCAAGCGCCTGCTGGTGGCCTGGACACCCCCGGACTGAGCCAGGCGCGTCGTCAGCGGGAGGCCGGGTTTGCAGACTCGGTTAGCCGCGCTTCAAGGTCTCCACCGGAATCTGCGGGCGCGCGGTCGGCACACCATGTGTCACGAGCACAGTTGCGTACGTTGCAGCATGCACTGGCCGGATCCCGCTCAACGCCAACGTATTGCCGAAATCCGCGACAACCTGACCGCCCGCATCGCCGAAGCCGAACGCGAAGGCTGGGGCGCACGTTGTCCAACCCCGAAGCCGAGGTCGCAGACGCTCTAGCCGGATGCGACCATTGACCGATCCCCGGTCGTGGGCGTCGAACCTAGGCCTATTCTTGATGCTCGATGAAGTCGGCGACGCCAAGGCCGGCCACACCGGCCGCGGCGTCAAGATGGGAAGCATGACATGGCGGAGGCACACACAGCTCCGGTATCCCCGAAGTCGGACATCGGGGGGCCAATTGCGGTCCTAGGCTCAAGTCTGCGTGGTGAACTTCTGCAACCGGGCGACGCGGATTACGACGGTGTGCGGCAGATCTGGAACGGCATGTTCGACAAGAAACCGGCGCTCATCGCGCGATGCCGCGGCACCGCCGACGTCATCGACGCAGTCAATTTCGCCCGCGAGAACGGACTGCTGACGGCAGTGCGCTGCGGCGGCCACAACTCCTCGGGCAGCGGATCGTGCGACGGCGGCATTCTTATCGATCTGTCGGCCATGAACGCGGTCCACGTCGATCCCAAGACGCGGCGCGCCCGGGTCCAGGGTGGCGCCACGTGGGGCGACTTTGACCGCGAGGCCCAGATCCATGGACTGGCAACGCCCGGCGGCGTGGTTTCGGCGACCGGCGTCGGCGGCCTGACTCTTGCCGGCGGCCTCGGCTGGCTTCGCGGCAAGTACGGTCTCAGCCTCGACAATCTGGTCTCGATCGACATCGTGACGGCCGACGGCGTCCTGCGCACCGCCAGCGAGGACGAGAAGAGCGAGCTCTTCTGGGGTGTGCGCGGCGGCGGCGGAAACCTCGGCGTCATCACCTCCTTCGAGTTCCAGGTGCATCCGATCGGGCCGACGGTGATGTTCCTCGCGCCGATCTACCGGGCCGAGGACGCGCCGGCGGTGATGCGCGGCTGGCGCGACTTCATGGCAAGCGCGCCGGACGAGATCGGCGGCACCCTGGTCGAGTTCTCGACCATTCCGGCGGATCCTGAGTACCCGAACGACACTTGGGGCGCGAAGGTGATGACCCTGGCGGGCGTCTGGGCCGGGCCGGCGGAGGAGGGCGAGGCGGCGGTTCAGCCGTTGCGGGTCCTGGCCGACCCCCTGCTCGACTTCTCGGGCCAGATGTCCTACTGCGAGGTGCAGCAGCTGTTCGACGGGCTGTTCCCCAAGGGAGAACACCGCGCCTACTTCAAGTCGGTTTATCTCAACGGCTTGGACGACGCGATGATAGACGAGATCGCGCCGCGCGCGGCCGACCGCCCGTCCGACCGGACGCTGTGCTCGGTCTGGTACATGGGCGGCGCGACCAGCCGCGTGGCCGGTGACGCCACCGCCTTCGGCGATCGCGACATGGGCTGGATGCTGAGCATCGATACGGTCTGGGAGGATCCGGCCGACGACCAGAAAAACCTCGACTGGGCGCGCGCCTTCTGGGCCGACATGAAGCACCACTCGAACGGCCGCGCCTACCTCAACTTCGTAGGCCTCGGCGAGGAGGGCGAGGAGCTGGTACGCACCAGCTACGGCGCCGCCAACTACGAACGCCTTGTCGCGCTCAAAACCACATACGACCCGACCAACCTGTTCCGCCTCAACCAGAACATCAAGCCGCGAGGGTAGTCCGGGCCGCCACGGGAGGTCGCCGCCGCGATCCGCGACATGTGAGGTGTTGTCGCCCGCGCGCTGGCCCTTCCGATCGCTACGCGGCCAGGTTGGATCAGGTGGCTCTCGCTCGACCAGCTCCAGCTCATTCCCCATCGCTACGGTCGTAGAGCGGAGACTCACGTGAGCCGGTCGGCAGAGCAGTACCGGCTGGCTGACCGTCAATACCGTTAGAGCCGCGCTGGTCTGGCGAAACTCCTAAAGCGGCAAGCAATTTGGCGTTTCGATTCATCCACGTGCGGCTCTTACTCCTCCGCCTCGACAGCGCTCGTCGAACAACCCGTCCGGCTCGGTCGCAGACCCTCAGCCGTCGTACCGACCGTAGAGCCTAACCGTGGCTAGTTGACGCGGCGTGGATGAGGTTTTCCCCTACGTCCGCGCCAACTGGCCGCGCGTAGACGCCAAGTGTTTGGCATCGGCATGGCGATCGGCGGTGCGGCGCTGATGCACGGAACTGCCGATCCGGCTGATCGCCGCAGCTGCCTCGTCGGTGGTGATGGACCCGTTCTCCAGCGCCCTACCGATTCGGACAACCTCAGCAACTTCAGCGAAACCCTGCCGGAAACGTTCCCAACGAATGGCCCATGTCATATTCTTTGCTCTTCCTCTCTATTGATCCACTCCATTTAACGCAATTTCGCGTGTAGAGCAGCCCTCAGCAAACGTTGAAGTCATCACCCGAGCGGCTGTGCTGTAAGCGTCATCACGAGAACGTGGGGCAAGGGGTGGCTAATGGCGAGGATCGGTGAGCATGCGGGCGTTCTCGGCGCCAGCCGTCGCGATCGTTTACGGCGATCAGTTCGTCGACGAGCTGTTCTTCTTCGTTGCGTTTGACGGTCGCCTGGTAACTCGCCGGGTACGGTTCTGCGGCTTCGATTCGGTAGACATCGACGGTCATGCTGGAGGCGATCATTTGCGCCACGACCTCGGTGTTGCCGACCTACAGGGAACAAACCGCCACCGACCGGCCCGAGCTGTAACTTCTGCAGCCACCGGCTGACTCTGGCCAGGAGTCGCGCGACCCCCATAGAAGCTCTGATTCGGAACATTGCCGTTTCCTATGGGGCCCAGGGCATTCGAGCGGTCGCCGTGGCCCCGGAGCTGCAGACGTCCTTTAGGGCGGCCGTCAATCCCGAAGCTGCTCGCAAACACCTAGAGCGTCAGGCTCCCATTTTTAGGCTCGGGGAGACCGATGAGGTTGCGCCGTTATCTCCTTTCTCGTATCTCGCGAGGCGTCCTACATCTCGGGAACGACACTGACTGTTGACGGGGCAATGTCCTCGGTGCTCCTGCTCCCCCGCTACCGACCCTGAAGCAAATTCGCCCAAGCAGGTAATCGCCCAGGCGGTTGGCCTTGCCCACGTCACCAAGCCTAAACAACGCCCTGCCGCTACCAGCCTCAACGGGTTTACCCGACCCCGGCGCCGGCTCCCCACGATCGATATCACCACAGCAGTGACACGTTCTGCGGTCCAGCTACCACAAAGGGGAACCATCATCATGACCAGCACAGCATCGGACACGCCCAAGGTTTCTACAGGCTTCGACATCAACGCGGAGTTCCGCTCCGTGATGCACGAGCTCGGACTGTCTCCCGAAGACACCGGCGGCAAAATCACCTTTGTCGGCGAAGATCCGATCTTCCCGAGCGTGCATCGGCTCGGGACGTGCATCGCCATCCCGCTCATGGCCGGGGCGGCGGGGATAGCCGATATCTGGCGCCAGCGCACCGGCCGCGGTCAGGACCTGACCCTTGACCTGCGCAAGGCCATCCACGGGATCAACCCGATGTACAAATCCATGCCGACGATCAACGGCTACCCCTATCAGCTGCCCTACTGGGTCCGTTCTCTGCCAGGGGGTGGTTTCGGCATCGTCAACCCGATGGGGTTCGACCTGTACCGGACCAGGGACGGCCGGTTCTTCTTGCCGACGGGGGGCTACCCGCGCCTGTTCAGCAGCATGGCCAGTTTCTTGGGGTGCGCGCCGGATAAGAACAGCATCGCCAAGGCCGTATCCCAGTGGGATAGCGAGGAACTCGACAAGGCGGCCGCCGAAGCAGGCGTCGTCTCCGCGATCATCCGCACGGCCGAAGAGTGGGCAGCCCACCCTCAGGGCAAGTATCTGGCCGACAAGCCGTTGGTGGAAATCATCAAGATCGGCGACAGTGACCCCGAGCCGTTCACGCCGGCGGCGCGCCCGCTCTCGGGGCTGCGGGTGCTGGCCGCCACGCACGTAATCGCCGGTAACGTCATGGCCCGCACGCTGGCCGAGCACGGCGCCGAGGTGCTGCAGATCGCCCACCCCCAGGAGTTCGAGAACGAGGGCCTCATGCAGGACCCCTGCGCCGGGTTCACCTCCTCGGCGTGGCTGGACCTCGCTCAGCCCCAAGGACTCCGACGGGCCTACGAACTGGCCGCCCACGCCGACGTGTTCATCGAAAACTACCGCGGCCGCAAGATCGCGGACCTGGGTATGTCGCCCGACGAACTGACCGCGCGCCGCCCCGGCATCATCTACGCCTCCGGCAAGGCCTACAGCCACGACGGGCCATGGACCTACTTGTCATCGACCGAGCACGGTCATGTCATTTATGAGTCTCGCCTCGAGCTCACGCGACTCCTTTTCGCTGACTTCGATGTTCAAGTGTGCCGGATCGCTGCGCAGCCGTTCCTTCTCCGAAACAGTCGAGCATCGGGAATGCAAGCATGTCCCTGACTACATGCTCACGTCTGATGACGGGCCAATCGTCGTCGACGTCAAGCCCCGCGCGCGCCGGCCAGCCCAGAGATCGGTTTCACCCTCTTGGACGCAGGCGACTGGTCGAGTAGCGCGGCTGGCGCTACGAAGTGTGGAGTGAACCGCCAGAGACGGAACTCGGAAGCCTGTGTTTTCCTTGCCGGTTTCGAAACCAAAAGTGTTTCAGCCCTGCTCTTTTGGACGAGCTGCGTAGCGACGACCTATCAGGTCGAACGCTGAGTGACGTCTGCACCCGTCACCTCGGTTGGCCGGAACCGGTTGTGCGGTCTGCGATTTTGCATCTGGTGTGGAGTCACCACCTTGCGGTCGATCTCGCAGCGCGTCTACGCCCGACGAGCATCCCCCAGAAACGGGAGCCGAGCATGAGCGATGGTCTCGTCCGCGTACGGGTGCCACCGCGGCGGGCTGCGGCAATGTGGTCGAAACAGCCGAGGTATGAACCGCTCAGCGAGCATCAGTTTGGCCAGAACGGGCAGGTTGGCGTCCTCGCCGAAACCTCGGGCCTCGGCCGTGCACTGCCACGGGACCTGCGGGAGTGCCAAATATTCACTACCCGATCGGAATCCAGTCAGCACCTCACGAACATGTTTCTATGAGAGCCATTCGCTTATCAAGGCGCTCTGCGAGGTCTTCACCGTCAAACCCGGTGAGACCGAGGAATCACGCAACACCGTACGATCCATTCGTTGGCGCAGTGAATACGCTGGCGCAGGGCCGCATGGTGCCGGTGCCAGGCGGCGTACTCATCCAAGACAACGGCGTTCTGCTCGGCGCCATCGGTGTCAGCGGAGACAGCTCAGATAATGACGAAATCTGCGCCATCGCAGGCATCGAGGCGGCGGGTCTACAGGCAAACACCGGATAGCCGGGCTTGGCGCTCCCGCCCTGCCGGACGTCTCGACCTCAACGCTTCCTACTCGATGAAGGCCGTGCGGAGTGCGGCTCCTGCTACAGACAATGGGGATCCGCTCAGCCTAACGGCGAGGTCGGAGAGGGATCGACGGTCGTTGTTATTATCCGCTTGGACAATCAGTGTCCCGGCGCAACGCAGCCCGCCCCAGTTGTTCGGCACCATGCCCCTACAGCCGCTTCAATACTGCGCACTCGATCGCGACGTAGAGGCCCTGCCGATTGGCCACGCGGCAACTGGGACCGCCGTCGTCGACGAGGAGGACGACCTTTGTCCCGGCCGCGAAGTGCCCGTCGGGGAGTGTCCCGGGCTGCAGGTCGCCGTAATAGTACGGCTGCGATCGGGTCACTGCGTGGGTGAACTGATTCGGGGCGGGGCGGATGAGGTTGCGTTCCGGCACCAAGGCGCCCTCGGACAGGACGGTTGCCTCCGGCCTCAGGAAACCTTCCATATTCGTGATCTCTCTGTCGCGGGTGGGCAGAACCCAAAATGCTTCCCCCGACGTCAGATTACCGATGGCGATTCCCGCCCCGAAATTCCTTTTCAATTGGTCACTGGACATTCGCTCCGGCTCGTAAATCTGCACCCGACGGACTTCATTGGAGGCTGGTGTCGGGCAGCAGGATAGGGACGTTCGGGAGCACGATGCCCCGCGCGGCGCTCGCCACCGGTGCCGCCAATAGCCCTTCCTCGGCCAGGACCAGCAGGTTGGGCAAGGTGTACGGCTCCGCAGCCCTGAGGTCCACGACGTAGCCCAGGTCCTGGAGACTGGCAACCGTCACGCGGCTGAGCGGGTTGCCTGAGACCCCGACGAATCCTGTCATCATCTCGTTGCGAAAGACGGTCTCGCGCCAGTGCGAGTCGGCGGTGCCCGGGCCGCCGGTGTTCTCGACCGGGACCGGGGTCGGCTTGACTGTCGGCCCCTTCAGGAGGCCGAATTCCTTCATCGCCGCCTGGCCCCGAAACGTTGGGTTCGTCGTGCCCGCCTCCTTGAGCAATGATTTGGACGTCCAGACGGTCCCGATCCCCAGCACGTGCCCCATCTCGTGGGTGATCACGTCGTTGAGCGTGCCGTCCTGCTCCATCTGCTTCAGGTCCGCCGTATCGAAAGTCATCTTGCCCTTGGCGGGGAGGAACGCGGCGACGCCGGCACCCTGCGGCCGCAGGTGCGTCGGCCCTGCCTGACCCAGGATCCCGCCGACGCCGTCGATCGCCGAGCCTTGCGCCAGGATGACGACGTCGTCGATGATTTCGTGGTCGACATTGACGCTGGGCAAGTCGCCGACGATGACCCGGCTCCAGCGGTCGGCCGCGCTCTTGAACGCCTTCTTCTGCTTCGGACTCAGACCCCCGAGGAATCGCACCTCGATCGTGAAGGGCGAAACCGCTGCCGCCGTCGGTGCCAGCTCGGCGGCGATCGATGCCCTCGCCTGCGCGATGTAGACCTCGACGTCGCCCGAGCGCGAACTAATCGGTGCAGCTCGCTTTGCCATTGCGGCTTTCTCCCTCGTCGAGAATCCACGGATCTCGCCCGGTCCACCGACCCGTCTCGTCCAGGAAGGTACCGCAGCGTGCGGATGAGCGGAGCGATCCGCGTGAAGTCGAGCGTTACGCGAAGCCGGACGGCGGGGATCATGTGGGCGGTCAAGGGGCGACGAATGCTCCGCCGCTGAATCACGCACTGCACCAGGCCAATTCGGCCACTGAAGCCCGCTGCCACACCAGACGTTTCGGTGTGGATTCAACGGCGGCGCGGAACGGGCAACCCGTTTTAGCCATCACGCCGCCGACCTCGAGCTGCAGCGGTGTCGCCGCGCGCCCAGCGTCGACTCGAAACTGCCGATGAGTCGGACCAGCTCACTCGGCACCGTCTAGGAACGTTGCAACACCCCGATGGCGTCATTCACCCGGATGAGATGGTGTCGCAGCGATGTCGTCATGATCCGACGGAAATACGCCCCATCGTCGATTCGCGGCGACTCCTATGTACGAGCAACCCCCAATGCGTGTCGCCGCTGGCCGGCGATCGAGAGCACGACGCTGAGTCTCGCGGAGTCCACATATCCGTCCGCGGGATGGTGAAAGATATAAGGGTAAGCGGGCATTCGTCGAGAAGGCGCCGGCTCGCCTCGCCGAAGTCTCCAGCAGGCGGGACACCATCGCGCACGAAGAAGGGCCACACACATGCGCATCGCGATGGCGAGCGACCACGCCGGCCGTGCCCTGAAGGAAGAGATCAAAGCCCTCCTGAAGGCCGGCGGGCACGAGGTCCTCGACTTCGGCACCGACACCGATGACCCGGCCGACCTGCCCGACTACGTCCTGCCCGCCGCGTTGGCAGTCGCCCGGCGCGAGGTGGACCGCGGGATCTTTGTCGACGGCGTGGGCTATGGCAGCGCCATGATCGCGAACAAGGTCGCGGGCGTGTTCGCCGCGGTGTGTCAGGACCCGTTCTGCGCCGAGCTCGCGCGCTCGCACTCGGACTCCAACGTTTTGTGCATCGGCGGCAAGATCATCGGCTCGGCAATCGCGCTTGAGATCGTGCGTGTGTGGATGTCCACGGACTGGCTGGGGGCAACCGAGGGCGGCCAGAAGTATGGCCGCCGGGTCCAGAAGGTAGAGGACATCGACGCCCGGTACCGGGTCCCGCTGGACTGAACGCACGCACCCAGACATGGCCGCCTATTGTGCGTTATCTCGGTACCCGACTTTCTGTTCTGGGCACTTTTTGACTGCTCTGCGCGAGCATCGGTCACGTGGTCGGATCGTCGCATGACCGTGAAATACTCGACTCTGGGTCGGCCTCACGAGGTCTACCAGGCGTTTCCAGAAGGGGAAATTGCAGTGATAATCGAACCCGCAAAGACGTTCTCTCGCATGTTCAGGGGCTACGATCCGGCCGCGGTTGATACCTACATCGAGGCGTTGACCACCAAGCAGCAGTTCCTGCTCAACGACGTCGAGAGCCTAAGGGCCCGGCTGAAGGAACGCGACGATGAAGCAGCCGCGCTGCGGAAGGAGGTCGCTGCCCTAAGGGACACCTCACCCTCGCCCCACGCGATGCAACACCGGATGGCGAAGATGCTGCGGCGTGCGGTCGACGAGATTTCCGACATGCAGGCCGAGGCGCGGGCCGAGGCAGAGGCGCTGATCGCGGCGACCAAGGCCGAAGCCGAGGCCGAGCAGCGAAAGCACAAAGAGCTGTTGGCGGACATGGCCGCCAAGCGAAACGCCCTAGAAGCCGAGTATGAGGAAACCAAGAAACAGCTCGACGCCAAATTGGCCAGGATGCGCGCTGAAACCCAATCGGAGATCGATGAGGCGTGGCAGGACGCCCAGCAGGAGCGTGAGCAGCTCCTCGCCGACGCAAAGCAGGAGGCTGATTATTATCGTGAGCAGGCCGGGCGGGCGGTGGACGAGGCGAGTCAGCAACGAATCAAGGTCCTGGAGCAACTGATGGGCGTATACCGCGACCTAGAAGCGGTTCCTGCCACTCTTGAGTCGGCATACCAGGAAGCAAAGAATTCGCCGGAGGCGAGCCTCGTGGTGCCGTTGGACCAGAAAATCAGCGCGGGGTGAGCCCGCGGTAGCCTCGCAGGTGACCACCCCTTCGCGGCTTACCCGGCTTCTTCGAGCGTCACCAGAGCCGCCGCGACAGCGAAGAACTTGTTCGACCCGAGCTGGCGGATGGTCTTGATGTTGAATGCCTTCTCCAACGCGGCGGCGTCCTGCTCGCCAGAGAGGCGCTGTTGTTGGCCATTGTGTAGTGCGAGGGCTCCGGCGGTGAGTGCGGCAAGCCCCCGCCACAACGGTCGCGAAAGGTTGGCCTGCGCCTCTCCAGAAACCCACCCACCCAAAGGCCTGGGCGAGCACCGCCAGCACCGCGAGGGCGAGCCGCCGACGCCAACCGCACAGAATGCCGCAATGACCCACTTTGCAGCGAAATACGGTGCGACACTGCTCAACCTGAGCAAGTGCGATGTCGCGGCCGAGGTCAGAAAGCTCACTTCGGCGCGGCAGGGCGCCGACGTCGTACTGGAGATGACCGGCTCACCGAAGGTCTAGTCGGCGGTGTTCGACAGCCTTCGAAATGAGGGAAGGGTCGTGATCGTGGGCCACGCTGGAGAGATGCCGTTTGACATCACGAAGTGGTTGACCCTGAAAGGTGCGACCATCAAAGGGATTTACGGCCGCAAGGTGTGGGACACGTGGTCCGATCTCGCCGCACTCGTCGAGACCAAGAAGATCGACCTCTCGGGCATACTCACGCACACGTTCGGCTTGAGCGAAGTGGACGAAACGTTCACCCAGATCCAATCCGGTGCGGGAAAAGTGTTGTTCCTACCCAACCCGTAAAGGTTCGATCCGACCTTCATGGCTTGCGACGATGAAGATTGTCAGCGCCACCCTGGCCCCGGAGCTGAGTGACATCACCGCAACACCTCCGAGTTCGTGGGGCCGCCTGGTCAAGTGCAGTACTCAGGACCTGCTCATCAGTGACGTCCGCGCTGTAGCCCTTCGCGCGAATGCCTCGGCCGGCGAGTCCTTCGGCGATTGCGTCCAGTTTCCTTGAGGCCTGCACGACCAGAGCGATGGGATAACCGTCACGACGAAACTTACGTGCGATCGCACGACCCAGACCAATCCCGACTTCACCATGCGTCAGGTCAGCAAGATGAACCAAATGGCGCCGGCGCCGGGTCAAGCGCGTCGGTCACTGGGAACCAGCTGGGTTGATCCCCTCGCCGGCGCTGCCGCCGACGGATTCGCCTCGGCCCCGAAGCTCCGCGCGAACGAAAACCCGCGCCGGTGCGGCGAATGCAACTTCAATCAACTGGAGTTCATGCGGCTACGGAACATGACGAGCTGCCGGCCAGCCAGTACGGCAGAAATGGCGATGACTGATGAGCAAGGAATCCAAGCCCGTCGACCTGTGGCGCCACGTGTTCGCGTCCGGCCACGACCGCCCCAACGTGGTGCAAGGCGTGCGGCTACTACCGCGCGCCGTGCACGGCGTCCACCGCGCCGAATACACCGCATGCCACAAGCAGCCGCTGGTCGTCCGACCCGCCCCAGAGAGCTGCTGGCCGCGACCTACCGCTGCGTACTGGCCGGCCAGGCGGACGTGGCGGGGCTGATCTCTGCGGGTGAGCTGAGCCCCAGCACCCCGGCGCAACCACGCTCGCCGCGATCGCAGGGCGACTCTCGGAGTACATCATCGGGCACTACGGCGACTCAGCGCGCCCGACCTGACAACGTTCCGCTGCCCGACATCTCTACTCTCCAGCCGCTCCGGAATTGTCACGGATTGTCACAACTTGCGCAAACTCTGCGCCGCCTCGCTCAGCCCGTCCGGCGGTGAGTGCACATAGGTACGCATCGTGAACGCCACATCAGCGTGGCCCAACCAGGTCCTGACCCGACGCCGCTTCTCGCCGGATCATCCGGGTGACGCAAAGGTTCTCGGCCATCATGAGGTCGACGTACGGGCCGTGGTGTTGGATCGTGGTCTCGCCGGCCAGGAGAGCATCGTCCGCGGTGCGCAGCAGGTCGCGAAGTTCAGCGAGGTAGACCTCGTCGAGGTAGCACGGAGAATCGGCGGCGGCGACCAGTGCGGCCCCGATCTCCCACCGGCACCGGTCGATGGCGCCGGCCAGGAACAGGTTGCGTGCTGCGAGACACCTGGAGTAGAGGCGGATCCAGGTGAGAAGGTGATGTCGATCGTCGAGCACCAGCGGCCGGATCCGGTCGCCGGTGTCCACGTCGACCTCTTCGGGATGGAGTGCCCGCGCGATGACCTCCCGGCAGACCTCGAGCGGGTGCGTACCGCGGAGCAGCGTCCTCATCGGTCGGCCTCGGAGTCGAGGAGCCGAAGCAGGTTCCCGCCGAACAGGTCCGCGTAGTGAGCGGGGTGAACACCGGCGATGTTGGCCATCACGGCCAGTTCGTGCAGCGCGTGGCCGCTGCTTCCGTATGGCAGGTCGGAGCCGTAGAGCACCCGGGCCGGGTCGATCGCGTCGAGGACCGCAAACAGGTCGAAGGCCTGAACGACCGACGTCTCGAAGTAGACGTTGGGATACGGGGCCAGCACGGCGACGGCGCGGGGCATGTCGATGAAAGTGGAGTGGCCGAGGATGAGGCGAAGGTCCGGAAGCGCGCCGGCGATGCCGGCCAGGTCGTCGGAGACGGCGCCCATGCCATATCCGGTGTGAACGAGTACCGGCAGGCGGTCGGTGGCGGCCCGCGCATAGATCTCCATCGCCGCCGGGGCGTTCAGCGCGAAGTCCTGCGCCCGAGGATGCAGCTTGATCCCGCGGTGTCCCCGGTCGCGGCAGCGCTCGTACTCGTCCTCCCACGGACCGTTCGGGTTGAGCCGCATGAATGGGACGAAGCGTTCCGGGGCCGCCCGGTAGGCGTCCCATACCCGGTCGTTGGGCACCCGAAAGTCGGTGCCCTGCTCTGGGTCGTTGAACGGAAAGATCACCGCGCCGTTGACCCGATAGTCGTCGAGATCCCGCAGCAGGCCGATGAAGTCGAGCTCACGGCCATCGCGATCCCGACCCACATGCGCGTGCGTGTCCCAGACCGGCGCCGTCTCCAGCACATCGGAGGTCAGGCGACGCAGGTAGGCGTACGAATGCATAGGCACGCCCGGCTCTGGCATGGCCGAGACCTCGAAGTAGCGCTCGTACGGGATCCGGTTTGCCGGCATCACCTCATTGTGGCCGCGCCGACGCGGCGGCGCTCGGTCAGGTCGCGTCACGGATTTGTGGGCGCGCCGGGATCGAACCACGTACCCAGGTCCGCGGTACGCGGGCCTTTTGCCGGGTCGCGGTGGTCGCCGGCCATGCACATCTTCGCGCTCGTGGTCGTGCCGCGGTTGACGGCGGATACGCGTTCGACGGTTCCGAGTTTGAGCTCTAATTGTGCGCGATGTGCAGGCGGCGCCTTGGACGAGCGGAAGCGGATGGCGGGTCTCGTGGTCGCAGCCGAATCGAACGGTGACCTTTCACACCGGCGTTGGAGCGTCAGCAGCACTCGGTTGGTGAATTTCTTCGCGTTGCGCGCCAAACCGTGTCAGTGCCTGGGTTCGAAAGTGGGTGTGTTCATCGATTGTCGTGTTCGCCTGCGCTAGACGGGTTCTGAGCTTGTTGACGTTTGCCTTCAGCCGAGCGACTCTCTGCGACGCTCAGACATGCGGGGCTAGTCAGCACTTACTTCATTTCCGAAATGCGATGCGGCACCCGATGATACGAGGTAAATCTCTCACAGTGATTCTCAATGAGATTTTCAAGCAGAGTGTCGTATTCGCGCTTCAGTGCGCGCTGGCTGCGATTTCTACCGACCCGACCCGACCCGGCGACGGCAGATGGTGTGTCAACCTCGTGACGTTGTCAAAGAATTGGGGTCACACAAGCGGCCCACGTGTTCCGGTCTTTTCAGCCCGTTCATCACATCGCTGGTTCGGAAGTTTCTCACATAGCCAAGATCGGATGACCTTGCCGTACAACTCTGGGCCATACCTCACTCGACAGACAGTGAGCTTCTCGGATCTCACCGCTGTGTCCACCGGGTACCTACGGCACGCGTATGGCCACCACTCTGCTAGACGCAACCCGCAACCTATGGCCTCGAAACCTACCTGTGACGCCGGCTTCCATGTGACGTTGGGTTGCGAGCGCCCGTCCGGCAGCATTTGCGACTCTCTCGCCGCCAACGGAGGCGGCAAGTACCTACCAACGTACGTTCGACGTGTCCTAGCGGTGTCCTAAGACACCTAGTCACCCGCAAGCACGTCCGAGACACATCAGTACGAAGACGGATTGCTGGCAGGCATTATCCGATACGCCGTAGACGCTGTGGCACGCTGCAGCACAGGCGTTTTCACACTGGCAGTGTGGGGGTCAGGGGTTCGAATCCCCGTAGCTCCACTCGACGAAACAGATTCCAGCGCTAATCGCCCTCAACCGCGACGCGCAGCTCTTCGGCCCATTCGCCGTAAGGCCGGATCGCGTAAGCGCGCGTGTCCACCGAGCTGCCGAGCTTCTGGATGATCGGTAGCGACTCGAGCGCCTGGTCGAGCGATGTGTGGTCCGGTAGGTCGAGCACGGCGAAGACGCTGCGCTGGCCGACGACTTTCCACAGGTTGGTTACTGCCCCGGCATCGACCGCACCCTGTGCCGCGCGGGCTTCCTCGAGCCAGATCGTAAATAGCTCTTCGCGGCTCATGTCGACCGGCTGGTGGACGTCAAACTGGACGAAGTACTGCACCATCTCCTCCTTAACTTTGCCGTCAGGCGGGAGTAGCTTCCCACGACCGTTTAACGTCGCTCGACTCCTAATGTAGTTCTCGGGCGTCGGGGTATCCATGCCGACAAGGCAGTCGGAGCGCTGCAGAGGGCCAAAGCTGCTGAGGTACTCAGCTTCTGCGAAATATCACTCGTCCTGACGGCGAATCACCGCCAACTTCGTCGTTGCCTCAGTGTCCACGACGTTGCTCGGGAACTGACCAATCGAACCACACCGCGCACACCACTCGACCCGGTGCCCGCGCGCAGGCCGCTTGGAGCTGCTGATGCCGCGGACCTCAGCAGGCCGGTCTATCGCTGGAACGCTGGGCGGGGGAAGCGGATTGTCCATCGGGGAGGCGTTGACGCCGTCAACACGTCTCGCGTTTCCGCAGTAAATTGGCGTCGCTTCGCGTGCTTTCGGGTGTAGCCCGAATTCAGCGTTGCGCAGCTCATTCCTGAAGGAGCGGGGACGGTCAAGAACCACGGCTGGTTGTTTTTTCGCTTTTTGCGAGCTTCCTGATCCTGGCTGGCGCGTCGAAATAGGCGTCGGGGTCAAGGCTCGGGCGGCGCCCGACCGCGTAAGCGGCCGTAGGGCCTTGACGGCGACGCCGTTCGGCGCACGCTGTTCAGGACAGGAGAATCGAAAAGGCTTGTGCTGCTTTCGGCTGGCGGAACAGGGGTCGGTGTCGTCTTCAAGGCCGGTTTCCCGGCGTGGGGCAGGCGAGGGGCTGCTGGGTCATTCCTTCGCCGCGCGTTAGCGGCTTGAAGCGGTTCGCAGGGGACGGTCGGACGGGGTCAATCAGAAGGAACGGCCACGCCGGTATCGGGGGTCATGAGCTGCACGACCCGCGCCGACCGTGAACTGGGTGCGCTCACGCCGCGCGGGGTGAGCGGTGCAGAGCCCGGACATGGTGATCGCGCAGCCCGTAGAAGACCAGCTCGAGCTGCCGTCGGGCCGCGGCCACCGCACCGATATTGCGGTTGCCGCGGCGATGAGCCACCTGTTCTCGGATCGCGCCGATGCGACTGGCCGCCGGCAGGATTTTCACCGATTCGATCGCCGCCCACCGCACCAGACGCGAGCCCTGCTTGGTGATGTGCCCGCGGTGAACTGTGGTGTCGGACTCGTGATGTCGCGGAGTCAGCCCTGCCCAACACGTCAACTTCGCCGGGCCGTCGAAACGATGTACATCACCGATCTCGGCGACGAACACCGCCGCCAGCACGGGCCCGACGCCGGGTATCTGCTGGATCGCGGTGTAGCCGGCGTCATGGGTCAGCCGACGCTGCGCCAGACCGGTGAACAGGTCAATTTCGGCGTCGAACGCTTCGACGAACCGGCGCAGCGACGCGATCCGCGCCATGTACGGTGCGGGCATCGTAACTTTGTCCAGCAGCATGTTGCCTTCGATGCCGAACAGGTCAGTCATCGGCACCCAGACCCCGCCCTTGGCCAGCACGGCATGCACCTCGGCCTTACATCGGGATCGCATCGCGACCAATTTGGCCCTGTGCCGCACCAGCTCTCGCAGCTCCCGGGTTTCCGGTGGCGCGATCCAGGCGTGCGGCAGGCGCCCCATCCGCAACAGATCCGCCAGATCGGCGGCGTCGCGTTGATCATTTTTGACCCGCCGGTACGAGAACGCCTTGACCCCGAGCGGATGCGCCAGGTGCACCGACGCGCCGAGCTCGGCCAACGCATCGACGGCCCAGTACCACCCGTACGTGGCCTCCAGCACCACCTCCGGCGACTCGCCAGCTCGGGTCATCACATCGGCCAGCCGGTCCCGGGTGTTGACGATCCGCACCGTCTCCAGATGCTCGCCAGTCTCGGTCATCCGCACCAGCACCGAACGGCGCCGATGCAGATCCATGCCGACAAACTGTTGACCCTCGTAGAATTCGTTCACAGGGGCCTCCTTCGTCGTGGAACAACGTGAACACCTCGAGCATGCGCGCTCGGGACGGACACGAGGAGCGGAGGCCCCGCTCCTTCATGACATCAGAGGGCGTTTTTCGGGTCGAGGGTTACAGAGGTTCGAGTCCCCTTAGCTCCACTCGTTTTCGCAGTTCAGAAGTATTTTTGCTGAGAATGTCCAGCACTCCGTTGGCCGCAAGTGCCGAAGTGTTGCCGGATTTCCCGAAGCACTCAAGTTGGCTGCGTTGGAAACGGTTCCAGGCTTACCCTCAGGATCAGCACTCCTTGTCGATGGTGAGTTGATCGGAGGCGTTCGTTGCCCCACACCTGGAGAGAGAACTGGGATGCATGGGTCAGGAAGTTCGGCAGCGCTCGCGAGCCTCGCTTCGACGTGCTGTTCGAACCCGTGAAGATCGGCCCCATTTCGGCGAAGAACCGCTTCTTTCAGGTACCGCACTGCAATGGCATGGGCTATCGGGACATTTCCGCGCTCGCGATGATGCGGCAGGTTAAGGCTGAAGGCGGCTGGGCTGTGGTGTGCACCGAAGAGGTCGAGATTCATCCCACTTCCGACGTGACGCCCTATGTCGAAGGCAGACTCTGGGATGATCGCGATATTCCGGCTCACGCACGTGTCGCGGAAGCGATCCACGACGGGGGTGCCCTCGCGGGTATCGAGCTCGCCCATAGCGGACTGGCAGTGGCCAATCTGGGCACGCGAGAGGTCCCGATGGGGCCTTCTGATCTACCGGTCCTGTCGGCTCATCCAGTTCAAGCGCGCAGCATGTCGAAGGCCGATATCGCCACACTGCGTGCTTGGCATCGCGCAGCAGTGCGCCGGTCTTTGCAAGCCGGCTACGACTTGGTGTACGTCTACGCCGGGCACAACCTCGGTGTAGCGCAGCACTTCCTGTCGCCGCGGTACAACCACCGGACCGACGAATACGGCGGGTCACTACGAAATCGCATGAGGCTGCTGCGCGAACTCATCGAGGACACCGCCGAGGAATGCGAAGGTCGTGCCGCAGTCGCGGTGCGACTCTGCGTCGATGAAATGGTCGGCTCGCTCGGTTTCACTCGCGATGACATCGATGAGGTAGTTGCCGAGATCGCTGAGCTGCCCGACCTCTGGGACTTCATGGTCGGCGACTGGTCTAACGATTCCTCGCCGTCGCGCTTCGCGATCGAGGGATCGCACAGCGAGCACCTGCGAGGCCTCAAACAGCTCACCACCAAACCGGTTGTCGGCGTGGGTAGGTTCACTGGCCCTGACTTAATGGTTGACCAGATCCGCTCCGGCACTATGGATTTCATTGGGGCGGCGCGACCCTCGATTGCGGACCCGTTTCTTCCCAACAAGATCGAATCGGGCCTCGCCGACGACATCCGGGAATGCATCGGTTGCAATGTATGCGTGTCCGGCGATTACACGATGTCACCAATTCGCTGCACGCAGAACCCCACCATGGGTGAAGAGTGGCGCCGGGGCTGGCATCCCGAATACGCGCCACCTGCGCAACAGCCGGAATCGGTGCTGGTGGTCGGCGCCGGCCCGGCAGGCCTGGAAATTGCCAGGACGCTCGGGCATCGAGACTGCGGCGTCGCACTGCTGGAGGCTGGGCGAGAACTCGGCGGCCGGGTAAGGCGGGAATCGGCATTGCCCGGCCTGTCGGCATGGATTCGTGTCATGGATTACCGCGAGCAACAACTCAACAAGCTTGACAGCGTAGAGATCTACCGGCAGAGCCCAGTCAGCGTCGATGACCTGCTGAACTTCGGGATCGCCAACGTCGTCATCGCGACCGGCGCGACGTGGCGCGCCGATGGTGTGGGCCGGTGGAATCATCACCCCATCCCCATCGCAAACGGTGCGAATGTGCTGACGCCCGACGACATCATGTCGGGTGCGCGCCCATCCGGATCTCGGGTGGTGATCTTTGACGATGACCATTACTACATGGCGGGAATCCTGGCTGAACTTCTCGCAAACGAAGGATTCGCAATCACCGTCGTCTGCCCTAAACCGCAGGTGTCGGCCTGGACTGCGAACACGCTGGAGGTCGATCGCATCCAAGCCAGGTTGATCAACGCCGGCGTCGCGCTGCATAACAATCAGGCACTCGTCGCAGCGGATGGTGACGCGGTGACGGTGCAGTGTGCGTATACCGGTGCCGAGTCGGTGCTTGCTGCAGATTCCGTCGTGCTGGTCACCGCCCGCCAGCCCAATAATGACCTTTACCACGGGCTGCAAGCCCGAGTTGGCGAGTGGCACAGCGCCGGAGTGCATTCCGTTCGCAGGATCGGCGATGCCGATGCGCCGTCGACCATCGCTGCCGCGGTGTACGCCGGTCACAAAGCCGGGCGTGAGTTCGGACGTGCTGACGCTGACCCGGCCCTGGCGATCCGGCGCGAAGTCACGGGGTTATCGGACGACTTCCCGATCCGGCGGTGAAAGACCCGAAGTAGGCGCGGGAGGCAGATGAGGATTGGTCAATACGGTTGCGGATACAGCCTCGGTGCTGGCTGCGGCGTACCCACCGGCACGCTGACGGTACTCATGATCTTGTCGTACTGGACCCGCGTCTACTGGCCCGCGTTACGGGCCAAGTCAATGGCGTACTGGTTGAAGAAGCGCCCCGCTCCGGGCTCCCCGCGGCCGCATGACCCGTCCGATTCACCGGGACGTTTGATCCACAGGTAGGCGTCGGCGTGCGCGCCCGCGGTAGCCGCAGTGGGCGGGGTGCCCAGTGCTCGGCCGCTGGGATTGCACCAGTAGAGCGGGTCGTCGGGCGCTGGTCCGGCCCCGTTGCGCGACGTGTCGATGACGTAATTCGATCCGTTCGTAAGCCCCGAAATCGCCTCGCCGTAACCAATGGACTCATCGGTGGTGTAGAAGTTCGCCGTATTGAGACTGAAACCCCGCGCCTTATCCACACCCACCTCGTTGAGCCTGGCGGCCATGTCATCGACGCTCAACCAGCGCGAGTGTCCACCGTCGATGTACACGGCCGCGGCCGGGTTGCGGGTCAGCGTGTCGACGGCGTAGCGCATCAAGTCGAAGCGTTCCTGGCGCTGGTCACCCGACAGACAGTCGGCCATGGCGAGCGCATCGGGTTCGAGGATGATCGCCGCCGGTCCGGAGCCCACGGCGGATGCGACGTCGTCGATCCAACCTCTGTAGGCATCGGCCGACCCGAATCCACCGGCGGCGAAGCTCCCGCAGTCGCGATGCGGGATTCCATACAGTGCCAGAACCGGCATGGCACCAGCAGCCTGTGCCGCGGCGATGTACTTCGCGTCCACAGCGGGAGTGGATGCCTGGTCCATCCAGTACGCCGTCGGCGTATTGGCGATGGCGTTCAACTCGGGACTCGGCGGATCGACACCATCGGCGGCGACCCTGGCCTTCGACGTGGGATTGACGTAGAAGGGCATTCCGGCCAACGGGTTGACGTCATCGACCAGGCGCACCGCCGGTGCCTGCACTGGGTCGGCAGAAAGTACGACGCCAGCAACGGCCGCAACCGTCAGGAAGGGAGCGATACACCGCGCGACTGCTCTAGCAGCTGAGGACATCACCCCGAAAAAATAGTGCCACAACGCAATAAGCGCCAATCATCGATGACAGGTGACGGCGCGATCGGCGCTTGGCCAATCAAGCGGCAAACCCGTTCCGGAGCCGCGAATACGACACTGCGTCCCCTAGTGCGGTGCGGCCGGCCCGGTACAGCAACGCCACCGGCCGCCTGCTCCGTTAAGGCCTCGGGGACCGGCTTCGAAATCCCCTTAGCCCCGCTCAAAAGCAACATTTCAGATCTACCTCATCATTCAGCCGCTGATAAGGCGACCGCTTCTTGCACGTTGGCGCAGCACCGCCCCCCAGCCGCCAGGCCCGGGGTTGGGTCTGCACCCACCGTCAGTGTGGATGACCACGACGTCCTCGTTAATGAGCTCAGTTCGCCCGTGCCTGCCGGAGCAGCCGCACGGCCTTCGGCCCGACGCCGTGAAGGGCGAGGAGGCGGTCGAGATCCGCAGGCAGGTCCGCGATCGCGCGGTAACCCGCATCGAGGAGCGCGCCAGTCGCGGGCCGGCCGATCCGGATACCGTCGAAGACGGGCCGCGATCCTCGGGGTCGACCATGCGCCGAGGATAGGCACTGCGTCGAGCGATTGGCTCCGCGACTCGCGTGGTCAGGCGGCGACCACATCGGCCGCGACACCCGCCGCGCATCCGCGAGATGTTGGAGTGCCGCAGCTTGCCGAGAGATCGGTCGATCCTGCGACCGGGAAGTGTGGACCGGATGTCGGCCGAGGTGGTCTGATGGGGAAGCGCATCGACGCGCTAGGTGACGCCAAGGGAGGGCGACATGAGGTTCAGCTACGTGATGCTCCCGGACTACCCGCTCGAGGAGTCGTTGCGAGCGATCAAGCTGGCCGACGAGCTGGGGTTCTACGCCTGCTACGCCGCCGACGAGACGTGGCACAAAGATCTGTGGCTGCTCTTCGCGGCGGCGGCGCGCGACACGACGAACATCCGTTTGGGACCGAGCCTGTCCGGTGTGGTTCTCCGCGAGCCGACGCTCATTGCCCAAGCGGCGGCCACGCTCGACGAGCTCACCGGCGGTCGCGCGGAGGTGGTGCTCGGCTCGGGGAACTTCGGGCTGCTCGCCCAGTACAACATCCAGTGGGCCCACACCAAGCCGTTGTCTCGGGTCAAGGAGGGCGTCCAAGTGATTCGCACCCTCCTCGATGAGGGCGCGATCACCTTCGAGGGCGAGTTCTTCAAGTACAACGGCCTGTTCACCTTCGCTCGTCCAGTGCAGGAGCACCTGCCGGTGAAGATCGGGTCGATGCGTGGTCCGAAGTCCTTCGAACTCGCCGGTGAGTTCTCCGACGGCTGCCACCACGCGCTCAGCTATACCCGGCAGGCGTACGAGTACGGCTTCGAGCACTTCAGCATCGGCGCCGAGCGCGCGGGCAAAAAGCCGGACGAGCTGGACTTCGCGGCGTGGGTCGTGACCGCGGTCGGGGGTGACTCCGCCGCGGCGAAGCAGGCCGCGCGATCGATGGTGGGGATCTACGCATCCTCGATGCCCCACGAACAGCTCGAGCGCAACGGGGTGGACCCTGCCGAGCTGGCCCCGATCATCGAAGCCATCGGCGCAGGCGACCTGGCCAAGGGCATAGAGCTCACCTCCCCGCAGCTGGCCGACAAGCTGTCGATCGCCGGCACGCCCGACGAGGTCACCTCCAAGATCAGGTCCGAGATCGAGGGCACGGGCGTCAACCATGTGATCGCTGCAATCACCGACGCCTCGCTGGTCAAGGCCTTCACCGGGCAGACAGTCGAAGGTGTGGCCACCGTCGATGAGCAACTACAGCTGCTCGCGGACGAGGTCATGCCGAACTTCCGCTGACACGACGGACTCGGTGTCTGACGTCGCCCTCGGCAGCCGTTTCACCGACTCGTCAATGAGCGCCCGTTTCGCGCCGAAGCGAGCGCAAGGTCGCCGCCACCTCAATGGCGTCACCCTCGGCGACATCGTCGGAATGGCGGTCCGGCCGGGCGAGGAAGAGATACGCCAGGCCGGTACCCAAGACGATCAACAGGCCGATCGCGACCACGTACCTGTCCAGGAACGAACCGGTGGCGGTTGGCTTGAGCAGCAACACTATTGCCATCAGTCCGTATGCCAGGGCGGCGACGTTGACGATGAAGCCGTATCGCCCCAGATTCCAGTTGCCGGCTGGTAACCAGCCCTTCAGGCGTTGCCGCAGGGCGGCGAGGACGACCGCCTGGAACGCGATGTAAATGCCCAGTACGGCGAATGCGGTGATTCTCGGTAGTTGATTCGGGAATGCATAGACATACAGGCAGATCAGGATGGGCACGATGCAGGCGACCAGGAGCGCATTGCTGGGTACGGCGTGGCGTTCCGACATGCGCGACAGCCAACCGCTCATCGGCAGCATGCGGTCGCGGGCGGACGAGTAGAGGAGTCGGCTGCCCGCTGCCTGCAGGGACAGCACACAGGAGATGAACGCAAGCACCGCAATACACAGGAAGACTTTGGATCCTGCCGTTCCGAGCGAGCTCTCCAGAATGGCGGGAATGGGATCGGGGTCCTCGCCGTCCACAATCGCCTGGAGGTCGGGCGCGGCCAACACGTATCCCATATAAGACAGCAGTCCCGAGACGCCGCCGATGAGGATGGTCAGCATCATCGCCTTGGGGATTCGCCGCGTGGGGTCGCCCACCTCCTCGGCGAGGTTGCCGCACGCCTCGAAGCCGTAGAACAAGAAGAGGCCGCTCAACGCCGCACCGAAGAAGGTCACGATATAGGCGGTTTCACCACCGACGCCCATCGAGTCGAAGAAGACCGAGAACGAGTTGACCCGTTTGAACAGCAGCAGATACAAGCCCAGTGCGATCACGCCGATCAATTCCGCCGCCAACCCGAGCTTGGCAACTCTGGCGAGCATGTGCGTACCGCTGAAGTTGACCGCCAACGCGAACAGCAGCAATGCGACCGCCGTGATCAACTGAACGATTGGGGTGTGCTCGATGCCGAAGAGCGCAGCGATGAAGCCGCCACCGAATTCCGCGACGGCCGTCACGGTCACGATGACCGCCCACAGGTACACCCAGCTCACGATCCACGCGTACTTGCGGCCCCACAGCCTTCTGGTCCACGGGTAGATGCCGCCGGCAAGCGGAAACTGCGAAACCACTTCGCCGAACACGAGCGCCACCAGGAACTGGCCGCAGCCCACGATGACGATCCACCACACCGCCGGCGGACCGCCGAGAGCGAGGCTGTACGCCCACAGCGAGTACACCCCGACGAGTGGTGACAGGTAGGTGAACCCGAGCGCCATGTTCGACCACAGACTCATCGACCGGTGAAAGTCTTGCCCCGAGTAGCCGAGCGCGGCCAGGTGCGATTCATCCGAGCCCGCGGTTGGTCGTGGTTCAGCCGTTTCGGTCATGGCGAGCCTCTCTTGATCATCGGCCGGTCTTCTTTGGCATTTTCTCACCGCTACCGGGCGCTCGTAGCGCTTTCGAATACGTACGCAGCAGCAGGTTTCCCTTGCCTAACTGGGCATTTCATCTCTGCATTTGTTCGGTCGACGGAGTCCCCACCGGACTACGCTGGTCAGCAGATCGGTTGGGCTACCCACAACGATCGAGGAGAGAAGATGACGGTCGAAAAGGAGCAGACAAGCTACTCCGGCAAAACTCCGACAGATGGCCAAGAGCAATTTGTCGACCGATGGCGCGAGAACGGCTACAACTGCTTTTCGTCGGGGCACAAGTTCTGCCGCGAAGTGTGCCCGGTCACCCAGGTGACCCGAAACGAGAACCACACGCCGACGGCGTTCATGGCCAACATCATCGCGATGGATCAAGGCCTACTCAACATCGAAGATGTTGCCGACGACTACGTCCACTGTGTGCAGTGTGGTGGATGCGAAATCCGTTGTCCCAATACGCTGTTCGTCGGCGACTTCTATCAGGCCCGTACCGAGACCGTGAAGGTGGTGCGTGCGGCACGGGCGCTGATGGTCGACAAGGGGCTGGATCGCGAGGGCTGGAAGCTGTGGACCCGGCTCACCAAGGACCTGACCAACGAGCCGGTGCTCGGCACAGCCGATGAAGGGCAGCCGCAGGGGCAGGCCTACGTCCGAAACTGGGCCGAGGGACTCGATATTCCGATCGGCGGCGAAACCATCATGTTCGTCGACTGTGAAGCGGCGTTCTACCGGACATCCAACACACGCGCCACCGCGCAGGTGTTGCAGAAGGCGGGTCTGGAATTCGGGCTGATGAACGAGCAATGGTGCTGTGGTGGGCCGGCCGCGGAGATGGGCTACGTCGAGCAGTCCCGGGCGTTCGCCGAGCACAACGTCCAGGATTGGCGTGCCTCAGGAGTGAAGCGGATCATCGCGATCGAACCGCACGACTACATCCACTTCACCGAGGACTACCCCGCCTACTTCGGGGCGGACTTCGATTTTGAGGTGGTCCAGATCGTCGAGCTGGTGGCCGAACTCATCAAGGAAGGCAAACTGGTCCTCGACCATCCGATCAACAAGACCGTCACCTACCACGATCCTTGCCGGCTCAACAAGCGCAAGAACATCCACGAGGCACCCCGCTTCATCCTCAACTCCATCCCCGGCCTGACCTTCAAGGACGTCGACCACGTCACGCAGTGGTCGTACTGCTCCGGCGGCGGGGGCGGGCTGCCGATCGAGAAGCCGGACATCACCGCCCAAATTGCTCGTACCAGACTGGCGCGGGCCCGGGAACTGGGTGTGGACATGCTGGTCAGCGCGTGCGTGTGGTCCGAGCGGCCACTTGCCACCGCGGGTCACGACGTCGACATCGAGGTGGCCGACATCATCGAACTCGTCGCGGAATCCGCCGGTATCGAGATCGGTGGACGGCGCGGCGCATCCGAATCCGTGGTGACGCCATGACTGCCGCGACCGTCCGGACGTTGGACGACGCGGTCGTCGCGGACCTTGAAGCGATCATGGGTGAGCCGGGCTCGGTTCTGACGAACCTGTCGAGTCGCACCAATCGAACACGGGTCCCAGCGCCCTTCCCGGTGCACCGATGGGGCGAATACGTCCCCGCCGCAGTGGTTTTGCCCCGCACAGCTCAGCAGGTGTCGGAGATCCTGAAGCTCGCCAACCGGGCCGGAATCCCGGTGGTGCCGCGCGCGGGTGGCACCGGGCTCAACGACGGCGCGGTCCCGTTGCGTGGCGGGATCATCGTCGACGTCAAGCGCATGGACCAGATCAAGGAGATCGATCTGGCCGACCGTTGCGTCACGGTCGGGCCGGGGATCAGCATGATGAAACTCAACGAAGAGTTGAGCAAATACGGTGTGTTCCATCCTGATACGCCGGCGTCCTATCCCTGTTCGCTGGTCGGCGGCCGGATCGCGTGCAGCGGATTCTCGCTGCTGGGTACGCGATTCGGGCACTCCCGTGATCTGGCGATCTCGTTCGAGATCGTGCTGCCCACCGGTGAGATCATCCGTGTCGGTGACGGTGGCGGTAAGAAGATCCGAAAGTCCTCGACCGGGTATCACCTCAAGCAGCTCTTCATGGGTCATCAAGGAACATTAGGCATCGTCACCGAGGCGACCCTGGAGGTCGTTCCGAAGCCCGAGGCCGAGTTCGCCGCGTTCTTCGCGTTCGACGACTATCTCAAGGCCCATCGCACCGTCTACGGCATAGTGACCTCGGGCATCGCCACGCTGGCCGGCACGGTGCTGTTCGACGAGAAAAAGGTCGAATACCTGCGCCGCGACGACGAGGCCTTCATACCGATGCCGCCATGGGTGAATTCCATTGTCGCAACAGCACTTTACGGTACCGAGGCGGAGGTGGCCGCGGCGTCGAAGATCCTGATGGCGAAGGGACGCGCCGAAGGCGGGCGTTACACCGGTGATCACATGGCTGTCGGCGACTGGGCATCGCGGCATGACCGCTACGCGAACCCGCTGCACGGACGCGTTGCCGGCGGCCAGGTGGCACCGATGTCCTGGCATTGCGAAGATGCTTCGCTCAACTGGACCGTGTTGCCAAAGGTGCGCGAGGAATGGACAGCCATCGCCCAGCGCTATATCGACGAGTACGGCATCTTTGATAACTGGGGCATGTATTGCTACACGAGTGCGTCGTACAAGCCGTGGGGCGACTATCTCGCCGAAATCGACATCGGCATCTGGGAGGAGAAGCTCAATGACGACAATTGGGCGGCGTGGGTGCGGTTCAAGACCGAGCTCGCCAAGGTGTCACTGAAGTACGGCGGCTCGATGAGCAACTGCCACGGCACCACCCGTATCGGCGATGCCGAACTCGTCCCACAGGAGATGGGCGGCGGCTGGGACGTCATGAAGAAGATCAAACGCATGCTGGATCCGAACAACATCATGAATCCCGGCAAGCAGATGCTCGACGAAGCATACGAGGACTAGGACCATGCGCAAGTTCATCTACAAGCAGCAGTACACACGTCCGGAGGCGCGTCGCATCTCCGACGGTGTGATCATGCGGCTGGACGACGTCTACGAGGTCGACCCCGCGCTGATGGAGTCCCATTTCCGGCAGCAGAACATGCCGAGGTGGGACACCGAGCGGATCGTCGCCTCACGCAACGACCACCTGGCGTGGATGCATGACCACTTCGCGTACGAAACGTTGGTCGCCGGCGAAGACAGTGAACTCGACCAGGGTCCCGGACAGCCTGTCCGCCGCGACCAGCCTTCCTACCCGGAGTCCTCGGCGAAGCATCCGCCGCCAATCCTGCCCTGATGCACAGCCACTTCGTCGGGCGGAATCCGTGCGTCGGTTCGTCCGCCGCACGACGCAGTCATTGCCGCGGTCGCCTATGAGGAAGACGACCTTACGCAGCCGCCTGCAGGGTGATCTCGGAGATTTCCATCCGGCTCTCGCCATCGGTGGTGCCCAAGGTGGAGATCCACACCAGCACATTGGAGGTCTCGGATCGGTCATGCACCGCTATGCGGTTGTGCCCCGGCTGAAGTGGCGTCGTTGGGGCCAGCTCGGTGGTGTCGGCCAACTTGGCTGGGGTTTCGGTGGGCGACGAGCGGATCTGCACCTGGGTTCCTGTGCTGGACACGTCGATCGTCACGGCGCTCAGCGCGGTCGGTTCGGACAGGTGCAGCAACAGACCCATTCCTTCGATGAATTTCGGGAATGGGACGGCGTCCCTATAGGCAACGGTGGACCACGCCGTGTCTGGGTTGCCGTCGATCGTCAAGTCGGCGTTTTGCGGATTGTCGGGGGCACCGTCGGGTGAAAACACCGTTGCGCTCACTGGCTTGACGATTGGGCCGGGGCGAGTCCAGATGCCGAATCCCTCGGTGAAGTACAGAACCGCACCCGCGGTCAACACGATCACACCGACGACCGCGACGAGTGCAACGATCCGGACCTTTCTGTCTTTCGGTGCCTTGTCTCGCGGCGATTTGGGGCGGACCCGGGACCGGCCTTGCTTCGGACGAGCTCCGGCTGAAAGGTTGACGATTTGATCGGCATCGAGGGTGCCGCCGTCCCAGACGCCGCTGACCTCGACCTCATCCCCGTCTGCGAGCTGACCCGCGACGACATCAGTCTGTATCTCGACCGGAACAGGGGCACGCCGGTTGCCTAGTTGGTCATAGGGGATCACCTGGAACGACAAAATCCCGACCTGATATCGAGCACCGGCCGCGCTTTGCTGTACGCCGCGTGCCGTCCCATGAACGACCACGCGCTCAAGACGTTGCGTGGGTGGACGTTCGCCTGAACCGAGGTCCTCGGCGGGGCCCGACCCCGACGTCTGCGAGCCGGATTGCGGATGCGGTGGAGCCGCATCGCGGCGGGGACCCTGCTGCGTGAGGGCTCGGGCAAAGTCGACGCAATTCGGGTATCGCTCGGTGGGGTCTTTGGCCAGCGCCCTTGCCAGCACGGCGTCGAGGTGCGCGAGATCGGGTCGGCGCTCCGATATCCGCGGTGGTGGCGTACTTAGATGCTGGCTGACTACGACAGCGCGGTTTGAGTCATGAAAAGGCGGGGCGCCGGTTAGCAGGTGAAAGGTCGTGGCAGCCAGCGCATATTGATCTGCTCGGCCGTCTAGCGGCTTGCCCAAGAGTTGCTCGGGGGCCACGTAACTGATGGTTCCCATGGCGACGTTGGCGTCAGTGAGGTTGCTGACGTCATCGATTCTGCGAGCGATGCCGAAGTCGGTTAACAGCACCCTGCGCCGGTGGCCATCGGACGCGGTCACGAGGATGTTCTCAGGCTTGACGTCACGATGGAGCAGACGGCGATCATGACCGAAGTCGAGCGCATCGGCCACCGCTGTCACGATTTCCGAGACGTCTTGTTCTGGCATGCCGTCCGGGTAGCGCTCCCGAACCAATCGACCTGCGTCAGTGCCGTCCACGTAGTCCATCGAGATCCAGAGCCGGCCTTTGAACTCACCACGATCGAGAACGCCGACGATATGGGGGTGGAACAGCGTCGCTGCCAATTCGGCTTCGCGAATGAATCTCGCCCGAAACTCCTCGTCGGCGGTTGAGGCCGATGACAAGATCTTCAGCGCGTCGTGACGAGGCAGACGAGGATGCTGGGCGAGGTAAACCTCACCCATACCACCAGTGCCGAGCAGGCGCTGGATAACGTACCCGGCGAAGACCTCACCGTTGTTCAACGGCATGTCCGAAAGCCTACAAACGACAAAGCCAACGCCTACAAGGAGCGTGGTCATCAGAAGGCCAAAGACAGCGATTGGATGTTGGCGCCGATAACGGAGTCAACGGTCTCAAGTGCGCTGCCGGGCTGGTCGGCGCTGAGCCGATCAGCGTCGACAAGCGATCAAGTGGATGATCGGGCTTGGCTACAAAGAGGACGAAGCCAGGAGGCAACCCGCGCCCCTAGACCGCCTGAATCACGCGCCGGAACACTGTCCGACTAGTTATGGTCCGAAGTATCCGACCGCATGGGAGGAACCAGATGGCCAGGCTGAGGTTCGGGTACTTCATAGCGCCGTTTCACCGCGCTGGCACAAACCCGACGCTCGCGCGTTGCAGCGCGATCTTGAGTTCGTCGAACATCTCGACGCGCTCGGCTTCGACGAGGTGTGGATCGGCGAACATCATTCCGCGGGCAGCGAGATCATCAGTTCGCTGGAGATCTTCATCGCTGCCGCCGCCGAACGCGCAAAACGGATCCGGTTCGGCACCGGCGTCATCTCACTCTCGTATCACAACCCTCTCTGGGTCGCCGACCGCCTGATGCTGCTCGATCACCTCACCCATGGCCGCATCATCGGAGGAGTGGGACCCGGTTCGTTGCCCACCGACTCCGCGATGATCGGTCTCACCCCAACCGACACCCGCGAGCTTCTCGAAACAAATCTCGACATCGTCGTGCGCCTGCTTGCCGGCGAAACCGTCTCGGCGAAGACCGCGACTCATGAGCTGTTCGATGCACAGCTGCAACTCGCGCCGTATTCCGACGGCGGGATCCCGCTCGCCGTCGCCGGGGTCGCCTCGCCGACGGGTGCGCGGCTGGCCGGAAAGCACGGCATCGGTCTTCTGTCCATCGGGGCGACACTCGTTGACGAAGGCTTCGACGCGCTTGCGTACCACTGGGGCATCGTCGAGGAGCGTGCGGCCGCGTTCGGCACACGAGTCGACCGCAAGAACTGGACGCTGGTCGGGCCGTTCCACATCGCCGAGACCGACGAACAGGCACGCGCCGACGTAAAGTTCGGTATCGAACCGTGGTTCCGGTACTTCCAGAAAGTGGCCGCATTCCCTCAGATGACCATCCCCGGCGATCAGACCGACGAGATGATCAACATCATCAACGACGCCGGAGCCGGGGTGATCGGCACACCGGAGCGCGCACCTATCCAGGTGCAGCGACTGTGGGACCAGTCCGGTGGGTTCGGATGCATGCTGCAGATGGGCCACGAATGGGCAAACCCGTTGGCCACCAAGCGATCCGCGGAACTGCTCGCCGCAGAAGTCATCCCCCATTTTCAAGGTCAGGCCGAGCCGACGCTCGCCGCCGCACGTCGCGCCAGCGAGGTGCGCGACGACCTTGCGCAGACGCAACTACAGGCCATCGAGCACATGACGAAGAAGTACCAGGGAGAGGTCGGCAATCAATAGCGTCAGGGCATCTCGACGACGAACTGCTCGCCGCTGCCCGAAGCGAACTGACACGGTCGGCATCGCCGACACCGTTCGCTCCGCATTGCGGTTGGCCGTGACGCGGTCACTACGACACCGACTTTGAAGTCGCAGCAATGGTTTTGGCATTCAAGCAGCGGTAGGTGCCTGAGAGGGAATTCTGAGCGACGTCAGCGTGGCCCGACTTGCGTCTCGACTGCGATCTCGGAATCTTGTTCCTTCGGGCGTCGGGTCGCCAAGACACATCCCGCGAGGATCAGTGCCAGCGCTGCGACGGTCCACAGTGTCAGCGGCTCGTTCAGCACTATCACGCCCGCCGCCAGCGCCACGGCAGGGTTGATGTAGGTGAAGACCAGCGCCCGCGCCCCGCCAATCTCGCGGATGAGCGCGAAGAACACGATGAACGCCAGCGCGGTACAGATCACGGCCAGCCCTCCCAGCGCCAAAAGCACACGGGTGGACGGCATTTCATCCGGCCAGGTCGCCGCCGCGGGAGCCGCGTACACCAGCGCGGCAAATCCGAGGCACACCGCGGTCATCGGTAGTGCCGGCACATCGGCTAGATAACGCGCGGCGATCAACGGTGCGATGGCGTAACACGTCGCCACCAGGAGGACCTCGATGATCGGCCACGTGCTCCCTCCGATATGCGGGCCGGCGAGCACCGCCACCCCCGCGATGCCGACAGCCAGGCCAACCACCCGTTTGTAGCCCAGTCGCTCACCACCCGTGAAGCGGTCCAGGACCGCGGCGATGATCGGTGATGCGGCGATGAGCAGGCCAGTCATTGAACTGGTCAGGTGGCGCTCGGCATCCGAAAGCAGCCACCACGCGGCGAGGATCTCGAAGAGCGCGAACCCCAGCAGGGCCTTCCAGTGGTTACGGATGATCGTCAAGGTTTGACGGGACAGCGCTAGAGGCAGCAGCACGGCGGCGCCGACCGCGACCCGGGCGAAAACCAACACCGGAACCGACACGCCCTCGACCGCGATCTTGATCATCAGATAGGGAATGCCCCAGATGATGCTCATCGCGAGGAACAGGATCCATCCACGCGAGCTCACCTACATACCCTACGAAACGTGGACAAACGGAATTCCCGGGTGGCGGCCGCGGTCGCCACCGCCGGTATCGAGCCCAACATCAGAATTCTCGATGCCGACGCCAAGACCGCGGTCGCGGCAGCCGAACAGCTCGGCTGCGAAGTCGGTGCGATCGCCAACAGCCTCGTGTTCGAGTGCGACGGCGAACCGCTGCTCGTGATGTCCAGCGGCGCTCATCGTGTCGACACCGATCACCTGGCACGCGTCCTTGGCGCAGCCGCGATCAGCAAGGCAAGCCCGCAGCTGGTCCGCGGCGCGACCGATCAGGTCATCGGGGGAGTCGCACCGACCGGACATCCCTCCAGGCTGCGAACCGTTGTCGACGAGACGCTGGCTCGGTATCCGGTCATTTGGACGGCGGCGGGCACTGCGGATTCGGTGATGCCACTGACGTATGAGCAGCTACTGGCCGTCACCGAAGGTATCGCGATGCCGGTTCGCTAGATCGCCATTTGTATCGTTTGTTGCGGCAGATCGCGAGTAAATCCCTCAACAAACGACACACAGTCGGGCAATTAGCTCTAGGCCTTCGTCAGCTCCGCATATCGCGCGACGTGATAGTCCGTTGAGCCGAACTCAAATTGGAGCGCGGTCAGTCGCTTGAAGTAATGGCCGATGGCAAGTTCTTCGGTCATGCCCATTCCACCGTGCAATTGCACCGCCTGCTGCCCGATGAATCTAGCCGCCCGGCCGACCGTCGCCTTAGTGGCCGACACCGCACGGGCCCGCACCGCCGGCTCCGTCTCGAGGTTCAGCACCGCGAGATAGACAGCGGCGACGGCCTGCTCCAGCTCCATGTACATGTCCACCATGCGGTGCTGCAGCACCTGGAAGCTGCCGATCGGCTGGCCGAACTGCCGGCGTTGTTTGCAGTATTCGACGGTGTCGGCCAACACCCTTCGCATGCAGCCGACCGCTTCCGCGCAGACCGCCGCCGCACCCTCGTCACGGGCCTGGGCAAGCGACGCCCACGCCTGACCTTCCTCGCCGAGCAAGGCGCCACCCGGCAGTCGCAATCCGTCGATGACGAGATCGGAAGCTCGACGATCGTCGACCGTCCGATAGTGATGAGCTTCGATTCCCGGTGCACCAGTGTCGGTTTCCACCACGAACAGCGATATCCCGCTTGGTGTGCGCGCCGTGATCAGCAGGTGTGTCGCGAGAGGCGCGCCCACCGCGACGATCTTCGTTCCGCCCAACACCCATTCGTCGCCGTCATGCTCGGCGACGGTCGACACGTCTCGCCAATGCTCACCGGACACCGCCTCCGACGCAGCCAGCGCGACGATCGCGGTGCCCGCCACAATCTTCTCCAACAACGCCGTGGCCACGCCGCCGCCGGCTCGACACAGCAGACCGCCCGCCACCACTACGGTGTCGATATACGGCTCCACCACCAGCGCGTGGCCCAGCGCCTCGGCGATCACCATGATTTCGACTGCGCCACCGCCGATTCCGCCTACATCTTCTGGCAGTGCGGCGCCCAGGATGCCAAGCTCGTCGGCGAACCCGCGCCAGATGTCGGGCTGCCAACCTGGCCCGGTCTTTGCGGCCGCTCGGCTTTTCTCGAGGTCGTATCTCGTCGACAGGAACTTGTCCAGTCCGTCGCGCAGCAGTTCCTGTTCCTTGCTCAGGTTGAAGTCCATCTACAGCCCCAATGCCGCCTTGGCCAGAATGTTTCGCTGAATCTCATTGCTGCCGGCATAGATTGAACCGGCCCTGTCGTTGAAGTACCGCAGCGGAGCGACGGCTTGCCATGAATCGCCGCTGACGTAGCCGTCCGGTGGCGGCTCGAACTCCGACACGGGCCCTCCTGGACATGTCGCGTGCGGTTGGTAGATCCGCCCACGTGGTCCGGCGGCTTCCATCGCGAGTTCGGTGAGCGCCTGGCTCAACTCGGTCGCGAGCACCTTGAGCATCGACGACGCCGCGCCGGGGTTCTTGCCTTCGGCCACTTCGTGCCAGCACGCGGTACTCCAGAATCTCGAGCACCTCGGTGCGGATCCGCGCATCGGCGAGTTTGCGCGCGAAGGCGGGGTCGTCGCAGCAGTCGACCGCCGCCTGGGCCGGGCTGGTCGGCCGCTACGGTGGCGATCTCCTCGGCCAGCACCTGCAGCGCCGGTGATGCCGCGCCGCCGCCGCGCTCGAACTCCAGCAGATACTTCGCGACGGTCCAGCCGTCATCGACCGTGCCGAGCACATTCGACTTGGGCACCCGCACCTCGTCGAAGAACACCTGGTTCTGGATCTCCTCGCCCGACGTCATCACCAACGGCCGGATCTGGATACCGGGGGACGTCATGTCGATGAGCACAAACGTGATGCCCTGCTGCTTCTTCTGCGTCCTCGACGTGCGCACCAGACCGAACATCCAGTTCGCTTCGCCGGCGTGCGTCGTCCAGATCTTGCTGCCCGTGCACACCAGGTCGTCGCCGTCGTCGACCGCCGCCATCGAGAGCGCCGCCAGATCCGACCCCGCCTCGGGTTCGGAGTAGCCCTGGCAGAAGAACACCTCGCCAGTGAGGATCCGCGGCAGGAAGTAGTCCTTCTGCGCCTCGGTGCCGAACGCAATGATCGCGTGGGCGACCATCCGAATCCCCATCGGCGACAACGACGGAGCACCCGCCAGCGTCGACTCCCGGCTGAAGATGTAGTGCTGGGTCAGGCTCCAGTCACAGCCGCCGTAGCGGACCGGCCAGGCCGGCGCCGCCCAGCCGCGTTCGTGCAGGATTGTTTGCCACTCCATGCTCGCTTCATGGTCGGCGTAGACGCTCGTCATGAGGCGTCCCGCCCGGCGCAATTCCGGCGTCAGCTTCTCGTCCAAGAAGGCGCGGACCTCGTCCCGGAAGGTCAAGTCGGCCGCCGACCACTGCAGATCCATTGAAGTCCTCCTGCCTCGGGAGCGCTACGCAGACAGTAAACCTAGTTAGTTAAGTGGGTCGCGGCGGGTTTCATTTTTGTGTGTGACGACGCCTGGTACAACCGCAATAATTAGGAACGTGGAGCGGCGACGAGATGGCCATGCCAGGCAATCGCCAATGGCGCTTCTCAAGGAGCTGCCCGCGCTGGTGGTGCTGGAACGGTTTCCGGTCCCCGTGCTCGCCATCGCCGAGGACGGCGCAATCCTCTTCGCCAATGCGGCATTTGCCGACATGCTCGGCTACGCCCCCGACGCGGTCAAGTCGTTGAAGTTTTGGCAGATCTTCCACACCCTGCCTGCCGACGAATCGGCCGTCTCGGTTGTGCGCGCCCACGCAGATCTGATCGTCGAGCTGGTGCACAATGATCAGTCGATCGTCCGCGCGAGGATGAGCAAGTCGGCCTTGTTGCGCGGCGATGACCCGGTGGCGCTGGCGACATTCCAAGACCTGACCGAACGGCTGTGGGTCGACGAACTATAGGCCACTACTCGGTCGTCGACCCCGATGCATGCCGCATGGCCTCGCGCGCCAAGAACTCGCGGAAGTAGGGAAGCGACTCGTCGCTGACGATGGCGGGCAGCAAGATCTTCCAGGTTCGGGCGACTCGTTCCAGCATGTCGACTCCGGCCGTACGTGGCGTTCGACAGCAGTTCCGCGCCGAGCATCGCGGCGACGATGGTTTCGCCGACCGCTCCGGGATCGAGGTCCGCGCGAAGGTCGCCCTCGTCGATCGCCTGACGCGCGCGCGCCGCCATCTCGATGAGCCAGCCTTCGTACGTGCGGGCGGCCGCGTCGTTGAATTCGCCGAACGCTCGCAGCAGTTGCGTTCCGCTTCGGGCGACCTTGTCGGTGCTGAGCAGGTCGGCGACCACGAACGCGCCATGAATCATGCTTTCGAGCGTCGGCGCCGAGGATTCGGTGATGCTTCGGAAGGCGTGGATGAGGTTGGCACTCCCTTCCTCGATGATGGCGGTAGCTAACGATTCCTTCGAATCGAAGTGGTAGTACAGCGCACCCTTGGTCATCTCCGCGCGCTCGATGATGTCACCCAATCCGGTAGCTGGGTAACCAATCTCATTGAAGAGCTCGACGGCCGACGTGATGATCTTCCTGCGGGTAGCCTCGGATCGCGCTTGGCGCACCATTGTCCGAGTACCTCCGAGGATCCGCCGGCACATCGGGTGATGATGGCCTGGACGGGCATCTTAATTCATTCGCTTCCAAGCGGTGTCGCCTTCTTGATCGCCACCGCTCGTGCGTCGTTTGACGAACTGGGTGAGGTAGTCGATGCGGTCCGGCTTGGCGATTCCGGGCAGGATTAGCCCCCAGGCCCGTTCGAGGTCATGTAGAAACCTATCGGGCTCGGCCAGATTGCTCGTCTGCCGTAGACCCAGGTACATCGACACCAGCAATCGGGCGATGTCCTCCGGCTCATGGTGCTCGACGACGTCGCCGTCGTCGACCGCCCTTCGGGTGATCGCGGCGAACGCCACCACCCAATCGCCCAGCACGCTCGCCTGCAGGGTATCGGTGCGGCCGATCGACTCGAGCAGATTCAGCCCCGCGCGGGCCGACTCATCGCCGATGTCGTCAACGGCGATGAGGTACGTGATGTCGATGAGGGTCTCCAGGCCAGAGAGCTTAAGGGCAAGCAGTTCGTCGACCGCACCCCGGGCCACGGCGAAGCGGTACTCGATGATCGCCGTTGCCAACGCATGCTTGGAGCGGAAGTGGAAGTACATCGCACCCTTGGTGACCTCCGCGTCGGCGAGAATGTCGTCGAGGCTGACCAAGCTGTACGACTTACGGGCGAACTGGCGCGACGCCGCGCGCAGGATCTGTAGCCGCGTCGTGTCCGCTCGTCTGTCGATTGGGTCGGACACAGCAGGACCTCGGACTCTGGACAGTGGCGCCGATCAGTACGTAATCGTGTTTCCCGTCAATCAAGCAATCAGACGATTCTTTCATCTGCCGGGCCCCAACGGCAGATGGAAACGCGGGCAACGGCCCGGCATTGCAAACCCCCCAACGCCCTCCCCAGCGAACATCGCGTTCGCCCGCTCAGGCGCAGGTACACGTAATACCCTAAGTCATGTCAATGGCTGCAGATCATCCCAAAGGTATGTAAGGTGCTCAATGTGATGACTCTTGGTCCGGGGGTCGACGGATGGTCGCCAGCGGTTTCTTCTGAGGGCAGTTTGTCCGCACCGCGCCTGAGTCAGCTACCGCTCAAGAATTCATGGTGGTATTTTCATGCCGTTGCCATAGCCCGCGTTGGCAAACCCCCTCGAATGCCTTCGCGGGCTGTGGCAACTTCACGTATGCGGCCAATGCAATTTGGCTTGCCTGCCGCTCGTCTTCGCCGAGACTTGTTTCTTGACGGGCAAGTCCGCCACGCGGAGCCTTCGGCGACTGCCACTCGTGACGCCACGCAGTCCGAGTGGTTGGTATCAGTGATTGGCCAATTAGCAATACCGAGGTAATTAACGGTGATTTGGGACGAAGAAGTCGACGTGGTGTGCACCGGATCCGGTGTCGCCGGCCTGGCAAGCGCTATTTCGACCGTCGATGTTGGCGGTGACGTGTTTGTTGCCGATTCATCGGGTGATCGTGCCGCACGTGCCCGAGTCGACCGCCTGCACCCTTGGCTCGACGTCGGGGACTCGGAGACCAGCGACTACTTCGCGGCGCTGTCCTCCGACCTCGGTCCGCTGAGGCGGTCGACGTGGGACGTCGATGTGCCGATCCGGGTAGTTCGTCAGCCGGTGCCGGTCGACTCGGGCGTTTCCGTCGCGCCGTTCGTCGGTGCCCGCCTGCGGGAATGGGCGGCGCGCTGTCTGGCATCGCCGTACGGATACGTTTACACCCGTCTACATGATTGGCCGTCAACCGCAGTGCATACCGCCGACGGCGAGGTGATCGAAGTCGCCGAGATCGGCACGATGTCTCCGGAACCCGGCGATGTGAGCGGCTCGGTCTATGAATGGCTCACCGCGCAGGCCCGTGATCGGGGCATCGGGGTGCACCCCGGCAGCTCGTTGCAGCGGATCGTGTTCGAGGACGGCGCGGTGCTCGGGGCCGTGTTCAGCACGCCCGACGGCCCCCTGGCGATACGTGCGCGACACGGTGTGACGGTGGCGACCGGTGGTCCGCAGATCAGCGCTGCCGCGCAGTACCAACTACCCGCCGGCGATACCGCGCTCCGCGTCTGCCTGGTCGGCCAGACCGCAAGCCGGTTCGGCCGCGTCGAGCTGCTGACCTCCGAGCCCTTTCGGCAATCAGCCACGTCCACGTGTCGGCCGGTGACCCGTCAGCTACACGTCAGCCTGCACGAGACGCACAACTACTCACACCCGTGGCGCTGTGGAAAAGTTGACGGGTATCCGTCCCGTAGCCAGTAGCGACTCCATCGCCTCAGCGGCGACCGGCCGCGACAGCAGAAAGCCCTGCGCGCGGTGACATCCGTGGCGTAGCAACGTCAGGGCGGCGGCCTCGGTCTCAACGCCCTCGGCGACCAGCTGCAGTCCGAAGGCCTCCGCGAGCGCGATGATCGCCCGCACGATCGCGAGATCGCCTGGGTTCGAGCCCAGCTCCCGCACGAACCCCTTGTCGATCTTGAGTGTGTCGACCGGCAGCGACTTGAGCAGTGACAGCACGCTGTAGCCCGTGCCGAAGTCGTCGATAGCGACCTGCACACCGACTTCTTTCAAACCGCCGAGCGTTATCCGGGTGGTCTCGATGTCCTGCACGACGACGCTTTCGGTGATCTCCAGACAGACCGAGCCGCCATCAAGGCCGAACTCATCGATGATGCTGGCGACCGACTCCACGAAACCGTCGGTGACCAACTGAACCGGCGACACGTTGATCCGCATCACCACGTCGTGCCCAACGCCGCGGGAGCGCCACCGCGCGAACTCGGCGCATGCCGCGCGCATCACCCAGCGCCCCAATTCGCCCGCGAGATTGATCGATTCGGCGACGCCGATGAACGCATCTGGGGCCAGTAGTCCACGCGTCGGATGCTGCCAGCGCACCAGCGCCTCGGCCGCCAGTATCTCGCCGGTCCGCATGTCGACCTCGGGCAGGTAATGCAAGACCAGGGCGCCGTTTTCGATCACGCTCTGTAGGTGAAGTTCGATGTCGTTGCGGAACTCGTTGTCCAGGGACATGTCATCGGAGAAGACCGCGACCTTGTTGCCACCCGAACTCTTGGCGGTCAGCACGGCTTGGTCCGCGCGTCGCAGAAGGTCGGACGTGGTGTCACGTCCCGGAGCACCAAGTGCAACCCCGATACTCACCGTTCGGGTCAGCATTTCGCCTTCGATGGCGACCCGTTCGCACAGGGTCGACTGAAGCCGATAGGCCACTTCCTCGGCGGTGTTGGCATCCATCGGCGACGCCGGCACCACCACGAACTCGTCGCCGCCGAGGCGGGCGATCAGGGTCAGGCCGTCGGTGCCTTCCTTCAATCGGTCAGCAAGAACTCGGATGAACCAGTCACCGGCGGTATGGCCGAGGTAGTCGTTGATCGCCTTGAGCCGGTCGAGGTCGAAGAACAACACAGAGACCGGCCCCGGTTGTCCCGCAGAGAGCCTCGCGTCGAGGTGCGCCAGGAGGGCACGGCGATTGTGCAGTCCGGTGAGGTCGTCGTGCTCGGCGAGGTAGCGGAGCTGGTCTTCGGCGAGCACGCGGGCCTGAAGTTGGGCGAACAGCGAAGCGATTGCCTTGAGCGCATTGAGCTCTTCAGGTAACCAGTCGCGGTCGCCGTACTTCACGAAGCCCAGCACGCCGGTCGTCACATCGCCCGAGAGCAGCGGCACACACGCCATAGAGGTTGCAGGAATGTGGCGTGTCTCTTGGATTCGACGCTGATAGTCGTCTGTAGCCGGTTCCGGACGGAAGACAGCCGGTTCCTTGAGGCGCTCGGCGAGTGCGAAGACCGGATCAGCCTCGGCGAAGTAGACGACGGCGAGGGGGTCCGGATCCGGCACATCGGGTCTCGGTGGCCATTCAGCCACCAGCCTCGTGGCGTGAATGTTGTGATCGTTGTGTCGAAGGAAACTGACATCGACGTTGAAGTGGGCGACGAGGTCACCCAGCACTTGCCGGGTGACCTCGACGGAGGTGGCCGCATCTACCGCCATCAACTGGGTGGCGACGGCGGTGACAACCAGATCCAGGCTGCTGGTCACATTGTTCTCAGACATCTGGTGTCAGATTACTGGCAAACGGAGCCCTGGATGGCCCGTCGGCGGCTGCGCACCGACGGGCGCGGGGCTTGACAGAACTTGAGCACCAGCACTTCTGAGTGGTCTGTTTCCGTGCCGAGCAGGTCGCGGAAGGCCAATTGCTGACGCGCGAGGGACTCGGTGAACGCCGGCGACAACCCATGCAAGTCACTTTGGTCATGGGCGTACAAGAAGACAGGTGAAACCGGCTGCACGGCCAGCCCACGCTCTTGAGCACTGATCCACACAGCCTCGGCGGCCGATCCGCCCAGTGCGTAGTCGGTCAGTGTGCGGCCAGGCACAACGACTATCCCAACTGCGGCGCTCGTGCGGACGCGATCGTAGGTGCCCTCCCCGAGAGCGGCTCCCGTGTCCCACTGCGCGAGGTGGGCCATCACTTCCGGGCGCCGAAGGATGTCCAAGGTCACCATATCGCCAGGATCAAGTTCCAGGCTTCGTACGTCGATGCCTGTGTCAAGCGAGGCGTCGTCAGGCCACCGAAGCTCTGAGAACATCTCCGCATGCAGTCGAGGGGTCAGATAGCGAATGCGGTCCGCGGTCGCAAGAATCGTTGCAACGCTTTGGATTTCATCGCGAGACGTCAGTAGGGCAAGTCGTGCGCCTTCGCGGCGAGCGGCGGATTCAAGCGACGCGATGGTGCTTTGAGCGAGCGGCTCTGCCGTTCCGAGATGGCGGTTCGTCTCCCTTTGCAGCATCGGCTGGTACAACCGTGCAAGTTCGGCGTCTTCTCCGGGACCTAGTCGGACGATTGCCCGCAGCGGGGAGCCCTCATCTCCATTGTCGAACTCGACGCGTCCGAGGACTCCGTGGGCGGCAGCGGCCACCCGGGCATTGAACACCGCCGCTCCAACGGCGACTGCGCTCGCGCGAAACGCGACATCCATCGTGGACGTATGCTCCGGCGCAAGCCGAATGCATACCGAATCCGGGTGTAGTTCAAGGCGCCAAGGCTGCGCGTTACCTCCGGAAGGTGCACGGATCGCCGCGGCAGCAACGATGTCGGCGGGTGCGGTAGGTTCGCCCGGGTTGGAGCGTTCGTGTGACGGGGGAGTGTCGCGCGGTGTGGCCGGTTCTTGTAGGTCGTCGAGGGCATCTGCGATGTCGATGCGGATTCGGCCAGACGGAAGTTCGGTACGCAACCCGATTCTGCGGACGGCTTCGGCGACAACGGTCGCTCCTAGCGCCACATCGCCCGCCAGCTGCGGCCACGTCGTGAGCGTATGTCCGACCTCTATCAGTGACGCCGCTAACCGCGGAGACAATCTCGCGGCATCGAGTATCCGCAGGATGTGCGGAACTTTGTCCTGCCTCGTCAAGCCGGAGAGTCGTGCGCTATCCAGATCGCCCAGCAGACCGTGGAGGATAGGTCGGGAGGGCTCCAGATCGAACCGTTCGACATCTACCAGGCCACGGTCGCTTGTTGCCATCAGAACCGGCAGCCGCAGGGCACGTGCGGCCTCGCGGACGAGGACCTTCATGTCGAGCGAATCACATTCCTCGACAACGATATCCAGTCCTGCGAGGAATTCGCCCAGGGTTTCCGCAGTGAGTCCGGATGTCTGCACCGTCACAGGCAGGTACGGGTCAAGTTCGGCAATCCTTCTGGCGGCAACTATCGCCTTGTTCACGCCGAGGTCGAGAACGCTTGCCGGTACGCGATTGAGGTTGGAGAGCTCGAGGCGATCGAAATCAGCGAGTCGCAAGTCGCCGCATACGCCCTCTGCCGCAAGTGTGTATGCGATGGCATGACCCACGCTCAAGCCGATCACACCGATCCGGAGCTCACCGAGCTGACGCTGTTCCTCCGAGGTGACCTTGTTCCGATTACGTTCCAGCCGGACTGCGCGAAATGCGTGTGGTCCTAAAACGCTGACAACGGTTCGCCGCCAGGGGTAGTACGCCCACCGTTTCCCCTCCTCGAGAAGGCGCTGAGGCGGCCGATGGAGTTCGTGGATGCCTGCAACCTGGTCACGCCAGGTGTCGAGGAATTCGATCCGCGGATCTGCCCGTAGGGCATCCAAAACGACATCGTCGTCGGGGTCGTCGGGGTCCAGAATCTCTGCGCTGCAGCGATCCCCATCGGGGATGCCCGAGCTCACACGAAGCTCCCACGCAGTACCTTGGTCGCCGCTCCCCGGTCCAGATGGCGGCCGAGGGCGGACATCTCCGCGAAGACCTTCGAAGACTGCCCTGGCTCCGCATGGTGCGCGAACGTGAGCCGGTCCCAGAACATGAGTTTCGTCCGATAGCGTTCGTCCGGGTAAGGCGTCGCGGGAATTCTCGATGCCACCACACCCCCCGAGGAAGCCCAGCGAGCCAGCACGTGCGACGCGGACGTGGCCAGGGCGAATTGGACGTTCAAGGGCACCATGGCATGTAGCGGCGCGCGCGCGAGCACCCGAGTGAGCGATTGATTTCGCTCCGGATCGCTGGTAACCCACGCCGTTTTCACTTCTACGACGCCGAACGGCAGTCGATCGGTGATCACCTTCCTGACGGCCGGCAGGCTGGGCTGTCCCGCCCATTCGTCGACGGCATGAGACTCATCGGCGCACGTCAGAGGACCCTTCGCCCGGACGCCACCTATGACTCGTCCGTCGGCATCCAAGGTCGCCCAGAACATGGCGGTGTCCGCGCCGTCCCGGAAGGCGGCCAGGTCCAGCGCCCGTTCTACTCGATGCTTGCGATAGCTGCGCTCAGCGCCTGTCAGATAGTCCTTCCACAGGTCCGGGTCGGCCGACGGAGAGGAAACCACGACGGTGCATTCCGCATCGGGATCCCACCATTCGAAGCTGCTGGTAGGGCGAAAAGCATGGCCAGCTGTGGCATCCAGCTGCGGAGCGGTCATAGTGGTCCCATCGGTCGGGCAGCCGGCCGACAAAGCGCATCGCGGCCGACTGCCGGGTATCCGCAACCGGCCGGCATGCGAATACGCAAACGTCAGTATCTCGCCCCCGGTCCCTTAGATTCCAGCGAGCGGCATAATCTTGTCTCGCGTTTCGCTAATCGGATAGGTCATCTCACCGCCCTATTCGGCACAAGAACGCGTTTTAGCAATCCCAACGTGCGGTATTTTCCGCAGCTTATTTCTTATCTGCGACCGGTCTCGGCGAACTTGACAGATGCTGTCATAAATTGCGGTGATGTAGCCGTCAGCTTTCTCGTCATCCTTCGCTATGTGTGGGGTGAGCCAAGCTAATTCGGTCAGTACTCGGGTGTCGAGTGACTCCGGCCTGCGCACGTTCGGCGCAGAACTGGGCAGGTGTGCAGATTCGCCGGCCGCGAAGACCGGCAGGTGACACTCTGAAGCAGGTGGAGGACTCGTACCCGACGGCAGGTGATGGGGGGCTCCCCGTCAAGGATGTGGGCCGGCTCCTACTGCGCTGCGCCGACCGGCCGGGATTGGTCGCGGCGGTGAGTGCTTTTCTCGCCGGTGCGGGCGCCAACATCGTGTCGCTGGATCAGCATGCCACTGAGCAGTCCGGCGGGACCTTTATGCAACGCACGATCTTCCACTTACCTGGGCTGACGGCGGCGCGCGATGCGCTCGAACGCGATTTCCGCGATCAGGTGGCCTCGCAGTTCGACATGGACTTCCGGCTCACCGAAGCGTCGAAACCCAAACGCGTCGCGATCATGGCGTCCAAGGAAGACCACTGCTTGCTCGACCTGCTATGGCGAAACCGCCGGGGTGAACTCGACATGTCGGTGGTGATGGTCCTTTCAAACCACGCCGATCTCGCCGATCAGGTCCGACCCTTTTCGGTGCCCTACCTTCATGTGCCGACGACCGGAGATAATCGGCCCGAGGCAGAGCGTCGCCAGCTCGATATGCTGCGCGGAAATGTGGATCTTGTCGTGTTGGCCCGCTACATGCAGATCCTCACTCCGCAGTTTCTGGCCGAGATCGACTGCCCATTGATCAACATTCATCACTCGTTCCTGCCCGCCTTCATCGGCGCCGCACCGTATCGGCGCGCCAAGGAACGCGGTGTCAAGCTTGTCGGCGCCACCGCCCACTACGTCACTGAGGACCTCGACGACGGGCCGATCATCGAACAGGACGTGGTGCGCGTGGACCACCGCCACGGTGTGGACGATCTGGTGCGCCTCGGCGCCGACGTCGAGCGCCTTGTGCTATCGCGGGCGGTGCTGTGGCACTGTGAGGACCGAATCATCCGAAACGGCAACCAGACGGTCGTCTTCTAGGTCGGCCAGGGCAGGGAGACGGTAGTGAAGAGGTTCAGCGGGCTGGATGAATTCGCCGCGGCAGAAGGGACCCAGCTCGGACCCACCGAATGGCTGGAGGTCACCCAGGACCGCGTCAACCTCTTTGCCGACGCCACCGACGATCACCAGTGGATCCACGTCGACCCCGAACGGGCCGCGGATGGTCCGTTCGGCGGGACGATCGCACACGGCCTGCTGACGCTGTCCCTACTACCGCACTTCACGCACCAGCTCTATACCGTCGACAACATCGCGATGGCCATCAACTACGGCTACAACAAGGTGCGTTTCATCACCCCTGTGCCGGTGGGCGCCAAGATCCGGGCGCGCGCGGACATTGCCAAGGTCGATCAACTCGACGGCGCCGTGCAGGCGACAGTGGCCACTACGGTCGAAATCGAGGGTACGGAGAAGCCGGCCGCCGTGGCCGAGTCGATCGTCCGATTCATCGGCTGACTCTTTGTTGCTCGAAAACCGGGCGGCCGCGAGCGTGCGGTGTGATACGCCTCAACCCGCGTTTCGCGTACGAAACTGCACGCTCGGCACGATCAGTATTGCGTCATGCCCTGGTCGATCGAGATCGCTGCAGCTGTAACGTTTTTCGACTCGTTGCTGGCCAGCCAGCAGACCGCGTCGGCGATGTCCTTTGGCTCGGCCGCCCAGGTGGGGAGAAACGGTGTAATCAGGCCAACTGTGGATAGGTTTCCATCGCGCGGCCCAATGCGCCGATCATGTCGCCGCTGACCCCCGCGGCCGAGCCGATCAGGACGATCGACCCGCCGCGCCCGCCGTCGATGATCTTCTGCGCCCCGGCCATGACCGTGTTCCAGGTACCGGTCACATTGATGTCCGTGACGTCGCGGACATCCGTTTTCGCCGAGTCGTAGGGCACGCAACCAGGCAGCTCGCCGGCGACGTCGACGGCGATGATGTCAGCGCCTCAATCGGCCATCCGGAGCGCATGCGCACGGCCCTGGCCCCGCGCTGCGCCCGTAATGAAGGCCACTTTGCCGGTCAGCCGTCCGCTCATTTATTGCGCCGCCTTAACAAGATTCGATCCGATGATGATTCGCTGAATTTCGCTCGTTCCCTCGTACAACCGCAGTAGGCGAACGTCTCGGTAGATCCGCTCGACCGGCACCTCGCGCATGTATCCGCTGCCGCCGTGTACCTGTACGGCGAGATCGGCTACCTGGCCCACCATTTCGGTGCAGAACAGTTTCGCCGCCGACGGGGCGATCCTGCGGTCTTCGCCGCTGACCCACAGCCGCGCGGTGTCGCGGACCAGGGCACGTCCGGCCAGCACCCCGGTCTGCTGTTCGGCGATCATCGCCTGGACCAGTTGGAAGTTCCCGATCGCCGTGCGGCCCTGCGTTGCGGAGGCCGCGTAGGCGACGGATTCGTCGAGGGCGCGTTGGGCGGTTCCGACGGCGAGGGCCGCGATGTGGACGCGGCCGCGCGCCAACGAGATCATCGCGGCCCGGTATCCGATGTCTTCTGCCTCCGACGAGCGCACCGGCGGGGACGCGGACGTCGTCGAAGCTGACGTCGGACGTCCACGCACCCTCCTGGCCCATCTTGGCGTCCTTCGCGCCGACCGCCACGCCTGCCGCGTCGGCCGGCACCAGGAACACCGCGATCCCCGCGCCGTCATCGTCGGCGGGCCGCGTACGCGCGAAGACGATGAAGAGGTCGGCGACGGGCGCGTTTGTGATGAAGCGTTTCTGGCCGTTGATGATCCAATTGTCGCTGTCGCGAACGGCTTTCGTGCGCAGCCCCGACGGGTTGGAACCGGCGCCCGGCTCGGTCAGCGCGAAGGATGCTACGACGTCGCCCGCCGCCATCGGCTCAAGCCACCGCGCCTTTTGCTCATCGGTACCGAAACCGACGAGAACCTGGCCCGCGATGCCGTTGTTGGTGCCGAACATCGATCGCAGCGCAAGCGACGTGTAGCCCAACTCCATCGCCAACTCGACGTCCTGGCTGAGGTTCAGGCCCAACCCGCCCCACTACTGCGGAATCGCATAGCCGAACAGGCCCATATTCTTGACCTGCTCGCGCAGGTCGTCTGGCACCTTGTCGGCGGCCATAATCTCCTGCTCGCGCGGCACGACCGCGGTGCGAACGAAGTGACGAGTCTGGGCCAGGATCGCCTGGAAATCCTCATCGCTGACTTCGACAGTGGTCATCGGCAGATGCTCCTCTTGGCATGTGGTGCCTCGTGCGCGGCAAATCATATATGAAATATGATGTTCGATTGACGGGGTCCTCCCGGGTCAGAAACAACAAGGACGGGTGATCAGGTGTCGTTGCTTGCCGGTCAGACAGCCGTCGTCACTGGAGGCGCGCAGGGCCTGGGCTTCGCCATTGCGGAGCGGTTCATCGCCGAGGGTGCTCGGGTGGTGCTGGGCGACCTGGATTGCTCGGCGACCGAGGCCGCGGCCAAGCGCCTGGGTGGCGACGATGTCGCCCTCGCGGTGCGGTGCGATGTGACTGCGGCCGCCGACGTCGAAGGGCTCGTCGGCGTCGCGGTGGAGCGCCTCGGCGGTCTGGACATCATGGTGAACAACGCGGGGATCACCCGCGACGCCACGATGCGCAAGATGACCGAGGAGCAGTTCGATCAGGTCATCTCCGTGCATTTGAAAGGAACGTGGAACGGAACTCGTACGGCGGCGGCGATCATGCGCGAAAACAAGCGCGGCGCCATCGTGAACATGTCCTCGCTGTCCGGCAAGGTCGGCCTCGTCGGACAGACCAACTATTCGGCGGCCAAGGCCGGGATCGTGGGGATGACCAAGGCCGCCGCGAAGGAGTTGGCGCATCTTGGGGTGCGGGTCAACGCCATCGCACCTGGCTTAATTCGCTCGGCGATGACGGAGGCCATGCCGCAACACATTTGGGATCAGAAGGTCGCCGAAGTCCCGATGGGCCGGGCGGGCGAGCCTGACGAGGTCGCCAAGGTGGCGTTGTTCTTGGCGTCGGATCTGTCGTCCTACATGACCGGAACGGTCATGGAGGTCACCGGCGGGAGGTTCATGTGAGCCGAGATAGACGAAATGGCGAGAACTACTCGCACTTTCGCGCCCATTTGTCCGTTTCGGCGAAAGGTGTCCGGCCGTGCGTGAAGCCGTGATCTGCGAGCCGGTTCGGACGCCGATCGGCCGCTACGGCGGCATGTTCAAGTCGCTGACCGCCGTCGACCTCGGCGTCGCCGCACTGAAGGGCCTGCTGGAGCGCACCGGAATCGACCCTGGCGCAGTGCAAGACGTGATCCTCGGCCATTGTTATCCCAGCAGCGAGGCTCCCGCGATCGGGCGGGTCGTGGCATTGGACGCCGGACTGCCGGTCACCGTTCCCGGTATGCAGGTCGATCGCCGTTGCGGATCGGGGCTGCAGGCCGTCATCCAGGCCTGCCTGCAAGTTGCTCACGGCGACAACGACGTTGTGGTTGCCGGTGGCGCCGAAAGCATGAGCAATGTGCCCTTCTACTCCACGGACATGCGCTGGGGAGGCGCCCGCGGGGGTGTGAAGGTGCACGACGGGCTCGCGCGCGGCCGCACCACCGCGGGCGGGCGACACTATCCGGTGCCCGGCGGCATGTTGGAGACCGCGGAGAACCTTCGCCGGCAGTACGGAATATCGCGCCACGAACAGGACGAGCTCGCGGTGACCTCCCATCAGCGCGCGGTGGCGGCCCAGAAGGACGGGATTCTCGCCGAGGAGATCATTCCCGTCGCTGTGCGGACTCGCCAGGGTGGGGAGTTGATCGACACCGACGAACACCCGCGTGCCGACGCCTCGATGGATTCCTTGAGCAAGCTTAAACCTGTTCTGGTGGGCGATGATCCGGAGGCGACAGTCACCGCCGGGAATGCCAGCGGACAGAACGATGCCGCTTCCATGTGTGTTGTGACGACGCACGAGAAGGCTGACGAGCTGGGGCTCGCGCCATTGGTCCGGCTGGTGTCGTGGGGCTCGGCGGGGGTGGCGCCGAACATCATGGGCATCGGTCCGGTGCCCGCGACGGAGGCCGCGCTCGGCAAGGCGGGTCTGCAGCTGGGCGACATCGAAGTGATCGAACTCAACGAAGCGTTCGCTGCTCAGGCGCTGGCCGTGATGCGCGAGTGGAAATTCGGTGCGGCTGACCGTGATAGGACGAATGTGCACGGGTCCGGGATCTCACTGGGCCATCCGGTCGGCGCGACCGGCGGGCGGATGCTCGCCACCCTGGCACGCGAGCTGAACCGGCGCGAAGCCCGCTACGGGTTGGAAACCATGTGCATCGGTGGCGGGCAGGGCCTGGCCGCCGTGTTCGAAAGGCTTGGCTCATGACCAGACTCGCCCAGACTCTCGGCCTCACCGAGTTTCAATCCGAAATCATCGCCACGGTGCGCCAATTCGTCGAGAAGGAGGTCATCCCGAACGCTCCAGACCTCGAGCGCACCGACACCTACCCGCAGGCCATCGTCGACCAGATGCGCGAGATGGGACTTTTCGGGCTGATGATTCCCGAGGAGTACGGCGGCCTCGACGAGTCGCTTCTCACCTATGCGTTGTGTGTCGAGGAGCTCGCGCGCGGTTGGATGAGCGTCTCCGGGGTGCTCAACACGCACTTCATCGTCGCGTACATGATCCGTCAGCACGGTACCGATGAACAGAAGCAGCGTTTCCTGCCGAGGATGGCGACTGGCGAGGTGCGGGGCGCGTTCTCGATGTCCGAACCCGAACTCGGGTCCGACGTCGCCGCGATCCGCACCCGCGCCAAGCGGACCGCCGACGGTAACTACACCATCGATGGTCAGAAGATGTGGCTGACCAACGGCGGTAGCTCGACGCTCGTGGCCGCGCTGGTGCGGACCGACGAGGGAGCCGAGAAGCCGCATCGCAACCTGACCGCGTTCCTTGTCGAAAAGCCCACGGGTTTTGGAGAAGTCGTGCCCGGACTGACCATCCCCGGCAAGATCGACAAGCTGGGATACAAGGGCATCGACACCACCGAGCTGATCTTCGACGGCTATGTCGCACAAGCCGACGATGTCCTCGGTGAAGCGCCGGGCCAGGGCTTCTTTCAGATGATGGACGGAATCGAGGTGGGCCGCGTCAACGTGTCGGCCCGAGCGTGCGGTGTGGGGATCCGCGCATTCGAACTCGCCGTGCGGTACGCGCAGCAGCGTCATACCTTCGGAAAGCCGATCGCCGAGCATCAGGCCATCGCCTTCCAATTGGCTGAAATGGCAACCAAAGTCGAGGCGGCCCACCTGATGATGGTAAATGCTGCCAGGTTGAAGGACTCCGGTGAACGCAACGACGTCGCGGCGGGGATGGCCAAGTACCTGGCAAGCGAATTCTGCTCCGAAGTAACCCAGCAGAGCTTCCGCATTCACGGTGGATACGGCTATTCCAAGGAGTACGAGATCGAACGGCTGATGCGCGACGCCCCCTTCCTGCTCATCGGTGAGGGGACTAGCGAGATCCAGAAGAACATCATCAGCAAGCGATTGCTCGCGGACTACCGGATCTGACCGTGACCACCCCCGATTTCGCCGTCCGGCCGCAGCTCGCCGAGGGCGTCGCGCGCTTTGTTCGCAGGCGCATATTCGACGGCACCTACGCTGCGGGCCAGTACATTCGCCTCGACCAACTGGCGGCGGAACTGGGCATCAGCGTCACCCCGGTGCGCGAGGCCCTTTTTGAGCTGAAGGCCGAAGGACTGCTCGCGCAACAGCCGCGGCGTGGATTTGTGGTTCTGCCGGTGACAGGGCGAGACCTCACCGACGTCTCAAACGTGCAGGCACATATCGGGGGCGAGCTCGCCGCACGCGCGGCGGCGAACATCAACGACGAACAGCTGCGGGAGCTGGAGAAGATCCAGACCGAGCTCGAGGACGCGTACGCCGGCGATGACAACGAACGCGCGGTCCGGCTCAACCACGAGTTTCATCGCGCGATCAACGTCGCCGCCGACTCGCCCAAACTCGCTCAGCTGATGTTGCAGATCACCCGGTATGGACCCGAGTCGGTGTTTCCCACCATCGCGGGCTGGCCGGAGCAATCGACAGCACACCACCGCCGGTTGTTGGCCGCACTGGAAGCACGCGACGAAAACATCGCTCGCACAGCGATGTCCGAGCACCTCGCCGAGGGCGCGGCACCGTTGATCGAGCACCTGACGAACCGCGGCGTGGTCACCTAAGTCCGCCCAAACGCAAGTTTCGGCGGAGAAGTTCGACTAGATTTCGCCAAACGTCGATCTCGGCTAGAGCTCGCGCAGCAGGTCCCGCAGCCTGGGGACATCGACCTTGCCCGTAGTCCCACGCGGAACGACGTCATCGGTTTCGACGAGCAGCCACACCGTCGGCACCGTGAAGGGCTCAACAGCTTTCGGGCGGAGTCGCGCAACTGCTCGGCCGTTGTCATCGCGGGGGTCGCAGATCACGACGGCGCCCACGCGGTCGCCGTCGTCCCCGGTCACGTTGGTGACAAACGCGTTGTCGACACCGTCGATGGCCCGCAGCGCCTGTTCGACCTCGCTGGGGTAGACGGTGGCGCCGCGGACCTTGAACATGTCGTCGGATCGGCCGTGGTAGAACATGAAGCCCTCGTCGTCGAGATGCCCGAGGTCGCCGGTGGGGTAGTAGCCGTCGGCGGTGAGGAGCTCTTCGCGACTCCGGCGGCACATGCCGTGCATGGTGTGGGGTCCCCGGATCTGGATCATGCCCACGGTCCCGATTGGCGCCGGCTCGCCGGTGTCCGGGTTGACGATCCGGACCTCCATGCCCTCGAACGGTTTACCGCAGCTGCCCCACGCCGACCGCGGCATGTCGGTGTCGGCCCGATAGCCGCAGTAGGGCCCGAAAGCTTCGGTCATCCCGAACAGCTTCGCCCGCGCACCGGGTTCGGGCCGTTGTTCGGGCGGCAACAGCGCCTCCAGGCTGCCTGGGCGTAACGCCGACAAGTCGGCTCCGACGGAAGCACATTGGCGTGCCAGCGCTTCGGCCTGCTCGGGCCAGCCGCGAAACATCATGACCCGTTCCCGATCCACCAGGCGCAGAGTTGTTTCCAATTTGGGGATGTCCTCGGTGACAAGCGTGGCGCCGGCCAGCAGCGCCGACCACGGGACAAACCCATGGTGATCGACCTGCGGAACGCGGCAGTATCGCGAACAGCCTGGGATCTTGTACGCCGCCGCGGGATACGGGGCTCGGTGCCGTGAAAGTGATCGGGAAGGTGTTGCAGCGGGCCGGATTGAAGCCGTCCGACGTCGCACTGTGGGAGATCAACGAAGCCTTCGCATCGGTGCCGATCGCGGCGTGCCGTGAGTACGGGCTCGATGAGGAGTTGGTGAACTTCTCCGGAAGCGGTTGCAGTCTTGGCCATCCCATCGCGGCGTCAGACGCGGATGGTCACGACGCTCGTCTACGAGCTGCAGCGCCGGGGTGGCGGCATCGGAGTGGCCGCTATGTGTGCCGGCGGCGGGCAGGGCGGCGCGGTCGCCATCGAGGTCTAGTTTTCTGGCGAGCAGACGCAAAGGGCCCCTTAGATCGGCGTGTCGGGGGCCCTTTGCGTCTGCTCGCGGAGAAAATCTAGCGCGCGGCGGCCTTGCTTCGCGCGCGTGAAGCGGTGGACTTCGCCAGCTTGCGCGCGGCCTTCGCCGGCTTGCCGCCGCCGTCGATCAACCGTCCCGCGTGATCGAGGATGCACTCCAGGCCGAACTCGAAGTTCTTCTCGTCGGCCGCCCCGATGTGATGACCCTTCTCGGTGACCAACGCGAGCAGCGGGGTGCTGTCCGGATCGATGGTTATCGTGTCCTCGATGTCGCTCGGCCCCTCGTCGTCCGCTTGATTCTTTTCGCGGAGCCGCTGCAGCACCGCTGAACCGCGGACGTGGACCGACACCGCGGAATAGGTGTCGAAGGCATCCTCCGGCGAGAGACCCGCCTCGACCAGACTGGCGATCGCCTTCTCGACCTCCTGGACACCCAGCCGCGCCGCGCGCGGGCTGAGCGCGGACCGAATAAGGATCAGGTCGCACAGGATTGGGTTGCCCATGAACGTCTTTCGCATCGCGCGCGCGTGATTTCGTAACGTCTCGCGCCAATCCTTGGCTTCGACGTACGGCGTGGCGAAAACGTACTGACGCAGCGCACGATCGGTCATCGCGTTGAGCAGCTCGTCCTTCTTCCGGAAGTACCAGTAGATGCTCGTCACGCCGACGCCGAGGTGCTTGCCCAGCAACGGCATGGACAGGTTGTCGATGCCCACCTGCTCTGCGAGCTCGAACGCGCCCTTGATGATGTCGTCGGGATTGATGGACCCGCGCTCGCGTCGCTGACGCTTCTCAGAGGTTGCTTGCCTTGCCACTACGGGCACCTCCATCAAGAATCGTGCTGCGCACGCAGCCCCCGCGCGCGAGGTTAGTGGATCTGAATGTACCGGCAGCTGCCGTCTGAACTGCGTCTTCGCATCCGTGTCGACGCTCGGCCGTTGCCGTCAACCTTATCGGGAACCATCCTGTCGATGGCGCTCACCACCGTCCGCTCTTCTACTGTAAGAACTATAGTAAGCTTTACTAGGAAAATACGGCGGAACGCGACGCGAAGGGTTAAAGGCGCCCAGGACGGGCTCCAGGACGTGTCGATCATGATGCATCAGGCGGGGTCCATGGCAGACGCCGCAGACAAGGCGGCGGCGAAGGTGGCGCAAGCAGATCTCAACGGACGCCGACTGATTGACGATGGAGCGGTGGCCTACCGAGTGAGCCGCAGCGTGGCAGGCTTGGAGGCGGCCTGTCTGCGCCGAGCATCTTCGGACGGGTGGCATTGGCCAGACGATGCGCGACATCTCGCCGGATCTGATGGACATCCTCGGGACGGCGTCGTCACTCGCGTTCGGCACCGATGGCGTCGCCGATGACGCTGCGGCCAAATACACTTACCGATTCGCGCCGCTGGTCGGTATCTATGGCGGGACGCTCGAGGTGTTCCGCAACATGATCGCGCAGTACGTCCTCGGGCTCGGCAAGCCGAACTACTCGCCGCCGGCGACGAAGAAGGCTTCGTAGCGCGAGCATGCGTGTCTGCGTCGCGGCACGCCGCGCCTCGCGGACATTTCGTGCACGCTCGCGAGGGCGAAGCTATGTTCGGATGTACAGCACCCGGAGGCTGGAGTCATCGAAGCTCACGAAGTGGAACCGCAGGCCTGCGAAGGGACTGCCTCCGAAGTCGCCGCGTATGGTGCAGGTGACGACGACGGAGCCGTCGGGTTCGTGATCAACCGCGGTGATCTCATAACGGACCAACGGCACGTCCGCACGCCAATCTCGGATGGCGTCGATCCCGTGATAGGTCTTGCCCTCATCCTTGACAACCGCATCGTCGGCGAACAGCGAAAGGTAAGCCTCGGTGTCAGCCTGTGCTGCGATGTCGAAGTAAGTGGCGACGATGGTCGGCAGCGACGTGGTCATCATGTCCTCCGTTCAGTCAGGGCCGAAGGAACTCCAGCAGGTCGGCATTGATGGTGTCGGCATGTGTGGTCGGCATGCCGTGCGGGAAATCCTTGTAAGTCTTGAGGGTTCCATTCGGCAGTAGTTCCGCCGACTTAGGCCCGGCAGCCACGTAGGGCACGATCTGGTCGTCCTCGCTGTGCATGACCAGAACCGGGATGGTGATCTTCTTCAGGTCCTCGGTGAAGTCGGTCTGAGAAAAGGTGACTATGCCGTCATAGTGGGCCTTGGCTCCGCCCATCATGCCCTGGCGCCACCAGTTCTCGATGATCGCCTCATCTGGTTCGACGCCGGGTCTGTTGAAGCCATAGAACGGCCCTGACGGCAGCGCGCGATAGAACACCGAGCGGTTCGCGGCCAGTTGGGCCTGCAGATCGTCGAAGACCTCCTTGGGCAGCCCATCGGGATTGGCGTTGGTCTTGACCATCAGCGGTGGCACCGCGCTGATCAGTGCGGCCTTGACCGCACGACTCTCACCGTGGCGGGCCAGATAGTGCGCTACCTCGCCGCCACCGGTGGAATGCCCGACATGGATCGCGTCGTGCAGATCGAGGTGCTCGACCACGGCGGCCAGATCGTCGGCGTAGTGGTCCATGTCGTGGTTGTCGGCGACCTGCGACGACCTCCCATGCCCGCGGCGGTCGTGGGCGACGACGCGGTACCCGTGCTGCATGAAGAACAGCATCTGGGTGTCCCAGTCGTCGGCCGACAGCGGCCAGCCGTGGCTGAACACGATCGGCTGACCCGAACCCCAGTCCTTGAAGAAGATCTCGACACCGTCGCTTGTGGTGATGGTGGGCATGATGGTCCCTTCCCCGGTGTTCGCCGGTGCAATCGCACTCTGTCCCGTTCATCATGCACGTGGACCCGGGAGACTCCCCGGTTCGCCGCCATGTCGGTGGGTGTCAGGTTCATCGATGATTGGCCGACGACGATTGGCCAACATCTCCTGCGCCGGGGTCAGCGAGGCCGGAGTCGTCACGCCCGGCATCGTCGATCGGTCAAGCATCCTGCGGCAGGTACTGTAAAGCTTACAGTATATACCTTTCGACGGCGTCGCTGGCGTTCACAACTGGATTGGCGCCCCGGCGGTCATCGAGCTGATGAAGCCGGCATCGACATGGAAACGATCCTGCGTCGCTCACCGCGCATCACCACCAAATCCTAATCCTTCCCGGCATGCCGCGCCGCCGTCGTATCATCGAACGGACAACAGTAAGATCGACAGTAAACAATTCTGATCTGCCAGACAATCACTTGAGGAATGGTCGTGAGCACAACCCAGGAGCGGGTCGAGGGCACTGTCGACGGCCAGCGCGACGCCGTGCGCGCGATCCTCGACCGTCAGCGACACGCGTTCGCGGCGGAGGGACCGCCGAGCGTTGCCGTGAGACGCAATCGCATCGACCGACTGCTGGCGCTCGTGCTCGACAACGCCGACGCGTTCGTCGGTGCCATGGCGGCAGACTTCGGAACACGGCCCAAGACAGGGTCGTTGTTCACCGAGGTCCTCGGCATGATCTCGGTGATCGAGCACACCAGATCGCATGTGCCACAATGGATGCGGGCGACCAAACTGATGCCGCGCGGCGCGACTGTTCGGTCTGAAGGCCGAGGTTCAGCCGTCGCCGTTGGGTGTCATCGGAATCATCGGCCCTTGGAACTTCCCGCTCAATCTCGTCGCGCTGCCTGCCGCGGCAGCGTACGCGGCCGGCAACCGGGTGATGATCAAGATGTCAGAAATCACGCCGGCGACCTCAGAGCTGATGAAGGCGACGGCGCCGAAGTACTTTCCTGCCACCGAACTCGATGTCGTCACCGGCGGGCCCGACGTCGCATCCGCCTTCGCGACTCTCCCGTTCGATCACCTGTTCTTCACCGGTTCACCATCGGTGGGCGCACTGGTGCAGCAGGCGGCCGCGCAGAACCTCGTGCCGGTGACGCTGGAGCTCGGCGGCAAGAACCCCGTCGTGGTATCCCGCGACGCGGACCACCACCGATCGGCCACCCGTATCGCGCAGGCGCGAATGATCAACGGAGGGCAGGTATGTGTCTGCCCCGACTACGTTTTCGTGCCCGACGACCGTGTCGAAGCGTTCGTCGACGTCGCGCGGGACACCTTGAGTGGCATGTTCCCGTCGATCATCGCCACCGACGACTACTGCTCCTCGGTGAACCAGGCCAGATTTGACCGGGTGGTCGGGCTGATCACGATGCGCGGGCCAACGGCGCCAGCGTCGAGACGGTCGCCCCGGACGGCGAGTCACTACCTGATCCTGTTTCCCGCAAGGTCGCACCGACCATCGTGCGCGACGTCGACGAGCGTATGAGAATCGCCAACGAAGAAATCTTCGGGCCGGTTCTGATCGTCAGGCCGTACTCCCAACTAACCGATGCCGTCGACTACATCAACCAACGGCCCGCGCCGCTCGTTGCGTACTGGTACGGGCCCGACAACGATGACTTCCGCAGCTTCGTCCGCAACACTCGCAGCGGGGGTGTCGCGCGCAATGACTTTGCCGCCCATATGATTCCGTCTGCGCGCCGTTCGGTGGGGTCGGCCGCAGCGGCATGGGCGCCTATCACGGGAAGGCTGGCTTCGACGCGTTCAGCCATTACCGCGCGGTGGTTGGCAGCGATCTGCCGTTACCATCACTGGACTCGCGGCGCCCCCGTTCAGCGGTTCGATGCGGGTCGGCACCGCCCTTGGACTCAGGATGGCACGCAACCGCACGCGTCGTCGGCTCAAGTGTCGCCGCTGATCGCCTGCTCGCGGGCCCACCGGTAGTCGGCCTTGCCCGCCGGGCTGCGTTCGATGGTCGGCCGGAACACCACGGCCTTGGGCAGTTTGTACCGAGCGAGGGAGCGGGCGGCGTGGTCAATCAGTTCCTGGGCATCGGCGCTGGCGCCGTCGACGAGAGCGACGATCGCTACGACTTCCTGTCCCCACCGCTCGCTTGGCCGACCCGAGACCACCACGTCGGCCACCGCCGGATGCGAAGCGATCGCCGTCTCGACCTCCTCGACGAAGACCTTCTCGCCGCCGGAGTTGATGGTGACCGAGTCACGGCCGAGCAACTCGATGGAGCCGTCCTCGAGGTGACGCGCGCGGTCGCCGGGCACCGAGTACCGCACGCCGTCGATGACGGGGAAAGTGGCAGCGGTCTTGGCCGCATCGCCCTTGTAACCCAGCGGCACATAACCGCGTTGGGCGAGCCAGCCCATGCCGTCGTGGCCCGGGTCCAGGATCGCGCTGAGGTCCTCGGCCGCAACGAGGGTGTCCGGGCCCGCGTTGAACTTTCCAGTCGCCACCGCGCCCGACGCCGACATATGGGTCATCTGTGCGCCGGTCTCCGAAGACCCAACGCCGTCGATGACGATCAGGCCAGGCTTGACGTCGATGAGGCGTTGTTTGGCGGTCGGTGTCAGCAGCGCCCCGCCGTTGGCCACCACCGCCAACGACGACAGGTCGGCGGTGCCGGTCTCGATGGCCGCCGCGAGTGGTCGGGCCATCGCGTCACCGACGACGGTCACCGCCATCACCTTCTCGCGCTCGATCGTGCGGACCACCTCGTCGGCGTCGAACCGGTCGGTGACCGTGGAGAACACCACCGACTGGCCGGTGGTCATCGCCGTCATGACCGCCCACTGCGCGGCGCCGTGCATCAACGGGGGCAGGATCATCAGCCTGGATTCCGGTGCGTCCGCAACGCGTTTGGCGACGTCTTCGTAGGAGTTGGCAAGTTCGCCGGTGTAGAGGTTACGGCCGCCGAACGACGTCATGAAGATGTCGTGCTGACGCCACAGCACGCCCTTCGGCATGCCCGTCGTGCCGCCGGTGTAAAGCACGTAGAGGTCGTCAGGTGACGGCTCGTCCTGCGGCAGTACGGCAACGCCCGACGCCACAATCGATTCGTAGTCGACAGCACCGTGTACGAGATCGTTGCCCGACTCGTCGGCGATCTGGATGAGCACGCGCAGCCGCGGAAGCTGGGGCAGCACGTCGGCGACGCGTGGTGCGAACGTCGCGTGGTAGATCAACGCGGTCGCGCCCGAGTCGGCGAGCAGGTAGTGCAGTTCGTTCTTGACGTAGCGGTAGTTGACGTTGAACGGCGCCACCCGGGCTCGCCACGCCCCAAGCATCGCCTCGACGTACTCGGGCCCGTTGTAGGCGTAGATGCCCAGCAGGTCCTGGCCGACTTCGTGACCGCCAAGCGTCGACCGCTCGGTTTTACATCCCAATCCACGGGAATGCAGATATGCCGCGAGCCGGTTGGCCCGCTCGACGACCTGGGCGTACGTATAGCGGCGGCGGCCTTGGATGATGAATTCCCGATCACCGATGACGGCCGCGACGGTGTCTGCGGCGGCCGGGACGGTGAATTGTGTTGCGGAGTCGGACATCGTGCCTCTCAGGGCTGGTGGGGGAGCAGTTTGATCATCAGACCGCTGGCCTCGGATAGTACGTTGTCGTCCGAGTCGGTCATCTTTGCCCTGATAAACGCCTTTCGTCCGTCAACGGAGTCAATCCACGCCCGCGACTCCAACGGATCGTCGGTGGGTGTGATCTTGCGGTAGTCCACGTGCTGTCGGGACGCCCCGCGGCGGAACGACCATGCCGAAGTGCCGGTCGCGGAACAGCGGTATCGGACCGCGCCGTTGCCGCCGACATGGCAGCGGGTGAAGTGCCCCTGCATCGTGACCCCGTCAGGTCCGGACTCCGCGACGTGCCACGGCGGTATCAGGGGATGGCCGAGTCCGGGTAGGTGACGGGCCCGTCCTGCCGGCGCAATGCCCGCCGGTGCCTTGTGCTCCTCCAGCCGCGCACAGACGTCGCCTCCAAGTCGATAGATACTAAATTGATTACAGTATAGATTTCCGCAAACGGCAAGATCGGGAGATCGCGGCGGGGCCGAGGAGAAGCTTGCCGGCCTGCCTTCACCATATGTAACGACATCTCGCGATCTCGGCCGATCTGCCGTCATAACGTACAACCGACGCGAAACAGGCTGTCAGTCAGTCAATTTGAGCTTGCGACGGCCCCCGCAACATGCGAGTCTCCCACCGCACGCGAAACCCGCCTCGACGTCAATCAACACTTGATTTTCCCTAGACCTACGGTAGCGTAGGTTACGCAGTCGTAAGTAAGAGACTAGAGCCGGGAGAGTCTCGATGAAGACAACCCAACACGGTTTACTCACTGCGCTGGAACCAGTGGTGGAGGACAATCTGAACCGACACCTTGCGAATGCGAAATCCTGGAATCCGCACGACTACGTGCCCTGGAGCCGTGGGCGTGACTTCGCTTTGTTGGGTGGTCAGGATTGGGTTCCGGAGGATTCCCACCTGGACAACGTTTCCAAAGCAGCCATGATTGTGAACCTTCTAACCGAGGACAACCTGCCGTCCTACCATCGCGAGATCGCTCTGCGTTTCGGGCCTGATGGTCCCTGGGGACAGTGGGTCGGTCAGTGGACGGCCGAAGAGGGGCGTCACAGCATTGCAATACGCGATTATCTCGTCGTCACCCGCGGCGTCGATCCGGTAGCCCTCGAGCGGGGTCGCATGGTGCACATGGCGGCCGGCTACGACTCGGGCGACAAGTCGCTACTAGAGGCCTTGGCTTACGTGTCCTTTCAGGAACTGGCCACGCGGATCAGCCACCGCAACACCGGCCGGGCATCCGGATGTCCTGTCGCCGAACAACTCCTCACCCGAGTAGCGACCGACGAGAACCTGCATATGGTCTTCTATCGGAACCTGGTGAACGCTGCGCTTGATATTGCGCCGAACGCAACCGTCCAGGCGATCGCGCACGAAGTAATCAACTTCCAGATGCCCGGAAGTACCATGCCAGGCTTCGCGGAAAATGCACTGGCGATCGCCAAAGCCGGCATCTACGACCTGCGTTCGCATTTGGATGATGTCGTGCGTCCAGTACTGCGGTTCTGGAGGGTGTTCGAACGTGAGAATCTCGACGGTGAAGGAGCTCGCGCGCGCGATGAACTGGCGGCCTTTCTCGATCTGGTGGAGGAAAAGGCCTCCTACTATGACCAACGTCGCGAAGAACGACTGGCCGGGGTAGGCGCGCCTTCCGGTCGCTGACGAGATCGAGGCTATCTGAACTTCGTCGCCGACCGGCTGGACCTGCGCCGCGACCTCTCGTTCCACACCAAGGTCGTCGGGATGACCTTCGACGAGGACGCTGGACGGCCGAAATCAACCACGACCCCTCCTGCCGCTGGTGCTGGCCGCCGAACACACCACCAAGATCGAGCTGCATCAGCGAATCGCGACGAAGAGGTGTTCGAGGAGCCGTTCCGGTTCGATGTAGGCCGTGACCCTAACAGGCACAACGCGTTCGGCTACGGCGTGCATTTCTGTCTTGGTGCGGCACTTGCTCGGATGGAGGTCAACAGCTTCTTCTCCGAACTCCTACAGCGCCTGGAATCAATCGAATTGACCGGCGCTCCTGCGCACATCGCGACCATCGTCGTCGGTGGGCTCAAGCACCTGCCGATCCGCTATGCGGTGACGGGCTGATCACTTCTGAGGGACGTTCGTCCTGTCCAGTTGCGCCTGTAAGGACGACGACGCCCCGAGGCTCACGCCGTGGGTTTCCGCCGGTGTTGTCGGGTCCGGCTGATCGGCAGGTCGATCGACGCTAGCAGCAGCGGGGGTTGGGATTGGATTCCGTCACGTCGTGTCGCATTCGCCAGTACTCGCGTTCGGACATGACCGGCTCGCCGGGATGTGTGCGCCGGCGATGTTCGACATAGCGCCGATAGTGGTTGTCACCCATCAATGTGCCCCAGTACCAACGGATCTGGCGTGCGATTTCGGCAACGCGTCCCATTGCTTCTCCACCTCCCGTTCCGGCTTGGTCGGGATCAGGCCCGAAGGGGCGAACAACTTCGAGGCTACCGTTTCGTCTTCCGTCAGCGGGCTGCCGCCGCCTCGCAGCACCCGCATGATCATGATCAGCCCGGTGCTGAACACGATGACCACCATCAACGCGAACACGATCGACAGGGTGCCCTGAATGAAGGTGTTGCGGATGACCGCTTCCATCTGGTCGACATTCTTCGCCGAACCGAATGTGGTCTTACCTGCGTCCAGCGCCTCCCGGTATTGGAAATGCTGTGTCCAGAATCCGACCCTGGGATCGCCGGAGAAGATCTTCTGCCACGACGCGGTCAGCGTCACGATCAGGTCCCACAGCAGCGGAACGCCGGGTATCCAGGCCCATTTCAAGAGCCCCTTCTTGACCACCACGACCGTGACGATCGTCAACGCGATCGCGGCGAGCAACTGGTTGGCGATACCGAACAGCGGGAACAGGGAGTTGATCCCGCCGAGTGGATCGGTGATGCCCATCAACAGGATGCTGCCCCACAACGCGACGACGGCCAGGCTGCACGTCCATACGCCAACCCGCCAGCTCGGGTCGCGGAGTTTGCGCAGCGGCCCCCCGAGGTTGCTCAGGCCGTCGGAAAGCATGAACCGCGCCACCCGGGTGCCGGCGTCGACCGTCGTGAGGATGAACAAGGCCTCGAACATGATCGCGAAGTGATACCAGAACGCCTTGAGGCCGGCGCCGCCGAACACCCGGTGCAACACTTCCGACATGCCGATCGCCAGGGTCGGCGCCCCGCCGGTGCGCGAGACGATCGATTCCTCGCCGACGTCTCGAGCCGCCTGCTCGATCTGCTCAGCGGTGATCGGGTCACCGGACAGCGGCAGACTGTTGACGTATTCGGCGGCGGTCGCCGCGGTGCTCCCGGTCTGCGCCGCGGGGGCGTTGAGAGTGAAGTACAGGTGCTGGTTGAGGATCGCCGCGGTGATCAGCGCCATGATGCCGACGAACGATTCGGTCAGCATGCCGCCGTAGCCGATCAGGCGCATCTGGCTTTCCTTCTCCAGCATTTTCGGCGTGGTGCCGGAGGCGATCAGCGAATGGAAACCGGACAGTGCGCCACACGCGATCGTGATGAACAGGAACGGGAACAATGAGCCCGCGAACACCGGACCCTGGCCGCTGCTGGCGAACGCGGAGACGGCGGGCGCCTGCATGACCGGGCGGGCGATCAGGATGCCGACCGCGAGCAGGCCGATGGTGCCGACTTTCATGAATGTCGACAGGTAGTCGCGCGGCGCGAGCAGGAGCCACACCGGCAGGACCGATGCCGCAAAGCCGTAGACGATCAGGCACCAGCCCAGCGTCACCGCCGAAAGGCCGAACCACGACTCGCCCCATGCTGTTTCGGCGACCCAGCCGCCCGAGACGACGGCCAGCAGCAACAGGGCAACGCCGATCAGGGACACCTCGGACACCCGTCCCGGACGCAGGAAGCGCAGATAGATCCCCATGAAGATCGCGATGGGTATTGTCATCGCGATCGAGAAGACGCCCCACGGGCTTTGGGCAAGGGCCTGCACCACCACCAGTGCCAGCACCGCGAGCAGGATCGTCATGATCGTGATGATCCCGATGATGGCGGCCGTCCCGCCGACGGCGCCGAGTTCGTCGCGGACCATCTGGCCCAGCGAGCGGCCCCGTCGTCGGGTGGAGATCCACAACACGAGGTAGTCCTGCACACATCCGGCGAAAACCGCGCCGATGATGATCCAGATGGTGCCTGGCAGATAACCCATCTGCATCGCCAGCACCGGGCCGACGAGTGGACCCGCCCCGGCAATCGCGGCGAAGTGATGGCCAAACAGCACGCGCCGGTCGGTCGGCATGTAGTCGGTGTCGTTCTCCAAGACCTCTGCGGGCGTCGCGTTGTCGTCGCGCGGGCGCACGATCTTCATCTCGATCAAGCGCGCGTAGAACCGGAACCCGATCACGTAGGTGCAGATCGCGGCGATGACGAACCACACCGCGTTGACCGTCTCCCCGCGGAAGAACGCGATGATCGCCCACGCGATCGCACCGAGAAACGCGATGATCCCGAAGATGATCTTGTGGCGCGTGGTGATCGGCGAGCGGTCGATGATCGCTACCGGCGGCAGGTCCCTGTCCGTGCGGATATAGGTGACATCGCCCTCGGTTTCCTCGATGCGATCTGATGGTGCGGCGGTGGGTGTAGCCACGGTCTCTCCCTCGTCGAGGCTGGAGTTACATGTGCTTTCAATGATCCTTTCACCGCACAAAAGGGTGTTGGGCCAATTCTCCGGTTTCAATTCGGTTATGAATTGCACTCGTATAGGGCGCGCACTGTGTCGACGGTGTCGGCCTCAGCTGGGCTTTTGTCGTCGCGGTACCGCAGCACACGCGCGAATCGCAACGCCATGCCGCCGGGATAGCGCGATGAGCCCTGAACACCGTCGAACGCGATCTCGACCACCTGCTCGGGCCTTAGTTTGACCACGTAGCCGTCGGTAGGCCCGTCCGCCAGCTCCGTGAATCGCGTGGTCTGCCACTCCAGCATGGCGTCCGTCATCCCCTTGAAAGTCTTTCCGAGCATGACGAATCCACCCGTCGCTGGGTCGCTGGCGCCGAGGTGGATGTTGGATAGCTTGCCGGTGCGCCGACCAGAACCCCACTCGACGGCGAGCACCACCAGGTCGAGGGTGTGTACGGGTTTGATCTTCAACCAGCCCGCGCCGCGGCGGCCCGCCTCGTACGCGGCGGTCAACGCCTTCGCCATAACGCCCTCGTGACCGGCGGCCAGCGTCACGTCGAGGAACTGCTGGGCGGCCTCGGAGTCGTTGGTGATCAGTCGGTCGACTCGGTGGACCTCAGGGACGATCGCGTCCAGGGCGGCGATCCGCTCGCTGGTCGGCTGGTCCAAAAGGTCGGTGCCGTCGAGATGCAGGAGATCGAACACGAACATGGACAACGGCTGCGCGACCCGGGCCGCGTCGATGTCCACGCTGCGGCCGAAGCGCGACGCGGTCACCTGAAACCGGTGCGGGCGCCCGTCGGGCCGCAGCGCGATGGCCTCGGCATCGGCGATCAGGTCGGTGACGGGCAGCGCCAGCGTGGCCTCGACCACCTCGGGCAACCGTTCGGTGACGTCGTCGAGGCTTCGGGTGTAGATCGACACCGCATCGCCCGCGCGGTGGATCTGCACTCGAGCGCCGTCCAGCTTGGCTTCGAAAACCACTGTGCCGCCGAGCCGTTCGAGCGCATCCGCCACTCCGGTCGCGGTCTGCGCGAGCATGGGCCCCACCGGCTGGCCGACCTTGAGGATGAACTGTTCCAGCGCCGCCTCGCCACCGGTGAGCGCAGCCGCCGCTACGGCCGGCAGTGCGCCGCCGAGCATGGCCGCGCGCCGCACCGAAGCGGCCGGGATGCCAGCGGCCTTGGCCACCGCGTCGGCCATCACCCCGACCAGCGCGCCCTGGCGCAGCTCCCCGCCGAGAAGGCGGCGCAGGAACGTCTGCTCGGCTTCGGTCGCGTTGGCGAACAATCCCGTGACGAGCTCGGCCCGCCGTGCCTGCGATCCCTTCCCGGCGACCGTGCCGATCTCGGTGAACCTGGCGTCGACCTCCAGCACCTGCAGCGACGGCTCGGCCGCCGGCGGCGGCAGCGAGCGCAGCGAGGCCCAGCCGACGCCGATCTGCCGTTGCGGCAGCTCACCGGACAGCCATGACACCACGACGGCGACCAGCGTGGGGTCGCCCTCGGCACCGGCGTGGCGTAGTAGGTCAGCGATCCTGGCGATCTTCGCGAGCCGCGCCGATGTGGCGCCCACGTCGGTGGATGCGGCGGCGATCTCAACGAGCTGCACGAGCTCAGCCTCGCACGCGGTTCAGACATCTCCCAGCAGGTCGGCGCACTCCCCGCGAGCGACCGGTTTTGTACAGGCAAACACGGCGTGTCGGCGTGCGAACACGGTCGCTCGCCTGGGAGGGGAGCTATTTGACGGCGAAGGAGACCGTGTGCCAGCCGGTGGCGCCATCGGGGACGGGGTCGGCCGTCTCGGACGTCTGGACGGCTCCGGTGTTGTCGGTTGCCCGCACCGTGATCGTGTGCAGGCCCGGCTCGGTGGCCTGCCACCCGAAGCTCCACAGCCGCCAGGTGTCGTTGGAGTAGCTCGCGCCCAATTCGGCCGGTTGCCAGTCGCCGTCGTCGATGCGGACCTCGACAGCGCGCACCCCGCGGTTCTGGGCCCACGCGACGCCGCCGAAAATGACCGGCCCCTTGGCGATGTCCTGACCGCTGCGGGGCACGTCGATGCGGGATTGGGTCTTGATCGGCCCGCGCGCCGACCAGCCCAGCCGCGTCCAGTACGCCTCGGCGCGGTCGAATCGGGTCAGCTCGAGGTCGACGACCCATTTGGTGGCCGACACGTAGCCGTACAGACCCGGCACCACCAGCCGTGCGGGATAACCGTGCTCGGTCGGCAGCGGCTCTCCGTTCATGCCGATCGCCAGCAGCGAGTCGCGGCCGTCGGTGAGGGCCTCGACGGGGCTGCCGGCCGTGAACCCATCGATCGACATGGACAGCACCATGTCGGCGTCCTTGTGAACACCCGCTTCGGCCAACAGGTCTCGCGCCCGATAACCCGTCCACGAGGCGTTTCCGATGAGCTCGCCGCCGATCGGATTGGACACACACGTCAGCGTCACCAGTTTCTCGACGACCTCGAACCGTTGTAGATCCTCGAAGCGGTAGGTGACCTCGCGGTCCACCATGCCGTGGATCTTCAGCTGCCAGTCGGAGCGGCTCAGCTGCGGCACCGTCAGTGCGGTGTCGATGCGATAGAAGTCGACATTGCCGGTGACAAAGGATGGCAGCGCAACGCCTTTCGGCTGCACCGTCGGCGGCACGGGTGGGGCGCCGACGTCGACCGGCGGGAGTGCGAAGGCGTCGCGATCGCCGGACACCGACGCCAGCATGCGGGACAGCACCACGCCGGCCACACCACTGACCGCACCTGCGCCCAAAAAGCCGAGCGTCACCAGCGAGAGCCGTCGGCCGCGGTCGGGGGAGTCCGGGGCATCAGTGGCGTCCGGTTCGTCGGTGAACCGGTCCGAGGTAAGAAGCCGCAACACCGCGACCCCGCAGACCATTCCGACGAACGTGGGCACGATGTCGGCCATCGTCGCGCCGGCACGCGACAGCACCGCTGCACACCCGGCGATGCCGGCGAGCACGATGGCGGCGCTGCCCACCGGGACACGGCGCGTCTCGGCCGCACCGGCGACGGCGGCGATGACAGCGATGACCGCCAGCACGAGCACGGACAGCACCAGCTTGTCGGCCATCGCAAAGGTTTGGATCGCCCACTCTTTGACCGGCCCGGGCGTCACGTCGATGACCACTGAACCGACCGCGGTGCGGGCGTCGGCCTCCGGTCCGAACGCGACCGCCACAAGCTGGGTCACTCCGAGAGCAACGGCGGCCGCAGCAACGCCGGCGAACGCTTTCGTCCCGCGCGTCGTCATGCGGCCAAGGTACCTGGGCAATTCACCCGAAAGGCTTACAGTAATGTGCGTGAGATAGGTTGCACGCGGATCGTCACAGTCTTGAAAGGAAGCTGGATGGAGATCGAGGGCAAGAAGGCTGTCATCGTGGGTGGAGCCTCGGGCTTTGGTCGTGCAACCGCCGAGGCGCTGGCCAAGCGCGGCGCCGGCGTAGCGGTGCTGGATCGGGCGCAGTCGAAGGGCAAGGAAGTCGCAGACGCCATCGGTGGGTCCTTCCACGAACTCGACGTCACCGACTTCGCTGGAACCGAGCAGGTGCTGCAGCAGGCCGTCGACGACCTCGGTGGACTGCACATCGCGATCACCACGGCGGGTGGGGGAATCGGCGAGCGCACCATCAGCAAGACCGGCCCGCACAGCCTGGACTCGTTCCGCGCGAGTGTTGACCTCAATCTCATCGGCACCTTCAACATCAGCCGCTTGGCGGCATGGCAGATGAGTAAGAACGAGCCGGAGGACGAGGAGCGCGGCGTCATCATCAACACGGCGTCCATCGCGGCGTTCGAAGGGCAGATCGGCCAGGTCGCCTACACCGCGTCCAAGGCCGCGATTGCCGGCATGTGCCTGACCATGGCGCGCGACCTGGGCAGCATGGGCATCCGGGTGCTGGCCATCGCGCCGAGCCTGTTCGCCACGGGTTTGACCGAGGGCATTCCCGACGAGTTCGCCAACCAGCTCACCAAGGACGCCGCGTTCCCGAAGCGGCTGGGCCGGCCGGAGGAGTACGCCAAGCTGGCGGTGGCGATCGTGGAGAACGCGATGCTCAACGGCCAGTGCATCCGGCTCGATGCCGGCCAGCGCTTCGCCCCGAAGTAGAGCCGCCGGCTTTACGCTGCCTCCGTGGCGACAGTCGCGGATCATGTCATCTCGGCTCTGACGACCAGCGGTGTCCGTCGCGTCTATGGTCTGCCGGGTGACAGCCTCAATGGCTTCACCGACGCGATCCGGCGCTCCGGCGAAATCACTTGGGAGCACGTCCGTCACGAAGAGACGGCGGCGTTCGCGGCTGCCGCGGACGCCGCGCTCACGGGTCAGTTGGCGGTGTGCGCAGGCAGTTGTGGTCCGGGCAACCTGCATCTGATCAACGGCCTGTTCGACGCGCAGCGCAGCCGTGTCCCAGTGCTGGCGATCGCGGCGCACATTCCGCGCACCGAGATCGGCTCGGGTTACTATATCAGGCCGTGCCTCAAAGTGCGCTGTCTATTGTGTTCGGCCACTGCCGTCACTGTTCTGATGTGCGGGCGATGGATTCGAGTTCGGAATTGGCTACAGCCCAATCTCTTTGGGTGCATGGATTGTGAAGACCGCACTGTCTGCGAGGCCGGTCCTCCGGCCCGAGGGGATCGCAGCCAGCTGATCCAACGCGGCACGTGTGCTGGGCGGCGCCGTCTCCGCATAGGCGTTGACAACTTCGTTCCAACCCCTCTCAGCTGCACGCTCGGCGACGGCCTTCGCCATGTAGCTGTCACCGGATAGGTCGGCGCGGCGTAGTTTCCGCATCGCTGTGTCCTCGTCTGTGATCGCGTCCGCTCGTTCCTGGGAATCACGCATAACGATCAGCTCCGTGTGTGTGGGCTCGCCGAGGATGCCGAACAAGCGCTTCTGCAGGCTCTTTCGCGTTGCCTCACGTTCTGCTATGAAGTCCGCCTTAAGCGCAGCCGCTTCCTTCTTCGCCTGCAGTGTGGCCTTAGCCAACTCGGCGCGTCTACCCGAATCGCTGTAAGACCGGTTGTTGCGGATGTCTTCGATTGTCTGGTTGAGGCGGCTTTGGATCCGCGCAACTTTTCCTCGCGGTTCCTCGTATCCCTCGATGGCCATTGGTGTTTCCTTTCCTCCCTTAGGCGGCTAGCGCCTGGACCTGTAAATCGGTCCGGTTGATTAGCCATTGCCAGCCGCGCCGACGAGCCGGGAGCCGTCCTGTAGCAATCCGCTTCCGTATCGCCCGTTCCGTTACACCCTGTTCCGCAGCAGCTTCAGCTGTCGTCAACCACTGATCTGATTCTTCCTGCTTCGGTTGCCCCACAGCACCTTTAGTTCCTTTCTCGGAACCATGGCTTAGTGAGGCTATGCGGAGCGCGGCCAACACTGCGTAGGCTTCAGCGTCCGTGTCACGCAAGGCGATTCGACGATCGGCTGTGACGCCGGCCTTCTGCTCCAACCAATGCGCCATCCGCGGCGGCACGACCACGCACCCGTCAGCGGTGACATGGCGGCCGATCCGTGCCGTCCAGTCGTCAGCCATGCGGCTCAAGCCGCTTATTCGCCCGATACGACCGCATACGGCACGCATTCGAACACCACCGCTGCCGTCATGGTCGGGCATGATCAGCACCCTGATGACACGTGAGAGCGTGTCCTCAGGGAGTTTCGGTCGGTTGCCAGCCATCCCTACGGCCGCGTATGTGGGCATCATCGCCGTGTCCCATCCGCCACCCTTTATCGGTACGAGAACGGGGCGGGTGGCGCCCTTCTTGTATCCGGAGTTCAGTACCGCGATGAGGTCGTCAATTCCTGGCTTGTCCTCTTTGAGGGAGCGGTCAGCCTCATCTATTAGGAGGGTGCGGGGACCTTTCTCCAACACCCGCGTGAGCATCGCGGGTGACGAGACGGACGCCATTTGTATCGGCTGTAAACAAAGCCGTTCCAGGTGTTCAAGTACGGTCGTTTTACCGGACTCTGGCACGGGGGACTCAATCAGCAACCGGGGGCTGGTGTAGGTCTCCATGACCAGGTGAGTGTGTGCGGCCCACAGCGTCAGAAGGTCTAGGTCACGGGGGTCCATTGGGCAGATGAACCGTTCCAGCCAGTCCCGTACCCGGTCCAGCACCCCCCTGTATATGAACCGGATGGAACCGGATGAACCGGCGAACCGGATGAAAGGGCCCTCATACGGTCCTCAAACACTGAGGCGTTTCTGACTTAACCGCAGAGATGGCGTGAGAAATTACCCAACTCATCGGAATCTAGCCGCGAACCGGTGTGAACTCGTCGGTCTTCGGGGTCACGTACCCGATCGCCTCGTGGAGTCGAACCGTATTGTATTCCGTTCGCACTCTTTCTAATTCGATATTGAAGCGTGGAGGGATCGGTGATGGTCTCCAAGTGCGGCCACTCGCTTTTGAGGTGACCGAAGAACGACTCGATCCAGGCCTGATCGGTCGGAGTGTGCGGGCGGCCGTGGTGTTGGGCGATGGCCATCAGCGCCATGAACGCGCGGGTGGCATGGGCGGTCATCGGCGGCCCGTTGTCGGACACGGCGAGCAGGATCGGTCGGCGCGGGTCATCAGGGTCGAGATCGAGGCGCGCGTCGGTGAGCAGCTCGAGCAGCCTTCGAGCTGGAGCGAGTGCTCGAAGAGCACCTGCACCTGGGTGGCGGTCTCCTCGACCGACACGAGGGTGTCGATCCACTTGCGGCTGACCACGTCGACGATGGCGAAGAAGACGCGCCGGGCGCGGGTGAAATGCGTGACGTCCCAGATCCAGATACGGTTCGGCGCTCACACCAGCCAGTCCGGCCACGGCCGCGCTCGCTGTGGGTACGGGGTTGTGGGGGGGGCAGGGAGAGGCGATGGGCGATCAAGACCCGGCGGAAGGTGGACGGCGACACCCACACGAGTTGCAGGTAGGACCGCGATGCGCCAGCTTGCGGTGGCAGCGGTCGACGGGACCCCAGCGTTCGGTGACGTCGAGGATCGCGGCCACCTCGTCGGGCAACAGCGCGTGCACCGGGTGCCCGCCCGGCGCCCGGTCGACAGGGTGCCGATGTCGCGGCGCCGCCCGCGCCAGCGGTGCACCCGCTAGTCGGAGATCTGCCACAGCGCGCACGCCCAGGTGTGGGCGAACCGGCGGCGACGGCGTCATCGACGGTCTTGAGGACGGCTTCTTTGACCTCGGCGGGGACCCGCGCCGGCACCGGCCCGGTCAGCCCCAACCGGCTTTTCCCCGCACGACAGCAAGCTCGATGGCCTGGGCCTTGACCGCCTCGGTCAACTGCGCGATCTCCGCGCGCGCGGCTTCGAGCTGCCAATCGCGTTGCGTGCCAGGACGACCCGGCTTGCGTGCCAAAGCGGCTAGGGCGGCGTCCTTCACGGTGCGCCGGATCCCGATCACGGTCGACACGTCCACCCGCCACTTGCGCGCCGCCTCGGCCTGGCTGATCTCCCCGGCGGTGACCTGCAGGAAGATCTCCCACTTCATCTCCGCCGACAAGCTCGTCGGACGCCGCCGCGCGCTGTTGGACTCGGGCATGAACAACTCCTCTCGGATCACCCGAGAAGACTGCCAGCCTTGGGTAATTTCTCACCCCGATCTCTGCGGCGAAGTCAGACGCAAACCAACACCTGTTTTCCCAGGGCGGGGTCATTGTGGTTCACCGGTGCCACCGGCCCAGACGAGCGGAAATCGGATCCCTGCGGCCCGACCATTCAGCCGGTGTCATCCGCAGCGCGGCAGCACACCGGCGCTTCAACTGTGCGGGGGTGGTCTGTGGGGCCGACTCCCAAACAATCCAGTCGAAGTAGAACTCACAAACGCAGTACTCGTCATACCCGCAACGGCACTCTGAGGCTGTAAACTGGGTGTATGCAACCTCGTGGTGGTGGTTGGTTTTGGGAGTGGCCCGGCCTTGTGCCGGGCTTCTTCGTTCCGGGCCACCTTCGGGTGGCCCCGTTCGGGCGGTCTCTCATCATCCGGTCTATGCGCTGAAATCCCTTTGGATGCTTGCGGTCGTGGTCGGGGCACGGCGCAGGGAACGGGCAACCCAGCTCCGTGCAACGCTTGTTGTTCTGCTGCATGACCATCCTTTCGTGTGTGGGTCATGCAGCACCGCCGATCGGGCGGGCCAGGCTAGCCACATCGGATGGCCGTACGCGGATGGCGCGGCCTATGCGGAACGCCGGTGGCTCACCGGATGCGATCCGGCGACGGATTGTTCTAACGCAGACGCCGTACTGATCGGCGGCGCTCTGCAGAGACAGACTTGGAGTCTCGGGTAGGTTATTCATGTCCACTATGGGACCAATCGGACCAGACAAGACCGGCCGAAAATCAGCCCGGAGACGGGATTTCGCGCCCGTATAGCCACCCGTTTCCGCGCTTCACCGCACCTAATTGGCAGGTTGCACGATGTAGGCGTTGTTGCGCATGTTCGGGTAGTTGACCTTCTCAACCGCGTAGAACCCCACGCCCCCCCAGATCCGTGGGCCGCGTTGACGTTGGACCACCTCGGCGGAGCGCTTTAGTTCTGTGCAGCGTGTCTATGTTGTGGGCGAAGTCGTTGGGGGCTGGTAGAGAAGTAACCCACTTGCGGCCCGTCCGATGCGGCCCGCGCTTTAATGCCCTTCGCCTGGTTGACTACTCGCCGCGATCTTCGACATCGCCTCAGCGATTTTTTTATCGCGGCCTTGCGCAGCGTGTTGGTACAGCATCGCGGCGTGCTGAGTTGAATGCCCTAGGCGCGCCATCAGTTCCGCCAACGTCGCACCGGCCTGGGCCGCCAAGACGGCACCCGAGTGCCGCAAGTCATGCCAGCGGAGGTCAGGCCGCTTAGCCTTCGCCCTGGCCCTGTAGAAGTGCAATTGCAGGGTGGAGGGTTGGAGATGGTCCCCCGACTTGGCGGGGAACAGAAGCGCGTCCTGTTTGGCGTCAACGTGTTTCGTCAAGTGATGTAACACGTTGGGTGCGATGTGTGGCGGGATCGCTACATCACGCCGACCGGCGTCACTTTTCGGGTCACCGACCACCCATCCACCGCCGACGCGCACGGCGGCGCGGCGTATCTTCACCACCTGCTCCTCGAGGTCGATGTCCTTGCGGCGCAACTCAACCAATTCGCCGAAGCGCAGCGCGCACCATGTGGCCAGCAGCACCATTAATTGCAGGTGTTCTGGCATCTCGGCGACGATGATGTCGAGCTGTTGGAGGGTTGCGGGTTTGGGCTGCACAACACGGTCCGCGCTACCGGCTCCGTTGATCATGCACGGGTTAGTGGCGATCAGTTTGTCTCGGGTGCGGGCCGTCTCCATGATCGTCTTCAACAACGAGTAGCTGTGTGCGCGCAGCGTCGGGGTGTTCACCGCTGTCTTGGCATACCACCGGTCTACGGACTCCATGGTGATGGAGCGCAGGGGCTTAGGGCCGAACGTCGGCAGGATGTGCTTGTCGAGGAGATCCTGGTAGTGCGCGCGTGTCCTTGGCCGCAGTGGCTGGCCCTTCACTGTGCGGGTGTCGAGCCAGAGCGCCGAGTAGTCGGCGAACGTGACGCCGGGTTTGCGCTTGGGCTTGTCGTCCCCGGTCGGTGGACTCCACAACTCGCGGTCGATCTCACGGCGGCGATCTGTCAGCCACGCTTCGGCGTCGACCTTCGCGCCGAACGTCCTGTCAGCTTTGTGGAGCTGGTAGTCGGGACCGACGTAGGCGGCCTGGTATCGCCCAGAGGGGAGCTTGCGGATGCGTCCGAAGGTGCGGCGGCTGCGCGTCACTGTTTCACCTCCCCGTGCAATAAACGTGCAATAAGAGGGTACACCAGGGTGTACTTGTGTCCATTGCTGACCACTGGTACTGTTTAGTGTGTCAGCAGTTAGAAGGCCTGTTGATGCAGTTCAGGACGTTACTCGGAAAGCTGCACTAGCACTGGTTCTATATCTGTACTGCTCGCACAACGCTCGGAGGTGCGCAAATGTCCGGATACGGCCAGTTCTGCCCGGTGGCCAAGGCGATGGAGCTACTCGACGAGCGCTGGACCCTGCTCGTCGTGCGCGAACTGCTGCTTGGCAGCAGGCACTTCAACGATCTGCGCCGCGGGGTGCCGAAGATGTCGCCGGCGCTGCTGTCCAAACGACTGAAGTCACTGACGCGCGCCGGTGTCGTCGAGCGCGCGGAAATCGACGACCGCACCACCTACTCGCTCACCGAGTGCGGTAAGGAACTCGCCGAGGTCGTCGACGCGATCGGCACCTGGGGTGTGCGCTGGATCGGCGAACTCGGCGAGGAGGACCTCGACCCGCATCTGTTGATGTGGGACATGCGTCGCACCATTCCGATCGCGGAGTGGCCTCGGTCGCGCACCACGTTGGCCTTCCACCTCGACGACGTGGCGTCTAAGGCGTCGCGCTGGTGGCTGGTGGTGGCCGACGGCGAGGCCGACGTATGCGACTTCGACCCCGGCCACGAGGTGGCGGGCACCGTCGCAACGAGCCTGCGCACGCTCACCCGCATCTGGCGTGGCGACGTGGGCTGGTCGCACGCGTTGCTCGACGGCAGCGTCGCAGTCTCCGGCCCCGCCGAGGCGCGCCGGGCCATCCCGACCTGGATCGGTCAGTCGCTGTTGTCCGCCGTGCCGCGGCCGGCGTAGACCCTTTGCGGCAAGTGTTGGCGTATGTCACGCCCCGGATCAATCCAGGATGCGCCGCGCGACGTTGGTGGTGACCAGGTCGAGCAGCTCGTCGGCCCGCCCCGCCAGGATGGTCCGGATCGCGTACAGCGAGAAGCCCTTGGCCTGTTCGACGGTGATGGCAGGCGGTATGGACAGCTCCTGACGGGCGGTCACGACGTCGACAACGGCCGGTCCGTCGAACGCGAACGCGTCGGTCAATGCCTGCTCCAGGTCGGCAGGCTGTTCGACGCGGCGGCCGAAGATTCCCATGGCCTTCGCGACGTCGGCGAAGTTCGGATTCACGAGGTCGGTGCCGAAGTTGACGATGCCGGCGGCCTTCATCTCCAGCTCTACGAAGTTCAGTGAGGAGTTGTTGAAGACGATCACCTTTACCGGCAACCGGTTTTGGATCAGGGTCACCAGCTCACCGAACGACATCGTCAAGCCGCCGTCACCGCCAGCGCGACGACTTGGCGGCCGCGGAACGCCGTCTGCGCGCCGATCGCGTGCGGCAACGCGCATGCCATGGTGCCGTGGTTGAACGACCCGACCAGCCGTCGTCGGCCGTTCATCGTCACGTACCGTGCGGCCCACACGACGGGCGAACCGACGTCGACAGTGAACACTGCGTCGTCGGCCGCCAACCGATTAGCAAGTCCCGCGACATATTCCGGCCGAATAGGGGTGCGGTCACGGTCGTTGAAGGCCAGCTCGTCCAGTGTCTTGCGGATCTTGCGGTAGTGGCGCAGCGAGCGGTCCAAGTGGTCGCGTCGATCCTTCTGGCGCAGCAGCGGCTGCAGCGCGGCCAGGGTGTCCTTGACGGTGCCGACCAGTCCCAGGTCGATCGGCGTGCGACGGCCGAGGTTGCGGCCGCGGAGGTCGACCTGGATCACCTTCGCGTTGTCGGGATAGAACTGCTGATACGGAAAGTCGGTGCCCAGCATCAGCAGCGCGTCGGCATCCTTGATCGCCTTGTATCCCGACGCGAAGCCGAGCAGACCGGTCATGCCGACGTCGAACGGGTTGTCGTATTCGATGAACTCCTTGCCGCGCAACGCATGCACGATCGGCGCATTCAGCGTGCCCGCCAAATGGATCAAGGCGTCGTGCGCGGCGGCCACACCGGCGCCGCCGAGGATCGTGACGGCCTCGGCGTCGTTGAGGATCGCCGCCGCCGCCCACAACGACTCGTCGTCGGGACACACCACCGAGCGCGTCGCAACAATCGGAAGCGAATGCCATTCCGTCGCATCGGCTTTCTGCAGGAAGACCTCGCCGGGGACGACGACGACCGCAACACCGTTCTCCTCGACGGCAGCGCGCATCGCCATCTCAAGAATGCGTGGCGCCATCTCGGGAGTGCTGACGAGTTCGCAATAGACGCTGCATTCGCGGAACAGGTCCTGCGGGTGCGTCTCCTGGTCACCGGGCACCGAAGTGTATGGCACCACGGCCGCGCTCAAGGTCACTCCTTTCCTTGCAGCAGCAGGCCGGTGCCCACGGCACCCAAGGGGTTTTGGGACGTGACGCGACGTCGCTAACCAGCCCGCGGCGGATCCCGTTTTGGTTGACGGGGGAAAAGCCAACCCCTTGGGTGACCGGTCGAAAGCGAGGAAACAATGACCAGACACCCCCCGGGGCACACCCCCCCTGAGCTGCATAAACGCGGCGCGGTTGGCATAGCGCCCGCCTGTCTCTCGATGCGTCGGGATTTCCCGGAGAGGAGCTAACTAATTATGAGTAGATCTGAATTGCGGGCGGCGTTGGATGCGGCGCTGGCGCGGGAATCCCAGCGTTGTGGGCAGCCTCTTCGATGGGATGAACGCGAGCAGCAGCACGTCGATGCTGCGGTCCGGTCGGCCGAGCATGTGGAGGCGTTGCAGCAGCTTCTCGATGATGAGCTGGGCGGTGAGCGCCGGCCGACGACGGTGGTGAAACTGACGTCGGAGATCCGGCTGCAGCAGCACGCGATCGCGGAGCATTTGGGGCGGATTCAGCTCGGCGATTTGGCGCCGTTGAAGTCGCCTCAGCATCAGGCCGCTTCGGCGGCGCGCTGGGGTGCGAACCGGCCTAACGGCGGGTCGGTTGATGCCGGTAGTTGATGAGAGTGCCGCCAGGTGCCACACGGGTCTGTACCGGTTCCTGTATGAGGCCGAGGAGGTCGAGTTTCGCCGTTGGGAAGAGGGGCAGCGGCGACGAATCGCGAACGGCTACAACGCTGGGTCGTATCCGCGTCAGCGTCGCCTTGATGCGTTCGGATCCGCGCTGCCGGTGAATGTGGCCGCGGGAGAAAATTGGGGATGGAACGCGGTTAACGCGGGCGCTCCGCCTGTCGCGCGGCCCGCTGGTCGGCTACCGGCGCGGGTGATCGTGCGACCCGACGACACCCTCACCTACACAGACGACGGCTGGGCGGCGTTGTTCATCGAGGAGCACGGGCTGTAACCCCAGACGTCAGCGCATGGGTGACTACCACGCGCTGAACTTCTCCGGGCCGTTCCGACTGTCGGGGATCGTCGCCGCTCACGTCGAGATGGTTGCTCTTCGCAAAAATGCCCCTGAACAGCAAGGACACGCAGGGAAGCTCTGGTAGGGCGTTTCGCGCACCGCCTACCGGCAGACGGAAAGCATCACGTTTTCCTCGGGGGCTAGATCTAGATGAAAACCTTCATCTGCTGTTTTCATCGGTTTTTGCGGTTTGAGACTTCTATCTACATCCGCTCTAGAATCGAAAAAACTCTAGAAATCATTCTTGTCGGTTTCCGTACAAACGCCGTACAGTGGGTTTTGTAAACCACAGCGCGCGGAGGTATCCAATGAACACAAAGACCGACAGGGTCGAGGTTCGTGTTGCGCCGCAGTCTCACGATCAGATAAGCGCCGCAGCCGAGAAAGTTAACGAAACCACCTCGGAGTTCATGCGGAACGCTGCTCTAGACCGCGCAGACAAGATTCTTGCGCTGTCCAGTCGAACGTTGATGCCCGCTGAGCAGTTCGACGCGATGATCCGGGCCTTGGATACACCTGATGAGGCGCCTGAACTGGCACGGCTTGCTGCCCAGCCGAGGCGGTTCTCTAGGCAATGACCTGGCTGTCCACCGGCCTCACGGAACATCATCAGTTAGATGAGTTCGATTGTGGCGTGGACAGCTTGAACCGATGGTTGGCTCGGACTGCCTTACGGGCGCATCAGCAGGACACTGCGCGCACGTATGTCTGGACGGAACACGGCGATGACCGCGTGGTGGCCTACTTCGCCATAACCCCAACCCAGGTGAATCGAGAAGAGGACGGCATCAGCAAGTCGGCCGCGGTGATGGATCGCGTGCCGGCGTTCTTGATCGCCAAGCTCGCTGTTGACTTGTCTATACAAGGGCAGGGCAACGGCAAGGATCTCGCCTTCGATGCCATCGACAGGATCGTTGGAGTTGCCGAGTTGGGCGGAGGCCGTCTGATCGTCGTTGACGCGATCGATGAGACGGCGTTTGCCTTCTACGAGAAGATGAACTTCATTCCCGCTCGGAACAACCCCGAGCGGCTGTACATGAAGATTGCAACCGCTCGGGCAGTCCTGGGAATCGGCAAGTCCTGTCGCGACGAATGACAGTCGGCCCGCCACCCGTGGGGATCAAGTCATATTGGAGATTCGCACCGTCGCCGGGCCGTCGAGGCATGTGCAGTGGGTGTTGAGCGGCGGCCCGTACACCGTCTCATCGCAGGTTCGGCAGGTCCAGGTGGTGTGCCCACCACCGTGGCCGAGACAGGCTTGATGGCCGACGAGAACTTCGCCGGGACCGAGATTGTGACCGTTGGTTATCAAGCCTTGCTCGGAGTCGAAGTGCTGATTCAGGCGAGATCGCTGTCAGCTCTTGACAGCCGTACGGGAGGCTTTCCTCTTGTGCGGGTGCGCTTCACGTTCAGACGGGCCGGATGAGGTCGTAGCGGGCGATGAGGTCGGGTAGCCACGGGGGTTCGCCGAACTGGAGTCCGTAGGCCTCTGCGAGTGTCGTGATGGCCTCGAAGGGTGGGGCGCCGTCGGTCGTCAGGTCGGCCAGGTCGCGGAAGAACTTTTCGAAGCCGGCTGGGCTGATCACCTCGATCATGCGGGCAGGCGTGGAGCCCGCGTTCCACATGGTGTGCAGTTCGCCTCTCGGCTTTGTGATGTAGCCGCCCGCGCCGAGTACGGCCTCGCGGTCGCCTGAGCGGAAGCCGATTTCGCCCTCGGTGACGATCGAGTACTCATCTTCCCTGGTGTGCAGGTGTGGCGGCACGAGGGCGCCCACAGGGAACGGGTGCTCCACGATTGCCACCGCGCCGCCGGTGTCCTCGCCCCAGAGTTTGAACACCACCCCGATCGGGCCCAGGTTGCCCGCCCTGCCCTCGCCTGGGCGGACAATGGTCAGCGGTTGGGGGGTTCCGGTGGCACTCATGGCGGCGGCCTCCCGAAATTCGTGCGATACACTCTGGCGTCGCGAGATTGTGCGCCGACGCGGAGCGGGTGTCAAGGAGCGTCAACGACGCCAACCCGCGGTTCATCCAGTCGGGGCGAATCGCTGTGTCCAAGCAATACGAGGGCGCATCAACCACAGCGCTGGACGTTCCGGCCAACCACTGACAACGAGACCGATAAGTTGTCAGCGCTGGTTTCGGAGCGACTTACCTGACAAACGCTGACGCCCGCGAAGCGTGGCTACATAACGTTGGGGCAGCGGCTCGGCGGGTGGGTGATCCACTTCCCTGCCGTCGTCTGCACCAGCTCACCCAACACGACTCTCATATTCGCCCTTATCGGCACTTCGGCCACAATGCCTGGTGGATAAGCGCGGCCCTCATCACGGGCGCCTCCTTGTACTTCTATGGCGTACTTCTATGGCGTGGCGAGTTTCGGCGCGTGACGCCACCGCGTCGCGCGGGCTAGGCGCGATGACGAGGACGACATATGAGCCGGACCGATCTAAGGGTGGCCCTCCTGCTGGGCTTGGCGCACCATCCGCTCGCTCAAGCGGATAAGCGGGTCCTCCGCCCCGGCGGGCATGGTGTAGGCCAACTGGCGCAACTCGATGGCGAACCGGTATAGATCTTGGCTCAGGGTTTCTTGTGACAACTGACGCGTGGCACTCATTGAGACGACTTCCCCGGTCTAAGGGAGTGTGGAATCGGTTAGACCGAACTCAGGGGGCGAGGCTCTCTGATCCGCGTTCTGCTTCACGAAAACCCGCCAAAGCCAAGTGTGCGCTTATCCGCCCTCGGTTGGAAGTGGGTGTTGAGCGGCGGCCCATACACCGTCTGGTCGCAGACTCGGCACGTCCAGCTTGTGTGTCCGCCGCCGTGACCGAGGCAGGCTTGATGTCCTACGAGGACTTCGCCGGGACCGAGCCTGTGACCGTCGGGGCAGTGGCTCGGCGGGGTGGGTGATCCACTTCCCGGCCGTGGTCTGCACCAGCTCGCCCAGCACGACTACCAGCCTAGTAGCGTGCGCTGCCTATCCCGTGTCTTCTGATGGCTGCAGGACGGTATCGTTCCCCGACTCGGTATCCGCATTGATCCGAAGGTGTGCGGTCAATAGCAGTGTGTCGTAGGCGGATCGAGCGGGGAGCTCTCTGCTACCGCTGAGCGCGACGAAGTCGGCGGATATTTGTGCGGCAAGGAGCCGTAACTTGACGTTGGTCTCCTGGGACCGCCATTTGAGCAGTTCGAAGGCCGCCGATTCATCCATCCCGTAGATGAGCATCAACATGCCCTTGGTCCGCTCGATGTCTGCTCGGGACTCGGCGATAACGGCCACGGCGGCGGTCACCTGGTCCTGGTGTTCTCGTTCCGACGGGGTGACGTCAACGTAGTAGCCGTGGGTGCCTATCACCGTCCCGTCGATCTCACGCAGAAGATCCCCGACGACAACGACGTGATGGACTCGGCCTGCAACGTCGATGATGCGGTGCCGGCTGCTAAAGGCCTGACGGGTTTGGCGGATGAGATCGAGTGTGTCAGCGATCTGGCGGTAATCGTCGGGATGTTTGTGGGACAGCACCATTTCGGTTGTCGGGGTGACTGAGCCCGGTCCGTAGCCGTGCATCTTCTCGACCTGGGGCGACCACTCCCAGCGCCCGTCGTCAAAGTAGAAGCGGAACCAGCCGATCCGTTGGGGGGCGCCGGCGCCTAACGGCTCCCGGGCGCGGCCCTGACCGTCATCGCCGCTGGCTTGCACAACGGCGAATCGATTCTCATTTCCCGGATGTGGTTGTTGCATCGCAATACCCCTTGTGCGGAATACCCTCTGCCAATTTGTGCGCTCGGCAACCTGTTGAGCGTCAGTACTCGCCGCGAAAACCATCCGCGACCGGGCATCCCCTCAGCAAGGATCGACGGAGCAGTAAATTTTCTACTACGACCTGGCACGCAGGTCAATCCCCATTTTCGGGAAGGCACAGCCCTTGTCATAGCGCCCGGAACGCGGCCCGTCGACGCCGCTCGACTGTGACGCGGCATCCCAGGTGTACGGGAGCGGCCATGGCGAGTCACGCCCGCTGTTTCCTCAACGCACAGGGGTAGCACCGGCCACCGCCTAACAGGGCCACAGAGCGCTACCCGACTCCGCCGGCCCTGCTGATCGCGTGATACCCGGCATTGCTCGCTGCTAACACTGAATCGTGGCCTCGGCACTTCCCGAGGACACCGACGAGACACTAAAACACCAGTCCGGCCCGCCACCCAAGAGGATGACCGGCCGACTAGGGGCTGTCAGGGCGCTCAGTCCTCTTGTGATCACGGGATGCGACATACACCGTTGCTGCTATGGCGACGCCGATCGTGACGACAGCGATTAAGGCGGCCCAACTACCCGCTCCGATATGGAGTGGGCGGCCAAGGATTTCGGCGCGGCGCCAGTAGACAACACCTATCAAAACCGCCTTGGCGACGATGATGATGCTTGCGATGCGCAGCGCGGTAGACAGCCGCATCAAGTGACCCCCTCTGCACATAGGGCCATGTTGGAGATGCGCACTGTCGCTGGCCCTTCGAGCGTCGTGCAGTGGGTATTGAGTGGTGGCCCGTACGCCGTCTGATCACAGGTGCGGCATGTCCAGGTGGTGTGTCCGCCGCCATGGCCGAGGCCGCTCGATATAGGCGCGTCACGGCCAACCAGTTGGCTTGCCTGGCGGATAGAAAACCCTTTCCTCTCAGAAGAGGAATCTGGCTTCTCGGCGATTACTGAAGCACCGCTTGGATCAGCATCATTTCCCTCAACAACCCACGACAGGAAATCCACCATGATCACATCAACCACCCGCAAACTGACCCGCAACATTCACCTGCGTCGCTATGTCGCCCGAGCGGCTGCGGTCTTGGTCATGGCTGGCGTGGCCGCCGGCACGGCCACCGCAACTTGATGACGCTCATCGAAAGTGCTCGGTCTTGCTCGGTGAAACTGCTCACCGGTGACGGGTGCTTAGTGTAGTGGGTCTCGGCGGTTGGCGCGGAGGGCGTGGGCGGTGAAGCTGACCTGGTCGATGAGTAGGTTCGCGTTGTAGCCGGCCCAGTGCGGGGGTTGGGGGTGGTCGCGTCCGGTTGCGCGGAGGTAGTCGGCCAGACGGTCGGCGATGCCGTCGGCGCGACGCAGGAACCCGTCGAGCAGGTCGAGGAGTTCGGCGATGTCGGCGAGCTGGGCGGCGTTGATCGCTGTCATCGCTTGGTCGGGGCAGTCGAGCTTGTCGTAGCACTGTTGGTCGGGATGCTGGCTATTGCCTGGAATCGGTTGGGCGGGTTGGGTATTCATCAGCTCTCCTCGCTGTGTCGGGTCGGGTGTTGACGCTGGTTGGTTCATCGGTTGTTTCCGGTGGTTGCCCGGCGGAGGCTGTCGGCGGCGGCGTGGTGGTCGCGCAACCTGTAGGACTCGCCGTCGAGGGTGAGCACCACGCAGCGGTGCAGCAGCCGATCGAGCAGTGCCGCCGCGACGGTGGTGTCGCCCAGGATTTCTCCCCACGACCCTACCGGCCTGTTGGTCGTTAACACGATGGAGGATTTCAAATATCGTTGGGAGACAACCTGAAACAGTGCTGAGGCGGCCTCGTTAGGCAGCGGCAGATACCCGAGCTCGTCGATGGCCAGCAGGGTCGGTCCGGCGTAGAACCGCATGGTGGTGGACCAGCGGCCCTCGATCGCGGCGCGATGGCAGCGGGCGGCCAGATCGGCGGCGGTGGTGAAGTAGGTGCGGTAGCCGGCGTGGGCGGCGGCCCGTGCCAGCCCGACTGCTAGGTGTGTCTTGCCGGTACCCGGCGCACCGACCAGCAAAATGTTGGTGGCCGACTCCAGGTAGCGGCAGGTGGCGAGGTCGTCGATGAGCTTGCGGTCCACCCCGGCGGCGGCGTCAACGTCGAAGCCCTCCAGGGTGGCGGGGGTGGGCAGGCTGGCGAACCGCAGCCGGCCGGCCAGCCGGCGGGCCTCGGTGGCGTCGACCTCGATGGACAGCAGCCGCTCCAACGCCGCGGTCAGCGACAGCTGCTCGGTGGCGGCCTGGTCCATCACGGTGGGTAGGGCTTCGGCGGCGGCGGACAGTTTCAGCGCGGCCAAATGCCCGCGTAGGCGCTGATAGCGGCTGGCGGCCTCGGCGGTGGCCGGCTGGGTCAACGAGGTGGCGGTATCGGAGCTGGTCATTTCAGGGTGGTCCTCTGCTGTGCGGCCCGCTCATAGACGGACAGGTCAATGACAGTGGAATCGGTTGCTGCCGTGTACGATTCGGTGGTAGTGCCGATGTCGCCACCGGCTGTGAGGCGTTGTTGGAGTTTGGCGGCGGCGGCGCGGGCCGCCGGCCCGGGTGGGATGCGTTGTTTGCGCCGATGACCGCGCCCGCTGCTGGCGGCGGCCATCGCGGCGGCGTCCAGCGCGATCACGTGCCCGCTATCACGGACAGTGCCGCCGAGGCCGTCGGCGAGCAGTTTGTGCCGGGCGATCACGATCCCGGCGGTGGTGGCGATGTCGATGAACTGGCCACCGACCGGGCGAGTCACGACCACCTGCGCTGCGGCGAGTTCGGGCGGCACCGAGTAGCGGTTGCCGCGGTAGGCCACCAGCGCTTGACGTGAGGCGGTCCGCTGTTCGGTCACGATCACCGGGTACGGCGCGGCTGGAACAGGGTGCAGCGGTTCGGTTTCGGCGAGCGCAGCGACGGTGGATCTACCCTCAGGGGTGGCCCGCATCCGGGTGTCGCCGCGACACGCTGGCGAATCGGTCCAGGTCGGCTTGGGCCTGTTCGACCGTGACATCGTCGGGTAGGGTGCGCCACCAGCGTTGCGCGGCCGTGTGATTGACCTTTTCCACCACACCCTTGCGGTTGCCGCGCCGGGGCGGGCACACCGCCACCGCGACGGCATAGTGTTTGGCCACCCCGGCGAAGGAGGCGGTGATCCGGCCCGAGCCCGGATCACACACGGTCGACATCCGGTCGAACCGCCACGTCAACGTCACCCCGCCCAGGGCTCGGGTGACCCGGTCCAGGCCCTGCACCAGGTGCGGCTGATCGGTCGCTGGCTCCAGCGACGCGCGCCACTTGCTCGAATGGGCCAGCGACCCGACCAGCAGATGCGCCGTGCGGCCCCACCCCCACGACGCCGGTGGATCCGGCAAATCCAGCCAATCCCACTGGGTTTCGTCTCCCGGCTGATGCTCGATGACCGCATTGGCCCGGTCCGTCGCCGACCGGCATTCCTGGCACACCGGCCGCAGCCCACGCGCCCGGATATTGCGAGTCAGGCTCGGATACGACAGCCTGAACCCGAGCCCTTCAAGCTCATCGCACAGCGTGCGCGCCCACAGATGCGGGTCCTCGCACAGCCGCGCGCTCACGTAGTCAACGAACGGTGCGAACGAGTCCTCACCGGCCGGTTTGCGCACGCCGGGCGTGGTCACCCCGTTGATGTAGTTGCGGATCGTTCGGCGATTCCTGCCGGTGTGGCGGGCGATCGCCGATATCGACCACCCCCGCTGATGCAATGCGTGTATCTCCACGTCTTCCTCTCGTGTGAGCATGAGAAAGCGGGCCTCCTTCGACTGGAGCTGTTGGCGTCAGACACCAGCAGCATCGAAGGAGGCCCGCCCTCAATGGCGGAGCCACGCGGTGAGCACTTTCGATGAGCACAACTGGGCAGTTTCTGCACACGCCGAGACAAAACGATGCCAGCAAACGATGGACCACGTTGATTGGGCCCTGGGCAACTACGAGGGCGCCATCAATAGCGGAAACCGAAGTGAGATCGGCTTTTGGCAAAGGGTGTCCAGGGATGCCATCGGAGACATGGACGCAGCCTGCGGCTAGATGAGTGATTCAAGGGGATCGGTGTGCTGTCCGATCCGGTGCTGAGAGCGTAGTACTCGGCTTCGGCTTCTGCCGGTGGCGCCGGTCGCGTCGTGGTTTCGCCAGCGCGGTGCCCGGATCGCGATGGTGCCCACCACCCAGTCTGCGGACCTGCGCGCGTACTAAACCACCCAAGTCGCTTGACATCACTTAGGAACTCAACCAACGTCGCCAATCACTTGGTTCAGGCCGTCACCTGTGGGCATCTAGTCGGTCCTAGTTGAAATGCGAACGGTCGCTGGCCCGTCGAGGCATGTGCAGTGGGTGTTGAGCGGTGGCCCGTACACCGTCTGATCGCAGGTGCGGCATGTCCAGGTGGTGTGCCCGCCGCCGTGGCCGAGGCAGGCCTGGTGACCCACCAAGACTTCGTTGGGGCCGAGGCTGTGACCGTTGGGGCAGTGGCTCGGCGGGTGGGTGATCCACTTCCCGTCCATCGTCTGCAGTAGCTCGCCCAGCATCCCGGAAGCCTATGACGGCGATGCGACGCACGGCCAAAGGGTCGGGCACAGAGAACTCAGTACGCGGCGTGCGTCCAAATTCTGCTGTCTCGATCGAGTGAAGTGTTTGAAGGCTCAATAACCGAAACCGACTACTCGACTTTGCTGCGCCCGCCCGACTGATGCACTGTATCTATGCGGCGGTGGAAAACCTGCACGGGCGGCCTTGATTATTGCGCCGTGACTTTCAAGCACGTCGAGGACTTGGTCGCTGTGGACGTCCTGGCTTGCGCACAGGCGGCACAGTTCGGTTACGGCCTTCTGTAGGACGTCGAGGCGCGCGGACGCCTCAGTGAGCGTGGTTAGCCAATTGTCGTAGTCTCGGTCGTCGCAGTCCATGTCGGCGAAAGAGGCCATACCCATCGTGATCACACCTCTCCAATTCCAGGTACGCTCTCGGCGCAGCCACGCTTGTTATGACCAGTGGTTAGCCCATTCGTCGGGCGTACAAACGGAAAATCTCGCCCAGCCACCGCCGAGCGTGCCCGGTCGCGCCCGTCGTCGGCCGCTCCCACATACTGACGCGCGGCACGCGGTCGCCTAGCGTTGGTGAGGCGCTATTACACCAACAGTCCGGCCCACCACCAGGGGAGCGGGTGGCGGGCCGCTTAGTAGGTAGGACGTGGCTGACTGCTCTCCGGTTCCCGCAGCTTCCCTCGCGCCCGCAGTCGACAGCCGCATCAAGTGACCCCTTCTGCACATAGGGCCATGTTGGGGATGCGCACTATCGCTGGCCCTTCGAGTGTCGTGCAGTTAAGCGGTGATCGGCAGCCGCACGCCGCCAGACGCTCCCCTCGCCAGGGGCGACTGCCGACCACCTCACGCAAGGCAAACAGCCTTTGCCCTACACACCTATTGCCCAAGCCACCGACACAAAAACACTCGGGTTCCGCCTGAGGCCGGGAACCCCGAATATAGACGCACCTGCGGCCAGAAGGTAACCGGGGTTTGTTCCGGTTCGCGTGGTTCTAGTCGCTCACGCAAACCTCTAGCGGGTGTGGCCGGCGAACACAACTCCCTGTAGTGGACTAGCTGGCCGACCACAGGCATGACACCGAGGGTAGGGCGCAAAACTCGAAGCGGCGAAGCCACCAATAGCCAGGGGACTAGGCGAGATCACCAACACCCCGCCGCCGCCTCTACGAAACATTGCCGCGAAAGCAGCGATCTTCGCTGAACACGATTGTCTATCCGCGGAGCTTCGAAGCGAAGATGCATAGCCGGGACGGCGACCGGCGGGCTACCGCCGCCTACAAGCCTTGGCTGGAACCCCGCCGATCACCTGCGGGTAAGACTAGACCTTAGAATCCTTCCCCGCTCTCGTTCGGCGTTGTCCCGGTGGGAGTTTTGTCTCAGCAGGGCACGTGTTGTCAAGCTCGCATACGTTGATCATTTGAGGGTGCCGGTCACCCGCCAGTGGTGTGCCTCGAGCGCGTCGTAGGAATGTCGCTGCTGCCCGCTGCGCGTGTACCTAAGCTTGCGATTAACCTATTACCGATGGTCTTGCTATGCGACAATGTGGCAAATTTTGGATCGCTGCGCGATCGATCCCGTGGGCAGGTGGGGAGCAGATGGTGAGTCTGTTGCGTTTAGGCTTCGCTGCAGGTGTGTGCGTGCTCGCAGCGGGCCTGCTGATCGGTGGAGCCGGGGGCGCGGTCGCCGTCGCCGATCCCGATTCCAGCAATTCCGCTGCGGACGGCGATGGCGGCACCGACGCTTCAGGCCAGGACAGCACTACGGCAAGCAGCCCGGTTAACGACGTAACGAGCACGCTTGGCTCGGGCCCGCAACCAGGCCAGCAGCCTTCCGACGCGAAAACCCCGAAGAAAGGGCCTGGCGGCACGGACAACAAGGGCGAGAAGAAAGCCACCACGGGCGAGAAGAAAGACACCAGGGCGAGAAAGACAACGGGCGAGAAGAAAGACTCGCTCCTCGTCGCCGCGGCCCCCGCTGCGGCGCCGGGCCCCATTGCGGCGCCGGCCCCCACTGCGGTCGCGCCGGCCGACGCTGCGGTCGCGCCGGCCGACGCTGCGGTCGCGCCGGCCGACGCTGCGGTCGCGCCGGCCGATACTGCGGTCGCGCCGGCCCCCATTGCGGCGCCGGCCCCTACTGCGGTCGCGCCGGCCCCCACTGCGGCGCCGGCCCCCACTGCGGCGGCGCCGGTTCCCAATCTGGTCGGGCCGGTTTCTGATGTCACCGCGTCGGTTCAGGACATGCTCACCCCGGTTACCGGTGCTGGCGTCCCGCTCACGCAACTGCAGTCGTTGATTCAGGACATGCTCACCCCGGTTGCCGGTGCTGGCGTCCCGCTCACGCAACTGCAGTCCGACCTTTATTCCTTCTTGTTGGGCATCGCCAGGGTGGCGCCAGTTTCTGATGTCATCGGGCTGGTTCAGGACCTGCTCACCCCGGTTGCCGGTGCGCTCGTCCCGCTCACCCAACTGCAGTCCGAGCTTGCCTTCTTCTTGTTCGGCGTCACCGGGGTGGAGCCGGTAGTGGACGCTTGGGGACGTGTCGACAGTGCTGCGCTGTCGACGGCTGTGCATGCCTGGGTGGCGTCGCAATTGCCGCTGCTGCGGGCGTTTGCCGCTATCCCGGGCGTGCCGGTGGCCGGCATCGCAACCTGGGTGGCACCGCTCGGGGGCCTTGCGCCGGCGGCTTTCTGCGCAATGACCCAGGCATGTCGAGCGTCATCGTTGGCCGCGATGTCGCCGCTCGCCCCCAGTGGCGCCACTGCGATGGGTGTGCAGTTGTTTTTCCGGTCTGCCTCCGGCGAAGTCCTGCTAGCCGGGCCACTGTCGGGGCTGGCCGCTCTGTCAGGCGTCGCCGGGCTGACGGTCCTAAACGCAGCCGGGGTGCTCCCCATTTCACTGGCGGCGCTGGCCGCTCTGGCTTTGCCGGGCGCCGGCGGGCTTACGCTCCTTACCGCAGCCGGGGTGCGCATCGGATACCGCCAGGCCAAAGCCGGTTTCGCAGTGCGGGCAGCGGGCATCGCGGGCTTCGCCCGTCCGGGAGCCGTTCCGTTAGGTGTCGTTCGTTCGGGGTCGGTGGTTGTCATCCGTCCGAGGGCAGTGCCCGTCGTCCGTGCAGGGGCGTTCAGTGCCGGCGGTCGTCTCGATAAAGTCGCGTAGCAGCCGCCGAACCCGGAGTCGATTCGACTCGATGGCGGACGCCAGGGCGGTGGCCATCGATGCGCGGCTCTGGGTGCGGATCCGATAAAGCATCCTGATCAGTGCGGCGATTGCCTCGGCGCCTTTGGGCGCCCGGCACAAATGGGTCCGCCTTCGTCGCCAGGCAGAATGACGGGCCGAGTTGGCTTTGGCAATCAGAATAAGGGTGTATCACTCGCACGTTTCTCGGAACGAAGGAGGCCCGCCACCCGTGGGGATCAAGGGTGGCGGGCCGTTGATCCGGTGTCTAGACATCGGACACCTGACCCCGTCCTAGGTGTCGGCGTCGACCTTGTCGGCCGCAGCGATGAGTGCCCGCCCTAACTCGCGGGCGGTGATGCTCGTCAACTCCGTCAGCCGTTCGTAGTTTCCTTCTGCGACCAAAATGAAGCGATCGGCGCGGCCATCGGGGTACTGGGTGCCGTCAATCCGAACCGATACGTCGCGGTCATCCCGTTCGACGACCCAAGCGCTTCCCGTGAAGTACCGGCCCGGCGCGCTGGCTAGGTCGTACCATTCGTGGACCTCGACCGCCCCGGCTGGCACTGGCACGTGAGGTGTGGTTGGTTGTCGTCGTATTCTCAGACATTGTCGAATCTCCTATTCGGTTCGGCCATTCCCCGGGGCGTTGGCGCAGCCGCCGGGGCGATATTTTTCGGTTGGTATCCGGAACGCGAATTGCACGTTTGTTGCACGACCCCCCAGTTTGTAAAGCTAAACACAGGCTCTGAACTGCGTAAACATGGGCATCCGATACAGGTATAGAACCAGTGCCGGTACAGATCTGCTACTAGATCCGCGCGATCGGCGGCGAGACGATGTTGGCACCGATCTAGGGAGGCATCGACGATGAGCAACCCCGTATCAACCGTTGACTATCAAGCGGTGGCCGCCAAACACCGCGCCATGTGGGCGTCAGGGGACTACGCGAAACTTGCCGCCGAACTCGTTTCTCCGCTCGGCCCCGTGCTGGTGGAGGCCACTGGGGTGGGCCCGGGCGACCGCGTGCTCGACGTGGCCGCAGGCACCGGAAACGCAGCGATTCCCGCCGCGGGGACCGGGGCGAGCGTAGTCGCCAGCGATCTGTGCCCGGAGTTGTTGGAGGAGGGCCGTCGGCTGGCCGGCGAGCGCGGCGTCGAACTTGAATGGCGCGAGGCCAACGCCCACGAATTGCCGTTCAGCGACAGCGAATTCGACGTCGTGATGTCGTGTATCGGCGTGATGTTCGCGCCATTCCATCAACGGGCCGCCGGCGAGTTGATCCGGGTGTGCAAACCGGGCGGCCGGATCGGCCTGATCAGCTGGACGCCAGAGGGTCACATCGGCCAGCTGTTCGCGACCATGAAGCCCTACGTTCCGGCCCCGCCCCCGGGTGCGCAGCCGCCGCCGCTGTGGGGTCAAGAGGATCACGTGCGCGCGCTGCTGGGCGACCGAGTCACCGATGTGGTCACCGCACGACGCACCCTGACCGTCGACCACTTCGCCGACGGCGCCGCCTTCCGTGACTACTTCAAGAGTGTCTATGGGCCGACGATCTCGGCCTACCGCAACATCGAGGGCGATGCCGACCGCGTCGCCGCGCTCGACGCGGACATCGCGCGGATCGGCGACCGCTTCCTGCAAGGCGGCTCGACGATGGAATGGGAGTACCTGCTGTTGACCGCGCGCAAGGCCTGACAACATGTCCTTGTGCCCGACGTAGCGCCGCAGCTGCCGACGCTGAGCGACGACGACCAGGCAGCGCTGCAGCGCTGGGTGAGCGAGCAGGGCCTGGGGTCGACGGTCACCGGTGTCGAGCCGCTGGCCGGTGGTACCCAGAACATCGTGGTGAGGCTGCGGGTCGACGGACACGCGATGGTGTTGCGCAGGCCGCCCGTTCACCCGCGGCCCACGAGCGACAAAACGATGCTGCGCGAGATCGCGGCGCTTCGCACCCTGGCCGGCACACCAGTGCCGCATCCCGGCTTTATCGCCGGTTGCGACGACCTTGACGTGCTCGGCGTGGTGTTCTACCTGATGGAGGAGATCGACGGCTTCAACCCCGGCAGCGAGATGGACGAGGCCTACGTGCGCGACCCCAGCATGCGTCATGAGGTCGGGCTGTCATATTCGGCCAGCCTGGCGCGACTCGGCAACGTCGCCTGGGAGGGCAGCCCCCTTGCGGAGCTCAAGCGGCCGGGTTCCTTTCTGGGGCGCCAGGTTCCGCAGTTCCTGCGGCTACTCGAAAGCTATCGGCACGATCGGTACGCGCCCGAATCGCTGGCCGTCGAAGAGCTTGCGGAGTGGCTGGAGTCCAACCGCCCGCCGGATGGGACGCCTGGAATCATGCACGGCGACCCGCATATGAGCAATGTGCTACTCCGCCGGGACAAGCCGGAGTTGGCGGCGTTCGTAGACTGGGAGATGTGCACGGTCGGCGACCCGCTGCTGGACCTGGGCTGGATGTTGATCTGCTGGCCACTGGAAACCAGCACGATCACCGCGGGGGCAGAACTGGCTGCGCTCGGCGGGCTGGCGACCCGCCGCGAGCTGCTCGAGGCGTACTTGGCGGCGGGCGGTCGCGAAACATCAAGGCTGGACTGGTATGTCGCGATGGCGTGCTTCAAATTGGGCATCGTGATCGAGGGCACATGGTCGCGTTTTCTCATCGGGCAGGCCAGCCGGGAAGCAGGGGAGCGGCTGCATTCGAACGCGCAGATCCTGATCGACCTCGGTACCCGAGTGGCCAAGGGCGACAGCCCCTTCGACCTGGGTTAGCCGTAGGTGTCCAGGCCGAGTTTGACGGCCAGGGCCAGGCCGGAGGCGCCAATCAACACCTTCATCGGGCCGGCTGGCGCGTGCCGTACAACGACCGGACCGAGTCGAGACCCGAGCAGACATCCAAGCCCCAGTGGCACGACGGCCAGCCACTGCACGGGTGCCAGAAGGGCGAACACCGACGCGGCCACCCCATTCGCGACGCCAAGCAACACGTTCTTGCCTGCGTTGGCGTGCGCCAGCGTCTCGTGGCCCGCACCCAGCAGCAGAGCGAGCAACAGCACACCGGCGGCGGCACCGAAGTAGCCGCCGTATATCGAGATCAGAAAGATCGCGGCGGACTCTAGGTACACGGTGGCCGTATGCCGTTGGTGGCTGGCAACTCTCGCTCTTTGGTCGACCCTGCGTGGCAGCAGGATTGAGAGCGACGCAAGGCCCAGCAGGATCGGCACGACCTTCTCGAAACCCTCTGCGGGCGTTAGCAACAGCAGCGCGGCGCCGACCGCGCCACCGAGTGCAGCGGCCCCAGCGATGCGTTTGATCCAGGCTTGCTGTCCGGCTAGTTCGGGCCGGGACCCCCAGACCGATCCGATGCCGCTGAACACCAGCGCGACGGTGTTGGTCACATTCGCGGTCACCGGCGGCAGGCCGACGAGCAGAAGTGCGGGGTAGGTGGCGACTGACGCCAACCCCGCGATACTGCCGGCCAGGCCGCCGGCGATGCCCGCTGCGGCCAGGACGGCCGCGTCCCACCACGTCACGGCTCTTGACTATGCCTGAACCCATCGCCAACGTCCCAAGGCATGCCCAGGACCATCGTTCCCGCACACCGCAGCGTCATCACCGACACCGCGGGCGACGACGACCGACCCGCCGTCGTATTGCGGCCGTCGAGATTCAGGTCCGAGCGCGAGGCGGCCGTGCGAGCACCTCCCGAGGGTATCCCAGCAGGTCGGCGCCGGGATCCACCATTACTTTGAAAATGCTTCCGACTCAGAGGAAATGGACATCTTCTGGACGTATGCGTCCGTCGACGCCACCCGCACCATCGTCGCCACGGGGGTCACTACGCGCATCGACGAGGAGCACGGCACCGCCGTAACGCGGTGACCCAGCTGCTTCGGTACGACGGACTGCCGGAACCATTCCGGCATGCCATCGACCAAACCATTGCCGCCGAACGACCGCTCAGCGCAGCGGCTGCATGCTCTGTACGACGGCGTCGTTGAATTCCGTGGCTCGCTGTTCGTAAATAGCGATATCCGAATCCGGGAGCAACCAGGCCTGGTGAATCTGCGGCGCCTTTTCATTCGGGCAATTCGCCTGCCACACGCGGTACTCGGCGGTGCGATCGCCCATTTTCCCGAAGCCCGTGCCATCACCGGTTTGCGCGGTGACGTCCTCGATGCTCGCCGCAGGATAGGGCGGATCGCCGTGGTGATAACAGCCCTGCTCGATCGGCGGCGCTCATCAGGCTGTCGGCAAGGCCGCGCAGGCGATAATTCCGGTGCCGGCCAGCGACCTCGTCGTAAACCAGACCGGCATCGCGCAGCACCTTCAGGTGCTCGGCATGCGCACTCATGGCAACGGCGCTCTGCAGTCCGTTCGCCAGGATCTCCCGCACGCGTCGGCGTACTGGATTGGCCAGTGCGCCGAACACGTCGGCTGTCGACATGACGACAACGATATGTCGGATTTCCCGACACATCGACTACTCATGGCGGGTTACCCGTAGAGGCGAGGAACTTAATCAACGTTGGTGACATGTGCAAGAAGCGGTCCCACGCCGACCCAAATACAACAAGCGTGTGAGCTAGGTACCTACTTGCGGCGAAAGGAAATCGACTCCGTCGCCCAATAGATGAAGCGACAGCTACCCGTGTAACCAACATGGTCGAACACCGAACCCCAACCCCAATGCTGCCGCTATCAACGTTGCGAACACACGCCTACGACGTGTTCGCAACACCCTGCGAGAGGCCTCACGCGACAGCATGCCGTTTCGCCGGGATGGCCGGGCAAGTCACCGACCGTTTCTGCCGCTGTTCGTCAAGGCAGTCCCTTAGCGCACGTGCCCGGTCGACAAATACCTCTGCAACAGAGGTATTGTTGTTGATGTGGAGACACGCACCGACCTCATCGGCGAGCTGTTCGACGTGGTCGGGCGGTTCCGACGCCAACTGCGGCGGTCGACCGGGCGAGGGTTCGACGCGACGGGCCTCACGCAGTCCCAGGCTGAACTGGTTCGGCTAGTGGGCCGTCAGCCCGGAATTTCGGTGCGGGAGGCCGCAACCGAGCTGGGCCTGGTGTCCAATACCGCATCCACGCTGGTCTCCAAGCTGGCGGCCGATGGTCTGCTGATTCGGTCCGTCGACGCCGATGACCGAAGGGTTGGCCGCCTGCGGTTGACCGGGCCTGCGCAACGCATCGCCGACGAGTCTCGGGCGGCACGTCGGGCGACGCTGGCCGCAGTGCTCGACGAACTCGACGCCGACCAGGTCGAACAGCTCGCAACCGGGCTGCAGGTGCTTGCTGATATGACCCGAATGCTGCAAGAGGGAGACAAACGTGACCGCTCCTGATGTGCTCGCGATCGACTGCCGGCATCTCATCCACTCCTATGGCCACTTCACGGCCGTCGACGATCTCAGTCTGCAGGTGCGGGCCGGAGAGACGGTGGGCCTGCTCGGACCCAACGGTGCCGGCAAGACGACCGTGGTGCGCGTGCTGACCACCTTGACGCCGGTGCAGCGCGGAGAGGTGATGATCTTCGGATTCGATTCGCGCAGCCACACAATGGATATCAGGCACAACATTGGGTATGTGCCACAACAGCTTTCGATCGAGTCGGCCTTGACGGGCCGGCAGAATGTCGAGTTGTTCGCGCGGCTCTACGACGTGCCGCGCTCCGAACGGGCGCGCCGGGTCGACGAAGCGCTCGAGGCGATGAACCTCCTGGATGTCGCAGACGGGCCGGCCGGCACCTATTCCGGCGGCATGGTCCGGCGTCTGGAACTGGCCCAGGCATTGGTGAACCGACCGTCACTGCTGATCCTCGACGAACCGACGGTGGGCCTGGATCCTATTGCACGCGACGGTGTCTGGGGTCAGGTCCAGCGCATGCAGGAGGACTTCGGCATGACGGTGCTGCTCACCACTCACTACATGCAGGAGGCCGACGCGCTGTGCGATCGCGTTGCGCTTATGCACCACGGCCGACTGCAGGCGGTCGGTTCACCGACGGAGTTGAAGCAAACCGTTTCTCCCGGAGCAACGCTCGAGGATGTGTTCCGCCATTACGCAGAAACGGAGTTGGGCGAGGACACATCGCAGGCGGGCTTCCGGGCAATCCGCTCCACCAGAAGGACGGCGCGTCGTGTCAGTTGAACCTCGTACCGATATCCACCTCGTTCGCGCGCCGCGCGGGTGGCGGCGAATCCGTGGAATGGCGCTGAGGGTCGGCGCTTTCGCGCTCGTCGAATTGCAGAAGCTGCGCCACGACCGCACGGAGCTGTTCACGCGTATGGTGCAGCCGGCACTGTGGCTGTTGATTTTCGGGCAGACGTTCTCCCGCCTGCATGTCATCGACACCGGAGGCGTGCCCTATCTCGCGTTTTTGGCACCCGGGATCATCGCGCAGTCGGCCTTGTTCATCTCGATCTTCTACGGCATCCAGATCATCTGGGACCGTGACGCAGGAATCCTCGCGAAGTTGATGGTGACACCCGCTCCGGCATCGGCAATTGTTACCGGGAAGGCATTCGCGGCCGGTGTGCGTTCGGTCGTGCAGGTGATCGGTGTGGTGGCCTTGGCATTCCTGCTGGGGGTGCACCTGACCGTCAACCCGCTGAGAATCCTCGCCGCGATGGGGGTTGTCGTGCTGGGCTCAGCCTTCTTCGCTTGCCTGTCGATGACGCTGGCCGGGCTCGTGCGCAACCGAGACCGCATGATGGGCATCGGACAGGCCATCACGATGCCTCTGTTCTTCGCCTCTAATGCGCTGTATCCGGTCGACGCCATGCCTCAGTGGCTGCGCTGGTTGTCGGCAGTCAACCCCCTCAGCTATGAAGTCAATGCGCTGCGCGGGCTGCTCATTGGTTCACCGACGAACGCCGTCATCGACCTTGCCGTGCTCGTCGTTGCGGCGGTCGCCGGCATCGCCATGGCTTCGTCTCTACTGCGCCGACTGGTGCGCTAGGCGCCGCACGCGTCGGTTCACAGCAGTCGGCCGATGCCACGCGCAGCAACCTGCAAAGCGCCGAGAAGCCGCTGGCGGTCGAGTTTTAGTGTGGCGACGACAATGCCGATCGCCGCCACGACGGCGCCGTCCGACGCTTGCACCACCGGCACAGCCAACGAACACGCGCCCACCGACATCTCCTCGCTCGTCGTCGCGACACCGTCGCGACGGATGGCCATCTTCGGATGCGGATCTCAGTTGTCCAGCCTTGCGCCTTCGGTGGGATGGCTGATCGCCTTCCGGATGCTGCAGGCGCTCGGCGGTTCGATGCTCAATCCCGTTGCAATGTCGATCATCACCAACGTCTTCACCGAACCTCGGGACCGAGCCCCGGCGATCGGTGTTTGGGGCGGCGTGTCCGGCCTCGGCATCGGGCTGGGCCCGCTCGTCGGCGGTGTCCTCGTCGAACTCGTCGGGTGGCGGTCGATCTTCTGGGTCAACTGTGCCGATCGTCATCATCGCCCTGCTGGCCTCCGCTCTGTTCGTGCCAGAGTCCCAGTCGCCGCGTCCACGTCGGATCGACCCGGTCGGTCAGCTGGCCATGGTCGTGCTACTGGCGAGTTGCATCTACGCCATCATTGAGGCACCGCATGCGGGATGGCTGTCGTCGCAGACGCTTTCGCTGTTCGGCATCGGCGCAGTCGCACTCATCGTGCTGCTGATCTACGAGCCACGGCGCACCGATCCGCTGATCGAACTGAGGTTCTTCCGTAGCGTGCCGTTCTGCGGCGCCACCCTGGTCGCGATCAGCGCATTCGCCGCATTCGCCGGCTTTCTCTTTCTCAACACCCTCTACCTGCAGATGGTCCGCGGTCTCTCGCCGATGCAGGCCGGACTGTGCACGCTGCCACTGGGGCTGGCGGTCCTGGTCTTCTCCCCAATCTCCGGGCGCGTCGTCGGCGGCTACGGGCCCCGGCCGTCACTGCTGCTGGCCGGCGCCATGATTTGCGTCGGTGCGCTGATGTCGGTGCGGATCAACGCCGATACTGCGCTGGTGTACGTGCTGGCGAGTTATCTGGCCTTCGGTGTCGGGCAGGGTGTGGTCAACGCTCCCATCACGAACACCACTGTGTCGGAGATGCCACGCAGCCACGCCGGTGTTGCCGCCGCGGTCGCGACCACCAGTCGCCAGATCGGCACCAGCCTCGGCGTCGCGATCGTAGGATCGATTCTCAGCTCGCACATTTCGAGGTCGATCGCCGAAGACTGCGTGTTCGCCAGCCGCCCGGCGCTGTTTCTGGTCGCCGGCCTCGGACTGACGGTCGGGATCGTCGGCGCCATCACGACCAGCGGCTGGGCCCGTCGGACGACGGAGCGCATCGCGCATCTGTTCCCGGAGGACGAATCAACGGGCGCCTTGGGCGGCCACCTCGGCGATCCCGGCGCTCGCCCGCGCGGGATCCAGGTAGACGCCGCCGGACACCACCGGCGTTAGCGTGTCGTCGAGGTCGTAGCGCAGCGGCACGCCGGTGGGTATGTGCAGTGTGCGCACCCGCTCTGGCGTCAGGCCGTCGATATGCATGCACAGAGCTCGAAGCGAGTTGCCATGCGCTACAACAAGTGTGACGCGGCCCGCAGAGAGGTCGGCCGCGATCGCATCCTGCCAGTAGGGCATGAGCCGTCTGCGCACTGCTGCCAGTGACTCAGACACCGGCAGTTCGTTCGGGGGCAGCGCGGCGTAGCGGGCGTCGTGGCTTGGATGGGTGGGGTCGTCAGGACCGATGGCCGGCGGAGCAAGGTGATACGAGCGACGCCAGTCGCCGAACAGCTCCGCGCCGAACTCCTTGCGGACCGCCGAGCGCTGACGGCCCTGCAACGCCCCGTAGTGACGCTCGTTGAGTCGCCAGCTGCGCTGTGCGTTTAGTCCATCCGAATGAGCCTCGGCCACCGCGATCTTCGCGGTGTCGATGGCGCGGGTGAGCAGAGATGTGTGTAGCGCGGCCGGTGCCAGGCCGGCATCGCGGATCAGCCTGCCCGCGGCGGCGGCCTGGTCGCGTCCACGGTTGGTCAGCGGATAGTCCAGCCAGCCGCCGAACACGTCGTCGGCGTTGGCTGTGCTTTCGCCGTGCCGCAGCAACAGCAGGACCCGTGTCATACGAGTGATTCGCCGCGCTCGATGGCGCTGATCTGGTCGACCCGCAGCTGGTGGCGACCGCCCTTGAACTGCGTGGCCAGCCATACCGTGAGAATGCGCTCGGCAAGATCGGGGGCCACCACCTTCGCCCCCATCACCAGCACGTTGGCGTCGTTGTGTGCCCGTGCGATTTCGGCGGTGAACACGCAGTGGCACAATGCGGCCCGCACCCCGCGGACCTTGTTGGCCGCCATCTGCTCGCCGCATCCGCTGCCGCCGAGGATGACGCCGAAGTCATCGTCGCCGTCGACGACGCGGTTGCCGACGTCTGCGCACAGCGGCGGATAGTCCGCGACCTCGTTCGCATCGTGGGCTCCGCGGTCGTCGATCTGATGGCCACGCTCGGTAAGCCACGCCGACAGGCGGGACTTCATCGAAACAGCGTTGTGGTCGGCAGCGATCGCGATGCGCATCTGGACGGTCCTAGAGGTCGCCAACGGACGATAGTGGCCTTATGGTAACACCATAGATGGGCGGATGAACCCCTTGAGTGAGCCGAAAGACTCAGTTAAGGTATAATGGTAAGACCATCAACTCTGGGAGTCCACATGCCGAAGGTCGTGTTCATCACCCTCGACGGTGCCCAACGCGTCGTGGACGCCCAAGCAGGCGAGTCCGTGATGGCGGTCGCCGTGCGCAACGGCATTCCCGGCATCATCGGCGAGTGCGGCGGCAACTGCAGCTGCGCCACCTGCCATGTCTATGTCGCCGACGACTTCGCCGCCGAGGTGGGCGGGGCGGGGGACATGGAGGACGACCTCCTTGACCTCGGCGTCGCCGACCGCAGAGAGACCAGCAGGCTGTCCTGCCAGATCAAGCTGACCGAGGCCCTCGACGGACTCACGGTGCAGATCCCGGAGGAGCAGTGACGGTGGACGCGGGCACCCTGATCGTGGGCGCCAGCCAGGCCGGCCTGCAGCTCGCGGTCTCGCTGCGCGACGCCGGCGAGATAGGCCCGATCACCCTGATCGGCGAGGAGCCCCACGCCCCGTACCAACGCCCGCCACTATCCAAGGCCTACCTTCAGGGCAGCACCGAGCTCGAGCAGCTCTGGCTCCGCGCACCGGATTTCCTCGCAGGCAACGATATTTCGCTCGTCACGGGCGAACGGATCGAGACAATCGAGCTCGACGACGGGGGTCCGTCGGGTTTTGCGCGCACGCGAAACGGCAAGGTTCTGACCTTCGACCGGCTGGCTCTGACCGTCGGTGCACGGCCGCGTCGGCTCGATGCGCCTGGCGCTGAGCTCGATGGGGTGACTTACCTTCGCACGGCAGACGACGCGACCGCGCTGCGCGAACTGCAGTCGGACGCGGAGTCGATAGTGGTTGTCGGCGGCGGGTTCATCGGTCTCGAGGCCGCCGCGGTCGCTCGCGCACAGGGCAAGTCAGTGACGGTCGTCGAGGCCGCCGACCGCTTGATCGGCCGTGCGGTGGCGCCCGTGGTGTCCGATTTCTACCGCGCCGCGCACGTCCGCCGCGGCGTCGACGTTCGTCTCGACACGCGGGTGACCGGGCTCAAAGGCAATGACAACCAGGTACAGGCCATCGAGCTGTCGGACGGCGACTGGATTCCGGCTGACCTCGTGATCGTCGGCATCGGCGTCGTACCGCGCTCCCAGCTGGCCAGGCAGCTGGAGCTCGACTTCGACCACGGCATTGTCGTGGATCGCTTCGCCCGCACCAGCAATCCGACCGTGGTCGCCGCCGGTGACTGCACGGTGCAGCCCAACCCGCTCACCGGCCGCGGCCAGGTGCGATTGGAGTCGGTGCAGAACGCCATCAGCCAGGCCAAGACCGCCGCGGCGACACTGGTGGGCCGGAAAGAGCCCAACGACGCGGTGCCGTGGTTCTGGTCCGACCAATACAACCTCAAGCTCCAGATCGCCGGGCTGTCCGCCGGACACGATCACTACGTGGTCCGCGGCGACATCGACGGTGAGTCCTTCTCCGTGCTCTATTACCGCGAGGGCACACTGCTGGCCGTGGACGCCGTCAACGCACCCGGTGACTACATGGCGGTGCGAAAGGCGCTCACTCAGGGCTCGACGATCACCGCCGAAGCGGCTTGCGACAGTGCGGTGCCACTGAAACAGCTGATCGTGCCCCAACCCGTCGGGGCCTAGACGGCGAACACGTCGTCGATGGCGACCGGCTTCGTCAAAATCCGCTGCGCGAACGCGAACTCCATCAGCGTCTCGAGCATCGGCCGGTTAGGTTCGACGCCGTAGGGGAGCGGATCGGCTCCCGTGGTCTGCAGCACCCTGGCATACATCCGGTCCGTGTCGGTGGACACGTCGCCGTCGCGCAGCCGCCGCACGTATCGCTGCTTGGCCTCGGTGAACGCATCGAACACGGCCGACGCGACGTCGGAATGGCGTGACAAGACTTCGTCTTTCACCACGATCAGGTGATTGATCGGGTAGAACGAGCGCTCGCGGAGCGCAGTGACCGCCGCCTCCTCCGGCTCGGCGATCAGCGGTGCGACGTCGGGGTGGTCGACATCCACACCGACGACCGCATCGAGGTCGCCACGGATCAGCATCTCGCCGAGATCGGCGCCCTGGCCCGCGGGCTCGACATTGTCGGGCGGGACGTACGACGCCACGTGTTCGTCACCGGAGAGCACCCACGTCACCTTGTCGAGGTCGACGCCGTACTCGGACGCGAGGATCCCGCGTGCCCACACGCCGGTGGTGACGGTGTATCCGCGGTTGACGCCGACCCGCCTGCCCTCGAGATCCTTCGGCTCGCGAATCGATGAGCGGACGTTGTAGCGGATTGCGCCGTGGTGAAACCCACGCACGAGAAAGATCGGCAGGGCCGTGAACGCGACGCCGTGCTCGCGTGCGGTGAGGTACGTGGTGAGCGCCATCTCGCTGACGTCGAACTCGAGGTTGCGCACCATCCTGCGGAAACCCTTGACCAGCACGGGAATCTCCTCGAACCGCAGCGAGAAGCCCGATGGCGTGACGGTGCCGTCCTTGAGCGCCTGATTGGCCCCCTGCGTGCGGGTCACCGTCGTCAACACGCGATCGGACATTTCGCCTCCCGGCCCTAGTGGCACTGGACACCGCGATGGTACATTGGCATGACCATAATGCCATACAGATCGAGGAGATCGATGGGCGACCGTGTCCTCGCCGCCGTCCGGACGGCGCCAAGCACAACCGAGCTTCGCGAGCTCGACATGCCGGAGCTGTCGGATGACGCCGCGCTGCTGAAGGTCGAGGTGGCAGGCATCTGCGGCACCGACGTCAAGATGTATGCGAAGCCGCCGTTCGACGATCCGGTGATCATGGGCCACGAGAACGTCGGCACCATCGCTGTCGCGGGTAAGAAGTTCAAGCAGCTGCACGGCGTCACCGAGGGTGACCGCGTCTTCGTCGAGCATTACGTCGGTTGCTACAACTGCGAGTGGTGCCGCATCGGCGAGTACCGGCACTGCGAGGCAACCGACTGGCGGACCAACCCGGATGCTCGTCGCTATGGATACACATCAGCAGAGAACTACGGCACGCTGTGGGGCGGCTTCTCCGAGTACATGTACCTGCCGTGGAATGCGGTGTTGCACAAGGTGCCCGACGGCGTCACCGCTGAGCTCGCGGGTCTGGTCACGCCGTTGTCGAACGGCATCGAATGGGCTTTGATCGCCGCGGGCGTCGGTTACGCCGACACCGTGCTGATCCAGGGGCCGGGCCAGCAGGGGCTGTCCCAGGTCGTGGCATGCAAGCAGGCCGGTGCGTCGAAGATCCTCATCAGCGGGACCACCAAAGACAAAGCGCGCCTTGAACTTGCGCTCGAGCTCGGCGCGGACGAAGCGATCGACATCACGCAGGTCAGCCCCTACGAGCAGGTCATGGACCTGACCGGTGGCAGGGGCGTGGACTTCGTACTCGACTGCACGTCGCGGGCGGGCGTCGGACCGGTGCTGCTGGGCATCGACGTGCTCAAGCGCCGCGAGGGCACGCTGCTGATCCAGGGCGAGCTGGCGGCATTTCCCGACTTCCCGATCAAGCAGCTCACCGAGAAGGCGATCACGATCAAGAGTGCCCGCGGCCACAGCTACCGCGCGTGCGAGCTCGCGCTGGCTCAGCTCGCGTCCGGCCGCTTTCCGCTCGAGCGGTTGTCCACGCACAAGTTCGGCCTTGACCAGGTCGACCGTGCGATCCGCGCGCTGGCCGGTGAGACAGAGGACTCCGACGTCATCCACATCTCGCTGATGCCATGGCTGGGGAAGGACTCCTGAGGATGCCGATCGTCGTGCGCAATCCGCCACGGGCCGACGCGGAGGTACGCGACGGACTAGGCAAGTACGGAGTCGCCACCATTCACGAAGCCCAGGGCCGCACTGGCCTGGTCGCGCCGTACATGACGCCGATATACACCGGGGCCAGGGTCTGCGGAACCGCGGTCACCGTGAGCCTGCCGCCCGACGACAACTGGATGATCCACGTCGCCGTCGAGCAGTGCCAGGACGGTGACGTGCTCGTGGTGGCTCCCGAATCGCCCTCGGAATACGGCTATTTCGGTGAACTGCTGGCGACCACCCTTGCCGCCCGCGGGGTGCGCGGGCTGGTGATCGACGCCGGCTGCCGCGACATCGCCGAATTGACCGCGATGAAGTTCCCGGTGTGGTCCAAGTGCGTGTCCGCGCAGGGCACTGTGAAGAAGCGGCTGGGCTCCGTCAACGTGCCCGTCACCTGCGCGGGCGCCGCGGTGCGCCCAGGCGACGTGGTGGTCGGCGACGACGACGGCGTGGTGATCGTGCCGCGCGACGACGCGCGGGCTGTACTCGCCGCCTCGAAGGCCAGGGAGGAGAAGGAAGCCGGCTCGCGCGAGCGATACCAACGTGGCGAGCTGTTCCTCGACATGCATGACGTGCGCGGCGAACTGGAGCACCTTGGCCTGCGGTACGTCGACTACGAGGACGTCGACCAGTGATCATCGACATCCACGGCCACTACACCACCGCGCCCGCCGAACAGCAGAGGTTCCGCGCCGAGCAGCTTGCCGCGCTAAATGATTCGTCGCTTCCGGCACCCGCCCGGCCCCGAATCAGCGACGACGCCATCCGCGACAGTGTCGAGCGCAACCAGTTGCGCGTGCTGCGCGAGCGGGGCGGTGACTTCATGCTGTTCTCGCCTAAAGCATCCGGGATGGAACACCACGTCGCCGACCAGCCGACCGCAACTGCGTGGGCGCAGGCGTCCAACGATCTGGTCCACCGGGTCACCGAGTTGTTCCCCGGTGCGTTCGCTCCAGTCGCACAGCTGCCGCAGACACCCGGCGGGGAATTGGGCCCGGTGATCGCCGAATTGCGGCGCTGCGTCGACGAACTCGGCTTCGTCGGCTGCAATGTCAATCCGGATCCCGCCGCAGGCTACTGGACCACACCCCCGATGACCGACGACTACTGGTACCCGCTGTACGAGGCCATGGTCGAACTAGAAGTTCCTGCGATGGTGCACGTCTCGACGTCGTGCAACCCGAACTTCCACACGCTGGGCGCGCACTATCTCAATGCCGATACCAGCGTGTTCATGCAGTTCCTGCAGGGCGATCTCTTCGAGCGCTACCCGTCGCTAACGTTCGTCATCCCGCACGGCGGCGGTGCGGTGCCCTACCACTGGGGCCGTTTCCGCGGCCTCGCCGCTCGGCTGGACAGACCGGACCCCGCCGAGCTGTTGCGCAACGTGTACTTCGATACCTGTGTCTATCACCAGCCCGGAATCGAACTGCTGTACAAGGTGATTGGCGGCGACAATCTGCTGTTCGCCTCGGAGATGCTCGGCGCGGTCCGCGGCGCCGACCCACAGACCGGCGTCGCCTGGGACGACACGCTCGTCTACATCAACGACCTCGTCATGAGCGACGAGGACCGGCGCGCGGTGGTTGAGCTCAACGCACGCCGCGTGTATCCGCGACTGGACCGTCGTTTGACGGCCGGAGAGGAAATGAAGAGTGTCGCGCCTGCATCTCACGTTCGCCTGCGGTGACTACGACCGGACACGCGCCCTGGAGGACGGCAGCGTGCGCCCGGACGGTATCGACCTGACCTACCTGCGGCTGCCGGTGGAGGAGACGTTCTTTCGGATGCTGCGGCACCGCGAGTTCGACGTCGCGGAGATGTCGCTGTCAACCTATGTTGCGACACTGGACCAGACCGCGCGACCGTTTGTCGCGCTCCCGGTGTTCACCTCCAGGATGTTCCGCCACGGCGGGATCTACATCAACGCGAACGCGGGCATCGAGATGCCTTCGGACTTGCGCGGCAAGCGCGTTGGTTCGCCCGAGTTCCAATTGACCGCCTGCGTGTGGATCAGGGGGATACTGTCTGAACACCATGGTGTGCCAGTCGATTCGGTGGCGTACCACACCGGCGGGCAGGAAACACCAGGGCGGATCGAGAAGGGCAAGGTCGACACCGGTCTGGAAATCCGCCCGATACCGGCAGGCGCGACGCTGTCGCAGATGCTGGCGAATGGCGAGATCGACGCGCTCTACACGCCGCGCGTGCCGAGCCCGTTCCGCGACCGCGATCCCCGGGTCACCCGGTTGTTCGACGATGTCGTCGCCGTCGAGAAGGAGTACTTCGCGGCGACCGGCATCTTCCCGATCATGCACGTCGTCGTGATCCGCCGTGATGTATACGAGCGACACCGGTGGGTGGCCCAGTCGCTGTACAAGGCGTGCCAGACCGCGCGCGACGACGCGTATGCCCGCATCTACGATTCGTCGGCGCTGCGGTTCATGGAGCCGTGGCTGATCCAGCACCTCGAGGAATCGAAACAGCTACTGGGCCAAGACTATTGGTCGTACGGCCTGGCTGAGAACGAGAAGGCGCTGGACGTGTTTCTGCGCTATCACCACGAGCAGGGGCTGTCGCGAAAGCGGTACGAGCCTGCCGACTTGTTCGCCGACGAGACGTCGGAAGCATTCGTCATCTGACCGCTCGGGTGCCGAACGTTCCTTACCGCTCGAAATATGGGCGAAATTTCGAGCGGTACGGAACGTTCGCGCGGAAATAGGGGCTTCACAGATGAGGGCAGGCATGATAGAAATCACACCAATGGTCTGAGTGTCAGTCCATTCACATCCCGGAGCGTTGAGGAGTGATCGTGAGAAAGCATTTGGCTAGCTACGTGCTGGCGAGCCTGGCGTTGGTGCTCGCAGCCTGCGGCGGAAGTCCGACTGCCGGCAATGCCGGCTCCTCGGCGCCCGCTGCCACGGAGGCCCAGAAGGTCTACGACCAGATCAACGGCCTGTCGGGGGACGAGCGCAGCCAGACCCTGCTCGATCTCGCCAAGAAGGAAGGCCAGCTGGCGCTGTACACCTCCAACACCGACATGGACGATGTTGTGAAGGCGTTCGAGGACAAGTACGGACTGGACGTCGAGACGTACCGCGCGAACTCCGAGACGGTGCTGCAGCGCGTGCTTCAGGAGTCCAGCGCGTCCTACCAGGGTGCCGACCTGATCGAGACCAACGCAGGCGAACTCAACGCCCTGCAGCAGCAACAGCTGCTCTACCCGTACGAGGGCGCGTTGCGCGACGAGGTCCGGCCGGAGGGCCGCAAGGACGGCTGGACCGCCGATCGCTTCAACGCGTTCGTGGTGGGCTGGAACACCGCCAAGGTCCCTGCCGGCACCGAACCGCAGACCCTGAAAGACCTCGCCGGGCCGCAGTGGAAGGGCCGCGTCGGGCTGGAGATCGGTGACGTCGACTGGTACGCCGCGATGGTCAACTACTACAAGTCGCAAGGGATGTCCGACCAGGAGATCAACGACTTGTTCCACCAGCTGGCCGCGAACTCCAAGATCGCCAAGGGCCACACCGTGATGGGTGAGCTGCTGGCCGCGGGCCAGTTCGACGTCGCGGTGTCGATCTATTCGCACACCGTGGAGAACGCGGCGGAGAAAGGCGCACCGGTCGAGTGGAAGAAGGACGGCAAGCCGGTTGAGCCGGTTGTCCTGCGGCCCAACGGCGCCGGGCTGATGAAGTCGGCCAAGCATCCGGCGGCGGCGATGCTGTTCCTGGATTTCTTGCTGACCGACGGCCAGCAGGCGATCGCCGGTGCCAACCGGATCGGCGCGATCCCCACCGCCGACGACCCGTTGGCCGGTATTGAGACCGTGTCGGTGCCGGAGGAGGAACTGCTCAACAACACCCAGAAGTGGAGCGACGCCTACAAGAACGTGACCGACGCGGGCGGGCAGGCGTAGCCCCCGATTCGCGCCGAGATCAAGCCACGAAAGGCAGGACATGGCATCGCGTACGACAACCAAAGTCTCGCACTATCACGTGCAGAAGAAGAGACGTTCCGAGTTCATCGAGGAATGGCGCAGCTACCAGAAGACCGTCGTCGCCGTTGAGGATGTGACGCTGACCCAGACGCCGCGGGGTACGCGCATCGGTGTGTATGCGGGCGCCGACGGGGACCGGCCGACCCGCTCGATGGACGCCCTGGTGCACGAAATCGACCCGGGTGTGGTGTCGACCATCCACCGACACTCGTGGGATGCGATGGTGCTGGTGGTGGCCGGGAACGGTTGGACTGAGATAGATGGCGAGCGAATCGACTGGGGCCCAGGGGATTCCCTGCACCTGCCAACGTGGGCCTGGCACCGGTCGGGTAACGACAGCGACCAGGTGGCGCGCTACGTGACGTTCTCCAGCGAACCGCTGCTCGAGACCATGGGCATGTCGTTCATCGAGGACGCCGGCCACACCCCGGTCAACGAACTGCCGGCCCGGCCACCGTACTCGGCCGAGGTGACCGGCGACGACCCATATGCGCGGCGGGTCCGTCGATTGGCTCGCGACCAGCGGTCCCGCAGATCCGGTCGGCTGCATACGAATTGGGACGAACTGGAACTGCTGCCCACGCCGCGAGGTACCCGCACCACCTTCCTGCTGGACCGGGCCATCGGGTACCAGGCGTCGGGATTGTCTATGGCGATGTTCGAGCTCGGGCCGGGCCGGGGCCAGTCGATGCACCGGCATGCCGGTGAGGCATGGCTCTACGTGCTCGAGGGCACCGGGCATAGCTACCTCGGAACGGAACCCGAGGGCGGCACCAACTACCCGTGGAAGAAGGGCGACATCATCGTCGTCGACCACTTCCTGTGGCATCAGCACTTCAACGACGATCCGGAGAAGACGGCGAAGGTCGTCCGGATCCACATGTTCGACAGCCTTCTCGACACCATGCGGGTGCTGATGGATCCGATGGTGCTGTTCGAAGAGCCACCCGACCATATCCGCGACGCGCAGGCTGGCGACATCACCACGATCGACTGGCCGGAGGTCACCAGGCCGACATGGCCGTAACGCCTGTGGCGCTCCCACCCGGTGTGCTGTCCGTTCACGTGCTGCCTTCGGACCACCACGACGGGCCATGGGATCACATCGTCACTCCGCCCGGGTTGAAGGAGCGACTGCTCAACCACGCCCTGCTCACCCTGTTGCACGGGCCCGCGTTGGCCACGATGGCCGGCTTGCCACACGGGCTCATCATCTTGTCGGGCCCGCCGGGAACCGGTAAGACGACGTTGGCCCGGGGGTTGGCGCAGACCGCGGCGCGTGCGGTCGCCAAGCGCGGGGCGACGACGTACGTCGAGATCGACCCGCATGCGTTCCCTTCTGAGTTGCTCGGCGAAAGTCAGCGCAACATCAGCCAATTGATGACGGACACGATCCCGGAGCTCGCCGCTCGGCGACCGCACACGATCGTCCTCGTCGACGAGGTGGAAAGCTTTGCGGTGCGCCGGTCGTCAGCGTCGTTCGGCGCCAACCCGGTCGACGTGCACCGGGCGACCGATGCCCTCTTGGCAGGCATCGACGCCGTTGCCACGGACCTGCCGAGAGTGCTGTTCCTGGCGACGACCAACTTCGCCGACGCGGTGGACGAGGCCTTCCTGTCACGGGCGGATCTGGTGCTGACGCTCTCGCTGCCCGACACGACGACGATCGCCCAGATCATCCGGCACAGCCTGCTCGAGCTCGCCGCCTTGTGGTCGGGCACCGCGCCGCTGGCGCACGACGACGGGCTGCACGCCAAGCTCGCCGACGCCTGCGCGGGGCTCGATGGCCGGCGGGTGCGCAAACTCGTGTTGTCCGCGCTCACCCTGCGCCAGGAGGTCTGCCGCGATCCGAACAAGTTGACCGCCGACGACCTGGTCGCCGCGGTCGAATACCTCACGCCGGGGTCCGACGATGACTGATCAACGCCAATTGCCAGTTCTCTATTACGATTTCCGCGCCACCGGCCTCGTCGTCTTCGACATGCTGGAGGCCTACCGGGAGCCGATCGAGGCGGCCGGATCGATCGGCCCGACGAAGCGGCTGATCGACGCGTGCAGAAGCATCGGCGTCCCTATCTTCTATGCGCGTGCCGACCATCGCGCTGACGGCGCGGATTTCGCGCGGACCATCGCCGACACCGACAGTCACTTCCGCCCGTGGGGACCGGACAACCCGTATCGCACAGTGCCGCCGCACGCGTCGGGGTCACCGGGGCTGTCGGTGCTCGCCGAGATCGCGCCGCAACCCGGCGACTACGACGTGCCCAAGCACCGCTGGTCGGCCTTTCACGGCACGCATCTCGAGCTGTCCTTGCGCAGCCGCGACATCGACACCATCGTGCTGGTCGGCGGGTCGGTGCACGTCGGCATCGCGGCGACCGCCTACGACGCGCGCAACATGGATTTCCAGATCACCGTCGTGCCGGAGTGCTGTCACGGCTTCGAAGAGCAGCGCGCCTTCTTCATGGAGAAGGTTTTCCCGCGGATGTGCAACGTGCGTACGCTCGATGACGTGATCATGGGGCTGACGCCGCAGGTCGCGGTGGCTCGCGCACGGTAGCCGCTGGACATCCGGTGTGACCTGGCTTACCATGTCTAATGGTAAAACCATTCTACAAATGAAACCTAAATCAGCCTAAGGAGAAAGCATGGGGAAGAAGGGCCGCGTATTCGTTCGCGGACTGACCTCAGAGACCTACGGCCTCGGTGAGTTCCGCCGCGAGCAGTTGGCCGTCGAGCGGGTCCGAGACGACAGTTTCGTTGTCGACGACGCCAAGGTCGCACATTCGGGCGACAGTGAGAAGTCGCGCACCTGGTGGCGGATCGGCCCCGGCGACGAGGACTTCCTGACCCAGACCATCCAGGTACATTTCGTCGAACTGCCGGCACAGTCCTCCAACCATGGACATGGCCACCAGAACGAGGCGGCGTTCTACATTCTGGAGGGCCGCGGCTACGAGGTTCACGATGACCAGCGCTACGACTGGTCGAAGGACGACCTGGTGTACGTCCACACCGACTCCGTGCACCGCCACTTCAATCCCTACGACGAGAAGGCCCTTGCCCTGGTCGTAAAGGCCAAGTGCACGTGGATGTTCATGGGCTTGATTCAGCAGGGCCGTAGCGGACCGGTCGAGCACGAGGAAGCGTTCGGCCCCCGCGAAGACTGGTCGAAGATCTGGACTCCCGGTGTGCTGGACCGCAAGAAGGTCATCAGCCCTTCCGACACCGTGTGGGAGCAGACCCCGTTGGGGCGGGTGCGCGTGATGGCATCGCCCGAGCGCACCGACGGCAGGATCTTCAGCATCGACGCGTTCGAGCTCGAGATCGAGGCCGGTGGACATTCGGGCAGGTACTGGAAGATGGCCGACGAGGTCTACTACGTGCTGTCCGGCGAAGGTTACGCCCTGCAGTGGGAGGTCGAGGCCGAGATCGCCGAGAAGTACTACGCGCGGATCGCCTTGGAGCCCAAGCGGTTTGACATCAAGCAGGGCGACACCCTCTACGTGCCGCAGAACCACGTCTGCCAGATCTTCGCGGCCGACGGCACCCCCCTGCGGTTGTTCAACGCGCAGAACCGGGTGTTCAAGCACCTCGGCTATGACACAGTGCACTACTTCGAGCCGGCATCGGGCTCCAATCAGGCCGTCGGCGAACTGGCCGACACCTCGGCCTGATTCACCGTCTTCGGTCCGGCGGCTTGCCCCCCGGCCGCCGGACCGATCACCACTTCGCTAACGCCGTCAGCCATGGTGTGGCCGCCGAATCTAGCGTTAGTTGCCGCGTCCGCTCGTCTGCTGTGCAGAAATTCCTGGTGTTATTTGGCTGTCAGGCAGACAATCTTTTTGCGGAGGACTTCACACCGGCTTCAAAAAATGATAGACATCACACTAATGGTCATACAATAAGTCCAGAGATCGCCGAGGATGTCCAGCCCACGGACCGACGGTCGCAACCGAAGAGATAGGACTGCAAGGCACATGTCACCCCGACTCAGCCGAATCACCGTCACCGTCGGCCTGACCCTCGCACTGGTTTCCTGCGGTGGCTCACCGACGGCATCCAACACGAACCCCGGGGCGGCGGACGCCACGTCAAAGTTTCAGCAGTACGACGGGCTGAAGGGCCAGGAGCGGCGTGATCGCCTCGTCCAGGACGCCAAGGCCGAGGGTGAGCTCTCGCTGTACACGTCGATGACCGCCGATGTCGCCGAGGCCGTCACCAAGGCGTTCACCGAGCAGACCGGTGTCAAGGTGAACCTGTACCGGGCCGCGTCGGAGACCGTCCTGCAGCGGCTCCTGCAGGAGGGGAGCGCCAACCACGCCGGTGCCGACGTGGTGGAGACCAACGACAGGGAAATGGGTGCGATCGGTACCGAAGGGCTGGCGGCGCCGTATACCGGGGAGCGTCGCGACCTGGTCGGCGACGAGGGCCGCTTCGACGACTGGACCGCGACCCGCTACAACCTGTTCACGCCCAGCTGGAACACCACCAAGGTGGGTGCCGGAGAACAGCCCAAGAGCTGGGAGGACCTGGCCGATCCGAAGTGGAACGGCCAGCTGGCCATGGAACTGTCGGACTACGACTGGTACATGACGCTGTACGGATACTGGCAGCAGCAGGGCAAGAGCGACAGCGAGATCGACCGCCTGTTCGGTGAGATGGCCAACGGCGCCAAAGTCGTCAAGGGCCACACCGTGATGGGTGAATTGCTTTCGGCCGGACAGTTTTCCGTCGCCGCGTCGAACTACTCCTACCTGGTCCAGCGGGCCGCGGACAAGGGAGCGCCGGTGTCATACCAGCCGTTCGTGCAACCCGTGATCGCCCGCCCGCAGGGGGCCGCGCTGATGAAGACTGCACCGCACCCCGCCGCCGCGCTGCTGTTTGTGGATTGGCTGCTCACCGAGGGCCAGCAGGTCATCGTCGATCTCAGCCTGACCCCGTCGATCGAGCCGGAGGGTCTGAAGGATCCGCTGGAGGGTCTCGAGGTGATTCCGGTCGACGTCGACAAGCTGCTGAACGAATCCAAGCAATGGAGTGACCGGTACAGCGCGTTGCTCGAGAAGAGCGACCACGTCGGTGGCTGACCCAGCCGCGAGCCCGCGTCGAACCGCCCGAAATCGTCTCTGAGGTGAATACATGACAACCACCACGCCGACCCGGCCGACGGCCCCGATGCCGCCGATCGACACCCCGCGGTCAGAACCCGCGCGCTGGCGACGCTGGATCCCCACCCCGAAGGTGCTGATCCTCGCCGTGGTGGCGGCGGTCATCGCCTATCTGGCGATCGTGCCGCTGTACTACCTGTTCTGGGGCACGTTCTTCGACGCATCGGGTCTGACGTTCTCGGGCTTCGAGCGTGCGTACGGCAACGATCAGATCTACAGCCTCGTCGGGAACTCGCTGTGGTTCGCCGCAGGCGCCGCCGCCGTTTCGCTGGTGATCGGCACCGGGTTGGCGTATCTGAACGTACGAACCGACGTACCGTTCAAGGCGCTGTTCTTCGCCGCTTCGATCATTCCGCTGGTCATACCGGGCATCTTGTACACCATCGCCTGGATCCTGTTGGGCAGCCCCGATATCGGCTTGATCAACCACTATCTTGAGCCGATCTTCGGGCGCGCGGTGATCGACGTCTTCAGCATCTGGGGAATGATCTGGGTTGAGGGCCTGCAGCTTTCGCCGATCGTCTTCCTGCTCATGGTGGCGTCGTTCCGGTCCATGGACCCGTCGCTGGAGGAATCGGCGCTGATGTCGGGGGCCGGCCGCTGGAAAGTATTCCGCATGATCACCGTGCCGCTGGCCCGTCCGGCGATTGTGGCCGCGATCCTGATCATGGTGGTGCGCAGCCTGGAAAGCTTCGAAGTGCCAGCACTTTTGGGACTTCAGAACGGCACCTATGTGTTCACCAGCCGGATCTACTTTGTGCTGCGCGACTATCCGCCGGACCTGTCGGCCGCGGGCGCCCTTGCCATCGGCCTGCTGGCAATCGCGATCATCGGCGTGGTGATTTCCAACTATGCCGGACGCGCCAGCAAGAACTTCCAGACCGTGACCGGCAAGGGCTTCCGGCCCCGCCCCATCCAGCTCGGAAAGTGGCGTCCCGTCGCCGGCGTCCTGATCGTGCTGTACTTCCTGCTGACGGTCGTCGCGCCGCTGCTGGTGTTGCTGTACACCTCACTGCTGAGGTTCTACGCGCCACCGTCGAAGGACACGTGGAGCAACATCACCTTCGACAACTACAAGCAACTGGCGCACACCTCCGATGCCCTTACCGCGCTGAAGAATTCATTGATCCTCGGCCTCTCCTCGGCCACTTTGGTCATGGCCTTCATGGCAGTAGCGGCCTGGATCGTCGTGCGCTCGCGGATACCCGGGCGAAAGGTGTTGGACGGCTTGGCGTTCATGCCCCTCGTCGTGCCGGGGCTGGTGATGGGTCTTGCATTGAGCTTCGTCTATCTGCGCAGTCCGATTCCGATCTACGGCACGCTGTTCATCCTGCTGATCTCGTACTGCACCCGCTACCTGCCCTATGGGATGCGCTATTCGGCCACCTCGATGCAGCAGATCTCCAACGAGCTCGAGGAGTCCGCACTGGTGAACGGCGCAAGCTGGTGGCAGACGTTCCGCCGGGTGCTGCTGCCGCTGCTGTGGCCCGGTCTCATCGCCGGCTGGATCTACATCCTCGTTGTGTCGTTCCGGGAGCTGTCGAGCTCAATCCTGTTGTACAGCCCGGGTAACGAAGTGCTGTCCATCCTCATCTTCGAACAGTTCGAGAACGGGCAGTTCACCGTGTTGTCGGCGTTGGGCGTCGTCATGGTGCTGACGCTTGTCGTGCTGGTCACCGTCGCCTACAAGCTTGGGGCCAAGGTCGGCCTCAAACAGGATTGATCTCGGGTCGAAAGGACATCCGACGTGCTTGAAGTTCAGAATCTGGTCAAGTCGTTCGACGGCGAACGCCAGAAACGACGCGCTCGCAAGGAACAGTCGGCCAACGGCGAGGCGCCCACAAGGGTTTTCGCCGTCAACGACGTCAGCTTCACGGTCGAACCCGGCGAGCTGTTCACCTTGTTGGGCCCGTCGGGATGCGGGAAGTCGACGACACTGCGATCGATCGCCGGTCTGGAGCAGCCCGATTCCGGCATCGTCTCGGTCGGTGGCACCGTGCTGTTCGCGGCGGGCGCCGGCGCCGAGAAGCGGGTGAATGTGCCTGCGAACAAGCGCGGGCTCGGCATGGTCTTTCAGTCCTACGCGATCTGGCCGCACATGACCGTGTTCGAGAATGTCGCCTTCCCACTACGGGTTCGGTCGCGCAAGCAGCGGCCAAGCAAGCGTGAGATCTCCGAACGGGTGGAGCGTGTGCTCGAGACCATGGAGTTGCTCCAGTACGCGGACCGGCACGCGACCAAGCTGTCGGGTGGTCAGCAGCAGCGGCTGGCGCTGGCAAGGGCCATCGTGGTTGAGCCGTCGCTGTTGCTGCTGGACGAGCCGTTGTCGAATCTGGACGCGAAGCTTCGCGAATCGCTGCGGTTCGAACTCAAGCGTCTGCAGCGCGAACTGGGTATCACGTCGATCTATGTGACACACGACCAGATCGAGGCGCTGTCACTGTCGTCGAACATTGCGGTGATGCGGGCGGGCGAGGTCGTTCAGCTGGGCAAGCCGCGCGACATCTACGAGAATCCGCAGAACAAGTTCGTCGCGGAGTTCATCGGCACATCGAATTTCATCGACGGCACCGTGAAAGCGCGCAACGCTGACCGCTACGTCGTCGAGACCCTCGACGGCCGCCTCACACTCGACGCGGCGCTCGACGTGCCGCCGGGAACGGAGGTCGTGGTGTCGATTCGGCCGGAGGCGGTGATGCTGACGACCGAACGGCCCTTCGACGCGGTCAACGTGTGGGAGGGCAACGTCACCACCCGCGCATTCCTCGGTGACGCCGTCGACCACGTGGTGTCGGTCGGCAAGCGTGACATCCGGGCCCGCTGCCTGCCGCACATCTCGCATGCTCCTGGAACCACGGTGTACATGCAGATGGATCCGGCCAAGCTGGCCCTCGTTCCCGTCGACTGATCGCCGGGATGGGTGTTCCGGATGTACTGAAGAACCGCGATTTCGACCTCTACTGGACCGGTGTCGTCTTCTCGCAGATCGGCACTCGCGGCACGGTCGCGGCGAACCTGTATCACGTCTACCAGCTGACCGGCTCGGTCACCCAGACCGGCCTGGTCGGTGCCGCGCAGGCGGTGGCACTACTGGTGCTGAGCCCGCTCGGCGGCGTGCTCGCCGATCGCTGGGACCGGCGCAGGCTGCTGCAGGCCTCGCAGGCGGTTGCCATGGTGGTGGCCGCCGCGCTTGCGGCACTGACCCTGACCGGTCACATCGTGGCCTGGCAGGTGGTCGTGTCGGTGGTGTTGACCACCGCCGCCGCGACATTCGACCAACCGGCGCGTCAGGCGCTGATTCCAGCCCTGGTCCCGCGGACGCAGTTGCCTCAGGCGTTCGCCTTGCTCAACCCCTCTCGGGAGATCGCGGTCCTGATGGGTCCCGCGCTGGCAGGCGTCTTCATCGGCATCGCGGGGCCGGGCCTGATGTATGCGGTGGACGCGGCGACTTACCTCGTGCTGGTGGTTATCCTGCAGGCGTTGCGCGTCTCCAGACTCGAGGGCGCCGGGACACACACCTCGGTCTGGCGACAGATCGCCGAGGGCGCGCAGTTCGTGAAGGGCCGCAAGATCATCTGGATGCTGATGTCGCTGGACCTGTCTGCGACGTTGTTCGGCGCCTACCGCGTGGTGCTGCCGGCCTTGTGCGCCACCGTCTTTCACGTCGGACCCCAGGGCTACGGCGTGCTGTCCGCGGCCCCGTCGGCGGGCGCGCTGCTTGCCACCTACACCGTGTTCCGGGTGGTGGACCGGACGCAGCGGCTCGGCCGGGTCCTGCTGGTGTCCACGGTGCTCTACGGACTGGCGAATGTCGTGCTGGCGCAGGCGCACCTCTTTGCCATCGCCGTGCTCGCCGGCGGCCTGATCGGGGCGTTCGACGCGATGGCGACGACGATCCGGCATGCCGCTGTGCAGCTCGAGACACCCGACGAGCTGCGCGGCCGGGTATCGGCCTTCTATCAGATGTCGTCGCGCGGCGGTCCGGCACTCGGCGACACCCTGGTCGGCGCGGTGGCCGGTGTGCTGGGGCCGGTGACGGCACTGACCGTCGGCGGGCTAGTGGCCACCCTCTATGCAGGTGTGTTCGTCTTCCGGCCCAATCCCGTTCGCGAGTATCAGGGAGTCGGTGAGGAGGAAGAGGCAGGCTTGACACGCTAGCGATTGGTAATACCATTAGTTCAAATCGTTCGATGGAGGATGCACGTGGCCAAGGATGCGATCGTTTCCGATGACCTGGCGAAGAAGTTCGCCACCGAGAAGGACTCGCCGTATGTGCGATGGGTCCGGGACGAGGGTCTCGACATCATCAGCGCCCATTATGTTCCGGACCTCAACACCGTCGAGCTGAAGCCGTGGGCCCGCCGTGGCGGGCGTGGCGTGTTCATCAACCACGAGGCATCGCGCACCTCCAACGACTGCTATGTGTGCGAGATCCCGGCAGGCGAGGAGCTGACCCCGCAGCGGCAGCTGTTCGAGGAGATGGTGCTTGTGCTCTCCGGGCACGGGTCGACGTCGGTGTGGAACGACGCCGGCCAGAAGGTGACGTTCGAGTGGGGCCCTGGCTCGTTGTTTGCCATTCCGCTCAACACCTGGCACCAACACTTCAACGGATCCGGCACCAAGGCGGCCCGGTTTGTGTCATCGACGAACATGCCCCCGGTGATCAACCTGTACGACGAAGCCGAGTTCGTGTTCAACACCGCCCATGACTTCGCCGGCCGGTTCACCGGCGAGCCGGACTACTTCGCCCCAAAGGACGAGCAGGACGGTCTGCTGCTCAAGACCAATTTCGTTGCGAACGCGATTGATCTGCCACTGATTTCGGCGAAGGAGCGCGGGGCGGGCGGCGGCCACATCCGGTTTTCGATGGCGAAAGGCTCAATGAACAGCCACATTTCGCAGTTCGCCACGGCCACCTACAAGAAGGGCCACCGCCACGGCCCCGGTGCCCACGTGATCATCCTCACCGGCGAGGGCTTCTCCCTGATGTGGCCCGAGGGGGAGGAACCGCGTCGCTACCAGTGGAAGCCGGGGACACTCATCGTGCCGCCGAACATGTGGTTCCACCAGCACTTCAACACCGGCGCCGAACCCGCGCGCTACCTCGCGTTCAAGCACGAGGTGGTCTCGGTGCGCAATGCCCAGGGTGTTCCGAAGGCGTGGATCAGCAGGCGCATCGGCGGTGACCAGATCGACTATGCCGACGAATCACCGGTGATCCGTGAGACCTTCGCCAAGGCGCTCGCCGAGAGCGGCCTTGCGCCGAAGATGGATGAGGCTTATGCCGCCGAACTGGCGGACCTGCCGCCGAAGCCGGCAGAGCCGGTGCCGGTGGCATCGCACAGATGACGCACGATCACGATCACGAGCACGACGAGCCGGACCTGCCGCTCGAGGACAATCCGATCTGGCAGCAGGACAACGTCACCCTGCACAGCGTCGGCATCGACATCGGCAGTTCGGGAACGCAGGTGGCGTTCTCGCGGCTGCAACTGCGCAGGCGCGGTGAGGATCTGACCAGTCGCTACGTCGTGGTGGCCAGGGACACGCTGTTCGAGTCCGATGTGCACCTGACCCCGTACACGGACGATCTGCAGATCGACGCGGTCGCACTGGGCCGGATGCTCGACGCAGCATACGGCGACGCCGGCCGGGAGCCTGAGGATGTGGACACCGGCGTGGTGATCCTGACGGGTGAGGCGCTGCGCCGCCGAAACGCCGAGCGGATTGCCTCCGTCGTCGCCGAGCGGGCCGGTGACCTGGTGTGTGCGACCGCCGGGCACCACATGGAGGCGATGTTGGCGGCCTACGGCTCCGGGGCGGCATTGGCGTCGCATGAGATGGCCGCCCGCATCCTCAACGTCGACATCGGCGGCGGGACGACGAAACTCGCGCTCATCGACAACGGGCGGGTGCTGGCCACCGCGGCCCTGCACGTCGGCGGGCGACTGATCGCCGTCGACGCCGACACCGTGACGCGGATCGAGCCAGGCGGTCGCGTACACGCCGCGGCCGTGGGCCTGGACCTCGACCTCGGCAGCCGCGTCGAGCCCGCCGGCCTCGACGAAATCGCCTCCGCGATGGCCGATCTGGTCATCGCGGCCGTGCGTGGTGAGCAGGCCGCCGACTGCTTCTTCTTGACCGAGCGCATACCCGGGTGTTCTGCGGTGGACGGCGTGATCTTCTCCGGTGGCGTCGCCGAATACGTATACGGCACGGAAACACGGGATTTCGGGGACCTGGGTCGGCGGCTCGGAACGGTGCTCGCCGACCGCATCGCCTCGGGAGCGCTGCCTGCACAGTTGTTACCCGCGGCCGAACGGATCCGGGCCACGGTTCTCGGCGCATCGGAGTACACCGTTCAGCTCAGCGGCATCACCAGCTTCATCCCTTGTCCTGACGCGACCCTGCCGCGCCGCAACCTGCAGGTGGCCAGGCCCAACTACGAACTCGGCGACGTGGTGAATCCGCAGGCCTTGGCATCGGCGATCGAGAACCACCTCGCGGCGTTCGGTCTGCTGGACGGCCCGACCGATATCGCGCTGGCTCTGCACTGGAGCGGCGTGCCGAGCTACCGGCGGCTGCGTGGCTTCGCCGAAGGTGTCGTTGAGGGTCTGCGCCGGCGGGTGGCCGACGGTCTGCCGATCTATCTGATGATCGACGGCGATATCGCGCTCACGCTGGGCACGATCCTGCGCGACGAACTCTCGGTGACCAACGACCTGCTCATTCTCGACGGCATCAGTTTGCGCGACTTCGATTTCGTGGATCTCGGTCGCGTTCGTCACCCGTCCAACACCGTGCCGGTCACCATCAAGTCGCTGGTGTTCGGTGTCGAGCAGGCCGGTAACCGAACGCCGGTTGCGGCGATGACGTGACCGATCCGCGGACCACCGTCACCACCGCCTGCCGGATCCTGGCGCAGCAAGGCTTGGCGGCAGACGTTCTCGGGCACGTCAGCGTCAGGTTGGATGCCGACCGGATCCTGTTGCGCTGCAGAGGCCCCGAGGATCGCGGACTGCTGTTCACGGTCGCCGAGGACATCCGTGTCGTTCACCTCGACGGCCGTGCTGACCTCGACGGCGGCTACGCGGTCCCGAACGAATTCCATATCCACACCGAGCTTTTTCGCGCCCGGCCGGAGATACAGGCCGTCGTGCACGCCCATCCGCGCGACGTGATTATCGCCGACCTGGCGGGGGTGGAGCTGCGGCAGGTGTTCGGCGCTTACAACATTCCGGCCTCCCTTCTCGCGGGTCAGGGCGTGCCCGTGTACCCGAGGTCGGTGCTGGTACGGACGCCGGAACTGGGTCGGGCGGTCGCCGCGGCCATCGGAGACTCCGAGGCGTGCATCCTGCGCGGTCACGGCGTCGTGACGGCGGGGGAGTCGGTGGAGCACGCGACCATGCGAGCGCTGGATCTTGCTGAGCTGTCCCGGATCTCGACCGAGGTGGCGCTGATGGGCGGACGCCGGCAGGCGCTGCCCGACGACGACCGCGGCGAGTTGCCGGATCTGGGCTCGGCGTTCAACGACCTCTCGCGCTGGCGCCACTACGCTGGACGGTTGGCGATCGCCGGGTTGGCGCTATAGCCCACCGTCGGCCTTGGTCAACGGGGCGATCCGCTGGCCGAGGTAGGTGCATTCCGGCCCGTACAGCAGCGCCGCGACGTCGGCCGCACTCATCGTCTTGATGAGTTGATCAACCTGGCCGGACAGCGGCAGCACCAGGCCGCCGTTCTGGGCCAGCTCGTCGACAAAGTCCATGTCCTTCTCTTGCCAGGTGAATCGCGTACTGTCCCAGCGGCGCAGGGTTCCGTTGTCGCCCGGGCACTTCAACAGCACCTCACGCATGCGCTGACCGTCCACTCCGTATCGCTTGGCAATGGCGAGTGCCTCGAAATTCGCGACGCAGTGAATCCAGTGCAGGAGGTTGTTGCACGTTTTGGCGAGCTGACCGGCACCCAGCGGGCCGACATGCTCGACGTCGCGGCTGTAGCTGAGCATCACCGGTCGAGCCCGTTCGACATCGGCCGCATCACCGCCGCACAGCGACAGCAGCGTTCCATCCCGTGCGCCTGCCGCGCCAAAGACGACCGGAGCGTCGATCAGCCGCATGTCCTGGCGCTTCACGATGCGGGCCAGCCGGTGCATGAAATCCAGGCTGTGCGTGCCTGCCACGACGATCAGCTGCCCGGGTCTGCCATGCGTGACCAGTTCCTCGGCGACGCCCTCCATCTGATCATCGGTGCGCAGGCAGGCGACGATGATCTCAGCGTTCTGCGCCAGTTCGGAGACTACCGACGCCGGTCGCGCGCCGCCCGCGGCGGCGGCCGCCAGCTGGTCGGGGTCGATGTCGTGGGCGATTACGTCGAACCCGCCGGCCACTATGTGCCCGGACATCGGCAGTCCCATATCGCCGACACCGATGATCCCGATCATGTGCTGCCTTTCTTTCGGTAGCGCTTGGTCTCTAAGACCTAATGGTATTACAATTAGTTTGATTGTGGTGAAGGTCTCACCGGGTCCGGTGAGCGAGGACAGCTGAGAGGGCGGACAGTGCTACGGGCAGAAATCAATGAGCTGTTGACCAGGACAGGGCCGGGGACGCCGATGGGCGACTTGTTCCGGCAGTACTGGATCCCGGCGATGCTCGCCGAAGAGCTCCCCGAGAACGACTGCCCCCCGGTGCGGGTCAAGCTGCTCAGCGAGCGAATGGTCGCGTTCCGCGACAGCGACGGCCGCTACGGGCTGATCGACGAGTTCTGCGCGCATCGCGGCGCGTCGCTGTGGTTCGGCCGCAACGAGGGTTCCGGGCTGCGCTGCCCCTACCACGGCTGGAAGTATGACGTCACGGGGCAGGCCATCGAGATCCCGTCCGAACCCGAGAACAGCACCTTCTGTGCGCACGTCAAGCTGACGTCGTACCCGCTGGTCAAGATCGGCGACCTGCTCTGGACGTACATGGGTGACCCCGAAAAGCAGCCGCCTCTGCCCGAATTCGAGTTCGCGATGGTCCCGCCCGATCAGACCTACACCTCGAAGCGGTGGCAGGAATGTAACTGGCTGCAGGCCTTCGAAGGCGGGATCGATTCCAGCCACGTGTCGTTCCTGCACTCCGGCGGGCTCAAGTCCGATCCGCTCTTCAAGGGCACCAAGGGCAACGAGTACAACATGGGAGACCTCAAGCCGTTCTTCGAGGTCGCCGACTCTGATGGCGGCCTGTTCGTCGGCGCGCGCCGCAACGCCGAGGACGACACCTATTACTGGCGCATCACCCCGTGGGTGATGCCGTGCTTCACGATGGTGCCGCCGCGCGGCGATCATCCTGTGCACGGCCACTTCTGGATACCGATCGACGACGAGAACTGCTGGACGTATTCCTTCGACTACCACCCAGTGCGCCCGCTCACCGCCGCAGAGGTTCAGGCGATGAAGGACGGCCACGGCGTGCACAGCGAGAACATCCCCGGCACCTTCCGGCCTGCGGCCAACAAAGACAACGACTACCTGATCGACCGCGAGGCGCAGAAGCGCGGCGAGACCTACTCTGGTGTCAAGGGCATCGCGATGCAGGACGCTTCGCTGCAGGAGAGCATGGGGCCGATCGTTGACCGCACCAAGGAGATGTTGGTGTCGGCAGACAGCGGCATCATCAAGGCGCGCCAGAAGCTGAAGAGAGCGGTCGAGGCGTTGCGGGACAAGGGCATAACGCCACCGGGTGTGGATCCCTCTCATCACCGCGTCCGGTCCGCGGCCGTCGTGCTCCCGAGGGAGGCATCGTTCGTCGAGGCCTGCCGTGAGGACCTGTCGGTGCGCGAGGGCGTGCGGCAGTCGTCGGTATGACCACCCCACCCCGACCGATCCTCGGCAGCAGTTGCGCGCGGGCGACATCGGCTGCGGAGATGCGCTACCGCATCGACCGTCCGATCCGGGGGCGCAGGGGAGCGCGCATCATCGGGCTCGACACCGGCGCCGACGCGATCGTCGAACGGATATCGCGCCAGCCCTGGGGGCGAGCGCGGTTTTTCTCGCTCGCCGAACCCGTCGGAGATGTCGGCGATCGTGGGTCCGATTCTGTGGCGCTGCGTGACACCGCCGGCGAGATGTCGAGTCTGCTCGCCGAACTCGAGGACGCCGACGTGGTGATCATGGTCGCCACCACCGAGGCCGATGCCGCCGCGGCGACCATCATCGGTGCGGCGTGCACGGTTCGCGCCATCATGACGGCCGGGCTGGTCATCGGCGAGCGCACACTGATCGGTGCCACGGTGGCCGGATTGCGCCCGCATGCGCGGGTGCTGATGGTCAGCGGCGACGAGCGCGACGTCGTCGATCTGCTGACGGCACTGCGGGCGTGAAGGAGGGCCGACGTGAACGCGAAGGTGAAACTGACCGACCTGAAGGCGATGAAGCGCGACGGCCGCAAGATCGTCGGCGTCGTCGCGTGGGATTACCAAATGGCTCGAATCGTCGACCGGGCCGGGGTGGACCTGGTGTCGGTGGGGGATACCGTCGGCATCAACCTGTGGGGTCAGCCGAATCCCCTTGAGGTGACGATGGATCAGATGATCGTTGTCTGCCAGGCGGTGCGACGCGGCGTGCGGCGCGCGCTGCTCAGTTGTGACTTCCCGTTCGGACCTGTCCAGGAAGGGTCGAAGAGCGCGGTGCGGGCGGCGATCCGGTTCGTCAAGGAGGCCGGCGTCGACATGGTGAAGCTCGACGGGGCGTCTGATCACCTGGACGCGGTCACCGCGGTGACACGGGCGGGCATTCCGGTGTTCGCCCAGTTCGGCATCACCCCGCAGACCGCGCTGAAGTACGGAGTCACCTACAGCGCGACGCCAACGGCCGGCGACGCGGTGCCCGATGAGTTTCTCGACGAAATGGTCTGCGAGGCAAAGCGTCTCGAGGATGCTGGCGCCGCCCTGCTCAACTTCACCAACTCGGGACCGGTCGTCGGCCCCGCCGTCGCACAGGCCGTCTCGATCCCGGTGGTCGGTGGATTCGGCGGCGGACCGTGGTTGGACGGCCGAATCCGGATGGCCACCGCGGCGATCGGCTACAGCGCGGACGCGCTGGACAATCCGCCGGACACCTACGCCAACGTCGCCCAGATCGCCCTCGACGCCGTCACGGCCTACGCCGACGACGTGCGGGCGGCGCGGCAGATCGCCGGTGGGATCCGGCAGTGAGCGTGTCCACGGCGGTGATCGACGGGATCGTCACGCAGTACGCGGTGGCGGGCTCCGGCCCGCCCCTGTTGATGTTCTCGCCGGGTGGATTCGGCGCCTCCATGGACAGCTGGGAGAAGCACGGGCTGTATCACCGCACGCGGATGTTGGCGCAGCTGCGGGAACGGTTCAGCTGCATCACCTTTGACAAGCGCGAGTCCGGTGAGTCGGGCGGCCGGGTCGAGCGAGCGAGCTGGTCGGATTACGTCAACCAGGGCGTCGGGCTGCTCGACCATCTGGGCCTGGAACGCGCACACATCATGGGCGCGTGCGTAGGTTGTTCGATTGCAGCGCTTTTGGCGACGACTCACTCGGATCGAGTATCCGGCATGGTGCTGTACTCGCCGGCCGGCGGGGTGAAGTACCGAATGAAACAGCATGCGCGGTTCGGGGCTCATCTCGCTTATGCGGCGGAGAACGGGCTGGATGGCGTCGCCGCGCTGGTGGCCACCACCGACGCGGGCTTCTCCGAGGACGGCAGGGTTGGGCCATGGGTGACGGTGCTGCGCCACGATCCCGAATTCAGGGCGCACTACGTCGGGTTAGACCGCGATCGCTACCAGACCATCGTCGCCGGGATGAGCAGATCGCTCTTCGATCGAGACACGGTTCCCGGGCCGGAGCCGGAAGATCTACTGGTATCAGAGATTCCGGCACTGATCGTGCCTGGGGAAGACAGCTCGCACGCGCCGTCGGCAGCTCGCTATCTGCAGGAGTGCTTGCCGGTGAACGAGTACTGGGACGTTCCGGTCGCCGCGCAGACCGCCGAGACCGCACCCGCGCGGGTCATCGATTTCCTGACGTCACTCGCCCTTTGAGACGTGCCGGGCGGTGCGACCGATATGTGTGCGCATCACAGCGGTGGCCTTCTCGACATCACCCTTCTTCACCGCGACGACAAACTGGCGATGTTCCCGATTTCCCCGGATGCCCATCTCAGGATGGAGTTCCTGGACATGGCGCATGGATCGCAGTGTGGGGCCATGGAACGATTCGGCGAGCATCGCGATCGCGGCGTTGTGGCTCGCCTTGGCGACCCTGGCGTGGAACTCCGCCGACAGCTCCATAGGATACGAGCCGTTCTCGAGGGCGGCGTCCCCTCGGTCGCAGATCTCGAGCAGCTCGGCGATGTCTTCTTCCGTCGCCCGTTCGCACACCAGCGGGATGATGCCGAGCTCGAAGACCTGGCGCGCTTCGGTGACTTCTTTGTCGGTGAGTTCCGACATCGTCAGCAGGTCGATGATGCGTTCGCCGATCCGTGCGCTCGTCGGCGCCGTCACAAAAGCTCCGCCACGGGCACCGACCTTGATGGTGACCATCCCGTTGGCCTCCAGACCGCGCAGCGCCTCGCGCACGGTCACTCGGCTGACACCGAATTTTTCGCCCAGTTCGCGTTCAGCAGGCAGTCGGTCGCCTGGCTTCAACTGACCGTCTCGGATCAACAGTCGGATCTGGTCGACGATCATCTCCGACGCGCGTCCGGGGTTGACGCGACTGAAGATGTCGTCTGCCGCGCGCGGCGATGCCATCGTGCCCTCTGAAGCCATGGACCAATGATAAAGCCACCAGACCAAGGATGGGGACTTACGGTTTGCCCGCCGTGTGTCACCGGCTCGGAACAGCCGTGGACGAAGAGGTCTCGGCCGACAATCGCCGAATGCGAAGCGAAATAGGTTTGCGCCACGCTGGGCGGGCGTCTAGCATCGCGATCGTGCCAAGGCGACTCGTAGTAGCAACCCGCAGCGGGGTCTGATCCTGACCGACCCCTCGCTGTGGGTCGTTGCTACGTCGTCGGTCATTTCTGAAGACCAGAGAAGGCCGGCACATGACATTTCCATCCGCTACCAGCGCAGCGCCGCTGTCATTCGCGGCCCGTATAGACGCACCGATGCCTCGCGGTCTGCGCAAGGAGGCCGACGCGATGTCTTGGGAAGCTTTCCTCGCTGAGTACGCGCCCAGTTCGGGACCGCTCCGGCTGGGCCACTGGACCTGCACCGACCCCAGCCGTCCCGCCGCCCGGCTGGGTCCGCAGGCCCGCAACTACCAGGCCACCCTGGCGATCGGGGACCGCATCAGCACGTCATCCGCGGCCGCATCCGGTCCCGTCGCGGCGCTGACGGCGATGCTCTTCGACCGCGGCATCGCGCTCGAGATGACTGCTTTTCATCAGGTCCCGGCCGGCGAGCACACCGCGACGTTCATTCGTGGCTCAAACGGTGCGCACTCCGAATGGGCGATGGGACTCTCGGACGACCCGACGCAGTCGGCGCTGCGCGCGGTCATCGCGTGCGCGAACCGGCTGCTGACCGCCGCCTGAGTTAGCGCAGCGGGCGCAGCATGATCGGCATGCCGTCCAGCGGCACCGGCATGCCGCCGTAGTCGTAACGCGGTTTGTAATCGGGGCGCGCCAGCTCCAGGCGATAGCGGCGCAACAGCCGGTGCACCACGGTCTTGACTTCGAGCTGGCCGAAGACCATCCCGATGCACTTGTGGGCGCCGCCGCCGAACGGGGCGAACGCGTAACGGTGCCTCTTGTGCTCGGAGCGCGGCTCGGCGAACCGGTCGGGGTCGAACTTGTCCGGATCGGTCCACAGCTCCGGCAGCCGGTGGTTCATGCCCGGCCAGGTGCCGACATTGGTTCCCTTCGGAACGTAATAACCGAGCAGCTCGGTGTCGCGCACGGTCTGCCGATAGTTGAACGGCAGCGGGGTCACCAACCGCAGCGACTCGTTCATCACCAGGTCGAGGGTCTCGAGCTTCTCCAGCGCCTCGATGTCCAACGGCCCGTCGCCCAGCCGCGCTGACTCGTCGCGGCAGCGCTCCTGCCACTCCGGGTGCGCCGCAAGGTGATACGCCATCGTCGTCGTGGTGGACGTCGACGTGTCGTGCGCGGCCATCATCAGGAAGATCATGTGGTTGACGATGTCTTGGTCGGAGAAGCTGTTGCCGTTCTCGTCGGAGGTGTGGCACAGCACCGTGAGCATGTCGGTGCCCTCGGCTTTGCGCCGCTCCTTGACCCGCTCTTCGAAGTAGTCGTCCAGTACCTTGCGGGCCCGGAGCCCGCGCCACCACTTGAACGGCGGCACCGAGTTCCTGACGATGGCGCCGCCGGACCGGGTCGTCGTTGTGAACGCTTGATTGATCTTCGTCACCAGGTCGTGGTCGGTGCCGGGCTCGTGGCCCATGAAAACCATCGAGGCGATGTCGAGCGTCAACTCCTTCATCGCCGGGTGGAACAGGAAGCGCGCGTCACCGGTCGGCCAATCGGCGACGACGGCGGAGGTCACTCTGTCGATGTGCTCGACATAGCCGGACAACCGGCTGCGGGTGAACGCCTCCTGCATGATCCGGCGGTGGAACATGTGTTCCTCGAAATCCAGCATCATCAGGCCCCGGTTGAAGAACGGTCCGATGACCGGGTGCCACCCCTTCTGCGAATAATCCTTGTTCTTGTTGGAGAAGATCGTCTGGGTGGCGTCAGGCCCGAGCGCGAGGATCGAGGGCAGGATCGGCGAATCGGCCAAGATCACGGGGCCCTGGGTCTTGTACATGTGGAGTATGTAGTCGGGGCCGCCACGGAACAGCTCGATGATGTGGCCGAGGACCGGCAGGCCCGAATCGCCCATGACAGGCTTGAGACCGCTGTTCGGCGGCGGTTCGGCCAGCGCGTGCTGCTTCCAGTCGACCTCCAGCAGTCGCTTCTCGAGCAGCCCCATGCCGGGGATCGTGTTCACCGTCGGCGTGAACCGTCGTTTGGCCTGATCGAGCAGGTAATCCTTGGTGCTGATGCTCGGCATCTCGACACTCCTGAATTCACAAGGTGCGGTGGATGTCACCCGACCATCCATCCTGATATGGTGACTTGACGCCTGTCAAGTTTGAGATCCGGTGCGCCACAATGCGAAGGTCTAGAGTCATGACGGCCGAACCAAACGAGGTACGTCGGAGCCGCGGCGACCGCCAGCGCGACGCGATCGTCGGCGCGGTCCGCGAGTTACTCCAGGAGCGCTCCTTCGCGGATCTCTCCGTCAGCACCATCAGCGAGCGCGCCGGCGTCGCCCGGTCCGGGTTCTACTTCTACTTCGACTCCAAATATGCGGTGCTCGCGGTGATCCTCGCGGATGCCAGTGAGGAGCTCGACAAGCTCACCCACGACTTCGCGCCCCGGGAACCGGATGAGACACTGTCGGATTTCGCCAAGCGGATGGTCGGCAGCGCGGCGGCGGTCTATGCGACCAACGATCCGGTCATGCACGCCTGCGCGGTGGCCCGGAACACCGATGCGCAGATCCGGGAAATGATGGACGACTTCGCTGACGGCATCATCGACAAGATCGTCGGCCTCGTCGAACAGGACGCCGATGCCCGTCCTATTTCCGATGACCTGCCCGCCCTGGTGCGGACCCTGGCGGCGTCGACGACGATGACGCTGACGCATGACAGCGCGTTCATCGGTCGTCGTCAAGATCCGGCGCGGGCCGTCGAGATCGTGGAGCGGCTGTGGCTCTACGGATTATGGGGTGCGTCCGGCCTGCGCAGCGACTAGGTCAGTAATGTCGCCGGCATGGCGCAGGGGAGCGGCTTCACCGGCAAGCGTTGTTTTCTCACCGGAGCCGCCAGCGGCATCGGCCGCGCGACCGCGCTGAAACTGGCCGCCGAAGGCGCCGAGCTGTACCTCACGGATCGCGACGCCGAGGGCCTGGAGGAAACCGTCTCCGACGCCCGAGCCCTGGGTGCCGAAGTCCCCGAGTATCGCGTTCTCGACATCTCCGACTATGGCGAGGTGGCCGCCTTCGCCGAGCACATCCACGCCAACCATTCAGCGATGGATGTGGTGATGAACATCGCGGGGGTATCCGCTTGGGGGACGGTCGACCAGCTCACCCACCAACACTGGAAATCGATGGTCGACATCAACTTGATGGGACCGATCCACGTCATCGAGACCTTCGTCCCGCCCATGCTGGCCGCCCGCAAGGGCGGGCACCTGGTCAACGTTTCGTCGGCCGCCGGGCTGGTGGCGCTGCCATGGCACGCGGCCTACAGCGCAAGCAAGTACGGCCTGCGCGGGCTCTCCGAAGTGCTGCGCTTCGACCTGGCCCGGTACCGCATCGGCGTGTCGGTGGTGGTGCCCGGCGCGGTGAAAACCCCATTGGTGCAAACGGTTCAGATTGCCGGTGTGGATCGTGAGGATCCCAACGTGAAGCGGTGGACGGACCGTTTCAGTGGGCATGCGGTGTCGCCCGAGCACGTCGCCGACAGGATCCTGCGCGGCGTGCGCCGCAACCGGTTCCTGATCTACACGTCGCCCGACATCCGGGCGCTGTACACCTTTAAACGCCTTGCGTGGTGGCCCTACACCGTCGCGATGCGGCAGGCCAACGTGTTGTTCACCCGTGCGCTGCGACCGCCGGCACGGCGCTAGTAACCGCCTTCGGGCGGCGCGAGTTCCAGTCGCACGCCTAGAAGCCGGATGGGGCGGTCGAGTTCGAACTGGCCGAGCAGCTCCAGGGCTGTCTGCGTGATGGCGTCCGCATCGGTGGTGGGTTGCTCGAGCTTGCGGATCTTGGTGCGGGTGTAAAACGTATTCGTGCGCACGGTCACCGCCACCCTGATGGCGACGCGACCCTGCTCGACGATCTCGGTGAGAGTGTTATGTGCGAGTTCGATTATGGCCGAATCGATTTCAGTGCGATCGGACAGATCGCGGGGAAACGTGATGACGTGGCTGCGTGATCGCGGCAGCCACGCTTCGGCGCTGACGTTCGTGTCGCCGCCGCCCTTGGCCAGCAGCAGAATCCACAACCCCGTCGTCGGACCGAAGGTTGAGGTGAGCAGTGTGGCATCCGTCGCGGCAAGGTCGGCGACGGTGGTAATGCCCATTCCTGCAAGCTTTTTCGCGGTCTTCGGGCCGACGCCCCACAACGCGTCGACCTCGCGGTCGCCCATCACCGCCATCCAGTTCTCGTCGGTGAGCTGATAGATCCCGGCCGGCTTGCCGAACCCCGTCGCGACCTTGGCGCGTTGCTTGTTGTCGCTGATGCCGACCGAGCACGACAGTCCCGTCTCGGCGGTGATCACCTCCCGGATCTGTTCGGCCAGCTCGATCGGACGGTCGACGTCGGCTCCCAGATATGCCTCGTCCCAGCCCCACACCTCGACCGGGTGGCCGAGATCGCGCAGCAGGTTCATCACTTGCTCGGACGCCTCGTCGTAGGCGGCCGTGTCCAGCGGCAGAAACGTCGCGTCCGGACACTTGCGGGCCGCAGAACGCAGCGGCATGCCGGCGTGGACACCGAGCTTGCGCGCCGGGTAGGACGCGCACGTGACGACCTTGCGTGGCTCGCTCGGGTCACCGTTGCCGCCGACAATGATTGGCAGGCCGGCAAGTTCGGGCTTGCGACGCACTTCGACCGCAGCCTGAAACTGGTCTAGGTCGACATGCAGCACCCAGCGGGGTGTCATGCGCCGCAGAGCTTGCGGGCCACGCCTTCCCAGGCGTCGCCCAGCTCGTCGAGTGTGCGGCCGCGGTCGGTCAGTTGGTGATGCACGTAATCCGCGTCGAGTAGCGCAAGCAAGGCGGCGGCGTGCGCGTCGAGGTCTCCGGTGGTTCCCGCGGCTTCCAGCAACACCAGCACATGGCGATGGTGCAGCGTCGCCGGGGCATTGAATCGCATCTGCGGGTCACGGTTCGCATCCGACAGCAGCGCATGGTGGGCGTGGACGAACTTGAGCCGGTCCCGTCCATACGCCAACAGCCGCTCCAGCGGCGGAGCGCCAGGGCCCAACGGCGGCGGTCCGAACATGAAGGCCTGCTGTTCGGTCTTCTCGTCCTCGTCCAGCAGCACGACCATCAGGCCGGCCCGGCTGCCGAACCGGCGGAACAGCGTGCCCTTGCCGACACCGGCGGCGGCGGCGATGTCGTCGGTCGTGACGGCGTCGGCGCCGCGCTCGGCGATGAGCCGGCGGGCGGCGTCAAGGAGCAGCACACGATTGCGGGCGGCGTCGCCCCGCTCCTGCGGAGCGGACACCGGCAATCCGCCCAGCTGGTCGATGCTCACTGTGACCACTTTAACTCAGCTGGAATAGAGCGGACCGTAGTCCGGTTGCGTCGTCTTGGAAGAATGAATCCCGGAACCCGAAAGGAAATGTGAATGGCGGACATCAATGTATTGGTGCTGCTGGGAAGCCTGCGCGCGGCGTCGGTCAACCGTCAGCTCGCCGAGTTGGCAGTCGAGAATGCGCCGGATGGCGTGAGCCTGCAGCTGTTCGACCGGCTGGGGGAGCTGCCTTTCTACAACGAAGACATCGACAACGAGGATGTGGCCGAGTCGGTGACGGCGCTGCGTGAGGCGGCCGCCGACGCTGATGCCGCCCTGGTCGTCACCCCCGAGTACAACGGCAGCATTCCTGGTGTCCTCAAGAACGCCATCGACTGGCTGTCCCGGCCGTACGGCGACAGCGCGTTGAAGGACAAGCCGCTGGCCGTCGTTGGCGCGGCGCTGGGCCAGTACGGCGGTGTGTGGGCGCACGACGAGACCCGCAAATCGTTCGGTATCGCCGGGCCGCGGGTGGTCGAGGATTTGAAGTTGTCGGTGCAGACGACCGCATTCGACGGGAAGCATCCGCGGGAGAATGCCGAGGTCGCCGAGAACCTGCGTGATGTCGTCGGCAAGTTGGCCGCAGAGATCGCCTAGGTATTGCGTACACGCGGAGTCAGGTAGTCACTACTCACGACCCGGGGCATGTGCCCGACTCGCTATGTGAGCATGTGCACGATATGCAGGGCGAGTGTCCGGCCACTGGAGCGACTGGTGCGGTTCAGCGACACCACTGTGGGTGGGGTTGATCGCTTGCCCGCTGCGACACCGGGTCGTGGTGTCGAGTTGTCAGGGCCTTACGGAATGCGGTTTTGTGCACCCCAGAAGGTGCGGTGCTGAGCACCTCTTCAGAGCGTGCTCGTCAGTAGCCGCCGGCCGGGTCGATTGTGACCCGCCGGCGGCTTTGCTGTTGTGCGCCCGCGACAAGTTGGCCGCGTCGTCTTGTCGGTGTCGGGTGATAGACCTGTCTGTAGACCGCGACACACCGCGAATGTGACGTGCGACACGCCGCATAGCGGATCCGCCAAATGCTTACGACCAGGGAATTTCAAGAATGTTATTCAGAACATCTGGTATCCGTTCTGAATGTCGGACACTAGGTGTAGTGTTTCGAACACCGACAGACCCCCATGGTTCGGAGGTCGGCCGGAGCCCAGAAACCCGGCGGTGGCGGATCCCACACACACCGGAACACGGCCCCGGGCGCCAGGAATATCGAGGGCCAGTGGGCCGCTGAACTACAGCGATATGCAGTACCCGATCAGTTGCCAGTCCCAGTTCGCAGAGGAGCCGTACCGCAGATGACCATCACGGTGTACACCAAGCCCGCATGCGTGCAGTGCAACGCCACCTATAAGGCGCTGGACAAGCAGGGCATTGCCTACCAGAAGGTCGACATCAGCCTGGACACCGAGGCGCGTGACTACGTCATGGCGCTGGGGTATCTGCAGGCGCCCGTGGTGGTGGCCGGCAACGATCACTGGGCGGGGTTTCGGCCCGATCGCATCAAGGCGCTCGCCGGCCCGGTCGCGGTCACGGCATAAGACATAAGGACTATCCAGACGGCAGGAAGGAGGAGGCGATGAGCAATCTCGTGTACTTCTCCAGCGTGTCGGAAAACACCCACCGCTTCGTCGAGAAGCTGGGCCTGCCCGCCATCCGAATCCCGCTGCACGGGCGCATCGAGGTCGACGAGCCTTACGTGCTGGTGCTGCCCACCTACGGCGGTGGGCACGCCACCCCGGACATCAACGACGGCGGCTATGTCCCCAAGCAGGTCATCGCCTTCTTGAACAACGAACACAACAGGTCACTGATCCGCGGCGTCATCGCCGCGGGCAACAACAACTTCGGCGCCGAGTTCGCCTACGCGGGCAATGTCGTGTCTCGCAAGTGTGGCGTTCCGTACCTGTATCGCTTCGAACTGATGGGCACCCCGGACGACGTGGAAGCCGTCCGGATGGGCCTTGCTGACTTCTGGAAGGACCAGACGTGCCACCAACCGTCACAGCTGCAGAGCCTGTAACCTCCGCCGCGCCGGGCGCTCACTCTGCTTCGGGCGCGGGCGAGGCCGACTACCACGCGCTCAACGCGATGCTGAATCTGTACGACGCCGACGGAAAGATTCAGTTCGAAAAGGACCGGGAAGCCGCACACCAGTACTTCCGCGAGCACGTCAACCAGAACACGGTCTTCTTCCACGACCTCGATGAGAAGCTCGACTACCTCATCCAGCAGAACTACTACGAGCGTGAGGTGCTAGATCAGTACTCGCGCAACTTTGTCAAGACGCTGATCGACCGCGCGTACGCCAAGAAGTTCCGGTTCCCAACGTTTTTGGGCGCGTTCAAGTACTACACGTCGTACACGTTGAAGACGTTTGACGGCAAGCGGTATCTGGAGCGCTTCGAGGACCGCGTCGTCATGGTGGCGCTGACGCTGGCCGCGGGTGACACCGGGCTGGCCGAGAAGCTTGTCGACGAGATCATCGACGGCCGCTTCCAGCCGGCGACGCCGACGTTCTTGAACTCGGGCAAGAAGCAGCGCGGCGAGCCAGTTAGTTGTTTTCTCTTGCGCATCGAGGACAACATGGAGTCCATCGGCCGCTCCATCAACTCCGCGCTGCAGCTGTCCAAGCGTGGCGGCGGGGTTGCGTTGCTACTGAGCAACATTCGTGAGCACGGCGCGCCGATCAAGAACATCGAGAACCAGAGCTCGGGCGTCATCCCGATCATGAAGCTGCTGGAGGACTCGTTCTCCTACGCCAACCAACTCGGGGCGAGGCAGGGTGCCGGCGCGGTGTACCTGCATGCCCACCACCCGGACATCTACCGCTTCCTGGACACCAAGCGGGAGAACGCCGACGAGAAGATCCGGATCAAGACGCTCTCGCTGGGTGTGGTGATCCCGGACATCACGTTCGAGCTGGCCAAGAAGAACGAGGACATGTACTTGTTCTCGCCGTACGACGTCGAGCGCGTCCACGGTGTGCCGTTCGCCGACATCTCGGTGACCGAGAAGTACTACGAGATGGTTGATGACGCGCGGATCCGCAAGACGAAGATCAAGGCGCGCGAGTTCTTCCAGACGCTGGCCGAGCTGCAGTTCGAGTCGGGCTACCCGTACATCATGTACGAGGACACCGTGAACCGGGCCAACCCGATCGAGGGCAAGATCACCCACTCCAATCTGTGCTCGGAGATCCTCCAGGTGTCGACGCCGTCGGTGTTCAACGAAGACCTGACCTATGCCCAAGTGGGCAAGGACATTTCGTGCAATCTCGGCTCGCTGAACATCGCGAAGACGATGGATTCGCCAGACTTCGCACAGAGCATCGAGGTGGCGATCCGCGCGTTGACGGCCGTGTCCGACCAGACACACATCTGGTCGGTGCCGTCGATCGAGCAGGGCAACAACGACTCCCACGCGATCGGGCTGGGGCAGATGAACCTGCACGGGTACCTGGCGCGGGAGCGTGTCTTCTACGGCTCGGAAGAGGGTCGTGGACTTCACCAACATCTACTTCTACACGGTGCTGTATCACGCGCTGCGGGCCTCGAACAAGATCGCGATCGAGCGCGGCACGCACTTCAAGGGCTTCGAGAAGTCGAAGTACGCGTCGGGTGAGTTCTTCAACAAGTACACCGAGCAGGTGTGGGAGCCGAAGACCGACAAGGTGCGGCAGCTGTTCGCCGATGCCGGCATTCGCATTCCGACCCAAGAGGATTGGGGCAGGCTCAAGGAGTCGGTGCAGAGGCACGGCATCTACAACCAGAACCTGCAGGCGGTCCCGCCGACGGGGTCGATCTCCTACATCAACCATTCGACGTCGTCGATCCATCCGGTCGCGAGCAAGATCGAGATCCGGAAGGAAGGCAAGATCGGGCGGGTTTACTACCCGGCGCCGTACATGACCAACGACAACCTCGAGTACTACGAGGACGCCTACGAGATCGGCTACGAGAAGATCATCGACACATATGCCGCGGCCACTCAGCACGTCGACCAGGGGCTGTCGTTGACGCTGTTCTTCAAGGACACCGCGACCACTCGGGACGTCAACAAGGCGCAGATCTACGCGTGGCGCAAGGGAATCAAGACGCTGTACTACATCCGGCTGCGGCAGATGGCGCTGGAGGGAACCGAGGTCGAGGGCTGCGTGTCCTGCATGCTGTAGGGCTCGCACACCGAGTGTGAACTTGATACACGCGATAGCGGGGCGACTAACCGTGCAAGTTGTCCACACTCGGCGTCTTGGCGGGACCGGTCTGAATGGGCTCGGCCGTCACGATCTCAGGAAGCGAACCGACGAGAGGCGGGCGGAAGGGCGGCTGGGTCGTGCTGGCCTCTTCATCCTCGGGCGTGGTGACCGGTCCGATCACGCACGCCTGGTGGTTCGGGCCCTCGTCGAGTGATCCACCGTAGAAGACGCAGCAGACGGCGAAACCCTCGTCGTCGGGGTGCTCCTTCACGCATTCATCGAAGCCCGCCTTGTCACCGATCTCACCGATCGGTGCGGCGGTCGCGGTCGCTGCGAGTCCGATGGCGAGGCCCGCGGTCATGGCGGCTGTCGCCAGAAGTCGTTTGATGTTCATGCAGCTAAGTCTCAAGCTGCGGCGTGCTCACCAAAACGGGGCGGATGCCGCTGCCTCGCGGGCGGGCCTCAGGGATGCCGCCACCCGACGCTATAGGGGGTTAGGGGCTCGTCGAGCGTGTGGGTCATGTACGCGAAAGGGGCGAAATTCGTACATAAGCCCCACACTCGCGACTCACTTGGGCGTGTGCTGCGGGCCTTGCGCCTTCTTGTACAACGCCTTCAGCATGCGATCGCGGAAGTGGGCGTTGTCGACCAGCTTGATACCCGCGTTGGCGAGTCGTGGCTGCCCCAGCAGCTTGTGGAAATAGCGGCCACGCCGATACTCCCTGCCCCACGCCGCTTCCATCCGCTGCGCGTAGTTGGTGAAGTCGTCAGGCCCGCCGTTCTGCAGCGCCGCGATCGCGCACTCACCCGCGGCGAGCCCGGACTCCAGCGCCTTCGAGATGCCGGCGCCCGACGCCGGCTTACCCGCGCCCAGCGAATCACCGGTGAACAACACGCCAGGACGCCACGGCGGCCAGGCGGTGAAGCCCATCGGTAGCCGCCACGCCCGCACGCTCTTGTTCTTCTTCAGCTCCTCGATCGGCGGGAGCTCCCACTCGCGCGGAAGCGTGCGCAGGAACTCGCCGAGGAACTGGGTGGCGTTGATCGACTGCCAGTTCTTGTAGCTGTTGACGTAGCCCAGCCCGATATTGAACACACCGCTGCCCATCGGGAAGACCCAGCCGTAGCCGGGCAGCTGATCGCCCTCGAACACCAACTTCAGATAAATGTCGAGGCTGTCGGAGTCCGGCCGGTTCGCGTGCATCTCCGAGCGGATCGCGATCGCCGAGTAGCCGTTGTACTCCGAATCGATCTTCAGGCCCCGCTTGATCGGGGAGTACGCGCCGTCGGCGGCGATCACCGCGTCGCCGTACACCTTCTCGCCGCTCTTCAGCGTCACACCCACGACGCGCCCACGCTCGTCAAGCTCTGGGCCCGACACTTCGGCCGACTGGCGCACTTCGGCGCCCGCCGATTCGGCGTGTTTGAGCAGCAGCGTGTCGAGCTCAGTGCGGCTCACGGTATGGCCGTGATCGGGCATGCCGGGGCGCCGCGGGAACGACAACTCCCACGCGCTCGGGCTGAACACCGTGACGCGGTTGACCTGATGGAACTTCGCGACTTCATTGGCCAGACCCATCTTCTGCAGATAGCTGACCGCGCGCGCTGTAAGGCCGTCACCGCACGGCTTGTCGCGCGGGAATTCGGCCTTGTCCAGGACCACTACCTTGGCCCCGGTCTGCGCGGCCTGCCACGCCGCGGCCGAACCCGAAGGGCCTCCACCGGCGATGACCAGGTCGTATCGCTGCGTCATAAGACTCTCTCGTTGATGGACTGTCGCAGAAATACTACCGAAGCCGGCGGTACCCAAGGCACCGGCGGAAGTTGCCTGGCCAGCGCCATGAAAAGCCGTGTTGCGGGACGGTCTGAGCAGGTCAGCGGCATGTGGGCGGTACAGTGATCGGGTGCGACGAGGGTCGAGGTCCCGCTCCGGGCGCGAGCCGGGCGTCAAGGTGGACGCCCGCAGCGAGCGCTGGCGCGAGCATCGCAAGAAGGTCCGGTCGGAGATTGTCGACGCCGCCTTCCGTGCGCTCGACCACCTCGGCCCTGATTTATCGCTGCGGGAGATCGCCGAGGAAGCCGGCACCGCCAAGCCGAAGATCTACCGACATTTCACCGACAAGTCCGACCTCTTCCAGGCGATCGGCGAACGGCTGCGCGACATATTGTGGGCGGCGATCTTCCCGTCCATCAACCTCTCCACCGACCCGGCCCGCGAGGTCATCCGCCGCAGCGTCGAGCAGTACGTGCGCCTCGTCGACGAGCACCCGAACGTCCTTCGCTTCCTGATCCAAGGCCGCTTCGCCGAGCAAAGCGAGTCGGCGATGCGTGCGCTCAATGAAGGCCGCGGGATCACGCTGGCGATGGCCGACATGTTCAACAACGAGCTGCGCGACATGGAGCTCGACGCGGCGGCGCTTGAACTCGCCGCGTATTCGGCGTTCGGGTCGGTCGCCTCGGCGACCGACTGGTGGCTGGGAGTCGAGCAGGACAGCCCGCGCCGGATGCCGCCCGACGAGTTCGTCGCGCATTTGACGACCATCATGGTCGGCTCCATCAACGGAACCTGCGAACTGCTGGGCATCAAGATCGACCCGGACCTGCCGCTGCACGAGGGCGTTCGCCGCCGCGAGCACGTCGCCTGATTTTGGGGCAGACGCCTCATTTGAACTGGCCGTAGTTCGGTTGGGTGCCTCCCGTGCCGAGGACGAAGGCGCCGATCGGCTGCTTGTGCCCTCGCAGGTTCAGCTCGCGCCGCGGTGTTTTCGCCATGAGCTCGTCGGCCACTCCACATGCGACGAGCAACTCCCCACCGGCGGCGTGTTGTTGCATCCGCGCCGAGACGTTGACCGGATCACCGAGAGCAGTGAAGTCGACCACTGAGCCCCCAACGTTGCCGACGTATGCCACGCCCGCATTGACCGCCACGCCTAACTCAAGCCAAGGCCCCTCGTCGGTGCCGTAACCGACCGCTTTGAGCAGATCGATCCCTGCCCGGACCGCCCGGCGTCGGTACTGGGAACCGCTGATGCCCCGAACAAAGAAAGCCATGACCTCATCGCCGATGAGTTTGTCAATCACCGCGTCATGCCGAAGAAGGGTCTGTGTCGCGGCGATGTAGAACCGGTTGAGTAACGATGCGAAGTCTGCCGCAGCGCCGCGCTGGCCCAGCGCGGTGGAGCCACGAATGTCGGCGAATAAGACCGCGACGTCCACCTCAGCGCCACCTGGAGGGAGCGCATCACAACAACGACTGCACAAGTTGGGATTCTTGCGCGACGGGCTGAAGCCAGCAGCGGCGAGAACACGTCCTGCAGGGCCGCCAAACGGGTTGTTGCATACCTTGCATCGCGGCGCCGAGGGCAGATAGCGAAACAGCCGTCGCGCCCTCACCAAAGACGCGTGACCTTCCGTCAGCACCTTGTCCCAGGGGTTCCGCGGGATCGCCGGAGCGGCCTGACGAGGAATGTTGACAATGACCATCCGGAAATGATTACCCAACAGCCATTTCGGCACATGAGGCATCCGCCTCAAAAAGCGTCGCACCTGAGGGAAGAGTTGCCGGGACCAAGGCCTCCGTTCGTGCCGAAATCGTCATATTCGGATGCAGAATGGGGGGCGTGCAACCGACCGGGACGCTGCACGGCTCGACGAAGGGCCTGCGCAAAGCCGAGTTGCTGGCGGCGATATCGCTGGCGATCGACCTCGGCCTTGGGCAGCCGATGGAGCACATGCTTCGCTCGTCACTGATCGCGACACGCATCGCAGAGCGGATGGGCCTCGATGCCCAACAGCGGGCGACGGTGTATTACGCCAATTTGGTCGGTTGGATCGGTTGTCATGCCGATTCCCACGAGCTTTCGGCGCTTTTCGGCGACGACATCGCCTTCCGCGCCGACACCTACGGGGTAGACATGACCGGGCTGCCTTTCCTGCGCCTGATGCTCAGTCACGTGGGGCGTGGATTGCCGAGCTGGGAGCGCGGCATACGCTCAGCTGCCTTTCTACTCACCGCACGTAACCAGGTCGGCAAGCTGATCCATTCGCACTGCAGTTCTGCCAGGGTCCTTTCCGATCGGATGGGCCTGGACAGGCAGGTTGGGGAGGCGCTGGCGTACATCTTCGAGCGTTGGGACGGCCGGGGGCTGCCGAACGGTGCTCGCGGAGAGGACATTCCGGTCGAAATCCACATCGTTCGCCTGGCCGATGTCGTCGAGGTGCACCTGCGCACGGGTGGCGTGGGACGGGCCGTCGATGTCGTCCGTTCCCGGCGTGGCACGCAGTTCAGCCCGGCCGTGGCCGAGATATTCGAGCGTGATGCCTCCGCGCTCGTCGACGGGCTGCTCGAAATGGATGTCTGGACCGCGGCGTTGGCGCAGGCACCGGATCGTGACCATATTCTCGACGGTGACGAGATTGACGAGTTACTGAAGGCCATGGCGGATTTCGTCGACCTCAAATGTCCGTGTTCTCCGGGCTACTCGCGTGGTGTTGCGGATCTGGTGGCCGCGGCGGCCCGACACCTGCGGATGCCGTCGACGGACATCACGCGTCTCTACCGCGCAGGCCTCGTGCACGGACTCGGCAAATTAGGGGTGTCGAACCAGATCTGGGAGAAAAAGGGCTCGCTCAGTACGGCTGAATGGGAGCGGGTACGGATGTACCCGTATCTGACCGGACGGATACTGAGCCGCGTCGGCGGCTTGGAGTCAGTGGTGTCGGTCGCGACCAAGCACGAGGAACTGATCGACGGATCCGGCTTTCCCCGGGGGCTCGCCGGCGCGGCGTTGACCGCACAGGACCGCTTGCTCGGCGCGGCGGTGGCTTATCACCAATTGCTCGAGCCACGTTCGCATCGGCCGGCGCTCGATCCTCGCGATGCTGCGAATCGGCTGCGCCAAGAGGCGCGCGCAGGACGCCTCGACGCCGAGTCGGTGGAGGCCGTGTTGGCGGCGGGCGGGCATCGGGCATCGCGGCGGACATCCTCGTCGTCGGGGCTTACCGCCCGGGAGGTGGAGGTTCTGCGACTGGTCGCGCAGGGCAAATCGAACCGTGAAATCGCCGCCGAGCTGTTCATCGCCGAGAAGACGGCGCGTAACCACATCGAGCGCGTCTACACGAAGTTGGGTGTCAACAACCGCACGCAGGCGAGCCTCGCGGCGATCGATCGGGGTCTGGCAGCCTCTCCGGTCGACGCGGCCACGGGACCATGAAGAGCCGCAATAGGCTTGGCGCCCAACGGGTTTAGCGTCGTGCCGAGCGGCTGCGGTTTGTCTGTTTTCGGTCATGCATACGGGGAGTTTCACCTGCGGAGCCTTGGCCGGCAGCTGTCACAGACTTTGCGATTATGAGGCAAACGCCTCATGTGACCAGGCAAGTAGCCGACCGATGATCAGGGCCTGACAACGCAAGTTCAGGAACAGGAGACCACCGGTCATGACCGAATTGACATCCGAACCAACGACCATCGAGCGGTTCAGTCCGCTGCCGTCAGGTCACACACGCGTGGGGCCGGGAGGCGGGCGGATTGACGCAGTCAATGTGAGCCGGCATGTCGGCGCGCGGCAGATCCTCCGGGAGCTGTCGCTGTCGGTGAAACCAGGCGAGTTGGTCGCCATTGCCGGCGGCAGTGGAGCAGGCAAGACCACATTGCTGGAGATCCTTGCGGGACTGCAACCACCGTCTGCCGGGGAAGTTCGGCACGACGGTGTCGTTCGCGGTGCCCGAGCCAGCGGGGATTCCCGGATCGGTTACGTGCCCCAGGACGACATCATCCACCTCGAGATGCCCCTGCGCCGCACGCTGCGCTACGCGGCGCGGCTGCGGCTGCCCGCCGGTACATCGGCAGCCGAGGCGGACCGGGTGGTCGAGGAGACCATGCGCGACCTCGACCTGGCCGATCGGGCCGAGGTACCCGTCCGTGCGCTGTCCGGCGGCCAGCGCAAGCGTGCCAGTATCGCCGTGGAGTTACTGACCCGGCCACACCTTTTCTTTCTCGACGAACCCACCTCCGGGCTCGACCCGTCGACGGCGGCCGACGTGATGCGCCTGCTGCGCCGGCTCAGCCAGCGAGGAGTCACAGTCGTCCTCACGACGCATGAGCCGGCGGGTATCGACAAGTGTGACCGGGTGGTATTCCTCGCTCGCGACGGCCACCTGGCCTTCACCGGCAACCCGACCGAAGCTCGGCACTACTTCGGCGTGCAGGATCTCACCGAGGTGTACGAGCGGCTCGCTGGTGAGGACACCCCTCAGATCTGGGCGGAGCGATTCGCGGACAGCCGTGGGACGTCGGAAGCCCGGCCTGGCTTCGCTGTACTGCCCAGCCCGGCCATCCGTTCAGACGTCAAGCGCACGGGCGTGGTCCGGCAATGGTGGCTACTGACACGGCGCAATGTTGACGTTCTCCTTCGCAACCGGCTGACCCTAGCCATCCTGCTGGGCTCACCGGTGCTGGTCACGGCGATGATGGCGACGTTGTTCAAGCGCGGCGCGTTCGATCTTGGCAGTGCAGCCGGCATCGGCCCGGCGCAGATCGTGTTCTGGATCGCGTTCGATGGCTTCTTCTTCGGCCTGACGTACGGCCTGCTCCAGATCGTCGGGGAGATGGGGGTCTTCCGGCGGGAGCGCCTGGCCGGCCTGAGCGTCGGCGCCTACGTGGCATCCAAGGTCACAGCGCTGCTCCCGGTGCTCGCCGGGACGAGCGCCCTGCTCCTCGGTGTGCTGCGAGCGCTCGGCAGGCTCCCCGCCGTGGGTTGGCACGTGTATGCCTTGCTGTTCGTGACGATTGTGATCGAGGCGACGTCGGCACTGGCGCTCGGGCTGTTCGCCTCAGCGGCGGTCTCCAACGCCGCGCAGGCCGCTCTCGCCCTGCCGATGCTCTGCTTCCCGCAGGTTCTGTTCGGTGGCGCCATAGTCCCCATTGACGAGATGGCCACGCCGGGACGCCTGATGAGCTTCGGCCTGTCCAACCGCCACGCGTTCGAAGCATTGGGTCGCGACCTGGATCTCGACCGGTACACCGCCACGCTGCCGGCCATGTCCGCCTATCGCGACACCTTCCACGGAGGCACCGGTGCCAGCCTCATCGCCCTCGCCTCATTTGCCATTGTTCTCACGCTGGCCACGGTGTGGGTACTGGACCGGCGGTCCGCGCCGGGGGCATCTCGGCGATGACTGCCTAGCACGATCGGGCCCGCGAGATGTCTGAACAGTATCTCGCGGGCCTGCGCGTGATCAGTGAGCCACTCCCGGCAACCGCGCCAACACGTAGCCTGACCTGCCTCGTTGACACCCGCCTCCGGCGACCGGGACACTGGAAGTACCCAGTACCGGCGTTCCCAGGAAGGGTGGACCATGACCGTTGCCGAGCAGGCGGCCGAGACCACGACCCAGCGATCGGTGCACACCCGTGCGCTGATCATCGGCACGGGATTCTCTGGTCTCGGGATGGGCATCGCGCTGCAACAGCTGGGCGTGGATTTTCTGATCCTGGAGAAGGCCGACGACGTCGGCGGCACCTGGCGCGACAACAGCTACCCGGACTGCGCCTGCGATGTGCCGTCACATCTGTACTCGTTCTCGTTCGAGCCCAAGGCGACCTGGAGCAAACTGTTCTCGCCGCAGCCTGAGATCTTGGACTACCTCAAGGGCGTCACCGACAAGTACGGCCTGCGCCGCTACATCCGGTTCAACTCGCGCGCCGCCCGCGCGCACTGGGATGACACCGAGTTCCGCTGGCATGTGTTCACCGACTCCGGGCAGGAGTACATCGCGCAGTTCCTCATTTCGGGAGCCGGCGCGCTGCACATTCCACGCCTGCCCGATATCGAAGGACTCGCCGAATTCCACGGCCCCGCTTTCCATTCCGCGGAGTGGGACCACGATGTCGACCTCACCGGAAAGCGGGTCGCAGTGATCGGCACCGGCGCCAGCGCCATCCAGATCGTGCCGGGCATCATTGGCCAGGTCGCGGAACTCCAGCTCTACCAACGCACCCCGCCCTGGGTGGTTCCGCGACCAAACAAGCCGTTTCCGCGATGGCTGAAGACCGCGTTCACAAATGTCCCGGGGTTGCGCCTGGCGGTGCGGACCGGCATCTACTGGTTCCTCGAGGGACTTGGGTACGCGATGACCAAACGGCCGGCCCTACTGCGTGCGGTCGAAGCGGTGGGCAGGTGGAACATCCGCCGCCACGTCGCAGACAAGGACCTGCGCCGTCGGCTGACGCCGACATATCGCGCGGGCTGCAAGCGAATCCTGTACTCGCCCAACTATTATCAGGCCGTCGCTAACCCGAAAGCGAAGCTGATCACCGACGGGAATCACACGGATCACCCCGACCGGCATCGTAACGGCTGACGGCACCGAACACCCCGTCGACGTTATCGTCTGGGCCACCGGGTTCCATGTCATCGACTCCTACACCTACTTCGACATCAAGGGTCCGCACGGTGAGGACCTGGTCGACCGCTGGAATCGCGACGGGATGGCCGCGCACCGCGGCGTCGCGGTGGCCGGTATGCCGAACCTGTTCTTTCTGCTCGGGCCCAATACCGGGCTGGGGCACACGTCGGTAGTGATCATGATCGAATCGCAGATCCACTACGTGGCACAGGCCATCGCCACGGCGGACAAGTACGGGGCGCAGGCACTGGCGCCGAGCCCGGCCGCCCAGCAACGGTACAACGACGAACTGCAACGCGACCTGGCCGGCTCGGTGTGGAACACCGGTGGCTGTCGCAGCTACTATCTCGACGAGCACGGGGTCAACCGCAGCCTGTGGAGCGGTATGACGTGGCAGTACTGGCGGACGACCCGGTCGCTGAACCCGTCCGAGTACACATTCCTGGGCGTGGGGCGCGACACGCCAACACAAGATGTCGCGGTTCCATCCGTTGTCGGCCCCCAGGGGTAGTGTTGAAAGTGCCGGTCCGGCAAAGAAACTGTGCGGCGAAATGGGGTTCTGGTGTCCGAACGAATCAAGCTGATCGACCGCGTTTCGGCGATCAACTGGAACCGCCTGCTGGACGAGAAAGACGCCGAGGTGTGGGACCGGTTGACCGGCAATTTCTGGTTGCCCGAGAAGGTGCCGGTGTCCAACGACATCCCGTCCTGGAACACGCTCACCGCCCACGAGAAGCAGCTGACCATGCGGGTGTTCACGGGACTGACGCTGCTGGACACCATCCAGGGCACCGTCGGCGCGGTCAGCCTGATCCCAGACGCGCTGACCCCGCACGAGGAAGCGGTCTACACCAACATCGCGTTCATGGAGTCGGTGCACGCGCGCAGCTACAGCAACATCTTCTCAACGCTGTGCTCCACCGCCGAGATCGATGACGCCTTCCGCTGGTCGGAGGAGAACCCTAACCTGCAGCGCAAGGCCGAGATCGTCATGCAGTACTACAAAGGCGACGAGCCGCTGAAGCGCAAGGTGGCATCCACGCTGCTGGAGAGCTTCCTGTTCTACTCCGGCTTCTACCTGCCGATGTACTGGTCGAGCCGGGCCAAGCTGACCAACACCGCCGACATGATCCGTCTGATCATCCGCGACGAAGCTGTGCACGGCTATTACATCGGCTACAAGTACCAGCGCGGGCTTGCAATCGAGGACGACGCCACCAAGCAGCAGTTGAAGGACTACACCTACGAGCTGCTCTTCGAGCTCTATGACAATGAGGTCGAGTACACCCAAGACCTGTACGACGAGGTCGGGTTGACCGAGGACGTCAAAAAGTTCTTGCGCTACAACGCAAACAAGGCACTGATGAACCTCGGCTACGAGGCGCTGTTTCCTCGGGACGAAACCGCCGTGAACCCGGCGATCCTGTCGGCGTTGAGCCCCAACGCCGACGAGAACCACGACTTCTTCTCGGGTTCTGGCTCGTCGTACGTGATCGGCAAGGCCGTCAACACCGAAGACGAGGACTGGGACTTCTAGACGGCCGCTCTGGTGCGCATCCGCAGTGCATGCGCGAGGCACGGATGGGATGGAGATGCGAAAGCCCCCGGTGTTCGGGGGTTTTCGCCTTCGCTGGGACCGCGATTGCAGCGAGACTGCATCCACACAGGGAAATCCCGAGTAAGGGCCTGCTGGAATACAGTTTCGGCGCTACTGCACAGCCCATGAGACTCCTAGGTCGTCGCCACCAGCAGCTCTTCAGTGGTGAACGGCCGAAGCCCGTCCGTCCTGTCGGCGAAGTAGCGCTGCGTGTAGTCGGCCCCCGTCACCGTCTGCGCGGTGGAAAAGCCGGCGTCACGAGCCATTGCCAGGATCTGCTGCGGGGCGTAGTAGCTGATGAACGGTGTGCCTGACGCCCGCGCCGCCCGGTCGGTCGCTTGGTGAGCGGCCCGCTCGTCCGGTTCGACGAGCTCCAGCGGTCGCAAGAACGTCATCGCGAGGGTCGAACCGGCTGCCAAGGAAGCGATCCTGCGCAGTGTTGCCGCCGTCGCGTCGCGGGTCAGATACATCGAGACACCGGCTGATGCCACTACCGCGGGCTTGGTCGCGTCGAAGCCGTTGGCCAGCAGTCGATCCCACCACGAATCGGTCTCGAAGTTGACCGGGACGAACCGTAGCCAATTGGGCACATCGAAGCCGAGTTCGACGAGCCGACGTTGCTTCCAGGCCTGCGGCCCAGGCTGGTCGACCTCGAAAACCGTTATCCGTGAGGCGATCTCGGGGCGGCGCTGCGCGAAGGTGTCCAGGCCCGCCCCCAGCAGGGCGTACTGCCCGACGCCGCGCTCGGACTGTTCCACGACTAGGTCCTCGATGAACCGGGCCCGGGCCACGATCGACGCGCGGACGCGGGCGGTCGACTGAGGGTCCATGTCCGGACGTTGTCGCCAATCGGCGTCGGGGGCGACCAGTTGCAGACCGATCTCGTCGTTCACGACGTGCGGCGGCGGATCAACCTGAACGTGCATTGCCCGCCACAGGGCGACGCGGACGGCCGTGCTTTCGGGCCCCAAGGCGATGTCGGTCATGGCTTCGCCGGCGCCTGCACATGCCACTCGCGGCCGTCGGGATCGCGAATCGTCATCAACCTTGTACCCCAATGTGTGTCCTCAAACGGGGTCACCACCTCTACGCCGGTGTCCGGTTCGAATGCGTCAGCATCGGCGACCTTCAGCACAAGGTGCGCTTGAGGAGCTCTGGCCCTCCGGGACCTCGGCGATGAACAGGTATGGCCCGTCGCCGTTGCGGAGCTGGCCGGAGTTGTGGTCGGTTGCAAACTCGATCTCAAAGCCCAGCCCCTGAAAGAACTTGGCCGACTTGCCCCAATTGTGGGTCTCCACGAACACGGCTTCGATGCCCTCGGTCGTCATGTCACTTCCCCTTTCTTGATTGCTTTCCGTGGGTCTCGAGGTATGCCCGCAGTGCATCGGCGACCAGAGCGGACAGCGACATCTCCGTCTCGATCGCGTGGTGCTTGACCTGCCTGATCAGACCGATCGGAAGGTATACGTTGAATTGCTTGACATCCTCGTCGCCCACGAAGTTGATGCTAGCATACTAGCAAGCTAAAGATCAGCGACCGGGCAACTCGGCGTCAGCGCCTCCGACACCGATGCGGTTGCGGCCTTTCGGATCGCCCGGACGCGGATCCGTGCGCCGCGGTGTGGCACCAGGATGACGTGCTTCACCTTCTGTCGCTCGTCGGCGGCCGTGGTGGCGCAGAACTCGACGCGTCGCAACAACTCGCGCAGCACCACCCTCATCTCGACCATGGCGAAGGTGGCACCGAGGCAAAGGCGGTTTCCGCCGCCGAACGGGAACCACGTGGTCGGGCTCGAGGAGGCGCCGAGCATTCGGTCCGGGTCGAACCCGCCCGGATCGGGGTACTGCTCCGCGCTCGCATGCACCAGCCCGATACTGGGGACGACCATGACCCCGGCGGGCAGGCGGTATCCGGCCAGCTCGACCGGCTCGGTGAGGATGCGGCCGACGTCGAACACCACGGGACGGATGCGCAGTGTCTCCTTGGCCACCGCGTCGAGGTACTCGTCGCCAGCAGGGTCGCCCGCCGAGCTGGCCTCGGCCGCCTTGACGGCCGTGTCCAGGATGGCCGGGTGCCTCGTGAGCCGCTCCAGCGCCCACGACAGGCCCGTCGCTGTCGTGTCGTGGCCGGCGACCAGCAAGGTCATCAATTGGTCGCGCAGCTCGCGGTCGCTCATTGTGCTGCCGTCTTGGTCGGTAGCGCGCACCAGCATCGCGAGCACGTCGGTGCGCTCGGCCAGGTTGGGATCGGCGCGCCGGTCGGTGATTTCGGCGTACAGCAGGCCGTCGGCCTCCTCGATCAGCGCGCGCACCCCGCGCCAGGGGCGACGACGCTGCAGCCCAGCGTCCCGGACCGCGAGCAGCGCGAACGGTCCCATGTTGATCAGCATCGGGAGCACTCTGCGCAGTTCGGCGAGTCTGGTCGGGTCGCTGGCACCGATGACCGTCCGCAGGATCACCTCGAGGGTGATCTCGGACATCCGCGGCGCGACTGCAAACTCCGAATCTACCGGCCACGCAGCGACATTGGCTGCGGTGATTTCGGCCATCGCCTCTGCCTGGCGGGCGACCGCGTTCCGCTTGAACGGCGCGAGCATGAGGCGGCGGCGGTCTGCGTGCACGTCGTCATCGACCACCAGCACCGAGCTGTCACCGAGCAGCCCGCTCAACATCGAATTCGCCTCGCCCGCATGGAGGATGCGCGGATCGCCTGCGAACACCTCTTTGATGTCGGCGGGGTCGGCGAGGTACACCAGTGTGCCCATCGACGCGATCCGCAGTGTGAACACACTGCCGTAACGGTGCCGGCAGGCGGTTACGAAGCGCGGCCAGTAACGCGACATCAGTGCGGCCTGGACCCACCGGGGCAGCGGTGGACCAGGTGGCAGCGCGGCCGAGGGTCCGTTCATCGGCACCAGCCTACGAGCGCCAAATGCCGCTGCGGCGGTGAATGGCCGGTGAATGACCGTCGAACTGTGAGATCCCATAGTGGCGAACGCACCGTGCGGCCGCGACACTGACGTCGTGACCACCACCTCGCTTCTGAGTTCGATCCTCAGTTGGCTGCGGGCCGGCTATCCAGAGGGCGTTCCGGGTCCCGACCGTGTCCCGCTGTTGGCGCTGCTGCGCGCCACGCCGTTGACCGACGAACAGATCAAAGAGGTGGTGCGCAACATCACGGCCGATGGATCGACCGCGATCGCCGACGGATCGATCGACGAGGACGAGATCGCTGCGTTCATCTCCGATGTGACCGACCACGACGCAGGCCCGGCGAATGTTCAGCGGGTCGCCGCCAAGCTGGCCGCGGCCGGGTGGCCGCTGGCCGGCGTTGACGACGGTGTCGTCTAGCTTCGCAGCGACTGCGTGTCGATGACGAAGCGGTAGCGCACGTCGCTGGCGAGCACGCGCTCATAGGCCTCGTTGATGTAATCCGGTGCGACGAGCTCGATTTCGGGCGTCACGCCATGCTCGGCGCAGAAGTCAAGCATCTCCTGTGTCTCGGCGATGCCGCCGATCATCGAACCCGCGAGGCTGCGCCGCATCGACAGAAGCGGGACCACCGGAACCGTCATCGGGTGTTCCGGCATGCCCAGTTCCACCAGGGTGCCGTCGACGTCGAGCAGGCTCAGGTAGGCGGTCAAGTCCAGGTTGGCCGACACCGTGTTCAGGATCAGATCGAACGAGCCCGCGAGCTTGGTGAACGTCTCCGGGTCGGAGGTGGCGTAGTACTCGCTCGCACCGAGCCGAAGGCCGTCCTCCATTTTCTTCAGCGATTGGCTCAAGACGGTCACCTTGGCGCCCATCGCCGCGGCGAGCTTGACGCCCATGTGGCCCAGGCCACCGAGGCCGATCACTGTGACGCGCGCGCCCGGACCGGCATTCCAGTGGCGCAGAGGGGAATAGGTCGTGATGCCCGCGCAGAGCAGTGGCGCGGCGGCGTCCAAGGGCAGCGCATCCGGGATGCGCAACACGTAGTTCTCGTCGACGACGATGGCGCCGCTGTAGCCGCCCTGTGTCGGCTCGCCGTCGCGGCCCACCGAGTTGTAGGTGCCGGTCATTCCGCGCTTGCAGTAGTTCTCTTCTCCGGCCAGGCAGCTACTACATTCCCGGCACGAATCGACGAAACAGCCGACACCGACGCGATCGCCAACCTTGAAGTTCGTTACGTCGTACCCGACTTCGGTGACGATGCCTGCGATTTCGTGGCCGGGCACCACGGGGTAGGTGACCTGGCCCCACTCGCCCCTTACGGTGTGGATGTCGGAATGACAGATGCCCGCGAAGTGAATGTCGAAGGCCACGTCGTGCGGCCCGACCTCGCGGCGGGTGATGGTGGTCTTGGTCAGCGGCTCGGTGGCCGATGTCGCGGCATAGGCGGTAACGGTGCTCATGACAGCCTTCTGTGTCGTGTTCAATGCATGCGCTAACGAAGCGCCGCAACGGTGTGGCTCACCCGGTCACAACGGCTGACGCGTCGGCCCTAATCCCGGTACTGGCTGTGAATTGGCCCCTAAAGACCTGGGGCGCGGAATGCGCCTTTGAACGAGACCCGGTCGTATCGGGCCACCTCGGCCTGCGTATAGGGATCGCGGTCGACGATGTCCTGCGCGTCCTCGGCGCTGATGTCGCCGGTGATCAGCACGGCACCGGTCTGATCGTCCAGACGGCCGGCCAGCACGATCCGGCCCGCGGCGACCTCATCCTTCAACCACTCCAGATGGGCGGGACGGGTCTGCTCGACGATGTCGGGCGGCTGCAGATATGTGGATTTGAGGATGTGGAACACGTCGGTCACGTTAGTGACTGTCGGCGGCGAATGCGCGCACAGGTTCAGCATCCCTTCAGCGGACAAAACACCATTGACAGTCAGCACCCCTAGTTGATCGGGGCGTTGACCCACCTCAGATCGGCCAGTATGCCGCGCGCCGCGACGATGCCCTCGCCGGTCTGCCACACCTCGTTGTTCACCGCGAAGACCCGGTTGTCGCGGGTGGCCGACAGTCTCCTCCATTCGTCGCTTCCGAGCACGACCGGCGCACGGTCCTTGGCGGCGGGAGACGCGAACGAGATGTAGACGATGTCGCCGTCGGCAATGCGGAAGTCCGGCGAGTTCTCCAAGTCGGTGTCGGTGACGCCGATCTCCATATACGGCTTGTCGGTAAACCGTTGCGCCGCAGGACGATCCACGCCAACGTCGGCGAGCACACTGGCCGGAAAGTTCTCCACGCCGTAGACCCGCATTGTGGTGTCGGTCAGCTGCACCACCGACACCTGGAAGTGGGCGGCGTCGTTGTCCGCACCGGTCTTATCGGCGGCCTGCTCGAAACCCTCGACCAGCCCGTTGGCGGCGTCGAGGCGCCCGGTCGCCGCGCCCACCGTGCGCAGATTGTCCTGCCATGCCGGGCCGGGCGACCCGGTGAACACCGTCGGCGCGATTTCCGACAGCGCCCCGAATGCCTCCGGCGTCAGTGCCTCCGAGCCCAGGATGAGGTCCGGCGCCGCTGCCCGAATTGCCTCCAGGTCGGGTGCACTGCGCGTACCGACGCCCGGGACGTCGTGCACGACGGTGCCGAGATAGGCCGGCTGGCTGGTCGAACCGTCCGGCAGCGCGGCGGCGACGACGCGCGACTGCAGGCCCAGCGCGCACAACCCGTCGAGTTGGTCTCCGGAGAGCACCACGATGCGCTGCGGGTCGTCGCGCACCTGGGTGATGCCCGCCGCATGGCGGACCTCCCGTTCCGGCGGGCCAGGGTCGACCGGCACCGGCTCGGGTGCACACGATTCGTCTGGCCTGCGCTGATTGCCGAGCACGCCGGCGCCGGCGATCTTGGTGGTGCTGGTGATGACCGACTGCTCGGCGCCCGTGGATGCAGGACTTCCGCTCGATCCGCAGCCGCTGACGACGATGACCGAAACCGCCGTGCCGATGGCGGCCACGGCCGCCAGGAGGCCCGCACGCCGCCCGCTGATCAGCACGTCGCCGACGGTAACATCCGGGCAGCTTGCGGCCGGTCAGCCGGCGACCCGGCCGTATCGGGACGCGATTACGACCGTTTGTAGGACCACCCCGACTTCGGGCCCCGCCGAGAGATAGGATTCGGACAAAGACTGCGGGATGTCCCGACTGGATGTTTGGAGGACCTGGTGGTAGCCGAAGCGCCCCCAATCGGAGAACTCGAGGCTCGCCGTCCGTTCCCGGCCCGGCTCGGTCCCAAGGGCAGCCTGGTCTACAAGATGGTGACCACAACCGATCACAAACTGATCGGCATCATGTACTGCGTCGCCAGCATGGCGTTCTTCTTCACGGGCGGGCTGATGGCGCTGCTCATGCGCACCGAGCTTGCGGTGCCCGGCCTGCAGTTCTTGTCCAACGAGCAGTACAACCAGCTGTTCACCATGCACGGCACGGTGATGCTGCTGTTCTACGCCACCCCGATCGTGTTCGGCTTCGCCAACCTGGTGCTGCCGCTGCAGATCGGCGCCCCCGACGTCGCGTTCCCGCGGCTCAACGCGTTCTCGCTCTGGCTGTTCATATTCGGCGCGACGATCGCGATCGCCGGCTTCATCACCCCGGGCGGCGCGGCGGACTTCGGCTGGACCGCCTACTCACCGCTCACCGACGCGATCCACTCGCCGGGCGCCGGCGGCGACCTCTGGATCATGGGCCTGGCCGTCGCCGGTCTGGGCACCATCCTCGGCGGCGTCAACATGATCACCACCGTGGTATGCATGCGCGCTCCGGGCATGACGATGTTCCGGATGCCGATCTTCACCTGGAACATCTTGGTGACGTCGATCCTGGTGCTGCTGGCCTTCCCGCTGCTGACCGCCGCGCTGTTCGGGCTCGCCGCTGACCGCCATCTCGGCGCGCACATCTACGACCCGGCCAACGGCGGCGTGCTGCTGTGGCAGCACCTGTTCTGGTTCTTCGGCCACCCCGAGGTGTACATCATCGCGCTGCCGTTCTTCGGCATCGTCTCCGAGATCTTCCCGGTGTTTTCCCGTAAGCCGATCTTCGGCTACACCACGCTGATCTACGCGACGCTGTCCATCGGTGCGCTGTCGGTCGCGGTGTGGGCGCACCACATGTACGCCACCGGGGCGGTGCTGCTGCCGTTCTTCAGCTTCATGACGTTCCTGATCGCGGTGCCCACCGGGATCAAGTTCTTCAACTGGATCGGCACGATGTGGAAGGGCCAGTTGACGTTCGAGACGCCGATGCTGTGGTCGATCGGCTTCCTGGTGACGTTCCTGCTCGGCGGCCTGTCCGGTGTGATTCTGGCCAGCCCGCCGTTGGACTTCCACGTCACCGACTCCTATTTCGTGATCGCGCACTTCCACTACGTGCTGTTCGGCACGATCGTGTTCGCTACCTTTGCCGGTATCTACTTCTGGTTCCCGAAGATGACCGGGCGCCTGCTCGACGAGCGCCTGGGCAAGCTGCACTTCTGGCTGACGTTCATCGGCTTCCACACCACGTTCCTGGTGCAGCACTGGGTCGGCGACGAGGGCATGCCGCGCCGCTACGCCGACTACCTGCCGACGGATGGGTTCACCACGCTGAACATCGTCTCGACGATCGGGGCGTTCATCTTGGGCGCGTCGATGCTGCCGTTCACGTGGAATGTGTTCAAGAGCTGGCGCTACGGCGAACCGGTGACCGTCGACGACCCGTGGGGCTACGGCAACTCGCTCGAGTGGGCGACCAGTTGCCCGCCGCCGCGGCACAACTTCACCGAACTGCCCCGGATCCGTTCGGAGCGGCCGGCGTTCGAGCTGCACTATCCACACATGGTGGACCGAATGCGCGCCGAGGCGCACATCGGCCGCGCACACGGCCCTGACGACGGCGACGTGACGCGGCTCGGGGGCGAGAACGTCCGCACCTGACCCGACTCCGCCGCAACAATCGGGAATGACCACGCCCAAGGTGTCGGTGCTGATCACCGTCACCGGACACGATCAACCGGGTGTCACCTCGGCTCTGTTCGAGGTGTTGTCCCAGCACAAGGTTGAACTGCTCAACGTCGAACAGGTCGTCATTCGGGGGAGGCTGACGCTGGGCGTGCTGGTCGCCGGTGCGCCGGAGGTGGCCGGCGGGCGAGAGTTGCGCGACGAAATGGAAGCGGCCATTCACGGCGTCGGCCTCGACGTGACGATCGAGCGCAGTGACGACCTGCCGGTCATGCGGGAACCGTCCACACACACCATCGTCGTGCTGGGTCGACCAATCACCGCAGAGTCGTTCGGAGTGGTGGCCCGCGAAGTGGCGGCGCTCGGCGTGAACATCGACACCATCCGCGGCGTCTCCGACTACCCGGTGACCGGATTGGAGCTACGGGTCTCGGTGCCGCCCGGCGCCGCCTATGGACAGTTGCAGGCCTCGCTGGCACGGGTGGCGGTCGACGAACGCGTCGACATCGCGCTCGAGGACTACAGCCTGTCGCGACGGGCCAAGCGGCTCATCGTCTTTGACGTCGATTCGACCCTTATCCAGGGGGAGGTCATAGAGATGTTGGCCGACCGGGTCGGCGCCCATGCCGCGGTCGCCGAGATCACCGAGGCAGCAATGCGCGGCGAACTGGATTTCGCCGAATCGCTCAATCGTCGCGTGGCGACGTTGGAAGGCATGCCCGCCGAGGTGCTCGAGGAGGTGGGTGAGCAGATCGAGCTGACGCCGGGGGCCCGCACGACGCTGCGCACGCTGCGGCGCCTCGGGTATCACTGCGGCATCGTGTCCGGCGGCTTCCGGCAGATCATCGACCCGCTCGCACACGAGCTGAAGATGGACTTCGTGGCGGCCAACGAACTCGAGATCGTCGACGGGAAGCTGACCGGGCGCGTGATCGGTCCCGTGATCGACCGACCTGGAAAAGCCAAGGCGCTCAGGGATTTTGCAGCGCAAGCCGGCGTGCCACTGGAGCAGACGGTGGCCGTCGGTGACGGCGCCAACGACATGGACATGCTCGCCGCTGCGGGCCTGGGAGTCGCGTTCAACGCCAAGCCCGCGCTGCGTGAGGTCGCTGATGCGTCGCTGAACCATCCGTATCTGGACACCGTTTTGTTCATCCTCGGCATCACCCGTGGCGAGATCGAGGCAGCCGACAAGTTGGACGGGATTTCGCACAGGATCCAGATCCTCGACGAGTGATTAGCGCAAGCTCGGCCGCGCGTCGTATTCGGCGCCCGACGGCCCGGGAACTGGCTACTCTGTTTGGACCGCTTTGCGGTCCAGGCGAATTCGAACGGCGACGCCGGCGCAGACGATGACGGCGCCGCCGCCGAGGATGGTCGACCATGTCAGCTCCTCACCTAGCAGCAGTCCTGCCCACATGATGCTGAGCACGGGCTGGACCAGTTGAACCTGACTGACCTGTGCCATCGGGCCGATGGCCAGGCCGCGGTACCAAGCGAAGAAGCCGAGGAACATGCTCACCACGGCGAGGTAGGAGAGCGCGGCCCACTGGATCGGCGTTCCCGCCGGCGGCTGATGGATCATCGAGACGACGGTCAGCACAATCATCAGCGGTGAGGCGATCACGAGCGCCCAGGACACGGTCTGCCAGGACCCGAGCTCGCGGGAGAGCATTCCACCTTCGGCATAGCCGACCGCCGCGGCGGCGACAGCGCCGAACAACAGCAGGTCGGACCAGTTCAGCCGGCCGAAGTCGCCGCCGTGCAGCATTGCGAACACCAGCGCCGTGACAGCGCCGACAGCAGCCATCGTCCAAAACGATTTCGGTGGACGCTCTTTGCCGCGGATCGCGGCCATGACGGCGGTCGCCGCGGGCAGCAGTGCGATGACGACGGCGCCGTGGCTGGCCGCCGCGGTGGTGAGTGCGTAGGAGGTCAGCAACGGAAAGCCGACGACGACACCACCGGCGACGACGGCCAGCCGCGCCCATTGGGTGCCGGTGGGCAGGCGCTGCTTGGTCAGAGCGAGCGCGGTTGCGGCCAGCAGCGCGGCGATCACGGCGCGCGCCGAGCCGACGAACATCGGGGACAGGCCGCCGACGGCGATGCGGGTGAAGATGACGGTGAACGAGAAGCCCGACACGCCCAGTAGCCCCCACCACAGGCCGGCCCGCGATGACGACAGCGGCGCCGCTGGATCAACAGTCACGAACGTCCCGTCCTGAGATGCTCGTAGCGCAGCGCTACACGACTACGGACTGTGGTTCGGGGGCCGTCGCGCCGGTCACCGCGTGCCAGGCACGCGCCAGCAACTCGACCGCTTCAGTCAGCTGCTTTTCCGGCAGCGCGTAGGGGACGCGGACGAACCGCTCCAGCGTCCCGTCGACACCGAACCGCGGACCGGCGGGCAGGTCCAGCCCGAGTCGGGAGGCGGCCGCGGACAGCGCGGTGCTCATCGGTGCGGGCAGCCGCACCCACAAGGACATACCCCCGACACCGGGGCCGGGCTGCCAGTCGGGAAGATGCTGGGCGAGCAATGACTTCAGGAGGGCGCGACGGCTACGCAGGATTTCCCGTCGCTCAGGAAGCAGCTCCTCGCGTTGCGTGAGAAGCCTTGCGGCCGCGTACTGTTCGAGGACAGCGGTGCCCATGTCGATGGACGGACGCAGAGCCGCGATCGTGGCGATCGTGGCCCGCTCGGCGCGAATCCAGCCGATCCGCAGTCCGCCCCAGAACGATTTCGACATCGAGCCGACGGTTAGTACCAGATCGCGCCGCGTCGTCATCTCAGCGGCCATCGGCGCGGGCATCGGTTTGTCCAGCCACATGTCGAGGATGGTTTCGTCGATGACTGTGCGCGTGCGGGTCTCTGCGATGATGCCCGCCAATCGCTTTCGGTCCTGCGGGGGCATCGTCATCCCCGTGGGGTTGTGGTTGTCCGGAATCAGGTACGCCAGGCTCGGCGACAGTTGATGCACAGCGGCCGCAACGGCCTCGATCTCCCAGCCGTCATCCGTCAGCGCCACCGGGACGGGCCGCGCCCCTGCGGTGGTGATGGCCGACAGCGCGCCGTGATATGTGGGCTGTTCCACCAGCACGCGATCGCCTGGTTGCACATACGTCGTGAGAATCAGGCAGATGGCGTGCAGCGCCCCCGTGGTGACCATCACCTCGTCGGGCTCGGTGGGAAGGCCACGCTCGCAATATCTTTCGGCGATGGCCTGCCGCAGCTCGATTACGCCGACGAGTTCGTGGCCCGGCTCGTGCAAGTAGGGCGTCATGTCGCGGGTCGCCTCTGCGAACGCCTCCATCACCGCGGCGGCCGGGGCGGACAGCGCGGCCGCGGCCAGGCTCACCGACGGCGTTGTGGTGTCAGCCCGGACAGCGGGCGCAAGGGGAAGGGCCGTGGTGCTGCGGGCGCCGCGTCTGGCATTGAGGTAGCCGTCGTCGCGCAACTGGCTGTACGCCGCGGTGACGGTGGTGCGTGACACGCGCAACGCGTCGGCCAGCGCCCGCTCGCTGGGCAGTCGGCTACCGACAGGAAGACGTCCGTCGACGATCAGCAGACGGATCGCGTCCGCCAGGCCCTGGTAGGCCGGTCCGCTGCGACTGGATGTGCGCCAGTTGCCAAGCTCGCGGACCAAAAGGTCCACATCGAGCGCGCGCGGGGTCATTTCTGCAATCATTGAAGGCCAGTATGTCCCAACTGGCTATTGAAAGGCAAGCCAGTTGGAGTCCAATATCGGATCATGAGCCCGAATTGGATATCTCGGCTGGTCCAGCGGCTGGCCAGACCGCATTCGCCGGTACTGGCCGGCTACTACGGCGAACACGACGCCGACGCTCGCCGGATGCGCGCCGAACTGGATGCGATCCGCGTTCACTTCCCGGACCACGCGTAATGCGGGCGAACTGGAAGTCACGGCCCGCGATGCTGCGGGGCACTGCATTGCTCATCGGCCTGAGCGGCTACGGCTTCTCGATGGCGATGATGGTGCGCGCCGGTCTCGGCCTGGACCCCTGGGATGTGTTTCACCAGGGGTTGGCGACGCACACCGGGATGACGATCGGCATCGCGTCCGCGGTGGTCGGGGTGGCGGTGCTGCTGGCCTGGATTCCGTTGCGCAACCGGCCCGGCGTCGGCACGATCGCCAACGTCATCGTCATCGCCATCACCGTCGACGCGGGGATGTTGCTGCTGCCGACACCCACATCACTCCCGGTGCGCATCGCGATGATGCTGGGTGCGGTGGTGCTCAATGCGTTCAGCACGGTTCTCTACGTCGGCGCCGGGCTGGGCCCCGGCCCACGCGACGGCTTGATGACCGGGCTCGTGGTGCGCACCGGCCTGTCGGTGCAGTTGGTCCGGACCTCCATCGAAGCGACGGTGCTGGCGGTCGGGTGGCTGCTCGGCGGCACCGTAGGCATCGGCACCGTCATCTACGCCTTCGGCATCGGCCCGCTGGTCCAGATGTTCTTGCGGATCACGCCCAAGCGGGTGCTGGCGGTCAGCGGCTGGGCCGCCGTCGCCGAAGCCAGCGAACTGGGCGTGCAAAGTAGCGCCGGGCGCAACCGAACACGCCGAAATCGCAAGCGCGACCCGCAAGACGGCGCACGGTCGCGGTACGGCACGATGGTCGAGTGCCAGAAGACGATGCGGCCGACCCCGATCTGCTGATCGACTTCGCCAGGGTCGCGCTGCGACGCGGTGGCCAAGTCTTGGTAGGACCAATCACCTGGTCGGTCGAGCTCGACGAGCGATGGGTGGTCATCGGGCCGAACGGTGCAGGCAAGACGTCACTGCTGCGCATCGCTGCCGCCATGGAGCACCCGTCATCGGGCACGGCCTACGTGCTCGGCGAGCGGCTGGGCCGAGTCGACATGTCAGAACTCCGTTCGCGTGTCGGGCTCTCCAGTTCCGCGCTTTCGCAGCAGGTGCCCGAGGGTGAGCTGGTCCGCGACTTCGTGGTATCGGCCGGTTACGCCGTGATGGGCCGTTGGCGCGAGCGCTACGACGATGTCGACTACGACCAGGCGATCGACACGCTGGAGAGTGTCGGCGCCGAGCATCTGGCCGAACGCGCATACGGCACCTTGTCCGAGGGGGAACGCAAGCGGGTGCTGATTGCGCGGTCGATGATGACCGACCCCGAGTTGCTGTTGCTCGACGAACCCGCCGCTGGGCTGGACCTGGGCGGCCGCGAAGAACTGGTGGCCCGGCTGGCCGATCTGGCCGCCGACCCGGACTCGCCAGCGTTGGTGCTGGTGACCCACCACGTGGAAGAGATCCCGCAGGGTTTCAGCCATTGCCTGATTTTGTCGGAAGGCAAGGTCGTCGACTCCGGGCTGCTGCGGGATGTGTTGACTGCGGAGAACCTGTCCAAGGCTTTCGGGCAGTCGATCGCCCTGGACGTCGTCGACGGGCGCTACTTCGCGCGTCGAACTCGCATTCGTCCCGCGCACAGGAGGCGCGCATGAGCGAAGGGCCGCTGACCCCACGGCCTGCCGCGACGGTGATGCTGATCCGCGATACCGCCGACGGCATCAAGGTCTTCCTGATGCGGCGGCACTCCGCGATGGACTTTGTTGCCGGGGTCATGGTGTTCCCGGGCGGCGGTGTCGATGACCGCGACCGCGACGCCGACGTCGCGTGGTTCGGCCCAGAGCCGGCATGGTGGGCCGAGCACCTTCGCGTCGAACCGGACCTAGCCGAGGCGTTGGTCTGTGCCGCGGCCCGCGAGACGTTCGAAGAGTCCGGCGTGTTGTTCGCCGGGCCGGCCGACGACCCCGACGGCATCGTGGGCGACGCATCGATCTACCGCGGATCCCGGCAGGCGCTTGCGGACCATTCACTGTCATTCGGGGAGTTTCTCCGTCGCGAGAACCTGGTGCTGCGGGCGGATCTACTGCGACCGTGGGCGAACTGGGTGACGCCCAAGGAAGAGCGCACCCGCCGCTACGACACCTACTTCTTCGTGGGCGCACTGCCCGACGGCCAGCGCGCCGACGGCGAGAACACCGAAACCGATACGGCCGATTGGATCACGCCTCAGGAGGCCCTCGACGATTTCGCCACGAGTCGCACGTTCCTGCTGCCGCCGACGTGGACGCAGCTTGACTCGCTGGCCGGTCGCACCGTCGCGGAAGTGCTCGCCGTGGAACGCCAGATCGTGCCCGTTGAACCGCATCTCGCCGCGAAGAACGGCAACTGGGAGATCGAGTTCTTCGACAGTGACCGGTACAACTCGGCGCGCAAGCACCGCGCGCCCGATGGCTACGGCCCTGGCACGCCGCTTGCATGAACGAGTTCGTGTCCGTCCACGTCAGCGATGAGCAGCCCGGCATCGCCACCCTGCTGCTGTCGCGCCCGCCCACCAACGCGATGACCCGCCAGGTGTACCGCGAGATCGTCGACGCCGCTGCCGACCTCGGCCGTCGCGAGGACATCCATGCGGTGATCGTCTTCGGCGGCCACGAGATCTTCTCGGCCGGCGACGACGTGCCCGAACTGCGCACGCTGAACGCCGACGAAGCCGAGGTGGCCGCCCGGGTGTGCCGGGAGGCCGTAGACGCGTTGGCCGCGATTCCCAAGCCCACCGTCGCGGCCATCACGGGATACGCGCTGGGCGGCGGACTGACGCTGGCGTTGGCCGCCGACTGGCGGGTGGCCGGCGACAACGTCAAGTTCGGAGCGACGGAGATCCTGGCCGGGCTGGTACCCGCGGGCGGCACCGCGCGGCTGGCGGCGGCGGTCGGCGTAAGCAAGGCCAAGGATCTGGTGTTCAGCGGGCGGTTCGTCGACGCCAAGGAGGCGCTGGCGTTGGGCCTGATCGACGAGATGGTGGCCCCTGACGCCGTTTATGACGCCGCCGTGGCCTGGGCCAAGCGATTCCTCGACTATCAACCGCAGGTACTGGCCGCCGCCAAGGCGGCTTTCGGCGTTTAGAGTGCCCTGTTATGAGCCTTGACGAACCCCGCGCTCGCGCCGATGTCGCCGGCCAGCCGGCTCCGAATCCCCACGCCACAGCGGAGGAGGTCGAGGCTGCCCGCCACGACTCCAAGCTCGCCCAGGTGCTGTACCACGACTGGGAGGCCGAGAGCTACGACGACAAGTGGTCGATCTCCTATGACAAGCGCTGTGTCGACTACGCGCGCGACCTCTTTGATGCAACCGTGCCGACCGAGGAGCTGCGTGACCTGCCATACGACCGGGCGCTGGAGCTCGGCTGCGGAAGCGGGTTCTTCCTGCTCAACCTGATCCAGGCCGGGGTAGCACGCCGCGGCTCGGTGACCGACTTGTCGCCGGGGATGGTCAAGGTGGCAACCCGCAACGGCGCAAACCTTGGGCTCGAGATCGACGGGCGGGTCGCCGACGCCGAGGGCATCCCATACGAGGACGACACCTTCGACCTCGTCGTCGGCCACGCCGTGCTGCACCACATCCCGGACGTCGAGCTGTCGCTGCGCGAAGTGGTCCGGGTGCTCAAGCCCGGCGGCCGGTTCGTGTTCGCCGGTGAGCCGACTACCGTCGGCAACGGCTACGCGCGGGCGCTGTCGACGCTGACCTGGCGGGTCGCGACCAACGTCACCAAGCTGCCCGGCCTGGACGACTGGCGACGGCCGCAGGCCGAGTTGGACGAATCGTCACGTGCGGCGGCGCTTGAGGCGATCGTCGACCTGCACACGTTCGATCCGGCTGATCTGGAGCGGATGGCCGTCAACGCCGGGGCCGTCGACGTGTCGACCACCACGACGGAGTTCACCGCCGCGATGCTGGGCTGGCCGCTGCGCACGTTCGAGGCCGCGGTTCCGCCGGGGCGGCTCGGGTGGGGCTGGGCGAAGTTCGCGTTCACCAGCTGGACCACTTTGAGCTGGGTCGACGACAACTTGTGGCGTCGTGTGGTCCCCAAGGGCTGGTTCTACAACGTCATGGTGACCGGGGTCAAGCCGTCGTAGATTTCCGCCTCGACCACGTTGCATATCTGAGCAGCGACGCGGGGGAGCGGGCGCTGCGCGAAGTCGCCGACCTCAGGCTGACCGACGCCACGCTGGTGACCGACATCGCCTCGGCGCGTGAGCGTTTCGGTGACCACGCCGGCGTGCTGGTGGAGACGACGTTGTTGCGGCGCAGGGCGACGGCGAAATTCGTAGACCCGTCGGGATGGCTGTTCACCGGCGAGGCGCTGCAGCAGGCCACCGCCGAACCGGTCGCCGCCCATCGGGCGCGTCGGCTGACCGGGCTCAGCGTGCACGACGCGACGTGTTCGATCGGCACAGAGCTTGCCGCGCTGCGGGATTGGAGCCAATGTGTCGTCGGCAGTGATGTGGACCCGGTGAGGCTCGCAATGGCCCGTCACAACGTCGCAGATGTCGACCTGTGCCGGGCCGACGCGCTGGCACCGGTCACGCGCGACACCGTCGTCCTCGTCGACCCGGCGCGACGAAGCCGCGGGCGCCGGCGGTTCGATCCACGCGATTACACACCCGCGCTCGATGCTCTGCTGGAGGTGTACCAAAGCCGCGACCTCGTCGTAAAGTGCGCGCCGGGAATCGATTTCGACAAGCTCTCGCGAATGGGGTTCGTCGGCGAGATCGAGGTCACCTCACTGGCGGGCACTGTGCGCGAAGCATGCCTGTGGTCGACAGGACTGGCCGCCGCCGGCGTCACCCGCCGGGCCACGATGCTGGATGCCGGTGAAGAGATCACCGACGCCGAATCCGACGACTGCCCTGTGGCGCCAGCGGGGCGGTGGATCGTCGACCCCGACGGAGCGGTGGTCCGCGCGGGATTGGTGCGGCACTACGCCGCTCGGCATCGGCTGTGGCAGCTCGATCCGGACATCGCATACCTTTCCGGAGACCGGCTGCCCGATCGTGTGCGCGGTTTCGAGGTGCTCGAGGAGCTTGGCTTCAGCGAACAGCGACTGCGCCAGGCGCTTTCGGCCCGTGACGTCGGCGCGGTCGAAATCCTGGTCCGTGGCATGGACATCGACCCCGATGCGTTGCGATCGCGGATGCGGCTGCGCGGATCCCAGCAAGTCTCGGTCGTCCTCGCCCGCATCGGATCCGGGCACGCAAGCCGGGCAACGGCATTCATTTGTCGTCCGTCACGTTGAACCGCCACGTACCCTGGCATTGATGCGCCGGTGCCGAAGGCCGGTGCCGGCTCGCGAGGACGTCCGACGATGCGCATTGTCACGATGGCTACTCTGGTGGCGGCCGGTGTTCTGGCCGGCTCGATCGGCGTCCCGGCGGCTTCGGCGCAGTCGGCCTGCGCCGACCTTGGCGGCGTCGTCGGTAACGACCAGATATGCCGCGTGCACGCCGCCAACTCGACCTACACCCTCGACATGAGCTTCCCCGACGACTACCCGGATCAGGCGCCGCTGACGGCGTATTTGACCCAGGCCCGCGACGGCTTTGTCAACGTCGCCGAGATGCCGGGTTCATACAACCTGCCCTATCAGCTCGACGCGAAGGGCGTCGGTTACCGGGCGGGGCCAGCGACGGGCGGCACGCGAAGCGTCGTGTTCACGGTCTGGCAGAACGTCGGTGGCGTTCACCCGCAGACGTTCTATCAGGCGTTCAACTGGGACGTGGCGAAGGGCGCGCCGATCACGTTCGACAGTCTGTTCAAGCCGGGCACCAAGCCGCTCGACGTGATCTACCCCGAGGTCAACCGGTACCTGCAGAAGGAGCAGGGCATGATCGATTCGATTCCGCCGACCGACGGACTCGATCCGGCCAAATACCAGAACTTCGCGCTTACGGACGACTCGGTCATCTTCTACTTCAGCCAGGGTGAGATGTTCGCGGAGTCGGCGGGTCCGGTCGAGGCGACGGTGCCGCGGGCGTCGGTCGCGCCGCTGCTGGCCCTCTAGGGCGCGAAGCCGTACACCTGGCCGTCACTGGTGGCGGTGACGACGCGGCGGTCATGGCCGACCGACACCCCGACGGGAAAGCCCGTCGCCTCAGGCAATGGATAGGTGTTGATCGTGCGACCGTCGGCCGGGTTGAACACCAGCAGCGCCTGACCGTTTTCGCCGTCGCGCGTAACGGTGTAGGCGACGTCGGTACCCGCCCGGCTCGACGTGGACAGCGGGGCGACGTCGTCGCGGGTCCACACCACGTCACCGCGGTCACCGGCATCCTTGACGGCGACGAGCTTGGCGCCCGGGCCGCCGCCGGCAACGATCACGCCGTCAGGCGACACCGACGGCGGGGTCTGCGCTAAATAGTCCAGCGGCACCGACCATTTCGGTTTGCCGTCGCCGGAGTTCAGCGCCCAGAGTCTTTCGTCGCGCCCGTTGACATAGATCGTCGAGCCGTCCGCCGACAGCACCGGGCTGGACAGCGGTCCGTCGCCGACCGCGTCGCTTGTCCAATCCCGGGTCAGAAGCGGACTCTGCCCGGCCCGATAGCGCAGCCCGACAAGGACCGGTGCCTTGGCGTCGGGTTCCCACAGCCCGAGCACCACCAGCCCGGCCGGTGCTGCGAACGCCGGTGCGGCGGCCACCGGGCAGCGGGGACGGGACAGAGGGCAATCGGCGAGGCCGCGGTTGGAGTCGGTCGGGTCGACACCGACGACCAGGTCCAGCGGCGTGCCGACGACGATGCCTTTGTGGGCGTCGAACACGAGGACCTGACCGAGGTGCGTCACCACCAGCAGGTGGCCAGGGTCGAGAATCCTTGGTGTGGTGGGCATTCCGATCACCGGTCGGCGCCACCGGATCCACTGCGTCGGCGGGAAGGACAGCATCGTGCCGGGCTGGCCGATGTAGAGGTTGTCGAACCCGTCAAACAGCGGGCTGGACAAGCCGCCGCCCTGCACCAGCCGCGTGCACCAGCGCTGGCGGGCGTTGTTGTCGGCCTCCCACACCATCAGCGAGCAACCGCCGGGGGTTTGCGCGTTGACGGCCAGATAGCTGCCCGACCCGAGGGCCACGGCGGCGGCCAATTCGCCCTTGACCGATCGCGTCCATTCCAGCCGCAGGGCCTCGGCGCCTGCTGTCGGTTCGTAGCTGCTGTTGCTGGCGTCGCCGTATTGGGCGGGCCAGCCGGACGCGGCGTGCGCCTGCACCCAGGAGTCGGTGTTCCCGCAGCCGGCCAAAGCACCCGTGATCAGCGCTGTTGATACCAGCACGACCAATTGCCGGAACACGGTTTCCTTTCTTCGAGCCCACGTGAGGGTAACCAATTGAACTTGGAGCGTCGCGTAGGCTTTCCGGCCATGACGACGATGTGGGGCGCGCCGTTACACAAGCGTTGGCGGGGTTCGCGGTTGCGGGATCCGCGCCAGGCCAGGTTCCTGACATTGGCTTCATTGAAGTGGGTGCTGGCCAACCGCGCGTACACGCCCTGGTATCTGGTGCGCTACTGGCGGCTGCTGAAGTTCAAGCTTGCCAACCCACACATCATCACCCGCGGCATGGTCTTTCTCGGGAAGGGCGTTGAGATCCAGGCGACCCCGGAACTCTCCCAGCTGGAGATCGGCCGCTGGGTCCACATCGGCGACAAGAACACGATCCGCTGCCACGAAGGGTCGCTGCGCTTCGGTGACAAGGTCGTGCTCGGCCGCGATAACGTCATCAACACCTATCTGGACATCGAACTGGGCGACTCGGTGCTGATGGCCGACTGGGTCTACGTGTGCGACTTCGACCACAAGATGGACGACATCAACGTGCCGATCAAGGACCAGGGCATCCTCAAGGGTCCGGTGCGGATCGGCCCGGACACATGGATCGCCACCAAGGTCACTATCCTGCGCAACACCACGATCGGCCGGGGCTGCGTGTTGGGTTCGCACGCGGTGGTCAAGGGCGACATCCCCGACTACTCGATCGCGGTCGGCGCGCCGGCAAAGGTGGTCAAGAACCGAAAGCTGACTTGGGAAACATCGGCGGCCCAGCGGGCCGAGCTTGCCGCGGCGCTCGCGGACATCGAGCGCAAGAAGGCCGCCCGCTAACCCTCACTAACCGCGAGTGACCGTGTCTGCACGGCGACACGCCGCAATTGGCGTACAAAAGTGGTCGCTCGCGCGCCGTCAGCGGTCGGGCAGTGCGTGTTCGACGATGACGCGGCGCTGGTGCGGTTCGCGTTCGCGGCGTTTGGCAGCCAGGTAGACCTGCGCGGTTTCACCGGCGACGGTACGCCAGTCGAAATCGGACGTGAGCCGTTCGCGGGCGGCGATCGCTCTCTGCTGGGCGGCGTCCGGGTCGTCGAGCACGACGCGCACGGCAGCGGCCAGGCCCGCGACGTCGCGCGGCGCGTGCGACATGCCCGTCTGGCCATTGATGACGGCCTCGCCGAGACCACCGACGTTGGACGTGACCAGCGGGATTCCCGTCGCCGCTGCCTCCAGAGCGACGATGCCGAACGGCTCGTAATGGCTGGGCAGCACGGCGGCATCGGAGGTGCGCAGCAGATCAACGAGATCTTCGTGATTGACATGGCCGACGAACGTTGTGGCCTTCAGCACCTTGTGTTTTCGCGCCTGTTCAATGAGCCAGTGCTGCTGTGTCCCCTCGCCGGCGATGATCAGCGTGGTGCCGGGGTGGGTGCGCCTGATGCGTGGCAGTGCCGCGATCGCGTCGTGGATGCCCTTCTCGTACTCCAGGCGGCCGAGGTACAGCAGGCGGGCCGGGCCCGTACGAGCGCGCCGCGGTGCGAATGGCCATAGCGCCGCGTCGATTCCGTTGCGGATCACTCTGGTCTCGGCCAGGCCCGGGCCGAACAGCTCGCTGATCTCATCGCTCATCGACGCCGAACATGTGATGAGCGAATCGGATTCGTGAACCAGCCAAGACTCCACGGCGTGTACCTGCCGGCTGGTCGGACCGGATACCCAACCCGAATGCCTGCCCGCCTCCGTGGCATGGATGGTGGAAACCAATGGCACGTCGAAGTATTCGGCCAGCGCGACGGCAGGGTGCGCGACGAGCCAATCGTGGGCGTGCACGACGTCCGGCCGCCATGGCCGGGCTTGACCGTCTTGTGTCTTTATCGCCAGGCCGGCGCGGACGATCGAATGTCCCATGGCCAGCGTCCACGCCATCATGTCCGAGCCGAACTCGAACTCGTGCGGGTCCTGCGCGGCGGCGACGACCCGTACGCCCTCAGCGATTTCGTCTGTCGATGGGTGGGTGCTGGGATCGGTGCCGCTGGGTCGACGGCTGAGCACCACGACTTCGTGGCCGGCCTCGGCGAGCGCCGTCGCCAAACTGTGCACGTGGCGCCCCAACCCGCCGATCACCACCGGCGGGTACTCCCACGACACCAGCAGAACTTTCATCGGGAGCCTGACTCTCCGCGCGAGCGACCGCTAAATGCCACGTTTTTGCGGCGTGTCGGCGTGCAGACACGGTCGCTCGCGGGGAAGCGGGAGGGGGTCATTTCGGCAGTCGCCTCGCGTCCAGGGCGCCGAACAGACCATCGGCGCGGTTCCAGCCATCGGCCAGCCGCTGCGCGTGTTCGCGGCGGCCGGACGCGAGCGTGCCTGCGATCTCACGGGTTGCATGCGCGTGCAGGTGCGCGCGATAGCGCGCATAATCTGCGGCGGAGTCCTTGCTGACCATGAACGGCCAGTCGCTGGAGACCGTCAGCAGCGTTTCGCGCAGAATCTGGTCGGCGACGAAATCCCTTGGCGTAGGCGAGCCCAGCGAAGCGCCCTGCTCCAGCGCCTTGTCCACCGTGGTCAGCGCGGTGTCGACGACTTCGCCGTTCAGCTGGACAAGATCGGCCACCTGCTCGCCGGCCCACACCTGCCAGTCCTTGCCCGAACCCCAAGAGCTGGGCGGTAATTCGACGGATGCGCCAACGAGGCCATCGGCGATCGCATCGGACAGTGTGCCGACCCGCACCCCGGCGGCCGGCAGCGCACGTAGCACTCGCTCCAGCCAGACGGGGCCCTCGTACCACCAATGGCCGAACAGTTCGGTGTCGAAGGCAGCGACCACGTGAGCGGGCCTGCCGATCCGGTCGCTCTCGGCGGTGAGTCGCTGCCGGACCACGTCGACGAAATCGGCGACGTGGACGTCGACTGCGCGGTCTGCGCGCTCCGGGTCGTATGGCGCCTTGGCGTCGGACGGCACATTGCGGCCGGTGACGCGGGCGGGCTTGAGACCGGTGATGTGGTCATAGGTGTGGAAGTCGCGGTAGGCGGCGTGGCCGGGGTAGCCGGACTTCGGCGACCACACCCGGTAGCTGACCTGCAGGTCGCGGCCGAATGCGACGACATTTGATGCACCGACCGGCCGGCCGAGCGCGGTGTCGCCGTGCAGCGACGGCCCGTCGACCATGAAGTGGCCGACACCCGCTGCGGTGTAATCGATTTCCATGCCGGGTGCGTAGGCACATTCGGGGGCCCAGATGCCTCGGGGCGTGTGCGCGAAGCGCTGCCGGGCGTCGGCCAGCCCCTCGCGCAGCGCGAACTCGCGCAATCGGGGGTTCAGCAGCGGCTGGAACGGATGCGCCAGCGGGCCGCCAAGCAGCTCGATGGTGCCGGCGTCGAGCAGCTCACGCAGCAGCGGGCTGCCCCCGTGTTGCCACAGCGTCGCGAACTCGTCAAGCTCGCGACCGGCTTCGGCCTGCTCGCGAAAACCGAACTCTCGCAACGGATCCCGTAGCGCCGTCGCCTCGAGCGCACGCAGCCGCCAGTTGGCCAGCCAGTGGTGCATGCCGGACAGGCAGTACGGATCGTCGAGCTGCGCGGTAACGACTGGCGTCATCCCCAGCGTCAACAAATGATGACGGTCTTCGGCGGCAAGGGTGCGCAGCACCCGCATCAGAGGCAGGTATGCCGCCGACCACGACTGGTAGAGCCATTCTTCGCCGACCGGCCACCGGCCGTGATGTGCCAACCACGGCAGGTGTGTGTGGAGAACGAGCGTGAAAAGACCGGGTACCGGCTCGGCGGTTGTCACGGCCGCACCGCGATTGCGACCAGATCCAGGCTTTCATCGACGTCCCGGTCGGCTGCTTCGACGAGATCGAAATCATCGGTGGTCACCGACGCGACATCGGCGAGCAGCTCGGCGGGCCACGGCGCTTCGGCCAGCGCGCGGGCGATCTGGGCGTCGATGATCGAGCCGCCATGCCGGGCGTCCAACTGGGCAAGCCGCCGGCCATGAAAAACCCCGTAAACGCCTTCGATCCTGAAACCCGCGGCGGTCAGCAGCTCGGTCAGCTCGGCCGCGTTGAGCTCACGGGTGTGGAACGGGTTGATCGGCGTGTCTCGGCCGGGGGAGAACGTGATCCGGTTAGGCGTTGACATCAGCAGCACGCCGCCGGGCCGCAGCACGCGAAAGCACTCGGCGACGAATTGCCCTTGGTCCCAAAGGTGCTCGATTACCTGAAAGTTGACTATCACGTCGACACCAGCGTCGGGCAGCGGCAATGAGGCCAGATTGCCGTGCAGCATCTCCACCCGCGGATAGCGTGTCTCTACGTGCGCGACCGCTGACTCGTCGTAATCCAGCCCGATCACGCGACGCGCAACGTCGGCGATCAAGTCCGCTCCGTAGCCCTCACCGCAGCCGGCCTCGAGTACGTCGCGCCCGGCGCATCGGTCCGCCAGCCGCTGATACACCACTTCGTGGCGGCGGAACCAGTAGTTTTCCTCCGCCAGCCCGGGGATTGTGCGCTCCCCCGTGAGGGGAAGCGCATCGTCCCCACGCGGACCGTTGGTAGCGAATGCGCTCATTGCAAGGCAGGCTAACGCAGGGAAAGGGTCAGCGGCCGGTTCGCGAACAGTTCACCGCCTACGGGGAGCCAGAACGCAAACTTCGACCAGCTATGGTGTTTCTGCGAACCCACTTAAGTTACCCGCGAGTAACATGGTGGTTGTTGCTTGAAACGTGGTATGGCGGGCCGGCCGCCGGCCCCTTCGAGGAGGACGAACCAGACTCATGACGAACATCGTGGTCCTGATCAAGCAGGTCCCAGATACGTGGTCAGAGCGCAAGCTGACCGACGGCGATTTCACCCTCGACCGCGAGGCGGCCGACGCCGTACTCGACGAGATCAACGAGCGCGCCGTCGAAGAGGCGCTGCTGATCAAGGAGAAGGAAGCCGCCAACGGCACCGAAAGCACTGTGACTGTGCTCACAGCCGGTCCGCAGCGCGCGACCGAAGCGATCCGCAAAGCCCTGTCCATGGGTGCCGACAAGGCAGTGCACCTGCTCGACGACGGCATGCACGGCTCCGACGTCGTTCAGACCGGCTGGGCGCTGGCCCGTGCGCTGGGCACAATCGAGGGCACCGAGCTTGTCATCGCGGGTAACGAGGCCACCGACGGTGTCGGCGGCGCGGTTCCGGCGATCGTGGCCGAGTACCTGGGCCTGCCTCAGCTCACTCATCTGCGCAAGGTGTCGGTCGAGGGCGGCAAGGTCACCGGCGAGCGCGAAACCGACGACGGTGTGTTCACCGTCGAGGCGTCGCTGCCCGCGGTGGTCAGCGTGAACGAGAAGATCAACGAGCCTCGCTTCCCGTCCTTCAAGGGCATCATGGCCGCCAAGAAGAAAGAAGTGACGACCCTGACGCTGGGCGAGATCGGTGTCGAGTCCGACGAGGTCGGTGTCGGTAACGCCGGTTCCAAGGTGCTGTCGTCCACCCCGAAGCCGCCCAAGACTGCGGGCGAGAAGGTCACCGACGAGGGCGACGGCGGCACCAAGATCGCCGAGTACCTGGTTGCTCAAAAGATCATCTAGCCCGAATCCGCTCAGGCCTAACGACATCAGAAAGACATAGAAGACACATGGCTGAAGTACTCGTGCTCGTCGAGCACGCCGAAGGCGCGCTGAAGAAAGTCACCGCCGAACTGATCACCGCCGCCCGGGTGCTGGGCGAGCCCGCCGCCGTCGTGGTGGGCAAACCGGGTACCGCCGAACCGCTCGTCGAGGGCTTGAAGTCGGCCGGCGCCGCCAAGATCTACGTCGCCGAGTCCGACGACGCGGAGAATTACCTGATCACGCCCCAAGTCGACGTGTTGGCGTCGCTCGCCGAGTCCGCCGCCCCTGCGGGTGTGCTGCTGGCCGCCAGCGCCGACGGCAAGGAGATCGCCGGCCGGCTGGCCGCCCGCACCGGGTCCGGCCTGCTGGTCGACGTCGTCGAGGTGAAAGAGGGCAGCAAGGGCATCCATTCCATCTTCGGTGGCGCGTACACGGTCGAGGCCGAGGTCACCGGCGACACCGCGGTGATCACCGTGCGTCCCGGTGCGATCGAGGCCGAGGCCGCCGACGGCGCCGGTGAGGTTGTGAACGTCGAGGTGCCGGCTCAGGCCGAGAATGCGACGAAGATCACGAAGCGAGAACCAGCGGTGGCCGGCGACCGTCCGGAACTCACCGAGGCCACTGTCGTCGTCTCCGGCGGCCGTGGCGTTGGCAGCGCTGAAAAGTTCAGCGTCGTCGAGGAATTGGCCGACTCGCTGGGTGCAGCCGTCGGCGCGTCTCGTGCCGCGGTGGACTCGGGCTACTACCCGGGCCAGTTCCAGGTGGGCCAGACCGGCAAGACGGTGTCGCCGCAGCTGTACATCGCTCTGGGCATCTCCGGCGCGATCCAGCACCGGGCCGGCATGCAGACGTCGAAGACGATCATCGCGGTCAACAAGGACGAAGAGGCGCCGATCTTCGAGATCGCCGACCTGGGCATCGTGGGCGATCTGTTCAAGGTGGCCCCGCAGCTGACCGACGCGGTCAAGGCCCGAAAGGGCTGACCGACTGGGTCTGTCGCCACATTCCCTGCGAAACCCCGGTGCCCGACGCACCGGGGTTTCGTATACCTGAACACCCGGCGGTAGCGATCGCCGGCCCGCCGCGCGCATGGCCGCGGTAAGAAATTCGCAACGCATTTCCGCGGAACCACGCCAGGACTACGGACTTTCAAGGGTTCGACGGATACCGGGGGCCTGCGAATGTGGTCGCAATCGAACAGACCAGCCATGCACACCGACCAGCCACACATTACGAAAGATGTTAAGAAAATGAAGATCACGGTAATCGGCGCCACCGGTCTCATCGGCTCCAAGGTGGTTCCCCTACTTTCAGATGCCGGCCACACCGTGGTCCCGGCCTCACGCCAGACCGGTGCGGACGTGCTCACCGGCGAAGGCCTGGCGGATGCGCTCACCGGCGCCGACGTCCTGGTCGACCTGACGAATTCGCCTTCGTTCGAGGACGACCCGGTGAAGGAGTTCTTCACCACGTCGACAACCAATCTGGTGAAGGCGGCCATCGCGGCCGGGGTGGGCCACTATGTGGCGTTGTCCATCGTCGGGGTCGACGGTCTGCCCGAAAGCGGTTACATGCGCGCCAAAGTCGTGCAGGAAACGATCCTGCAGGAATCGGGGTTGCCGTGCACGATTTTGCGCGCCACGCAGTTCCATGAGTTCGCCGAGGCCATCACGGCTTCGATGAGCGTTGGTGACGTAGTGCGCGTGCCCGACGCGCTGATCCAGCCGATCGCATCCGACGACGTCGCCGCCGAGGTGGCCCGAGCGGCCCTGGCGCCTGCTCGCAACGGCCACATCGACATCGGTGGACCCGACACGATGTCGTTCGGCGACCTCGCCCGCGCGGTGTTGCGCGTACACGGCGACAACCGGCCCGTCGTCGTCGAACCACACGCCACCTACTTCGGCACCCCCGTGAACGACCGCAGCCTGGTCACGGGCGGTGACGCCGTCATCGCTCGCATTCGATTCACCGACTGGCTGGCCAGTCGATGACCGCCATGGAAGTGACCGAGCCCGAAAGTGATCTGAGCAGAGTCATCAAGCAACGTCGATCCACCCGGATGTTCCTACGTGACAAGCCGGTGCCGCGCGAACTGCTCGACGAGGCGCTGGCACTGGCGATGCGCGCACCGTCGAACTCCAACATTCAGCCGTGGCGGCTGTTTTTGGCCGAGGGGCCACGCCGCGACGGGCTGGTCGAGGCGCTGCTGGAACGGGCCTCCGCCGGGTTCCCGGCGACGGTGGGGCTGCCTGAGAGCTTCGCCCCGCTGCGCCGGGAACTGGGCGCGCTGGTGTACGGATCCATGGGCGTCGCGCGGCACGACGTCGAGGCGCGCCGGATCGCCCAGCTGCGCAACTGGGAGTTTTTCCGCGCGCCGGTGGCGGGTGTCGTGTGTATGCACCGCGACCTCGGGCTGGTCGACAGCCTCGGAGTCGGGATGTTCCTGCAGACGCTGGTGCTTGCGCTGACCGAACATGGGCTGGGCACGTGCGTGCAAGTATCGATCGCCCACTACCCGGACGTGCTGCACGAGCAGCTGGACATTCCCGACGACCTGCGGGTGCTGTGCGGCCTGGCGGTGGGCTACGCCGATCCGGACTTTGCCGCCAACCAGCTGCGCGTGCCCCGCAATCCCGTCGAGAAGAATGTCGTGTTCCTCGAGGGCTGACGCCCCAGGCAGAACAACTCGTCACCTACCGCTCATAGACACGTCACGCGCCCGATGCCGTCCAGAGATGCGGCTGGGCGACCGTGCAGCCATGAGCACTGCTTCTGTACTCATTGCCGCTGATCCGACGACCCCGACCGCGGGCACACCGCGCTACACCCTGCTGCTGTCAACCGATCCCGAGCTCATCGAGGCCGCGCAGCGCCTTCGTCACGATGTGTTCACCTCCGAGCCGGGTTTCGCGTTGGCCGGCGCTACCGACGGTCGAGACGCCGACCGCTTCGACGAGTACTGCGATCACCTTCTGGTCCGCGACGACAAATCGGGCGAATTGGTCGGTTGCTACCGGATGCTGCCGCCGCCGGGCGCCATCGCCGCCGGAGGTCTTTACACCGCAACCGAATTCGACGTCGAAGGACTCGACCTGCTGCGGCCCTCGCTTGTCGAGATGGGGCGGGCGGTGGTGCGGGAAGATCACCGCAACGGCGGCGTCGTGCTGCTGATGTGGGCCGGCATCCTGGCCTACCTGGACCGCTGCGGCTACGACTATGTCACCGGATGCGTGTCGGTGCCCGTGCGAGGTGCGGACGACGAGACACCTGGTAGCCAGATCCGCGGAGTGCGGGACTTCGTGCGGCGCCGCCACGCCGCTCCCGCGCAGTACACCGTGCACCCGTATCGACCGGTGATGGTCGAGGGCAAGGGCCTCGACGACATCGATCCACCGGCCCGGGTGGCTGTTCCGCCGCTCATGCGGGGCTATCTGCGGCTGGGGGCACAGATATGCGGCGAGCCCGCTCATGACCCCGACTTCGGGGTCGGTGACTTCCCCGCCCTGCTGGACAAACGCCAGGCCGACACCCGCTATCTGCGCAGGCTGCGGTCGGTGGGGGCAGCGGCCGCGATGGCCGACGGGATGGCGTCGTGACCACCGACCATCCCTGGCTGCCCAGGGCTTCCTGCGACTCCAGCTGCGTCCGCGCCGAGGACGCCGCGGCGGGCAGGCCCGTCGTCGTCGCGCTGCGCACCGCGGTGCGCGCAACGTGCGCGCTGTTGCTGCTTCCCGCGCTCCCGCTGCTGGCCGTCCCGATGCCGGGCCGGTCGCACATTCAGCGGGGTTACTGTCGGTTGGTGCTGCGATGCCTCGGGGTGCGAATCACCGTGTCCGGCGGGCCGATTCGTAACCTTCCTGGCGTGCTGGTGGTCAGTGGCCACGTGTCCTGGACTGACATCTTCGCGATCGGCGCTGTCATGCCCGGCTCGTTCGTCGCCCGCGCTGACCTGGTCGACTGGCCGGCCCTCGGGGTGCTGGCCCGCATCATGAAGGTGATCCCGATTGACCGTGCCAGCCTTCGGCGCCTGCCCGACGTGGTGGGTGCGGTCGCCCAGCGACTGCGAGCGGGCCATACCGTGGTGGCCTTCCCCGAGGGCACCACATGGTGCGGCCTGGCATACGGACCCTTCCGGCCTGCGATGTTCCAGGCCGCCATCGATGCAGGCAGGCCCGTCCAGCCGCTGCGACTGACCTATCACCATCGCGACGGCAGCCCGTCGACGGTGGCCGCCTATATCGGCGACGACACGCTGTTCGCGTCGATCTGCCGGCTGGTGACCGCACGGCGAACGATCGTGCACGTGCAGGTCGAGTCGCTGCAGCTGCCGGGTGACGACCGCAGAGATCTCGCCGCGCGGTGCGAGGCCGCGGTGCGCGGTGAGCAGTCTCGGGGAGCGCACGGGCACGCTCTGGTGGCTTGAGCGGCTTCGGGGCGGCCGTTTCCCGGCGCGTATCCTGGAGCGGTTATGACCTCGCCAGATGCTCTTAGCCCTAGCGGCTCATCCGGACCCGATGCTCTTCGCCCGAGCGGCTCATCCGGACCCGATGCTCTTCGCCCGAGCGGCTCATCCGGACCCGATGCTCTTCGCCCGAGCGGCTCATCGCCGGTCTATCTCGATCACGCCGCCACCACCCCGATGCATCCCGCTGCCATCGAGGCGATGACGGAGGTGCTGGCAACGGTCGGCAACGCGTCGTCACTGCACGGCACCGGCCGGACAGCCCGCCGCCGAATGGAGGAGGCCCGCGAGGCACTCGCCAAACTCCTTGGCGCACGCCCGTCGGAAGTGGTCTTCACCGCGGGCGGCACCGAGAGCGATAACCTTGCGGTCAAGGGTATCTACTGGGCCCGTCGCGACGCCGAACCCCGGCGCAGGCGTATCGTCACAACGCCCATTGAGCATCACGCGGTGCTTGATTCGGTGGAATGGCTTACCGAACACGAACACGCCGAGGTGACCTGGCTGCCGGTTGGCGACGACGGTTCGGTCGCACCCGCTGCGCTGCGGGAGGCGCTGCAGGACCATGACGATGTCGCGCTGGTGTCCATCATGTGGGCGAACAACGAGGTCGGTACCATCATGCCGATCGCCGAATTAGCGGCCATTGCAGCCGAATTCGACGTCCCGATGCACAGCGACGCGGTCCAGGCCATCGGCCAGGTTCCCGTCGACTTCAAGGCCAGCGGTCTATCCGCGATGAGCGTCGCCGCACACAAGTTCGGCGGACCGACGGGTGTCGGCGCGCTGCTGCTGCGCCGCGACACGGCGTGTATGCCGTTGTTGCACGGCGGCGGTCAGGAGCGCGATGTCCGTTCGGGCACGCCGGATGTCGCGGGTGCCGCGGCGATGGCGGCCGCGGCCGGGGTGGCGGTGGAAGGCTTGGAGGCCAACACCGCTCGTGTCCAGCAGTTGCGTGACCGGCTTGTCGACGGCGTGCTGTCCGGTATCGATGACGTACACCTCAATGGTGCGGCCGGTGCTGGGCGGCTGCCTGGCAACGCTCACTTCACGTTCCGTGGTTGCGAGGGTGACTCACTCTTGATGCTGTTGGACGCCAAGGGAATCGAGTGCTCGACAGGATCGGCGTGTACTGCGGGCGTTGCGCAACCCTCGCATGTGCTGATCGCGATGGGCGCAGATCCGGCCAGTGCCCGCGGCTCGCTTCGACTCTCGTTGGGCCACACCAGCACCGACGCTGACGTCGACGCTGCACTGGCAGTGCTGCCAGCGGCGGTCGAGCGTGCGCGACAAGCGGCACTGGCCAGTTCGGGAGTTGTTGACTAGTGCGGGTTCTGGTCGCAATGAGCGGCGGTGTCGATTCATCTGTCGCCGCAGCCCGTATGGTCGACGCCGGTCACGACGTGGTCGGCGTTCACCTGGCGCTGTCGTCGGCGCCGGGCACCCTACGCACCGGGTCGCGCGGGTGCTGCTCGAAGGAGGACGCCGGCGACGCCCGGCGCGTGGCGGATGTCCTCGACATCCCGTTCTACGTCTGGGATTTCGCCGACCGCTTCTCCGAAGACGTGATCGACGACTTTGTGGCGTCCTACGCCCGCGGGGAGACACCGAACCCGTGCGTGCGCTGCAATGAGCGAATCAAGTTCTCGGCGTTGGCGGCTCGCGCAATGGCGCTGGGCTTCGACGTCGTCGCCACCGGTCATTACGCGCGGCTGTCCGACGGTCGGCTGCGTCGCGCCGTCGACCGTGACAAGGACCAGTCCTATGTCCTCGGGGTACTGACGGCCGACCAGCTGCGCCACGCGACCTTTCCGATCGGCGACACACCCAAGCCGCAGATCCGTGAGGAGGCCGCCCGGCGCGGGCTGGCGGTGGCCGAGAAGCCTGACAGCCACGACATCTGCTTCATCCCGTCCGGCGATACCCGCGCATTCCTCGGCGCGCGAATCGGCGTGCGCCGGGGTGCGGTCGTAGACGCCGGCGGCACCGTGCTCGCCGAACACGATGGTGTGCACGGATTTACGATCGGTCAGCGCAAGGGCCTTGGCATCGCAGGGCCGGGGCCCGACGGGCGCCCGCGTTACGTGACGGGGATCGACGCGGACACCGGCACCGTGCACGTCGGTGAGGCCGCAGACCTCGAGGTGCGCAGGCTGACCGGCGAGCGGCCCGTGTTCACCTCAGGTGGCTCGCCGGCCGGACCGGTGGAGTGTGCGGTGCAGGTTCGTGCGCACGGAGGCATCGCCGACGGCGTCGCCGAGCTACGCGATGGGCAACTCGTGGTCGACCTGCGCTCCGCGCTGCGTGGCGTGGCACCGGGCCAGACGATGGTGCTCTACCTGCCCGACCCGGACGGCGACGAAGTCCTCGGCAGCGCGACGATCACGCGCTGACGACCTAAGACTTCCGGCCACGCCATCCGGCGAACGCGAGCGCAATGCCGATCAGGGCGATGATCGGGCCGAGGATGGACCAGGTGGTGGTGTTGCTCATCGGGCTGCCCGATACTGCCCCGAATCCCTGCAGCGTGAACAGTAGACCGAACAACGCAACGAACACGCCGAGCACGACTATGGCGATGCGCATATGTCCGACAGTAGCCGGGATCGAAGGCGTCTCCGCTACTCCGGAACCCTGGCCAGCATGTTTGACATCACGATGTCGGGCACAGAACCGGGGAAGGCACAGGCACTGACCTCCACCAGCACGACGTTCTTCAACCGGTAATCACGTCCGCACCCGTTGTCGGGACGCGTCTGCACCGAGTCGGCCGTCGCCGTCCAATCGCCGACGAACATGGGCCCGAACTCCGTAGTGCCGCACGAATCGACCAGGGCGACCAGGCTGTCGAACGCACGGCGTGCGGTATCGCGGTCACGGTAGGCCGCCGCGCCCTCGGATATCAGGCCGCCATCGGGCGGATTCTGGAACGTCGTCTTATGGAACTCCTCGACGTCTGGGCCGAACGTGTGAGTCTCGGCGAAGACCCATTTGCATTGCGGGGGAGCGGTTTCCGCGAGCTGGTCGATGTCGACGGGAAACTTCCCGTCCATACTGGGGACGATCGTGAGATCCTCGCCCGCCCCGGTGATCGCGCGCATCTGTGACTGGTCGAGCATGACAGTCTCGACATCGATGGGCGACAACGAATCGTCGTCGATCCCGGGCGCGGCCAGCACCGCACTTCCCTTCACGACCTGCGTGCAGCCCGCCGTCAACAACGCCGCGGCGCACCAGACCACCAACGGTCTGGCCGATATCGACATGGCGTCGTCCCCTTCCCGGATCGAGACTAGCGCCATCGAATACTGTTCAACGAGTGAGTGTTTTCGCTGCAGGGACCGGCATTGGGTCGTGGCCGGGGACGTCGCCACGCGAGGCCGCCGAGATCGTCATCGGCGAATTGCACACCCTGCCGCACCTGCCGGAGCTGCCCGCCCGCGGCGTCGGCGCCGACATCATTGGCCGAGCCGGTGCGCTGCTGGTCGACATCGGTATCGACACCGTGCCCCGCGGGTATCGCATCGCATCCGGTCGCAGCGCGGTCGCCCGGCGGGCGGCGAGCCTGCTCGCGGAGGACATCGACGCACTGGAAGAGGCGTGGGAGAAGGCGGGTCTGCGGGGTGGGACACGGACGGTGAAGGTGCAGGCGCCGGGGCCCATCACGCTGGCCGCCCAGCTCGAGCTGCCCGGCGGTCACCGCGCCATCACCGACGCCGGCGCGCTGCGCGATCTGGCCGGGTCGCTGGCCGAGGGCGTGGCGGCCCACCGCGCGGAAGTCGCCCGGCGACTCGACACCCCGGCGGTCGTGCAGTTCGACGAGCCGTCGTTGCCGGCCGCGCTCGAGGGCCGGCTCACCGGCGTGACCAGCCTGAGCCCGGTGCATCCCGTCGACGAATCGGTGGCCACCGGGCTGCTGGACCACTGCGTCGCGACCGTGGGTACCGAGGTGGTACTGCACAGCTGCGCGCCGGAACTGCCGTGGAAGATGTTGCAGCGCAGTGCTGTTCATGCGGTATCGGTCGACGTGCAGACACTGGCACGCCCAGATCTCGATGGCATCGGCGAGTTCGTTGATTCCGGTCGCACGGTGATGCTGGGTGTTGTCGCCTCCACCGGACCCGAACGTGTGCCGTCGGCGGACGAGCTGGCGAAGTGGACGGTCTCGATCACGGACCGCCTCGGGTTTGCGCGGTCACTGCTGTGCGAGCGGCTCGGGATCACACCTGCCTGCGGCCTGGCCGGAGCGACGCCCCAATGGGCGCGCAAGGCCATTGAGCTCACCCAGCAGACAGCCAACGCCATCGCGCAGGACCCGGACGCCATCTGACAAGCAACCAAAAGGTTGCGCGTTGCGCGGGTGAGCGCCTACAGTGAAAAGCAACCAGGAGGTTGCATATGAGTACTGATCGGATTGAGAAGGAAGTTGTGCTGCGCGCGCCGCTGGAGCGGGTCTGGCGGGCGATCAGCGATGCCGAGGAATTCGGCCGGTGGTTCGGGGTCCGCTTCGACGGCCCGTTCGTCCCCGGTGCGCCGGTCACCGGCGTGATCACCCCGACAACCGTCGATGACGAGGTCGCCCGAGCCCAGGAGCCTTACGCCGGCAAGGCGGACACCTGGCAGATCGTCGCTGTCGAGCCGAAGCGGCGGCTGGCGTTTCGGTGGCACCCTTACGCGGTCGAGTCGGGCACCGATTACTCGCAAGAGCCGACAACGTTGGTGGAGTTCACCCTCGATGAGACTGCCGAGGGAGTGCTGCTGCGCATCGTGGAATCCGGATTCGACTCCATCCCGGTCGAGCACCGGGCGTCGGCGTTCGAGGCCAACAGCGAGGGCTGGGCCGCACAAACCGAACTGGTGCGGAAGTACCTCGCACTCAGCGAGAAGGTGTGAGCGCGTCCGCGGTCGCCGCTAAGGCTCCGTTGTTCGACGCGCTCGGTGATCCGAATCGCCTGCGCATCATCACCCGGTTGTGCGACGGCGGGCCGTGCTCCACGACCGAGGTCACGCAAGTGGTTGCAGTGAGCCGGCAGGCGGCGACCAAACATCTCTTGCTGCTGGAGGCGGTGGGCCTGGTGAACAGTCAGCGGAAGGGCAGGGAACGCATCTGGCGGGTGCAGCCCGAGCCGCTCACCGACGCGAGTGAATACCTCACCGGGTTGTCGCAGCGCTGGGACCGAGCGATCGACCAGTTGCGCGTCTACGTCGAGGAGGAGTAATACCGACGCGCGCGACAATTTGCGCGGTTCCTCGAAGACGCCGGCTAAACCTGCGTCGGCATGCAAGAATGCAATCCGCACGACGTCGGCTGGTCTTTGCCACTTGCGGGAAGAGGAACTGTGGCCCGATCGAACCCAGGCCTTGTGGTAGTTGCTGGCGTCATTTCGACGTTCCTGCTGGTCGGTGGCCCCGGCGTGGCGGCGGCAATCGCCGAGCCAGGGCAGTCGGGGCGCTCGGACCGGGACAACAGCTCGGACCGCACCTGGGGAGACTCACGCGGCGGGTCTAAGTCGGGAGACGGCGACCGTCGCGGCACCGGAGGTGACAACCGCACCTCCGGTGATGGTTTCCGCGGCGACGACGACGGACCGAGTTTCGCCAACGGCAACGGCCCCCAGACGAGAGTGGGGTCCGGGCGTACCGATATCCAAGGCGCCGCCCCAGGTGACGGCTCCGGCTCGAACGACAGGTCCGGCTCCGATCACCCGGGCGCTCAAACGGGGCAATTTGAGCCGCCGCGCGTGACGGTCGGGAACGGGCGGTCGCCGGGAGTGCAGGACGACGACCGCGAACCCCGCTTCCGCGTCAGCGTGCCCGAACCCGCGCCTGCTCCTCCGCCACCGCCGCCACCCCCGCCGCCTCCTGCGGCGCCCGCCCCGTCGTGGGAGTATCGGATATCCCTGCGACCGGCCGTGCCGAAGCAACTGGGCGTCGCACCTACGGCCGGATCGACCGAACCACTGTGGGGCATCGCCGGACTGCTCCTAATGCCGGCTGCCGGTGCGGTGCTCGGTTACCGCCAGGCGCGGGCGGCGCAGGCGGTCGCAAGGTTACGCCTGCCGTAAATCCTTGCGCAGGATCTTGCCCGAAGCCGTCTTCGGTATGGCCTCGATGAACTCGACCTGACGCACTTTCTTGTACGGCGCGACCTGACCGGCCACGAACTCCATCACCTCGTCCGCGGTCACTTCTGCTTCGGATTGCTTGACCACGAACGCCTTTGGCACCTCTTCGCCCTCGGCGTCCTGGACGCCGATCACCGCGGCGTCGGCAATGGCGGGATGGCTCAGCAGTACTGCCTCGAGTTCGGCGGGCGGTACCTGGTAGCCCTTGTATTTGATCAGCTCCTTGAGCCGGTCGACGATGTACACGCAGCCATGGGCGTCGACCTGCGCGAGGTCGCCGGTGTGCAACCAACCGTCGTCGTCGATGGTTTCCCGTGTCGCCTTCTCATTGCCGAGGTAACCCGCCATCACGTTGGGCCCCTTGAACCACAGTTCTCCGGTCTCGCTGAGACCCTCAACGGGAACATCGATATCGTCACCGGTCTCGGGGTTGATGATCTTCGAGGCGGCGTTGGACACGGTCCACCCGACCGAGCTCAGCGGCGCGGTCGTCTTCATCTCGTGTGCGCCGGCGTCGAATGGGGTGATGTGGCTGACCGGGCTCAGCTCACTCATGCCGTAGCCCTGGACCACGCGGCAACCCAGCCGTTTCGCGACGGCGTGGCCGAGATCCGCGTCCAGTGGGGCGGCGCCGGACATGACGGTGTCAAGCGAGGACAGGTCGTAGTCGTCGATCATCGGGTGCTTGGCGAGCGCGACGGCAACCGGCGGCGCGATGAACGCAATGGTGCACTTGTGGTTCTGGATATTACCGAGGAAGTCCCCGAGGTCGAAGCTCGGCATGATCACCAGCCGGGCCCGTGCGTGCAGGGCGGCGTTGAGCAACACAGTCATTCCGTAGATGTGGAAGAACGGCAGCACGGCGAGGATCGCGTCGTCGGCGACAATGCCGTGCAGAGGCCGGATCTGCGCGACGTTGGCCACGAGGTTGCGGTGCGTCAGCATCACGCCCTTGGGGTTACCGGTCGTCCCAGAGCTGTACGGCAACACCGCCAGATGTGACGACGGGGCGAAGTTGACCTCCGGCGGCGGCAGTCCCAGTCCCATCAGGTCGACGGCGTTGGGATGGCCGGTGGCTTCGCGCCCCTCGCCGTCCAGCACGACAAGCTCGTTGTCGGCTAAACCCACCGCCGCGGCCGCTTCTTCGGCCTGTGCCAGCAGAGGCGTGACGGTGACCAGCATATTGGCGTTCGAATCGGTCAGCTGCTTGGCGATGTCCTTGGCGGTGAACAGCGCGTTGATGGTGGTGGCCGTCGCGCCCGAGCGAAGGACGCCATGGAAGGCGACCGCGAAGCCCGAGCTGTTCGGCGAAAGCAGGCCGACGACGTCGCCGACGCCGATGCCGCGGCCGGCGAGCGCGCCGGCGAACGCGTCGATTCGGCCGATCATCTCGCGGTAGGTGGTCTCCCTGCCGGACTTGGCATCGACCAGCGCGACTCGGTCGAGATCGTCGTCGTCAATGCGGCCGAACAAATAGTCGTAGACGCTCGTGGATGGGATGTCGACTTCGGGGAAGGGGCTCGCGAAGCTCATGGTCCCCGATCGAACCATGCGTCGACGGTCGCGGGTCAAGCTTGGTCGAGTTGCTTGATGAGTTTCTTGGGCGCGATCATCCGAAAGGACGCGTCAACCAGCTCCGTGACCTCGTCCCAGTCGACCTTCTTCTTCGCGGTGAAGTCCAGCCCGAGCCAACCCGACGGGCCCATGTAGGCGGGGTAGAAGAATCGACTGTCTTGCTCGAGGGCCTTGCGGTCGGAATCGTCGACTTTCACGAGGATCGAGTACGGATACTGGCGGTACTCACCCTTCTTGTCGGTCTTCGCACTGCCGCCGTACATGACGAAGATCTTCGGCGCGCAGAACACGGGTCTGCCCCACGAGATCTTCTCGAACGCCTCCGGGAAGCCCAGCGCGATCTTGCGGACCTCTGCCAGGCCGAGGTCGTCGTCGCTGAACATGATCGGGTGCGGCATGAGTTCAGCCTGCCAGGCTGTCGGCGCGCTCGGCTAGCCTGCCAGGGTGAGCTCCAAGGACCCTGAAACGGCGTTGGCTGAACAGGCGGACGAAGCCCCGGACGCCGACGTCCGTCGTCGCTGGCAGGAACTCTCCGACGAGGTGCGCGAGCACCAGTTTCGCTATTACGTGCGCGACGCCCCGATCATCTCCGACGCAGAGTTCGACAAGCTGTTGCGTGAGCTGCAGACGCTCGAGGACCTGCATCCTGAACTGCGCACCCCCGATTCGCCGACGCAGCTGGTGGGTGGCGCCGGCTTCGCGACCGACTTCACCTCGGCCGAGCATCTCGAACGAATGCTGAGCCTGGACAACGTGTTCACGCCGGAGGAGCTTGCGGCCTGGTCCGCGCGCATCAAGGGCGAGATCGGTGACGACGCGCACTACCTGTGCGAGCTCAAGATCGACGGGGTTGCGCTGGCGTTGGTGTACCGCGACGGCCGGCTGGTGCGCGCCGCGACCCGCGGCGACGGCCACACCGGTGAGGACGTCACGCTCAACGCCCGCACCATCGAGGACATCCCCGAAAAGCTCACCGGTATTAAGGAATTCCCGGTTCCGCGTGTAATCGAGGTGCGCGGCGAGGTGTTCTTCCGGGTCGCCGACTTCGAGGACCTCAACGCCGGCCTGGTCGCCGAGGGAAAGCCGCCCTTCGCGAATCCCCGCAACAGCGCGGCCGGATCGCTGCGGCAGAAGAACCCGGCCGTCACCGCCCGGCGCAAACTGCGAATGATCTGCCACGGCCTCGGCCACGCCGAAGGCTTCCGCCCGAAGACATTGCACGACGCGTATCGCGCGCTCAAGGCGTGGGGCCTGCCGGTGTCCGAACACACCGCGCAGGTGAAGGGCATGGACTCGGTCACCGAGCGCATCGCATACTGGGGCGAACACCGCCACGATGTCGAGCACGAAATCGACGGTCTGGTAGTCAAAGTCGACGAAGTCGCGCTGCAGCGTCGACTCGGATCGACGTCGCGGGCGCCACGCTGGGCGGTGGCCTACAAGTATCCGCCCGAGGAGGCCCAGACCAAACTGCTCGACATCCGGGTCAACGTCGGGCGGACCGGCCGGGTCACCCCGTTCGCCTATATGGAACCCGTCAAGGTGGCCGGTTCGACAGTCGGATTGGCCACGTTGCACAACGCATCGGAGGTCAAGCGCAAGGGCGTGCTCATCGGTGACACCGTGGTGATCCGCAAGGCCGGCGACGTGATTCCCGAAGTTCTCGGCCCCGTAGTCGATCTGCGCGACGGCTCCGAGCGCGAATTCGAAATGCCCACAACATGCCCCGAGTGCGGCACGAAGCTGGCACCGGCGAAGGAGGGCGACGCCGACATCCGCTGTCCCAACGCCAGAACGTGCCCGGCGCAGCTGCGGGAGCGGGTGTTCCACGTCGCGAGCCGCGGGGCGCTCGACATCGAGGGCCTCGGGTATGAGGCAGGCATCGCGCTGCTGAAGTCCGGAGTCATCACCGACGAGGGCGATCTGTTCGGCATCACCGAGGACGACCTGCTGCGCACCGAGTTGTTCACCGTCAAGGCCGGGGCCGTGTCGGCGAACGGTCAACGGCTGCTGGCCAATTTGGGGAAGGCCAAGTCGCAGCCGCTGTGGCGGGTGCTCGTCGCGCTGTCCATCCGGCATGTCGGCCCCACCGCTGCGCGCGCCTTGGCTGCCGAGTTCGGCGGCCTGGACGCGATCATGTCGGCCTCGGAGGAACAGCTTGCCGCCGTCGAGGGTGTCGGCCCGACCATCGCCGCCGCGGTGGTCGAATGGTTCGGCGTTGACTGGCACCGGGCGATCGTCGACAAGTGGCAAGCCGCAGGCGTGCGGATGGCCGATGAACGTGTCACCAGTGTCGAGCGCACGCTCGAGGGCCTGTCAATCGTCGTCACCGGCTCGCTGACGGGGTTTTCCCGCGACGATGCGAAAGAAGCCATTGTCGCGCGTGGCGGCAAGGCGGCCAGTTCGGTGTCGAAAAAGTCCGCCTACGTGGTGGCCGGCGAGTCACCCGGCTCGAAGTACGACAAGGCGGTCGAACTCGGCGTGCCGATCCTCGACGAGAACGGCTTCCGTCGGCTGCTGGAGTACGGCCCCGACGGCGTATAGGCCACGCCACTCGCCGAAACCGACGTTTTGCAGCGGAAGTGCGAGTGATTGCCTGCAAAACGTCGATCTCGGTGCCGGTCGGCAGGCGGCTGAGTCAGCGCAGGATCGTCGCGACGATGCCGGCCAGGTAGCCCAACCGGGCCACCTCCGACGGCCGGAATCCAGGTCCGCCCGGTCGGCCCAGCACCACGGCCGTGCGGGGGTCACCCAGTGGTGCCGCCGCCAACGTCGTGTCCATATCGCGCCATACCTGCGGCACCCAGTCAGCGGTCGCGTCCAAGGCGGCGGCGTGGTCGAGCGGCAGCCATGGCGTGTCGGCCGCCTGTGTCTCCGGTGCACCCGGGCTGCCGACGATGCGCTTCGGCCCCGACTCGGTCAGCCCGACCACAATGCACCAACCCACGCGCAGCACATGGGGCGCTTCGTCGGCCAGCACCTGCAACTGCTTGTGCTTGCCGTCGGCCGCGGCGATGTGGTCGATGAGCTCGAGCTCGCGGTGCGCCTCCAGCAGCCCGGTGTGCGGGCGGATGGCATCGACGTAGACGCCGTCGAGCTTTTCGGCGGCCGTGATCAGCATGTCCGGCATCGCGCCCACCGGCAGCTCGACCACGAGATCGTCGATCGCGTACCCCGACGCCCGTTCGACCACGTCGAGGGACAAGATGTCTGCCCCCACCGAGCCGAGCGCGACGGCCAGAGAGCCGAGGCTGCCCGGTCGGTCCTCTAGCTGGACCCGCAGCAGATACGAAGGCACGCGCAACACTGTTGCACAGGCCCTGCGGCTCAGCATTCCGGCGGACGGCGGCGCAGCCGCGGTCCGCATGGTGACTAGGCTGCTCAATCGTGTCGCAGATCTCCCGAGACGAGGTTGCCCATCTGGCGCGTCTGGCCCGGCTCGCCCTGACAGGGGACGAGCTGGACAGCTTTGCCGGCCAGCTGGACGCCATCCTGAGCCACGTCAGCCAGATCCAGGCCGTCGACGTCACAGGCGTCGATCCGACCGGCAACCCGCTCAAGGACGTCAACGTCTTCCGCCAGGACGTCGTGGAGCCGTGCCTTAACCAGGAGGAAGCATTGGCCGAGGCCCCGAAGGCGGTCGAGGGTCGGTTCGCCGTCCCGCGAATCCTCGGTGAGGCCGGATGAGCGCCCGAAGGCGAGCGCGAGTGAGGATCGCAGCGAAGCGAGGACCGGAGCGAGCGGGAGCCGAGGTATGAGCGCCCGAAGGCGAGCGCGAGTGAGGATCGCAGCGAAGCGAGGACCGGAGCGAGCGGGAGCCGAGGTATGAGCGCCCGAAGGCGAGCGCGAGTGAGGATCGCAGCGAAGCGAGGACCGGAGCGAGCGGGAGCCGAGGTATGAGCAGCAACTTGATTCGGCTCGACGCGGCGAGGCTGGGCGCCAAGATCGCGGCCAAGGAGGTGTCGTCAACCGAGGCGACGCGTGCGTGCCTCGATCAGATCGCCGCGACCGACGACAGCTATCACGCGTTCTTGCACGTCGCCGAAGAGCAGGCGCTGGCCGAGGCCGCTCGCGTTGACGCGGTGGTGGCAGCCGGGGACAGCTTGCCGTCGCCGCTGGCCGGTGTGCCGCTGGCGCTGAAGGATGTGTTCACCACTACCGACATGCCGACCACCTGTGGTTCGAAGATCCTCGAGGGCTGGACATCGCCGTACGACGCAACGGTCACGTCACGGCTGCGCGCGGCCGGCATCCCGATCCTGGGCAAGACGAACATGGACGAGTTCGCGATGGGCTCGTCCACCGAGAACTCCGCCTACGGGCCCACCCGCAACCCATGGAACGTCGGCCGCGTCGCCGGCGGCTCGGGCGGTGGCAGCGCGGCTGCTCTTGCCGCATTCCAGGCGCCGCTGGCGATCGGGTCGGACACCGGTGGGTCCATCCGCCAACCCGCCGCGCTGACCGCCACGGTCGGGGTGAAGCCCACCTACGGCACCGTCTCCCGGTACGGGCTGATCGCATGCGCGTCGTCGCTGGACCAGGGCGGGCCCTGCGCACGCACGGTGCTCGACACCGCGCTGCTGCATCAGGTGATCGCGGGCCATGACCCGAAGGACTCCACATCGGTCGACGCTGCGGTGCCGGACTTGGTGGCTGCAGCCCGGGAAGGAGCGTCCGGTGACTTGAAGGGCGTACGCATCGGAGTGGTGCGCCAACTGCGCGGCGAGGGCTACCAGGCCGGCGTGCTGGCGTCGTTCAACGCCGCGGTCGAACAGCTCACCGCACTGGGCGCCGAGGTCAGCGAGGTGGACTGCCCGCACTTCGATTATTCGCTGCCCGCCTACTACCTGATCCTGCCGTCGGAGGTCTCGTCGAATCTGGCGCGCTTCGACGCCATGCGTTACGGGCTGCGCGTCGGCGACGACGGCACACACAGCGCCGAGGAAGTGATGGCGTTGACCCGCGCCGCAGGCTTCGGCCCAGAAGTCAAGCGCCGCATTATGATTGGCACGTATGCGCTTTCGGCGGGCTATTACGACGCCTACTACAACCAGGCGCAGAAGGTCCGCACACTGATCGCCCGCGACCTCGACGAGGCATACAAGAAGGTCGACGTGCTGGTGTCGCCGGCCACCCCGACAACCGCCTTCGCGCTGGGCGAGAAGGTTGACGATCCGCTGGCGATGTACCTGTTCGACCTGTGCACGCTGCCGCTGAATCTGGCAGGCCACTGCGGGATGTCGGTGCCGTCGGGTCTGTCGCCCGACGACAACCTGCCCGTCGGTCTGCAGATCATGGCACCGGCGCTGGCCGATGACCGGCTGTACCGGGTGGGCGCCGCCTACGAGAATGCGCGAGGTCCGCTGCCGACGGCGCTGTAGAAACGACGCGGCGCCGCGTTACCGGCGCCGATGACGGTGCCGCCTTCGAATGGCCCACTCGCCGAGCATCAGGAGCGCCACGACTGCGGCCAGTGCAGGAACGAGCAGGTACTCGCGTACCGGAATACCCCAGGCCCGCAGATGCGAATTCGCCTCCACTGCGGTCAGGTAAAGAGCTTGACACAGAAGGGATCCCATGAAGCGAGAGGTTAGGTTCGCGACGGTCCCGCAGGCATCGCGCTGTAGTGCTAACTGGATGAGCCGGCTAGCTCCACGGAGCCACTCCGGAATCGCCCTGTAGGGGGAGGGCCGCAGCGCGGCTGCGCCCTAGCATTGAGCCGTGCAAGACACAAATACTCTCCTGCGCCGCTGGCACTGGTCGACGTGGTTGGTGGTCGCCGTCACCGGGATCGTATACGCGGTCGCCTGGCCGACCCTGTTCCTGACCCACGACATTCCGCCGCCGCTTGGGCCAATCGTCGCCGCTCTGGCGGCGTGGCCGCTGCTCCTGGTGCGGATCAATCCCCTTCTGGGATGGGCGATTTCGGCGGGTTCCGCGGTGGCGATCCCGCTCTTCTTCGACCGGCTTCCGCCGTGGAGCTACCCGTGGCAGGTGGTGCACCTCATCGAATTGTTAGTGCTGATCGTCGCGGTGGCATGGACCCGTCCGCTGCCGGTGGTCATAAAGGTGTGGCTGGCCTCCACCGTGCTGTTCTTCGTTGCGATGCCGTCCCAATTGGACAGCGGCTGGGCATTCGGTGTCACGGCGATCGTCTTTGTGGCGCTGCTCGTGCGCTGGTTGGTGCTGTCGCGGCGACAGGTCGCCCGGCTAGAGCAGGTCAGTGACTTGGAGCGGGCCCGACGGACGGTGCTGCAAGAACGCACCAGGATCGCGCGGGACCTGCACGACGTCGTGGCGCACCACATGTCGATGGTGGTGGTATCGGCGCAGACCGCGCCGTATCGCCATGACGGCGTACCGCCGGGAGTGCAGGCCGAATTCGAGACGATCGCCGCCACCGGTCGCCAGGCGCTCAATGAGATCCGCGGTCTCCTTGGGGTGCTGCGCAGCGACGCCGAGTTGCCGGAGCTCGCGCCGGCACCGCAGATCTCTGACCTGCCCGAGTTGTTCTTATCAACCCGGCGCGCCGGTGTTCCCCTGACTTGGCGGATCGAGGGTTCGACCGCGCTGGTGGGCGAACTGATCGGGGCGACCGCCTACCGGATCGTGCAGGAGTGCCTGGCGAACGCCTCGCGCCACGCGGCGGGATCGCCGGTTACCGCCGATGTGAACATCACCGCCGATGGCGTCGGTATCGAGATGCGCAACCGGCTGACGACGCCCCCGTCGGTACCGGCCGTACCGGGTCTTGGCATTGCCGGGATGCGTGAGCGCGCAACAGCAGTCGGCGGCGTCGTGGCCGTCCATGACGACGACGGCGAATTCGTGGTTTGGGCCTACCTGCCGTATCTGGCCGCCGTCATGCCGGCCGGGTAGCGTTGCGGCGTGCGGGACTTCACCCTCTTCGCGCAGGCGACAAGTCGATCATGATTCTCTTCGCGCAAGCGGCTCATCGATGATCACCACCTTCATCGCCGATGACCAGGCGATGGTGCGGCAGGGATTCGGCGCGTTGCTGTCGGCGCAACCCGATATCAGTGTGGTCGGCGACGCGGCAAACGGTAGGGACGCGGTTCGCCTGGTGCAGTCGTTGTCGCCCGATGTGGTGCTCATGGACGTGCGGATGCCCGAACTCAACGGATTGGACGCCGCCCGCGAGATCCTGGCACGCGACACCAACACGAAAGTGCTGATGCTCACCACCTTCGACGTCGACGACTATGTCTACGCCGCGCTGCGCGCGGGAGCCAGCGGGTTCCTGCTCAAGGACGCTCCGGCCGACGAATTGGTGCGGGCTGTACGCGTCGTCGCTGCCGGAGATGCGCTCCTCGCACCGTCGATCACGCGTCGGATGATCGCCGACCTGGTAAGTCGGCACGCCGCGCCGCGTCGGTCGGCCGACGAGCTAGCGCGTCTGACGCCCCGGGAGACCGAGGTACTTGAATTGCTTGCCCGTGGAATGTCCAATGCCGAGATAGCCGCGGGCCTGTTTGTCTCCGAGGAGACAGTGAAAACACATGTTGGCAAGGTGTTCTCGAAGCTCGGATTGCGTGATCGAGCCCAGGCCGTGGTTATCGCGTACGAAACCGGTCTAGTGTCGCCGTTTGCTGGTTGAGATCGCCCTGGGTTGTCGATCACCGCTGGCCGCTGGTCGCTGGGCCTGGACTGGACGGACCGGGCAAGATAGGGCCATGCGGATCGGAACACTTACCGGAGGCGGCGACTGCCCTGGCCTGAACGCGGTGATCCGGGCGATCGTGCGGACATGCGAGGTGCGATACGGCTCATCGGTCGTCGGCTTCCAGGACGGATGGCGCGGCCTGCTGGAGAACCGACGCATCCAGCTGGCCAACGATGACCGCAACGACCGGCTGCTGGCCAAGGGTGGAACCATGCTAGGCACCGCGCGGGTTCACCCGGAGAAGCTGCGCGCCGGGCTCGACCAGATCATGCAGACGCTGGACGACAACGGCATCGACGTGCTCATCCCGATCGGCGGCGAGGGCACGCTCACGGCCGCGCACTGGCTGTCCGAGGAGAACGTCCCGGTGGTCGGCGTGCCCAAGACGATCGACAACGACATCGATTGCACCGACGTGACTTTCGGTCACGACACCGCGCTGACCGTGGCCACCGAGGCCATCGACCGCCTGCACAGCACCGCGGAGTCGCATCAGCGGGTGATGCTGGTAGAGGTGATGGGCCGCCACGCCGGGTGGATCGCGTTGAATGCGGGGCTGGCGTCCGGCGCCCACATGACGCTGATTCCCGAGCAGCCGTTCGACGTCGAAGAGGTGTGCCGCCTGGTGAAACAGCGCTTTGTGCGCGGCGATTCGCATTTCATCTGCGTGGTGGCCGAAGGCGCGAAACCCGCCGAGGGCACGATGCAGCTGCGGCAGGGCGGCATCGACGAGTTCGGCCACGAACGCTTCACCGGCGTCGCGCAGCAGCTCGGGCTGGAGGTCGAGAAGCGCATCAACAAGGAAGTGCGGGTCACCGTGCTCGGGCATGTGCAACGCGGCGGCACGCCGACGCCATTCGATCGCGTGCTGGCCACCCGGTTTGGAGTGAACGCCGCCGACGCCGCGCATGCCGGCGAGTACGGGATGATGGTCTCGCTGCGGGGCCAGGACATCGGCCGCGTGGCTTTGGCCGATGCGACGCGCCAGCTGAAGTTGGTGCCGCAAACCCGCTACGACGACGCGGCGGAATTCTTCGGCTGACGTTCAGGTGTAGAAGCGGCGCAAATCCGGCCACACTCGTGACCAATTCACCGGATCGCACAGCGCAATTTCGGTGCCGTCCTCCTCATTGGCGACCACTGCCCGATGCGTCACGACCACGCGACACCCGGTGAACACCGACGGGGGAGGGCCGACTACCACGACTGGGGCATCTGATTCGGGCGGCGGGCCCCACTCCGCGTAGGACATGTGACCGGAATACGGTTGCGGTAGGCCAAGTTCCGGGCCGTACAGCTCCACCGCGCCCGCCTGCCCGTAATTCCTGGTGAAGATCACTGAGTTCGGTTCCGCTTGTCTCCATGCCTGTGCAACCGATGCCGCGAACTCGCGCCAGCCGACTTGCTCGCCTTGCTCTTTGTTAATCGCCAACACCGGAGTGAGCGCACGGATCGGCAGGACCGGCAGTGAACCAACGATGGATACCGCCGCACCGACAGACGCAGCTCCAGCTGTTATGCCCCGATGTCGCAGTGCCCACCGCGACGCAGGCTCTGCTCCAGCCGCCAGCAGCAGAAGCAGGAGCGGCATTGTGTAATACGCTTTGCCGCCCATCGCGAATGTCACCCCAATCAGCACCGGATACGACAGAGCGAGGGCCCGGAACCGCCGATCCCGCCACAGCGCCGCAAGTCCGGCCACCCATACGGGGACCAGCACCGGCGACAGGTATATCACCTGCAACGGGACCAACAGCATGCGGTTCTCGGCACCGTCGGCATCGCTGATTCCGCGGGCCACCGTCAGCAACGGGAAATCGTGTGCGGCCTGCCAGATCAGGATCGGAGCCGATATCGTCAGTGCCACAGTGACTCCCGCCGCGAGCCACCACGTTTGAAGGATCCGGCGAGGGCCCACCGCGAGCAGGCTCACACCCAGCGCAAGTACCAACAGCGGCACCAGCCATTTGTTGGTCAGCGCCAGCCCACTGGCCGCGCCGATCGCCACCCACCACCGGCCGTCACCCGTGCGTAGCAACCGGATCATGAAAAGGCCGATGACCGTCCACAGCAGTGTGTCAACCGTGGCGGTCGACAACATGTGGCCGACCGCCAGCACGAATATCGACAGTGCAGTGGCCGCCGCCGCCAGCAGCTGGGCTGCGTGTCCAGCGCCCAGTTCCCGAGCGATCAGGGCGACAACCACCACGATCGCCGCCCCCAATAGGGTCGAGGCGACCCGCAGACTGACCGGCGAGTCACCCAACGAGAAAAGCCGCGCCAACAGCGGAGTCAAGGGCGGCTGGTCGACATATCCCCAGTCCAGACGTTTGCTCGCAGCCAGGAAGTACAATTCGTCGCGGTGAAATCCGTATCGAGCGGACAGCGCCGTCAGGATCACCGCCTGGACTGCGACGACCGTCGCGACCCCGCGGACCGCGACAGACTGCATGTGCGCGAGCCTAGGCCGTGCCGACGCCACGGATAAGCACGGCCACATTGAGGGCGAGAAAGCCGATCGCGAGTCCGAATTGCGGCCGTAGTCGTCGGGCGCGGACGTGGGTGTAGACGGCGCACACAAAGAACAGGAACTAGACCGATCGCGGCGGCAACTCCCAGCGGGTGCAGCGCCAAACCCGCGGCGAGCCCAAGCGCGCCAAGGGTTTTGAGTGTCCCGATCGGGAAGGCCAGCCAGGACTCGGGAACGTCGGCCTTGGCCATGCCGGGAAGTATCGGCTTGAAGTGACGCAGCTCTGCGATCCCAGAGAATCCGTTCGCGGCGACGCCGCTCAATGTCATGGCGAGGTAAGCGGTCGTCATCGCGCGCTCTTGAAGGCCTCGCGGCGCACCATCTGCCACATCGTGGGCGTGTCCTCGGTGGTGGAGACGACGACCGTCTTGCCGACAGCCGCGGGTTGGGCCTCATCCCGGGTGTGCACCCCAAACTGGCGTAGCTCACCGCACTAAACTCGCCGACATGACCGTCGCCCCCGCCACCGAACTGCTCGACTACGACGACGTCGTGACGCGCTACGAACCGGTGCTCGGCCTGGAAGTGCACGTCGAACTGTCCACCGCGACCAAGATGTTCTGCGGCTGCGCCAACAAGTTCGGCTCCGAACCCAACACACAGGTGTGCCCGGTGTGTCTGGGGCTGCCCGGGTCGCTGCCGGTGCTCAATCAGACTGCGGTGGAGTCGGCGATCCGCATCGGACTGGCGCTGGGTTGCGAGATAGTGCCGTGGTGCCGGTTCGCCAGGAAGAACTACTTCTATCCGGACATGCCGAAGAACTACCAGATCTCGCAATACGACGAACCGATCGCAATAAACGGCCACCTCGATGTTCCGCTCGACGACGGCACCACCTGGCGGGTGGAGATCGAACGGGCGCACATGGAAGAGGACACCGGCAAGCTGACCCACCTCGGCAGCGAAACAGGGCGCATCGAGGGTGCGACCACGTCGCTGATCGACTACAACCGCTCCGGCGTGCCGTTGATCGAGATCGTCACCAAGCCGATCGAGGGCACCCGTGCCCGCGCTCCGGAGATCGCCCGTGCATATGTCACTGCCCTGCGAGATCTGTTGCGCGCGTTGGGTGTTTCCGATGTGCGGATGGACCAGGGTTCGATGCGCTGCGATGCCAACGTCTCGCTCAAGCCGATCGGCCGGAAGGAGTTCGGCACCCGCACCGAGACCAAGAACGTGAACTCGCTCAAGAGCGTTGAGGTGGCAATTCGCTACGAAATGCGCCGCCAAGCAGCGGTTCTCGAGTCGGGCGGCCGGGTGCATCAAGAAACCCGGCACTTCCACGAGGACGGTTACACCTCGCCGGGCCGCAGCAAGGAGACTGCAGAGGACTATCGGTACTTCCCGGAGCCGGACCTGGAGCCGGTCGCACCGGACGCCGAGCTGGTCGAGCGGTTGCGCCAGACGATTCCCGAGTCCCCATGGCTGCGCCGCAAGCAGGTTCAGCAAGACTGGGCCATCTCCGACGAAGTGATGCGCGACCTGGTCAACGCGGGGGCGGTCGAATTGGTCGCCGCTACCGTCGAACACGGTGCGTCCAGCGATGCCGCCCGCGCGTGGTGGGGAAACTTCTTGGTGCAGAAGGCCAATGAAGCCGGCGTCGGACTGGACGCGCTGCCGATCACCCCGGCTCAAGTTGCAGCAGTGGTCAAGCTCGTCGACGACGGCAAGCTGTCCAACAAGCTGGCCCGGCTCGTCGTCGAGGGTGTGCTCGCCGGGGAGGGCGAACCCGAACAGGTGATGACCGACCGCGGGCTGGCGGTGGTTCGCGACGACGCGCTGATCCAGGCCGCCGTCGATGAGGCGTTGGCCGCCAATCCCGACGTGGCGGAGAAGATCCGCGGCGGCAAGGTCCAAGCCGCGGGAGCGATCGTCGGCGCTGTGATGAAGGCGACCAAGGGGCAGGCCGACGCCGCGCGGGTGCGCGAATTGGTGTTGGCCGCCTGCAGTTAGCCGCGCACGAGTTCCATCGCCCGAAGGGCGTATGCCTCCAACCTCTCCCGTGAATAGGTCTGCGGGTCGTTGACCGCGAGCCTGCCGAGCATCTCTGCGAATGACAGCAAGGTGTGGGCCAACAGCACATCGTCGATCCCGGCAAGTCGTGGTTCAAGCTCGATGCCGACTTTCGCCAAGTATTCGGCCTGGCTCAGCACCGCCGACCGGGCCAGTCGCAGCGCGTCGCGGTACTCAGCCGGGGCGTTGTCGGGAACGGTGAGAATCAACCGCCAACGGGTCGGATTCGCCAGCACAGCCCCGAGGAACGCCGACACCGTCGCGGCGTAGGCACTTGTCGGCCCCGGTCCGGCCAGATCGACCGGCATTGACGTGAGCACCTGCTCGAGCCCGCGCCGATGCTCGCGGTCCAACAGCGCCGACACCAACTCGGCCCGGGTCGAGAACGCCGTGTACAGCACCGGCTTGCCGACACCGGCCGCTTCGGCCACCGCTTCCATGCTCAACTCGTGCAGCTGACAGCCGCCGAGCACGGTCATGGCGGCGTCCAGCAGCTGCTCGCGCCGCTGTTCGCGGGGCAGTCGCGGCGCGTACTTACGCCGCTGACGGGGCGGGGTCACGCAGGCAATATTACGCTACCGTTGTATTCATGTCGGACCATTGCTACGGTGCGTTGTATTCACGCGAAAGCAGAGGTGAACACGATGATGGTGGATGAGGACGCGTCGATCCGGCGCGACGACTACGGGTTCTTCGGGCCCGATTCACCGACCTGGAAGGTGTGGGCTTCGCCGACATCGCTGATCGGTTTTCAGCGCGCCGTTGTGCTCGAACACTTCGACCCTTTCCTGGCCGCGGCGGTCGCCGACAGCGCAGGCATCTACACCGGTCCGAGCGGACGGCTGGACCGCACACTCGCGTACTTCCTCACCGTCGCGGTGGCCGACGGCCGCACCGCCGTCGGGGTATCTGATGCGTTGATGCGCATCCACGCCAGGGCCAGGGGCATCGAGCCGATCACCGGATCGCGCTACAGCGCCAACAACCCCGAAGCGCAACGGTGGATCCACATCACCGGATGGCATTCGGTGCTCAAGTGCTACGAGCGCTACGGACCCGGCCCTCTGTCACCGGCCGAGGAGTCGCGGTTCTGGGCAGAATCCCGCATCGCCGCCGAGTTGCAGACCTGCAGGCCGTCCGACGTTCCGGCGTCGCGTGACGAGGCACGGCAGTACTTCGCCGACGTCCGCGGCCGGTTGTGCACCTCCGAGCACGCCGACCGCGCAATGCATTACCTGCTCTATACCCCGCGCGACCGTGGCGTGCGGCTGTGGGCGGGCAGCCGCATACTGGCACCCGCAGCGATCGCGACGCTGCCGAAATGGATGCGGCACATGGGCAACTTCGACCAGCCGGCGGCCGTCGATGCCGCGGTCACACCGATCGGGCGGGCGTGGGTTCGGGCGTTGTCTACCGATAACTATCGCCCGATGCTTGCGGTCGCGCGCCGCATCGCTCCGGAGACCGCCGATGTGCTGGCTCAGCACCTGACCGCGGGTCCGCCCGCGCACGAGCGGATCATCACACCGGCCGAGGTGCGCGAACGGCTGGCCGCGCACGTGTAATCACGACCCCGGGCCGACGAGCCCGTCCCATGCCGAGACAGCCGTCTCGGCAATACCGGACAGCTTCGACCGATCGGCGCCGTCGCGCGCCTGGATCGCCATGCCGTGGTTGACCGTGTTGTAGAACGCGGCGACCGTCGCCGCGTCGGTACCGGCAGGAACATCACCGTCGACGATCCCGCGTTCAATGCGTCTCCGGAAATCGTGTTCCAGAGCCGTTCGCCAGTCGGCGAGGTGGCTGTGCACCGCTCGGCTCTCGTCGGTGTATGTGGTCGCGGTCAGCACGATCATGCATCCCGGTGGTTTCTCTGGGTCGGTGAACGCAATCACGTTGTGCCGCAGCACTTCTGCGATGGCCTCACGCGCGGTGGATAGCTCACACAGCGCCTTGGCCGCGGCGGAGCCCTCGGTCTCGTTGTAGTGGGCAACCGCCTCGCGCAGCAGCTGCTCCTTGCAACCGAACGCGGCGTAGAGGCTCGGCGAATTGATACCCATCGCCGCGGTCAGCTCGCTCATCGAGGCGCCTTCATAGCCGCGTTCCCAAAACACCTCCATTGCCCGGCGGAGGGCGTCCTCCCGGTCGAAGGTGCGCGGTCTGCCTCGAGCCGCCATCCCGCCACCTTTCTGTATCGAACGACATGTATTTCATTGATGAGCGTAGCCTGGGTAGATAATTATGTATCGAACGACACATAAATAGGAGGACGGGATGTCTGAACTTTCGGGGAAGGTGTCGCTGGTGACCGGCGCCAGCAGGGGGATTGGTGCCGCTGTCGCGGTCCGGCTGGCCGAGCTCGGTTCGGACGTCGCGATCACCTATGCCCAGTCGAAGGAGCGCGCCGACGAGGTGGTCGACAAGATCACGGCGCATGGCCGGCGAGGGCTGGCCATCAGGGCCGACAGTGCCGCTGCGGACGAAGTCGTGGCCGCCGTCGGCCACGTGGTCGACCAGTTCGGCCGGCTCGACGTCCTGGTCAACAACGCCGGCGTCTTTCCCTTCGGACCGATCGACGACGTTTCCCTCGACGAGGTCGACCGCACGCTGGGCATTCATGCTCGGGCCGTGTATCTGGCCAGCCAGGCTGCGGTGCGCCACATGACCGACGGCGGACGGATCGTCAGTATCGGAAGCAATCTCGCTGAGCGCGTGCCGTTTCCGGGCGTCACCCTCTATGCGATGAGCAAGTCCGCGCTGATCGGCTTCACCAAGGGCCTTGCTCGTGACCTCGGCGAGCGGGGGATCACCGTCAACCTGGTGCAGCCCGGCTCCACCGACACCGACATGAATCCCGCCGACGGGCCAACCGCCGACGATCAGCGCGCGCTGAGCGCCCTGGGCAGGTACGCGAATCCGGCCGACATCGCGGACACGGTCGCGTTCCTCACCGGACCGCGCAGCCAAAACATCACCGGCGCGTTGGTCACCGTCGACGGCGGCACGAATGCGTGACCACCATGCCCTGGCTCATCCATCGGCGTCGGCGCCGCCTGCGTGAGTTTCGTGCTGCTGGCAGTGGCGCTGCGGCACCTACCAGCGGGCACTGGCTACGCCGTCTGGGTCGGAATCGGAGCGGTGGGCGTCTCGATTGCGGGGATCACTGCGTTCGGTGAGGCAGTCAGCGCGGCACGGGTGCTCTGCCTGTCGATCATCGTCGTTGGCATCGTCGGGTTGCGCATTGTCGAGGGTTAGCGGAGGTGTAACCCGCTGCACCGCAAGACAATCAGGTGTTATCGGCGTTGCTGCGCGGGAAGCCGCCGCCCTGCGGGAAGAGCGGGAAGACGACGTCGTCGAGCCTCTCGGCGTCGCCGGATGTCTTGTTGACGGTAGCGCCCCAGACGTTGCCGTCGGGCGACAGCTGCAGCGCCCACGCATGACCGTGCTGGTCCTGGCGCAGCACCTCGGGCTCACCGGTAACCGCACCGGTGTCGGGGGCAAGACGAACGGCGACGGTTTGTTTGGTGTTGACGAGGTTGACCAGCACGGTGCCGTCCAGCGCGGCGCACCCGGCCACCCCGGGCCGATCGGGCCAGGTCCACACCGTCGACACTTCGGAGTCCTTGGTGATGCGCTGCAGCCGGTCCGCGGTTGGGGTGCGGTCGGTGATGTAGAGCGAGTCGTCGGAGGGATCGATGCACATGCCGCCGCCGGCGCCCATCCCGCTCAGCGCGGTGGTCTGCGGGGCCTGATCCACCGTCGTGGGCTGCTCGATGCGCAGCACCTTGCCCGCCAGCGAACCCGGGTCCCCCGCCTGCGCGGGATTGCCCGCGTCACCGGTGAGAACCACCAGCGTGGTCGGGCTGGTGAAAATCAACGCCCCCATGTTGCCGGTGGCACCCTTCGGGATGCCGATCAGGATCGGCTTCACGATGTCCCCGTCGGCGATCCGGACGACCCGGTTGTCGGTCGGCGTGCTGATGTAGGCGTACATCAGCCTGTCCTGGGAGTAAGTCGGCGACATCACGATGTCCATCAGCCCGCCATCGCCCGTCGGATCGACTGGGATAACCATCTTGACCTCGGGCTCCGCTCGGACCGACACATCCTTGACCGCACCGGTCGTCCGCTCGGCCACGATCGCCGACTGGCTGTCGGGACCCATGATCAGCCCGCTGGTGCTCTCCAGGCAGCCCTGCATCACGCCGGGCGCGGGGCAGGCCTTGGGGAAGGGCTTTGGCGGCAGCGGCGGTGGCGGCGGGGGTGTCGACGTAGGTCCCGGCGCGAGCTCCGGTTCAGTGGTGAACGGCTGCGACTGCGCGTCGTCGAAGCGGGCGCATCCTGACGCGACGAGCAAAGTGGCGCACAGCACGGCGAAGACACCCCGCATCGGCCGGCGCTCTCTCATGCACGCCAGGTTACGGATTCTCCAGCGCTGCGCGCCACGCTCGCCCCTTCGGTGCGCCTGGCAGCCACGGCGAATAGGGCGCCGAAAGCGCCGCGCCAATCCTCGATTCGTGGGTAACTAGCATTTACGCTGGCAACCGTGACCAGTCATCCCCATGACCCACTCGCCTGGCAGCGGCCCGACGACGCGGCCGGGCGCCCTATGTCGGCAAGCCTGGTCGACCCTGAAGACGATCATCCTTCCTCGAACTACGCCGGTGATTTCGAAACCACCGCGATCCCGCGGTATGACTCCGACAAGTCGACCGTCCAGCCGGGTTTCGGGCTGATCAGCGACCCCGAGCCGCTGCCCTACGTCCAGCCGGGCGGACGGGACGCCATCGGGTCCTACGGGGCGGAGCCGATCGAGACCGAATCGGGAGACGACGACCGCACGCATTCATCGGACCGGCGGGGCACGCAGGATCTCGGCCTGCTGGTGTTGCGCGTCGCTGTCGGTGTACTACTGATCGGACACGGGCTGCAGAAGGCATTCGGCTGGTGGGGCGGTCCCGGCTTCAGCGGCTGGGAGGAATCGCTGGCCGGGATGGGCTACCAGCATGCCGACATCCTGACCTACGTGGCGACGGCCGGTCAGATCGCCGCCGGCGTGCTGTTGGTACTGGGCCTTTTCACCCCGTTGGCCGCCGCCGGCGCGCTGGCGTACCTGTTGAACGGCGTGTTGGCAGAGGCTATGGCCGCGCACGAAGAGGCCCGGTTGTCGGACTTCCTCACCGACGGCCACGAGTACAAACTGATCCTGCTGTGCGCGGTTGCGGCGATCATCCTGACCGGTCCGGGCCGGTACGGCCTGGACGCCGGGCGCGGTTGGGCGCGACGGCCGTTCATCGGCTCGTTCGCTGCCCTGGTGCTTGGAGTCGGCGCCGGAATCGCGGTGTGGGTGCTGCTCAACGGCGGCAACCCGCTGGCGTGAGCAGTTCCCGACTCGCCTACGCGTAGGGATTGGGGACCCGGCCCCCGCTGGCCTCTGTCAGCAGAGGCAACGTCGCGAACGTCACCGCCGGAAGCCGCAACTGCCTGCCGTCTTTGAGTTGTGCATGCGCCCAAGAACCCTTGCCGAAGCGCAGCCCATCGATGTCGTCCCAGGTAACCGTCTCGCTGGCCAGAAGCGAGCGGACGGTCACGGTGTCGTGGTCGGCCACCGTCCGGTAGCGAATTATCGCCACCGACAACATGACCGGGATGACGAGCAGAAGCGCGACCCAGGCCGGCCCGGCAAGCACCAAAGCGAGCAGGCCCAAAGCGAAGAATCCGACTGCGAAATGGGCCATCGGCGATATCTGGATGACAGCCGGGGCGGGCGGTGCCGAGTCCGACGGGAAGCTCACATCGCCATCTTCGCATCGCCGCGTGTGCAGGCCGGAATTTGACCTTTGACCAGTGCGGAGGCTACCGTCAACGGTTATGCAGGCCCCCGGATTGCTCGTAGTAATTGGGAAGCGCGTTGATGCCGCGCTCGCCCCATGCCGGGCATAGCCACCGCATCGACGCGCGACCCTCGTACAGCTGCCCAGCTGGCGGGGGTTTTTTCTTGCCCCACCACCGATTTGAGATCGTAGAGAAGACCAGGAACGGATAGAGGACACCGTGAGCGCACCCACCACGCGACCACCGGACCAGTCGGCGACTCCGCAAAACGGAGGACATGCCGCCAAGCCCGCGCCGAAGGCCAGCCCCACCCAGCCGAAACGGATTGCGCCGCAACAGCTCACCGGCGCGCAGGCGGTGATCCGCTCACTCGAGGAACTCGACGTCGACGTCATCTTCGGCATCCCCGGCGGCGCCGTGTTGCCTGTCTACGACCCGCTTTTCGACTCGCAGAAGCTGCGTCACGTCCTGGTCCGTCACGAGCAGGGCGCGGGGCATGCCGCAAGTGGATACGCGCATGCCACCGGCAGGGTCGGCGTCTGCATGGCGACATCGGGTCCCGGCGCGACGAACCTCGTCACCCCGCTTGCCGATGCGTATATGGATTCGATCCCGGTGGTGGCCATCACCGGTCAGGTCGGTCGCGCGCTGATCGGCACGGACGCATTTCAGGAAGCCGACATCTCCGGCATCACCATGCCGATCACCAAGCACAACTTCCTCATCCGCAGCGGCGACGACATCGCGCAAGCGATCGCCGAGGCCTTCCACATCGCCGCCTCCGGTCGTCCGGGCCCGGTGCTCGTCGACATCCCGAAGGACGTCTTGCAGGGCCAGTGCACGTTCAGTTGGCCACCGCAGATGGACCTGCCCGGGTACAAGCCGAACACCAAGCCGCACAACCGGCAGGTTCGCGAGGCGGCCAGGCTCATCGCGGCGGCACGCAAGCCGGTGCTCTACGTCGGTGGCGGCGTCATCCGCGGCGACGCCACCGAGCAGCTGATGGACCTGGCCGAGCTGACCGGCATCCCGGTCGTCACCACGCTGATGGCCCGCGGCGCGTTCCCGGACAGCCATCCGCAGAACATGGGCATGCCCGGCATGCACGGCACGGTGGCCGCGGTCGCCGCGCTGCAGCGCAGCGACCTGCTTATCGCGCTGGGCACTCGCTTCGACGACCGGGTGACGGGCAAGCTGGACTCTTTCGCACCCGAAGCCAAGGTCATCCACGCCGACATCGACCCGGCCGAGATTGGCAAAAACCGCAACGCCGACGTCCCGATCGTCGGTGACGTCAAGGCCGTCATCGGCGACCTGATCGAGGCGCTGCGACGCGGTGGCACCATCGGCTCGATCAAGATCGACAACTGGTGGAAGTACCTGCGCGGGGTGCAGTCGACCTACCCGCTGAGCTACGGGCCGCAGAGCGACGGCAGCCTGTCGCCGGAGTACGTGATCGAGACCCTGGGCAAGATCGCCGGCTCCGACGCCGTGTACGTCGCGGGGGTGGGCCAGCACCAGATGTGGGCCGCGCAGTTCATCTCCTACGAGAACCCGCGAACCTGGCTCAACTCCGGCGGCCTTGGCACCATGGGCTTCGCGGTCCCGGCCGCGATGGGCGCCAAGTTCGGCCGGCCCGAGGCCGAGGTGTGGGCCATCGACGGCGACGGCTGCTTCCAGATGACCAACCAGGAATTGGCCACCTGCGCCGTCGAGGGTGCGCCGATCAAGGTCGCCATCATCAACAACGGCAATCTGGGCATGGTGCGACAGTGGCAGACGCTGTTCTACGGAGAGCGGTACAGCCAAACCGATCTGGCCACCCACTCGCACCGCATCCCGGACTTCGTCAAGCTCGCGGAAGCGTTGGGCTGCGTCGGGTTGCGTTGCGAGCGTGCCGAAGACGTCGAGGACGTCATCAACCAGGCGCGTGCCATCAACGACCGGCCGGTCGTGATCGACTTCATCGTTGGCGCCGACGCCCAGGTGTGGCCGATGGTGGCCGCCGGCACCAGCAATGACGAAATCCAGGCCGCGCGCGGCATCCGGCCGCTGTTCGACGACCCCGAAGAAGGGCACGCCTGATGACCGCCAATATGCACACGCTCTCGGTGCTCGTCGAGGACAAACCCGGCGTGCTGGCCCGGGTGGCGTCACTGTTCTCCCGGCGCGGCTTCAACATTCAGTCGCTGGCGGTCGGCGCTACCGAGCAGAAGAACATGTCACGGATGACCATCGTGGTCAACGTGGCGGACTCTCCGCTCGAGCAGATCACCAAACAGCTCAACAAGCTGGTCAACGTGATCAAGATCGTCGAGCAGGACGAGGACAATTCCGTCGCCCGCGAGTTGGCGCTGATCAAGGTGCGCACCGATGCCACCACCCGCAGTCAGGTCATCGAGGCGGTGAACCTATTCCGCGCCAAGGTCGTTGATGTGTCGACGGAGTCATTGACCGTCGAGGCCACCGGCACCCCCGAGAAGCTCGAGGCTCTGTTGCGGGTGCTCGAGCCGTATGGAATCCGTGAGCTCGTGCAGTCCGGAGTGGTGTCGCTGTCGCGCGGTCCGCGCGGCATCGGCTCGGTCAAGTAAGCCCCAAAAAGAAAGACAAGAAGGAATATTCACTCATGCCAGTTGAGATGTTCTATGACGACGACGCCGACCTGTCCATCATCCAGGGACGCAAGGTCGGTGTTATCGGCTACGGCAGCCAGGGCCATGCGCACTCGCTCAGCTTGCGCGACTCCGGTGTCCAGGTGAAGGTGGGCCTCAAGGAGGGCTCCAAGTCACGGGCCAAGGTCACCGAGCAGGGCCTCGAGGTCGACACCCCGGCGGAGGTCGCCAAGTGGGCCGACGTCATCATGCTGCTGGCCCCCGACACTGCCCAGGCCGACATTTTCAAGAACGAGATCGAGCCGAACCTGGAGGACGGCGACGCGCTGTTCTTCGGCCATGGCCTCAACATCCACTTCGATCTGATCAAGCCGCCGGCCAACGTGACCATCGGCATGGTCGCCCCGAAGGGTCCCGGCCATCTGGTGCGCCGCCAGTTCGTCGACGGCAAGGGTGTGCCGTGCCTGGTCGCGGTCGACCAGGATCCGACCGGCGAGGGAGAGGCGCTCGCGCTGTCGTACGCCAAGGGCATCGGCGGCACCCGGGCCGGCGTCATCAAGACCACGTTCAAGGACGAGACCGAAACGGACCTGTTCGGTGAGCAGGCCGTGCTGTGCGGCGGCACCGAGGAACTCATCAAGACCGGCTTCGAAGTGATGGTGGAGGCGGGTTATGCACCCGAACTGGCGTACTTCGAGGTGCTGCACGAGTTGAAGCTCATCGTCGACCTGATCTATGAGGGCGGCATCGCGCGGATGAACTACTCGGTGTCCGACACCGCGGAGTTCGGCGGCTACCTGTCCGGGCCGCGGTTGATCGACGCCGACACCAAGGGCCGCATGGAGCAGATCCTGTCCGAGATCCAGGACGGCAGCTTCGTCAAGAAGCTGGTCGCCAACGTCGAGGGTGGAAACAAGGAGCTCGAGCGTCTGCGCAAGGAGAACGCCGAGCATCCGATCGAGGTGACCGGCAAGAAACTGCGCGATCTGATGAGCTGGGTCGATCGCCCGATCACGGAAACCGCCTAATAGCGATTTGTGGAGTCCTGGTCGCGCTCACCGCGCTCCCCGCGGCTCGAACTCCACAAATCGCGTCTAGGGGGACAGCGACGGCAGCTGCTTGATGCCGAACTCGCGGCGCAGCACGGTACGTGCGGCGTAGTAGCCGGACATGCCGTGCACGCCGCCGCCCGGCGGCGTGGCCGATGAGCACAGGTAGGCCTTCGGGATCGGCGTGCTCCACGGGTTGAGCCGCGGCGTCGGTCCGGCCAGCGCGTGATACAACGTGTTGCCGCCGACGCCGATGTCGCCGCCGACGAGGTTGGCGTTGTGTTCGGCCAGCCGCGCCGCAGGGACGCTGCGCACCCCCACCACGATGTCGCGGAAGCCGGGCGCGAAGCGCTCGAATATCTTGGTGATGGTTTCGGTTTGGTCGACGGGTGAACCTGACGGCACGTGGGCGTAGGTCCACAGCGGTCGTCGTGCTTGCGCGTCGATGCGACTGGGGTCGGCCAGGTGTGGCAACGCGGCGAGCACCATCGGCCATTGCGGGTGGCGACCCGCGGCGGCCTCGCGCTCGGCCTGCGCCATCTGTTCGCGGGTGCCGCCCATGTGCAGGGTTGGCGCGTCGGCCAGGCGCGGGTCCGCCCATGGGATCTCGCCGGACAGCACGAAATCGACCTTGGCCACGCCGGGCCCGAAACGGTAGCGCTGCAATGCTTTTGCATACCTCGTCGGCAGCTTGTCTCCGTAAATCGAAAGCAGCGCGGTCGGGGCGGTGTCGAACAACACGATGCCTGGGGGAGGCGAGGTGATCTGCTCGCCGGCCACCACCGTGCCACCGTGTGCACGCAGATCAGCAATCAGCGCGTCGGGGATGGCCTGACTGCCGCCGACGGGTATCGGCCAGCCCACGGTGTGCGCGAGCGTGGCCAGCATCAGCCCCGCGCCGGCGGAGACTAACGATGGCATTGTTGAAATCGTGTGCGCCGCAACGCCAGTGAACAATGCGCGGGCGTCGGTACCGGCGAGCGTACGCCATGCAGGACTGCCCTGCTCGAGTAGCCGGCGCGTCACCCGAACCGCGGCGATCGGATCGGTGGGAATCGAGCGCTTATCGCCGAGCAGCAGCTTGAGCACAGCATCGTCGCGTTCGACGAGCGGGCCCAGCAGGCGTCGCCACGAGTCACCGTCGGAAAGCTCGGCGCAGGTGCGGTCCAGGTGGTGGTAGCCCACCGCGGCGGGTCGACCTGGCAGCGGGTTGGCGTAGGAGACGTCTGGCACCATCAGCGTCGTGCCGCGGGCCGGGAGGTCGAACTCGGCGAGGAACGGCGACGCCAGCGCCAGGGGATGGACCGCCGAACAGATGTCGTGCGACACCTCGGGAAACTCCGGGTCTGCGAGCGTGCGCGCCCCGCCGCCGAGGGTGGGCTCGGCCTCGAACACCTGCACTGACAGGCCGGCCCGGGCGCATACGACGCCGGCCGCTAACCCGTTGGGTCCGCTGCCGACGACGGTGACGTCCACCACGGGTTATGCCTTCGCCGAGCGACGGCGGAAACCTTCAAACGGGTCCAACGACCGGCCGCCCTTGGCGACGTGCAGAAAGTGGGCATAGTTCGCCGTGGACATCATGAGGCGGCCGCCGGCAGTACAAGACCTTTGCGCCACATGCCTTTTACGAAGTAGATCGGGCCGGAAAAGCACGCGAGCAGATTCGTGGTGAGCCCGAGCTTCTTGCCGAACGGCGGCGCCCTGTAAGCCGCCTGCGCCTGCGGCAATTGATCCACGCGCTCTGCCATGGGCCGGAAGTGTATCGGCCCACAGGCCCCCAACCTCTTGTTTGGAGGTAGAGGCAGCCCGCTACGCTGTGTGGACGTGAGTCTTCCCGTTGTACTGATCGCCGACAAACTGGCTGAATCAACCGTCGCCGCCCTCGGCGACCAGGTAGAAGTCCGCTGGGTCGACGGCCCAGACCGAGAGAAGCTGCTGGCCGCCGTTCCTGAGGCCGATGCGCTGTTGGTGCGCTCGGCGACCATCGTCGACGCCGAGGTGCTGGCCGCCGCACCCAAGCTCAAGATCGTCGCCCGCGCAGGAGTCGGCCTGGACAACGTCGACGTGGACGCCGCCACCGCTCGGGGCGTGCTGGTGGTCAACGCGCCCACTTCGAACATCCACAGCGCCGCCGAGCACGCGGTCGCGCTGCTGCTGGCCGCAGCCCGCCAGATCGCGCCGGCCGACGCATCGCTGCGCGAACGCACCTGGAAGCGCTCGTCGTTCTCCGGCACCGAGATTTTCGGCAAGACCGTCGGCGTCGTGGGCCTCGGCCGCATCGGGCAGCTGGTTGCTCAGCGGCTGGCCGCGTTCGGCACCCACGTCGTGGCCTACGACCCGTACGTGTCGGCGGCCCGCGCGGCGCAGCTGGGCATCGAGCTGCTGACGCTCGACGAACTGCTGGCCCGTGCCGACTTCATCTCTGTGCATCTGCCCAAGACGCCCGAGACCGCTGGACTGATCGGCAAGGAAGCCCTGGCCAAGACAAAGCCCGGCGTGATCATCGTCAACGCCGCCCGCGGCGGCCTGATCGACGAGGAGGCGCTTGCGGAAGCCATCAGAAGTGGGCATGTCCGTGGCGCGGGGATCGATGTCTTCGCCAAGGAGCCGGCGACCGAAAGCGCGCTGTTCGACCTGCCTCAGGTTGTCGTCACGCCGCACCTGGGCGCGTCGACCGCCGAAGCGCAGGACCGCGCGGGCACCGACGTCGCCGCCAGCGTGAGACTTGCGCTGGCCGGTGAGTTCGTGCCCGATGCTGTCAACGTCGGCGGCGGTGTGGTCGGCGAGGAAGTTGCGCCGTGGCTTGACCTGGTCCGCAAGCTGGGTCTGCTCGTCGGCGTGGTGTCCACCGGGCTGCCGGTCTCGTTGTCGGTGCAGGTTCGCGGCGAGCTCGCCTCGGAAGACGTTGAGGTGTTGCGACTTTCAGCGCTGCGAGGATTGTTCTCCGCGATCATCGAGGACCCGGTGACATTCGTCAACGCGCCCGCACTGGCGGCCGAACGCGGCGTGCAGGCCGACATCAGCACGGCCACCGAGAGCCCCAACTACCGCAGCGTGGTCGATGTACGGGCGGTGTACTCCGACGGTTCGGTGTCCAATGTGTCTGGCACGCTGTCGGGCCCGCAGTTGGTCGAGAAGATCGTCCAGATCAACGGCCGCAACTTCGATCTGCGCGCCGAGGGCATCAACCTGATCATCAATTACATCGACCAGCCGGGAACGCTCGGCAAGATCGGCACGCTGCTTGGCGGCGCCGACATCAACATCCATGCCGCCCAGCTCAGCGAGGACGCGGAGGGGCCGGGCGCGACGATCCTGCTGCGCATCAACCGCGATGTGCCCGACGACGTCCGCACCGTGATCGCCGAGTCCGTCGGCGCCAAACTTCTGGAAGTGGTGGATCTATCGTGAGATTGGCGATCATTGCCGGTGACGGCATCGGCCCGGAAGTGGTGGGCGAGGGCGTCAAGGTGCTAGACGCGGTGCTGCCCGGTGTCGAGAAGACCAGCTACGACCTGGGTGCGCGGCGGTTCCACGCCACCGGTGAGGTGCTGCCCGATTCGGTACTCGACGAACTGCGTGCACACGACGCGATCCTGCTCGGCGCGATCGGCGACCCGTCGGTGCCCAGCGGCGTGCTGGAACGTGGCCTGCTGCTTCGCATCCGGTTCGAGCTCGACCATCACATCAATCTGCGACCGGGCCGGCTGTACCCGGGCGTGAACAGTCCGCTGGCCGGCAATCCGGACATCGATTTCGTCGTCATCCGCGAAGGAACCGAGGGTCCCTACACCGGTACCGGCGGAGCGATCCGCGTGGGCACGCCCAACGAGATCGCCACCGAGGTCAGCGTGAACACCGCGTTCGGTGTGCGGCGGGTCGTGCACGACGCGTTTCGACGGGCACAGCAGCGCCGCAAGCACCTGACGCTGGTGCACAAGAACAACGTCCTCACTTTTGCCGGCGCGTTGTGGTGGCGCACCGTGCAGGAAGTTGCCGCGCAGTATCCCGACGTCGAGGTGGCGTATCAGCATGTGGATGCCGCCACGATCCACCTTGTCACCGATCCCGGCCGGTTCGATGTCATCGTCACCGATAACCTGTTCGGTGACATCATCACTGATCTGGCGGCGGCGGTGTGCGGCGGCATCGGCCTGGCCGCAAGCGGCAATATCGATGCGACACGGACGAATCCGTCGATGTTCGAGCCGGTGCACGGCAGTGCGCCGGACATCGCGGGCCAGGGCATCGCCGATCCGACGGCAGCGATCATGTCGGTTGCGCTGCTGCTGTCACACATCGGCGAGGACGACGCCGCGGCCCGAGTCGACAAGGCCGTCGAGCAGCATCTGGCGACACGTGGTGAGCAGAAGCTGTCCACCACGCAGATCGGCGAGCGGATCGCCGCCAGCCTCTAGGGTCAGTTCGCCTCGTGCACCGATTCGACGGTGTACAGGTTGGGGTCGAAGCTGGTGGCGAGCTGGGCGGCTCTGGTCATGTGCTCGCGTGCGGCCGGATTCGTCTGCATCGCATGAAATGCTTCCGCGCTGTCCCATTGGGCGTAATTGACGACACGAGTGCGGTCGGCGCTGAGGTGGATGTTGGCTGACCTGAAACCCGGCATATGCCGCATCACCTCGTCGGTCGAGGTGCTCAACAGCGCAGCCAGTTCGGTGGCGCGGTCGGGTTCGACGACGAAGACGTTTATCAGCGTCGCGTACGGACTGTGCGGTTCGATCGTTGTCATCGAAAATCTCCTCGTCAGGTTCCTTACATAGAGGGACTATAACACTGATGTAAGGTTCCTGTCATGCGCCAATCAGAGACCGAACGTGCGGTGGGCTATCTGGTCAAGCGGGTTCAGCAGTCGCTGCGGCGCCGATGCGATGCGGCGCTGCGACCGAGCGGGCTGTCGATGGCGCAATACGCGGCGCTGCGCGCACTGGCAGATCATCCCGACGCCTCGGCGTCCGAATTGGCGCGGTTGTGTTTCGTCACCCGGCAGTCCCTTCAGGACTTGCTCGCCGGCTTGCGGTCGGCCCGGCTCGTCCGGTTCTCCGATGCGCAGGCACGTGGGCGGGCACGGTCGCTGGAGTTGACCGCAGCGGGTGTCAGGCGCCTGGCGGCGGCCGACGTCGCAGTCAAGGGCGTCGAATCGACGATGGTCGAAGGACTTGCGCTGACGTCGCGCCGCCAGCTGACCGTAATGCTGACCCGATGTGCGGAGAACCTGGAGAGCTCCAGGAACTGATCGCAGACGTGCAGTCGGCTGGAGCTATGGTCGGCTCGTCTACTAGCGCTTGGCGTCGACCGGAACGACGGGGATCGCTGCGAGCGGAAACAGCGCGCACACCGCGAACGCCACTGGGTAGCCTGCGATTCCGATCAGACCGCCGAACAGCGGCGGTGCGATGCCTGCGGTCAGCAGCTGGCTGGTGTTCTGGGTTCCCAGGGCCCGACCGCTCCAATACGGACCGGCGATTTCGGCGATGGCGGTGAACGCCAATCCGTTGTCGGACACGGTGACCACCGAGGCGATCACCATCATCGCCACGCTGATCGGCGAATCTAGCCAATCGGTCAATGCCAGCAGCGCCATTGCGGCGGCGGCCGCAAGCGCAATGGTGCGGATCGGCCGCAGCCGGTAACCCACCAAATCCGACCAGCGCCCAGCTGCGATGCGCCCACCGGCTCCCAACACCTGAGCCACCGTCACCATGGCTCCCGCCGATCCTGCCGACCAGCCGCGCTCGCTCATCAGCCACACCAGCGTGAAGGTCCACACCATGACCTGGGGAACGACGAGCAACACCGATACGGCGTGGATACGCCACAACACCGTTGATCCACGGTAGGGATTGGCCAGGTCCGTTTCGGGGGCCTCAGTACGCGGCGGCCGCGGCGGGTCGATCACCGCCACCGCGCACACCACCGCTGACACCGCGCACACCAGCGCGGGGAACAACAGCGCCACCGAAACCCCGTGGCTTTCGGCCAGCCGCGGAATCACCAAGGCGCCCAACGCGACTCCCAACGGTTGGGCCGTCTGACGGATGCCCATCACCAGGCCGCGCGACTCCGGCGGGAACCAACCGACCACGAGTCGGCCGCTGGCCGTGTTGCTGCTGGCCGCCGCCATTCCACCGAGGAGAAGGAATACGCCTACGGCGACGAGTGACTGCACCGACGCCGCCGCGAACGCCGCGGCCGCGGTCAGCGCCGAACCGAGCGCCAGCACGATCCGCTCGCCGATCCGGTCGACGATGTAGCCCCACGCGATCAGCGTGGCAACCATGCCGAAGCTCGGCATCGACGACAGCAGGCCGGCTTGCGCGAGATCCAGGCCGCGTTCGGCATGCAGGGTGGGGATAAGAAAGGCCGCACCGTTGATGAACACGTTGGCGCACAGCGTTGCGCTCAGCGCGATGGCCAGCATCGACCAGCGCCGCAGCGTGCTGATCGATTCGACGGACACGCGCCCATCGTCGCATGGCGTCTCACGATGCCGAACTTCTATTCCAGATATTGGGACGGACCAGGGCGGGGAGCGGCTGCGTCGGCTTCGACGGTGGCCACTAGGCTGGAATGATGCGCCTTGGCCGAATCGCCAGTCCCGACGGGGTCGCCTTCGTCAGCATCGAAGGACCGTCCGACGACCCGAACCAGGCAGTCGCGAGAGAGATCGCCGAACATCCCTTCGGAACTCCCACCTTCACCGGCAGGCAATGGCCGCTGGCCGACGTGCGACTGCTGGCGCCGATCCTGGCCAGCAAGGTGGTCTGCATCGGCAAGAACTATGCCGCGCACATCGAGGAGATGGGAGGCGGGTCGTTCCCCGACCCTGTCATCTTCATGAAACCAAACACCGCGATCATCGGACCCGGCGTGCCGATTCAGCTGCCAGCCGACGCCAATCCGGTGCATTTCGAGGGCGAATTGGCCGCCGTGATCGGACGGCCGTGCAAGGACGTCCCGGCCGCGCGGGCGGCAGAGAACATCTTGGGCTACACGATCGGCAACGACGTTTCAGCGCGCGATCAACAGAAGAAGGACGGCCAGTGGACCCGCGCCAAGGGCCACGACACGTTCTGCCCGGTCGGGCCGTGGATCGTCACCGACGTCGATCCGGCCGATGTCGAACTGCGCACCGAGGTGAACGCTCAGGTCAAACAGCACAGCCGAACGTCGCTGATGGTTCATGACATCGGCACGATCGTCGAGTGGATCTCCGCGGTGATGACGCTGCTGCCGGGCGACTTGATCCTCACCGGCACGCCAGAGGGCGTCGGTCCGCTTGAGGACGGCGACACCGTCAGCATCACCATCGAAGGCATCGGGACGTTGACCAATCCCGTTGTTCGCAAAGGAAAGTCATGACGGTAAGAGTTCGATTCTGCCCGTCGCCAACCGGCACGCCGCATGTTGGTCTGATCCGTACCGCGTTGTTCAACTGGGCGTACGCCCGTCACACCGGCGGGGTGTTCGTATTCCGGTTGGAAGACACCGATGCCGAACGCGACAGTGAGGACAGCTATCTCGCGCTGCTCGATGCGTTGAACTGGCTCGGGCTGAACTATGACGAGGGTCCCGACATCGGCGGACCGTATGCGCCCTATCGTCAATCGGAGCGCGGCGAGATCTACCGCGACATCGTGCAGCGGCTGCTGGACGTGGGGGAGGCGTACGAAGCGTTCTCGACGCCCGCCGAGGTCGAATCCCGGCACGTGGCGGCGGGCCGAAATCCCAAGCTGGGCTACGACAACTATGACCGCGACCTCACCGAGGAACAGCGTGCAACGTTTCTCGCCGAGGGCCGCAGGCCGGTCGTGCGGCTGCGCATGCCCGACGAGGATCTGGTCTGGAAGGACCTGGTGCGCGGCGACACCACATTCGCTGTGGGCACGGTGCCCGACTTCGCGATCACCCGCGGTAGTGGAGATCCGCTGTACACCTTGGTGAATCCGGTCGACGACGCGTTGATGAAGATCACCCACGTTCTGCGCGGCGAGGACATCCTGCCGTCGACACCCAGGCAGATCGCGCTCTATCAGGCGTTGATGCGCATTGGAGTTGCCGAACGTGTTCCGGAATTCGGGCATCTGCCAAGCGTTCTCGGTGAGGGCAACAAGAAGTTGTCCAAGCGCGACCCGCAATCGAACCTCTTCCTGCACCGCGAGCGCGGCTTTATCCCCGAGGGACTGCTGAACTATTTGGCGCTGCTCGGCTGGGGTATCGCCGACGATCACGACGTGTTCAGCCTCGAGGAAATGGTTGCCGCGTTCGACGTCAAGGACGTCAACTCGAACCCTGCCCGGTTCGACCAGAAGAAGGCCGACGCGATCAACGCCGAACACATCCGGCTGCTGAGTGAGGAGGACTTCACGAAACGCCTGCGGGCATACTTCATCGCGCACGGCCACGACACGGGACTCGACGACAAGGGGTTCGCCGAGGCGGCCCGGCTGGTGCAGACCCGCATCGTGGTGCTTGGTGACGCGTGGGATCTGCTGAAGTTCCTCAACGACGCGGAGTTCACCCTCGACGAGAAGTCCGCCGCCAAGGATTTGCGTCCCGACGCAGCGCCCGTCCTCGAGGCCGCACTGCATGCACTCGAGGATGTCGACGAGTGGACGACGGCCAAGATCGAAATAGCCCTGAAGGTCGCGCTGTTGGAAAACCTGGCGCTCAAGCCGCGCAAGGCCTTCGGCCCTATCCGGGTCGCGGCTACCGGTGCCTCGATCAGCCCGCCGTTGTTCGAATCGCTGGAGCTGCTGGGCCGCGATCGTAGCCTGCGCCGGGTGCGTGAGGGCGCCGACCGTGCCACGGCAGCAGCCGCCGAGGCCTGATAAGGCGTTGGCGAATCTTTGGTAGTCTGCACGTCGGCCCGATACAACCTGCGGTGTGCGCGGCAAACCGCCTGATGGATCGGAAAATGGCCTGTGACCTGCGGTTATGGGCAGCCAATGGGGTATGGTGTAATTGGCAACACAGCTGATTCTGGTTCAGCCATTCTAGGTTCGAGTCCTGGTACCCCAGCCATTGCGATGAGCGCTTGCGCGAAGAGCGTCAGGCGCCAGTGGATTAGGCCCGCTTAATCCCGTGCGTTATGCTGGCACTCCGGTTCCGGCCCCGTCGTCTAGCGGCCTAGGACGCCGCCCTCTCACGGCGGTAGCGTGGGTTCGAATCCCATCGGGGCTACACATTTGCTGTGAACCTGTACACGGGTTCACAGCTTTGTTTTGGTCGGCGCCTCAGGTCGGCGTCAGCGTGAACGGCAACCAGTACGTGCCGGTGCCGTCACCGGGACATCCCGGTCCGCTGACTGTGAAAGTGCGTTCACCGGAGAAACTTCCGTCGGGGTTGGCCGTGAGAAAGTCAGACCTGGTGGTCGTGACCGGGCTGCCGTCGTCGCAGTGAAAGGGATACTCGCCGACGGACTCCCACCGGTCGTTGACCCATTGGTAGTCGAACAATGCAGGCGCGTTCGGGTTCTCCGTCAGCTCCGTCAGCCTCAGCCAATGAGCGACACAGCCCGACGCGACACACGTCGTGGTGAAACTTGCGGCTTGCACGGACGGTTCGGAGGAGTCTGGTCGGCCGTTGAACGTCTGACGTGAGTGATCCAGGAACGTGTCGTAAGAACCGTAGAGCGGCACGGGCTGCTGTCGATCGGCGCCGGCCATTGGTGCGGCGATCGTCATGCCGATCTCAAGGGGCACCGCGCAGACGGCTACGCCGAGAATTCTGCGCCAGTTGATGTCCATCGCGCGAGCGTAGACGTGGCGTTTGCCACGCGCGTCAACATTCACAATCACGGCGCATGAGGAGTTTTGCGCAGCACAAGCATTTGATGGCGCCCCGATGCGGTGGATCGTTACAACCGCCGCATCAGCGCATCCGCGGCTGTCAAGAGGTCAGCGGCCCACCGGGCACCCGGCCGTCGGCCCATCCGATCGATCGGCCCGGACACCGACACCGCCGCGATTACCGCGCCGCGGCTGTCACGCACCGGTGCCGAGACACTGGCTACCCCCGGTTCGCGCTCGGCGGCGCTCTGCGCCCAGCCACGTTTGCGTACTTCGGCCAGCGTTCGGTCGGTGAACTTCGCCGCAGGTAGCACCGCCTGCTGCGTCCCGGCATCGGCGTAGGCCAGCAGCACCTTGGCCCCGGAGCCCGCCGTCATCGGCAGCCGCGTGCCGACCGGCACCGTATCGCGAAGGCCGGCAGGCGGTTCCAGAGCCGCGACGCAGATCCGCGACGTGCCCTCGCGACGGTATAGCTGCACGCTTTCGCCGGTGATCTCCCGCAGCCGAGGCAACACCACCGCACCAGCGGCCAGCAGCGGATCGTTGACCTGCCCGGCCAACTCGGTCAGCGCGGGACCCAGCCGCCAGTGCCCGTCGCCGTTCCTGCTCAGTAGCCGGTGCACCTCCAGGCCAGCGGCCAACCGATGCGCGGTGGCCCGGGGCAGTCCGGTGCGCTCGCACAGTTCGGCCAGCCCGCATGGCGAGTCGGCAACCGCATGCAGCACACCCACGGCTTTGTCCAGCACGCCGATGCCGCTATCCTGTCTCATAGAGAGATACTAGCTTCCCAGATTGTGAGATAGTCAAGTATGACTGCCGTCGATAAACCACGCACCATGGCCGAGAAAGTCTGGAGCGACCACGTCGTCGCCTTTGGCGCCGGTGACGGCGCGGCACGCGAGCCCGACCTGATCTACATCGATCTCCACCTCGTGCACGAGGTCACCAGCCCGCAGGCTTTCGACGGGCTGCGGCTGAACGGGCGCACGGTCCGCCGACCCGATCTGACCATCGCCACCGAGGACCACAACGTGCCGACGGTCGACATCGACAAGCCGATCGCCGACCCGGTGTCGCGCACCCAAGTGGAGACGCTGCGCCGCAACTGTGAAGAGTTCGGCATCCGGCTGCATTCGATGGGCGACGCCGAACAAGGCATCGTCCACATCATCGGACCGCAATTGGGACTGACCCAGCCCGGCATGACGGTCGTCTGCGGTGACAGCCACACCTCCACACACGGTGCGTTCGGGGCGTTGGCGATGGGCATCGGTACTTCGGAGGTCGAGCACGTGCTCGCCACGCAGACCCTGCCGCTGCCGCCGTTTCGCACGATGGCGGTCAACGTGGACGGTCTGCTGCCGCCGGGAGTCAGCGCGAAGGACATCATCCTGGCGGTGATCGCGAAGATCGGCACCGGCGGAGGCCAGGGCCACGTCATCGAATACCGCGGCAGCGCCATCGAATCGCTGTCGATGGAGGGCCGGATGACGATCTGCAACATGAGCATCGAAGCCGGTGCCCGTGCCGGAATGGTCGCGCCCGACGACACCACATTCGAATTCCTTCGCGGGCGTCCGCACGCACCGCAGGGCGCCGACTGGGATGCGGCAGTCGCGGCGTGGAGCCGGCTGCGCACCGACGAGGGCGCGGAATTCGACACCGAGGTCCACATCGACGCCTCGACGCTGAGCCCGTTCGTCACGTGGGGGACCAATCCCGGGCAGGGCGTGCCGCTGTCGGGATCGGTGCCCGACCCGGAGTTCATGTTCGACGACGCGCAACGGCAATCGGCCGAAAAAGCGTTGGCGTACATGGATCTTCGGCCTGGGACTGCGATGCGCGACATCACCGTCGACACCGTTTTCGTTGGCTCGTGCACCAACGGCCGGATCGAAGATCTGCGGGTGGTCGCCGACGTCCTGCGCGGCCGCAAGGTCGCCGGTGGTGTGCGGATGCTCATCGTGCCCGGATCGATGCGGGTGCGCGCGCAGGCCGAATCCGAGGGCCTCGGCGAGATCTTCACCGCCGCCGGTGCGGAGTGGCGCCAAGCCGGCTGCTCGATGTGCCTCGGTATGAACCCCGACCAACTGTCGCCCGGCCAACGCTGCGCGTCGACCTCCAACCGCAACTTCGAGGGCAGGCAGGGCAAGGGCGGCCGCACGCATTTGGTGTCGCCGGCCGTCGCAGCCGCCACCGCGGTGCGCGGCACGCTGTCCTCGCCCACCGATCTGACTCACTGACTGGAGAACGTCATGGAAGCCTTCCGCACCCACACCGGCATCGGCGTGCCGCTGCGCCGGTCGAATGTCGACACCGACCAAATCATTCCTGCGGTCTATTTGAAGCGGGTCACCCGAACAGGTTTCGAGGATGGACTGTTCGCGGCCTGGCGCGCCGACCCAGGCTTCGTTCTGAATCTGAGCCCGTTCGACAACGGATCGGTTTTGGTCGCCGGGCCGGATTTCGGCACCGGTTCGTCGCGCGAACACGCCGTCTGGGCGCTGATGGACTTCGGCTTCCGGGTGGTTATCTCATCCCGGTTCGCCGACATTTTTCGCGGCAATGCGGGCAAGGCGGGCCTCTTGGCGGCCGAAGTCACTCAAGATGATGTGGAACTTCTTTGGAAGCTCATCGAGCAGCATCCGGGGATGGAAATCACTGTGAATCTTCAAGATCGGAATATCGTCGCGGGAACGGTCATGGTGCCGTTCACGATTGACGATTACACCGCCTGGCGACTGCTTGAAGGACTCGACGATATAGGCCTTACGCTGCGGAAACTCGATCAGATCAAGTCCTACGAGGCGAGTCGGCCGGACTGGAAACCGCGCACTATGCCGGCCTGACGAATGGCTCGCGGCAACCCGAAATCGCCGCCCTCCAACCCGGTTTCCGGCCTCCCGACAGGAGGCCAAGGGGGGCAAGCGGATTGCCGAAATGTTCGCCAGCTACGCCTGAAATTGCGCGTGGCTCTTGGAAATCAGTGGCCATTGGGTTTACCGTGTCCTCTAGTCGGTCCAAGAAGGACCACTGGTTTCGGAGGTTTTGCATGAACAAAGCGGAGCTCATCGACGTACTCACGGAGAAATTGGGCTCGGATCGTCGGCAAGCAACCGCGGCGGTGGAGAACGTCGTCGACACCATCGTGCGCGCGGTGCATAAGGGTGACAGCGTCACCATTACAGGTTTCGGCGTTTTCGAGCAGCGCCGTCGTGCAGCCCGGGTCGCGCGAAATCCGCGCACCGGCGAGACGGTGAAAGTTAAGCCCACCTCCGTGCCGGCATTTCGTCCCGGCGCTCAGTTCAAAGCGGTTGTCTCTGGCGCACAGCGCCTCCCGGCGGAAGGACCAGCAGTGAAGCGTGGCGTAACAGCGGGCACTGCCCGGAAGGCCGTCAAGAAGGCGGCAGTCAAGAAGACCGTCAGGAAGGCTGCTGCCAAGAAGGCGGCGAGGACGGTCGCCGCCAAGAAGGCGGTCAGGAAGGCCGCAGGCAAGAAGGCAGCCAGGACGGTCGCCGCCAAGAAGACCGTCAGAAAGGCCGCCGCGAAGAAGGCAGTCAAGAAGGCCGTGAAGAAGGCCGCAGTCAAGAAGGCCGTGACGAAGGCCGCAGTCAAGAAGGCCGCCGCCAAGAAGACTGCCCGCAAGGCGCCGGCCCGCAAGGCGCCGGCCAAGCGCGGCCGCAAGTAGGTTCGGCATCGGGTACGCCGTGGGTCATCGAGACCCACGGCGCGCCTGTGTGTCGCGAGATCGGCTAGGCCGCTTCGGCCTTTACGATCGACGTCGGTCCGACGGTCGGGACTTGTCAGAGGGTTACTTCTTGGCGGCCAACGGACTGCCGATGTGGTCGGCGGCCACCACTCTCCCGTCGGCCAACGACATCACCCAGGTGCTGCCCTTGCGGTTGCGCGACTTGTCCGGGCGTGCACCGTCGCGCTCGCACCACCACGCGATCAGGTCGGGAATCACCTTGCCCTGCGTGCAGATCACCGGCGTGCCACCGGCTGCGGCGATCTCGAGGACGCGGTGCCGGGCCGCCTTGCGGTTCTCCGGGTATGCTTCCTCGGTCAACGCCGGCTCGTTGTGGGTCGTCACGCCGATTTCCTCGGCCAACGGTTCCAGTGTCTGATGGCAGCGCACCCGGTCGGCCGCATACAGCTCGTTGGCGCCGAACGCGAGCAGTTGCCCGACGAGTGACTCGGCCTGCGCACGGCCGTGCTTGTCCAACGGGCGCTTTCGGTCGTCGCCCTTGTAGCGCGATTTGCTTCCTGCCGTGCCGTGCCGCACGATCAGCACCGTCTGCGTGTCGACGGGTCCTTTGGCGAAGTGGCGTAACACTTTTCGGTCGTGCGGGTAGCCGAGTTGCGTCACCGCTTCGCCGATGGGCAGCCATTTCAGCTCGTCGACTTCGGCGTTGGGAGTGAAGGCGCCGTCGACACAGCGCGCCGCCCAGTACCGCACCTTCTTGATGCCCTGCTCCACCGGATAGCTGACCGCGGTTAGTCGCCGGCCGAGGTGCGATGTGTAACCGGTCTCCTCGCAGACTTCACGCACGGCGGTGACGGGTTCGGTCTCGCCGGGATTGACCTTGCCCTTGGGCAGGGACCAATCGTCGTAGCGCGGACGGTGGATGATTGCGATCTCCGGCGCGGCAGGGTCGCCGTTGGGTCGCCACAGCACCGCGCCCGCGGCAAGTACGGCCTTGCTCGCAGGCACCGCGACTGGCGGGATCTCCTTCGGCACCTCAACTCCCGCAGGTCATCCGGGCCCGAGGGCGAGCCCCGTTACACCCGACAAGTCTCACGGATGCCTGTGGCGTTCCATCATCAACACCTGATGGTCGCGAACGGTGTGGCCTTCTTGCGGCGACGCCGTCCAGTGACCGTCGACGCCCAACTCCCAGCATCGGGTCGCGGGGTCCATCGCGGACTCGAAGAGGTCGTTCATCTGCGCGGTCAGTCTCGGATCCTTTACCTGAGCCATCACTTCGACCCGTCGGTCGAGATTACGATGCATCATGTCGGCGCTGCCGATCCAGAACTCGTCGATGGCGCGGAAATGAATAATCCGCGAGTGCTCAAGAAACCGGCCGAGAATCGAGCGCACGACGATGTTCTCTGAGTAGCCGGGCGCACCCGGCCGCAGCGCGCAGATGCCCCGCACCACCACCTCGACACGGACGCCGGCCTGAGACGCTCTATACAGCGCGTCGATCACCTGCTCGTCCACCAACGCGTTGGCCTTCAACCGGATCCCGCCGTCGGCGCCGTCACGATTGGCCGCGATCTCGCGCTCGATGCGTTCGACGATGCCCCTCCGCACGCCATGCGGCGCCACCAGAAGGTTGCGGTAGGTGTGCTTGCGCGAATAACCGGTCAGCGAGTTGAACAGATCGGTGAGGTCGGCGCCGATGTCTGGTGCGGCGGTCAGCAGGCCGATGTCTTCGTACAGCCGCGCGGTCTTTGGGTTGTAGTTGCCGGTGCCGACGTGGCAGTAGCGCCGGATCATCGAGCCCTCGCGGCGCACCACCAGACACGTCTTGCAGTGCGTCTTCAACCCGATCAGGCCGTAGACGACGTGCACGCCGGCTCGTTCCAATGCGCGGGCCCATTTGATGTTGGCCTGCTCGTCGAAGCGGGCTTTGATTTCGACGAGCGCGACGACCTGCTTGCCGGCAGCGGCGGCATCGATGAGCGCTCTGACGATCGGTGAATCGCCGGAGGTGCGATACAGCGTCTGCTTGATCGCCAGCACGTTGGGATCGGCGGCGGCCTGTTCGATGAATCGTTGCACCGTGGTGGAAAACGAATCGTATGGGTGGTGCACGAGAACATCCCCATCACGCAACGTCGAGAAGATGCTCTTGGGTGTTTCCCGCTCGCCGAACGCCGGTGGCGTCGCTGGCACGAAGGGCGGATCCTTCAGCGCCGGCCGGTCAACCTTGTAGATCTGCCACAGCGACGTGAGGTCCAGCAGCCCGGGCACGTCGATGACATCACCGGGATCGACATCGAGTTCACGCAGCAGCAGCTCCAACATGCTCTCTGTCATGTCGTCGGAAACTTCCAGACGAACGGGGGAGCCGAACCGCCTGCGCGCCAATTCCCGCTCGAGCGCCTGCAGCAGGTCTTCGTCGCGGTCCTCTTCCACTTCGAAATCCGCGTTACGGGTAATGCGGAACGCGTGGTGCTCGACGATTTCCATGCCTGGGAAAAGCACCGGCAGGAACGCGGCGATCAGCTCCTCCATCGGCAGGAACCGCACCACGTCAGACGTGCCTTCGCGGGGGCTCAGCTCGACGAAGCGATCGACATTGTCGGGCACCTTGATTCGGGCGAAGTGTTGTCCACCGTCGTCGGGATGCTTGACGGTGATCGCGAGGTTCAGGCTAAGCCCGCTCACGAACGGGAACGGGTGTGCCGGGTCGACCGCCAACGGGGTCAAAACCGGGAACACTTGCTCGTGGAAGTACGTCGACAGCCGCGTGCGCTCGTCATCGTCGAGCTCGGCCCACGTCACGATCACGATGCCTTCATCGGCCAGCGCCGGGCGCACCGAGTCGAGGAACACATGCGCATGCCGGCTGGCGATCTGCTGAGTGCGCTCGCTGATCCGGCGCAACTGCTCTCGCGGCGACAATCCGTCGGCCGATCGCACCGACAGGCCCATCTCGTCGCGACGCTTCAGACCCGCGACGCGCACCATATAGAACTCGTCGAGGTTCGACGCGAAGATCGCCAGGAATTTCGCCCGCTCCAGCAGCGGCAGGGACGTGTCGGCGGCAAGAGCGAGCACCCGCGCATTGAATTCGAGCCAGCTCAGCTCGCGGTTGAGGTAACGATCCTCAGGCAATGCGTTGTCGATCGCGGGTGACGTCGCGGCGGGCGGCGCCTCGGGCGCCGAATCGCCTGCCCCCGGTGGCCTAACAGGCGCCAACTCGGTTTCGTCGGGTCGGATCTGGGCTTCGGCTTCCGTCATCCCTCTGATGATTCCCTATCGACCAGCTGTCCTGCTACCGCGTGCGGCTATCCCGTCGTCAGCTGTTCACCTGGGCCGCCCGATTGCCTGCGCCGTTGCCATGCCGACACCCAGGCGGCGCGCGACCAGCAGGTCGTCGGGTGTATCGATGTCGCACCGCAGCCCGGGCCATGCGCCGGTCAGTTCGATGGCCCCCGAATGCCGATGGCGCTGCGCCGAATCAGGGCCGAACTGTGGGTCGAGCGCGACGCCGAACGCGAACAGTGCCGACGTGCCGGTGCCATGCCGGTCGCCGACGAAGCTGCGTCGGTATTCCCGGGCGGCCGCGATCGCTTCGGCCAGTTCCTGTGGTTGAAGCGCGGGCAGATCGCCCTGCAGCGCAACGATATTCGGCGTCTCTTCGCGCACGGACGCCTCGGCGGCGGCGATGGCATTGTTCAACGGGTTGCGATGGCCCTGCGGTGTCGGGTCGACAAGCACACGTGCGCCGAGCCGGCGTGCTGCTGCGGCGGCATCGTCATCGGGAGTGACGACGGTGACCGCACTGAGTGCCGAGACGGCCGATGCGGCCGAGATGGTGTCCATGAGCATGGCCAGCACCACGCTTTCGCGCGTGGCAGAGGAGAAGACCGGCGCCAGCCTGGTCTTGGCGGCGGCGAGCCTTTTCACGGCGATCACCAGCCCCACATCAGCGGTGCCGCTCATGATCGCCATCCTGCCAGCACCGGCGACCGCGCTAGGGTTAAGCCGTGGTCGAGGCGGCGGTGATGGGGGCCGGTGCGTGGGGGACGGCATTGGCCAAGGTCCTGGCGGATTCGGGCAGCGACGTCGCGTTGTGGGCCCGCCGCCGGGAGCTGGCCGATGAGATCAACGACACCCATCGCAACACCGGCTACCTCGGCGACGCCGAGCTGCCGAAGTCAATCCGCGCGACCAGTGATCCGGTCGAGGCGCTGGCCGGTGCCTGCACGGTGCTGCTTGCGGTGCCGTCGCAGACGTTGCGTGCCAATCTCGAACGGTGGGCGAGCCTGATCGGCAACGACGTCACGCTGGTCAGCTTGGCCAAGGGCATCGAGCTGGACACGTTGATGCGGATGAGCCAGGTCGTCGTGCAAGTCACCTCGGCCGATCCGTCGCGCGTCGCCGTGGTCACCGGTCCGAATCTCGCCAGCGAGATCGTCGACGAACAACCGGCCGCCACCGTCGTCGCATGCAGCGATTCCGGCCGGGCCGTGACCTTGCAGCGCGCGCTCTCCACCGGCTACTTGCGGCCGTACACCAACGCCGACGTCATCGGCGCCGAGGTCGGCGGTGCCTGCAAGAACGTCATCGCATTGGCCAGCGGCATGGCGGCAGGAGTCGGGCTGGGGGAGAACACCGCGGCCGCCATCATCACCCGCGGGCTGGCCGAGATCATGCGGCTCGGAATCGCGTTGGGCGCCAAGCCCGCCACATTGGCCGGGCTCGCGGGCGTCGGCGACCTGGTGGCCACCTGCACGTCGCCGCGGTCCCGCAATCGCTCTTTCGGAGTACGGCTCGGCAGGGGTGGCACCATGGAATCGGCGCTGCGCGAAGCGGGCGGCCACATCGCCGAAGGCGTCTCGTCGTGCGAATCGGTGCTGGCGCTGGCCGCCAGTTACGACGTCGAAATGCCGCTGACGGACGCCGTGCATCGGGTGTGCCACAGGGGTCTATCGGTCGACGAGGCTGTCGCGCTGCTGCTCGGGCGCAGAACCAAGTCGGAGTGAGGAGATGGACGGCCAGTACGGCGACTCCACTCGCAGTGTGAAAGCGGTTGGCTCAGAAGCTATCCCGGGCCAACCCGTCGCGCCGATGCCTGTTCCGGCGTCGACCTATCACCTCTCGCCCGATGAGACGGAGCCGCAGGATAGTTATGGCCGCAGCTCGAATCCAACCTGGCGCCAACTGGAGTCGGCGCTGGCGGAACTAGAAGGAGCCGCGACGGCGTTGACGTTCGGGTCGGGCATGGCCGCGATCACATCGGCGCTGCGGGTGCTGGCGAAGCCGGGCAAGAAGCTCGTGGTGCCCGCCGACGGTTACTACCAGGTGCGACGATACGCGGTGGAATATCTTGCGCCACAAGGGGTGACGGTCGTCGAAGCCAGCACCGCCGAAATGTGTGCAGCGGCGTCGGACGCCGACGTGGTGCTCGCAGAAACCCCCGCCAATCCCGGGCTGGACGTCGTCGACCTGCACGGGCTGGCGATGGACTGCCGCCGCCGCGGCGCCATCCTCGTCGTCGACAACACCGCTGCGACACCGTTGGGTCAGCAGCCGTTGTCGCTGGGTGCCGACCTCGTGGTGGCAAGCGCCACCAAGGCCCTGTCGGGACACAGCGATCTGGTCGCGGGCTACGTGGCAGGCAGTCACGCCGATCTGATGGCGGCGGTGGAACGGGACCGCCTGCTGGCCGGGCCGATCCTTGGCGCCTTCGAGGCGTGGCTGGTACTGCGCAGCCTCGGCAGCGCCGGCCTGCGGTTCGAACGGCAGTGCCACAACGCCCAGGCGCTGGCGGTGATGCTGCGTGCCCATCCGGCGGTGCGATCCGTGCGCTATCCCGGTCTGCCCGACGATCCATCGCATCAGGTCGCGACCCTGCAGATGAAGCGGTTCGGCGGACTGGTCGCCGTGGAACTCGAAAACGGCGAGGCGGTTCACGCGCTGGTGGATCGCAGTGCACTGCTGATCGCGTCGACCAGCTTCGGCGGCATCCACACCTCTGTCGACCGCCGCGCGCGGTGGGGCGACCCGGTCAGCGACGGCTTCGCGCGCATCTCGCTGGGTATAGAGGACACCGACGACTTGATCGCCGATATCGAGCAGGCTTTGGGATAGAAGCCCAGGCAGTGGCGCTGCGGCGTGCAGCTTGGCGCTCGGACGGTAGCCTCTCTAGGTTGTGACTGCCCGCAACGAACCCGGCTCCGCCGGCCGCGTCCGTGTCGCCGTCGTCTACGGCGGACGCAGCTCCGAGCACGCGATTTCGTGTGTTTCCGCAGGCAGCATCCTGCGCAACCTCGACCCTGAGCGCTTCGAGGTAGTGGCGGTGGGTATCACTCCCGGCGGGTCCTGGGTGCTGACCGATGCCCAGCCGGACGCCCTCGCGATCACCGACGGCCGGCTGCCCGAGGTGACCGGAACGTCGGGCACGGCGCTGGCCTTGCCCGCCGACCCGGGGCGCCGCGGCGAACTGCTGTCGCTTGGCCAAGGAGCTGGGCAGCTTCTGGCCGCGGTCGACGTCGTCTTTCCGGTGCTGCACGGTCCGTATGGCGAGGACGGCACCATCCAGGGACTGCTCGAGCTGGCCGGCGTGCCCTACGTCGGAGCCGGCGTACTGGCCAGCGCGGCCGGTATGGACAAGGAGTTCACCAAGAAGCTGCTTGCCGCCGAGGGCCTGCCGATCGGTGACCAAGTCGTGCTGCGGCCGCACCAGGACACGGTGGAACTCGAGGACCGCGAACGCCTCGGCCTGCCGGTGTTCGTCAAGCCCGCGCGAGGCGGATCGTCTATCGGGGTGAGCCGGGTGACGGCCTGGGATCAGCTGCCCGAGGCGATCGCCCAGGCTCGACGTCATGATCCGAAGGTGATCGTCGAGGCGGCGGTGCCAGGACGCGAATTGGAGTGTGGCGTCCTGGAATTCCCCGACGGCCGGGTCGAAGCCAGCACCGTCGGTGAAATCCGGGTGGCCGGTGTGCGGGGAAACGAGGATGCGTTCTACGACTTCGCCACCAAGTATCTCGAGGACGCGGCCGAACTCGATGTGCCCGCCAAGATCGACGACGACGTCGCGGATACGGTGCGCCAGTTGGCCATCCGGGCGTTTCGCGCGATCGACTGTCAGGGCCTTGCCCGCGTCGACTTCTTCCTCACCGAGAACGGGCCGGTCGTCAACGAGATCAACACCATGCCCGGCTTCACCACCATCTCCATGTACCCGCGGATGTGGGCGGCCAGCGGCGTGGACTACCCAACTTTGTTGGCCACCATGGTGGAAACGGCGCTCAAGCGCGGCACGGGCCTGCGTTAGACGCTCAACAGCTGAATTGACTCTGCGCACAGGGCGCAATAAGGCGAGGCGGATTCAGCGCAGAGTCAACGCACCGGAGCTGGGTCAACGGGCTTGGCGGACAATGTCTTTGCGATCACTTCGGAGATCTCCTGGATCGGCGTCGGCCCCGAGCCATGCGGCAAGGTCAGCGCGACGTACACCGGACGGTCAACGACGAACCACGTGCTGCGGCCTTGATCCGCGACCTCGAACCATTGGATAGCGTCGACGACCTGAATGGGGGAGCCGACGACGAACTCGATCGGGCGGTCCACCCCGCAACGCAGAATGACGGGCTCGCTGGCCGGGTCTGACTGCCACGCCGCCGCGCCAGCGGGCGCGGGTTCGGCCGCGGGTGCGCGACGGTAGTCACCCAATTGAGCCGGCAGCGCTTCGCCGAGCGTGCGGCACTCCGCGCTGTTCGCTCGCGGAGCCGGCGCCGACGCGATCGCAACCCGTTCTTGCTCGGGCGGGCTCTGCCGCAGCGCCGCGAAGGCCAGGATCGCGATGATCGCACCGGCGGCCACCACGATCGCCGCGAGCAGCAGTGCCCGCGGCGGGCCGTCGCGGGCGTCGAAATCCACAGCGGAAACCTTAGGGCCGCACTCCGTTGGCGATCGGGCAGGTCAGCGTGCGGGTGATGCCGGTGACCTGCTGCACGCTGGACACCACGTTGTCCTGCAGGTCGTCCAGGGTGTCCGCTCCGATGCGCACCACCACGTCGTACGGGCCGGTCACGTACTCGGACGACAAGACACCGGGAAGCGCGGCGAGTTGTTTGGCGATGACCTCGGCGCGGCCCACCTCGGTCTGGATCAGCATGAAAGCCTCGACCACCCGCAATCCCTCCGTCTCGCTGCATAGACTCCACGCCGCAGGGCCCAAACGTACCGCAGCCCGGGGGGAGGTGACATGGCGAGCGACGAGGCCGCCGAGACACTCGCGGGGGTGGGCGAGTTCGCCGTGATCGACCGACTGGTGGCCTACCGTGATCAGCCGGCGGCAGTGGCGCTGGGACCCGGTGACGACGCCGCGGTCGTGTTCGCGCGCGACGGCAAGGCGGTGGTGTCCACCGACATGCTCGCCGAAGGCAGGCACTTCCGCCTGGACTGGTCCACACCACACGACATCGGCCGTAAGGCCATCGCGCAGAACGCCGCCGACATCGAGGCGATGGGCGCCCGGGCGACCGCTTTTGTCGTGGCATTCGGCGCGCCGGGGAACACGCCGACGGAGCGGGCGCTGGAGTTGGCCGACGGCATGTGGCACGAGGCCAGGCTGCTCGGCGCAGGCATCGTGGGCGGTGATCTGGTGAGCGCCCCACAGTGGGTGATTTCCGTGACTGTCCTGGGCGACCTGGACGGTCGTGAACCGGTGCTTCGCAGCGGCGCCCGGCCCGGCGACACATTGGCCGTCACCGGTGACCTTGGTCGCTCGGCTGCCGGATATGCATTGTGGCACAGCGATGTTCGCCAGTTTGCCGAGCTTCGTCGTCGCCATCTGGTGCCTGAACCTCCGTACGGGCAGGGCAGGGTGGCCGCCGATGCCGGTGCCACCGCCATGACGGACGTCTCTGATGGGCTGCTCGCCGACGTCGGTCATATCGCGCAGGCATCCGGAGTCGGTGTCGACGTGCTCACCGCCGCCCTGGTGGCAGACCGGGACGCAGTCGCCGGCGCTGCCGGCGTGGTGGGCGCCGACGCGCTGGAATGGGTGCTCGGCGGTGGCGAAGACCATGCACTGGTGGCGACGTTTCCCGGTTCGCCGCCCGAGGGCTGGCGAGTGATCGGCCGGGTGCTCGACGGCCCGCCACGCGTGCTGGTGGACGGGGCCGAATGGGAAGGAGACAGGGGTTGGCAGTCATTCTGACCAACCGCGCACGCTAGGTTGCCTTTCGTGACAGCACGTCCGCTGAATGAACTCGTCGACGAGGGCTGGGCCCGCGCACTGGAACCCGTCGGCCCGCAGGTCGCCAAGATGGGCGAGTTCCTCCGGGCTGAACTCGCCGCGGGTCACCGATACCTGCCCGCTGGTCCGAACGTGTTGCGCGCCTTCACTTTCCCGTTCGAGCGGGTCCGGGTCCTCATCGTCGGGCAGGACCCGTATCCGACCCCGGGCCACGCGGTGGGCCTGAGCTTTTCGGTGGCGGCCGATGTGCGGCCGCTGCCCCGCAGCCTGGAGAACATCTTCACCGAGTACGGCAAGGATCTCGGTCACCCCGCACCAGCCAACGGCGACCTGGGCCCGTGGGCCGAGCGCGGGGTGATGCTGCTGAACAGGGTGCTCACCGTGCGGCCCGGCAACCCGGCATCGCACCGTGGCAAGGGCTGGGAGGCGGTGACCGAGTGTGCGATCCGGGCGCTGGTGGCCAGGGAGCAGCCGATGGTGGCGGTGTTGTGGGGCCGGGACGCGTCCACGCTCAAACCGATGCTGGTAGGTAGCGACTGCGTGGCGATCGAGTCACCGCATCCGTCGCCGTTGTCGGCGTCGCGGGGATTCTTCGGCTCGCGACCGTTCAGCCGCGCGAACGAACTGCTGGAGAAGATGGGCGCCGAGCCAATCGACTGGCGGCTGCCCTGACAGCCGGATCAGGGAGAGGGGATCGGCGGCGGGGATGGGATCGCCGGGGGAGACGGGATCGCGGGCGGCGAGGGGATGGCCGGCGGCGACGGGATGTCCGGGACCGGGATGGTAACCGAGCCATCTCCGCCGGGGGCCGTCGTCGTCGGCAGCTCCGGCGACACCGTGACGGATGTCGGCGGAGTCGTGGTTGTTTCCTCAGTCGTGGTGGTGGTGGTGGTCGTCGTGGTCGTCGTTTCCGTATCGGAATCATCGCCCCCACATCCGGTCGCCAGCGAACCTGCCGCGACTCCGGCGGCGAGTGCGAACAGAGCGGAATTGGGGAAAATGCGGCGAATCGTCATGTGGGCCGAGTTACCCCGCCCATTTGCCAGCTAAACGCTAGCTGTGCGTGCTGGTCTTGGCTTTAGCGCTCATCCGCGCGAGACCTTGCCCGCCTTGATGCATGACGTGCACACGTTGATGCGCTTCTTATTGCCGCCGGGGTGAGTCACGGCGCGCACGGTCTGGATGTTCGGATCCCACCGGCGGCTGGTCCGGCGATGGGAGTGCGACACCGACTTGCCGAAGCCGGGGCCCTTCCCGCAGATATCGCACACGGCAGCCATATGTAGAACTCCTCGGATCAATACTTGGGGGTCTGGGTTCGTTTCGCCGGATACCGGCGACGGGTCGACCCGACAACCTGACCAGGATACCGGCCGGCGAAGGGATCGCCAAAATGCGATCCACCGGGGTCAATATTGTCGTCAGGGATGTCGCCACCACTGACTAGGCTGGCGCCCACGGCGGCTTAGCGGTTGGAGGTGGGGATGTCGGCTCGGCGCCTCGACGCCTCCGCCTTGCGGGACTGGGCCCATACCGCGGTCGGCGACCTGATTTCCCATACCGACGAGATCAATCGGCTCAACGTGTTCCCGGTTGCGGATGCTGACACCGGGACAAACATGCTGTTCACGATGCGTTCGGCGTGGGCGCAGGCCGACGCGCAGTCCGGCACGGACGACGTTGCCCAGGTGGCCGCCGCGCTGGCCGGCGGCGCGTTGCACGGCGCACGCGGCAACTCGGGCGTCATCCTGTCGCAGATTCTGCGCGGGCTCGCCGACGTCACGGCGGCCGCGACCGCCGACCGGGGCCAGGCCGTATCCGAAATCGACGGACCCGTCTTCGGGGCCGCTTTGCGTCACGCCATCGGCCTGGTCGTCACGTCGATGGGCGAATCGGTGCCTGGCACGATCGTCTCGGTGCTGCAAGATGCGGCGCTCGCCGCCGAGCACACCGCCGCCGACGGCGCGGACCTGGCCGATGTGGTCTTCGCCGCCGCCGATGCCGCCGCCGTCGCGCTGGACAAGACCACCGAGCAGCTCGACGTGCTGGCCGAGGCCGGCGTGGTGGACGCCGGAGGCCGCGGTCTACTGGTACTGCTGGACGCGATGAGCACGACCCTGGGCGGGCACGCTCCGCACCGGCACGAGTACCTGCCGTCGCCGCCGCAGGTCGCGGTCGACACGAGCACCTCAGCCGCGCCGCAGTTCGAGGTGATGTACCTGCTCAGCGGTTGTGACCCCGACGGCGTCGAGAAGCTGCGCCAACGCCTGGACCAGCTGGGTGAATCGGTGGCCATCGCGGCGTCGGCCGACGGCGCGGGCCACTATTCGGTGCACCTGCACGCCGATGACGCCGGTGGTGCGGTCGAGGCGGCGCTCGATGTCGGCACGCCCAGCCGCATTCAGATCACGTCGCTCACCGGAGCCGCCGGCGCGCGTCCGACCGGCGGGTGGAGCCGCGAACGGGCGGTGCTGGCGGTCGTCGACGGTGACGGCGCGGAGGAACTGTTCGCAGGTGAGGGCGCGCACGTGCTCCGGCCCGATGCTGACTCGCCGGTCAGCGCAAAACAACTCCTGCACGCGCTCGTCAATGCCGGCGCTGCGCAGATCATGGTGCTGCCGAACGGCTACGTTGCCGCCGAAGAACTCGTCGCGGGATGCACGGCCGCGATCGGCTGGGGCATCGACGTGGTGCCGGTGCCCGCCGGGTCGATGGTGCAGGGGCTGGCCGCCCTCGCCGTGCACGATGCAGGGCGGCAGGCGGTCGACGACGGCTACACAATGGCCCGCGCCGCGGCGGGCGCCCGGCACGGCTCGGTGCGGGTCGCCACCGAGGAGGCGCTGACCTGGGCCGGCACCTGTAAGCCGGGCGACGGATTGGGCATCGCGGGCGACGAGGTGCTGATCGTCGGCGGCGACGTCACCGCCGCCGCGGCCGGCCTGATCGACCTGCTGCTGGCCGCGGGCGGCGAGCTGGTCACCGTGCTCACCGGCGTAGGTGTCGATCCCAGCGTGGGCGAAGCGCTGCAGGAGCATGTCCACCGCGAGCACCTCGGCGCCGAGCTGGTGACGTACCACACCGCCCACCGCGGCGATGCACTGCTGATCGGGGTCGAGTAGCCGTGGTTGCGCTGACCGACGGGCTCGTTTACGTAATCGGCGCAAAGAACGCCACGAAGCTCGACGAGAACTTCGGCATTCGCACCGTCAACGACCTGCTGCGGCACTACCCGCGCAAGTACAGCGACGGCATGACGATGCGCGGTGAAGGCGAGGGCCTCGACCTCGAAGAGGGCCAGCACGTCACGTTTGTCGACGAAATCACCGAAGCCACGCCCGGCGATATGAAGCCGCAGTTCGACAAGAAAACCAAGAGAATGCGGAAGCGAAAGTACTTGCGCGTCACCCTTGGGAGCCGTCGGCCGAAGGTCACCGCCACGTTCTTCAACGCTGACTGGATGATCGACAAGTTGCCCGAGGGCACCCGACTTATGCTCTCCGGAGAAGTCGGATACTTCAGGGGCACACTTCAGTTGACCCATCCGGCATTCCTCGTGCTCGAGTCGCCGAGCGGTAAGAAGATCGGAACCAAGTCACTCAAGACCATCGCGACGACATCGGGGGCAACCGACGAGGAGCTGTTGTCGGTGTTCGAACGGGAGTTCTTCCCCATCTACCCCGCCAACGCCAAGGTGCAGAGCTGGGACATCTACGCGTGTGTGCGTCAAGTACTCGACGTGCTCGATCCCATCGAGGAACCGTTGCCGGAATCATTTCTGCGCCAACGTGATTTAATCTCCGAAGATGAAGCGCTGCGGACCATTCACCTCGCCGAGAACCAGTTTGAGCGTGATCGCGCCCGTGACCGGCTGACCATCGACGAGGCCGTCGGGCTGCAATGGGGGCTGGTCGCGCGCAGGTACGGTGAATTAAGCGAAACCGGGCCGGTCGCGCCGCGCAGGGACGACGGACTTGCCGCGGCGCTTAACCGGCAGCTGCCGTTCGAATTGACCACGGGCCAAGAGGAAGTGCTCGAGGTGCTGTCCACCGAGCTGGCAGCGAGCCGGCCGATGAACCGCATGCTGCAGGGCGAGGTGGGCTCGGGCAAGACCATCGTCTCTGTACTGGCCATGCTGCAATTGGTCGACGCGGGTTACCAGTGCGCCCTGTTGGCGCCGACGGAAGTCCTTGCGGCTCAACATGCGCGGTCGGTACGCGACGTCCTCGGCCCGTTGGCGATGGCCGGTCAGCTCGGCGGCGACGACAACGCGACGCGGGTGGCCCTGTTGACGGGATCGATGTCGCCGCAACAGAAGCGGCAGGTGCGCGACGAGGTGGCCGCCGGCGAGGCCGGCATCGTCATCGGTACGCATGCGCTGCTGCAGGATGCCGTGGAGTTCCAGCGGCTCGGCATTGTGGTCGTCGACGAACAACACCGGTTCGGCGTCGAACAACGGGATCGATTGCGCGCCAAAGCACCTGAAGGTCTCACGCCACATCTGCTGGTGATGACAGCCACCCCGATCCCGCGCACCGTCGCGCTGACCGTCTACGGCGACCTGGAGACGTCCACGCTGCGCGAGCTGCCCCGTGGCCGTCAGCCCATCACCACCAACACAATTTTTATTACGCAGCAGCGCAAATGGCTAGACAGGGCGTGGGCGCGCATCGTCGAAGAAGTCGGTGCCGGCCGCCAGGTCTATGTCGTTGCTTCCCGTATCGACGAGAACGACAAACCAGCCAGGGATGACGGTGGGCCGCCGGCCACTACGGTGCTCAAGCTCTACGACGACTTGGGGAACGGTCCGTTGTCGGGGTTGCGGCTCGCGCTGATGCACGGCCGGCTGCCCAGCGATGAGAAGGATGCCGTGATGGCCGCGTTTCGGGCCGGCCAGATCGATGTCCTGGTGTGCACCACGGTCATCGAGGTTGGTGTCGACGTGCCGAATGCGACCGTGATGTTCGTGATGGATGCCGACCGGTTCGGCATCAGCCAGCTGCACCAGCTGCGTGGCCGCATCGGTCGCGGCCGGCACCCGAGTCTGTGCCTGCTTGCCACCAAGCTGCCGGAGGGGTCCAAGGCGGGGGAGCGGCTGAAGGCCGTCGCAGGCACGTTGGACGGCTTCGAACTCGCCGACCTCGATCTCAAGGAACGTAAAGAGGGAGATGTGTTGGGGCTCAGCCAGTCCGGGCGGCCCATCACACTGAGGTTCTTGTCGCTGTCGGAGCATCTCGACGTTATCTTGGCGGCGCGCGAGTTCTGTGAGTCGCTCTACGAGAAGAACCCCAATGATCCCGGAATGGCGGTCCTCGCGGCACAGTTCACCGATACCGACCGCGTCGAATACCTGGACAAGGCATGAGCCGCAACCGGCTGCTGTGGCTGGCGATTGCGGTGGCGGTCGCAGTGCTGGTCGCGTACCAGGTCGTCGCCTCGTCTGGTGACCACGCCTCGCAATTCGTCGCCCAAGCCGACATCCCCACGATCGCACCGGGTGTGGACGTGCTCTCTGGCGTGGCGGTGCTACCCGTCCGCATCCGGAGTTTCGACTATCGCAGGACCGCATTCGGCGACAGCTGGACCGACGACAACACCGCCCCTGGTGGTCACAACGGCTGCGACACCCGCAACGACATCCTCGACCGCGACCTCGTCGACAAGACGTATGTGTGGATCAAGCGTTGCCCCAACGCCGTTGCCACCGGAACGCTGTACGACCCGTACACCAACGCCACCATCGCGTTCGTGCGCGGCAACCAGACCGGTGCGGCCGTGCAGATCGAACACATCGTCCCGCTGGCATACGCATGGGACCAAGGGGCACGGTATTGGACCGACGCAATGCGGATCCGTTTCGCCAATGACCCAGCCAACCTGTTGGCGGTTCAGGGTCAAGCCAATCAAGACAAAGGCGACAAGGAGCCCATGTTGTGGATGCCGCCCAACCGGGCGTTCTGGTGTCAGTACGCGGTGCAATTCGCCGAGGTGCTGCGCGGCTACGGGCTGCCGGTCGACGCGCCGTCGGCGATGGTGCTACGCGACGCGGCGGCCACGTGCCCGGCCGGCTAGTAATGCCGAGCCGGGCCCACGCGCGAGCAGACGCAAAATCCCCGCGACTACGCCGATTTGCGGGATCTTTGCGTCTGCTGGCGAACTAAGTGCCAGACGAGCTAAGTGCCGGTGTAGGTCTCGGGGTCGGGCCGGAATCGGGTGCCGTCGTCGAGGCCGTCGAACGTCGCCATTTCGTCGTCCGTGAGCTCGAAGTCGAACACCTCGAGGTTGGATTTGATCCGTTCCGGCGACGACGAACGGGGAATGACGACATTGCCCAGCTGGATGCTCCACCGGATCAACACCTGCGCCGGCGTCTTGCCGTGCGCCTGCGCGACCGAGGCGATGGTCGGGTCGTCCAGCAGCCTGCCGACGCCCAGCGGACCGTACGCCTCGGTGACGATGCCGTGCTCGGCGTTGAACGATCGCAGCTCCGCCTGATTCAGCAGCGGGTGCAGCTCGATCTGGTTGATCGCGGGGGTGAAGAACGACAGGTCGATGATGTTCGACAGGTGCTCGGCGTGAAAGTTCGCCACGCCTATGGACCTGGTGTCGCCGTCCTGCTTGCGCTTCATCATGCCGCCCCAGCTGTCGACGTACTTACCCTGCTCGCCGGCGGGCCAGTGAATCAGGTACAAGTCGACGTAGTCCAGGCCGAGCCGCTCAATGCTCGCCTTGAGGGCGTCCTGCCCGGACTGGAAGCCAAGATCCGGGGTGGCCAGCTTGGTCGTGACGAACAACTCCTCACGCGCCACGCCCGATGCGGCGATCGCGCGGCCGACCGCGGCCTCGTTGCCATAGGCTGCCGCGGTGTCGATCAGCCGGTAGCCGGCCTCCAGCGCCGCGGACACCGCCTGTTCCGTCTCGGATTCCGACAGCTCGCCGACGCCGAGGCCGATCACCGGCATCGTGTTCTCGTCGTTGAGAGTGACGGTGGGAATCGCAGCCGCCGACGTCATGTCACCTACCCTGTGAAATTGAATGATCGTGGATCGGGTCCCAGCCGTGTTCCGTCGCCGAGCGAGGAAATAGACGCCATCTCCTGCTCGCTCAACTCGAAATCGAACACGTCGAAGTTACTCACAATTCTCTCCGGGGTCACCGACTTCGGGATGACTATATTGCCGAGTTGGATATGCCACCTAATCAATGCCTGGGCAGCGGTTTTCCCGTGCGCCTCCGCGACGGCCGTCACGGTGGGGTTGGTCAGCAGTGAACCCTGGCCAAGCGGACTCCAGGCATCGGTGGCGATTCCCAACTGAGCGTGCGCTTCTCGCAACTCCTTTTGCTGCAGAAGCGGATGCAGCTCGACCTGGTTGACGGCGGGAACAATTCCGGTGGCGTCCACCAGCAGCCGCAGGTGCTCGGGTTCGAAGTTGCTGACGCCGATGGACCGGACGCGGGCCTGGTCGCGGAGTTGGGCGAAGGCCTTGAAGGTTTCGACGAACGTGTTCTTTGCCGGCATCGGCCAATGAATGAGGTACAGGTCGAGGTAGTCCACACCCAGCCGAGCCACGCTGGCGTCGAACGCCGCGAGCGTGCTGTCGTAGCCCTGGTCGGCATTCCACAACTTCGTGACGAGGAACACGTCTTCGCGGGCCACATCGGAATCGGCGATCGCCCTGCCCACCTCGCGTTCGTTCTCGTACGCCGCGGCAGTGTCGATATGCCGGTAACCGGCGTCCAGCGCGGTCGCCACCGCACGTTCAGTGTCTTCCGGCGGCGTCTGCCAAACGCCAAGTCCCACCTGGGGTATCGAATTACCGTCATTCAGCGTAATCAAAGGAGCTGCCATGACTCAGAGTCTGCCAGGACAGGCGCCAGCCGTCGGACCATCAGCCGACGACCCTGCGTCCGGCGGTCAGAACCGCGTCAGGGATGCGATCGTCAACGCCGCGTCCGGAGTGACGCTGCGCGCCCTCCCGCGCATACCCAACGCCGTCAAACGCCTGCTGCTCGGAGGCCGGTCGGTCACCGTCGACGGCAACACTCTGGACACCACGCTGCAGCTGATGCTTGCCGGTCAGCGTGCGACGGGCATCGACGGCCTGGTCCCGAGCGACGACGTCCACGCTGCGCGGGCCCATCTGCGGATCCTGGCCGCCAGCGTCAAACAGGACATTCCGGTGGCCGCGGTGACCAATCTCTCGATACCCGGCCCGGCGGGGCCGATCCCGGCCCGGCACTATAAGCCGGCACACGCCGACGGCCCTCTGCTGGTCTTCTTCCACGGCGGCGGGTGGGTCATCGGCGATCTCGAGACCCACGACGATCTGTGCCGACTGATCTGCCGCGACGGCCGCATCCACGTGTTGTCGGTCGACTACCGGTTGGCGCCCGAGCACAAGGCGCCCGCCGCGGCAGTGGACGCGTTCGCGGCGTATCAATGGGCGCTCGAGCATGCGGAAAGCATGGGTGTTGATGCGGACCTCATCGCGGTCGGCGGTGACAGCGCGGGTGGCAACCTCGCCGCGGTGGTTTCGCAGCAGGCCCGCAACAACGGCACACGGTTACCGGCGCTACAGCTGCTGATCTACCCACGCACGAACTTCGTCGGCGAAACGCGGTCGATCACGCTGTTCGCCGAAGGCTATTTCCTGACCAAGCGTGATATCGACTGGTTCACCGATAGGTATCTGGGCGGGGCATCGATTGAGCCGACCGACCCCCAGGTCTCGCCGCTGCTGGCCGACGACCTGACCGGCCTGCCGCCCGCCCTGGTGCTGACCGGCGGTTTCGACCCGCTCCGAGATGAGGGCAACCAGTACGCCGAGGCAATGCGGGCCGCAGGCGTCACCGTCGACCTGCGCGAGTTCGGTTCGCTGATGCATGGCTTCGCCACCTTCTTTCCGCTCGGCGGCGGCAGCGCCGTCGCCACCACGGAGACGATCTCGGCGATGCGGGCCCATCTGAGCCGAGGCTGAAAAGCCGCAATCCCCGCCGGTACGCTTAACCCGTGGCCACGAACTCCAAGAAGACCGCAAAGTACGACCTGAGGGCAGCCGACCGCAAGCGCAATCTGTTGATTCAGATCGGTCTGACGTCGATCGTCGTGCTGTTCCTGGCCTTTGTGGTGCTCTACTTCACCGTGTTCGCAAACCAAGACAAGCCGGCGGAGGGCGAGGCCAAGGCGATCCGGGTGACGTCGGGCACGCTGATCACCAAGGAGGGCACCTCGGAGCCCAAGGCCGTGCTGTCGCTCTACGAGGACTTCCTGTGCCCGGCGTGCGGCAACTTCGAGAAGCAGTTCGGCCCGACGGTAAGCAAACTGATCGACAGCGGGGCCGTGGCCGCCGACTACTACATGGTCTCCATCCTGGACCGACAGGGTGACGGCTACTCGTCGCGTTCGGCCAACGCGGCATACTGCGTGGCCGACGAATCGACAGATGCATTCCGCCGCTTCCACGCCGCTCTCTACGCTCAGCAGCCACCTGAGGGCGTCGGCCCGTTCCCCGACAACGCGCGGCTGACCGAAGTCGCTCGCCAGGCCGGTGCGGCCGGTGGTGTGCCGGAGTGCATCGACAGCGGCCGATACGAGGAGATGGTGAAGGGTCTGGCCGCCGCAACGGGCGTCAACTCGACACCGACCATCCGCATCAACGGCGAGGACTACAACCCGAGCACCCCTGACGCACTGATCGCCAAGATCGAGGAGATCGTCGGCGACGTGCCCGGCTCTGGACGCCGGCGCTCCGGCCCCCGCGCCTGCACCCGCACCGGCGGCGCCATGAGCAGTCACCGCGCACAGCCCAGCCGAGCCGACCGACGCCGCCGCAGCGGACAAGCCGGGTGTCGGGGTCGGCAGGGCCAGCGCGGTCTGGGTGCTCATCGCAGGCGTTGTCGGACTGGCTGCAGCGCTCACTCTGACGGTCGAGAAGATCGAGATTCTCATCAACCCCGATTACGTGCCGTCCTGCAGCATCAACCCGGTGCTGTCCTGCGGCTCGGTGATGGTCACCCCTCAGGCATCGGCATTTGGCTTTCCCAACCCGCTCATCGGCATTGTGTCCTTCACCGTCGTTCTGGTAACCGGTGTGCTTGCCGTCGCCAACGTGCGGTTGCCGCGCTGGTACTGGGCTGGCTTGGCCACCGGCACGCTGCTCGGCACCGTCTTCGTGCACTGGCTGATCTTCCAGAGCCTCTACCGCATCGGCGCGCTGTGCCCCTACTGCATGGTGGTGTGGGCGGTCACCATCCCACTGCTGGTCGTGGTGGCCTCGATCGCGCTGCAGCCTCAACACGGTAACGCGGCCGCCCGTGTGCTCCATACCTGGCGGTGGTCGCTGGTCGCGCTGTGGTTCACCGGCGTGATTCTGCTGATCCTCGTGCGATTTTGGAACTACTGGTCGACTCTCATCTAGACAGCACACGGCGACCGGTTAGGGTAGGCCGTGATCTCGAAAGTCTTAGTGGCCAACCGCGGCGAAATCGCCATCCGCGCCTTCCGGGCGGCCTACGAGATGGGAATCGCGACGGTCGCGGTCTACCCGTATGAGGACCGCAACTCCCTGCACAGGCTGAAGGCCGACGAGTCATATCAGATCGGCGAGGAGGGCCACCCTGTCCGCGCCTACCTGTCAGTTGGCGAGATCGTCCGTGTCGCGCAGCATGCCGGCGCCGACGCGGTGTATCCGGGCTACGGCTTCCTCTCGGAGAACCCCGACCTGGCCGCCGCGTGCGCGGCTGCGGGCATCACGTTCATCGGTCCCGATGCCGAAATCCTCGAGCTGACGGGCAATAAGTCGCGGGCGATCGCGGCGGCCCGCGCCGCGGGGTTGCCGGTGTTGAACTCGTCGACGCCGTCGGCGTCGGTTGACGAGCTGACGGCCGCGGCGCAGACGATGCAGTTCCCACTGTTCGTCAAGGCGGTGTCGGGCGGCGGCGGCCGCGGCATGCGCCGCGTCACCGATCCCAAAGCGCTGCCCGACGCGATCGAGGCCGCCAGCCGCGAGGCCGAATCCGCGTTCGGTGACCCGACGCTGTACCTCGAGCAGGCGGTGCTCAACCCGCGCCACATCGAGGTGCAGATCCTGGCCGATACCCACGGCAACGTGATGCACCTGTTCGAGCGTGACTGCAGCGTGCAGCGTCGGCACCAAAAGGTCATCGAACTGGCCCCGGCGCCGAACCTGCCTGAGGAACTGAGGCAGAAGATCTGTGCCGATGCGGTGGCGTTCGCCCGTCAGATCAACTACACCTACGCGGGCACCGTTGAATTTCTGCTCGACGAGCGCGGCGACTACGTATTCATCGAGATGAATCCGCGCATCCAGGTCGAGCACACCGTCACCGAGGAGATCACCGACGTCGACCTGGTTGCCAGCCAGATGCGCATCGCCGACGGGGAGACGCTGGAAGGCCTTGGGCTGAGCCAGGATTCGCTGCAAGTGCATGGGGCGGCGATGCAGTGCCGGATCACCACCGAGGACCCGGCCAACGGCTTCCGCCCCGACACGGGCCGCATCACCGGCTACCGGTCGCCAGGGGGTGCGGGCATCCGGCTCGACGGCGGCTCGCATCTGGGCGCCGAAATCAGTGCCCACTTCGACTCGATGCTGGTCAAGCTGACCTGCCGCGGGCGCGACTACTCCTCGGCAGTCGCCCGTGCCCGCCGTGCACTCGCCGAGTTCCGGGTGCGCGGAGTGTCGACGAATATCCCGTTCCTGATGGCGGTGGTCAACGATCCTGACTTCCGCGCCGGGCGTGTCACCACGTCGTTCATCGACGAGCGCCCATATCTGCTGACCGCGCGCACCCCGGCCGACCGTGGCACAAAGATCCTCAATTACCTCGCCGACGTCACCGTCAACCAGCCGCACGGGCCCCGAACGTCGGCGGTGTACCCGCAGGACAAACTGCCGGAGATCGATCTCGAAGCGGCGCCACCGCGCGGCAGCAAGGACCTGCTGACCGAGGTGGGGCCGGAGGGATTCGCCCGTTGGCTACGCGAATCCAGGTCCGTCGCTGTCACGGACACGACGTTCCGCGATGCGCATCAGTCGCTGCTGGCCACTCGCGTCCGCACCACCGGGCTGCTGATTGTGGCGCCCTACATCGCGCGGATGACGCCGCAGCTGCTGTCCATCGAGTGCTGGGGCGGCGCGACTTACGATGTGGCGCTTCGGTTCTTGAAGGAAGACCCGTGGGAGCGGCTGGCGGCGCTGCGCGAGGCGGTACCCAACATCTGCCTGCAGATGCTGCTGCGGGGCCGCAACACGGTCGGCTACACGCCGTACCCGGAAACCGTCACCGAAGCGTTCATCCAGGAGGCGACGGCGACCGGCATCGACATCTATCGCATTTTCGACGCGCTGAACAACGTCGACTCCATGCGGCCGGCGATCGACGCGGTGCGCGAAACCGGCACGGCGGTAGCCGAAGTCGCGATGAGCTACACCGGCGACCTGTCCGATCCCAACGAGAACCTGTACACGCTCGACTATTACCTGAAACTGGCCGAGCAGATCATTGACGCCGGGGCGCACGTGCTGGCGATCAAGGACATGGCCGGGCTGCTGCGGCCCCAGGCGGCGAGTGCGTTGATCAGCGCGCTGCGCAGCCGGTTCGACCTGCCGGTGCACGTGCATACCCACGACACCCCGGGTGGGCAGCTGGCCACCTATCTGGCGGCCTGGCAGGCCGGCGCCAGCGCTGTCGACGGCGCTTCGGCGCCGCTGGCGGGCACCACCAGCCAGCCCGCGCTGAGCTCTATCGTCGCGGCCGCCGCGCACACCGAGTACGACACCGGGTTGTCGCTGCCCGCGGTTTGCGACCTGGAGCCGTATTGGGAGGCACTGCGAAAGGTCTACGCGTCCTTCGAGTCTGGGCTGCCGGCGCCTACCGGCCGGGTGTATCACCACGAGATCCCCGGTGGCCAGCTGTCGAACTTGCGCCAGCAGGCCATCGCACTCGGGCTCGGCGACCGGTTCGAGGATATCGAGGCTAATTACGCCGCCGCGGACCGCATCCTCGGTCGGCTGGTCAAAGTCACACCGTCGTCGAAGGTAGTCGGCGACCTTGCGCTCGCCCTGGTCGGGGCGGGTCTCAGCGCTGACGAATTCGCTTCGGACCCAGCAAGTTTCGATATTCCCGACTCGGTTATCGGCTTCCTGCGTGGCGAGCTTGGTGATCCGCCAGGCGGTTGGCCGGAACCGCTTAGGAGCAAGGCCCTCGCCGGCCGGCCGCCGGCTAAACCTGCCGAGGAGCTCAGCTCGGACGACGAGGCTGTGCTGGCACAGGCTGGCCCGACACGCCAAGCCGCGCTGAACCGGCTGTTATTCCCCGGCCCGACAAAGGAATTCGATGCGCATCGCGAACTCTATGGCGATACGTCGAGCCTGTCGGCCAACCAGTTCTTCTATGGGTTGCGCCCTGGTGACGAGCACCGGGTGCAGCTGGAGCGCGGTGTCGAGCTGCTGATCGGCTTGGAGGCCATCTCCGATCCCGACGAGCGCGGTATGCGCACGGTGATGTGCATCCTCAACGGCCAGCTACGGCCGGTCTTGGTGCGTGACCGCAGCATCGCCAGCGAGATCCCGACCGCCGAGAAGGCCGACCGGTCCAATCCCGATCACGTCGCCGTGCCGTTCGCCGGCGTGGTCACCGTCGCCGTGGCCGCAGGCGACGAGGTCGAGGCCGGACAAACCATCGCCACCATCGAGGCGATGAAGATGGAGGCCGCCATCACCGCACCGAAGGCCGGCAAGGTCGACCGCGTCGCCGTATCGGCGACGGCACAGGTAGAAGGCGGCGACCTGCTGGTGGTGGTCAGCTGACCCGCATCGTCGCCGGCACGCTGGGCGGCAGGCGAATCACGGTGCCGCGCACCGGAACCCGTCCAACGACCGATCGCGTGCGCGAATCGTTGTTCAACGTGCTCAGCGCGCGGATCGACTTCACCGGGGCGACGGTGCTCGACCTCTACGCGGGGTCAGGAGCGCTCGGCCTGGAGGCGCTGTCGCGGGGAGCGGCGTCGGCGCTGTTCGTGGAGGCCGACCATCGGGCCGCCGCCGTCATCGCCAAGAACATCGCGTCGCTCGGCGTCGAAGGGGCGACACTGCGGCGTGGTGCCGTGGCTGCAGTGTTGGGCGCAGGCGCCGACCGGCCCGTGGACCTGGTGCTGGCCGATCCGCCATACGACGTCAGCGAGGCCGAGGTCAACGAGACGATCACCGCGCTGGCCACCGGCGGGTGGACTAAGGCCGGCACCACCGTCGTCGTCGAGCGCGGAACGGCTGGCGCGCCGTTGACGTGGCCCGACGGCTGGCAGGTGTGGCCGGCGCGCAGCTACGGCGACACCCGCATCGAGCTGGCCGAGCGGACCTGAGCTGCCCTGATAGCGTCATCGACCATGAGCGGCGCGGTATGCCCGGGATCCTTCGATCCGGTGACCCTCGGCCATGTCGACGTCTTCGAGCGTGCCGCCGCCCAATTCGACGAGTTCGTGGTCGCGGTGCTAATCAACCCGAACAAAGAGGGCATGTTCAGTCTCGACGAGCGCATCGCGATGATCGAGGAATCGACGAAGCACCTGCCGAATCTGCGCGTCGAGTCCGGCGAGGGACTGGTAGTCGACTTCGTCAAGGCCCGTGGCCTGACCGCGATCGTCAAGGGTCTGCGCACCGGCACCGACTTCGAATACGAACTGCAGATGGCGCAGATGAACAAACACATCGCCGGCGTCGACACCTTCTTCGTCGCCACCACGCCGAAGTATTCGTTCGTGTCGTCATCTCTGGCCAAGGAGGTCGCGACACTGGGCGGCGACGTCTCCGAGCTGCTGCCTGAGCCAGTCAACGTCCGAATGCAGGCCAAGCTGAAGGGTTAACCCCGGTCCTCGGCGGGTAGCCATCGGGTGGCGCACAGCCCCTTGCGCCCCAACCCGATTTCTTCAGAAAGCGATGGTTACTCCCATGGTCGAAACATTCGTCCAGTCGACCGACGACGTCGTGAAGTTCCTCAAGGGACAACACGATCTGATCAAGGACATGTTCGAGGAAGTCTTCAGCGCGTCCGAGCCGAAAGCGCGGGAGAAGGCGTTCGTCGAGCTGCGACAGTTGCTGGCGGTGCACGAAACCGCTGAGGAGATGGTGGTGCACCCGCGTGCGCGCCACGAGATCGCTGACGGCGACAAGATCGTCGACGCCAGATTGCACGAGGAACACGAGGCCAAGCAGCAGCTGTCCAAGCTCGAGGGCATGGACATCGACTCCGATGAGTTCATTGACGAACTGACCAAGTTCCGCGACGCGGTCATCGACCACGCCGAGCATGAGGAAAACGAGGAGTTCAACCAGCTGCAGCGCAAGCTCGACTCCGACGATTTGGGGCGCATGGCGAAGGCCGTGCAGGCCGCCGAGGCCATCGCGCCGACCCGGCCCCACCCAGGCGTGGAGTCGGCAAAGGCCAACTTTGCCGTCGGGCCGTTCGCATCGATGCTCGACCGTGCGCGCGACGCAATCGGCGCGGCGATGCGCTAGTCAGCCGACGGCAATGTCGTGGCGCTGAACACGTTGTCCGGGTCATAGCGCAGCTTCAGCTCGGCGAGCCGAGTTGCATTGGGTCCATAGGCGTTACGTGCTTGTGCGGCCTGGTCCGGACCGATCAGGTTTGGGTACCCGCCGTCAAGGGCGTGCGGTGCGAGGTCGGTGTAGACGGCCTCGGCCCAGGCGCGGTGCGGCGCCGGGTCATCGTCGGGGTCCCACGCGGCAAGCACCTCAACGACGAAGTGTGGTTCGCGCGGTAAGCAGGGTCTGCTGCACACGCTTGTCGACGAGTGGACGGAGGCCCCCGAGGTCGGCGAGGCGTACCGCGAGATCGCCGCCCTCGATGATGCGCAGGCAATCATCGGAACCGTCGCCGCGCTCACCCGGCGCATGCGAGGGGATTGGGGCGACGTGATGCGGATCGTGCTGTCGACGGCGCCGCTCGATGAGGCCACCGACCTGCTGTGGTTCTTCTTCGGCTACGCGGGTTTCTTCACGCTGACGGAAGACAACGGCTGGTCGCCGCGGCGCGCTGAAGAATGGCTTCGCGACACGGCGGCATTCAGCCTGCTAAAGGGTTGATCCCGCCCTCTCGCATTCGGAGTAGCCACTTCGTCCGTAAATTCGACTGATGAATTTTGCTGCCGGGCCATTCGCGTCGATGCTCGACGGGCTCGAGATGCGCGCAAACACGCAATCGCTTCGCGGCACCAACTGTGCTGCGTTTACTCATTTCGCCCGTCACACCCCGGGTGTGGGCGATCTCGTGTTTGCTCGCCGATCTGGGCGCGCCGGGGCTCGTCCGTGTTGACATAATGTGCGCGAAGCAATTCACACGGGAGTTGCGGCCTGGGAGCACTGGGCAGGGCAAGAAGCGCCGATGACGACACACCGGCACCGATTAGCCGAGTCACAGAGGTAACACCAGGCACACTGGTAACTGTCAACTACGCCTGAAGGGTGTCGCCGTGTACCGAGTATTTGAAGCGCTCGACGAGCTGGGCGGGATCGTAGAAGAAGCCCGCGGTGTGCCGATGACGGCCGGCTGCGTGGTGCCGCGCGGCGATGTCCTCGAGCTGATCGACGACATCAAGGACGCGATACCTGGCGAACTGGACGATGCCCAGGACGTCCTCGACGCGCGGGATTCGTTGCTGCGCGAGGCCAAGGATCACTCAGAGTCGATGGTGTCGACGGCCGCCGCGGAGGCCGACTCCCTGATCAATCATGCCCGCGCCGAGGCCGACCGGCTGCTTGCCGACGCCAAGGGCCAGGCCGACCGGATGGTGACAGAGGCGCGCCAGCACAGCGAACGAATGGTCGGCGAGGCCCGCGACGAGGCGAGCCGCATCGCTGCCACCGCGAAGCGTGAGTACGAGGCCAGCACCGGGCGGGCCAAGACGGAAGCTGACCGGCTCATCGAGAGCGGCAACCTCGCCTACGAGAAGGCCGTACAGGAGGGCATCAAGCAACAGCAGCGGCTGGTGTCACAGACCGAGATCGTCCAGACCGCCACCTCCGAGGCCACCCGGCTCATCGATTCGGCGCACGCCGAGGCTGACCGGTTGCGCGGCGAATGCGACATCTACGTAGACAGCAAACTCGCCGAGTTCGAGGACTTCCTGAACGGCACGCTGCGCTCCGTCGGTCGCGGCCGCCACCAGCTCCGCACCGCGGCGGGCACCCACGACTACGCCGCGCGCTGACCCGAACGCGCGGTAATTAGCTGCGCTGACCGCCGTAGGATTGCCGTCATGGCGACGCATGCGAACGCGGCGGCGCACCGCGAGTCACGATCACCTCTTGTGATCAACATTTCCCGGCTTGGCCGGCGGCCGGGGTCAATGCTGACCTTGCACGACACCGTGCCCAGCCCGTCGCGCATCGGGCTCGACCTGATCGGGATCGACGAAGGCGCGCCTCTGGAGCTGGATCTGCGGATCGAGTCCGTGTCCGAGGGCGTGCTGGTGACCGGGACGGTGTCCGCACCGACATCGGGGGAGTGTGCGCGCTGCCTGACCCCGATCACCGGCGATGTCGAGATCGATCTCACCGAGTTGTTCGCCTATCCCGACAGCACCACCGACGAGACCACCGACGCCGACGAACTCGGCCGCGTTGTCGACCAGACTGTCAACCTGGAACAGCCGATCATCGACGCCGTCGGGCTGGCGTTGCCGTTCTCGCCGCTGTGCGGGCCGGAGTGCGCCGGCCTGTGCCCCACATGCGGTGTGCCGCTGGCGACCGCCGAGCCCGATCATCACCACGACCAGATCGACCCGCGCTGGGCGAAGCTTGCCGTCCTTCTCGATCGAGACGACAAGTGAGTGTCAACCGCACGCCGCTACTCGAGGCGCTGGGCGTCGACCTGCCCGACGAACTGCTCACCATCGCGCTGACGCACCGCAGCTTTTCCTACGAGAACGGCGGGCTTCCCACTAACGAGCGTCTGGAGTTTCTGGGCGATGCCGTGCTCGGTCTGACCATCACCGAGGAGCTCTACCACCGGCACCCGGACCGCCCTGAGGGTGATCTCGCGAAGCTGCGGGCCAGCATCGTCAACACCCAGGCGCTGGCCGATGTCGGCCGCCGGCTGTCCACCGACGGGCTCGGCGGCTACCTGCTGCTGGGTAAGGGTGAGGAGCACTCCGGAGGCGCCGACAAATCAAGCATTCTCGCCGATGGCGTCGAATCCTTGCTGGGCGCAATCTATTTGGAGCACGGCATCTCGGTGGCGCGCGAGGTGATTCTGCAGTTGTTCCGCACGCTGCTGGAGACTGCGCCGACGCTGGGCGCAGGGCTGGACTGGAAGAGCAGTCTGCAGGAGCTGACGGTGTCGCGCGGTATGGGAGAGCCGTCCTATGTGGTGACGTCGACAGGCCCCGACCACGACAAGGAATTCACCGCCACGGTCATCGTCACCGACACCGAGTACGGCAAGGGTGTCGGGCGGACCAAGAAAGAAGCCGAGCTCAAGGCCGCCGCGGCGGCGTGGACCGCGCTTGCCGCCCCTGGTGTAGATGCCTGAGCTTCCCGAGGTCGAGGTCGTTCGGCGGGGGTTGGAGGCACATGTCGCGGGCAAGACCATCACCGCGGTCCGGGTGCACCACCCCCGCGCGGTGCGCCGTCACGAGGCCGGCCCCGCAGACCTGACCGCGCGACTCCTCGATAGTCGCATCACCGGCACCGGCCGCCGCGGCAAGTACCTGTGGCTGACGCTCGATGACGGGTCAGCACTCGTCGTGCATTTGGGGATGAGCGGGCAGATGCTGCTCGGCCCGCTGCCGCGTGAGGACCACCTGCGCATCGCGACGTTGCTTGACGACGGCACCGCCCTGAGCTTCGTCGATCAGCGCACCTTCGGCGGCTGGATGCTTTCCGACATGGTCACGGTCGACGGCACCGATGTCCCGGTACCCGTCGCGCACCTCGCGCGCGACCCGCTGGATACGAAGTTCAACCGCGACGGCGTCGTTACGGTATTGCGGCGCAAGCATTCCGAGATCAAGCGCCAGCTGCTTGACCAGACCGTGGTGTCGGGCATCGGCAACATCTATGCCGACGAAGCGCTATGGCGGGCAAAAGTCAACGGCTCGCGGCTGGCGTCGTCCCTGACCCGCCGCCAGCTCGGCGAGGTGCTCGACGCCGCCGCCGAGGTGATGGCCGAGGCGCTGGGTAAGGGCGGCACGTCGTTCGATTCCTTGTACGTCAACGTCAACGGCGAATCGGGTTACTTCGAGCGGTCACTGGACGCATACGGCCGCGAAGGCGAGCCGTGCCGCCGCTGCGGGGCCGTGATGCGACGGGAGAAGTTCATGAACCGCTCGTCGTTTTACTGCCCGAAATGCCAGCCGCGGCCCCGCGCCCGTCGTCCCTGACCCCGCGAAACTGTATTCCGTTACGGGTCTACTCGTGAAACGCGTCGCGGAATACAGTTTCGCGGCACGTTGTAGAAAGAGACCATGACGGAACTGTGGGTCGAGCGCACCGGCGTGCGCCGCTACACCGGAAGGAGCACACGCGGCGCGGAGGTGCTCGTCGGCAACGAAGACGTCGAAGGCGTCTTCACGCCGGGCGAGCTAATGAAGATCGCGCTGGCGGCATGCAGCGGAATGTCCAGCGACGCGCCGCTGCGCCGCCGCCTCGGCGACGACTACACGACCACCATCCGGGTGTCCGGTCTGGCCGATCGCGAGCAGGAGCGCTACCCGCTGCTCGAGGAACGCATGGAGCTCGACCTGTCCGGGCTATCCGAGGACGAGTTGGCCCGGGTGCTCACGGTCGTCGAGCGTGCGATCGACCAGGTCTGCACCGTCGGCCGCACGCTCAAGTCAGGGACCAAAGTGACGTTTGAGGTCAGTGATGCACGAGTTAGCTGACGTCCGGCTGACGGTCTGGGTCCACGGCTACGTCCAGGGGGTGGGCTTCCGCTGGTGGACCCGGTCCCGGGCACTGGAACTCGGCCTGACCGGATACGCCTCCAACAGGCCTGACGGCCGCGTGCAGGTCGTCGCGCAGGGGCCGCGCCATGCCTGCGAAAAGCTTCTTGAACTGCTGCAGAGTGGCAAGACGCCGGGTCACGTCGACAAAGTCGTCGCGGACTGGTCAGAACCCGGCGAAACGCTCTCGGGGTTCACCGAGCGTTAGCCTGCGCGACGGTAGTGTGGCACGTCGTGCACCTCAAGAGTCTGACGCTGAAGGGCTTCAAGTCGTTTGCGTCGCCGACGACTCTGCGCTTCGAGCCAGGCATCACCTGCGTCGTCGGCCCCAACGGGTCGGGCAAGTCGAATGTGGTAGACGCCCTCACCTGGGTGATGGGCGAGCAGGGTGCCAAAACCCTGCGCGGCGGCAAGATGGAGGACGTCATCTTCGCCGGCACGTCGTCGCGGGCCCCTCTCGGCCGCGCCGAGGTCACCGTCACGATCGACAACTCCGACAACTCGCTGCCGATCGAATACTCCGAGGTGTCGATCACCCGGCGGATGTTCCGAGACGGCGGCAGTGAGTACGAAATCAACGGCACCAGTTGCCGTTTGATGGATGTGCAGGAACTGTTGTCCGACTCAGGCATCGGCCGCGAGATGCATGTCATCGTCGGCCAGGGCAAGCTCGCCGAGATCCTGGAGTCGCGGCCAGAGGACCGGCGCGCGTTCATCGAGGAAGCCGCCGGCGTGCTGAAGCACCGCAAGCGCAAGGAAAAGGCGGTCCGCAAGCTCGACTCGATGTCGGCCAACCTGGCCAGGCTGACCGACCTGACGACCGAGCTGCGCCGTCAGCTCAAGCCGCTCGGCCGGCAGGCCGAGATGGCCCGTCGCGCCCAGACCATCCAGGCTGACCTGCGCGACGCTCGGCTCCGGCTGGCAGCCGACGACTTGATAATTCGCAAGGCCGAATTCGACAACACCGACCAGGCCGAGACGGCGCTGCGCCGCGAGCACGACGAGATCACGGCCCGGTCGGAGGCCAAAACAGCAGAACTCGAAGCCCACGAGTCGGCTGTCGATGCACTGAGCGACCGCGCGGAGAACGCCCAGCAGACGTGGTTTCGGCTGTCGGCGCTGGCCGAACGGGTCGGCGCGACGGTCCGCATCGCCAGCGAGCGTGCCCAGTATCTCGACACCGAACCCGAAACATCCAGCGGCCCCGAGCCCGACGCGCTGGAAGCCCAGGCCTCCGACGTCGCAACCCAGGAACGGCTGCTGCTCGACGAGTTGGCCGAAACCCGCACCCGGCTGGAGGGGGCGCGTGCCGAACTCACCGAACGCGAGCGCCTGGCCTCCGAGGCCGAGCGTGCCCATCTGGCCGCCGCACGCGCCGAAGCCGACCGTCGCGAAGGCCTGGCCCGGCTGGCCGGGCAGGTCGACACCATGCGTACCCGCGTGGAGTCGATCGACGAAACCGTGGCGCGTCTGACCGGTGGCATCGAGGACGCCGCCGCGAAAGCACAGCAGATGCAGGTGGAGTTCGAGACCGTGCAGAGTCGCGTCGGCGAGCTCGACGCTGGCGAGGTCGGCCTCGACGAGCACCATGACCGGACGGTGGCCGCTCTGCGGCTGGCCGATGAACGCGTCGCCGAACTGCAGGCGGCCGAGCGCGGCGCCGAGCGACAGGTGGCCTCGTTGCGGGCCCGCATCGAGGCGCTGTCAGTCGGCCTCGACCGCAAGGACGGCGCCGCATGGCTGCAGAAGAACCACGGTGGCGCAGGGCTTTTCGGCTCGATCGCCAACCTGGTTAAGGTGCATTCGGGTTACGAGGCGGCCGTCGCCGCTGTTCTTGGAGCGGCTGCCGACGCCGTCGCGGCCGAGAACTTCGGCGCCGCCCGCTCCGCCGTCGCGGCGTTGAAGGAATCCGACGGTGGCCGTGCTGCGATCGTGCTCAGCGACTGGCCCACCCATGCGGCGCCGCCGGCGTCGCCCCTGCCCGATGGCGCGGTATGGGCGGTGGATCTGGTCGAAACGCCGTCACGGCTGCAGGGCGCGATCACCGCCATGCTGTCCGGTGTCGCGGTGGTCCGCGACTTGACTGGCGCGCTCGAGCTGGTCGCGGGACGCCCGCAGCTCAAAGCCGTCACCGCCGACGGCGATCTCGTCGGCGCCGGCTGGGTCAGCGGGGGATCCGACCGCAAGCCCAGCACGCTGGAGATCACCTCGGAGGTCGAGAAGGCCCGCGACGAGCTGGCCCACGCCGAGAAGCAGGCCGGCGAGCTGTCGGCCGCGCTGTCTGGCGCGCTGGCCGAGCAGGCCGCCCGCCAGGACGCCGCAGAGCAGGCGCTCGCCGCGCTCAACGAGTCCGACGCCGCGATCTCTGCCATCTATGAGCAGCTGGGTCGGCTCGGCCAAGACGCCCGCGCCGCCGACGACGAATGGCAGCGGCTGATCCAACAGCGAAACGAGCTGGAGGCCGGCCGCAACCAAACCGTCGAGGAGCTCACCGGGCTCGAGCAGCGACTGCACAACGCCCGGCAGGAGCCGACGTTCGAGGCCGAACCCGTCAACCGCCAGGAATCGATGGCGGCCGCCGAGGCCGCCCGTGCCGCAGAGGTCGAGGCACGGCTGTCGGTGCGCACGGCAGAGGAACGAGCGAATGCCGTTCGCGGGCGGGCGGATTCACTGCGTCGCGCCGCGGCCGCCGAACGCGAGGCACGGCTGCGGGCACAACGCGCGCGCGAGGCACGCGAACACGCCGCGGCCGTCGCCGATGCCGTGGCCGAGTCCGGGCGTCTGGTCGCCGAGCGGCTAAGCGCCGCGGTGGCGGTCGCTTCGCGCGCCCGCGACGAGGTCGCCGCCGAACGTCAGCACCGTGCCGGCGCATTGGCGAAGGCCCGCGAACAGGTCAACGAACTGAGCGGGAAGATCACCGCGCTCACCGACGCGCTGCACCGCGACGAAGTCGCCAAAGCCCAAGCGGCACTGCGTATCGAGCAGCTCGAGCAGCAGGTGCTCGAGCAGTTCGGGATGGCGGTTGACGACCTGATCGCCGAGTACGGGCCGGACGTACCGCTGCCGCCGTCGGAGTTGGAGATGGCCGAGTACGAACAGACGCGCGAGCGCGGGGAGCAGGTGATCGCGCCGGCGCCGATGCCGTTCGACCGGCCCACCCAGCAACGCCGCGCCAAACGCGCCGAGCGTGAACTCAACGAGTTGGGCCGCGTCAACCCCCTGGCCCTGGAGGAGTTCGCCGCGCTCGAGGAGCGCTATAACTTCCTGTCCACGCAGCTCGAGGACGTCAAGGCCGCGCGCAAGGACCTGCTCGACGTCATCGCCGACGTCGACGAGCGCATCCTGCAGGTGTTCGTCGAGGCCTATACCGACGTAGAACGCGAGTTCCAGCAAGTGTTTTCGGCGTTGTTCCCCGGCGGCGAGGGTCGGTTGCTGCTCACCGATCCCGACGACATGCTGACCACCGGCATCGAGGTCGAGGCACGGCCGCCGGGCAAGAAGATCAAGCGGCTGTCACTGCTGTCGGGTGGCGAGAAGTCGCTGACCGCGGTCGCGATGCTGGTGGCCATCTTCCGCGCCCGGCCGTCGCCGTTCTACGTGATGGACGAGGTCGAGGCCGCACTCGACGACGTCAATCTGCGTCGGCTGCTCGGGCTGTTCGACCAGCTGCGCAGCCAGTCGCAGCTGATCGTCATCACGCATCAGAAGCCGACGATGGAGGTCGCCGATGCGCTGTACGGCATGACGATGCGCGACGACGGCATCACCGCGGTGATCAGCCAGCGCATGCGCGGCCAGGAGTTAGTGACCGCCGGCAGTCCGAACTAGAGCTGGGTCACCCCGCGGCGGCGCAACGCGTTCAGATCCGCCGCGCCGCAGCCATGCAGGCAGATCAGCAGCTCGTCGATGAAATCCCGTAGCCAATCCACCACGGCCGCAACCGATTCGATACCAGGGGCCAGCAGCGGCCGGGCCACCGACACCGCGTCGGCGCCCATCGCCAGCGCCTTGGCGGCGTCCATGCCGGTGCGGATGCCGCCGGAGGCGACGACCGAGACGTCGGGCAAGGTGTGGCGCACTTCCAGCAGCGCCTGTGCGGTTGGAATGCCCCACTCGGCCAGTGCTGGAAAGCGGATCTCGCCGTAGCGCACGAACTGTTCGACGCGCGCCCACGACGTGCCACCAGCGCCGGCCACGTCGACGGCCGCGATCGGGCAGTCCACCAGTTCGGCGGCGGCTGCGGCCCCGATTCCGTGGCCGACCTCTTTCAGGATCACCGGATAGCCGATCGACCCGGCGATGTCCCGTAGGCGGGCGATCGAGCCGGAGAAGTCGGTGTCACCCTTGTGCTGCATCGCCTCTTGCAACGGATTGGTATGCACCGCAAGGGCGTTGGCGCCAACGTGGTCGAGCGCCTTGACGAGATCGGGGACCACCATCTCATTGAGTTGGGCCAGCCCGATGTTGCCAATCAGCAGTACGTCGGGGGCGACATCGCGGACGCGGAAGCTTTCCGAAGCCGATCCGTTGTCGAGCATGATCCGCTGCGAGCCGAGCATCATGCCGATGCCGAGCTGCTGGGCCGCGGCGGCCAGGTTGCGGTTGATGGTCCCGGACAATTCAGCGCCGCCGGTCATCGGACCGATCAGCACCGGGGCGCGCAGTCGCGAGCCGAGAAGGTCAGTGGCCAGGTCGACGCTGCCGAGGTCGGTTTGAGTGAGCGCGTTGTATGGCAACTGGTAGCGCTCCAGCCCCGTGGTCACCGACTGGTATTCGACGGCCTCGGTCAGGCACACGTCGATGTGGCGCCGTTTGCGGGTTTCCATGCCGCCGGGGTCACGCGTCACCGGCTATCGCCCCTGAGACAATGACGTGGTGTCGGAAGCCTTGTGGATCGCGATCGCGGTCATCGCCGTACTGCTGCTAGCCGCGCTGGTCGTCGGCCTGGTGCGGTACCGGCGCCGACGGATCAGCTTGACGTCTCCAGACACTGCCACTCCCGTCGACCGCTCTGGCGGCTATACCGCCTCCTCAGGCATCACGTTCGCGCAATCAGCCCCTGCTGAGCCCGTCGAACGCATCGATACCAGCGGGCTGCCTGCCGTCGGCGATGATGCCACCATTCCGCGCGACGCGCCGAAACGCCCGATTGCAGACGTTGCGCTGCCCGAACCGGTCGCGGAACAGCAAGCCCCGGCAGAAGTCGAAGCGCCATCGCCTGCTGAGGTCGACGTCGACGCCATTGCCCCCCCGGAAGGCCGGCTGGACCGGCTGCGCGGACGGCTCGCCAAGTCACAGAACACGCTTGGCCGCAGCATGCTCGGCCTGCTCGGCGGCGGTGACCTCGATGAGGACTCCTGGCAGGACGTCGAGGACACCCTTCTGATCGCCGACCTCGGCCCGGTCGTGACGGAGTCGGTGGTCAGCGCGCTGCGGTCCCGGATGGCCAGCAGCAATGTGCGCACTGAGACCGATGCCCGCGCGGTCTTGCGCGATGTCCTCATCTCCGAGCTGCATCCCGACCTGGACCGCTCGATCAAGGCGCTGCCCCACAATGACAAACCGTCGGTGTTGTTGGTGGTCGGCGTGAACGGCACCGGCAAGACCACAACGGTCGGCAAGCTGGCCCGCGTCCTGGTCTCCGACGGCCGCAGGGTCGTGCTCGGCGCCGCCGACACGTTCCGCGCCGCCGCGGCCCACCAGTTGGAGACCTGGGCCTCGCGGGTGGGCGCACAGGTGGTGCGTGGGGCCGAGGGCGCCGACCCGGCCTCGGTGGCGTTCGATGCGGTCGAGGCGGGCATCGACTCCGGCGCCGACGTCGTGGTCATCGACACCGCCGGCCGGCTGCATACCAAGACCGGTCTGATGGACGAACTCGGCAAGGTCAAGCGAGTCGTCAGCCGGCGCGCCGAGGTCGACGAGGTGCTTCTGGTGCTCGACGCGACCATCGGGCAGAACGGTCTTCCGCAGGCCCGGGTGTTTGCCGAAGTCGTCGACATCACGGGAGTGGTGCTGACCAAACTGGATGGCACGGCAAAGGGCGGAATCGTCTTTCGCGTTCAGCAGGAACTAGGTGTGCCGGTCAAGCTCGTCGGCCTCGGCGAAGGCCCCGACGATCTCGCGCCATTCGAGCCCGCGGCATTCGTCGACGCGCTGCTCGGTTAGCGAATGCGGCCGAAAAACCACAGGATGTAACACCCGCGAAACCTCGACTGCGTATCCGTTCACACGAGCGAAACACGACAGCGTCCTAGGCGAAACAACCACTCAGCATTGTCTTGGCCAGGTCGACGGTCGTAAAACGTTGCGGCTGTGGCATGTCGAAGGAGGAAACTGCGAGTGGATGGATTCCCGATTCTGGGTGCGCCGGATACCGGCGATACCGCATGGATGCTGGCTAGCGCCGCGATGGTGCTGCTGATGACGCCCGGACTGGCGTTCTTCTATGGCGGCATGGTTCGCGCCAAGAGCGTGCTCAACATGATCATGATGAGCGTCAGCGCCATGGGTGTGGTGACGGTGCTGTGGGTGCTCTACGGCTACTCAATGGCCTTCGGTAACGACATCGGCAATCTGTTCGGTAACCCGATGCAGTACTTCGGCCTCAAGGGGCTCATCGGCGGTAATGCCGCTGCCGAGGTCATCGCAGACCCGGCCGCTGGAATCGAAGCGGCTGAAGCAATCAACATTCCGCTGGTGTTCACGCTGCCGGCAACGGTGTTCGTCGCGTTCCAGCTGATGTTCGCGATCATCACCGTCGCGCTGATCTCCGGCGCGGTGGCCGACCGCATCAAGTTCGGCGGCTGGCTGTTGTTCGCGGGGCTGTGGGCCACCGTCGTCTACTTCCCGATCGCCCACTGGGTGTTCGCGTTCGACGGTGCTACCGCTGAGACCGGTGGTTGGATCGCAAACAAACTGGCCGCCATCGACTTCGCCGGTGGCACAGCGGTTCACATCAACGCCGGTACTGCAGGCCTGGTGCTCGCGATCATCCTCGGCAAGCGCAAGGGTTGGCCGGGCACGCCGATGCGGCCACACAACCTGCCGTTCGTGATGTTGGGCGCCGGCCTGCTGTGGTTCGGTTGGTATGGCTTCAATGCCGGTTCAGCGACCGCCGCGGGCGGTCTCGCCGGTTCCACGTTCGTCACCACAACGATCGCGACGGCCGCGGCGATGCTCGCCTGGCTGCTCACCGAACGCATTCGAGACGGCAAGGCCACTTCGCTGGGTGCCGCTTCGGGCGTCGTGGCGGGTCTCGTCGCCATCACCCCGTCGTGCTCATCGGTGAACGTTGTTGGCGCGCTCGTGATCGGTGCGTCCGCGGGTGTGCTGTGCGCACTGGCGGTGGGCCTGAAATACAAACTGGGATACGACGACTCGCTCGACGTGGTCGGCGTGCACCTGGTCGGTGGCTTGGCCGGTACGCTGCTGATTGGTCTGGTGGCCGCGCCGGAGAGCGGCGCCGGTGTCGCGGGGCTGTTCTACGGCGGCGGATTCGACCAACTGTGGCGACAGGCCGTTGGCGCCGGGGCGGTTCTGCTCTATTGCGGCATCGCTACCGCTATCTTGGCTTTCATCGTGAAGTTCACGGTGGGGCTGCGACTTAGCGAAGAAGATGAGGCAACGGGTGCAGATGAAAGCGAACATGCGGAATCCGGATACGACTTCGCGACAGTCGGCAGCAGCTCGGTTCTCGGACGTCACGGCGGAGAGGAATAAGAGGATATGAAGCTGATTACTGCGATCGTCAAGCCGTTCACGCTCGAAGACGTCAAGACCGGGCTCGAACAGACGGGAATTCTCGGAATGACCGTCAGCGAGGTTCAGGGCTACGGCCGCCAGAAGGGTCACACCGAGGTGTACCGCGGCGCCGAGTACTCCGTCGACTTCGTGCCGAAGGTGCGGGTGGAGGTCGTGGTCGATGATTCCGCCGTCGACAAGGTGGTGGATGTCATCGTCCAGGCCGCACGCACCGGGAAGATCGGTGACGGCAAGGTGTGGGTCAGCCCCGTCGATACCGTGGTCCGGGTCCGCACCGGTGAGCGAGGGGCCGACGCCCTTTGAGCCGTGCATGAATTGAGACGTCGTCTCCCGGCCATGCACCGTGTGAGCATTGATCGGTCAGGGGTCGGGTGAGGACACGAAATGACAGAGCAGAGATCAGATTCCGCCGCCGGGGCTCCTCGATGGAAGCCTCCGGCGGCGGGCTCGTCTCGTCCCGCAACCGATTTGTCCGCGGCGGCCGCGCAGCTTCTGGCGGGCGGTTCTCGCCAACTGGATTCGGCCGCGCTACGCGATGCCCTGCTGGACCTGCACGAATTCTGGCTCACCACAAAGGCCGCCGAGATCGGCATCACGCCCACCAGCGGCTTCGCGATCGTCGCGACCGGCGGGCTGGGCCGCGGGGAGCTGTTGCCCTACTCCGACCTCGACCTGATGCTGTTGCACGACAACTTGCCGCACGACGTGGTCGGTCACGTCGCCGAATTGTTGTGGTACCCCTTGTGGGACGCCAACATTCGCATCGATCACAGCGTGCGCACCGTGCCCGAGGCACTGACGGTCGCCGGCGAGGACATCTCGGCCGGGCTGGCCATGCTGGAGGTCCGGCACATCGCCGGCGATTCCGATTTGTCGTCGCTACTGATCGGCGGCGCACGTCGGCAGTGGCGCATCGGAATCGCTTCACGTTTCGACGAACTCGTCGGACACACCCAGTCACGGTGGCAGCGCAGCGGCGAGATCGCCCACCGCGCCGAGCCCGATATCAAATGCGGCCGGGGCGGTCTGCGTGACGTCCAATTGCTCAACGCCCTGGCGATCGCGCAACTGGCAGATGTCTATCCCAGCCGATCGCTGGCGTCGCCGACCGAAACACTCGGTGAGGCCCATCTCGCCCTACTCAACGTCCGCACCGAACTGCACCGGGTGTCTGGCCGCGGCCGCGAACTCCTGTTGGCCCAGCACGCCGACGAGATCGGCGCGGCGCTGCGCATCGGTGACCGATTTGACCTGGCGCGCATGCTCTCTGACGCGGCCCGCACGATCAGCTTCTACGTCGACGCCGGGCTGCGCACCGCGGGCAACGCCCTGCCGCGTCGCGGGTTCGCGGCGTTCAAACGGCCGGTACGCCGTCCGCTTGACGAGGGCGTCATCGAGTTTGGCGGCGAAGTGATTCTGGCCCGCGACGCCCGCCCCGAACGCGATCCCGGACTGATCCTGAGGGTGGCGGCCGCATCGGCGACCACCGGTCTGCCCATCGCAGCGTCCACCCTGGGCCGGCTGGTGGAAACAGCGCCGGAATTGCGGACGCCCTGGCCGCGCCAGGCCCTCAAGGACCTACTCGTGATGCTCGCCGCCGGCCCGACGGCGGTGGCCACGATCGAGGCGCTGGACCGCACCGGCTTGTGGGGCCGGATGTTCCCGGAGTGGGGCGCGGTGCGCGACCTGCCGCCGCGCGATGTCGTGCACATCTGGACCGTCGACCGCCACCTCGTCGAAACCATTTCGCGGGCAAGCGCGTTCACCACGCGGGTGTCCCGGCCGGACCTGTTGGTGCTTGGCGCTTTGGTGCACGACATCGGCAAGGGCCGGGGAGGCGACCACAGCATCATCGGCGCCGAGTTGGCCACCCAGATCGGTACCCGGCTCGGCCTGTGGCCGTCGGACGTCGAGATTCTCTCGAAGATTGTGCGTCATCACCTGCTGCTGCCCCACACCGCGACCCGGCGTGACCTGCAGGATCCGAAGGTCATCGCATCGGTCGCCGAGGCGCTCGACGGCGACCCGGTGCTACTGGAGTTATTGCACGTGCTCGCCGAGGCGGACTCGTTGGCCACCGGACCGGGCGTGTGGGGCGACTGGAAGGCGTCGCTGATCGGCGACCTGGTCCGCCGCTGCCGGCTGGTGATGGCGGGCGAGCCGCTTCCACATCCCGATCCCGTTGACCCGCGGTATCTTTCGCTGGCGGCCGATGTCGGCGTGCACGTCGAACTGACCCCCGCTGACAGCCCGCACATCTACAACGTCACGATGATCGCGCCCGACTGCCGGGGCCTGCTGAGCAAGGCGGCCGGTGTGCTGGCGCTCAATTCGCTGCGCGTGCACTCGGCGTCGGTCAACGGCCACCAAGGTTCGGCAATCAACGCGTTCGTCGTGTCACCGCATTTCGGTACGCCTCCGGCCGCCGAGCTGCTACGCCAGCAGTTCATCCTCGCCCTCAACGGCGAGGTCGATGTGCTCGCATCACTGGACCGCCGTGACCGTGACGCCGCGCAGCATGGCACCACCCGCGCCGGGGATGTGCCAGCCGCGGTGCCGATCAACCATGCGCCGGCGCCGCCGCGGATCATGTGGTCGGAGGGCGCCGAACCCGGCGAACTGGTCGTGCAGATCCGCACCACCGACCGCGCCGGTCTGCTGGCGAGACTGACGGCGGTGTTCGAGCGGGACGGCGTGGACATCGCGTGGGCCAAGGTCACCACCCTGGGTTCGTCCGTCGTCGACGTGTTCGGCATCACGGCCGACGGCGACGGTGCCGTGCGCGATGAGCTCGAACGCGACCTGTTCGCGGTGCTGCCCGCGCCTGCGCCCGCGAAGCCGGTTTCCGAAGCCAGCTAGGCTTGACGGCGTGTTTGAATCGCTGTCCGACCGGTTGACCGGTGCCCTGCAGGGCCTGCGCAGCAAGGGGCGGCTGACCGACGCCGATATCGACGCGACAGCCCGCGAGATCCGGCTGGCGCTGCTGGAAGCCGACGTCTCGCTGCCCGTCGTACGCGACTTCGTCGCGCGCATCAAAGACCGCGCCAAGGGCGCCGAGGTCTCCGGTGCGCTCAATCCAGCCCAGCAGGTCGTCAAGATCGTCAACGACGAACTCATCGGAATCCTCGGCGGCGAGACCCGCCAACTGGCCTTCGCCAAGGCACCGCCAACCGTGATCATGCTGGCCGGCCTGCAAGGCTCGGGTAAGACCACTCTTGCCGGCAAGCTCGCGAAATGGCTTGGTGGACAAGGGCATACACCACTGCTGGTGGCGTGTGACCTGCAGCGCCCTGGCGCGGTCAACCAGCTTCAGATCGTCGGCGAACGCGCCGGTGTGGAGGTCTTCGCGCCGCACCCGGGGGTATCAACTGCAGGCGCCGAGAACGCCGGTCATGGCGATCCCGTCGCAGTCGCCTCGGCCGGGCTGGCGGAGGCCAAGGCCAAGCACTATGACGTCGTCATCGTCGACACCGCCGGCCGACTCGGAATCGACGAGGAACTGATGGGCCAGGCCGCCGCGATCCGGCAGGCTGTCGATCCAGACGAGGTGCTGTTCGTTCTGGACGCCATGATCGGCCAGGACGCGGTGACCACCGCAGAGGCGTTCCGCGAGGGTGTCGGCTTCACCGGCGTGGTGCTGACCAAGCTCGACGGTGACGCCCGCGGCGGAGCCGCCCTGTCGGTGCGTGAGGTCACCGGCACACCGATCCTGTTCGCGTCCGCAGGCGAGAAGCTCGAGGACTTCGACGTCTTCCACCCCGACCGGATGGCCAGCCGCATCCTCGGCATGGGCGACGTGCTCACCCTCATCGAGCAGGCAGAGCAGGTCTTCGACGCCGAGCAGGCCGAGGCGGCGGCCGCCAAGATCGGCACCGGAGAGCTGACGCTGGAGGACTTCCTCGAGCAGATGCTGGCCATCCGCAAGATGGGCCCGATCGGCAACCTGCTCGGCATGTTGCCCGGCGCGGGTCAGATGAAGGATGCGCTGGCCGCCGTCGACGACAGCCAGCTCGACCGCGTGCAGGCGATCATCCGCGGTATGACACCGGCCGAGCGGGCCGACCCGAAGATCATCAACGCGTCGCGCCGGTTGCGGATCGCCAACGGTTCAGGCGTTGCGGTGTCGGAGGTCAATCAGCTCGTCGACCGGTTCTTCGAGGCCCGCAAGATGATGTCGCAGATGGCGGGTCAGATGGGCATGCCGTTCGCGCGCAAGTCATCCCGCAAGGCCGCCAAGGGCAAGGGCAAAAAGGGCAAGAAGGGCGGCAGGGGACCGACGCCGCCGAAGGCGCGCAACCCGCTCGGTGCCGGTATGCCTGCCGGCTTCCCGGATCTGTCGAACATGCCCAAGGGCCTCGACGAGCTGCCGCCCGGCCTTGCCGACATCGACCTGTCGAAGCTGAAGTTCCCTCCGAGGAACTAGCGATGAGCGCTTGCGCGACATGCAGAGGGCAGAGCGCGTGAGCCGACGCCCCGCCCTTCATGTCCGCGGTCTTGGATTGCCGGAGGAAGAGCCGGTGGAGTGGTGGATCGTCGACGGCACGCTGTCCGCCGAGCCGATCAGTGGTGCGGAAACGGTTTTCGGTGCTGATGGGTATGGCGGCTGGATCCTGCCCGGCCTGGTCGACGCGCACTGCCACGTCGGGCTCGGCGAGCACGGCGCCGTCGAACTCGACGAGGCGATCGCCCAGGCCGAAACCGAACGCGACGCGGGCGCACTGCTTCTGCGCGATGCCGGATCACCGATCGACACCCGCAGCCTCGACGACCGGCACGACCTGCCCCGCATCATCCGCGCGGGCCGCCACCTCGCCCGGCCCAAGCGCTACCAGCGCGGCTTCGCGATCGAACTGGACGACGAGTCCCAGCTGCCCGGTGCGGTGGCCGAACAGGCGCGGTGGGGCGACGGCTGGGTGAAGCTGGTCGCCGACTGGATCGACCGCGACGTCGGTGATCTGGCGCCGCTGTGGTCCGACGTCGTGTTGAAGGCGGCCATCGACGCCGCCCACGCCAACGGCGCCCGCGTCACCGCGCACGTGTTCAGCGAGGACGCGCTGCCCGGGCTCATCAACGCCGGCATCGACTGCATCGAGCACGGCACCGGGCTGACCGACGACACCGTCGAGTTGATGGTCGAGCACGGCACCGCGCTGGTGCCCACGCTGATCAACATCGAGAACTTTCCTGGCATCGCCGACGCTGCCGAGAAGTTCCCGGTCTATGCCCGCCACATCCGGGACCTGTATGAGCAGTGCTATCCGCGGATAGCCGCCGCGCGAGAAGCCGGGGTGCCGATCTACGCGGGCACCGACGCGGGCAGCACGGTGGCACACGGCCGCATCGCCGACGAGATCGACGCGCTCAAGGCCATTGGCATGCGTCCAACCGAGGCGTTGGCTGCGGCGTGCTGGGATGCGCGCGGGTGGCTTGGGCGGCCCAGCCTGGAGCACGGTGCTTCCGCCGACCTGGTGTGCTACTCCGAGGACCCGCGCTCGGGCGCCGGCGTTCTCAACAACCCGGAGGTCGTGATCCTGCGCGGGGTCGCGTATTAGCGCGAAACTGTATTCCAGCAGGCCTCTACTCGATCTTTCTCTGCCGGAATACAGTTTCGCGAGCTAGCGCAGCTGGCTGAAGCCCCAGTCGAACAGACCGATCGCTTGGCCGAACAGATCACCTTCGCCGTACATCTGCACGACCACCAGCCGCCGGCCGTTGCGTTGCGCGGCGCCGACATAGGTCTTGCGAGCGATGTTGGTGTAGCCCGTCTTGCCGCCAAGGGAGCCGGGATAGCGCTGCAGCAACTCGTTCTGGTTGACGATCTCCTTGAACCCGAAGCCATCCGGGAACAGCGCCGAGGGCTGGCGGACGATGTGGTTGAACATCGGATAGGCCAGGGCCGCGCGGAAGATCACCGCCAGATCGTGCGGCGTGGTGCGCATATCCATGCCGGGGGCGTCGAGGCCTGACGGTGTGGCGGCCCTGGTGTTTCGGGCGCCGAGCGCATACGCCTTGGCGTTCATCTTGGCCACCGCCACATGAAAGCCGCCGAGCATGTCGGCCAGCGTGTTCGCGGCGTCGTTGCCCGAAATCAGCATGACCGCGTCGAGCAATTGACGGGCGGTGTAGACGTGGCCTGGCTTGATCCCCGCGCAGGAGCATTCCACGGCGGTATTGGCGGGTCTGGCCCTGACCGCGGAGTTCAGATTGAGCTGGTCGAGCGCGACGATCGCGAGCAGCACCTTGATGGTGCTGGCCGGCGCATGCGATTCATATGGGTTGCGCGAGGCCAGAATTCGGCCGGTATCCAGATCGGCGAGCAGCCACGCCTGGGCCGGCCCCTCCGGGATCACCACCGCGCCCGACGGCTCGATACCGGGTTCGGCCTGCGCGGGGGCAGCCACCGTGGCGGCCGCGGACAGCGTGATGGTCAACGCAGCCAACAACTTTCGCACGGGCGCTGAGCGTATTCGGTGCGTTCGCCGACGAGGTCTCGGATCCGTTGCGATTGAGCAACTTTGCGCGTGTGCGCTGGCTACAGCGAGCCGATGCTGACGTTCGGGTCGAGCGCGAAACCCCAGTCCAGAAGGCTGGCGGCCTGATCCCAGTAGGTGGGGCCGCCGGGCTTGTCCATGCCGAACATCAGCGCGATGACGAGCCGGCGGCCATTGCGCTCGGCGCCGCCGACGAACGTCTTCTGCGCGATGTTGGTGAAGCCGGTCTTGCCGCCGATGGTGCCGGGATAGCGCTTGAGCAGCTCGTCCTGGTTGACCAGCACCTTGTCGCCGGTCTTGGTGGCGAAGACGGCGGTCGGCTGGGCGGTGATCTGCGAGAACACCGGGTTGGCCATCGCGGCGCGGAAGATGACCGCAAGGTCGTGCGGCGACGACCACATGTCGACGCCTGGGCCGTCGAGGCCGGACGGGGAGCCGACGTTGGTGCCGTGCGCGCCGAGCAGCGCCGCCTTGCCGTTCATCTTCATGATGGCCATTTCCTGGCCGCCGAGCATGGTGGCCAGTGTGTTGGCGGCGTCGTTGCCTGAGACCAGCAGCAGCGCCTCCAGCAGCTGGCGTGCGGTGTAGACGCGACCGGGCGCAACTCCCGCGCAGTTGCACTCGACCTTGGTGTCGGCCTCATTGGCGACGACGGTGGTGTCGAGGGGCAGCTCGTCGAGTACGGTCAGCGCCAGCAGCACCTTGATGGTGCTGGCCGGGGCGTACTGGCCGTACTCGTCGCGTGCCGCCAGCACAGCGCCGCTGTCCATGTCGGCGATGATCCACGCTTGGGCGGGCCCCTCGGGTATCGGCACAGAGCCCGAGGGCTGACTGATGCCGACGGGTGCGGCCGTCGCTGGTGTGGTCCCCCCGGCGGCCAGGCACAAGGCGGCCGCCGTGCAGACGAAGAGCTTGCGCAGCGATGAGCGTTTGCGCGACGAGCCGATCACCATGGGCGTGCAGCCTATCGCTGCTTCGCGATCGTGTTCAATCAACCCATGCTGAGCCTGGCGGAGATTTCGGATCGGTTGGAGATTCAGCAGCTGATGGTCGACTACTCGACGGCCATCGATCGGCGACGGTTCGACGACCTCGACCGCATTTTCACGTCGGACGCCTACATCGATTACCGGGCCACAGGCGGGGTCGACGGCCGTTACCCGGAGGTGAAGGCGTGGCTGGCCGACGTGCTGCCGAACTTTCCGGCGTACTCGCACATGCTGGGGAACTTCGACGTCCGCATCGACGTCGACATGGCAACGTCGCGGACGATCTGCTTCAACCCGATGGTGATGGGCGGCGACAAGCAGCAGGTCTACTTCGTCGGGCTCTGGTACATCGACGAATTCGTCCGCACAGCCGAGGGATGGCGGATGAGTCGCCGCGTCGAGGAGAAGTGCTTCGACAAGCTGCTGTAGACGTTCAGGCTCGCCGGTGACTCGCCCGCGCGACGGTGGCGAAAAGTGTCTGCCGCAGTGGCCCCACGCGTCACACCAGCCCCGGGGAGGACCCGCCCTCAATGTGCCCACCGATCAGCAACCGTCAGTGTCGCTAGCAGCAGCGCGACAGATCGCTGCGAGGCGGGCAATTGCGTAGATGCTCGCGTCCGCGCCGGACAGGGACGGATTTTCACCGTTCGGCCCTGTTCTGGCACAATGGGCGGCTGTCTGCCCCGCGACTACGGCTGCGCGGCGGTCACACACGTAAGGCAAAACCGGGTCAGGGCACTCCGCCCCGATCGCTGAATTGCAGCGTGGCAATCACAGGAGAAGTCGCTTAACCATGGCTGTCAAGATCAAGCTCACCCGGCTTGGCAAGATCCGCAATCCCCAGTACCGCATTTCCGTCGCCGACGCGCGCACCCGCCGCGACGGCCGCGCGATCGAGGTCATCGGCCGGTATCACCCGAAGGAAGAGCCCAGCCTCATCGAGATCAACTCGGAGCGGGCCCAGTACTGGCTCGGCGTCGGCGCCCAGCCCACCGAACCCGTGCTGCAGCTGCTGAAGATCACCGGCGACTGGCAGAAGTTCAAGGGTCTGCCCGGTGCCGAGGGCACGCTGAAGGTCAAGGAGCCCAAGCCCAGCAAGTTGGACCTGTTCAACGCCGCGCTGGCCGAGGCCGATGGCGCACCGTCCGGCGAGGCCACCCAGCCCAAGAAGAAGAAGGCCCCCGCCAAAAAGCCTGCCGAAAAGGCCGAAGACAAGGTTGCCGATGCCACCGAGGCTGAGGCGCCGGCTGAGGCTGGGACCGCTGAGGCTGCTCCGATCAAGGACGAATCCGAGCCGGCCGCTGAGGGCGCCGACGCCACACTGGGTGAGGCTTCGCCCGAGTCCTCCGAGAGCTGAGCGCGGCCATGAGCTCAGTCGTCGTCGACGCCGTCGAGCACCTGGTCCGCGGGATCGTGGACAACCCCGAGGATGTCCGTGTCGACATGGTGACCAGCCGCCGCGGGCGCACAGTCGAGGTGCACGTGCATCCCGACGACCTCGGCAAGGTCATCGGTCGCGGTGGCCGCACCGCGACCGCGCTGCGCACGCTGGTCGCCGGCATCGGCGGGCGCGGCATCCGGGTCGACGTGGTGGACACCGACCAATAACGGTCCGGACATGGACCTGATAGTCGGGCGCGTCGTCAGAGCGCACGGCATCACGGGCGAGGTCGTCGTCGAAGTTCGCACTGACGATCCCGACACCCGTTTCGCGCCCGGCACCGCGCTGCGCGGTAGAGCCAAAGGCGGGCCCGAACGCCGCTACACCGTGGACTCTTCTCGGCCGCACAGTGGCAGGCTGCTGGTGCGCCTGGACGGGGTGGCCGACCGCAACGCCGCTGACGCGCTGCGGGGCACCGTCTTTGTCGTCGACTCCCAGGACCTGCCGCCCATCGAGGATCCCGACGAGTTCTACGACCACCAGCTCGAGGGCCTACGAGTGGTGACTTCGGCGGGCCAGATGGTGGGAACGGTGGCCGAGGTATTACACACGGCGGCAGGCGAATTGCTCGCCGTACAGGCAGAGGAGGGCGAGGTGCTGGTGCCGTTCGTCAGCGCTATCGTGACGTCGGTGTCGTTGGCGGACCAGACCATCGAGATCGACCCGCCAGAGGGTCTGCTGGAGCTTTGAGTAGGAATGCGCGCGTGCACATTGATGTGATCACGATCTTCCCCGATTACCTCGACCCGCTGCGACAATCGTTGCCGGGCAAGGCCATTGAGGCCGGCATCGTTCGGCTCACGGTGCATGACCTGCGGCGGTGGACCCACGACGTGCACCGGTCGGTAGACGATGCGCCGTATGGCGGCGGCCCCGGCATGGTGATGAAAGCACCGGTATGGGGCGAGGCGCTCGATGAAATATGCTCGGATGAAACGCTTCTCGTCGTCCCGACACCGGCAGGCAGGCTGTTCACGCAGGCAGACGCCCAACGTTGGAGTGCGGAGAAGCATCTGGTGTTCGCGTGCGGCCGCTACGAGGGCATCGACCAACGCGTCGTCGACGACGCGGCCCGCAGGATGCGTGTCGAGGAGGTGTCGATCGGCGACTACGTGCTGCCCGGTGGCGAGTCAGCGGCGCTGGTCATGATCGAAGCCCTCGTTCGCCTGCTGCCCGATGTGCTCGGGAATCCGGCGTCTCACCAAGACGATTCGCACTCTGACGGCGTGCTGGAAGGTCCGAGCTACACCCGGCCGCCCAGCTGGCGGGGACTCGACGTGCCGGATGTGCTGCTGTCGGGCGACCATGCCAAGGTCGCGGCGTGGCGACGTGAGCAGGGTCTGCAGCGTACGCGTGAGCGCCGCCCCGACCTCGTCGCCGACGACTAGATCTTCCCGCCAGGGAACATCGTCTTGACCACCTGGGTCATAGTGGCGCGCGCAGCCGCGGGATCGTCGGGATCCAGCGATCCGATCGCCATCACGTAGCGGCGGTCCGGGCCGATCACGCCGGTGGACACGTGCAACTGGTTGGCGCGGTTCCAGCAGCAGAACCAGCCTTGCTTGACGGCGACGGGCTCGGCGTAGAGCCCCTCGGGGATGCCGAAACGCTGCGGGTATCCGTCGGTCCCCGTCGGTGTGGATTGCGCGAGGTTGCTCATGATCACGTTGGCCTTTTCGGACGGCAGCCCGCCGCTGCCGTCCAACAGCTTGTCGTAGTAGCGGACGAGATCGCTTGCGGTGCTCAGCGTGACGTCCCAGTGCCCGTTGTAGGGCGCCGTCGTGCCCGTCAACCCGTACCGCGCCACGACGCGGGCGATGACGGCGCTGCCACCGCTGCGGTTCCAGAAGTTCTCGGCCGCGTTGTCGTCGGAGGACCGCAGCATGACGTCGAGCGACTTACGGTCGGCGGGAGAGAGCGTCGTCTGGCCCTTGGACTCCTGCAGCAGCAGGTCGTCGGCGATGAACAGCTTCACCACGGACGCGATCGGGAACGGCGCGCCGTCCCCGCCCGAGACGATCTGGCCGGTGTTGCGATCCATTACCACGACCGAGATGTCGGCGCCTTCGTTCGCCGCGTCGACGGTGGCCTGTTTGGCCCTGGCGTCAAGGCCGTCGAAAGTGACGGCCGGCTCGTCGGGCGGGGCTTCCGGCAGGGGGGCCATGGGGCCCTGGGGTACGACGACGGTCAGCTGCGGCACGGCGGGCTGCGGCGGCGTGCCGTACACCTTGGCTTCGCAACCTGCGACGACGGGCACCGCGACAACGACACCACACAGTGCTGTGACCAGCTTCGACGACCGCCGTCGCATGGCCCTCCTATCACGTGTCTCCGGAGCCGGAATCTGGGCTTGCCGTACCGCTACCGCCGCCTCTTCAGGGTAATAGTCGAGATGGCATTGTGTGTCGCTTAGGTCTACTCAGTGTTTCGGGCGCCTGGGCGGCGGCGATTTCACTGGATCGACGCCTATCTGGCACAATTGAGCAGTTGTCTACGCAGGCCCGGGACGGCCCCGCTGCGAGATACGCCCCGATACGCCCGATACAACGGCTCGGCGCCGCGTCACACCGCGACAGATGCCCGCAGCCGCCAACAGCAAGGAAGTGTCACCGATGAACACGCTGGACTTCGTCGATCAGTCGTCGCTTCGTGACGACGTCCCGGCTTTCAGCCCCGGCGACACCGTCAACGTGCACGTGAAGGTCATCGAGGGCTCCAAGGAACGCATCCAGGTCTTCAAGGGTGTCGTTCTTCGCCGGCAGGGCGGCGGGGTTCGCGAGACCTTCACCGTCCGTAAGGAGAGCTACGGCGTGGGTGTCGAGCGGACCTTCCCAGTGCACTCGCCCAACATCGACCACATCGACGTCGTCACCCGTGGTGACGTGCGCCGCGCGAAGCTGTACTACCTGCGCGAGCTGCGTGGCAAGAAGGCGAAGATCAAGGAAAAGCGCTGACTGCCGTTTCCGGCCGCCGGCCCACCGGGGTCTGACCCGTGGAATACGAGGGAAGCGGCGGCAAGCATCGCGCTGGCTACTCTGATGCGGTGACCGGACCCACGGAGCCCGACGACCCGTCCGCCGAGACCGCCGATCCGGATACCGACGCCGACGACGCGAAGTCCGAGCCGAAGAAGAAACACGGCGCGCTTCGTGAAGCTGCGATCCTGATCACCATCGCGTTGGTCCTTTACTACGTCATGCTGACGTTCGTCGCGCGTCCCTACCTGATCCCGTCGGAGTCGATGGAGCCGACCCTGCACGGCTGCCCCGGCTGCACCGGTGACCGCATCATGGTCGACAAGCTGACCTACCGGTTCTCGTCGCCCGAGCCCGGCGACGTGATCGTCTTCAAGGGACCGCCGAACTGGAACATCACCTACAAGTCGATCCGCTCCGACAACAGCGCGGTGCGGTGGATACAGAACGCGCTATCCGTCGTCGGTTTCGTCCCGCCCGACGAAAACGACCTCGTCAAACGCGTCATTGCGGTGGGCGGACAGACCGTAGAGTGCCGGGCGAGCACGGGCTTGACCGTCGACGGTAAGCGGCTTGACGAGCCGTACCTCGATCCGACCACGATGATGGCCGATACGAACGAGGGCGCTTGCCTCTATGGGCGCAGCGAGTGGGGCCCGGTTACCGTCCCGGACGGCAGGCTGTGGGTGATGGGCGACAACCGCACCCATTCGGCCGACTCGCGCGCACACTGCCTCCACACACCGGCCGACGCCCAGCGCGGACTGTTGTGCACCGGTGACCCGATGGCCGGGACGGTGCCGATAGACAATGTCATTGGAAAGGCACGGTTCATCGCCTGGCCGCCGTCGCGATGGGGTGGGGTTGGCAGCGTGGACCCGCAGACCCAATAGGAGGGCGATGAGCCGCTTGCGCGAAGAGCAGAGGGCGTGAGCGTGCCGGCGACGTGGCCTCCGCGAACGGTGATCCGGAAGTCCTCGGGCCTGCGCACACTGGAGTCCGCGCTGTACCGCGGCGGTCTGGGCCCGGTAGCGGGTGTCGACGAGGTCGGCCGCGGTGCCTGCGCCGGCCCGCTGGTGGTGGCGGCCTGCGTGTTGGGCCCCAACCGGCTGGAGAGCCTGGCCGCCCTTGACGATTCCAAGAAGCTCAACGAGAAGGAACGCGAGCGGCTGTTTCCGCTGATCCGCCGGTACGCTTTGGAATACCACGTGGTGTTCATCCCTTCGGTCGAAGTGGATCGGCGGGGCGTGCACGTGGCGAATATCGAGGGTATGCGACGCGCGGTGGCCGGTCTGTCGGTGCGCCCGGGCTATGTGCTGTCGGATGGCTTCCGGGTGCCCGGTCTGCCGATGCCCTCGCTGCCGGTGGTGGGCGGCGATGCCGCCGCGGCGTGCATCGCGGCGGCCAGCGTGTTGGCGAAGGTCAGCCGGGACCGGCTGATGGTCAAGATGGAGTCCGAGTACCCGGGCTACGGCTTCGCGGAGCACAAGGGCTATGGCACACCCGCGCACAGCGCCGCGCTGGCCGAGCTGGGGCCGTGTAGCCAGCACCGATACTCGTTCATAAACGTGAGAAGGCTGGTGACCGTTGAGGGTGAACTAGTGCCGGAAGACGCGCTCGACTGGGAACCCGAGCAGCAGAGCCAACTCGGGTAGGGGAAGATGGAGCCAGATCTATATGAAGGACAGCTGAGTCGATGAGTGCCGAAGATCTCGAGAAGTATGAAACCGAGATGGAGCTCTCGCTCTACCGCGAATACAAGGACATCGTCGGGCAGTTCAGCTATGTCGTGGAGACCGAGCGGCGCTTCTACCTGGCCAATAGCGTCGAGTTGGTGCCGCGTAACTCCGAAGGCGAGGTCTACTTCGAGCTTCGACTGGCCGACGCCTGGGTGTGGGACATGTACCGGCCGGCCCGGTTCGTCAAGCACGTACGGGTGATCACCTTCAAGGACGTCAACATCGAAGAAGTGGAAAAGCCCGAGCTGCGCCTGCCCGAGTAGTCACTCGAACGTCAGCTCCAGGCGCTGATGCGCCTCAGGAAGATGCTCGGCAACGATTGCTCTTGTTCGAGGCTGAGCCAGTTGGTGTGGTCGAGCAGCGCGCGTCATCATGGTCTCAAGCCGAAGGAAGTGGCGGCCCCGGAGGGCGTTGTTCGGCCGCCTCAGCATCCATTCGGCTGTTTAGTCTGCGACTGAATCCCCCTAATATCTTGTTCCAAATCTGGCAGTCGTGCGTGCTCCAACGAGCGAAGAGACGTAGGCGGAGAGTGGTCTCTTTATTGAGACCGAAAACTCGACATTGTCACCTTGATCCCACTTGCAGTGGCGCGTATTAGACGAGGTTCCCGCTCGGTGTCGGGACGTCACCACCGTTCGACGCGATTCCGAATGCAGCACCGGGACCGTGGGAGCCCGGGGGTGGTGGCTGATGCTGTCGCGCTTTGTCCGGGTCCAGCGCCTTGCTGGGCATCGTCAAGATCACGGTCAAGCTCGAGCTTCCCGCTGCAGGTGGCCTGTACCGGTTCTCCAACATGACGTACCGCGGCGTACAGGTCGGCAAGGTGACGGCGATGGACGTGCCACGGAACGCGGCGACGGCCACCCTGGCGCTTAATACCACTCCCAAGATCCCCGCCGACCTCGTGTCGGCGGTACGCAGCGCGTCCGCGGTGGGCGAGCAATACGTCCGGCTGCTGCCCTCGTACGGACTCACCGCCCTACTTTCAGGATGGCTCCGTAATCTCTTTGCGCGACACCAAGATTCCCCAACCGGTCAGGCCGATGCTCGATCAAGTCAGCACCCTGGTCGCGTTCAGCGCCTTCAATGAGTCCGGCTACGATCTCGGCTCGTTGATCGACTCGTCGTCGAAGATTTCGGGTGACCTCAACCGGGTGGCTGACCGTTCGACGACTCTCGTCGAAGACTCTGTGCCCCTTCTCGATTCGCAGACGCAGACCGATGCGTTGCGGCTGTGGGCGCAAAGCCTGGCCGGAATCACCGGGCAGGTGGTGACGAACGATCCGCAGGTACGCACACTGCTGGATCAGGGTCCCGACGCGGCGAGGCTCACCCCGATTGGCTGAACGTTGCAAGTGGAATGGTTAGTGGCAGGTCCACCGCACTAAGCAAACCCAGTTGCGCTTCCACAACATACGGCACCAGGTTGACGACGCGCATCGCCGTCGCGACCATGGCTCCGGCGCCGGAGGTCATTCCCTCGATGCCCGCCTTGCGACGATCACGAAGCGTGGGGGCGAGCGTGCAATCGATGTCCGGGTTCCGGACATCATGAGCAACGCAATGGGATTCGGCCGGTCACTCGACTACGAGCCGTGGATCGCCATGCCGGGCGCCATCGCAGGCGAATGGCAAGGACAGATCCGATTGATCGCCGACGCGCTCGGGGTTGAGGTGGCCGAAGTACGGGAGAGGTTCCATCGTCGGGTGACGAATCGCACCCTGGAGGTCGCGATGGGCACCGGTCGCGGGTCCGTTCTCGGGCCTGCCCTTCGGACCTGGCGGGGACGACGTCTCAGAGCTGATCGAGCAGCACCGCGCACAGGTCCCGATGGCCGAACACATCACGTCCCAGGATCCACCGCTGCATACCCGCACCCGCGGTCTGTTGAACAAGCTCATCACGCCCAAGCGGCTCAAGGAAAACGAAGACTTCATGTGGCGGCTGGCCGACGAGCAGCTCGACACGTTCATCGACCGCGGCGAGTGCGAGTTCCTCGAGGAGTACGCGAAACCGTTCTCCCTGCTCGTCATCGCGGATCTGCTCGGCGTGCCTGCCGAGGTTCACGACGAGTTTCGCGAGGCCTTCGCAAACAAAGTGGTCGGTGCTCTCGGTCACGAGACGCCCACGCACAATCCGCTGCAATGGCTGAACGACAAGTTCTACAGCTACATCGAGGATCGCAGGCGTCAACCCCGCGACGATATGCTGACGGAATTGGCGCAAGCCAAGTACGAAGACGGGTCGACGCCCGAGATCGTCGACGTCATGAACCTGTCGACGTTCCTCTTCGCGGCTGGAACCGAAACGACGACGAAGTTTCGAGGCTCATTTCCGGATGGCACGCATGACGACGACCGTCGGAGACGTCAAGGTTCCCGCCGGCACGACGGTCATGCTGCTGCCGGGAGCATGTAACCGAGACGCGCGGAAGTTCGACGAGCCCAACACGTTCCGGGCCGACCGGCCGAACGTGCGCGAGCACATCGCCTTCATCCGCGGTGTCCACTCGTGCCCCGGCGCACCGCTGGCGCGGACGGAGGGCCGAATCTCGCTGAACAGGATCCTTGATCGGATGGCCGATATCAGGATCTCAGAGGCGCACCACGGTCCAGCCGAGGAGCGCAGCTACACTTACGAACCGACGTTCATCATGCGCGGGCTAGACGCATTGCACATCGAATTCAACGCAGCAGATTCGACCCGGTAGGTCAGGACAGGCTGGCGGCGATCTCGTCGAACGCGGCGATCGTCGGGAACAGCTTGTTGGCGTCTTGGGGGAGTGGCCAGCTCGACAGCTTGGCCGCGACAACGTTGGCCGACCGGTTCACGTAGATCATCTGGCCGTGAATCCCCAAGCACAGCAACACATTGTTGCCGGGATAGGGGAACCAGCACTGGTTGCGGTACATGCCGCCCGGCATGCGGTTGTCGTCAGGGCTCGCGGCGAACGCGGACCGCGAATCGATGCCACCGTTGAACGTGTCCGCGATCCACGACAGTGACACCACGTGTTCGCCGGTCAACGATGATCCGCCGTTGATGAAGAGCGAACCGAACCTGGTGAGATCGCGCAGGCACGCGTTGATACCGCCGTCGAACATGCCCGTGCCGACCGGGTCGACTCCGATGGTGGCGTCGTTCTGCGCGCCGAGCTTGCTCCACATCAGCTGCGACATCAGCTCGGGCATGCGAATCCCGCTGGCCGCCTCGCAGATCCAGCCGAGCACATCCGTTTCGCAGGACCGGTAATGGAACCGTCCACCATGCGGCCTGGCCTGTTGAAGCGTAAGCAAAAAGTCGTACATGGTGGTGGGCAGATCCGGCACCGTGGGCGGTGCCCACCCGATGGCCTGCTCGAGGAGCCGCACCTCGGCCATCGGGTTCAGGTAGTCCTCAGAAAACGCGATGCCCGAACGCATGTCGAGCAGGTGGCGAACCGTCGCGCCGGCATACCCCGAGTTGGAGAGGGCCGGCACATAGTTCGTCAGTTGTGCATCGACGTCCAGCGCGCCATTGCTGACGAGCGCACCGGCCACTGTGCCGATCAGCGACTTGCTGACCGACATCAGCAAATGTGAGCTGTCGGCGGTCATGCCGCCGTAGTACTGCTCGGCGAGCACCTTGCCGCGGTGGGTGACGATCCAGCCGTCGGTTGCGGTGGCAGCCATGACGTCACCGACGGTGGTGCGCCTGCGGTTCGTCTTGTCGTAGAGCGGGATGTCCGACAGCTCGGTCGGCTCGGCCGGGAGTTCGGCGACCGCCTGGGTGCCACGTGCGATCGGAGCCGTCGGAAGGATGTCGGCGACATGCTGGAACGTCCAATGCAGATGTTCGGCCGATTGCCAGTTGTCCAGCGTCACGTCCGACGGCACGCGTCCGGTTTCGCCGCCTAGAGCCATGGCGACGACCCTAGCTCAGCCCGACTTCGCGCCCACATTCATCTGGGGTGCGGCGGGTTCGGTGATCGGTGTACCTGCGTATTCGGCGCGGATCGAGTCGATAAGGTGGCGCGCCTCTTGGCGCCAATCGTGGTCAGGATGACCACCGGGCGGCCTCTAGCGTGCCGCCTTCTTGTCTGTCGGTGGCCTCGTCGAGCGCCACCTGCTCATCCACCAGGTCACCAGGGGGCCGGTACGCGTTGGTCATATCGGTCTTTCGGTGTGCTGGTCACGGGTTGCAGCCAGGCCGCGATGTTGCGGACGTAGTCCTTGAAGATCACAAGGCGCGACGGGTCGGCTTTGATCTCGGTGCCGGGCGGCTCCGTGACGAACGAGGGAGCCCCGCGATCGAGATCCCAGTTGTAGTCGGCGAAGTGGTGGAACGTTGACTCGGCGAGCGCCCGGCCCATCGGCCGGCCGTCCGGCGCGGGCTCACCATCCAGCAGAACGGCGAGGTTGAAGCGGCGCCCGGTCACAGTGCTCCGGCCCTGCGCGAGCGCGGTGGCGAACGGGACGTCCGCCGACACCGAACCCTCGTGCGGGTGGGCCGGGAACCATTCGATCCGTCCGCTGGCACTCCGCATGGTGCGCAGCACCTCGTGCACCGGTCCTTCTGTGAACACCGGCTGATAGTCACCGTTGGCGCCGGAGTGGTAGTTGGGCCACGAGATGCTCGGGGTGTCCTGGTCGTCACGCATGGCGCTCGGGTCGACATTCTTGTCGTGGAACTGGTTGACCAACCCCACTGATCCGAGCCCGCATAGGCAGCTGCCCAAGTTCTCATGGTCGCGGGCGGTGAGCACCCCGCCACCGTTCTCGCGGAACCTCACGATCGCGCCGGCCTCGGCGTCGGTGAGGCCGTCACCGACGTCAACGGCCATCAGCCATAACTGGTCGTAGTCGAGCTCGTCGAGTCGGCTCAGGATCGCGTCGTCCTCGGTGCGGCTGGCCCGGTTGCGCGCGGTCACCTTGTTGCCGGCGGCCCGCAGCTCGTCGGCCAGCAGCGAAAAGCGGGTGATATCCCAGTCATCTAAATGCACGGGGATCGTCGTTTGCAGCAAGATTCTTGACATTCCGAACTCAGTCCTTGACAAGGGATTCGGCTGGTACGCGAAGGTGCTTACGTCGCTCCAACTCTTCGTCGTCGACCAGGGTGAGCATGGGCTGGCCCGGAGCGCAGAGCATTGTGACTGTGAAGCGGCACCTCATGTCGTCCCGGTTGTTGGCGTCTGAGTAATGAATGACGTCGCCGCCGGGTTCCCAGAACGCTTCTCCGGCGCGGACGATTCGCGGCGGCTGGCCCTCCAGTTCGAACAGCATTTCGCCTTCCAGCATGTAGCCGAAGGCGGGGCCGCCCGGGTGCCGGTGTGGCGGGGCGCCCGCGCTTCCCGGCGGATAGTCGATCACAACGGTCATGGCGTGTGCGCCTTCGGGGATGAGCGGCGGTTGCGCTTCCTGCACAATCGTCAGCGCGCTCTCCCACGAGGCGTCAAAGTTCTTCGTCATCGGATAATTCCTCCTTAATTGTGTTCTTCAGACGGCGGTGCCGCCGCCATCGGCGTGCAGGGTTGAGCCGGTGATGAAACTCCGGTGATCAGCCGTCCGCTCACTCAATTCCATTTTGAAGGTTTTCGGCTTCAGGCGATGCGCTGTTCAGCGGCGGCGTAATCGCCTTGACTGCTGGCGATGTGGGCCAGTTCGATGCGCAGCCGTTGCCGACCACGGGACACGCGCGACATCACCGTGCCATGCGGGATGTTCATCATCGCCGCGGTTTCCGCAAAGGTGTATCCCTGGATGTCGGCGTAGTACAACGCGGCCCCGAAACCCTCCGGCAGCGTGGCGAGTGCTGCCTTGATTTCACTATCCGGCAACGCATCTAGGACCACTGCCTCGGCGGAGCGTTGCCCCGCTGGTAGGCGTGCGGCGCTACGGGCCAGGTCCCAGTCAGCGATGTCGTCGACCGGAACTTCCGTCGGGCGCCGCTGCTTGCTGCGGTACGTGCTGACCCACCGGTTGTACAGAATCCGGAAGAGCCACGCCTTGAGGTTGGTTCCCTCCTTGAACGTGCGAAATCCCGCGTATGCGTGCAGCAGCGTGTCTTGCAACAAGTCTTCGGCGTCTGCGTCGCGGCGGGTCAGTCGCCGCGCTCCACGCGAGAGGACGTCGATCAGAGGCGCGGCCTCACGGGCGAAGCGCGCGGCGAGATCCGGGTCGGACGTGATGTGTACGGAAGCAACGGTCATGATGGTTCTCCTCGTCGCATTGCGCCGACGTGCTACCGGACCGGCGCGGCCGCGTTGTCGATGAGCCAGTCCTCGAAACGGGTGGAAAACACCGTCGCGGTGGTGGCGGGGACCAAGGTGTGGTCGTCGAGTACGACGCCGAAGTAGCGCGCTTGCGGATCCGTGACGACGTCGCGGGTGTCGTCTTGCGCGCGGAGTCGGATGCGGACCAGGTCGTCAAGCGGATACCGGTCGGGGCCGGCGACTTCGAGGATGCCGCCGACTGGCTGGCCGACCGCGGTTCGGGCGACAGCGGTTGCGACGTCGTCGGCCGCCATCGGTTGGCAGAGCGCACGCGAGATCCGCACCGTTTCGCCGTCGGTCGCCGAATCGGCGACGCACCCGACGAACTCGAAGAACTGGGTCGCGCGCACGATCGAGAACGGGATGGCCGCTTCCTTGATGAGCTGTTCTTGTGCGTTCTTGGCGCGGAAGTAGCCGCTGGTGAGCAGCCGGTCGGTTCCCACTACGGACAGTGCGACCAGGTGAGACACACCGGCCGACTCCGCTGCGGCGAGCACGTTGCCCGTGGCGGTCGTGAAGAAGTCCCACGCGGGCCCATCCTCGAAGGACGGGGAGTTGGCGACGTCGACCACGACCTGCGCGCCGGTGAGCGCTTCTGCGAGACCCTCACCGGTGAGGGTGTTGACACCCGTGTTCGGCGCGGCTGCCATCGCCTCGTGACCGTGTTGGTTGAGCTTGGCCACGACCTTCGAGCCGACGAGCCCGGTGCCACCGATAACTACGACCTTAATGATGAACCTCCAGTTGGTGCGTGCCTTGCGCTGGTGAGATTCGGTAATGAACCGTCGAGATCAGACTCGCGGTTGCGAAGGCGAAGCGAACCCTTGGAAGTCCGTAGTCCGTGATCAGTAGTCGGTAGTCGCGGACGGTGTCAGTGCGCCCCTCAGAACCTATCGACTGATTGCGCCCGCACTGCGATGCATGCGCAGCAGGCGGTAACCGCCGTAGAGCACGGCGGCCACCAGAAGGTTCACGAAATACGCGAGGTCGGCGCCATGCCACGCCTTCGCAATCGGGCCCTGGACCAACGTCGTGTTCATGAACGGGATAGCCGCGGCGTACGCAAGAACGAACGCGATCAACGCTGCCGCGGCGTCGGCGCGGCCAGTGGGTTCTTCGGCGGGGTTGATGGTCGGCCGTCCGCGGGATCTGATCAGCCAGTCGATGACCACCACCGCGACGAACGCCGGGATCCAGTAGCTCACCAGCAACAGCGCATCCTGAAAACGCGTCGCGGTGTGGGCGGCGTCCAGCCACAGGATCAGCGCGAACGCCAGCACCGTTACAACGACGGCAGACACTGGCCGGCGCACCCGGACCCCGATGGTCTGTAGCGCCAGCGATCCGCTGTAGACGGTCATCACGCCCGACCCGATCGCCGCCAGCGCGATCGCGATCAGGGCCAGTCCACCGAGCAGGCCCCCGCCCATCACCGACCGGACTCCCGCCGCCGTGTGCTCGGCAAGTACGTCGCCCGCCGCGATGCCGATTCCCTGAACAAAGATGTACGCCAAGACAATTCCGGCAAGCATGAAGCCGAAGACCCGAGCGTGCGACGAATCGGACGGCAGGTAGCGGGAGAAGTCGGCGGCGTAGCTCGCCCACGACACCGCAGCACTGAACGCAATTGTCATGTAGAGGACGAACGCAACCACAAGGTCGGCGGCCGCCAACGCTGGCGGGCGTGATGACGTCGCCCGCCAGCGAGTTTCACCGCGAACACCACGAATGTCGTGAACAGCGCGATGCGCTGCGTCTCGACCGACAGGTCGCCTGCGCCGGCCGGACGGCGGGCCGCTGAAGGTCGATCGGGTCAGCGGGCTCGGCACGTCCCTTTTCGGCATGCGTCTAGCTCGCCCACGAAACAGTGCGGAGCTGCCTGCGCGAGGTGATGCCGAGCTTGACGAAGACTTTCCGCAGGTGCCATTCGACGGTGTGCGTGCTGATGAACAGCTGCGCGCCGATCTCCTGATTCGTCAGACCGTCGCCGGCCAGCCGCGCGATCTGCGCCTCCTGACCGGTCAGCTCATCACCCGTGCCGACCGAGTGTTTGCGCACCTTTTCTCCGGTGGCAACCAGCTCTCGGCGAGCCCGCTCCGCGAAAGCTTGCGCACCCATTCGCGTGAACATCTCATGAGCGTCGCTGAGGTACCGGCGGGCGTCGACGCGCCGGTTCACGCGCCGCAGCCATTCGCCGTAGAGCAATCGCGCACGAGCGTGGTGGACGACGACGCGGGTGCGCCCCAATCGCTCGATGGCTTCGGTGAAAAGACTGTCCGCGCGCTCATCGTCGGCCAGGAGCGCTTGCGCACGAGCCAGGACTCCGAGGCCCCAGTCCGTTCCGCTCGCACCCGCGCTGACTTCGAGCCGCCGAGTGGCCTGCGCCGCGGTTTCCTTATCACCGGTCCGCACCGCAGCTTCTACTAGTTCGACGAGACACCAACCGTGCAAGCCAAGGTCCTTGTATTCACAGCCCGCACGCGCGGCCGCGAAGGCTTCCTCGTATCGGCCGAGACCGTTATAGAGAACAGCGTTGGTGTATCCCGTGAGGCCGAGCACCCGGCCTTCACCCCTGGCGGTTCCGTCTGCGGCGGTCGCCTCGATCAAGCCGACCGCGTCGGACGGAATCCCGCGCCATGCAGCCAGCGCCAGGGATTGGTACCTCACCGGCGTGTAGCCCGTCGCTGCGGTGATCGAGGCCGCCTCTTCGAAAAGTGCTGCCGCCGTCGCGAATTCACCCGCCAACACGTGGACACCCGCCCGGTAGGCGAGCGCCGGTGGCAGTACAGTCAGTGCACCGGCGTGACGAGCGTGCCGCACCACGTCGGTGGCCAGTTGATGGTAGAGCGCGTCGTCCCACAGCTCGTTTATGGCGGATTCCTGCACGATGGCCAAACCCAGCGTCATCCAGCGCAGGGCTTGGTCATCGTTCTGGTGCGCCTGAGTGCGCATGAGTTCCAACGCGGTGCGCAGCGGGCCGGAGCCGGCGCCCATGTCACCGGTTATCCGATTCGCCATGCCGCTCAAGAGGAAGTCGATTGGCCGGTGCAACTCCGGCAGCCGCCCTAGCGCGGAGCGTGCAGCCTCGGCCACCTTCGCCAGCGCGCCAGGTTCAGCGAGTCGCCCGGCGTACATGGCAGCGGCCAGCGCCTCGAGATAGGTGTCCCGCGCCAAATCGTCGTCGAGGTCTTCCAGTCGTTTGGCCGCTTCGAGCAGTTGCGACGCGGCTTCGTTCAGCGTCGGCGCACCGGTCTCACCTCCGCGGCTTCGGGCGAACTCCATTTGGGCGCGCAGCCGCGCCACCTGGGCGTGCTGGAGGTCCGATAGCGGCGCGAGTTCCGCTATTGCGAGAAGGTCGTGGGCCGCCGCAGGCGCCGCCGCGTCCCGTTTGGTCTGTGCGGCGGCGAGTGCCCTGGCACCGCGGTGGGCCGGGTCCGATGTCAACGCGGTGGCACGCTCCAAGAATGCTGCCGCCGCGGCGATACCGCCCCTGCTCTGTGCCCGGCCGGCTGAGGCTTCCAGCTCCGCGGCCACCGGGTCGTCAGGTCCGGCCGCGGCGTTGGCGGCGTGCCAGGCCCGGCGGTCGGGGTCGGACTGCGGATCAGTCGCATCGGCCAGCGCCCGGTGTATGGCTCTGCGTTCGGTCAGATCGGCTGCGCGGTAGGCGGCTGAGCGCATCAACGGGTGGTGAAAGCGCATACGCGGACCGAACTCGATCACCCCCGCAGCTTCCGCAGGCCCGAGCGCGTCGACCGGTATGCCCAGCTGCGCCGCTGCGCGCAGAAACAACGCAGCGTCGCCCACCGGCTCGGTCGCCGCGACAAGTAGTAACCGTTGCGTCGGCTCGGGGAGGGACTGGATCCGGCGCACAAAGCCGTCCTCGATCTGCCCCGCCGTGGGGCGCCTAGCTGTGTTGCCGAACCCACCGGCCAGCTCGGCCGCGGAGACGTTTCGTGGCACCTCGAGCAGGGCCAGCGGAACGCCGCGCGTCTCTGCGACGATGCGGTCGCGCACCCGTTCGTCGATCCGCCCCAACACAACCGAATCCAGCAGCTCCCGAGCGTCTTCGACGGATAGGCCGCTGATCACCAGCTCGGGCAGGCCGGCCAACACCTGGTGTTCGCCGCCGCCATCGCGTACGGCGAACACCAGGGCAACCGGCTCGGCCATCACGCGGCGCGCGACGAAGGCCAGTGTCTGCACCGACACTTGGTCGAGCCACTGCGCGTCGTCGACGACACAGAGCAAGGGTTGATCGTTGGCGGCGGCCGCCATCAGGCTCAGCACAGCCAGCCCGACCAGGAAGCGGTCAGGGGTGGGTCCGACACCGCGGCCGAAAGCCACGGCCAGCGCCTCGCGCTGCGGTTCCGGCAGTTCGTCGACGTGATCCATCAGCGGCGCGCACAGCTGCTGCAGGCCGGCGAAGGCCAGCTCCATATCGGATTGAACGCCTGCCACCCGCGCTGAGCGGAAACCGGACGCGAGCTCTGAGGTGTACTCGAGCAACGCCGTCTTGCCAACACCCGCCTCGCCGCGGAGCACCAGCACCTGGCAGCTACCAGATCGGACAGTCGAAATCAGGTCCCAAAGCGTCTCGCATTCGCTGGCGCGACCGCGCAGACTTCGCCCCCGACCCTGGCTCGACATAGGCACCACCGCGTGTATTTCCGATGGACCTTACCGGTTTGCCGTCCGTGAATGGGCGGGTTCGATCTTGAACGTAGCGGCGCCCGGCCGGTACGGGTGTAACCCACCGTGACGTCCTCGTGCCCGACCGACATGCCACAGAAGAGGATGAGCTCGTCCGGAGGTGACACGACGTCCGCGACGGTCTCGCGAACCTGCGACCACGCCATCTGCGGACAGCTGTGCAGCCCCTCGGCGCGCAGCAGCATGACGGTAGTCCCATTCGCACGACGAACCGTCCGGGCGTCGGGATGAGTTGGTGATCATCGATGCGTTCTGGCTATCAGGGCGCTGACTGAGGAGTGGACATGACTGACGTCGAACAACAGATCGCAACCTCCGTCCTTGTCATCGGGACCGGAGGATCCGGGCTGCGCGCGGCGATCGAACTCGCAGAGCGAGGAATAGATGTCCTCGTCGTTGGCAAGCGGCCGAAGACCGACGCGCACACCACCTTGGCCGCCGGTGGCATCAACGCAGCGTTAGCCACCATGGACGCGGATGACACCTGGCAGCAGCACGCGGCAGACACGCTCACTGAGAGCTACCTGCTTGCCGACCCCGTGACAGTGCAGGTGGTGACCGAGGGCGCCGCGGAATCGATCAGGGACCTGGAGCGCTACGGCATGGCCTTCGCCCGTGAACAGGATGGCCGAATCTCGCAACGCTTCTTCGGAGCTCACACCTTCCGCCGCACCGCTTTCGCCGGCGACTACACCGGCCTGGAACTGCAGCGCGCCCTCATCAAGAGGACAGTACAGCTCGCCATCCCGATCCTCGACTCGGTTTACATCACCAGGCTGCTCGTCCGCGACGAGGTCATCTTCGGTGCGTACGGCTTCAACCTTCAGAACGGCACCCGCTACGCCATCCACTCAGATGCCGTCATCCTCGCCACCGGTGGGCACACTCGGATCTGGCGGCGCACATCGTCACGGCGCGATGAAAACACCGGTGACTCTTTCCGTTTGGCGCTCGAAGCGGGCGGGCGGATCCGCGATCCGGAGCTTGTCCAATTCCATCCGTCCGGGCTGATCGAACCCGAGGATTCCGCGGGAACGCTGGTGTCCGAGGCGGCTCGCGGCGAGGGCGGAATCCTGCGCAACGACCTCGGTGAACGCTTCATGAAACGCTATGACCCCGGCCGGATGGAACTGTCCACCCGTGACAGGGTCGCGCTCGCCGCCTACACCGAGATCAAGGAGGGCCGCGGCACACCCCGCGGCGGTGTGTGGCTGGATGTCTCGCACCTGCCGCGGACACAGATCATGGACCGCCTCCCGCGTGTCTACCAGACCTTGATGGATCTGCAGCTGCTCGATATCACCACCACGCCCATTGAGATCGCTCCCACGGCGCACTACTCGATGGGCGGTGTCTGGGTCCGCCCCGAAGATCACAGCACCGACGTGGCGGGTCTATACGCGATCGGCGAAGCATCGAGCGGGCTGCACGGAGCCAACCGCCTCGGCGGAAATTCCCTCATCGAATTGCTCGTCTACGGCAAGATCGTCGGACAAGCCGCCGCCACTTACTCGACTCAGCTCAACGCCCAACAACGTTCCCATGCCGCGGTTTCCGCTGCCCGAGGCGAGATCGACGAGATCTTGGCCACCGACGGTCCGGAGAACGTTCGCTCCCTCCAACGAGCTCTCCGCAACGCCATGACCGAGCATGCCGGCGTCGTGCGTGACGAGGCTGGGTTACTCCGCGGACTCAGCGAGCTCGCGGAGATCGAAGAGCGGTTGACTCATCTTGGCGTACACCCTGATATCGCCGGGTTCTACGACCTCGCCCATGCATTTGACCTCAAAGCCAGCGTCATTGCCGCGCGGGCCACACTCGAGACAGCACTGGAACGTCGCGAGACACGCGGCTGCCACAATCGCTCCGATTACCCGCTTCTCGACGAAGGGCTCAATGTCAACCTGGTGTGGTCTGGACCCGGCCGTATCGAGCGCGAAGCCATTTCCGGTATTCCACTGGACATTTCGGCTCGGATGCGTGAAGTGAGCACCCACGGCAAGCTCGTCGAATAAGCCCATCGCAGGCCTAGCTCGCCCGCGAAACAGTGCGCAGTTGCCTGCGCGAGGTGATGCCGAGCTTGACGAAGACCTTCCGCAGGTGCCATTCGACGGTGTGCGTGCTGACGAACAGCTGCGCGCCGATCTCCTCATTCGTCAGCCCGTCGCCGGCCCGCCGGGCGATCCGGGCCTCCTGTGCCGTCAGCTCTCCCGCCGAGCTGACCGCCTGTTTGCGAACGTTCTCGCCGGTCCCTGCGCACCGATTCGGCTGAATGTCTCGTGGGCCTCGGTGAGCTGCCGACGCGCATCGATCCGCCGGTTGACCCGGCGCAGCCATTCCCCGTAAACCAAGCGGGTGCGCGAGCCTACCCGAGCGTGCGTCCGGTCCGATCTTGATCGGTGGTGCCCAGTGTCAGTCCGGTGGCAGGTGGGACCAGCCACGCTCTGCTTGGCGCATGCCCCAAAGGCCGCCTGAAACCCGGTGCTCCCGCTCTTCTCTCGCGACTTGACCGGACCGTGACGGGCCGGACGGCCCGCCGTGACACGGGGCCCCGGACCACAGATTCAGCTGTGGCCGAGGGTTCCTCTGTTGCGAATTGGGTTGTTTTCGAACCGGTTCGGTTACGCCTTGGCGGCCGTTTCGAGAATCCAATCCTCGAACCGGATGTCGTAAAGAGTCGCGCCGTCACCGGGAACGAGCGTGCGTTCTTCGAGTTCGATGCCCCAGTACCGTGCGGCGGGGTCCGCAACGACTTCGCGGGCATCACCGCGGGCGGTCAGCGCCGTCCTGATGAGGTCGGGAAGTAGAAACGCCTCTGGTCCACCGATTTCGGTGATGCCGTTCACCGGGTCACCGACCGCGGCGACAGCAACTCCTTCCGCGACGTCGGCAGCGGCCATCGGCTGGAAGTAGGCGGGTGGCATACGCACCGTGTCGCCGACGGTCGCGGAGTCGGCGAGGGTCTTGAGGAACTCGAAGAACTGCGTCGCATGCACGATGGTGTAGGGGATCGGCCCCGCGCTGATGAGCTTTTCCTGTGCCAGCTTGGCTTGGAAGTAGTCGCTCTGTGGGGCGAGTCGATCGGTGCCCACCACGGACAGCGCGACATGGTGAGCGACACCGGCTTCGGCCTCGGCCTTGAGCAGGTTTGTGGTCGCGGTATTGAAGACTCCATCGCCGCGCCGTCGAGCGTCGGCGAGTTCGATACGTCGACGACCACCTGAGCGCCAGCCAGAACATCGGACAGACCCTCGCCCGTGATGGTGTTCACACCGGTCGAGGGGGCAGCGGCGATGGCGTCATGTCCGCGTTCGGTCAAGGCGTGCACCAGCTTCGACCCGACCAGGCCGGTTCCCCCGATTACAACGATTCTCATGATGAGCCTTTCTTCGATCTGTGACAGCTTCCCGACGCCCAGAACGGATGGACTGCCGCGGATTCATCCCAACGCCGAGAACTTCTCGGCGACCCGGCGCCGCTCGAGACAACAGAGCCTTTCTGTCTCATGCTGAGGCGCGGTCGCAATAGAG
>CAVQSK010000031.1:0-238311 GCA_963715885.1 uncultured Actinomycetota bacterium
AGTTCGCCGGATGGATCGATTCCCACACTGGAGCCCGCTCTATGGGCTCCCAATGCCACGCTGGAATACCGACCCACGACGAGCCGACCTGGAGAACCGAAATAGGCCAACGTGCAGAGCATCGGGTTCCACTTCAGTGCTGCCGCAGGCGTAGCGGAATTGTTTGGCGGTCAGCGACACTGTGCGGCCGGGTTGTTGAACAGGGAACGATCGTTGCGCAGGCGCTGGAGCCTGCCGCCGACTGCAGCTGCGCGCAGTAGCGCGTTCACTCACTCGATCGGGGCTGGGTCGAGAGCGGCGGCAAGGTCGCTGGCTGCCGTCGAAGCCGACCTCGTTGGCCGGGACGAGGGCCGGGACGCCGTGCTCGCGGGCGACGTCTGCTAACGAGCGCGACCTGGCGTACCGCGTGACCGGCAGAACGGGCAGCCGGTGGCGATCTTGGTGGCGTCGGTGGCCAGCGCCTCGTCGACACGCTCATGGTTCATGCGCTTGCCGATGTGCTCTTCCATCCACATCCAGCGCCGCGCCGGACGCGCCGATCAACTCACGCGGCGCCTCGTAAACCTTGTTGTGCCCGCTTGAGGGAATTGGTTGAGTGCTGCAGCCGCTCGACCGCCCGGATGCGCCGGTCGCCGGAATTGCAATGTGAATCTGGACGACCGGCGCTGGGATCGTCCAGACAAGATTGCGAACTCCAGCAAGCGCCGGGCATCCCTCGCAATCTTCAAGTGGACGAGACAGTGGTGGTGGGGGGCCTGTTCGGGTGAAGGTTGCGGACTTCGGGGTTAGTTTGCGGGGGTGGTTGCGGAGTTCGGACATAGGTTGCGGTTTTGAAGACGCGGGGCCGGTCCGGCCGGAAGACTGCTTTCCCGTGCCGAGCTTGAGTGTGGTCCGCGGGGGCGCGTCGGCGTCGCCGGCGGGCCGGGAGTTCGAAATCGCCTACGTCGATGCCGAGTCCGGCGCGCGGCGCCTGGTGCTGATCGACGCGTGGTCGGTGCCGTTCGAGGAGTGCATGCCGGTGCGCGGGTTTTCGTCCTACAAGGAGCAGCGCAATCATGTCGGCCGCTGGTGGACGGCCACGACCGGATCCCTTGTCGGGTATGAATCGTGGCTGGAACGGGATTGGCTGATGCTGCTCGACTTCGATCCGGACGTGGTCGGCATTGCCGCCCAGCCGTTCTGGCTGTTGTGGACCACGCCGGAGGGCAAACCATGCTCACACGCACCGGACTATTTCGCCCGCTCGGCCGGCGGTGCCGCGCTGGTGATGGACTGTCGGCCCGCGGACCGGATCAAACCGCGTGACGCTGACGCGTTCGCGGTCACCCGCGCTGCGTGTGAGCTGGTCGGCTGGCGGTATGAAGTGGCCGGGTCGCCGGTTCCGGTCGTGGTCGGGAACGTGCGCTGGTTGTCGGGCTATCGGCATCCGCGCCACGACCTGCCGGACGTGGCTGCCGCTCTGCAGGCCGCGTTCGCGGCACCGACGGGGACTCCCGCCTCCGGTGTCGAGGTGGTGTTGGCAGTGAACAATGCCGTCGTGTGAGGGCGTTGCATCCGGAGCGTTCCCAACCGGCTGGCTCGGCGGTTCTGACTCACTTGCTGCCGTCGGGATGGATCCGGTCTTTCGCGTCCAGCGCACCGTCGAGAGCGACGGGTTGGGCGGATGATTACTCCCGCCAAAGCGCCTGGGTGCTGCACCGGAACGATCCGCCGACGCTGCGGGAGATTGCGAAGTCGACGTACTTCGACGGTGACGCCGTGGCCGGCGATGCGGTCACCGATGTGCCGGAATGCGGGGTCGGTGACATAGACGTCCGGTCGGATGGGCAGACCGTTGGTGCCCAGGTGGATGCCGTCGGTTTCGCTGACCTCGATCTGCTCCCTGCCCCGCAGGGCCACCGGCAGACCGTCGACGAGGGCGGCGGGGCAGGCCACCAGCAGTCCCTCGCGGATCAGGCCGACCGCACAGTCGAGGTGCAGAAAGTTCGGCGCGAGCGGCACACCCTCGACGGTGTAGCCGAGCGGGGTAGGGGCTTGTGCAGCCAGCGCGCTCCAAGCGCGTTGGACGCGAGCCCCGAGTTGCCGACGAAGACATGCTTGTCGTAGACGAGCACGTCGCCGCCCTCGAGGAAGGGTCCCAGACCCGAATCGTCGGGCGAGCCGCCGGGCAGCGGGGGCTGCGGCAGAGCGAGGGAGAGACAGCACCCCTCGAGCGCCCTGACGGTGAGGATGTCGCGGCGGCTCGGGAGCACCTCGAGGTGGCGGTGGGGGAACCGCAGGGCGCCCTCGATGACGACGTCGCCGATCGTGAACCAGGGGTCGCGGACGAAGAAGTTCGCATAGCCGTGGGAGCCGCCGGCTGCCTTCTCCGCGTCGGTCAGCAGTCTTGGCCGCAGCACCTCGACCTCGTAGCGCTGAAGCCGACGGGCGACGTGGCCGGGGAGTGGAACGTCTTCAACTTGGCCGCACCCGACCACAGGACCGACTGCACACACGACACCGCGCGGGTCTCGTGACGCGCATCCACTAACGTTCAGCACAGCAACCAGCCTCGCCGTGAGGAGCTGCATGGACGTCCTGCGAACTCCGGACTCCCGCTCCGCCGACCTTGTGGGCTACCCGTTTGCGCCGCACTACGTGGAGGTGGCCGCCAACGACACCTAGCCGCTGCGCATGCACTATGTCAACGAGGGTCCTTCCGACGGCTCGCCGATCGTGCTGCTGCACGGCGAGCCGACCTGGAGCTACCTGTGCCGCACGATAGTCCCGCCGCTCGCGGGCGGCGGCCATCGGGTGCTCGCGCCGGACCTGATCGGCTGCGGCCGCTCCGACAAGCCCGCCCGGTTCGAGGACTACCCCTACCTGCGCCACGTCGAGTGGGTGACGTCGTGGTTCGAGCGACTCGACGTGAACGATGTCACGCTCTTCGTCCAGGACTGGGGCTCGCCATGAGGCCGATCGCCAACACCGACTCAAGATCCAGCGGGTGCTGGATCCGCTCACCCGGATGGCAGCCGGGACCGCGCTGCAGGAGCCGGGTTTCTGGCCGTGGGCCGATGTGCTGCCAACGCGCTGGTCATCGATGGTCAACTCGCCGCAGCGGACGTTCCTGCGCCCACACGAGGACCGGGCCCGCGCTCGCGGCCATCGCTCCGCGATGGCGGGTCGCTAGCGCGGGGCCGGTTACTGGGCGCGATGGGGGATCTGCCCGCTGCCCGGCGGGCTTTCGAGGAGTCGCTCGCGCTGCTCGACGGATTGCCGCTGCGCTACGACCTCGCGCGGGTCAACTTCGCCTTCGGTCAGACGCTTCGCCGGGGCGGCAAGCGGCGTGAGGCCGACGCGGTCATCAGCACCGCTCGTGACCTCTATCTATTATCTATCGCTTGGCGCGCAAACCTATGTCCAGCGGTGCGAGCGCGAGCTCAAGGCCGGCGGTCTGCACCCTCTGCGCGGGCCGCGGGGGCACGTCGAGCTCACCCCAGCAGGAGGAGGCGGTGAGCTTGCTGGTCGCGCAGGGGTTGTCCACCCGGGAGGTCGCGGCCGAGCTAGTACGTCTCGCCGAAGACCGTGCAGTACCACCTCGCCCGCATCCGCCAAGCTCGGCGTCCGTTCGCGAGCAGAGCTCGGCGCCGCGCGTCGCTGACCTTCCAAGAGGCGGCGGCGTCACCGGAGCGCGTGTGCACCGCGTGGGGTGCCGAAACACACCTGCGGCTGTGCACGATCCGCGAGCAGTGCGACCCCAACGGCATCATCGCTGCTGCCGCCCGCTGGTAGCGAGCCGCCTACTCGCCCCACCGCCACACCGCGTCGTCCCGTTCGGTGCGGGCGGGGGCGAGCTCGGGGGCAAGCATGTCCGGCTCCGGGGTGGAAAGGGCAAGCCGCAGCAGATGCCTTGCTGGCGGCGCGGGCGGTTCATCGCGACGCCGAACGATTGCGGTTTCGACCACCGGCACGTGCCGGGCAAGCGGCAGCACAGCGACCTTGTCGCCGCGGACGGCTCGCACCGATGACGGCAGGATCGAGACCCCGAGGCCGGCACTGACCAACGCCACCACCGTGGGGACGAGTTTGACATCGCGCATGTTCGGCTCGAATCCGGCCTGCCGACACGCCTCGACGAGGTGCCGTTGCAGCCCGCCCCATGCGCCGGGTGCCGGGGCCAGAAATTGCTGTGCGGACAGCGCCGCGAGGTCGGCCCGCTCGCCGTGCTGCGTGGCGAGCGCCGCCGGCAGCACCGCAACCAGCGGCTCGCGATGCACAACTGCGAAGTCCAGCTGCGGGTCCCGGGTCCGCGCGACCGTCGGCGGCGGCAGGTGCACCAGCCCAAGGTCGGTGCGGCGCAAGCGAACTGCCTCCAGCACGCCGTCTGCAGTCTCCTCGCTGACGTCGAGCACCACATCGGGACGATCGACCCGGAAGCGTTCCAGGAGTTGCGGCAATACCGCCCAAGCGGTCGCCGAGTCGAACGCGAGCGCAAGCCGCCCGCTGCGCCCCTCCCCCAGCTGCCGGACCGACCCGGCGAGCGCGTCGACCTCGGCGAGCAGCCGTCGCGCGTGGGTCGCAAGGTACCGGCCGGCGTCGGTCAGGTCGACGCCGCGGCGATGCCGAATCAGCAGCGGGACCCCGAGCTCGCGTTCCAGGCGGGACAACTGCACCGTCAGTGGCGGCTGCGTCAGGTGCAGCCGGGCGGCTGCCCGGGTCACCGAATGCTCCTCGGCAACCGTCATGAAGTACCGAAGTTGGCGCAGGTCCATACCGAAGTATATGGCTGAGGCAGCAAATAGGTATTGGACATATATCTAGGAGCGGAGAAGTGTGAACGCAATCACGAAGCCGAACTGAGATCGGAGGTCGACGGTGCTGGAGTTCAGCTACGACGCGCTGCCCGGACGGATCGTCTTCGGCCGGGGCGCGGCTGGGCAGCGGCTTGCCGGCGAGGTGGATCGGCTCGGGAGTTCCCGGTTGCTGCTGATCGCGACCGCCTCCGAAGAGGCGAAGGCACGGGAGCTGTTGACGCCGGTCGCCGATCGCATCGTCGCGACGTTTGCCGGCGTCCGCCCGCACGTGCCGGTAGCGGTCGCCGAGGCGGCCCGCGCGATGGCGGCCAAGGTCGGCGCGGATGCGCTGCTCAGCGTCGGCGGAGGTTCCACCACCGGTACCGCGAAGGCGGTCGCGCTGACCACGGGGCTGCCCATCGTCGCCGTCCCCACCACCTACGCCGGCTCCGAGGTGACTCCGGTGTGGGGTCTCACCGAAGGCAAGCGCAAGCGCACCGGCACCGATCCGGTGGTGCTGCCGCGCGTGGTGGTTTATGACCCCGAACTCACGGTGTCATTACCCGCCGGGATGTCCGCCGCCAGCGGCTTGAACGCGATGGCGCACTGCGTGGAGGCGTTCTGGGCGCCGCGACGCAATCCGATCAGCTCGCTGGCCGCCGAAGAAGGGATCCGCGCCCTGGCGACCGGAATCCCGGCCGTCGTCGTCGACGGTGGCGACCTGGATGCCCGCTCGGATCTGCTCTATGGGGCCTATCTTGCGGGCAGCGCGTTCGCCGTCGCGGGTTCGGGACTGCATCACAAGATCTGCCATGTGCTCGGCGGCGCCTACGAGCTGCCGCACGCCGAAACGCACGCGATCGTGCTGGCGCACGTCCTGGCGTTCAACGCGCCCGGCGCGACCTCGGCCGCGGCACGCATCGCCCGCGCCCTTGGTGTTGCCGACCCCGTTGCCGGCCTGCAGAGCCTGTCGAAACGGGTCGGTATCCCAACGGGGCTGCGCGACATCGGATTACGCAACGACCAACTGGACGAGGCGGTTGCCCTGATCGAGCCCGCGGTCCCGGCCGACAACCCGGTTCCGGTGACCACGGTCGCCCTGCGTTCGCTGCTCGAGGCGGCGTGGTCGGGTGAGGCGGAGGAGGAGAAACCATGAGCATGCAGCAGGTTCGAGAACAGGCCGTCACCGACGAGGTGATCGCGAGTTTCGCCGGCGCGCCCTCGGAACGCTTGCGCGAGGTGATGAGCAGCCTGGTCCGGCATGTGCACGATTTCGCGCGCGAAGTGCGACTCACCGAGGCGGAATGGCAGCGCGGCATCGACTTTCTCACCCGAGTGGGCCATACCACAACGGACAAGCGGCAGGAGTTCATTCTGCTGTCCGACGTGCTAGGCCTGTCCATGCTGACCGTCGCGGTCAACGCGCCGGCCACGGCCGGCGCCACCGAATCCACCGTGTTCGGACCGTTCTTCGTCGAGGACGCGCCCGAAGTGCCGCTGGGCGGCGACATTGCCCGCGGCGCAAAGGGCAGCCCGTGCTATGTCTCCGGGACCGTCCGCTCCGCCGATGGCACGCCGCTGCCGGGAGCGCGGATCGAGGTCTGGGAAGCCGACGAGGACGGCTTCTACGACGTCCAGTACGACGACGATCGCAGCGCCGGCCGGGCCTGGCAGCACGCCGGAGCCCACGGCGAATACCGCTTCTGGTCCGTGCTACCCGCGCCCTATCCGATTCCCTACGACGGACCGGTCGGCGATCTGCTGCGAGCCGCCGACCGCAGCCCGATGCGGCCCGCGCACCTGCACTACAAGGTCGACGCCCCGGGGCACCGCACCCTGATCACGCACATCTTCGTCGCGGGCGACAAGTACCTGGCGTCCGACGCGGTATTCGGCGTCAAGCACAGCCTGATCGTCGACGCCACCGAACATCCCGCGGGAACCGCGCCCGACGGCAGTCCCATCGACCGTCCCCACCACCAGATCAACTTCGACATCGTGCTTGCACCAAAAGACACCGTGCTTGCACCACAGGGGAATCCGTCATGACCATCCCGTCCGACGCCGCGGCCGGCGCCCCGCTCGACACCGCTTCCGCGGTTCCCTCCGGAGAGCTGGAAACCGAGGTGCTAATCATCGGCAGCGGCCCGGCCGGCGGTGCTGCCGCGCTGGCGCTCGCCACCCTCGGGGTCGAGCATATGGTGCTGACCAAGTACCGGTGGACGGCGAACACGCCGCGCGCCCACATCACCAATCAGCGCACGATGGAGGTGTTTCGCGATCTCGCCATCGAGGAGGACGTGCTGGCCCAGGCCGCGCCGCATGAGCTGATGGGCGAAACCGTGTTCTGCACCAGCCTCACCGGCGACGAGTTGGGCCGGGTGCGGGCGTGGGGAACGCACCCGGCGCGCGAGGCGGACTACATCCAGGCGAGCCCGACCCTCAACTGCGATATCCCGCAAACGCTGCTGGAGCCGATCATCGTGGGGCACGCGGCAACCCGGGGCAGCCGGATCCGTTTCGACACCGAGTATCTGGCACCGCGCCGGTGAGCAGACAAGAGGAAGGGCCAACGATGCTGGGTGACACGCTTGGAATGCTGGCGATGCTGCCGGTGGTGTTCGGTGTCGCTGGGTACGCGCTGGTGTCCCGATGACCGCATACTCGCCTCGCTCGGTCGCCGAATCGGCAAGTAGCACTATCGATCCCGACGCGCAGTCAAGACGCGCCAACGAGGGCGGACCGACCGCAGGGTTTCAATCTGACCTGACGATTGATCAGGATGCGGTGGACGGACTCTTAACCGCCGAGGAATTTGCTGCCGAATTCGACGAGAACCTCGACGATGGCACGTTGTACGCCAAGTATCGTCGGCTCGCCGCCGAACAGGCCGCGTTGCGCCGAGTGGCCACGCTGGTGGCGCGCGGCGTTGAACCTTTGGAGGTATTTGGCGCGGTGGCCGACGAGATGCGCCGATGCGTGCCTGCGGACACCGCCGGATTGTGGCGCTTCGAATCGGATCGCGAGATTACCATCGTGGCCGCCGCTGCCGATCCTGAGGCGCTGACACGATGGCCGGTGGGCACCCGAACTCCGGTGGAAGGCAATACCATCGCAACGCTGGTGCACCGCAGCGGCCGGCCCGCACGGATCGACAGCTACGACAACGTCGCCGGGCCGATCGCCGCGCGCGTGCGCGCGGTGGGCGTGCGCGCGGCGGTCGGGGTGCCGATCATCGTTGATGGACGGGTGTGGGGCCTGGCGGCGGTCGGTTCCCGGCAACACGGCCCGATGCCAGTCGACACCGAGGTCCACATCAGCCGCTTCGCCGAACTGATCGCCACGGCTCTGGTGGCCGGTCATCGCGATGAGCAGAAACGGCAGCTCCTCGCTGAGGCGTCACAACGTTTAAGTCTGGTTGACGCGCTGCTTGAGGGACGAGCTTTCGACGAGTGGAGTCTGTGGCAGGTCGCCGGCCATCTTCGGCTGCCGATGAATGGTCCTTTTGTGGTCATCGCCGCCCACGTCCCCAGCGCGGGTGATGAGCCGCTCCCCGAGATCGAGTCGAAGCTGCGTAGCCTTGACATCTTTTCGGCGTGGCGGCGGCTGCCCGATTTGCAGGTCGGGGTCGTGCACGTCGCGTCCAATCGAAAACTCGACCGGGTCGTTGCCCTGTTGTCGCGGATGACCACTTTGCGGGTGGGGGTCAGTGCGGCCTTCGGGGATCTGCGCGATACGCCACGAGCCCTGCATGTGGCAAGGGTGATGTTGCGGGGCCCGACCGATTCCACGTCCTCAGTCGCTGTGTTCGACGGCTCCATCCTGGCCACCGCTGCGGTGAGCGCGCCGGCGGCGATGATCCAAACGGTCGGCGCTGCGTTGGACGGTTTTGGCGATCTTCCCGACGAGGACCGGGAGATGCTTTTCGAAACGTTTCGGGTGTGGCGGGACAACGATGCGTCGGTGCGCGGTGCGGCTGAGGTACTTATTTGCCACCCAAACACCGTCCGCCACCGCTTGCGCCGGATCGAGAAACGTACCGGCCGCTCTCTCTCGCGGCCACGGGATGTCGCCGAACTGTGTTTGGCTTTCGAGGTCCATCGCCGTCTGATGTAGCCGAAACCCATTGAGGCTGTGGATGACCCGCGGGAACCGCGCCCGACGGCAGTCCCATCGACCGTCCCCACCACCAGATCAACTTCGACATCGTGCTTGCACCACAGGAGGATCCGTCATGACCATCCCGTCCGACGCCGCGGCCGGCGCCCCGCTCGACACCGCTCCCGCGGTTCCCTCCGGAGAGCTGGAAACCGATGTGCTAATCATCGGCAGCGGCCCGGCCGGGGGCGCTGCCGCGCTGGCGCTCGCCACCCTCGGGGTCGAGCATATGGTGCTGACCAAGTACCGGTGGACGGCGAACACGCCGCGCGCCCACATCACCAATCAGCGCACGATGGAGGTGTTTCGCGATCTCGCCATCGAGGAGGACGTGCTGGCCCAGGCCGCGCCGCATGAGCTGATGGGCGAAACCGTGTTCTGTACCAGCCTCACCGGCGACGAGTTGGGCCGGGTGCGGGCGTGGGGAACGCACCCGGCGCGCGAGGCGGACTACATCCAGGCGAGCCCGACCCTCAACTGCGATATCCCGCAAACGCTGCTGGAGCCGATCATCGTGGGGCACGCGGCAACCCGGGGCAGCCGGATCCGTTTCGACACCGAGTATCTGGGCCTCACCCAGGACGCCGACGGTGTGGACGTGCAGGTGCGTGATCGAATCACCGGCGCCCGTTCCACAATTCGCGCCAAGTACGTCATAGGCGCCGACGGTGGCCGCAGCAAGGTGGCCGCGGACATCGGGCTGCCGTTCGAGGGACAGATGGACATCGCGGGCAGTATGAACATCGTCTTCCATGCCGACCTTTCGCACCTCGTGGAGCACCGGCCCAGCGTCCTGTACTGGGTGCTGCAACCCGGCGCGGACGTCGGCGGCATCGGTCTGGGGCTGGTCCGGATGGTGCGGCCGTGGAACGAATGGTTGATTGTCTGGGGATACGACATCACCCAGCCGCCGCCGGACGTCGACGACGAACTCGCAACCCGGATCGTGCATCAGCTGGTCGGCGACGACACCATCCCAGTGACCATCCGGTCGACTTCGTTGTGGGGCAACAATAAGATGTACGCCACGTCGTACCGATCCGGGCGGGTGTTCTGCGCCGGCGATGCGGTGCACCGCCATCCCCCGTCGAACGGACTGGGATCCAACACCTCCATCCAGGATGCCTACAACCTTGCCTGGAAGCTTGCCTACGTGCTGAAGGGCAAGGCTGGCGCGGGGCTGCTGGATTCCTACGACGCCGAGCGGGCGCCGGTCGGCAAGCAGATCGTGTTGCGGGCCAACAAGAGCATCGAGGAATTCGGCGCCATCTTCCAGGCGCTCGGGTTCGACGACACCAGCGATGCGGAGACGATGCAGGCGCGCATCGCCGACCGGGTGGACAACACCCCGGGGGCGGCTCGCAAGCGTGAGGCACTGCGTAAGGCGTTGGAGCTGAAGGACTATGAGTTCAACGCGCACGGTGTCGAACTCGGGCAGCGCTACGTCTCGGCGGCCGTCGTATCTGATGGCACACCCGAGCCCGCCTACACCCGCGATCCCGAACTCTATTACCACCCGACCACCTGGCCGGGCGCGCGGCTCCCGCATGTGTGGCTGGGTAAACGGGACGGTCGCACGCTCAGCACGCACGATCTCGCCGGGCACGGAAGGTTCTGCCTGCTCACCGGAATCAGCGGCACCGCCTGGGCCGATGCCGCCGCGGCGATTGCCGACAAGCTTGGCATCGACGTGGTAGCCCATGTGATCGGCCCCGGCCGCGAGTTTGAGGATCTCTACGAGGACTGGGCGCGGGCACGCGAGGTCGGTGAGGACGGCTGCGTGCTGGTGCGGCCCGATATGCACGTCGCCTGGCGGGCGAACGGTATGGCCGACGACCCGGCAGCGGAATTGCTCAGCGTGTTGAGCCGCGTTCTCGCGCTGCCGATCTGACGTGCTACAGGACCTTGCTGCCGTACATCTCCCCGAGCGGATCGGCGATCAGTTCGATGCGGGCCCCGTCCGGGTCCCGGAAATAGAGCGAGACGTTGCTGTGCTCGGCGAACTCCACGCCGGCCGCGGTGAGCTTGTCCCGCAACCGCTCCCAGCGCGACGGCTCCACGCTGATCGCGAGGTGGTGCAGCCCGCCGAGCACCTCCTGGTAGGGGCCCTGATCGAGGCCGGGAAAGTCGAAGAACGCCAGCAGGTTGTTATTGCCGATGTCGAAGAAGAAATGCGACGAGCCGGGATAGTCACGGTTCTCGATCAGTTCGGTCAGCGGGAACTCGAGCAGATCCTGGTAGAACCGGACGGTCTGCTCGACGTCGCTGCTCACCAGGGCGGTGTGGTGCAAACCCCGCGCCGACGAGGCCGGGCGCTCGTCGGCGGGACGCAGGTACTGCTCGCGGATGCGCTGCCGTTGCGCCTCGAACCGCTCGGATCGCTCCTGCTCGGACATCGTCGCCATGGCAGAAACTCTATCCCGGCCAGGGCAGACTCGTCCGTCCGCGCCGCGCGGCGGAGGTTGTACTTCGACCACTTCGCCCACCATGTCACCGGCTTAATTTCGAGTACTGGGATACCCGCCAGATATCGCGGAACATCACCAGCGCGGGTGATCATATGGTTGGCGAGCTGGCGCACATCCATTCGACGCAAACCCTCAACTCTGCGTATCACCAAGCACGGCTTCATCTTTCACGAACGACCGGTTTCAGGTGAACGGCCGGGTCCGCAATGACGCGGCGCAGCCATGCGTGTTGTTTGATGTTTCGGCTGCGCCATTTATACGATCCCGGCCAGTGGTCATTGTTCGTCAGCCGCCACGGACGGCCACAGTGCCAGCCGTCGCGCCGCGTATCTCGTAGGGGCGCGCGACCAGACCACGCGAGCGGTGCATCGCCGCGACCACCTCCTCGCGGGCGCCGGCATGGCTGAGAATCGCGCGCGCAGTGCCGCGGTAGAGGCCAGACGGCCCAATGCACACCAGTCCGGGCCACTGCACAACCAGCTGCTCGCCCCACCCGGCGCGCCGCGGGGGCACGTCGAGCTCACCCGCAGGAGGAGGCGGTGAGCTTGCTAGTGCGCGCCAGCTGGATTCGGACGACACGCGCGCCCGCGTCACCGCGTTTATCGACGCGCTTGCACGCGACTGATGACGGAGCTACGCACGCGCCATGGGCTGCAGCCGCTCGACACGCCCGGTTATGCCCGCCGCCGAAAATGCAAGCGGGGCTTCGGGTTCCACCCCATGTTTGCCTTCGTTGACCACGGCGCCGGCGGCACTGGAGAGCCCTTGGCGGGCATGCTGCGTCCCGGGCGGGCCAACGCCAACACCGCCGCCGACCAGATCGCGGTGCTTGACGCCGCACTGGCCCAGCTGCCCGAAGGGCTGCGGTCTCGGGTGCTGGTACGCGGTGACTCTGGCGCGGGTGTGCAGCCGTTGCTCTGGCATATCACCGGCCTGGGGTTGGCCTACTCGGTGGGATTCTCGGCGCGCCAACCCGTCCAGGACGCATTGGCAGCGCTGCCCAAGCAAGCCTGGCGGGCCGCTCTGGATCCCGACGGACGGCCCCGTGAGGGCGCCCAAGTCGCCGAGCTGACCCGGTGGATGCCGGCGACCTTGACCGGGTGGCCGCCCGGGATGCGCATCATCGCCCGCCGCGAACGCCCTCATCCCGGCGCCCAGTTGCACATCACCGATGATGACGGCTGGCGCATCACGGTATTTGCCACCAGCACCACCGGCGGGAGGATCGCCGAGCTGGAGGTTCGCCACCGGCTGCGGGCACGCGCTGAGGACCGCATCCGCGGACTCAAGGACACCGGGATGACCAACCTGCCCTTGCAGGCCTTCGCCAAAAATCAGATCTGGCTCGAATTGGCTTGCCTGGCCTACGAATTGCTTACCTGGACCCAACTGATGGCCTTCCACGACCAGCCCGCCCGAACCTGGGAACCCAAACGCCTACGGCTGCGGCTACTGGCCGTCGCCGCGCGGCTGATCACCACCGGCCGACGCCGAATCCTGCGCTTCTCGAAGCGATGGCCCTGGACCGACCTCCTCACCAGCGGCCACCGCCGTCTGGCAGCGCTCGCCTGATACCGACACACCAGTACCTACCACCGAGGACTTGGAGAACCGGCGACACAGCGCCGGGAACTACCCGCGCCCACACACCCCGACAAGAGCGCGACCACAGTCAGCCCCGTCCAAGCTCACTCACGAAAGATCGAGGCTAGGCTTCCTCGGGCTGCGTTCCGGGCGGCAGTCCGTCGTCACAAGCCGCGCGAAACACGTTGGGACTGGGGAAGATGACCAGAACGATTTAGGGACGTGAGCGCGATGTCAGCGCCGTGCTGGGACGCGTGGAAACGGCTCATGGCTGACTGGGGGTCAAGTGGCCGAAGTTGCCGTCGGCCGAGCACACATAGGCTCACCTGCCGCGATGTGCTGCGAAATGATCGGATCGGCACGGCCTTGGCCAACAGATCACCGGCGTCCCCGTACCGGGCCTCATGGCCCCGGCGCACCGGACACTCCGCCACCAGCTCATCCGAGGAGCTGGTCTCCCGCCGAGGTGGCTGCATTGGCTGCTTATTGTGTTGTGAACGGATTTGTGAACGAAACACGGCGCAATTACCGAGATGGGGTGAGACTCCGCGTGATGCTTAGGCCGGGCGAATCCGCGTGAGCTGCGCGTTTGAGACGAAATGGGTTGGGGGAGACGGCGACTGGTTGGCTCATAACCCAGAGGTAATGGCGCGTGCTGCCCGCTGGGCTGGACAAGGCGGAGCACACTGCTGCTGGAGCCGATACGTCTGTTGGGCGTCCCTTAGCGCTAGGTCCCCTTGCGGTCGTCCGAGTCTGTTTTCATCAAATGTGGCCCTGGTGTTGGCGGATAGTTGTTGTTGTGGCGGATGATCTCGCTATGGCGTGCCAAGCACCCGAGAGTCGGATGTCGCCGCTGGCGTTGGATCCGGGTCGAAAGCCGCCCTCGCGACGAGTGAATATGTAAGACGGACATGAGCACTGGAGATGTGATGAAACGGTTTATAGGGCAATCGCATTCGATTGGAACCGCGCCGCGGCTCCTGACCATCAAACAGGTCGCTGACCGCCTCACAGTCAGTGTCGGGTGCTTGCGGGCGTGGCGCATCCGTGGCGAAGGGCCGCCGGCGATTCGGGTAGGTTCAGCCTTGCGTTGGGACGAACGCGAGGTTGACGCCTGGTTGAACGCGCGTCGCGAATCGGGGGGATTGGCCTCTTGAGGCGGATACAGCTCGCGAGCTGATTGGCGAAGCACAGCGCGGTGATCGAGGTCCGGACTGGCCGTGATGGTGCTCGCGTCTATCGAGCTCGGGTTTACCACCGCGGTCGATACGTAGCGTCACGGACTTTCGCACGGAAGCGAGATGCTCACGAATGGGAACGTCGTCAGGTTGACGGTCTACGTTCGGGAGTATGGTCCGACCCCGGCGCGGCAGAAAGGCCAGTGCAGGATTGGTGCGATGCTTGGCTAGCCGCACAATCTCCCCGGGCGCCGGCGACCGAACGCAAGATCCGTGAAGCTATCAACAAGCGGATCGCAAAAACCTTCGGTCGGCGCCCGGCGATATCCGTTCGACCGTCTGAGGTCAGGGCCTGGTGCGCGGATCTGGCACGAACACAGTCCGCTGCGACTGCGCGTCACTCGCTGGGCGTCTTACGCCGAGTCTTCGACTACGCAGTGCAGGACGGGGCCATTCCCCGGAATCCCGCGACAGGTATTCGTCTACCTAAGGTCCAAGGGAATGAGCCGCGGCCGCTCACGCACGCTGAACTCTGGCAGCTCGCAGAACAATTCGATTCCAAGAGGGACCGAGTCCTAATCGTGGTCGCCGGATACTGCGGACTTCGTTGGGGCGAGCTGGCGGCATTGAGATGGACCGATGTCGATCTCGATCTGCGTCGGCTGAGAGTATCTCGTGCGTACTCGGAAGAAGCGCCTCGAGGTGAAATGTCTCCGGTGAAAGATCACCAGGCACGCACTGTTCCGATCCCGAGAACTGTCGTTGACGAGCTGACCGATCTACAGGCGCAGTCGGCCCCTTCTGAACTGGTTTTCCCCTCCGCGAACTGCACGCCGCTGCGAAACCGCAATTTTCGGCGCGACAGCTTCGATGCGGCTACGGCTGCACTGGGCCTGACGATCACTCCGCACAACCTCCGTGACACCGCAGCGTCGCTCGCCATACAAGCGGGGGCCTCGGTCGTTGCGGTTGCGCGCTTACTTGGCCATGAGTCGGCTGCGACGACGCTCAATCACTATGCAGGGCTCTTCCCGACCGACCTTGACGATGTCGCGGTACGCCTCGACGCCGCCGCGAGAGGGGCCATCGGGGACCAGTGAACGCCTCTTCGCGTCATTGGCTCACCGAGCAGGCGCCGACCAGAAGTCGGACCGACTTGTTCAGTGTCGGTTGATGGTTGACGGATCTGTTTCGGTTGATCCGTGACACTCCGGGTTATGGGTTAGGCGTTCTAGGTATGGGTCGAATCGCTGCTCGAGCGCCGCACCGAGGTCAGTGAGAGTCACCTCGACTTCGGTCAACTGAGTGGCCTGGGTCTGGCACTGAGCTCCCGCCGGCCTGTGTACATCAAGTGGGTCGATCCCTGCGGCGGTGCTTCGAGGGCTCAGGACGCGGCGCAATGCGCGCATCGTGTCCGACCTGCCAGCACCTGGCTCGCCGACGAGTACAACGTGTCCTGATGGAATGATGATTGTGCTTCCGAATCCACTGAAGCGCTCCAAGCGCAACCGCGCGATCTTCATCTGCGCCGCTTTTCCTTCCCCTGCGAGTACTCGTCCGCAGTGAAGTGGTGCGGACGCGCTCAGCGACTTGGGCCTGTCGCTAACTGACGTACCGGTAGTTTGCCTGTCTCAGGCTATGGATCGCTGGATTGCTGGGTCGTGGCGGGCAGGCGGTGTGACAGCGTGGGCGTGTAACCGATGCTGTCGACGACCTGGACCTCGACATCACTCCGCATAACCTCCATGACACTGCGGCATCGCCCGCTATTCAGGCGGGTGCATCCGTCACTGCAGTAGCACGTCTACTCGTCCACGAGTCAGCCGCGACAACCCTGAATCACTGCGCCGGTCTGTTCCCAGGCGACGTTGACGAGGTTGCGAAACGACTCGATGCCGCCGCTCGTCAGACCATCGCAAGACAGACAACACCATCTAATGCCACAGAATCACCGACCAAGCACCGACCAGGGAGGAGTGAAGTGGAGTAGGGCAGCCGCCCAGAAACCCTCGTTGAACTGCAAAAAAGCTTGGTGCCCCCGGCAGGATTCGAACCTGCGACACCGGCTTTAGGAGAGCCGTGCTCTATCCCCTGAGCTACGAGGGCGGGACGGCTCGGAGCTTACTTTAGTTCGGCGATGACCTTCGAGAACGGTTCGGCGTGGGGAGCCTGCACGATGATGTAGCTGACCCCATAGGTGTCGCGCAATCCGCGGATCCGGTCGGCCATATCGCGCACCGAACCGGCAAGCGTGCCGGGGTGGCGCAGAAGTTCCGCGTCGGAATGCGCCGGTAGGAACTGGCGGGGAATCGACAGGTCCGGCATGCCCGATCCATCGATGGGCATCGCCGTGATCGCGATGTTGAGTTCCAGGTCGTCGAAGCGGTCACCGGCGGCCGTGCGGACGAAGGCAATTCGATCAGCGAGCGGATCTTCGTCGGCGTCGGCTGCCCGGTCGCCGCCCGTCAGGCCGATGATGTTCGCCCACCGCGCCGCGACCGTGAGCAATCGGTCGCCGTTGCCTGCGATCAGGATCGGGACGTTCACCACATGCTCACCCATGTGCTCGATCACGTGCTGCAGGTGCTCGATGCGCTGCCGTGCCGTGGGAAACGGCAACTCGGCCGCGTCAAACTCCTTCTGCACATAACCGGCGCCTAGGCCGAGTTCGAACCGGCCACCAGACAGATCGCGCAGGGCGGCGACGTCTCGAGCGAGCAGCGCCGGCTTGTAGAAACCCGCATTGAGGACGAACGTTCCAAGCCTCAGAGTGCTCGTTGCGGACGCGGCCATCGTCAACGTCGGGAACGGTGCCGCCATGCCGAGGTGGTCGGGTACGTGCAGCACGTCGTATCCGAAGCCTTCGACGCGCCGCGCGAATTCCTGGATCGAAGACTGTGACTTGGCGTTGCGCAGACCGATGCCGAATCGGAACTCCTTCGCCATCTCCCGATCGTAAGGGTCAAGATCACCGGCAAATGTTTGGCGAGCGCTCGCAGTGGGCAACCCTGCAGCGCTGACTTCCGATGCGGGAAGTCAATAACCGAAGGACTTGTTTGCTTGATCCGGCCCGTCGTAAGAAATCCGACGGGCCGGATCAATAACCCCGCCATGGCCAGTCATCCCACAGTCGGTGTCGAGGAGGAATTCCTACTCGTCGACCCGAGCACCGGCGAACCCGTCGCCTGCAACGAACAGGTGGCCGCGCACGCCGCTGAGCACGGGGTCAAACTGCAGCTCGAGCTAACCAGCTGCCAGATCGAGACCACCACCGGCGTCGTCGGCGGCAGCAGCGACCTGCGTGCCGAGCTGACCCGGCTGCGTCGTATCACCGCCGAGGCCGCCGAGGGCAGCGGCGCGCAGCTACTCGCAGTCGGGCTGCCACCGACAGTGCCGCACGAGTTCCCGATCACCGACACCCCGCGCTACCGCGAGATCGCCGACAAGTTCGGCATGATCGCCCACGAACAGGGCATCTGCGGATGCCACGTGCACGTCGCGGTGGCCAGCCGGGAGGCCGCGATCCGGGTCAGCAACCGGCTGCGGCCGTGGCTGCCGCTGCTGCTCGCGCTGACCGCTAACTCGGCGGTGTACCGGGCCGCTGACACCGGCTACGCCAGCTGGCGCAGCGTTTTGTGGGCGCGCTGGCCGAGTGCAGGGCCGCCACCGCATTTCGACTCGGTCGATGAGTACGACGCGGTGGTGCGGATGCTGCGCCACGCCGGCGCGGTGCTCGATGACGGCATGGTCTATTGGGACGTGCGCCCGTCGGCCAACTTCCCGACCATCGAGGTGCGCGTCGCCGACGTGCCCGCCACGGTCGGCGAGACGGTTCTGCTGGCCGCGTTGATCAGGGCCTGCGTGATGACGGCGCTGGACGACGAACGGCGTGGTGACCCGATACCGCCGCTGGCGCCGCACGCCTTGGCGGCGGCCTGCTGGAAGTCCGCCCGCGACGGCCTCGACGGTGAGGCCGTCGACCTGCTGGACAGCCATGAGCCCGCGCCCGCGCGGGCGCTGTTGGACCGTCTCGTCGACCGCGTGCGGCCGGCCCTGGAGGCGGTGGGCGACTATGAGCTGGTGCACGACGAACTCGATCGGGTTGCCGAGCAGGGCAACGGGGCGATGAGGCAGCGGCGGGCTTTCTCGCGTCGCGGCGACGTGGCCGACGTCATTGCGGAGGTGGCGACGGCGACGCTTGCCTAGGCCAATGGCAGCTCGGCGAAGATCGGCGTCGTCGGCTGCGACGACCCGCTGCCGGGTTCGACGGTGAACGCCAGCACCTGGGAGTCGCCGAGTTCCGGCAGGACCGCGGTGGTCGACGGGGCAACGGCCTTGGCGTCCATCGTCCCCGCCGAGTGCGGCCCCTGGTCGTCGATCAGCCACATCTGATACACGGTCCCCGGCGCGGGTGGTGCGACGTTGTTCATCACGAGCACGCCCGCGTTCTTCTCCCGGGAGAACACGACGGTCGCTGTGCCCCCAGTCGGGATCGCGCCTGACACGGTCCGCACATCGGGCGCGGCGAACACCTGCTCGGCGGTCGACGCCGGCGGCTGCATCGCCAGCCCAACACTGAGTGCGCCCAGCCCGATCACCAGCGCGGCCGCGGCGGCCAGCACCGCGGTCTGCCAGCGCTTGACCCGAGGCCTCAATTGGCGCACCGGATCGGCGCCCACCTCGGCGAGCACCCGGTCCCGTAGCTGTTGTGGCGGCTCGACGGCGGTGGCCGCCGACACCACGGCCATGGTCTCCCGGATCACGCGGACCTCGTCGGCGAATGCCTGCGCAACCTCGGCAGGGGCGGCGGCGACGCGCCGATCGATGTCGGCGAGCTCGGACTCGGAGATCGCGTTCAGCGCGTACGGCGTCGCCAGCGCGATCAGATCGGGATCGTAGGGTTGGGTCATGCGATCCCCAGACATCTGCGCAGGCCGCGGAGGGCGTCGCGCATCCGCGATTTGATCGTCGCGAGATTCGCCGACAACCGTTCGGACACTTGGCTATACGTCAGCCCGTCGTAATAGGCCAGCTGGATGCACTCGCGTTGTGCGTCGGTCAGTGACCCCAGGCAGTCGGCAACCTGCCGTCGCTCCTCGCGCAGGATCACCGAATCGGCCACGTGGTCCGACGGCGGGTCGACGTTCGCTGCACCGTAGCGTGACTCACGCTGGCTGGCGGCCTGCTCGGACCGCACCCGATCCACCGCGCGCCGGTGCGCCAGTGTCAGCAGCCACGCCAACGGCGAGCCAGCGGACGGGTCGTAGCTGTCCGCGGTTCGCCACACCTGCAGGTAAACGTCCTGCGTGGTTTCCTCGCTGTAGCCGGGATCGCGCAACACGCGGGTGACCAGGCCGAACACCCGCGCCCGGGTGCTGTCGTAGAAGGTGGCAAACGCGTCGACATCCCGAGCGGCCACCTGGCGCAACAGTGCGTCGAGTTCGGTGGTCACGAGCGGTAGCCTAGCCACCTGCGTCAATATCGTCACGGTAATCGCAATCTGGGCGGTCTCGGAATGAAAAATGCTGTGCGCGAGCGGTATTCGTCATAGCCGGGGCGTTTCGACATGTACTGCTCCGCGAGACGCGCCCCTGTGGCGTAGACGAGGAAGTACGTCATCAGGGCAGGCGAGAACACCGTGACCAACGACACCCAGCCGGCGATGCTGGCCAACCACAGCCCCCACCACACGCACGCGTCGCCAAAGTAATTGGGATGCCGGGTCCACCCCCACAGCCCCCGCTCCATGATGACGCCCTTGTTGGCCGGGTCGGCCTTGAAACGGCGCAGCTGGTGATCGCCGACGGCCTCGAAAACCAGACCGAGGAGCCACAGCACCACGCCGGCGATGAGCACCGGCCGCAACACCGGCGGCGTCGGTCCCAGGACCGCTGAAACCTGCAGCGGCAGCGCGACAAACCAGGTGGCAGCCGCCTGTATGACGAACACTTTGCGCAACACATGGCCGGCAGAGAAGTCGCCGCGCAACAAATCGCGATAGCGCGGATCCTCACCCTTGCCCGCGGACTTGACGACCATGTGCCAGGCCAGCCGCAGCCCCCACACCGCAACCAATACCAGCAGCAGGATACGACGGAACAGGTCACCGGTGCCCGATGCGGCGGCGACGGCCGCGACCGCGACGAATCCCAAGCCCCACGCGACGTCGACGACGTTGTACCGGCCGCGCCGGCGGCCGATGAGGAAAGTGATGCCATGCACCACGACCAGGACCGCCAGCGACGCTGCGGAGACGGCGAGGAAGTTCATCGGCCACTCCCAGTGGATGCGAAGGTCCATTGGTAGACGTCGAGATAACCGGACCGGAAACCCGCCTCGGAGTATGCCAGGTAGAACTCCCACATCCGGCGGAAAACATCGTCGAAACCCAACGCCGCCACGGCGTCCCGGCGGTCGGTGAACCGCTCCCGCCACAGTCGCAGCGTTTCGGCGTAGTGCGGTCGCAGTGACAGCATGTCCACCGTGCGCAGACCGGTGTGGCGCTCCGTGATCCCGATGATCGCTTCGGTCGACGGCAGCAGGCCCCCGGGGAAGATGTACTTCTGGATCCAGGTGTAGGTGTTTCGGGTGGCCAGCATTCGATCGTGCGGCATGGTGATGGCCTGGATGGCGACACGCCCGCCAGGCACCACCAACCGATCCAACGCCTGAAAGTACTTGGGCCAGAACCGATATCCCACCGCCTCGACCATCTCCACGGACACCACGGCGTCGTAGCGACCGTCGACTTCGCGGTAGTCCCGAAGTTCGATGTCGATCCTGTCGGACAATCCGGCCGCCGCGACCCGCTCCTGCGCCAGCCGGTGCTGTTCGGCTGACAACGTGACGGAGCGGACGTGCGCGCCACGTTGGGCGGCGCGCATGCATAGTTCGCCCCAACCGGTTCCGATTTCGAGCACCCGGCTACCCGGGCCGACGTGCGCGGCGTCGAGCAGCCGGTCGATCTTGCGCCACTGCGCGGCGGGCATGTTGTCGTGGGACGCGGGCAGCTCGTCGAACAGTGCGCTCGAGTACGTCATCGTCTCGTCGAGGAACTCGGCGAACAGCTCGTTGGACAGGTCGTAGTGCTGGGCGACGTTGTGCCGGGCCTGCGCACGGCTGTTATATTGCGATCGCGGAGGGCGCACCACCGCGATCGGGCGAAACCGTTGCAGCGCAGACGGAACCAGATCGCGCAGCGCTTTGGCGAACTCGGTGAGCACACCCGACAGGTCGTCGGAGTTCCAGTCGCCGGCCATGTAGGACTCGCCGAAACCGATCAACCCGTTGCGGCCGATCCTGCGGACGAGGGCCTCCGGCCGATGAATCGCCATGGTGGGCAGAGTGGGATCTGCGGCGCCGACGACGACACCATCGGGATAGACGAGCCGCACCGGCAGCCGTGCCGCCGCCCGCCGCAGCAGCCGGTCGGCGATCAGACCCGAAAGCTTGAGCGGGCCGTCGGGAACCTGCGCCAGCGCCGGCCAGCGGTCGGAATCGATTGTCGCCGTGACGGTTCCCGCGATATCAATGCTCACAGTTGCTCGACCCTCTCCTTTGCGACGGTTTCGGTGCGCGGCACTACGGGGACGCCGCGCAGCCACAGCGTGATGCCCTGAACACGAATCCCCAACGCGCCGACCAGCGGAGCCAGTGGAGCGACGAGCTGCAGGCGCAGGATCTCGCCGATGCCGGCCCGCCGCCTGGTGCCGCGCAGGGTGGCCACGAACGCCGGCTGGTTGTCGCGGTGCAGGGAGATCCGCACGTCCAGCTCGGCGTCCGGCTTAGGGGCGCGCACCAGGTAGTAGCCGTCGACCGCGTTGAAGGGCGAGACGTGCAGCCGCTTGCGCACCATCGAAGGCCGGTCGCCGTCGGGTGGCAGCAGATAGGCATGCCGTCCGCCGTACGTGTTGTGCACCTCGGCCACGATGTGGCGCAGTACGCCGTCTGCGTCGTGACACCAGTAAAGGGACAGCGGGTTGAACACGTAGCCCAGCACCCGTGCCTGCGTCAGCGCGGTGATCCGGCCACCTGCCAGGTCGATGCCGCGTTCGGCAAGGAACATGTCGATGCGTTGACGCAGTGAGTCGTTCGGCCCGCCGTCAAAGTGGTCGCGGGCGTCGAACCTGGCGAATGGCTGCAGCCAGCGCGGCAACTGCGGCAGCGCGTCGACGTCGACATACCAGCTGTAGCCGCGGTGTTCGAAATAGTGGTGCACCGGGGCGCGGCGTAGGTGCGTGATCCGGGTCCGATACAGCGCCGCGTTCAGCATGGCACCGCCTCGGCTCGCCGCCGCGCCAACGGCCACTCGGCGCCGAGGTGTTGCGCCGCCCGCAGCCCCGACGCCGCGCCGTCCTCATGGAATCCCCAACCGTGGTAGGCCCCGGCGAACGCCACGCGGTCGTCGTTCAGAGTGGGCAGAAGTTGTTGGGCGGCAACCGACTCCGACGTGTACATCGGATGGCTGTAGGTCATCTCGGCAAGCACCGTCGCCGGGTCGACACGGTCGCGGCCACCGAGGGTGACCAGGAACCGTCGCGGCCCGCCGAGCCGCATCAGCCGGGTCACGTCGTAGGTGACCAGCACGGTGTCGCGGTTAGGAGTCGTCAGGTAGTTCCATGACGCGCGGGCCCGGTGCAGCCGGGGCAGCACCGATTCATCGGTGTGCAGCTGAGCATGGTTGGTGCAGTAAGTGATGGCACCCAGGACGGCGCGCTCGGCGGCGGTCGGTTCGGCGAGCATCAGCAGCGCCTGGTCGGGATGCGTCGCGATGACAACGGCGTCGAACAGGCGGGGACCCACGCCTGCGGTGACCTCAACGCCCTCGGCCACCCGCCGCACCGAGCGCGCCGGCGTACCCGCGCGGACCTCGGCGAGGCGCGTCACGATCGCTTCGACATAGGTCGCCGATCCGCCGACGACGGTGCGCCACGTCGGTGAGCCGAGCACCGACAGCATGCCGTGGTGTTGGAGGAAAACGAACAGATAGCGTGCCGGATACCGCATCGCATCACCCGGCGGGCACGACCACACCGCTGCCACCAGCGGGGTCATGAAATGGTCCACGAAGTACCGGGAGAAGCCGTGCCGGTCCACGAACTCGCCGACGGTCTCGTCGGACTCGCTCGCGAGTAGCCGGGTGGCGGCCGCGTGGAACCGCTTCACCTCGGCCAGCATCAGCAGGTAGCGCGGCCGGGCCAGCGAGGACCACGACGGGAACAGCCCGCCAATGCCGCGCGCACCGGCGTATTCGAGCCCACTGTCGTCGTCGCGCACCGACATCGACATGTCGGTCTCCGCAGTGGCGATGCCTAACTCCGCAAACAGCCGGCACAGCGTCGGGTAGGTGCGGTCGTTGTGCACCAGGAAGGCGCTGTCAACGCCCACGACGTAACCGTCGCCCCGATCGAAATAGTGGGTGTGAGCGTGCCCGCCGAGGCGAGTGTCCGCTTCATAGAGCGTGACGCGGTCGCGTGCGGACAGCGCGTAGGCGGCGACCAGGCCGGCCACGCCGCTGCCGATGACGGCGACCGAGCGCGCAGAGGGGTGGTATTTGCGGTCCACATGTCGTATTCGGAGCCGCGCAGTCGATGGATTGGTGTCGTAGTCTCGCGGGATGGCTTCGACGCTCTTCGGTGGCGGAACCATCTGGACCGGTGTCGACGGCCAGGCGACGGATGCGCTGCTGGTGGTCGACGGCGTCGTGCAGGCCGTGGGCGAGCAGGCACGCGAGCTTGCCGGCGGTGCCGAGACCATCGACCTCGACGGCGGCTTCCTGATGGCCTCGTTCGGCGACGGTCACGCCCATCCGCTGCCCGGCGGTCTGGAGGCGGTGGGGCCGCAAGTGCGGCCGTGCAAGTCGGTGGACGAGATCGTTGATGCGGTAAGACAATTCGCCGTCGAGCATCCCGACGAGGAATGGATCGTCGGCGCCTCCTACGAGAGCAGCCTGGCCCAGGACGGCCTGTTCGACGCCCGCTGGCTGGACGCCGCCGTCGCCGATCGGCCCGTCGTGCTGCGCGCTTGGGACTACCACACGGTGTGGTGCAACTCCGTCGCACTGGAGAGGGCCGGCATCACGGCCGACACGCCCGACCCCCCGCTCGGAGCGATTCCGCACCGCGACGACGGCTTGGTGCTGGGCACACTGCGGGAGTGGGGCGCGGTCGACCTGGTGTACAAATTCGTCCCCGACCGCGACCCCAAGGTGCGGATCGGCGCCCTCGGCACGGCCGCCGATTACTACCTTGCCCGCGGCGTGACCTGGGTGCAGGACGCCTGGGTGGAGCCCGCCGACGTCGACACCTACATCGACGCCGCCCATCGGGACGCGCTGGGCGTGCGGTTCAACCTCGGGCTGTACGCCGACCCCAGGCATTTCGCCACTCAGCTCGAGCAGTTCGCCGACGCACGTCGCCGCGTCGAGGAGGTCGGCTCTGCATTGCTGACTGCGCAGACCGTGAAGTTCTTTGCCGACGGCGTCATCGAGAACGAGACCGGTGCGCTGCTGGCGCCGTACTGCGGCTCGCTGCACGACCACGGAGGGCTGGGGGCACCTCCCGCCCGAAGGGCAGGGGGAGAGCGAAGCGACCCGGGAAACAACAGGGGCATGCAGGTGTGGGACGACCTGGCCGGCGCGGCGCGGGCGGTCGATGACCTCGGCTTCCAGATCCACATCCACGCGATCGGCGACGCCGCGGCGCGCCAGGCGCTGGATGCCATCGAGCACGTCGTCGCCACCAACGGCCCGCGTGACCGGCGGCCGGTCATCGCGCACGCGCAGCTCGTCGACGACGCTGACATCGACCGCTTCGCTGAGCTCGGAGTGATCGCCAACATGCAACCGCTGTGGGCGCAGCTGGATCCGTTGATGGTCGAGTTGACGGCGCCGCGGCTCGGCGTCGAACGCGCCGAGAAGCAGTACCGGATGCACAGCCTCGACGAGTCGGGGGCGCGGCTGTCGTTCGGCTCGGATTGGCCGGTGTCCTCGGGCGCTCCGTTGGACGGAATCGCCGTCGCAGTGTCCCGGCAGACCGCCGAGGGGGTTCCCCAGGGCGGATGGACACCGCAGGAGATCCTCCCGATCGAGCGTGCCCTTGGCGCGTACACCTCGGGCGTCGCGCACCAGGCCTTCGCGGAGGGGAAATGGGGCGCAATCGCCCCCGGCGCCAGCGCCGACCTGGTGTGGTTGGACCGAGACCCGCGCACCACGCCGCCTCTGGAGATCCCGGCGATCCGGGTGCGCGCGACCTACCTGGCAGGAAAGCTGGTCTATTCGACCAGGGGATGAAAGGGCTTGCCATGTCGACAACGTCACCGGACTCACCTGCTGCCTCCCCGCCCCCGGCATTGCCCGGCGAAGGCACGCTGCGTCGGGCGCTCGGCGTGCCCTCACTCGTGCTGTTCGGAATGGTCTACATGGTGCCGCTCACGGTGTTCACCACCTACGGCATCGTCACCCAGCTGACCGGTGGACGGCTGTCGGTGGCATACCTGGTGACGTTGGCCGCGATGGTGTTCACCGCCAGGTCCTACGCTCGGATGGCGGCGGCCTACCCGGTCGCCGGTTCGGCCTACGCATACACCCAGAAGTCGTTCGGGGCGCCGATCGGCTTCCTGGCCGGCTGGTCGCTGCTGCTGGACTATCTGTTCCTGCCGATGCTCAACTACCTCGTCATCGGCATTTACATGGGTGCCGCGATACCCGCGGTGCCCGCCTGGGTCTTCATCCTGGTCGCGATCGTGGCGGTGACGGTGCTCAACATCGTCGGCATCGTCTCGGTGGCGCGGGCCAACTTCCTGCTCCTCGCGCTGCAGATCGTCTTCATCGCCGTGTTTGTGGTGATGGCCGTGGCGACGATCTCTGGAGCGGGCAGCGTCAACCTGATGGCGCCGTTCAGCGGCGACGGCACCGTCGACGGGGCGAGCCCCATCTTCGCCGGCGCGGCGATCCTGTGCCTATCCTTCCTCGGCTTCGACGCGGTCTCGACGCTGTCCGAGGAGGCGAAGGACCCCACTCGCAGTGTGCCCAAGGCGATCATGATCGCCACCGTGGTGTCAGGGCTGATCTTCTTCGGCCTGTCCTACGTGTCCCAGCTGGTGTTCCCCTCGAACAACTTCGAAGACGTCGACTCGGGCTCGCTGGACGTGATGACCACGGCGGGTGGCCAGTTCCTGAACACGTTCTTCACCGCCGCCTACGTCGCAGGCTGCATCGGCTCCGCGCTCACCTCGCAGGCGTCGGTGGCCAGAATCTTGTTCGCGATGGGCCGCGACGGCATCCTGCCGCGACGCGTGTTCGGCCACGTCTCGGTGCGGTTCTCCACACCGACGTGGGCCATCCTGATCGTGTCGGTGATCTCACTCGCGGCCATCTGGATCGACCTGACCCTGTTGGCATCACTGGTGAGTTTCGGTGCGCTGGTGGCGTTCTCGGCGGTCAACCTCACCGTCATCAAGCACTATTTCATCGATCAGGGCGACCGCGGTGGCGGGGGCACTTTCAACAACCTGGTGCTGCCGTTGATCGGCTTTGGCCTGACCGGCTGGTTGTGGACGAGCCTGTCCGGGCTCACACTGGTGATCGGCTTGATCTGGTTGGCGATCGGATTCGTGTGGCTGGCCGGCGTCACCCGTGGCTTCCAGAGGCCGACGCCGGTGCTCGAGATGGAGGAGTGACGGGCTACGCCGGGCAGTAGAGCGCGTCCAGCACGATCCCGCGGGGGTCGTCGGCGATGGATTGCGTGTCGGGCGGCGATTGGGTGAACGTCATCGAAACGGCTGGTCCATCAAAGGATTTCACCATCAGGCTGTGGTAGCCCTCGATGTCGCCGCCGTGGCCCCACGCGGTGACGCCGCAGGGCAGGGACACGCTCGTGAGCCCAAGACCGTAGTTGAGGATGCCGTCGCCGTCGGGCATGGGAACGGTGTCCATCATTTCGTCGAGCTGGGCGGACGGGACGACCCGCCCGTCGAGCACCGCGGTGATGAAGGCGGACATGTCCTCGTTGGTGGAAACCAGCGATCCGGCCATGGCGGCGGCGGAGGCGTTGAAGTCGGTGACGTCGGTGCGGCGGCCGTCCAGCACCTCGTAGCCGCGCGCGAACGGAGCGCGCAGCCCGGTATCGTCCGGCGCGGGGAAGTACGTCTCGAACAGCCCGAGCGGCAAGATGATTCGCCAGGTGATCTCCTCGGCGGCAGGCCGTCCGGTGACGGCTTCGATCAGCAGGCCGGCGACGATGTAGTTGGTGTTGGTGTATTTCATCGCGGTGCCCGGCGCGAACTGGGCTGGTCGCGTCAGCGCCGCGTCGAGGAGCTGATCCGCGGTCACCGGTTCGGCGGGCGGCGGCGTTTCTTCGTCGTAGTACTCCGGCAGGCCGCTCTGATGCCGCAGCAGCTGACGCACGGTGATCGCATTGGCGTCGATGCCCTCGCCGCGAATGCGGCCGGGCAAGTACGTCTCGATGGGCGCGTCGAGGTCGACCTTGCCCTCGGCGACGAGCTGCAGAATAGTCGCCGCGACAAAGGTTTTCGTGATGCTGGCGACGCGGACATGGGTCTGCGGGGCGAACGCTTCGCGGGTGTCGACGTCGGAGAACCCGGCGGCGTGGCGGGTGAGGGTAGCCCCGTCGCGGACGACCGCGAGGCCGCCGGCGAGGTTGTCGGTGACCACGACTCGGGTCAACGAGTTGTCGACGGTGGCGCGTTGGGCGGATGCGGGCGCGGCGGTGAACCCGAAGATCAGGAGGGAACCCCAGATGATTGCGGCGCGCACTACGGTGAGCGTAGTTCCCAGGAGTGAGCGGTCGCGACGAGCCCCTGCACCAACACGGACGTGGCGGGGGACAGGCCGTCGTCACCCGGTAGTGGGCTGCGTGGGCTGATGCCGCGCACCCGCGGGGTCAGTTCGAGTTGCGTGCCGCCGCCGCGCACCCGGTTGACGGGGTTGTCGGGGTGCAGGCCCCGTAGTTCGCGCGGGATCGCGTCGAGATCGGTGACGACCTGATAGCCCGGCACCACGACGTTGTGGGCCAAATGCTCGGCGAGGACCCGGTTGCGGCCGCCGGCGAGCAGCTGGGTGCTGCGTCCGACGCGGCCGTAGCCGTGCAACGACACCGCGACGTCGACGTGGTCGAGGAACTGCGCGAGCCGGTCGGATTCCTGCGCGCGATACTTCGCCGACGGCAGGTGGTGCGGGTAGTGGTCGGGGTGGCGCAGCACATAGACCGATGCGCCCGCGGCCTCGGCGGCGCGCTCGGCGATGACGTCGGTCATCTGCTCCAGCCCGCCGCCGTGGATCGCCAGGAAGCCGAACCGCGAGCGCAGCGTGCTGTCCTCGAGGATGCCTGGATCGTCAAGCAGCTCGGAAAGCGATTGTGGCGCAGGCGAACTCGACTTGTCCCCGCGGCGCGGCCAGTGCGCGGGATCCCAGCGCTTGAGAAAATCGATCCACCGGTGTGGCAGGCCGTGGTGCACGGCGCCGTCGATGATGTGCTCCAGATAGCCGGTGCGCGGCGCACCCGGATCGACGCGGTGGTCGATGTAGACCCACGCCTCGGATGGGCCGTCGTCGGTGTGCACGGTGAGCCGGTCGCGGCGATAGCGCACGGGGACGCCCTCGGCGCTGTCGAGCGTTGCCAGGTCGTGGTCGGTCAGCTGCCACACCACGCCGTGCACATGGGAGCCATCGAACGGCTCGACGGTGGCTACCCCGCGCTCGTTGATCAGCCAGTCATGGTCGGCCAGTCGGGCCGGTCGGGGATTGACAGCGCCGGGGCAACGATGAGCCATCTGCATCACGCACAGGTTGGACCCGTACGCAAAGTAGTATTGGCGAGCCTGCATTCAGCCCGCAACGGTCAGATAGATCAGCACCACGTTTAGCAGACTAATCAACGCGGCCACTGTCCACCCAAGAGCGGAGGTCACGCGGTGGTTTGTGTCCGCGCCCATCAGTGGGGCATCGCTGGTCAGCCGAATCAGGGGTATCAGCGCGAACGGAATGCCGAACGACAGCACCACCTGCGATAACACCAACGCGCGGCTGGGATCGAGCCCGATGGCCAGAATCAGCAACGCGGGGATCAACGTGACCAGGCGGCGCAGCAACAGCGGGATGGACCTGCGCAACAGGCCCTGCATGATCATCGCGCCCGCGTAGGCGCCAACCGACGACGACGCCAGCCCGGACGCGAGCAGACCGATCGCGAACAGCAATGCGACGCCTGCTCCGAGCGTGTCCTGCACCGCGGCGTGTGCGCCCTCGATGGAGTCAGTGCCCTCCCGGCCCTGCAGGGTGGTCGCCGCGACCAGCACCATCGACAAGTTCACCGCGCCGGCGACCAGCATTGCCAAGCCGACGTCCCATCGGGTGACGCGAAGCAGCATGCGGCGTCTGGCACCTGCCTCGGGATGCCCGTGACGGTCGCGCGCCAGCCCGGAGTGCAGGTACACCGCGTGCGGCATGACCGTCGCGCCGAGCATGGCGGCCGCCAGCAGAACGCTTTCGGTGCCCGCGAATCTCGGCACCAGGCCCGCGGCCGCCTCGCCGACTGGAGGTGGCGCGACGAACAGGCTGGTCAAGAAGCCGATGGCGATTATCAGCAGCAGGCCGGTGATGACGCACTCGAATGTGCGCTGGCCGCGCCAGTCCTTCACCAGGAGCAGCAGCAGCGACACGATGCCCGTGATCACGCCGCCTGCCAGCAGCGGAAGGTCGAACAGCAGGTGCAATGCGATCGCGCCGCCCATCACCTCGGCGAGATCGGTGGCCATCGCGACCAGCTCCGCCTGTAGCCAGTAGGCCAGCCGGCTGGGACGCCGCATCCGCGAACCGACCGCCTCCGGCAGCGACAATCCGGTGACCAGACCCAGCTTGGCCGACAGATACTGCACCAGGCAGGCCATCGCGTTCGCCACGACGATGACCCAGACCAACAGGAAGCCGTACTGCGCGCCCGCGCTGACGTTGGCCGCGACGTTGCCGGGGTCGACATAGGCGATGGCGGCAACAAAGGCCGGCCCGAGCAAATACCAACTGGGCCGTAGCCGCGCTTTGGTGTCCTGGATCAACTAACCCACTCTCTATCCGGGAGAACGAATAGAAAAGTTAGGTTAGCCGAAACCTTCCAGCGGCGCTAGCGAAGGGTCACGGTACGACGCGGCCCGGAAATCCCCAGTCGCAGAACGAGGTGAAGCCCTGGGTGCAGCCGAATCGGATGTATGGACTGATCGGCGGGGGTGTCGTGCGGATCTGTGCGTGGCCGGGGCCTTCACATTGGGTAGTTCTCGGACTGATATCGACGCACCGCGGTGCCGCGGTGGCAGTTGGTGCGACGAGCACGGCCGCCGCAACGCTCGACGCGGCCACCACAAGCGCTGCCGTTTTCACCACCCGACACCGCCGAAGCCGATGGCGAAGCCGCCGCCCCAGGGCCAGCCCCAGTTGTTGATCAACGGAGGCGAGGTGACAATCTGCGCACTGCCGTTGGTTTCGCATTGCGTGGTGTTCGGCCCGGTGTTGGTGCACCGCGGAGCCGCGGTAGCGACTGGTGCCATCGCGACAGCAGCGCACACTCCTGCCGCCGCGAAAAACGGTGTGAAATAGCGAATCTTGATCCGCATGGTTGGCCTCCTTAGGCCGCGGAATTGTGGTTAACGGCCTCCGCCGCCGTGGCCGCCACCGCCGCCTCCGCCACCGAAAATCAATGCGGGACCGTAGAATTCGTCATCCCACGGATAGAGGTAGGTCGGTTCGGCAGGGGTTGCGTTGATCTGGACGTTGCCGGGGGTCGCGCATTCGGTGTTGGAGCCGCCGATGGCCTCGGCGCCACCAGTGTCGACGCACTGCGGGAGCGAAGGCTCCGGCTGGGCGATCGCGCTCGGTGCGGCCAGGATGGCCGCGGCCGCACCTGCAGCTGCGAAAAACGGTGTGAGATAGCAAATCTTGACCCGCAAAGTTTGGCCTCCTTAGGGCTGCCGACGATCAGGGGAAGAACAGGCCCTCGCCGCCGAACATGTCACCCCACGGCCCTCCATATGCCGGCTCGGCCGGTGTGGCGTCGATCTGAACGTTGCCAGGGGTCGCGCACTCGGTAGTGGACCCGCCGATGGCCTCAGCGCCACCAGTGTCGACGCACTGCGGGAGTGAGGGCTCCGGCTGGGCGACGGCCGCGGGAGCGGCGAGGATTGCAGCTACCGCCCCGGCAGCAGCGGCGAGTGGGGTGAGATAGAGCAGCGTCCTCCGCATAGGCATGTCCTTCTTCTCAGTTGCCCCGTCTTATTCAGCTAGCGTACAGCCCTTTTCCGGTAATTAGCGGCAAGTCCAGAGTCGTCCTGATGCCGGGTTCTGCCGCCACCAGGGCGGGGATCGCGTTGACGACGCGCGCGGCTGTGGCGACCAGTCCCGCATGGTTGTGATCGCCATTGGGGCTGCTCAGGCAGAGGTCCAAAGCGTAGGACGGCTCACCGGTCACCTCAACCCGGTACGAGCCGCCTTCCTGGGCCGGCTGCGGCCAACTGCCGGACCTCCGACCCCCACGCCAGGCTCAGCACGCCCGGTTGCAGCAGAATCGGAAGGTCGTCGAGTGGCTTGCCGAAACCCATCACGTCGAACATCACGGTGGCGCCGTCATAGGTGTCGTAGTTGATGATCTCCATGCAGCGGATCTGCTCGATGCTCTGGCAGGTGCCGGCCAGGGCGAGCGGCAGCAAGTCGTTGGCGAAACCGGGATCGATGCCATTGACGAACACGCTGGACTGCCCGGTCGTCGTGGCTTCCTCGATGGGTTTCACGAGTTCGTCGGGCAGCCGGTTGTCGGCCATCGCGGTGTAGACCGCACATTCGGGTTTGTCGTTCAGGATCGCATCGAGGTCGTTGGTGGCAATGATGCCCGTCGGATTGTCAAGTCCCGCAAGCTCTGCGGCGTCCTTGCCGGCTTTGGATTCGCTTGACACACATACGCCGGCAGCTCGAACCGTTGGTCGTTGATACTGTTTCCTCACAGATCCGGGATTGGCAGGTCGAGGTTGGGGAACGTGAGGCCGCCGTCGACCTCGAGCGTCTTGCCGGTCAGGTAGCTGCCTGCGGGAGACGCTAGATACACGGCGGCCGCCGCGATGTCTTCCGGGTCGCCGAGCCTGCGCATCGGTGTCACCTTCTCCATGGAGGTACGCAGCTCTTCGTTGGAGGCCACCACGTCGAGCGCGGAGGTGAGGATGGATCCGGGCGCGATGGCGTTGACCCGGATCCGCGGGCACAGGTCCAGTGCGGCCAATCGGGTGTAGTGCGCGAGCGCGGCCTTGGCGGTGCCGTAGGCGACGAATCCGCGGCCGGCCAGCCGCCCCATCGTCGATGTGACGTTGATGATGCTGCCGCCACCCGAGTGCTCGAGTATCAGCGGGACGGCGGCGGCGGTGAGCGCGTGCGCGGTGGAGACGTTGAACGTGAACGCGTCGCGCAGGTCCTTCGTGGAGGTATTCACCAAGGGCGCGGGCATCGTGCCCCCGACGTTGTTGACGACGATGTCTAGTTTCCCGAACGTCTCGACCGCCTCGGTGGCGAGCTTGGCTGTGTCTTCGGGATGGGCAAGGTCAGCGACCACGACGTGCGCTTCGCGGCCGGCGGCTTTGATGTGCTCGGCAACCTCTTCGAGTTGGGACTGCGTGCGCGACGCGATGACAACGTCCGCACCGGCTTCCGCGAATGCGAGTGCCATCGCGGCGCCGAGTCCCCGGCCCGCTCCGGTCACCACCGCGACTTGGTCGTCCAGCCGAAATCTGTCCAGAATCACGTTCGTTTCCTTCCCTCGCCGGGCGAAACCGTAGCAGGGCCTCGACATTCTCTAGCGAGTTCTGCATGAGGGCTGTGCTTCCACGCGTGTTACGACCGTGGTGCAGATTTCGGCGGCGCCCAGCCGCGACGCGAGAACGCCGCACGTACTCGATGCAGGATGAACCGCGGGCTGTGTTCGGCGACGACGCGGATGTCGATCCAGTTTTGCCGCTCGATCAGCTCTGCCCGCCCAATGTCATACACGTACTGACCGCGGTCATCGCTGTGGTGTCGGCCTTCGTAGTCGAGGCCCACCATCGGTTCGTCGTATCCCATATCGATGAACGCCTCGTTCGCTCCATCGCTGACCCTGATTTGCGTTCGCGGAGCGGGCAAGTCGGCGTCAATGAGTGTGAGTCGTAAAGACGTTTCCTTCGGCGACTGGGCTCCGCCGTCCATCAGTGCCAGTGCTGTTCGCGCTTTGCGAATGCCCCGCGCGCCTCGATACCTGTCGAACAATGCGATCGCGTCGGTGCATGTGACGCCGGTAGCTGCGGCCAACGCATCCAGATGTGCCACTGCTGGATCGCGCGGCAGATGACGGGCAAGGTCGAGTGCTGTGCGAGCCGGCGTGGTTACAGGGAGATCCCCGACGTAGGTGATCTCGTCCACGCCGATCCGTTCCTCGCGCACGATGACACCGCCGCGGCGCCGCGTGTGTTCAGCGATTACTTCGATGGGAGTCGTCGCATCGACCCACCTGGCACCGTGCAGAGATGCGGCGGCCCGTCCCGCGATGACTCCCTTGCGGCCTGTCCACAGCCATGCGGCAACGGTGTTGACATGGACCGAGCGTTCGGCAGTGTTCGGAAGGTAAACACCGGGATGGACCGCGGTGTAGTTCCAGCGCAGCTGGCCACGCGTGAGCTTGGCTTCGGCGATGGCCTCAGCGCCGACAATTGGTTGCTCCATGGCCGGATGCTGACCGCAGCCGCCGACAGAACGACGTCGTCTCAGCGAGTTCTGCACCCGGGCTGTGGACAGCTGAAAATCACGACCCTGGTGCAGAAATCGGCCGCCGTGGGCGGCAGTTTCGTCAGAGTGATACGACCTGCAATGTCAGCACAGCAGCGGCGACACCGGCGAGGACAGCCGGGGTGATCATGTGCGCCGTGTCCTTCGACCGGATGTGAAATGCGACGGCAACCGCGAAGTACACGACCAATCCGGCTGCCGCAGCCAAACCCGCGACGTGCCACCAGATCCCGACAATCAGGCCGGTCGCTGCGACGAGCAGCAGCGCGGCCAGGCCGTTGAGCCATGTCTCGGGTACACCCCCGGTGCGGTAACTCTCGACAACCTTTGGTCGATGGGTGAGCTTTACCGCCGCCGAGCACGCGATGAGGACGGCCAAAAGGCTCGACACAACGATCAATGAGACGTCCATGACTTAATCTAAACGTTTGTATAGATTGAGTGCAATGAGTCCTCAGCGGAGCAACCGTGACCAGTTGATCGGTGGTGCGCTTCGTTGCCTGGAGCGCTTGCCGGTCGAGCGAATCACCGCCCGGGCGATCGTCGAGGAGTCCGGCGCCAACCTCGCCTCGATCGCATACCACTTCGGCTCGAAAGATGGTTTGGTGACGGCCGCGGTCATCGAAGGCCTCGACCGCTGGCTCGCCGAAGTCGAGCGGGCGCTGTCCACCCTCGAGTCCGGCACGCCGGCGGAGCGCTTCCAGCGGGCCAACGCCGTGATCGAACGGACGCGTCGACAACATGTCGGCCTGGTGCGCAACTTCGTCGCCGCGCTGGCGAAGGCACCGCACGATCCCCTCGTCCGCGAACAGCTTGCGTCCGGGTTTCGTCGCACCCGGCCCGCCGTCGCCGCACTCTTGGAACTCGGCAGCGATTCGACCGGTCGCGACGCCGCCGGCTTGGCCCTCGCGATGTTCTACGGCCAGATGATTCAGGTCCAATTCGATTCGGAGCTCGCCATCGCCGGCAAGCGGTTCGACCGAGCGTTTCGACGGCTGCTTGACTTGGGTCAATGATCACAAACCTGAACACGCCGCCACCGGGTTGGTGTTGATCCGAGGCGACGCCTTCGATAGGCAGGCTAGGGTTCTGATCAGGCAGCCCAGGTAGCGCGCGCTACTTCTTGGCCGCGGCCTTCTTCGCGGCCTTATTGGCGGGTGCCTTTTTCGCCGCCTTTTTCGCCGGTGTCTTCTTGGCGGCGGCCTTCTTGGCCGGCGCTTTCTTGGCCGGCCGCTGGCCGTCGGAGGAGTCGCCAGCGCCACCGGCACGTCGCGCCTTCACGCTGGCCTCCAACTTGGCCAACAGATCCGACACGTCTTCCGTCTCGTCGAGCTCCTTCGGCTGCTCCTCAGTGGCAAACGCCTCGCCGCCTTCGAGTTTCGCCTGGATCAGTTCGTGCAGCTGCTCCTGGTAATCATCGTGGTATCGATCCGAGTTGAAGTCGTCCGTCATCGACTCGACCACTTGTTCAGCCATCTTCAGCTCGGCGGGCTTGATCTCGACTTCCTTGTCCAGCACCGGGAAATCGGGATCACGGATCTCGTCCGGCCACAGCAGGGTTTGGATGACCATCACGTCGCGCTTGGAAAAGTCCTTGACCCGCAACGCCGCAAGCCGCGTTTTGTTACGCAGCGCGAAGTGCACGATCGCGACGCGGTCGGTTTCCTGAAGTGTCTTGGCCAACAGCACATAGGACTTCGACGACTTGCCCTCCGGCTCCAAGAAGTAGCTGCGGTCATACATCAGCGGATCGATGTCGCCGGCCGGCACGAACTCCAGCACTTCGATCTCTCGGCTGCGTTCCTCGGGCAGCGTGGCGATGTCCTCGTCGGTGATGATCACCGTCTGACCGTCGTCGGATTCGTAGGCCTTGGCGATGTCGCGGTACTCGACAACCTCGCCGCAGACTTCGCAAACCCGCTTGTACCGGATGCGCCCGTTGTCTTTGGCGTGCACCTGGTGGAACTTGATGTCGTGGTCTTCGGTCGCGCTGTAGACCTTGACCGGGACGTTCACCAGGCCGAAGGCGATCGAACCCTTCCATATGGAGCGCATTAGCCCAGTATGGCCGATCCCGCCGCCGCATCGCGGGTGGCCCGATCAGGCAGGTCAGCGCCCGCGCGGGCGACGGTCAACGCCGACGAAAGCGCAGCCGTCCGCAGGACGACATTGAGCGCGTCGAGCCCGATGCGGCGCAGGTGGGGGCGTTGCTCGGCGCCGAGCAGTCCCAACGACCACAGCGCATCGATGAGTCCGGTCATGAATGCGTCGCCTGCGCCGAGGGTGTCCACGACGTTCACCGGCAGCGCTGCAACCCGCGCGGTGCCCGCCTCGCACATCGCGAATGCGCCCTGGTCGCCCATCGTCACCGCCACGACCGACGGGCCCAGCCCGAGCCACGTCCGCGCGATCTGTTTGGGGGAGTGGTTCGGATCGATCCAGCGCAGGTCTTCGTCGCTCGCCTTGACCACATCGCAGCGTTCGATCAGGCGGTCGATGCGGCCGCGGGCGGTGTCGTCGTCCTCGATCAGTGCCGGCCGGACGTTCGGATCGAACGTGATCGTCGCCGACGGGTGATACGCGTCGAGCAGTGCGGCGGTCGCCCGGCAACCCGGTTCGAGCACCGTTGCAATCGACCCGGTGTGCGCCACCAGCGGCGGCGCCACCTCCGGTGTCCCGGCCAGCTGCCAGTCGATCTCGAACGTGTAGGTGGCCGAGCCGCTCGCGTCCAGGGTGGCTAGCGCGGTGGGTGTGTGCTCGGCAGTCGTACTGCCCGAAACCAATTGCACACCAGATGATTCGACGTAGTCGACGATGCGGTGTCCGCGCGAATCGTTGCCGATGTGGGTGAGGAAGTCCACGCCGCGGCCCAGCCTGGCCAGACCCACTGCCACGTTGAGCGGGCTGCCGCCGACATGCTCGCCGGTGACCTGTCCTTCCCGCTCGACGATGTCGATCAATGCCTCGCCGATGACCAGGGATCGCTGCGGGCTTCCTGGCGCGCTCACGGCGTCACTTCCGTTCGCACCCCGGCGAGCAATGTTTCCAACGTTGCACGGGCACCGTCGCGGTGTAATGACTCGAGTGCCCAGAGATACGCCTCGACAAACCGCGGGTGTTTTGCGAGATCGCCGAAGAGCTGGGTGTTTTCGATGAACGCCGTCGGGTTGTCGTGTTGCGACCGGGCAAGCGGCACCAACGAGTCCGCGAGCTGGTCCTGGACGTCGATGGGCTCGCCCTGCTCGTCTTCACCCTCGGCATAGCGGGCCCAGCTGGCGACGGTCGCCGCCGACAGTCGGACCGGAGCGCCGGTCTTCAGGTTCTCCCTGATCACCGGAAGCAGCCATTTCGGAATGCGGTCCGACGAGCCGAAACACAGCCGCGCGACGGTGTCCTTCACGCCCGGGTTGGCGAACCGCTCGATCAGCGTGCGCTTGTAGTCGGGCAGATCGATACCCGGAACCGGCTTCAGCGTCGGCGTGGCCTCCGAATCCATGTATTGGCGCAGGAATTCGGCCAACAGCTGATCGCTCGCCGCGTCGTGCACCAGCCGGTAGCCCGCCAAATACGCGAAGTAGCACAGGCTCTGATGGCTGGCGTTGAGCAGCCGCAGCTTCATCAGCTCATAAGGCGTCACGTCGTCGACAAGCAACACATCCACGTCCTCGAACGGCGGGCGGCCGTCGGAGAAGTCGTCCTCGAGCACCCATGACGTGAATGGCTCGGCCGCCACCGGCCACTGATCCTCCACGCCGAATTCGCTTTCCAGCACGGCGATCACGTCGGGCGTGGTGACCGGGGTGATGCGGTCCACCATCGAGTTCGGGAACCGGGTGTGCGTGCTCATCCACTCGCCGAGGCCGGGGTACACCCGTTCGGCGTAGGTGGTGAACGCATGCCGGGCCACCTCGCCGTTGCCCTCGATGTTGTCGCAGGACACGATCGTCGGCGACGCGATCCCGCGGTCCCGGCGCCGCGCCAGCGCCTCGGCCACCAGACCGAAGACATTCACGCCGTCGCCCAGTTGTCGATGTTGTAGCCGCCCTCGGTTATGGTCAGCGAAATGATCCGAGTACTCGGCGCGGCCAGTAGTTCTATCACCGCCTCGGGATCGTCTGGCGCGTAGCGATAGTCGACGATCGATCCGATCACCCGGGCGTCGTGACCGCCGTCGGGATTCTCCAGCAGCAGCGTGTACATCCCGTCCTGGGCGGCCATCACCTCGGCCATCTTGCGGTCGGCGGCCATGATGCCGACGCCGCAGATGCCCCACTCGGTGGCCTGGCCCTTTTCCAGCAGTCGGTCGATGTACATCGCCTGGTGTGCGCGGTGAAAGCCACCTACGCCGAAATGCACTATGCCGACGCCGATTTCATCGCGGTTGTAGCTGGGCTTGGAAATCGGGATCTGCGCCAGCGTCGCATTGCTGAGCTTCATGACACCGTCACCACCGTTTTCACGCTACCCGGCGTGCGGTCGGAGTCCAGGGCCTCGGCGACCTTTTCCAGCGGGAAGCGTGCCGTCACCATGGCGTCGAGATCGACACGTCCCGACTCGACGAGCGCGATCGCGGTCGGCCAGGTGTTGGCGTAGCGGAAAACCCCGGTGAGCACCAGTTCCCGGTTCTGAATCAGCTGCGTCGGCAGCTCCATCGATTCGGCGCCCGAGCCGACCAGCACCACCGTGCCGGCCGGTCGCAGCGCCCGGATTCCGTCGACGACGGCCGCCGGAGCGCCCGACGCGTCGATGAACGCGTCGACCTCGCGGCCGACGACGTCGTCCACCGTGGGGTCGAGCACCGTCGTCGCCCCGAACGCCATCGCTTGCTCGCGGCGCGCCTCGTCCGGATCGCTGACGATGATGTCGGTGGCGCCGTAGGCCCGCGCGAGCTGGGCCACCACGATGCCGATCGGTCCCGCCCCGGCGATCAGTACCCGCGATCCGCCGTCGATGCCGGCCTTGCGGATCGCGGCGATGCCCACCGACAACGGCTCGCACAACGCGGCGGCGTCGTCGGACATCGAGTCGGGAACCGGATGGGCGAATGCCGCGCCGATGGTCACGTAATCGCACAACGCGCCGTCGACGGGCGGCGTGGCGAAGAATCGCATGTGCGGACAGAGGTTGTAGTGGCCGCGGCGGGTTTCCTCGCTGCCGGGGTCGGGCCGCTGCGGTTCGATAGACACCCGCTGACCGATACGCGACCTGTCGATTCCCTCGCCGACCCCCACGACCGTCCCGGCGGCCTCGTGTCCAAGGACCAACGGTGCATCCACCACGAAGCTGCCCACCCGGCCGTGCCGGTAGTAATGCGTGTCCGAACCACATACGCCCACCGACGACACCCGTATCAGCACGTCACCGGCTTCCGGTGTCGGTATCGGCCGCTCTTCCATTTCGATGCGGCCCGGTTCGGCCATGACAGCGGCCCGCATTCGGGCCTCTCGCGGGAGTGTTGTGTGCGTCACACTCCCATGCTAACGTGATGAGCATCTACTCGCATCCCTGAGCATATGCTCACGGTAACGCAGGAAAGTGGGGGACGGGACCCGTGGCCACATCGACGTCGAACGGCGAAGTCGCCGGGACGATCGCTGCGCCTGCGGACCTGCGGCTCGCGTTGCGCGCCGCGACGCTGTACTACCTCGACGGCCTCACCCAGGCCGAGATCGCATCCCGGCTGGGCGTTTCCCGGCCGACGGCCGGACGGCTGATCGCGCGGGCCAAGGCCAAGGGGCTGGTGCGCATCGAGGTGGTCGTTCCGCGGGATATGCGCGACGATCTGCACGCCGACGAGGAGCGTGAACTCGAGCAGCGCTTCGGGCTGACCGAAGCGGTGGTGGCCGGACACGGCGTCGACATCGGCGCACCCGGACGGCCCGCCGCGTTCGCCAGCGTCGGTCGTGCGGCTGCCGCGCTATTGATGCGACGACTCGCGACCAGCGATGTCCTCGGATTCACCTGGGGCCCCGAGCAAGTCGCGGTCGTCGCCGCGCTGACGCCCGGAGTTGCGAGCTGCCGGGCGGTGGTCCAGCTGGACGGCGCCATGTCGAGCGCCGCCTACCAGACGGGCGCGGAATTCATCCTCGGTCGCTGCGCAGATATGCTGCGGGCCATCACGATCCGGCTGCCGGCCCCGCTGTACGCCGATCCCTCGACGGTCGCCTCCATGCGCAGCGACTCGCTGATCTCCCGCACGCTGGAAGCCGGCCGTCGCGCGGACGCCATGCTGTTCGGCGTCGGCGCCGTGTCGACCTCGACGACGCTGTTCGAAGGCAGCTTCCTGGACACCCGGATGCTCGACGAGCTCATCTCGCTTGGCGCGGTGGGCGAAATCGGCGGCCGGTTCTTCGACGCCGATGGCACCCCCGTCGACACCGAACTGCAGCAGCGCGCAGTCTCGGTCCCGCTGGAAGACATCCGAACTTGTGGGAAGACCATCCTGGTCTCCAGTGGCGCCGCCAAGCATCACGCCACCCTCGGCGCGCTTCGCGGCAAGTTGGCGAGGCTGCTGGTTTGTGACATCGATTGTGCCCGTTGGCTATTGGCGCAGTGAAAGGTGAGGTAAAGGTGAAAGCACTACGAAGATTGGCATTGTGTGCAGCCGCGACCGGATTGGTTCTCACCGCCGGCTGTGCCGGCGCGGGCAGCCTGGGGTCGTCGGGGAACGAGGTGACCATCGCCATGGTGTCGAACTCGCAGATGACCGACGCCAGGGAGCTTTCAGCGGAGTTCGAGGCCGAGAACCCGGGCACCAAGCTGAAGTTCATCACGCTCTCGGAGAATCAGGCACGGGCCAAGATCACCATGTCGACCGCGATGGGCGGCAGTGAGTTCGACGTCGTGATGATCAGTAATTTCGAAACCCCGCAATGGGCGAGAGACGGCTGGCTGCTCAGTCTCTCGGACTACGCGAAGAACACGCCGGGCTACGACCAGGACGACTTCATTGCCTCGCTGCGCGAGTCGCTTTCCTACGAGGGCAACATGTACTCGGTCCCGTTCTACGGCGAGTCATCGTTCCTGATGTACCGCAAGGACCTCTTCGAGCAGGCCGGAATCAAGGTCGACCAGAATCCGGGCTATCAGCCGACGTGGCAGGAGGTCGCGGAGTGGGCGAATCAGCTGAAGACCGACGACCGGGCCGGTATCTGCCTACGCGGCAAGCCGGGTTGGGGCGAGGTGCTCGCCCCGCTGGACACGGTGATCAACACCTTCGGTGGACGCTGGTTCGACGAGAACTGGAACGCCCAACTCAATAGTCCGGAGGTGAGTAAGGCCGTCAACTTCTACGTCGACCTGATCAACAATGCGGGTGAACTCGGCGCCTCCTCCGCCGGATTCCAGGAATGCGCCAACCTGTTCGGCCAAGGTCAGACTGCAATGTGGTACGACGCCACCTCCGCGGTCTCGGTGCTCGAAGATCCGAAGGAAAACCCGGACCTGGTCGGCAAGATCGGGTACCTGCCCGCACCGATAGCCGAGAAGCCGAACTCGGGTTGGCTCTACACCTGGTCGCTGGGCATCCCAAAGGGAGCGAAGAACCCCGACGGCGCATGGAAGTTCATCGCGTGGATGACCAACAGGGACTACATGAAGCTGGTGGGCGAGAAGCTCGGCTGGGCCCGTGTCCCACCGGGCAGCCGGACGTCGACCTACACGGAATTGCCGGAGTACGAGGCGATCTCCAAGTCCTACGGTCCGCTGACCCTGGAGTCGATCAAGAATGCGACGCCGAACAAGCCCACCGTGCAACCGGTTCCGTACACGGGGGTGCAGTTCGTCGGGATCCCGGAGTTCCAGGATCTGGGGACCCGGGTGAGTCAACAGATCAGCGCGGCGATCGCCGGACAGAAGTCCGTTGACGACGCGCTCGCCCAAGCACAGCAATACGCCGAGGTCGTCGGCCGGACATACCAGGAGAAATGATGACCGTAACCGCTGATACCGCGGCCGACGCCAGTCAGGAGGCAGTGGCCGAACGGGTTCGGAAGATCCGGGAAGCCCAGGACACCGGCGTGAGCCGCGCCGAGGGGTGGCGCAGGCGGGGGCCGTTGCTGCCGGCGCTGATCTTCATGATCGTCGTCACGCAGATCCCGTTCTTGTTCACGTTGTATTACTCGACATTGTCGTGGAACCTGGTTCGACCCGGCTCGCGCCAGTTCGTCGGACTGCAGAACTACATCACGGTCGCCAAGGACAGCCAGTTCTGGAGGGTGGGGCTGAACACCGTGATCCTGATCGTCGTCGTCGTGTTGGTCTCGGCGTTCCTCGGCCTGTTGCTGGCGTTGCTGCTGGATCGGGCGTTTTTGGGACGCGGGGTGGTGCGGACGCTGCTGATCACCCCGTTTTTGGTGACACCGGTGGCGGCGGCGCTGATCTGGAAGACCACCATCCTGGATCCGACCAACGGCATCTTGAACTGGGTGCTGTCGCTGGTGGGGATCGGCAAGGTGGACTGGATCGGCCAGTTCCCGCTGACGATGGTGATGGTCGTGCTGATCTGGCAGTGGACGCCGTTCATGATGTTGCTGATCCTCGCCGGCCTCCAGTCGATGCCTCGCGACATCCTGGAGGCCGGTCGAGTCGACGGTGCGGGCGCGGTGCAACTGTTCCGTGAGTTGACGCTGCCCCACCTTCGGCGGTTCATCGAATTGGGGGTGGTGCTGGGCGCGATCTATCTGGTCAACACCTTCGACGCCATCTACATGTTGACCCAGGGCGGGCCGGGCATCGCCAGCGCGAACCTGCCGTTCTACATCTACCAGCGCGCGTTCCTGGGCTTCGACATGGGCCAGGCCGCGGCGATGGGCGTGGTCGTGGTGATCTTCACGATGGTCATCGCCAGCTTCGCGCTGCGGTTGATCTTCAAATCGTTCTCCGGCAAGGAAGAGGCAGCCTGATGACCACCACAGTTGAGACGGGCACGCCAACACCGGATACCGCGGTGTCGCCGAAGAAGAAGAGTCGCAAGTTCAGTCCATGGGCAGTGGTGGCGTGGCTGGTCGGACTCGGGTTCTTCTTCCCGGTGTTCTGGATGGTGCTGACGGCGTTCAAGCAGGAGGGTGACGCGGCGACCAGTCCGCCGACGCTGTTGTTCACCCCCACCCTGGATCAGTTCAGCGCGGTGTTCGAGCAGGGCATCGGGCCCGCGATGCTCAACTCCATCTTCGCCACCGTCATTTCCACGGTGCTGGTGCTGCTCCTGGGCACCCCTGCGGCGTTCGCGCTGTCGCTGCGCCCGGTGCGCAAGACCCAGGACGCCCTGTTCTTCTTCATGAGCACCAAGATGCTGCCGATTGTGGCCGCGATCCTGCCGCTGTATGTGATCGTCTCCAATATCGGCCTGCTGGACAACATCTGGGCGCTGGTCATCCTCTACACCTCGATGAACCTGCCGATCGCGGTGTGGATGATGCGCTCGTTTTTCCTGGAGGTGCCCGGCGAACTGCTGGAGGCGGCCAGCCTCGATGGCGCCAGCCTGTGGCGCTCGGTGCGCGAGGTGATCTTGCCGTTGGTCTCTCCTGGCATCGCGGCCACCGCGCTGATCTGCGTGATCTTCGCCTGGAACGAGTTCTTCTTCGCGGTGAACCTGACCGCGGTCAACGCCCAGACCATGCCGGTGTATCTGGTCGGATTCATCGCCGGTGAGGGCCAGTACTGGGCGGTGCTCTCGGCGGCGGCCACCATGGCCGCGCTGCCGGTGATCCTGTGCGGCTGGTTCGCCCAAAACAAGCTGGTGCGCGGACTGTCGTTCGGCGCGATCAAATAACTGTCCCTCACCCCCCACCCCACCTCATCTCATCTCATCTCATCTCGAAGGAGAACCCACGCCATGGCCACGATCACCTACAAGAACGCCTCCTGCATCTATGAGGGTTCCGACAAGCTCGCGGTGGACGCGCTCAACCTCGACATCTCCGACGGCGAGTTCATCGTCCTGGTCGGACCGTCGGGTTCGGGCAAGAGCACCGCGCTGCGCATGCTCGCCGGCCTGGAAGGCATCGACGAGGGCGCCATCGAGATCGGCGGCAAGGACATGACCGGGGTGCCGTCCAAGGACCGCGACATCGCGATGGTGTTCCAGAACTACGCGCTGTACCCCAACAAGACCGTCGCCGAGAACATGGGCTTCGCGCTCAAACTGCGCGGGGTGTCTTCCGAGGAGCGGCGCCGCAAGGTCGAGGAGGCGGCCAAGGTCTTGGACCTCACCGAGTTCCTGGACCGCAAGCCCGCCAAACTCTCCGGCGGTCAGCGTCAGCGCGTCGCGATGGGCCGCGCCATCGTGCGCGAACCGCAGGTGTTCTGCATGGACGAACCGCTGTCCAACCTGGACGCCAAGCTGCGCGTGCAGACCCGCACCCAGATCGCCGCGCTGCAACGCCGGCTGGGCACCACCACCGTCTACGTCACCCACGACCAGGTCGAGGCCATGACGATGGGCGACCGGGTGGCGGTGTTGCGGTTCGGCAAGCTGCAGCAGTTCGCCGCACCCAACGACCTCTACGACCAGCCGACCAACGCATTCGTCGCCGGCTTCATCGGCTCACCGGCGATGAACCTGGTCACCCTGCCGATCACCGCCGACGGCGTCAAGATCGGCGACTCCACACTGGAACTCGAACGCGACCAGCTCACCAAGCTCAGCCAGGCCGGCCTCTCAGAGGTCACCTTCGGCATCCGGCCCGAGCAACTCGAGCTCACCGACTCCGGCGGCGTGGAAGTCGTCGTCGACCTCGTCGAGGACCTCGGCAGCGAGGCCTACGTCTACACCCACGCCGGCTCCGGCGTCGAACTGGTGGCACGATGCAATCCGCGCACCGCCCCCAAACTGGCCGACACCGTGCGGCTGCGCAGACACCCCGACGGCGTAGTGCACCTGTTCCACCCCGAAACCGGCGAACGCATCAACTAGGTCACGGGTTGGTTGCCGGGATCCAGACCGCTCGGCAGCTCCGGGTCGACGCCCGAGCCGTGGGTGAAGACCTGGTGGGCCATGTCCCTGCAGTTGCTGTCCATGGGGGTCTGGTCGCCCGAGCAGTAGGGCACGAGGTCCTGCGGGTCGGCCGCGGCGTGGGGTGCCGCGCCGAGCGCGGCCGCCGCGAGCAGGCACGCCGCGAGAATTCTCGTCACTAGTCCAACGTAACAGCGGGTAATACGTTGAGGTGGTGGATCATTACCGCCGGGTGCGGCTGACCAACCCGGACAAGGTGCTGTACCCGGCGACGGGTACCACCAAAGCCGAGGTGTTCGACTACTACATCGGCATCGCCGAGGTGATGGTCCCGCACATCGCCGGCCGTCCCGTCACCCGCAAGCGCTGGCCGAACGGCGTGCATGAGGCGTCGTTCTTCGAGAAGCAACTCGCCTCGTCGGCGCCCGACTGGATGGAGCGCGGCACGATCGTGCACAAGTCCGGCACCACCACCTACCCCATCATCGACACGGTCGAGGGGGTGGCGTGGCTGGCGCAACAGGCGTCGCTGGAGGTGCACGTCCCGCAGTGGCGCTTCGTCGGCGAACATCCCGGCCCGGCCACTCGTCTGGTGTTCGACCTTGATCCCGGCGAGGGCGTCAAGATGACCCAGCTGTGCGAGGTTGCGCAGGCGGTCAGGGAGCTGATGGGTGACATCGGCTTGACGACGTACCCGCTCACCAGCGGCAGCAAGGGCCTGCATCTGTACGCCCCGCTCGAGGAGCCGGTCAGCTCACATGGCGCGGTGGTGTTGGCCAAACGTGTTGCGCAACAACTGGAAAAGCAGATGCCCAAGCTCGTCACGTCGACGATGACGAGGAGCCTGCGCGAAGGCAAGGTGTTCCTGGACTGGAGCCAGAACAATAGCTCGAAGACCACCATCGCGCCGTATTCGCTTCGTGGGCGCGAACATCCGACGGTCGCCGCGCCCCGCACCTGGGAGGAGATCGCGGATCCGGAACTGCGGCATCTACGGTTCGACGAGGTGTTGGAGCGGGTCGATGAGATGGGAGACCTGTTGGCGCCGCTGGATGACGTAGTGCCAACGGTGGACCGGCTGACGAGGTACCGCGGCATGCGCGACGCGTCGAAGACGCCCGAGCCAGTCCCAAAAAAAGCGCCGAAGGCGGGAAATAACGATCACTTCGTCATCCAGGAGCATCACGCCCGGCGGCTGCATTACGACCTGCGCCTGGAACGTGACGGGGTTCTGGTGAGTTGGGCGGTGCCGAAGAACCTGCCCGACACTCCTTCGGTCAATCACCTTGCCGTGCACACCGAGGACCATCCGCTGGAGTACCTGACGTTTCACGGCACGATCCCGGCCGGCGAGTACGGCGCGGGGAAGATGGTCGTTTGGGACACCGGCACCTATGAGACCGAGAAGTTCAACGAAGACGAAGTGATCGTCACCCTGCACGGCAAGAAGATCGACGGCCGGTACGCGCTGATCCAGACCGACGGCAAGAACTGGCTGGCGCACCGGATGAAGGAGCAGAAGTCGCCGCGCACAGGGGATTTGGCGCCGATGCTCTCCACAGAGGGCTCCGTCGCGAATCTGAAGGCCTCGCGGTGGGCGTTCGAGGGCAAGTGGGACGGTTACCGGTTACTGGTCGACGCCGATCACGGCACGCTGTATCTGCAGTCCCGGCGCGGACGCGATGTCACCCGCGAATACCCGCAATTGCAGGCGCTGGCCGCCGATCTCGCCGACCATCACGTCGTGCTGGATGGTGAGGTGGTGGCGCTCGACGAGGCCGGGGTGCCGAGCTTTTCCGAGATGCAGAACCGTGCGCGATCCACCCGCGTCGAGTTCTGGGCGTTCGACATCCTGCGGCTCGACGGACGGTGGCTGCTGCGCGCGAAGTACCGCGACCGCAGACGGCTGTTGGAGACGCTGGCCGAGGGCGGCGGCCTGATCGTGCCCGAACCTCTCGACGGCGATGGCCCGGAGGCGATGGAGCTCGCCAGGAAGAACCGCTGGGAAGGTGTGATCGCCAAAAAGTGGGAGTCCACCTACCAGCCCGGACGACGGTCGTCGTCGTGGATCAAGGACAAGATCTGGAACATCCAGGAAGTCGTGATCGGCGGCTGGCGGGAGGGCACCGGCGGCCGCACTAGCGGGATCGGCGCGCTGATGCTCGGCATCCCCGAGGACGGCGGTCTGCACTTCGCTGGACGGGTCGGCACCGGGTTCACCGAGAAGGAGTTGGGCAAGCTCAAGGCCATCCTCAAGCCGCTGGAGACTGACGAATCACCGTTCAACAGAAGGCTTCCCAATGTGGACGCGAAGGGCGTGACGTTCGTCAAACCTGAGCTGGTCGGCGAGGTGCGCTATAGCGAGCGAACCAGCGACGGCCGGTTGCGTCAGCCGAGCTGGCGTGGGCTGCGCCCGGACAAGGACCCGTCTGAAGTGGTGTGGGAGTAGTGGCAGCGCCAGATGCTGTGCGTACGTGATGAATACGCCGTCAGGCTCGACGCTCCGCTAGCACGGGGGCCCGCCTTCAGATGTTCGCAGTAGCATGGGCAACCGCCGCCGCTCGCCTCCACCGCGCGCAACGACGGATGCCGAACGCCACGACGGGCGTGGTTAGTCTCGGCGATCGGCCTCTGCGACCATGGCGAGGAGGGTGTCGATTAGTTCGTCGGCCGTCGTGTGCCATTTGTCGGTGCTGAGCAGTCCACTCGATTCCAGACCGGCGGCACCGTGCGCGTGGGTGAGGAGTATGGCGCTGTAGCGCTGGGCGTTCCGTTCACCGACGACTGTTGCGACGATGGCGAGGAACTCGTCGCAACTACGTTGCGCGGCCCGGACCACCGCGCTCGGGTCCCCTGCCGGTGTGCTGAACATCAATTGGTACAAGAACGGCTGCTGGCGGCTGACGGTAACGAGGACGATGAGCGCCGCGCGCAGTTTGTCGGCGGGTACCAGTCGCGAGTCCGTCTGCAGCGCGTGCATTCGATCGCCGATGTGCTCCCAGCTCTCGGCGGCGACTGCGGTCAGCAGGCTCTCTTTATCGGCGAAGTGCCGGTAGGGCGCACCGCGACTCACGCCTGCGCGTGCGCCCACCTCGCGCAGGGTCACCGCGTCGGGACCTCCGCTGTCGAGCAGCTCGGCGGCGCTGCTGAGCAGCGCGCGGCGCGTGGCGGCGGCTGACTCGATGCGACCCATGGTTTTCATTTCCCGACCCCTTCATGTGTTGGTCTGCTTGTGCATTCCAATCTAGGGTCGAATTGCGCTATCGCCAGATGCTCATAGTGAACGCAAACATTTGTATTTGGTATGAGAGATTTACCGCGAACGGCGCTGGAGCAGAACCGATGCACTCAGCACGACCAACCCGCCGACGGCCAAAACCGCACCCGCCGCCGCCGGGGCGGTGTAGCCGTAACCGGCCGCGATCACCAAACCGCCGACCCACGCGCCGGTCGCGTTGGCGATGTTCAGAGCCGAATGATTTAGCGCCGCAGCCAATGTCTGGGCATCGTGCGCAGCGTCCATCAGCCGCGTCTGCAGTGCGGGCGCGATTGCCGACCCCGCGGCACCGATGCCGAACAGGACCAGCAACGCCGTCCATGGGTTATGAGATGCGAACACGAACACCGCAAGCACGATGCCGAGTGCGGCTATCGAGACGTACAGCGCGCGAATCACCGACTGGTCGGCCAATCGACCGCCGACCAGGTTGCCGACCACCATGCCGATGCCAAAGACCATGAGCGCCAACGGAACCAGCGCACGCGGCAGTCCGGCGACATCGGTCATGGTGGTGCTGACATAGGTGTAGACCGCGAACATGCCTCCGAAGCCGATCATGCCCACAAGCAGCGCCATCCACACCTGCACCCGGCGCAGTGCGCCGAGCTCGGTCAGCGGGCGGCTGCTCTGCATCGACCGCAATCGGCTCGGCAGCCAGAACCACAGTGTGGTCAGGGTTATCGCACCGATCACGACCACCAGTGCGAACGCGGTCCGCCAGCCCAGCGCCTGGCCCAGCCACGACGCGACCGGCACGCCGACCACGGTCGCTATCGTCAAGCCGCACATCACGTGTGCGACCGCCTTCGCACGGTTCTGCGGTCCCATGAGGTGCGCGGCCACCAGGGTGGCCACACCGAAGAACGCACCGTGCGGCAGTCCTGCGACAAAGCGCGCGGCCACGAGTGTTTCGTACGATGGCGCCAGCGCACTGACGAGGTTACCCAGCGTGAACACTGCTATCAGGCCGAGCAGCAGTGGCTTACGTGCCATCCGGGCCGTCAGCGCAGCGATCAAGGGTGCGCCGACGACAACGCCCAGCGCATACGCCGAAATGACGTGTCCCGCTGTGGGTTCGCTGATGCCTAGCCCAGCCGCGATGTCAGGCAGCAGGCCCATGGCGACGAACTCGGTGGTGCCGATACCGAACCCGCCGAGCGCCAGCGCGAACACGGCGAGCCAGCGCACCGTTGGGTCGGGTGCGACAACGGATGTCAGACCAGAGGGGCGCTCAACAGAAGTTGTCACGGTGACTCGGACTTTCGCTTCGTGGGGTCGGCAAGCTCGCGGGCGACGGCGGCCAGACTTGTGATTCGGGTCCATTCGCGGCTCTCGACCGCGACGGCCGGCGTGAGCCAGCTGCCGCCAACGCACCCGACGTTGGGCAGTGCGAGGTACGACGCCAGATTCGTCGGGGTTATTCCGCCCGTCGGACAGAACCGTGCGGCCGGGACGGGGGAATGGATGGCACGTACGTATTCCGCGCCGCCTGCGGCTTCGGCCGGGAAGAACTTCATATCGGTGTAGCCGTCCTCCAGCAGCGCCAAGACTTCGGAGACGGTGGCAACACCAGGCAGGTGCGGTAATCCGCTGTCGCGCATGGCCGCCCGCAGGGTTGGTGTGCTGCCGGGGGACACCAGGAACTGGGCGCCGGCTGCCGCTGCTTGCTTAGGCTGGTTGATGTCGACGATGGTGCCGGCTCCGACGATGATCTCGGGAACTTCGGCGGCGATCCGCTCGATAGCGGCCATCGCCGCGGGCGTGCGCAACGTCAACTCGATGATAGGCAGACCGCCTTCGACGAGCGCCCTGGCAATCGGTACCGCGTCGGCCGCGTTGTGGACGACCACCACCGGAATGACGGGGACGATGTCGAGCAGTGACATGGGTTCTCTCATGATGAGCTCCTGAAAACGGTGGCACCCTTATCGGCCGGGCCGACGGCAGTGCGCATGCTCGTCACGTCGGCGATCACTGGGTGCGTCATGAGGCTCCTTCGTGCCAGCGTCGGCCGTCGCGTTCGAGCAGGGTGGCGGCGTCGACAGGTCCGTCGGTGCCTGCCGGGTACAGCCGCGGCACGCGCGACGAGTTATGCCATTGGCGCAGAATCGGTTCGGCCCACGCCCACGCCGCTTCAACCTCGTCGCGGCGCATGAACAGCGTTGGATCGCCGCGAACCACGTCCATCAACAGTCGCTCGTAGGCATCCGGAGAAGGGCGCTGGAACGCCTCGGTGTAATTGAGCGCCAGCGACACCGGCCGCATCCGAATGCCGCCGGGTCCGGGCTCTTTCGCGGTCAGCTCCAGGCGCATCTCCTCATCCGGTTGCAGCGAGATGACCAGGCGGTTCGGCTCCGATGAGCCGTCGCTGCCCGGAAACATCGGCAGAGGAACCGGTTTGAACTGCACGACGATCTCGGAGCATCGCTTCGACATCCGCTTGCCGGTGCGCAGATAGAACGGCACGCCGGCCCATCGCCAGTTGTTGATCTCGGCCTTGACCGCGACGAACGTTTCCGTTGAGCTATCCGAATTTTCGGCGTCCGCGCGGTAACCGCCGACCACCCCTCCGTCGGCCAGTCCCGGTCCGTATTGTCCGGTCACGGTGTCTCGCTTGATGTCATCGGCCGACAGTGGTTTAAGGGCCTGCAGCACCTTCAGCTTTTCGTCGCGGACGGTTTCGCGGTCGATGTAGGTCGGCGGCTCCATCGCGACCAGGCACAGCACCTGCAGCAGGTGGTTCTGCAGCATGTCGCGCAGCGCTCCGGATTTGTCGTAATAGTCGCCGCGGGCGCCGACGCCGAGAGATTCGGCGGCGGTGATCTGGACATGGTCGATCGAGCTGGAGTTCCACAGCGGCTCGAACAAGGTGTTGGCGAACCTGGTGACTAGCAGGTTCTGCACGCTCTCCTTGCCGAGGTAGTGGTCGATGCGGAAAATCTGGCGCTCGGAGAACACCGCGCCGACGGCATCGTTGATGGCCCGCGCCGAGGCCAGGTCTCGGCCGATCGGCTTCTCCAGCACCACCCGCGACGATTCGGTGACCAAACCCTGCTGACCAAGCGCGTTGCAGATGGGCCCGAACAGGGCGGGCGCACAGGCCAGGTAGAACACCCGGATGTCGACTGCCGACGACGCGAGCACGTCCGCCACAGCGACGAAGTCCGAGGGCTCGGTCAGGTCGATACTGACGAACCGCAGGCGCGCCAGAAATCGGTCGACGGTATCGGCGTCGAGCAGTTCGGCGGCGACGAATCGGCCCAGCTCCGCCTGGATCTTGTCGCGGTAGCCGGGTTCGTCGAGCCCGGCCCGGGCCACCGCGATGATCCTGGTGTCGGCGGTCAGCTGGCCGTCCCGGTCGCGCAGGTACAGCGCGGGCAGCAGCTTCCGGACGGCGAGGTCACCCGTGCCGCCGAAGATCACGAAGTCGCAGGGGTCAGCAACGGTCGCTGTCGGCATCTGTCCCTGCTCATGGGTGGGGGTCGGACTGGCTTGGGTCATGAGGCCACGGTAGAGGGACTTCGGATACTTTGCAAACCGACTTAGGTACTTGAAATACAAAAGTGATAAGGGTTACGCTACCGGCATGCGGTTAATTAGGACTTCAACGACGACGTCCGCGGGGGATATCTTTGCCCTGATCAGGGAGCGGCGCGACATCACGCGCACCGAGATCGGCCGGCTCACCGGGCTGTCCCGCACCGCCGTATCCGCGCGGCTGGCCTCGCTCGCCGCGCGGGGATTGGTCGTCGAGCGCGAACAAGCCCCGTCGACCGGTGGACGCCCGGCGGCATTCCTGAGCTTCAACGCCGACGCAGGCATCGTCCTGTCGGCGGCCATCGGACGCGGCCGCACCCGGCTCGCCGTGTGCAACCTGGCCGGCGAGATACTGGCGGCCACCGATATCGATCAGGAGCCCGGCCTCGGCCCCGACGACCTGATGCCCGATGTCGTCAAGCGGCTCGACGCCCTCCTGGATGACTCGGGTCGTCGCGACGACCGCATCTATGGCGTGGGGCTCAGCCTGCCCGGCACCGTCGACCAACGGCACGGCGGCAGCTTGAACTCGCCGATCATGAGCGGCTGGGACGGTGTTCCGCTACCGCCCTATTTCGCCGAACTGACCAATGCACCGGTCATTCTCGATAACGACACCAACGTCATCGCCCTCGCCGAACGGCGCGGCGATCGCCAGGCGTTCGACGATCTGCTGGTGATCAAAGCATCTACGGGTCTCGGTGCAGGCATCATCGCCGGGGGTGTGCTGCAGCGCGGGGCCGTACAGGCGGCAGGAGAATTCGGCCACAACAAGACACCGGCTGCCGAAGGTGTGCCATGCCGGTGCGGCGACACCGGTTGTCTCGAGGCGATCGCCGGTGGTTGGGCACTGGTGCGCGCACTGAAGGAGGATGGCCGTTCCGTGGGCCACCTGCGCGACGTCGTGGAGCTGGCCAACAGCGGCGATGCCGAGGCGCGTCGCCTGATCCGCGACAGCGGCCGCCACGTCGGCGAAGTCCTGGCCGCTGCGGTCAATCTGCTCAATCCTGCTGTTCTGGTGGTCGCCGGCGATATGGCCGGAGCCTACGACATCTTCGTGGCGGGTCTGCGAGAAACTTTGTACGGCAATGCAACCGCGTTGGCGACCCGAGTGCTGCAGGTCGTGCCGTCGACCTATGGGGACCGCTCCGGTGTCATCGGGAGCGCCACGATGGTGCTGGACCATGTGCTGAGCCAGAGCGCCATCGACGCGCAGCTTCGAAACTGAAACCTCTGCGCTGAGGCTCGGTTGCCCGCGTCCGGTGGCCAGTAACCGTCTACAGCTTGGCGATGACGTTCTCCGCGAACGACTCGAGGTGACGGATCTTGGCGTCGAGCGGTTCGGTGTCCTGTCCCATGATGTATGGAATCCGGAAGCCCACGATGACGTCGGTGACGCCCTTGTCCTCCAGGCGCTTGATGCCGTCGAGCGTGAACGCGTCGAGTGAGATGACGTGAATCTCGAACGGGCCCGTGCGGCCCTCTTCTTCGCGAATCTGGTTGAGCCGCTTGATGAGACGGTCGAGCTCCTCGGGGGCACCGCCGCCGTGCATCCAGCCGTCGCAGCGCGCCGCGCGCCTGAGGGCCGCTTCGGCGTGGCCGCCGATCAAGATCGGGAGCGGCTTGGTCGGGGCGGGTGTCATCTTCGTCTTGGGGATGTCGTAGAACTCGCCGTGGAACTCGAAGTACTCGCCCGACGTCAGGCCCCTGATGATCTCGATGCACTCGTCCATCCGCTTGCCGCGTTTCGCGAACGGCACACCCATGATGTCGTAATCCTCCGGCCACGGGCTGGTGCCGACACCCAGCCCGAGTCGGTTGTCGAAGAGCGCCGCCAGTGAACCGGCTTGCTTGGCCACCAGAGCCGGAGGCCGGATCGGCAGCTTGAGAACAAAAAAGTTGAATCGCAGTGTCGTCGTGACTGCGCACAGCGCTCCGGCGAGCACAAACGCCTCGATGAACGCCTTGCCGTCGAGAAACTCGCGACTGCCATCCGGGGTGTACGGGTACTTCGCGTCCGATTCGAACGGGTAGGCGATGTTGTCCGGAATCGTCATGGCGTGATAGCCCGCGATTTCCGCCGCCTTGGCCAGCGGTAAGGAGAACGTCGGATCGGTCATCGCCTCGGCATAGGTGAAGCGCACCCGGTCATACTAGAACGTGTTCTAGTCACAGGTTTAAGGATCATGGCGTTGGGAATTTGACGGCGGTGAGCGCAGGCAAGACTTTGTACAAGCCCCTTTCCTTAGTTAGCAGCGTCATCGGCGCTCTGCTCGCCGGCAAGATCTTCACCGAGATCTGGCAGCGCGTCAGCCCGTCGGACAGGGAACCGCCGGAGCCGATGGACCTATCCCGCTCCACGCGGGAAGCCTTCGCCGCTGCGGCGTTGCAAGGGTTGATCGTCGGCTTGGTTCGCGCGGCTCTCGCCCGGGGTCAAGCGAAGGGGTTTCAGGCGCTCACCCACGAAGACCCCCGGTGACGGGCGCGGCATAGTGGGTCCGTGCCCAGCTGGCTTACCCGCAATGTCCGGGTGCTTTCGGCAGTCTCTTTTCTCCAGGACACCGCAAGCGAGCTTCTCTACCCGCTGCTGCCGATCTATCTGACATCGGTGCTCGGTGCGCCCGCAGCCGTAGTCGGTGCTGTGGAAGGCGCCGCGGAAGGTGCGGCCTCGCTGACCAAGCTGGCCGCGGGACCGCTCGGGGACCGGTTCGCGCGCCGGCCGCTGATCGCCACCGGCTACGGCATGGCGGCACTGGGCAAGGTCATGGTGGCCGCGGCCACGGCCTGGTCGGGGGTGCTGGCGGGCCGCGTTGTCGACCGGCTCGGCAAGGGAATTCGCGGTGCGCCACGCGACGCGCTGCTGGTCGCCGACATCGATGATGCCGCCCGCGGCCGCGTCTTCGGATTTCACCGGGCGATGGACACGTTCGGTGCCGTCGTCGGGCCGCTTCTCGGTCTGGCCGGATACGAGCTGCTCGACCATCAGATCGCGCCGCTGCTGTGGGTGGCGGTCGTGCCGGCGATCCTGTCGGTCGCGCTGGTGTTCCTTGTTCGCGAGCGGCGGGTGGCAGTGCCGCGTGCGCAGCGGCACGCGGTGTTCGCTCAGATGGGCGACTTGCCCCGCCGCTACTGGCGGGTGACCGCGGTGCTGGTCGCCTTCGGTGTGGTGAACTTCCCGGACGCCCTGCTCTTGTTGCGGCTCAATGAGATCGGCTTCTCCGTAGTCGAGGTGATCTTGGCGTACGTGACGTACAACGCGGTGTATGCGGTGTCGAGCTACCCGGCCGGGCTGCTCGCCGACCGGATTGCGCGCCCGGTGGTGTTCGGTATCGGTCTGGTGTTCTTCGCGGTCGGGTATGCGGGTCTTGGGTTGACGACGGATGCGCTCACGGCCTGGCTGCTGGTCGGCGTCTACGGGTTGTTCACGGGATGCACGGATGGCGTTGGCAAGGCGTGGATCTCATCGCTGGTCGGCACCGATCTGCAGGCCAGCGCGCAGGGCGTGTTTCAGGGTCTCAGTGGCTTCGCGATCCTGGCGGCCGGATTGTGGGCCGGGTTTCTGTGGGGGGCCGACGGAAGCCTGCCGCTGCTGATCTCCGGAATCGTCGGCGGGGTGTTCGCGGTGGCGTTGCTCGGTGTTTCGGTCAGCGGACGCTACAGGACAGGCACCGCGAGTTCGACGTCGTCTCGCGCGAACGGCGGGGCGCCGACGCCGACCACCGAGTAGCCGCCCTGCGGTGTCCGCTCGACGATACGGGCCTCGGCGGAGTTCTCGCCGACCGTCACGGTTACGGGTTGAGGCAGCTTGGCTTCGGGCAGGTCGGCGAAAAGCATCCCCTGCCAGTGATACCGGCCGTCAATCGGATCGACGTGGCCGGTCAGGCGGACTCGGGCGTCGTGACCGTCGTCGCCGATGCGGACGAAGGCCTGCCCGTCGTACACCTCGTCGTCGACGCCGGTGTGCAAGCTGAGATCGAATGCCGCGTGGATCTTCTGGCGGACCCGCCGCCAATTGATTGGGGCGCCGGGTTTGCAGCGGTCGGTATAGGTGCGTTGCGTGCTGCGGCGCACCTCGATACGCGTACTGCCGGTGCGGGCCATGGCATTCAGGCACGCGGCAATGTACAGCTGTTGGCTGCGGATGTCCGGTCCGGTGACGAAGAACTGGTTCGGCAGCCCATGCACCGCGACCCCCAAGTAAGGCAACATGCCTTCTGCCACTGGCGCCTCGCCGTAGACGATCTCGATGCTTGTGTCGTATCGGTCACCCCCGCGTGTCTTGAGCGTCCAGGTGTGGCGAGTCTCGTCGAACACCGAATCAATTATCTCGACAGACCGCAGAAGCAAGACATCGCTTCGCGGCATGCCGACGGGTCGGCCATCGAGAATAGCGACGTCGTATACGTGGCTCATCGCGGCAGGAACCCGGTTCGTCTCCACATTCGGCGGGCGATCCGGCCCATCAGCCCGACCTCTTCGAGGAAAGCCGCGAGTGGAGCGAAGCCAATGATCTGGACCTCGCGACGGTGTGGGCTGCTTCGCGCGACACGGCGCGCCTCGCGGGCGTCGAGCCCGGTGCGGCGGTAGGGCACGCGATTGGTGAACAGAAAGCGGAAGAAGTAGCCGCCGACGCCGTTGATGTTCGCGACCCACATCTTGTTGATCCGCCGCACGTGGGGGGCGCGCTTGCGCAGCCCGTCGCGGGCGAACTGAATGTGGCGGGCTTCCTCGGTGACGTGAATGCGCATGAGCCGCTGCACCATTGGCTGCAGTTCGGGATCGTCCATCATCTGGCGCTGCAGAGAGTCGAAGATCTCCTCGCCGATCAGTGCGGCGACCCACAGCAGGGAACCCTTGAAGGTCAGCGGCAGCACGTTGATGATCATCCGCTGATACCGCTTGGGCCGCACCGGCTTTACGCCGACTCGTTCGATCGCCTTGCCGAACATCACCATGTGACGGGTTTCGTCGCCCAGTTCGGTCAGTTCGTAGTGCGTGGCGCGGGCGGTGGGATCCTGGTGCATCACCTTACGCAGCAGCGCCTGGTTGAGGATGTTCTCAAACCAGATGCCGGCCGACAACGTGTTGACGAACTCCTGCCGGGACAACTCGATTCGTTGCTCGCGGGTCATCTTGTCCCACAACGGCGTGCCGTACAACGAGACGGTCTTCGGCGGCAGGAAAAACTTGTCGGGATCCAGCGGAGCATCCCAGTCGATATCGACGATGGGGGCATAGGACTTCTTGACCGAGCCCTTCAGCAGACGGTCGGAGAGCTCTTCACGCGTGGGACCGGCTGGTGGCTTCATCGAAGCAGTCATCGTTGACGTCCCTTCGTCGACGTTGCATCCAACGGTAGGTACGGGTCGCGAAAGATGTCAATACCTCGGGTACCGGGTACTTCAGGTAGCGCTGATTCACAGCGTTTGGGCAAACGCCTCCCGGGTACCGAAGGGTATGGCTATTGATGAGCCGGATGTTAAGGAGCGGGCGCCGGATCCGGACGACCCGTGCAAACCAGAGTCGCCAACTGACCTGACCAAACCGTCCGTCTTCTACGTGCTGCGCAAGACGGCACGCGAATTCCAGCACGACCAGTGCACCGATCTCGCTGCCGCGTTGACGTACTACGCGGTGCTGTCGCTGTTCCCAGCGGTGCTCGTGGTGGTCTCGCTGCTCGGCGTCTTCGGTCAGGGACGCAACACCACAGATGCAGTGCTCGACATCGTGTCGGATATGGCACCGCCCTCAACTGTTGACACCCTTCGGCCCACCATCCAGCAACTCGTCGAGTCGCCATCTGCAGGCATCGCATTAGTCCTCGGCATCCTGACCGCGCTGTGGTCGGCATCGGGCTACGTCGGCGCGTTCGGCCGTGCGATGAATCGAATCTATGAGGTTCCAGAAGGCCGCCCGGTGTGGAAGCTGCGGCCACTGCAGCTAGCGCTGACCCTCGCGGGGTTGATCATGGTGGCGGCTGTCGCCTTCATGCTCGCAGTGAGCGGCCCGGTGGCCAGGGCGATCGGCAACGCGATCGGTCTCGGTGACGTGGCGCTGACACTGTGGAACATATTGCGCTGGCCGGTCATCCTGGTGTTGGTGGCAGTGGCTGTCGCGGTCCTCTACTACGCGACACCAAATGTCCAGCAGCCCAAATTCCGGTGGACCAGTGTGGGTGCGGCACTGGCGATACTGGTCTGGATACTGGCTTCCGTCGGGTTCGGCGTCTACGTCGCCAACTTCGGTAGCTACAACAAGACATACGGCGCCCTGGCCGGCGTGATCATCTTCCTGCTCTGGCTGTGGATCACAAATCTTGCACTGCTGTTCGGTGCCGAACTGGACTCCGAACTGGAACGTGGCCGGCAGCTGCAGGCCGGGATGCCAGCCGAAAAGGAGCTGCAACTTCCGCCCCGCGATACCCGCGTGAGCGATAAGTACGAAGCGGCCGCTGAGAAGGACGTCGAACGCGCCAGACGGTTGCGGCAAAGCCGCGGCCAGGACGCCTAGCGCATACTCGCGGACGTGACTCGTCGGATCCACGTCATCGGCATCGGGGCGGGCGACCCCGATTACGTGACTGCGCAGGCGATCGAGGCGCTCAACGACACCCAGGTGATCTTCGCAATGGACAAGGGTGACACCAAGGACGATCTGGTGGCACTGCGGCGACAGATCTGCGAGCGGTTCATCCGCGAGCCCGGCTACCGGTTCGTCGCACTGGCCGACCCGCAGCGCGCCAAGGACGGCGACTACCGCCAGGCCGTCGCCGACTGGCACGCGGCGCGCGCACGAATCTGGGCCGACGCCATCGAATCCGAGCTCGGCCCGGAAGGCGTTGGCGCCTTCCTGGCGTGGGGGGACCCGTCCCTGTACGACAGCACGCTGCGGATACTCGAAACTGTCGCGTCTCACGTCGACATCGAGTACGACGTCGTCCCCGGCATCACCGCGATTCAGGCGCTGACCGCGCGGCATCGAATCCCGCTCAACGACGTCGGCGAACCGGTGCTCATCACCACCGGCAGGCAGCTGCGCGACAACGGGTTGTCGGGCAGCGCCGTGGTGATGCTCGATGGGGAGTGCTCGTTCCTGAGCTGTCCGCCCGATACACGCATCTGGTGGGGCGCCTACCTCGGCACGCCCGACGAACTGCTGTTCTCCGGCACGGTTTCCGACGTTGGGCAGCGGATCGCACAGGCTCGTGCCGAAGCGAGGGCGACGCACGGCTGGATCATGGACACCTACCTGCTGCGCAGCGCCGACTGAGCTTTCAGGAGCGCCGTGGCAGGATCACCGGCATGGTGTCCTTTCTCGTGCGCGCGGTGCTGACCGGGTTCGCATTGTGGGTGGTCACGCTCATCGTGCCCGGAATCAGCATCGTCGGCGCCGACAACACATTGCAGGAGGTCGGCATCATCTTCGTTGTCGCGCTGATCTTCGGTGTCGTCAACGCGATCATCAAGCCGATCGTGCAGATCCTGTCGATCCCGCTCTACATCCTCACTCTCGGCCTGATCCACATCGTGATCAACGCGCTGATGCTCTGGATCACCTCGTGGATCACCGAGCACACCACCCACTGGGGTCTGTTCATCGACGACTTCTGGTGGACGGCGATCTGGGCCGCGATCGTGTTGTCGATCGTGAGCTGGCTGCTGTCGTTGGTGGTCCGCGACGCCACACGCACCACTCGGACTTGATCGGCACACTGGACACATGCCCGAATTGCCCGAGATCGAAGCGCTCGCCGACCACCTGCGTCGCAACGCCGTCGGGCGCACCATCGGACGCATCGACGTGTCCGCGTTCTCGGTGCTCAAGACGTTCGACCCGGCGATCTCTGTGTTGCATGGCCAGACGGTCACGGACGCTAACCGGTGGGGCAAGTATCTGGGAATGCAGGCCGGCGAGCTGCATCTGATCGCCCACCTGTCGAGGGCGGGCTGGCTGCGCTGGTCGGACAAGCTCGCGGCCGCGCCTCTGAAACCCGGCAAGGGACCGATCGCACTGCGCGTACATCTAGGGGTGCCCGGTGAGGCTCCGGGGTCCGATGTCGCCGGCGCTCCGGCTCCGGGGTCCGATGTCGCCGGCGCTCCGGCTCCGGGATTCGATCTCACCGAGGCCGGCACCCAGAAGCGGCTGGCGGTCTGGCTGGTCGACGACCCGGCCAAGGTGCCGGGCATCGCCGCGCTCGGCCCGGACGCGCTGTCGTTGGGTCCCGAAGACCTGGCGCAGGTGCTCTCGGGGCAGAGTGGCCGGCTCAAGACCGTCATCACCGACCAGAAGGTGGTCGCGGGGATCGGCAACGCCTACAGCGATGAGATCCTGCACGTCGCGAAGCTCTCGCCGTTCGCCACGGCGGGCAACCTGACCGACGCACAACTCGCGGCGCTGCACGACGCAATGATCTCGGTGCTCGCCGACGCGGTGATGCGTTCCGTCGGCCAGCAGGCCGCGACGCTGAAGGGCGAAAAGCGGTCCGGGCTGAGGGTGCACGCCCGCACCGGCCTGCCGTGTCCGGTGTGCGGCGACACCGTGCGCGAGGTGTCGTTCGCCGACAAGTCATTCCAGTACTGCCCGACGTGCCAGACGGGCGGAAAGGTGCTGGCCGACAGGCGGCTGTCGCGACTGCTCAAGTGAGTTGGCAATAGGACCGGGTGGCCGACGACAAGGACTGCTGATACAGCGCGTCGAGTTGACGTGCGGTCGCCACCGCGGCCTTCGCGCTTGTCAGTTCAGCCGCGCAGCCCGGGCTGTGCAGTGCATTCCATTGCAGCGCAACCTCGTCCACCATCATCTTGTTGAACCCGTCGATCGCCGAGCGCGACTCGGACAGGTCGGGGGCGGTCATCGGCGCGGTGGCCGGATCGAACTTCCATTGACCGAAGCGCGTGTACTCGATCCCCTCGCTGGCGTCGATCTGGTCGCCGAAGATTGTCCGCACGTACTGCTGATCGATGCCATGGGCGGCGGCGTCGTTGCCGACCGCGTCCAGGACCTTGCCGGCACGCTGCGGATCGGTGATGGGGCCGCCGTTGATCCACTTGTATGCCGCGACCGGATCGGCCGTAGACAGTCGCTGCGCGGCGATATCGACCAGTTCGTACAGCGGGCCGACGGGTTCGGCGTGGGCAGCGACCGGCAGGCTGAGTTGGCCGACCAGCAGCAACCCGGCCATCAGCGATGGCCCAGTTCGACTGCGGCTCATGTCCCCATCATCCGGGTGACCTAATCTGTCCGCGTGACTCGGCAGAAAATCCTGATCACCGGTGCCAGCTCCGGCCTGGGCGCGGGCATGGCCCGCGCATTCGCCGCCAAGGGTCGTGACCTGGCCTTATGTGCGCGGCGCACTGACCGGCTCGACGAACTGCGGGCCGAACTGCTCGAGCGTCATCCAGGCATCACCGTCGCCGTCGCAGCGCTCGACGTCAACGACCACGAACAGGTGCCGAAGGTGTTCGCCGAGCTCTCCGACGAGCTGGGCGGCATCGACCGCATCGTCGTCAACGCCGGCATCGGCAAGGGTGCGCCGCTGGGGTCGGGCAAGCTGTGGGCCAACAAGGCGACGATCGAGACGAATCTCGTTGCGGCGCTGGTGCAGATCGAGACGGCGATCGAGATGTTCAAGCAGGCCGGCGGCGGTCATCTGGTGCTGATCTCGTCGGTGCTCGGCAACAAGGGCGTGCCCGGCGTCAAGGCCGCGTATGCCGCCAGCAAGGCCGGCGTGTCATCGCTTGGTGAATCGCTGCGCGCGGAGTTTGCGGGTGGCCCGATCAAGGTGACGACGCTGGAGCCCGGCTACATCGAATCGGAAATGACCGCGAAATCGGCGTCGACGATGTTGATGGTCGACAACGAAACGGGGGTCAAGGCGATGGTCGACGCGATGGAACGCGAGACCGGGCGAGCCGCCGTTCCGTGGTGGCCTTGGGCGCCGCTGGCGCAGCTGCTCAAGGTGCTGCCGCCACGATTGGCGAAACGTTTTGCTTAGCCGCTCTCAAGGTTTAAGCGCCAGCGATCGTGGTAGTCGAACTACATGATCGTGAAACTGACGAAGATAACGCCTTTGCTGTTCGCGGGCGCTGCGGCAGCTGCGATCGCCGCTGCGCCGGTGGCTGGTGCCCAGCCACCTCCTCCTCCATGTGTCAACGCTGACGGCACCCCGTGCTCGAGTATCGGCAATGTCGGGCCCGGTGGCGCAGACGTGAACATCCCTTACGGCCCTGCTGGCACCGCTGACGGCGGCGGCGCCTCCGGCGCGATTCCCTATGGACCGGGTGGTTCGGCAGACCCGGGCGGTGCCAGCGGATGCATCCCGAATGTCGGTTGTGCCACCATTCCGGCTCCGTAACCCGACCTAGTCACAACCACGTCGCGGCGACGGTCACGACGAGCGTTGATGTTGATTCCGGATGACTACGCGGTGCGGCCCCGCTCGGTGCGATAGCGGCGGACCAGCGCATCGGTCGACGAGTCCGACTGCTTGGCCGGTGAGCCGTCACTGGTGATCACCGGCAGCAGCGCCTTGGCTTGAGTCTTGCCGAGTTCAACACCCCACTGGTCGAACGAGTCGATGCCCCAGATGACGCCCTCGGTGAACACCTGGTGCTCGTAGAGCGCGATCAGCTGGCCGACCACCGACGGCGTCAGCTTCGTCGCCAGGATCGATGTTGTCGGTCTGTTGCCGGGCATAACCTTGTGCGGCACCACTTCCGGCGCTGTGCCCTCCGCGGCGATCTCCTGCGCGGTCTTGCCGAAAGCCAACACCTGGGTCTGGGCGAAGAAGTTGCTCATCAGCAGATCGTGCATGCTGCCCTTGCCGTCGACCGTCGCGAGATCGTCGGTCGGCTGGGAGAACCCGATGAAGTCGGCCGGAACCAATCGCGTGCCCTGATGCAGCAGTTGATAGAACGCATGTTGGCCGTTGGTGCCCGGTTCGCCCCAGAAGATTTCGCCGGTGTCGGTGCTGACCGGGGTGCCGTCGGCGCGCACCGACTTGCCGTTGGACTCCATCGTCAGCTGCTGTAGATACGCGGCGAATCGCGACAGGTCGTTGGAGTACGGCAGCACCGCGCGTGTCTCAGCGCCGAAGAAGTCGTTGTACCACAAGCCAATTAGGCCCAGCAGTGCCGGAGCGTTGGATTCGAGCGGTGTGTACTTGAAGTGCTCGTCGACGAGGTGGAACCCCTCCAAGAAGTCGGCGAACCGCTCGCGGCCGATGGCCGCCATCACCGAAAGGCCGATCGCCGAGTCCACCGAGTAGCGACCGCCGACCCAGTCCCAGAAGCCGAACATGTTGTCCGTGTTGATGCCGAAGTCGTCGACCAGTTTCTTGTTCGTCGACACCGCGACGAAGTGCTTGGAGACCGCGGCGTCGCCGAGCGCGTCGGTGAGCCACCGGCGTGCGGCGGTCGCGTTGGTCAGCGTCTCGAGCGTCGAGAACGTCTTGGACGCGACGATGAAAAGCGTTGTGGCAGGGTCGAGTCCGTCCAGTGTTGCCACCAGGTCGGCGGGGTCGACGTTGGAGACGAATCGCGCCGAGATGCCCGCGTCGGCGTAGTGACGCAGCGCGTCGTAGACCATCACCGGGCCCAGGTCCGAGCCGCCGATGCCGATGTTGACGACGGTCTTGATGCGCATCCCGGTCGCCCCCGTCCACTCGCCGCTGCGCAGCCGGTCGGTGAATTCGCCCATCCGGTCCAGCACCGCGTGCACGTCCTCGACGACGTTCTGGCCGTCCACGACCAGCTCCTCGCCGCGAGGTAGTCGTAGCGCGATGTGCAGCACCGCCCGGTTCTCCGAGGTGTTGATGTGCACGCCGGAGAACATCGCGTCGCGGTGCTGCTCGAGACGGGCCGTGCGGGCCAGGTCGGTCAACAGCTTCAGCGTCTCGCGGGTGACCCGGTGCTTGCTGTAGTCGATGTACAGATCACCGACCGTCAACGTCAGCTCGGTGCCGCGGTCGGGGTCTTCGGCAAAGAACTCTCGTAGGTGTTTCTCGCCGATTTCGTCGCGGTGCCGGGATAGCGCATCCCATGCGGCAGTGGTGGAAATTTCGGGAATCTGCTGCGTATCGGCGGTCATTCTCTGACCCTAGTGCGGGCGATTGAACAAAGGTGTAAGAGAGGAACTATGAATACCGCCAAGCTGCTGTCGTCAATACCCACCGGGCTTTGGATCGGTGGCGAGGAACGCGAAGGCAAGTCAACATTCAACGTGCTCGACCCGTCCGACGACCAGGTGTTGACCGCCGTCGCCGACGCCACTGCCGAAGACGCGATCGCCGCGCTCGACGCCGCGTCCGCCGTGCAGGCCGAGTGGGCCGTCACGCCCCCGCGTGAACGCGGCGAGATCCTGCGCGCGGTTTTCGAGAAGATCACCGATCGCGCCGACGACATCGCCACCGTGATGACCCTCGAGATGGGCAAGGTGGTCGCCGAGAGCATGGGCGAAGTCAAGTACGGCGCCGAGTTCTTCCGCTGGTTCGCCGAGGAGGCGGTGCGCATCGGCGGCCGGTTCACCCCGAGCCCGGCAGGCAACGGCCGCATCATCGTCACCAAGCAGGCGGTCGGCCCGTGTTATGCGATCACGCCGTGGAACTTCCCGCTCGCGATGGGCACCCGCAAGATCGGCCCGGCGCTGGCGGCGGGCTGCACGATGATCGTGAAACCGGCGAGGGAAACGCCGTTGACCATGCTGCTGCTGGCCAAGCTGATGGACGAAGCGGGTCTGCCGAAGGGTGTGCTGTCGGTGCTGCCGACCTCTGATTCCGGTGGCGTCACCGCTGCGTTGATGGACGACGGCCGGCTCCGCAAGCTGACGTTCACCGGTTCCACCGGTGTGGGTAAGGCGTTGGCCAAGCAGGGTTCCGACAAGCTGTTGCGGCTGTCGATGGAACTGGGCGGCAACGCGCCGTTCGTCGTATTCGACGACGCCGACGTGGACGCCGCCGTCGACGGCGCGATCCTGGCCAAGATGCGCAACGGCGGCGAGGCCTGCACCGCGGCCAACCGATTCCACGTCGCCAACTCCGTGCGCGAAGAGTTCACCGAGAAACTGGTCAAGCGGATGAGTGAGTTCACGCTCGGCAAGGGGCTTGATTCGTCGGCGACGCTGGGGCCGCTGATCAACTCCAAGCAGGTGGCCACCGTCGAGGATCTGGTCTCCGATGCGGTGTCTCGCGGCGCGACCGTCGCCGTCGGCGGCGTCGCCCCTGGCGGTCCAGGCAACTTCTATCCGGCGACTGTCCTGGCCGACGTGCCCGCCGACGCCCGCATCCTCAAAGAGGAGGTATTCGGCCCCGTCGCGCCGATCACCGGCTTCGACACCGAGGAGGAGGGCGTGGCGGCCGCCAACGACACCGAATACGGGCTGGCCGCCTACATCTACACCAAGTCGCTGGACCGCGCGCTGCGGGTGGCCGAGGGCATCCAGGCCGGGATGGTCGGGGTCAACCGCGGCGTGATCTCCGACCCGGCCGCGCCGTTCGGTGGTGTCAAGCAGTCCGGCTTCGGCCGCGAGGGCGGTTTCGAGGGCATCGAGGAATACCTCGACATCAAGTACGTCGCCCTGACCAAGTAGCGCCAGAAGACGTAAAAGCGCCCCTGTCCTCGGCGTGTCGTGGACTTTTGCGTCTGCTCGCGCGGGCAAGATTTCGCAGGTGACTGCGCGCCGATACGTCGCGCCCGCTGATCGCCGCCCGCGTCGGCGTGGCGACATCCCCGCGTTGGACGGCATCCGCGCCGTCGCCGTCGCGCTCGTGCTGGCCGACCACGGCGGAATCCCGGGGCTGTCGGGCGGATTCCTCGGGGTCGACGTCTTCTTTGTGCTCAGTGGATTCCTGATCACCTCGCTGCTTCTCGACGAACTCGGTCGCACCGGGCGGATCGCCCTGCGCGGCTTCTGGATTCGGCGTGCCCGCAGGTTGCTGCCCGCAGTGATCGTGATGGTGCTGGCCGTCGTGGCGGCACGCGACCTCTTCCCGCCCGAGGCCATCGCCGCGCTGCGAGACGACGCCGTCGCCGCCTTCTTCTGGATCGCCAACTGGGCCTTCGTCGCTCAGAAGACCGACTACTTCTCGCAGGGCGCGGCGCCGTCGCCGCTGCAGCACACCTGGTCGCTGGGCGTGGAGGAGCAGTACTACCTGATTTGGCCGCTGCTGCTGATCGCCGTCGCCGCGGTGTTCCGCGGTCGCGCCCGGTTGGCCGTCTTCGTGCTCGCCACGGCCGGTGTGCTCGCCTCGGCCGCCGCGGCCATCCTGTTCACCTCCGAGACGACGCTGAACCGCATCTACTTCGGCACCGACACCCGGGCGCAGGCGCTGTTGGTGGGCGCCGCGGCGGCGGCCCTGCTGGTGCGGGACTGGTCGACGCTGACCATCGGCGGCACGCCGATCCGGACGCGATGGGGCCGATGGGTCGCCCGCATCCTGCCGGTGATCGGCCTGGCGGTGTTGGCGGCGGCGGCGCACTACGCGACGGGCGCCGCCAGCGAGTTCCGTGGCGGGCTGCTGATCATCGTGGCGATGGCCGCCGTCCTCGTCGTCGCCCCGGTGGCGCTGGAGCAGGGCGGGCCGGTCGCGCGGGCGCTGGCCTGGCGGCCGCTGGTATGGCTCGGCGCCATCTCGTACGGCGTGTACCTCTGGCACTGGCCGATCTTCTTGGCGCTCAACGGCGAACGCACCGGATGGTCGGGCTGGTCGCTGTTCGCCCTGCGGTGCGCGGCGACGATCGCGGTCGCCGCGGCGTCGTGGTGGCTGCTCGAGCAGCCCATCCGCCGTTGGCGGCCGGTGATGGTTCCGCTGCTACCGCTCGCCGGCGCCACGGCCGCAACCGCGGCCGCGGTGACGATGCTCGTCCTTCCGGTCGGAACCAAACCCGGTGACGGGCTTCCGACTTCGGATATCGACTCCGCCGCACTGGTTTTGCCGGAAGTACCCGTCGAGGTCACCTCGCCGTCGGGGGAGCGCCCCGCGGGTACCCGCACCGTCGCGGTGTTCGGCGACTCGATCGCGTGGACGTTGATGCGGTACCTGCCGCCGACGCCCGGACTGAGCTTCACCGACTACACGACGATCGGCTGTGGCGTCGCCCGCGGCGGTCCCTATCGCTATTTCGGCGCCACCCTGAACCAGAAACCCGAATGCGACGCCTGGCCGAGCCGGTGGTCGCAGCGGATCAACCACGACCGGCCCGATGTGGTGCTGTTGATCATCGGGCGTTGGGAGATCGTCGATCGAATGCACGAGGGCCGCTGGACAGCCATCGGCGACCCGGCCTATGACGCCTATCTGCGCGGCGAGCTCGCCCGCGCCCTGGACATCCTCGGCTCGACCGGAGCCCGCGTCGTCGTCACGACCGAGCCCTACAACCGGCGTGGTGAGAAACCGGACGGAAGCCTGTATCCCGAGGACGATCCGGATCGCGTCGACGACTGGAACACCCTGTTGCGCCGCGTCGTCGGCCAACGACCGAACGTCACGGTGCTCGACCTCAACAAGAAGCTGGGCCCGAACGGGGCCTACACCACCAAGGTCGACGGCATCCGCATGCGCAGCGACGGGGTGCATCCCACCCCCGAGGCGGTCAAGTGGTTGACGCCCTGGCTGGCTGACGCGCTGCGCTGATCAGTGCCGGAGGTTCGCTCCGCAAGCGTCGCTCAGTGCCCGAGTCGGCCGCGGCCCAGGCGCAGCAGCAGCATCGCCAGGTCCTTGCCGTCGGGGCCGAGCTCGCTGTAGCGCTCGATGACCTTCATCTCGCGGCTGTGCACCAGCCGGGTGCCGCCGGAGGCGATCCGGGCCTTGCCGATGATCCTGGAAACCTCGGTGCGACGTTTCACTGCTTCCAGGATCGCGGCGTCGAGCTGGTCGATCTCCTGGCGCAGGTCATCGATATCAGGCACGCTGTCGGACGCGATTTCAATTTCGATAGACATTGGTGACTCCTCGTTGTGTGGGGGATCTGGTCTCATCCGGTTTCGGGCCTCACACAAGAGACGAGCCCCGGATCCGGAAGCGGACCGCGGGGCTCTGGGAAAAAGCTAGACCACGGGCACCGCTGGCCGGTACCCGTAAAAAAATCGCCGTTGCTTAATGAGCACGGGATCGAGTGTGCCACCAACAGCCGCGTCGGCGCAAAGTGTCGCTGTCCAGCGGTAAGTTCAAGGACGATATGACGATCGCGACCGAATCTGATCAACTCCTCGAAGGACTCAATCCCCAGCAGCGCCAGGCGGTGCTTCACGAGGGGTCTCCGCTGCTCATCGTCGCGGGAGCAGGCTCGGGTAAGACGGCGGTGCTGACCAGGCGGGTCGCCTACCTGCTGGCGGCGCGCGACGTGGGCGTGGGGCAGGTCCTGGCCATCACGTTCACCAACAAGGCCGCCGCTGAGATGCGCGAGCGGGTGGTGTCGCTGATCGGCCCGCGCGCACGCTCTATGTGGGTGTCGACGTTCCACTCCACGTGCGTGCGGATCCTGCGCAATCAGGCGTCGCTGCTACCCGGGCTGAACTCCAACTTCTCGATCTACGACGCCGACGACTCGCGCCGGCTGCTGCTGATGATCGGCAAGGACATGGGGCTGGACACCAAGCGGTACTCGCCGCGGTTGCTGGCCAACGGCATCTCCAACCTGAAGAACGAGTTGATCGGCCCGGAAGAAGCGGCGGCGGACGCGGCGAACGCCGGCGAGGACTTGGTCCGGATCATCGCCGAGGTCTACGCCGAGTACCAGCGCCGGCTGCGCGCGGCCAACGCGCTGGATTTCGACGACCTCATTGGCGAGACAGTCGCTGTGCTGCAAGCCTTTCCGCAGATCGCGCAGTACTACCGTCGGCGGTTCCGGCATATCCTGGTCGACGAGTACCAGGACACCAACCACGCCCAGTACGTGTTGGTGCGTGAACTCGTCGGCCGGGCGGGCTTAGAAGACGATGAGGACGGCGTTGCGCCGGCCGAGCTGTGCGTGGTCGGCGACGCCGACCAGTCCATCTATGCGTTCCGCGGCGCCACCATCCGCAACATCGAGGATTTCGAACGCGACTTCCCCAACGCCACAACGATTCTGCTGGAGCAGAACTACCGGTCGACGCAGAATATTTTGTCGGCGGCCAACTCGGTCATCTCCCGCAACGCCGGTCGCCGCGAGAAACGGCTGTGGACGGACGCGGGGGAGGGCGAGCTCATCGTCGGCTACGTTGCCGACAACGAACACGACGAGGCCCGGTTCGTCGCCCAGGAAATCGACTCGCTCGCCGACCGTGGCGAAATCACCTACAACGACGTCGCAGTGTTCTACCGCACCAACAACTCGTCACGTGCGTTGGAGGAAGTCTTCATCCGAGCCGGGATTCCGTACAAAGTCGTTGGGGGCGTTCGGTTTTACGAGCGCAGGGAGATCCGCGACATCGTCGCCTACCTGCGGGTGCTTGATAACCCCGGCGACTCGGTGAGCATGCGGCGCATCCTCAACACACCCCGCCGCGGCATCGGTGATCGCGCCGAGGCGTGCGTTGCGGTGTACGCCGAAAACACCGGCGCCAGTTTCAATGACGCGCTGCAGGCGGCCGCCGAAGGCAAGGTGCCGATGCTCAACACCCGCTCGGAGAAGTGCATCACGAGTTTCGTTGAGCTGCTGGATGATCTGCGAGGGCGCCTCGATGGTGAGCTTGGCGAGCTCGTCGAGTCGGTGCTGGATCGCACCGGCTACCGCGCCGAGCTGGAGAACTCAAGCGACCCACAGGATCTGGCGCGGCTGGACAACCTCAATGAATTGGTCAGCGTCGCACACGAATTCAGCACCGACCTGGCCAACGCCGAGGCAATGGGGGAGACCGATCCCGCCGACGAGGACGTGCCCGACACCGGTGTGCTGGCGAAGTTCCTGGAGCGGGTGTCGCTGGTCGCCGACGCCGACGAGCTGCCCGAGCACGGCGCGGGTGTCGTAACGATGATGACGCTGCACACGGCCAAAGGGTTGGAGTTCCCGGTGGTGTTCGTGACCGGCTGGGAGGACGGCATGTTCCCGCATATGCGGGCGCTGGGTGATCCGACTGAGCTGTCCGAGGAGCGGCGGCTGGCCTACGTCGGCATCACCCGGGCCCGCCAGCGGCTCTACGTCAGCCGGGCGAAGGTCCGTTCGTCGTGGGGCCAGCCGATGCTCAACCCCGAATCGCGGTTCCTGAAGGAGATTCCGCAGCACCTCATCGACTGGCGACGCACCGATCCGACGCCGTCGTTTTCCGCCCCGGTCAGCGGGGCGGGCCGGTTCGGCACGCCGCGGCCGTCACCGGCACGCTCGTCGGCCGGGAAGCGCCCCCTGCTCGTGCTCGAGCCGGGCGACCGGGTCAATCACGACAAGTACGGGCTGGGCCGTGTCGAGGAGGTCTCCGGCGTCGGCGAATCCGCCATGTCGCTGATCGACTTCGGCAGTTCGGGGCGGGTCAAGCTGATGCACAACCACGCCCCGGTGACCAAGCTCTAAGGCCTGGCCCCGCGTCTCACCTCACGTTGCAACCGGTACCCATGTTGTGGCAGTGAGAGCCCCCGCCGCATGTCCCGCAGCTGCAACCGCACGAAACGTGCGCCTGGGGCCGTGGGCGCGGGGGCGGCTGTTGAATGACTACGTCTCGGTCTCGACGGTCTCGGTCTGGTCGTCGTGCCATGTCAACTCCCTAGAACGCTCCGACCCACCGACGGTAACCCCGGGTGAACGCCAAGTGCGGGGAATCGACATTGAAGTCAGCGCACTACGGCCTGGCCCATCGCCGCGTGGCCGGCAGCAGCACCAGCAGGATGCTCGCCAGCGGCAGCATTGGGATGGCGTAGACGGCCGGCGGCAGCTTCGCGCCCGCGACGAACAGGCTCGCGAAGATCAACAGAGCGACAATCGACCCCACCACGATCAGCAGCCTGCCCATCCGGCGGCGCAGCAGAAGCGCGGTCAAACCTCCGACGGTGGCCGCCGCGGAGACCGCGGTGAGAAAGCCAACCGCCACGCAGAACAACCGGTCGGACCGCCACCAGCCGGTGATCAGGTCTGTGGCGATCACCGCGGTCGCCCAGCCGGACAGGATGCTCACGATGGCCGCTGCGATCGCCATCCGCGGATTGGCCCGGGCCGACCGGGGCGGTCCCACAGCGACGGGCGTCGCGCGCGGTATGTAGCTCGTCTGCGGCTCTGCGCTGTCTGCTCTTCGCGCAAGCGGCTGATCGCCGGCCACCGGGATTTCGCCGGTCGGATGGCGGCGGATGATGCTGGTCTGTGGCTCGGCGCTGTTGTCTGCTCTTCGCGCAAGCGCCTCATCGCTCACGACAGGAATCTCGCCAGTGGGATGGCGGCGGATTATTCGCGGGGAGCTTGGAGTGTCGTCGCCGGCCACTCAGCCAGACTAGTTGCCCGCCGTCAGTCCCCGTTTGGACAGCCAACCGACCGGATCGACACGGTCGGTGCCGTCGAGCAGAACCTCGAAGTGCAGGTGGGGACCGGTCGAATTACCGGTGTTGCCCATCTTGGCGATCTGGTCGCCGGCGTACACCCGCTCGCCGATGTTGACCAGCATCGCGCTGAGGTGGCCGTACAAGGTCACCGTGCCGTCGGAGTGGCGCAGCTTGACCCAGATGCCGTATCCCGCAGTGGGTCCGGCGTCGATGACGACGCCGTCGGAGGCGGCCAGGATCGGGGTGCCGATCGAGTTGGCGATGTCGATGCCGCCGTGCAGCACGCCCCACCGGTAGCCGAAGCCCGACGTCCAGACACCGCGGGTCGGCATCACGAACATCGGCCGCTGCAGCCGTGCTTCGCGCTCAGCGCGTTCCTGCGCGAACGCGGCGGCCTTGATGATCTCCTCGGCGTGCAACGAGGTCTTGGCCGCCGGGGTGACGGACACCACCTGCATGCCGTCCACCGAACCGGTGATCACGCCGCCGCCCGTGACGGACTGGTCGGCGGCCAGCACGGTCTCCGCGGGTGGCTTGTCCGAGGCGTTGGACATCGAGTACGCGCCCGCTGCGGTCGCACCGACGGCCATGGCTGCGACCATCAGCCGGCCCTTGAGCGGAACGCCCTCGTCCTTGCGGTGCAGCGCCCTTCTGCCACCGATATCAATGACGTCGGTGGTGGCCAAGCCGTCGCTGACATCGGTGTGGCTGTCGCGGTAGCCGTGCGACGAGCGCCGCTGCTCGCGTGCATCGGGGCGGAACTGGGACGGCACCGCCAGCCGCAGGGGGATCAGATCGTCGGTGTCGTGCAGGTCGTCGAGCTCTGGCGCGTGCATGACCTGCGATTCACGGTCGAACGCGCTATTGTCGCGAAACTCCAGGTCAGCGAGGTCACCGAACTCATTGAACGGGATGATGTCGGTGATTTCGGCGGCTTCTGGCGGCACATTCGGAGTAAATGGAGCGGTCTTGGTGGGCCGTGCGTTCGTCGAAACTCCGCGGGGAGAGCGAGACAAACGGTGCTGTGCCAACCTGGAATGTCCTTCTAGTCGTGACCAGAACGTTATGGAGACCAGAGGACGTTAACCAAACTCCAATGTTCGTGGCAACTCGAGCGAGTAATCCGCCGCAGATTGTGACCTGTCTCACTGTGACGCGGCGGTGAGATCTACCACATGAGCGGTAGGCGGTGCCGAAGCCTTCGGAGCGTGTGGATAAAGTTCCCCCGAGCCCGTCAGGCCCAAAGCTTCGAAGTCAACAAGCAGACAGTGAGCCCATGGATCTCTTCGAATACCAGGCGAAAGAGCTCTTCGCCAAGCACAACGTGCCCACCACGCCCGGCCGGGTAACCGACTCAGCCGAGGACACCAAGGCGATCGCCGAGGAAATCGGCAGGCCGGTCATGGTCAAGGCGCAGGTCAAAACCGGCGGTCGCGGCAAGGCCGGCGGCGTGAAATACGCGGCCACCGCCGAAGACGCCTTCACCCACGCTCAGAACATCCTCGGCCTCGACATCAAGGGCCACATCGTCAAGAAGGTGCTGGTCTCCGCGGCCAGCGACATCGCCGAGGAGTACTACATCTCGTTCCTGCTGGATCGGGCCAACCGCACCTACCTTGCGATGTGCTCGGTCGAGGGCGGCATGGAGATCGAAGAGGTCGCGGCGACCAAGCCTGAGCGGCTCGCCAAGGTGCCCGTCAACGCCGTCAAGGGCGTTGACCTGGCGTTCGCCCGGTCCATCGCCGAGCAGGGCCATCTGCCGGCCGAGGTGCTCGACGCCGCGGCGGTGACGATCGCCAAGCTGTGGGAGGTCTTCGTCAACGAGGACGCCACCCTGGTCGAGGTGAACCCGTTGGTGCGTACGCCCGACGATCAGATCCTGGCGCTGGACGGCAAGGTCACGCTCGACGGCAACGCCGACTTCCGCCACCCCGAGCACGAACAGTTCGAGGACCGCGACGCCACCGATCCGCTCGAGCTCAAGGCCAAGGAGAACGACCTCAACTACGTCAAGCTCGACGGCGAGGTCGGCATCATCGGCAACGGCGCCGGGCTGGTGATGTCGACGCTGGACGTCGTCGCCTACGCCGGCGAGAAGCACGGCGGCGTGAAGCCGGCCAACTTCCTGGACATCGGCGGCGGCGCCTCGGCCGAGGTGATGGCCGCCGGGCTCGACGTCATCCTGCACGACCCGCAAGTGAAGAGCGTGTTCGTCAACGTGTTCGGCGGCATCACCGCGTGCGACGCCGTCGCCAATGGCATCGTCAACGCGCTGAAGATCCTCGGCGACGAGGCCAACAAGCCGCTTGTGGTCCGGCTCGACGGCAACAACGTCGATGAGGGCCGTCGCATCCTCGCCGAAGCGAACCACCCGCTGGTGACCGAGGTGGGCACGATGGACGAAGCCGCCGACGTCGCAGCCGCCAAGGCCGCCGAAGCCGTAAGCGCCTGAAAGGACTGACATGGCTATTTTTCTGACCGCGAATAACAAGGTCATCGTCCAGGGCATCACCGGCGCGGAGGCCACCACGCACACCGCGCGAATGCTCAAGGCCGGCACCCAGATCGTCGGCGGCGTCAACGCGCGCAAGGCCGGAACGACGGTGGCGCACGTCGACAAGGAAGGCAAAGACGTCGAGCTGCCGGTGTTCGGCACCGTCGTCGAGGCCATCGAGAAGGCCGGCGCCGACGTATCGATCATCTTCGTGCCGCCGAAATTCGCCAAGGACGCGATCATTGAGGCGATCGACGCCGAGATCCCGCTGCTGGTGGTGATCACCGAGGGAATTCCGGTGCAGGACACCGCGTATGCGTGGGCCTACAACGTCGAGAAGGGCAACAAGACCCGCATAATCGGCCCGAACTGTCCCGGCATCATCACTCCCGGTCAGTCGCTGGTCGGCATCACACCAGCCAACATCAGCGGTGCTGGTCCGATCGGGCTGGTGTCCAAGTCCGGGACGCTGACCTACCAAATGATGTTCGAGTTGCGCGATTTCGGGTTCACGACGTCGATCGGTATCGGTGGCGACCCGGTCATCGGCACCACCCACATCGATGCGATCGAGGCGTTCGAGAAGGACCCCGACACCAAGGTCATCGTGATGATCGGCGAGATCGGCGGCGACGCCGAGGAGCGCGCCGCCGACTTCATCAAGGCGAACGTGTCCAAGCCGGTCGTCGGCTACGTCGCGGGATTCACCGCGCCCGAAGGCAAGACGATGGGCCACGCCGGTGCGATCGTGTCCGGTTCGTCGGGCACCGCGCAGGCCAAGAAGGAAGCGTTGGAGGCCGCCGGTGTCAAGGTCGGCAAGACCCCGTCGGAAACCGCCCGCCTGGCCCGGGAGATCCTCAAGAGTCTCTAGATCCAGCCCCTCACCTTTTCCCGCGAGCGTGCGTGTCTGAGGCCGACACGCCGCGGTTGGATCGGATTCCACGCACGCTCGCCAAGCGGCGGCCCGGTGGGTACGACCGATTGGCGCTACGGTAATGGCGTCAATTAGCCTGTCCAACTAGCATTCTCCGACATCCGAGCGTGCGGATACTTCGCTTGCGTCCCGGCGTGTCGGCCTCAGACACGCACGCTCGCGCAGGTGCCCGACGCTTCGCGGTCTCCCGGCGGCCGGACCACCGCCAGCCATGAGCTCCTTCGTCGCGCGGCTCATGCGCGGCACCACCAAGCGCTACCTCGAGCTCGTGGCGCCCGGCTAAACCAGGGCGGCCAGCTTGTCCGCGAGCCGCTCCACGTAGCCGGCGATCTGGTCCTCGTCGCGGTCGGGCAGCCCGAACAACACCTCGGTGACGCCCAGCTCGGCCCAGCGGGCCAGCTTCTCGGGATCCGGCTTGAAGTCCAGCGCGACGATCTGCGGTGCCCCGTTGCGGCCCGCCGCCGCCCAGGTGTTCTGCAGCAACTTCACCGGTTCGTCGATGTCGAAGTCGCGCGGTGTGGTGATCCAGCCGTCGGCGGACCGCGCGATCCACTTGAAGTTCTTTTCGGTGCCCGCCGCGCCGACGAGTACCGGGACATGTGTTTGCACCGGCTTCGGCCACGCCCAGCTCGGGCCGAAATTGACGAATTCGCCCTCGTATGAGGCTTCTTCCTGGGTCCACAGCGCCCGCATGGCCTCGAGGTATTCGCGAAGCATGGTGCGCCGCCGTCCCGGAGGCACGTTGTGGTCGGCGAGTTCGTCGGTGTTCCAACCGAATCCGACGCCCAGGCTGACGCGTCCACCCGAGAGGTGATCGAGCGTGGCGATCGATTTCGCCAAGGTGATCGGGTCGTGCTCGACGGGCAGCGCCACCGCCGTCGACAACCGCACCCGCGACGTCACCGCGCAAGCGGTGCCCAGGCTGACCCAGGGATCGAGAGTGCGCATGTAGCGGTCATCAGGCAGCGACTCGTCGCCCGTGGTCGGGTGCGCGGCCTGCCGCTTGACCGGGATGTGGGTGTGTTCGGGCACGTAGAAGGTGGTGAAGCCGTGGTCGTCGGCGAGCTTGGCCGCGGCCGCCGGGGTGATGCCGCGGTCGCTGGTGAAAAGTACGAGCCCGTAGTCCATGCCGAGAATTAGAACGTGTTCCAGTCTGAGGGACAAGAGCGGGGTCCCAGCGAGCAGCCCCGCGGGCGCCTAGGTAGCGGTGCCTTCAAGGTCGCGTAGCCCACTGCTCGCGACCCGAAGTGCACCGACGCGGACAGTTCGGAGTGTGAAGCGGGCGGGACCGACACGACAGAAACTGCGCGAATGGATACGACGCTATCTGCCGTCCGAGATCGCCGGAACCATCGGCGAATTGGGCGGTGCCGCGATCACTTATCTCGCGACGGGTTCACTCGTCGCCGCGGCCATCACCGCGACGATCGGCGCATCGGCCGGCTACTACGCGACCGCGTACGTCAGCGCGCTGCGCTGGAGTACCGCCAACGACAGGGCTGCAATTGGGCTGCAAGGGTCGTGATTGCAAATCTCCTCGCACTACGTAGTGTCGCCATCGAGTTCGGCCCGGCCGAGCTGATCGACAGCATTGCCATCAGGCCCGTCGCCTTCTACCTCGGACCGCAGATGTTCTCCAACGTCAGACCCTGCTCACCAGCGTGGTCGGCACCGCGGTGCGCGACGGCCAGGTGTGGCACTACCTCGACGACGGGTTGTATGGCAGCTACTCCAACGTGATGACCGAGGATGTGCACCCGCCGATCCTTGCGCTGCGCGAACTGTTAAACGACCCAGACGAAACCTGTGAATTCGAACGCGTCACTCTCGCCGGACCGACCTGTGACAGCGCCGACGTGATCGCCCGCGACTACCCGATGCCTGCTCTCGACATCGGCGATGTCGTGATCAGCCCCATGATGGGCGCCTACACCACGGTCATGTCATCGCGGTTCAACGGCATCCCCGCCACCCCCATCGTCATGAGCTGAGTTTCTTTCACTGCGAGCGTTACCGGCGACGGTCGTCACGGCTGCTCTGTCATCGAGTATTTCGGCTCGCGAGTATTACCGTTGGTGCGCGAAATCGAAGATTTTGAAGAGGATTCGGTCGGCGAGCCCGTCCTCGCGTCGGCCTGAGACGCCGATGGCCGCCGCCCTCACACGAGGGTGCGCTAGCGTGGGTGGTCGAATCGCTTAGGCGTCCAGCACAGGAGAGGTCATGACCTACCCGCCCGGTAGCCCCGGATATCCGCCCGCACAACAGCCGACCACTCAGTTCGCCGCGCCGACCCAACAGTTCGGCAAGGTTCCCGATGCCGGCCCCGCCGCCGCTGAAGGTCCGAGCAAGTTGCCCGTGTATCTGACCGCCGCGGCAGCGGCGCTCGGCCTCGCGCTGTACCTGTCGAGCTTCGGCCCGCTGTTCACCGCAGGCGGTGACTTCTTCACGCCCACGCTGCTCGATCTCGGTGTCGTCGCTGCCCTCCTCGCGGCGTTGATCGCCGGCGTTGGCCTGCTGCCCAAGCAGAAGGCCACGCCTGCGCTCGTGGCGGTGCTGTCCGTGCTGGGCTTCCTGCTGGTGATCCTGATTGTGCTCACCGTGCCCGACGGCGTCACCATCGACTGGGGGTTGTACCTCATCATCGCGTTCGGCGTGCTGCAGGCGATCGTGGCGGTGACGGCACTGTTGTTCGACGCCGGTGTGATCACCCAACAGGCCCCGAAGCCCCGTTACGAGCAGCAGTACGGCCAGTACGGCGGGCCCGGCCAGTACTACGGGCAGCCGCGGCATCAAGGCGCGCCGCCACAGCAGCAGGGCCCGCAGCACCAGCAGCGTCCGGGATATCCGTCGCAGTACGGCGGCGGCTACCCGGGTGGTGGGCCGTCGACTGGCGGCTTCTCCGGCGGAGATCGCAGAGCGGGCCTCCGACGCCGCCCACCGGTTTCCCGACCTACGGCCAGCCGCCGTCCAGTTCGGCGCCAACCACTCAGGTGCCGGTGCAGCCGCAATCGTCGTCATCGTCGCAGTCCGGCCCCGCGCCGTCGTAATCTGAGCCGCGCGTGCGTCAACTTCGCGCGCGTGAGCGTGCGGGGGGAGCGGCCCAACTAGTGCAGAATCCCCCACACGTGGGAGGTGCCCCCAGGCCAGCCGGGGGCACACGTCAGGCGCGTGAGCTGCTTCGGGTCGCATTCGGGCCGTCCATTGTGGCGCTGGTCGTCATCGCGGCGGTAGTGCTACTGCAGCTGCTCATCGCCAACAGCGACACAACCGGCGCGCTCGGCGCCATCGCGAGCATGTGGCTCGGCGTGCATCAGGTGCCGGTGTCGATCGGCGGGCGCGAGCTGGGCGTGATGCCGCTGCTGCCGGTGCTGGCGATGGTGTGGGGCACGGCGCGCACGACGGCGGCGGCCACGTCGGCTTCCGGAGCCGCCGGGCCTGCGACATCGGGTAGCGCGTCGTGGTTCGTCATCCGGTGGGTCGTCGCGTCGGCGCTGGGCGGTCCGCTGCTGATGACCGCGATCGCCCTGGCCGTCATCCACGACGCAGCATCGGTGCTGACCGAGTTGCAGACCCCGCATGCACTGCGCGCGTTCGGCAGCGTGCTGGCCGTGCACGCCATCGGCGCGCTGATCGGTGTCGGCTCGCGGGTCGGCCGCCGCACGTTGACCGCGATGGGAGCGCCGGACTGGCTGCCCGACGCGTTTCGGGCCGCTACCGCCGGGTTGCTGGCACTGGTCGGACTTTCCGGCGTCGTCATGGTCGGCTCGATGGTGGTGCATTGGTCGACGATGCACGATCTCTACGCGATCACCGACTCGGCGTTCGGCCAGTTCAGCCTGACGATGTTGTCGGTGCTCTACGTGCCCAACGTGCTCGTCGGCACGGCGGCGGTGGCCGTCGGCTCCAGCGCCCACGTCGGGCTCGCGACGTTCAGTTCGTTCACGGTGTTCGGCGGCGACGTTCCGGCGCTGCCCGTGCTGGCCGCGTTGCCGTCGCCGCCGCTGGGCCCGGTCTGGGTGGCGCTGTTGATCGTCGCCGCGGCGTCCGGCGTCGCGGTCGGGCAGCAATGTGCGCGGCGACCGGTGCCGCTATTGGCCGCGCTGGGCAAGGTGGTCGTTGCTGCGGCGGTGGCGGCGGCGACGATGGCGCTGGTCGCCTACGCCGGCAGCGGCAGGCTGGGCAACTTCGGCGACGTCGGCGTCGACCAGGCCACCTTCGGGCCTGCGATCTTCGTGTGGTTCGTGGGCATCGGTGCGCTGACGGTGGCGATGTCGGGCGGAATCGCGCGCAGGGCCAAGCCGCCCAAGCCGGCGCCCGAACCCGAAGCCCGAGACCCGAACCCGAGCCTGAGGTCGACGAGGAAGCGCCGGTCGACGAGGAAGCCTCGCCGGGCCAGGAACAGACCGCAGCACCCGTCGACGACGAGGACCCAGAGGCACATTTCGTTGCTGACGACGACGCCACGCCGGGCGCGACCCGGGACGATGGGTAAAGCGGCCGCTAGGCGCCCACTATTGTCGAGGCGTGCAGCAACCGCTCCATGTGCCTCCGACGGTGCCTGCACGGGTGGCGGTGCTCGCGTCGGGCACCGGTTCGCTGCTGCGTTCTCTGCTCGATGCCACTGCCGGCGAGTACCCCGCCAGGATCGTCGCGGTCGGAGTCGACCGACACTGCCCGGCGGTCGACATCGCGGCGGCCGCGGCGGTTCCTTCATACGCCGTGCGGTTGCGTGACTACCCGGATCGCGATGCCTGGGACGCCGCGATCACCGAAGCCACCGCCGCGCACGAACCGGACCTGATCGTGGCCGCCGGATTCATGAAAATCCTTGGTCCGCAGTTTCTTTCCCGATTCATGGGCCGAATCATCAACACCCATCCTGCGTTGCTACCCGCATTTCCGGGCGCACACGCAGTACCCGATGCGCTGGACTACGGCGTCAAGGTGACCGGCTGTAGCGTGCACCTCGTCGACGCCGGTACCGACACCGGGCCGATCTTGGCGCAACAACCGGTACCCGTCCTCGCCGACGACGACGAAGCCACCCTGCACGAGCGGATCAAGGTTGTCGAACGGCGACTGCTGGTGGACGTCTTGGCTGCGGTGGCTGCCCGCGGCCTGACCTGGACGGGACGAAAGGCGACCATAGGATGACAGAGGACGGGCGCAGGCCGATCCGGCGCGCACTGATCAGCGTCTACGACAAGATCGGGCTGGCCGAGCTGGCCCGCGGCCTGCACGAGGCCGGTGTGGACATCATCTCAACTGGTTCGACGGCGAAAACCATTGCGGGCGCAGGTGTTCCGGTGACACTGGTCGAGGATGTCACCGGGTTCCCGGAGGTGCTCGACGGCCGGGTCAAGACGCTGCATCCGCATGTGCACGCTGGGCTGCTCGCCGATCAGCACAATCCCGAACATGTTTCGGCCCTCTCCGAGTTGGGCATCGCCGCGTTCGAGCTCGTCGTGGTCAACCTCTATCCGTTCGCCGAGACCGTCAACTCCGGCGCCAGCATCGACGAATGCGTCGAGCAGATCGACATCGGCGGGCCCTCGATGGTGCGGGCAGCGGCCAAGAACCATCCCAGTGTGGCTGTGGTCGTCGACCCGCTCGGCTACGACGGCGTGCTGGCGGCCGTGCGGGCGGGCGGGTTCACCCTTGCGGAGCGAAAGATTCTGGCGTCGTTGGCGTTTCGGCACACCGCCGAGTACGACGTGGCGGTGGCGTCCTGGATGGGGTCCGTTTTGGCGCCTCCTGAAGGAGATGCGCCTGCGTCGTCATTACCCGCCTGGGTAGCCGCGACGTGGAAGCGGGCCGCGGCGCTGCGCTACGGGGAGAATCCGCATCAGCAGGCGGCGCTGTATCGCAATGATGCCGCGTGGCCCGGTCTGGCGCAGGCCGAGCAGCTGCATGGAAAAGAGATGTCCTACAACAACTACACGGATGCCGACGCCGCGTGGCGGGCCGCGTTCGATCACGAGGACATCTGCGTGGCGATCATCAAGCACGCCAACCCGTGCGGCATCGCGATCTCCTCGGTCTCGGTCGCCGACGCGCACCGCAAGGCCCACGAATGCGATCCGCTGTCCGCCTTCGGCGGGGTCATCGCCGCCAACACCGCGGTCAGCGTCGAGATGGCCGAGACGCTCGCCGACATCTTCACCGAGGTGATCGTCGCGCCCGCGTACGAGCCAGGCGCGGTGGAAGTGCTTGCGCGGAAAAAGAATATCCGCGTGCTGGTGGCCTCCGAGCCGCAACAGGGCGGCACCGACTTCCGCCAAGTCAGCGGCGGCCTGCTGCTGCAGCAGCGCGACGAGTTGACCGCGCCGGGTGATTATCCGGTCAACTGGACGCTGGCCACCGGATCGCCCGCCGATCCCGCGACGCTGGCCGACCTCCAGTTCGCTTGGCGGACATGCCGGGCCGTGAAGTCCAACGCCATCGTCATCGCCGGCGGCGGCGCCACCATCGGAGTGGGCATGGGCCAGGTCAACCGGGTCGACGCGGCCCGGCTCGCGGTGCAGCGCGGAGGCGACCGGGTGCGCGGCGCCGTTGCGGCGTCGGATGCGTTCTTCCCGTTCCCCGATGGGCTGGAGACGCTGGCCGAGGCCGGCGTGAAGGCGATCGTGCATCCCGGGGGGTCGATGCGCGACGACGTCGTCACCGAGGCGGCGGCCAAGGCTGGCATCACGCTCTACCTCACCGGAGCGCGCCACTTCGCGCACTGACTAACAGGCGCGAGCGCGCACAAAATGCCAACAATCCGCGGCGTGTAGCGTGCAGAGACGCACGGTCGCGGGGGGCGCTATGTTGCACACTATGGTGCCTACGTCGAGGACTGCCGCTGTGCTGCTGGCGGTGGCGACAGTTCTGCTGACCTCGTGCACGCGATACGTCGACGATGCCAGGGCGGTCGCCGGTGCCGATCGGCCAACCGCGACCGCATCCGAGGCTTCACAGTGCGTGGCAGTCGATGCTCCCTTGACGACGATCCCGGTCAGGAATGACGACGAGCCGGTGATGAAGATTCCGCAACCGCAGGGCTGGGATCGTACGACGATGATGGACTCGGAGCTGATCCGCTTCGCGATGGCCAATCGAAGCCTGGTCACAGATGGCTTCGCGCCGAACGTGGTGGTGACGTTTGAGAGTGCGCGGGGCATCGAAGATCCGGACGTGGTGTTCGAGGCCGAGCGCGAGTCGCTGGAGTCGATGGCCGGCGCCACCGATCTGCGCGTCACCGCACACACGCTGTGCGGTCTGCCCGCCGAGACCGTGCACTTCCAGATACCGGCGATAGGAAACATCGCTCCGCACCCAGCGATGGCGGTTTTCGCGATTCTCTACACCGACGACATGACGTATGCGGCGTGCGTGACTGTGCAGACCACCGACCCCGATAACCCGACGTATCAGCGCGACGCCGACGCGATTCTGAGAGGGTTCCAAATGCTGCCACCGTCTCCGACGTGACCGCCGGCGCTCGCGCGGGAACTCGACAGCAGTCGTAGCGTGGAGTGGTGATCCAACCTAATGATCTGCCCCGGACCGTCGGCGAGCTGAAGGCCTCCGGTCATCGCGAGCGGGGCGTCAAACAGGAAATCCGGGAAAACTTGCTGGCCGCGCTGGCCGAGGGCCGCGACGCGTGGCCGGGCATCCTGGGCTTCGAGGACACCGTGATCCCGCAGCTGGAGCGTGCCCTGATCGCCGGGCACGACGTGGTGCTGCTCGGTGAACGCGGACAGGGAAAGACGCGGCTGCTGCGCGCGCTGACCGGCCTGCTCGACGACTGGACCCCGGTGATCGCCGGGGCCGAGCTCAACGAGCATCCGTTCACGCCGATTATTCCCGAGTCGATCCGGCGCGCGGCCGATTCCGGCGACGACCTGCCGGTCGAGTGGAAGCACCGCAGCGAGCGCTACACCGAGAAGCTGGCCACCCCGGACACCAGCGTGGCCGACCTCGTCGGCGACATCGACCCGATCAAGGTGGCAGAGGGCCGCAGCCTCGGCGACCCGGAGACCATCGCCTACGGCCTCATCCCGCGGGCGCACCGCGGCATCGTCGCGGTCAACGAGCTGCCCGACCTCGCCGAGCGCATCCAGGTGTCGATGCTCAACGTGATGGAGGAGCGCGACATCCAGGTGCGCGGCTACACGCTGCGGCTTCCACTGGACGTGCTCGTCGTCGCCAGCGCCAACCCCGAGGACTACACCAACCGCGGCCGCATCATCACCCCGCTGAAGGACCGGTTCGGCGCCGAGATCCGCACCCACTACCCGCGGGAGCTTGAGGCCGAGGTGGGCATCGTCAAACAGGAGGCGCACCTGGCCGCCGAGGTGCCCGAGTATTTGCTGCACGTGCTTGCCCGGTTCGCCCGCCACCTGCGCGATTCGCGGTCGATCGACCAACGCTCGGGTGTGTCGGCGCGGTTCGCCATCGCTGCCGCCGAGACGGTCGCCGCAGCCGCCCGGCATCGCTGCGCAGTGCTGGGCGAGCAGGACCCGGTGGCCCGGGTGGTGGACCTGTCCACGGTGATCGACGTGTTGCGCGGAAAGCTGGAGTTCGAGTCCGGTGAAGAGGGCCGCGAGCAGGCGGTGCTCGAGCACCTGTTGCGGCGGGCCACCGCGGACACGGCACAGCGGCTGATCGGCGGCATCGATGTCGGACCTCTGGTGGTGGCGATCGAGAACGGTTCGGCGGTCACCACCGGTGAACGCGTGTCGGCGAGGGAAGTGCTGGCCGCGGTGCCCGAAGTGCCCGCGATCGCCCAGATCCAGCAGCGCCTCGGCGCGCAGTCCGATGGCCAGCGTGCGGCCGCGGTCGAATTGGCGCTGGAGGCACTGTATTTGGCGAAGCGGATCGACAAGGTGTCCGGAGAAGGCGAAACGGTCTATGGCTAAGCACCGGTCTGTACGGGGCCACGGGCGATCGTCGCGCTACTCCGCCTACACCGGGGGGCCGGATCCGCTTGCGCCGCCGGTCGACCTCCGCGAGGCGTTGGAACAAATCGGTCAGGACGTCATGGAGGGCAGCTCGCCGCGACGGGCGTTGTCCGAGTTGATGCGGCGCGGCACTCAGAACATGCGCGGCGCCGACAGACTGGCGGCCGAGGCCAACCGTCGTCGCCGCGAACTGCTGCAGCGCAACAATCTGGATGGCACGCTGCAGGAGCTCAAGGAGCTGCTCGACGAGGCGGTGCTGGCCGAGCGCAAGGAACTGGCCCGCGCGCTTGACGACGATGCCAGGTTCAACGAACTGCAGCTGGAAGCGTTGTCCCCGTCGCCGGCCAAGGCCGTGCAGGAGCTGTCCGACTACGACTGGCGCAGCGCCGAGGCGCGCGAAAAGTATGAGCAGATCAAGGATCTGCTCGGCCGCGAGATGCTCGATCAGCGCTTCGCCGGGATGAAGCAGGCATTGGAAAACGCGACCGACGAGGACCGCCAGCGGGTCAACGAGATGCTCGACGACCTGAATGACTTGCTGGACAAGCATTCTCGCGGTGAGGACAGCCAGCAGGACTTCGATGAGTTCATGGCCAAGCATGGTGAGTTCTTTCCGGAGAACCCGCGCAATGTCGAGGAGCTGCTGGACTCGTTGGCGCAGCGCGCGGCGGCCGCGCAGCGATTCCGCAATAGCCTGTCGGCCGACCAGCGCGCCGAGCTGGATGCGTTGGCGCAACAGGCATTCGGCTCACCGGCGTTGATGAATTCGCTCAATCGGCTTGATGCCCATCTGCAGGCTGCCCGGCCAGGGGAGGACTGGTCCGGCTCGTCGCGGTTCTCTGGTGACAACCCGATGGGGATGGGCGAGGGCACGCAGGCCCTGGCCGACATCGCCGAGCTCGAGCAGCTCGCCGAGGCGCTCTCGCAAAGCTATGCCGGGGCCTCGATGGAGGATGTCGACCTGGACATGCTGGCGCGTCAGCTCGGCAACGAAGCCGCGGTCGACGCGCGCACGCTTGCCGAGCTCGAGAAGGCGCTGATGGATCAGGGCTTCTTGGACCGCGGCTCGGATGGGCAGTGGCGGCTGTCGCCCAAGGCGATGCGCCGGCTGGGTCAGACCGCGTTGCATGATGTGGCGCAACAGCTTTCGGGCCGGCACGGAGAGCGCGACACCCGGCGCGCGGGTGCGGCCGGCGAGCTGACCGGCGACACGCGTCCGTGGCAGTTCGGCGACACCGAACCGTGGAACGTCACGCGCACGCTGACCAACGCCGTGTTGCGGCGGGCCGGTACGGGGGCGTCCGAGCTGCCCGTGAAGATCGCCGTCGACGACGTTGAGATCTCCGAGACCGAAACGCGCACGCAGGCCGCGGTGGCCCTGCTGGTCGACACGTCTTTCTCGATGGTGATGGAGAACCGCTGGCTGCCGATGAAGCGGACTGCGCTGGCGCTGAGCCACCTCGTCAGCACGCGGTTCCGGTCGGATGCGTTGCAGATCATCGCGTTTGGACGCTATGCCAGGACGGTGACGGCGGCCGAGTTGACCGGGCTGGAGGGCGTCTACGAGCAGGGCACCAACCTGCACCACGCGCTGGCGCTGGCCGGCCGGCACCTGCGCCGCCATCCCAATGCTCAGCCGGTCGTGCTCGTCGTCACCGACGGTGAACCCACCGCGCACCTCGAGGACATGGACGGGGAGGGGTCGGCGGTGTTCTTCGACTACCCGCCGCACCCGCGCACGATCGCACACACCGTGAAAGGCTTCGATGACGTCGCACGGCTGGGTGCGCAGGTTACGATCTTCCGGCTCGGTAGTGACCCCGGCTTGGCGCGCTTCATCGATCAGGTCGCGCGCCGCGTCGAAGGCCGAGTGGTGGTGCCGGATCTGGACGGATTGGGCGCCGCTGTTGTCGGCGACTATCTACGGTCGCGGCGTCGGTAGCGCAGCAAAGGCGCGCTGCATCCGCCGCGCGTTTCGTACACAGACGGGTGGCGGACGCCGGGATCGTGTTCGGGCCGCAGATTCGGCGGCGGCGTGGGACGCTAGGCCGCGGGCAGTGGCGGCCGGTGCCGTCGGAATAGAGCAACGCGCGGTCATCCGCGCGTTGCTGAACGTGGCGAACGCTGCGTTGTCCCGGACCTGTTAGTGATCGTATGCACATCATCCAATGAAACCTTCGGTGAGTTTTTGGCGAAGCATGTCACCTAGCTAACGAAGACCGCTGTCTGTCGTTCGCAGCGCGGGCTGTTGACAGGCGCGCCTGATACGAGGTCGAGGGATCGCGGGAACCGACCTTCTGTACGGCGGCCTTGCGCACCCGATATCACGAGCTCGGCGGCTGCCTTCTTATGTTTGCGCGTCGATTCGCTTGGCGTACCTTCGCAGACGGTCATGCGGCATTTTTGCTGGTCGGTCAAATGTTGCTCAACTTTTGGAAGGTTAGCTGTGCATCTCAGGGTTTTTTAAGGTAGGTTTCTCCCAACGGACGGATGCTCACGTCCGCGCAAGGTACAACCCGGCTAGCGGTCGAGGCTCCGCATCCAAGAGAGGTAATAACCGTGTGGGCAAAGAAGATTTCTACGTCAGCAACGGCGATGGCTTGCGCGGCGTGCCTCGCGACGGCCGCAACGCTGCCGGCGATGGGGGAGGCCGCTGAACAGCTCGCGAAGAAGGTTTCTTTAGCCGAGGTGAACTTGGCCGTCGACCTCAGCAGGTTGGCTGCTTTCGACGCGATACCGGCATATATCGCTGTGCTCGGCGGTGACTTGACCGCGCTGGACGACTTGGATTCGGTGAGTGCGATAAACCCATACATCGCTTTGGCCGGCGGTGACTTGACCGCGCTGGACGACTTGGATTCGGTGAGTGCGATAAACCCATACATCGCTTTGGCCGGCGGTGACTTGACCGCGCTGGACGACTTGGATTCGGTGAGTGCGATAAACCCATACATCGCTTTGGCCGGCGGTGACTTGACCGCGCTGGACGACTTGGATTCGGTGAGTGCGATAAACCCATACATCGCTTTGGCCGGCGGTGACTTGACCGCGCTGGACGACTTGGATTCGGTGAGTGCGATAAACCCATACATCGCTTTGGCCGGCGGTGACATAACCGCGACGGGTGACTTGGATTCGGTGAGCGCCGTGGACACATTCTTCGGAGACGGACCTGTTGGCGCGGGTGGCGTGTTCACCGGCGGCGGTCTGGCTGCGCTGGAGCCCGAGCACGGCAACGGCGGCTACGCCGCTCTCAGCGCCATTCCGGCACTTCTCGACATCCCCTCCCAAACCCCCCCACCCGTCGCACCCCTCGTGGCCGCCGCGGCTACTGTGGCGCCCGAGGAGACGTTGACCCAGGCCACCGGGTCCGGGCCGGTGGGGTCGCCCGTCAACGCGTTGGCCTCTGCGCTGCCGGGCGCAGGCACGGGCACACAGGCGCCCCCGTCGTTCGCACCGCAGGTGCAGCAGGTGCAGCAGCAGGTACAGCCGCAGGTGCAGCAAGTCAGCAGCCGCAGGTGCAGCAAGTGCAGCAGGTTGAGCCGCAGGTGCAGCAAGTGCAGCAGGTTGAGCCGCAGGTGCAGCAAGTGCAGCAGGTTGAGCCGCAGGTGCAGCAAGTGCAGCAGGTTGAGCCGCAGGTGCAGGAGCTCAACCCGACGGCGGACGTGCCAGGAAACAGCGGCACCAACTCTCAGAACCTCACTAGGGCTTCCCAGAGGTTCGAGCCCACCACGCTCGCTGACTCCCCGTTCCTGTTTGGGAGCGGTGGCCAGGGCGCCGACAACGGCATCCGCGGCTGGGGAGAGGCCCTCAATAGACTCGGACTCGGCGGCGGCGAGCAGCCGTCCGGCGGCGAGCAGCCGTCCGGCGGCGACCCCGAGGGCGCAGAATAGTCAGGTGATTCAACGACTCGGGCGGGCTCTCTTCGAGCCCGCCCGATTCTTCGTTTAGGCGCTTTCCTGAGTCGTATGGGTGCGGCGTTTCTTGCGTTTGACGCCGACCTTGCCCCACAGCGAGAAGCCGCGGATCCGCACGCACGGCGCGCCCGGCGACCCTTCGCCGCTGACGCTCTGGTCGAACGTGCCCATCACCCCGACACCCCTGAGGTCCACGTTCACCTCGGGCGGCACCAGAATGGTTTGCCCGCCCATAATCGAGTAGCTGTGGATCTCCACCTCGGGTGACGTGAAGTCGGCGTACCGCAAATCGACCACACCGCCGCCGAACAGGGCGAAGGTCGTCAACCGCTTCGGCACATTCCACCGACCGCGGCGCTCGAACCCGCTCATGATCGCCAACAGGAGCGTCGACGGCGCCGGCCGACACGGCCCACCGCTGCGGCCCCGGGTCACGGCGCCGGGCAGATCGGCGGATATTCGATCGAGTTCGTCATTCGTCTGGGCGGCATACGCCCTGGTCAGACGGTCCTCGTATTCGCTCATCTCCAGCCGGCCCTGGGCGGCGGCATCAGTGAGCAACTGCGCCACCTGAATCCGATCGGTGTCTGCAGCACGCATCGAACCGTCCCGCGACGCTGGAGTGCTCATCAATGTCGAGCCTACGACGAACGCTGGCACTTGCAAGGCCGTTGACTAAAACTATGCGCTCACCAGCCTCGGCGAAGCAGATAGACAGGCAAACTTTAATTCGCTTCGGCGAGATAGTCCTCGAAGCCGATCACCCCCACCGCATTGTCCGGCGCCAGGTTTGCGCCGGACCGATAGCCCGCGACGATCCGTCCCGGCACCGGCACCTGAACCACCCCGCGACGGCTCCCGCGCGTCGCGAGAAACATCCGTGCCAGATCAGCGTGTGGGTGCACGGCGGGGCCACCGATGTCGGCGACCCTTCCGGCCGGTTCGGCATCGGCCAACTCGACGAGCCGCGCGGCGACGTCGCGGGTGTCGATGGGCTGGAACCGCACCCGACGCAGGGTCCACAGCACGGGAGAGAAGCGCTGGATCGAGAAGATCGTTTCGATCAGCTCGTGGAACTGGGTGGCACGCAGCACGGTGTGGCCGATGCCGGAGGCTTCCAGCGCGCGTTCGACGCGCAACTTGGTCTTGTAGTAGGGCAGCGGGATGCGGTCGATGCCGACGATCGACACGTGCACGATGTGACCGACACCGGCCCGGCGCGCCGCCGCGATGAGGTTCTCGATGGAGGTGACGTCCTTGTCACCGGTGGGCTGGGTCGCGCAGTTGACGATCACATCCACACCGTCGACGGCGGCGTCGACACCATCGCCGGCGAGCAGATCTCCTTTGCGCCAATCCGTCCCGGAGTCATCGGTGCGTTCACGTCGGCTCAGCGCCCGGACGTGATGCCCGGCCGCGAGAGCAGCCGGCACCACGCGCTTGCCGAGCGTGCCCGTCGCCCCAGCGATGAGGAGTTGGCTAGCCATAGCCAAACAGTAGCGTAATCAATTGCGCCACTTTCGTTTCAGTGTGTTTGCGACGCCGATTCTGTCTATCGTCGTAGTGCAGCGCAGCGAACGTGTCGCCCGTCGCGAGCGGGCGGTGGACAACACGCTCATCGCCCGATTGGCTGCCGAAGAAAATCCCCAGGAGTTGGGGGCACCTCGCTGCGCGACGTGCTCAGCCACCGGTTGCGGATCGGTTGGCGATCCTGCTGGATCAAGACGGTGAGGAACCCGACGGTGCGGAGCGGGCCAGGAGACGGTCACTCATCATCGGTATGCAGGACCGCGACGGCATGTGCAACCCGGAAACCGAAACTTCCCGTGTCGACGACGAAGCGCCGGAGTCGGTCGCCGAACGGGGACACCCGGTCTGCGGTGCAGCGCAACCACGAGGCGCTCAATGCGGGGTGTGATGTCGTGTACGGCTAGCTGGAAGGCGACGAGCGCGGGCTGTACCGCCGGTGTGCCCGCCGCCTCTCAATCAGCTAGAGACTCCTGCAGTCGCTATTTGCTGCCGAAGACACGTTCCTGCAAGGCTGTGTCTGCGATGCTCACGGCTTTGACAAGTTTGCCGTCTCGGTAGGTCAACACATCGGCTTGGAGCCCGGATTCCTCAGCCGGTAGTGATCTTGGTGATGACGACCACGTCATCGCCGTCGCCGAGGATACGTTCGGGCGTTGTGGTGAAGGACTTCTCCGCGAGCTTCCCTAACAGCTCCATGAACTTGTCTTTGCCGCGGTACTCGCCGCTGATCGTGCTGTTACCGGGTATGGACCACTCGATGTTGTCATCGAAGTCTTTTAGGGCCGTTTCGACGTCGCCTGCGCCGTAGGCTTCGTACGCCTTCTTGGCTATCTCGACATTCTGATTTGCCACGCTCACTCCTTTGTGACGCTTTCCCACCGGGCCGATTTTCCCGCCGCGGATTATCCTGCACCCTGGGCGGGACATCCCGTAGCAGATTTGACGACAGTGGAGAAAGCACCAGGTGTCCCGTTTCGGGCTCTCGTCTGGGCGCCACACTGGGAACCCGTGCCCCGACGCACCGCCTCACCTGGACCGCCGGCCAGCCCAGAGTCAACGACTTCCATCATCCTCGGCGCTACCTGATAGGACGGACGACGACGACAGTTAGCCGATCCAGCGCGGTGGCCGCTTCTGCAGGAACGCCATCATGCCTTCGCGGGCCTCCTCGGAAACGAACAGCTCCGCGGACTGCTTGGTGAGCTCGTCGGCGTGCCGGTCGAAGTCGGCCAGAATCGGTGCAGTGGTCAACGCTTTCGAGGCGGCCAAGCCTTGCGGCGACGCCTTGCCGATCGCGGCGGTCAGCGCCGACACGGTGGCTGCGACGTCCTCTGCGGCGATAGTGATCAGCCCGATGTTCGCTGCCTCTTCTGCGCCGAACCTCTCGCCGGTGAGGAAGTAGCGGCTGGCGGCGCGGACAGTCATCTTCGGCAGCAGCGTCAGCGAAATGATCGACGGCGCAACGCCGATGCGCGCCTCGGTCAACGCGAACTGTACTGGCCTGCCCCGCCACCACGATGTCGCAGGCACCCACCAGACCGAGCCCGCCGGCGCGCACATGCCCGTCGACGGCGCCGATCACCGGCATCGGAAGCTCGAGGATCCGGCGCAGCAGGTGGGTCAGCTCGCGGGCGCGGTCGACAGCCACATCGCCGGGATCGCGCCCGGCGGCTTCGGCGAGATCCGCGCCGGCGCAGAAGGTTCCGCCGGTGTGTCCGAGCACGACGGCCCGCACACCGGACTCCTCGGTGGCGTCGGTTAGACCCTGGTGCAGCTGGTGGACCAACATGGTGGACAACGCGTTGCGGTTGTCCGGGGAGTCCAGCGTCAGGCGGGCGGCGCTGCCCTCGACGGTGTAGTGAACCAGTGACCTCATCAGTACGAGCGTGGCAGACCGAGGGAGGTCTGCGCGACGAAATTGAGCACCATCTCCCGGCTGACCGGCGCGATGCGGGCCAGCTTCGACGCGGTCACCGCCGCGGCGATGCCGTATTCCTTGGTCAGCCCGTTGCCGCCCAGTGACTGGACCGCCTGGTCGACGGCGCGCACCGATGCCTCACCCGCGGCGTACTTCGCCATGTTCGCGGCTTCGGCCGCGCCCGCGTCGTCGCCGATGTCGTAGAGCGTCGCCGCTTTCTGCATCATCAGCTTCGCCAGCTCGATCTCGATGTGGTTCTGCGCCAAGCGGGTGCGACAAGCCCTGGTGCGCACCGATCGGCGTCTTCCACACCTGACGGGTCTTGACGTAGTCGACCGCCTTGTTGATCGCGAACCGGCCCATGCCGACCGCGCTGGCCGCGCCCATGATCCGTTCCGGGTTCAGACCCGCGAACAGTTGCGCGATGGCCGCGTCCTCGGACCCCACCAGCGCATCGGACGGCAGCCGCACATCGTCGAGGAACACCTGGAATTGGCTTTCTGGGCTGACCAGTTCCATCTCGATCTTGGTCCAGCTCAGGCCGGGCGCGTCGGTGGGCACGATGAACAGCGCCGGGCGGAGCGATTCGGACTTCGCCACTCCGTCTTTGTAGGCACGGCCCACGATCAGCACGGCCTGAGCCTGGTCGATGCCGGAGATGAACACCTTCTGGCCCGACAGGATCCACTCGCTGCCATCGCGGCGCGCGGTGGTCGTGATCCGGTGCGAGTTGGACCCGGCGTCGGGTTCGGTGATCGCGAACGCCATGGTGATCGAGCCGTCGGCGATGCCGGGCAGCCAGCGCTTCTTCTGGTCGGCCGTGCCGAACTTGCTGATGATCGTGCCGTTGATCGCGGGGGAGACCACCATCATCAGCAGGGCCGAGCCGGCCGCGGCCATCTCCTCCATCACCAGAGACAGCTCATACATGCCGGCGCCGCCGCCGCCGTACTCCTCGGGCAGGTTCACTCCGATGAAGCCGAGTTTGCCTGCCTCATTCCACAATTCGTCGGTGTGCTCGCCGGCCCGGGCCTTTTCCAGGTAGTAGTCCTGGCCGTAGTTGGCGGCCATCGCAGCGACGGCCTTGCGCAGCGCCTGCTGCTCTTCGGTTTCGATGAAACTGCACGGGGTCATGGGCGGGCTTCTCCTACGGTCTCGACTCGGGCAAGTACGGCGCCGACGTCGACCTGTAGGCCAGGTTCGACGTTGAGCTCGACGAGCACACCGTCGGCCGGAGCGGTCACGGTGTGTTCCATCTTCATGGCCTCCAGCCAGATCAGCGGCTGCCCGGCGGTGACGGTGTCGCCGACCGCCGCGCCGACGCGCAGCACGGAGCCCGGCATGGGCGCCAGCAGCGACCCCTGCGCGACCGCGGCGTCGGGATCGGGGAAACGCGGCAGCATTGTCAATTGTGCTGGGCCCAGCGGTGAGTCGACGAACACGTCATCTCCATAGCAGGCCACGTCGAACGGGCGGTCCACGCCGTCCACCGTCAGCACGACCCGATCGGGTGTGGCCGACAAGAGCGTGACGGCGTCATGGCCGGCCAACTCGACGCCGGTGCGGGTGAATCGATAGGAGATCGCGTGGGTTTCCCCGGCGGCGTCGCTGTAGGACTTGGTCTGGTAGCCCGACGCCAGGTTGCGCCAGCCACTGGGCGCGGCGGCGAAAACCGTTGCGGCTCGGCGGTTCTGCGCCGCGTCCGCCAGCGCGGCGGCCACTGCCGACAATGCGACCGCGCGGTCGTCGCTCAGCGGTGCGGCCAGCTCGGCCAGGCCGTGGGTGTCGAAGAAGGCCGTATCGGTGGCGCCGTCGAGGAAGGCCGGGTGCCGCAGCACGCTGACCAGCAGGTCGCGGTTGGTGCGCACGCCGTGGATGCGGGTGCGGGCCAGCGCGTCGGACAGCACCCCGGCGGCCTGGCGGCGGGTCGGCGCGTAGGAGATGAGCTTGGCCAGCATCGGGTCGTAGAAGATCGACACCGTCGATCCGTCCACGATGCCGCTGTCGAGGCGGACCGTTGAGGGCACGTCGAAGCGGTGCACGGTGCCGGCCTGCGGCTGCCAGCCCTTGGCCGGGTCCTCGGCGTACAGCCTGGCCTCAATCGAGAAGCCCTGCGACGGCGGCGGTTCGGGATCGAGCGGGCCGCCGTCGGCGACATGCAGTTGCAGCTCGACTAGGTCCAGGCCGGTGGTGGCCTCGGTGACGGGGTGCTCGACTTGCAGCCGGGTGTTCATCTCGAGGAAGAAGAAGATCCCGCCCCGGACCGTCTGGGGCGGCCATGAACTCGACGGTGCCCGCGCCGGTGTAGCCGATCGCGGTCGCGGCCAGTCGTGCAGCGTCGAACAGCTTGGCCCGCATGCCCTCGGTGCGTTCGACCAGTGGCGACGGCGCCTCTTCGATGATCTTCTGGTGGCGCCGCTGGATGGAGCACTCGCGCTCGCCGACGGCCCACACCGTGCCGTGGTCGTCGGCGAGCACCTGGACCTCGACGTGATGGCCGGTGGCCAGGTAGCGCTCGCAGAACACCGTCGGATCACCGAACGCCGATTGCGCCTCGCGGCGGGCCGCCTCCACTTGCGCTGGCAGTTCGGTTAGTTGGCGGACCACCCGCATGCCTCGGCCACCGCCGCCGGCCGACGCCTTGATCAGCACAGGCAGCTGATCGGCCGTCACCGTCTCGGGGTCGAGCTCGTCGAGCACCGGCACGCCGGCACCCGCCATCATCTTCTTGGCCTCGATCTTGGAGCCCATCGCCGCCACGGCCGCCACCGGCGGGCCGATCCACGTCAGCCCCGCCTCCTGCACTGCGGCGGCGAATTCGGAGTTCTCCGAGAGGAATCCGTACCCGGGATGGACGGCGTCGGCACCCGCTGCGCGCGCGGCCGCGATGAGCTGCCTGCCGTCGAGGTAACCCGTGGTGCCGGACAGGCGCACCCTGGCGTCGGCCTCGGCCACGTGCGGGGACGCTGAATCGGGCTCGGTGTAGACGGCGACGGTGCCGATGCCGAGGCGCCGACAGGTGGCGAACACCCGCCGGGCGATCTCCCCGCGGTTGGCAACCAGGAGCTTATGAATCATCACTGAGCCTTCTGCTCTTCGCGCAAGCGCTCATCGCTACATCCTGAAGACGCCGAAGTTCGACGTCCCCTTGATCGGGCCATTGGCGATGGCGGACAGGCACATTCCCAGCACGGTGCGCGTGTCGCGCGGATCGATCACGCCGTCGTCATAGAGCCGGCCGGACAAGAACATCGGCAGCGACTCGGCCTCGATCTGCGCCTCGACAGCAGCCCGCAGCGCGGCGTCGGCGTCCTCGTCGACCGCCTGCCCGCGGGCCGCGGCCGCTGCGCGGCTGACGATCGACAGCACACCCGCCAGCTGAGTGCCGCCCATCACCGCGGACTTCGCGCTGGGCCAGGCGAACAGGAAACGCGGGTCATACGCTCGCCCGCACATGCCGTAATGCCCGGCGCCGTAGGACGCACCGATCAACAACGAGATGTGAGGCACGGTCGAATTGGACACGGCGTTGATCATCATCGAGCCATGCTTGATCATCCCGCCTTCCTCGTAGGCCTTGCCGACCATGTAGCCAGTCGTGTTGTGCAGGAACAGCAATGGCGTGTCGGACCGGTTGGCCAACTGGATGAACTGGGTGGCCTTCTGGGACTCCTCACTGAACAACACGCCGCGGGCGTTGGCCAGGATGCCGATCTGGTAGCCGTACAGCGTCGCCCAGCCCGTCACCAGCGACGACCCGTAGAGCGGCTTGAACTCGTCGAACTCCGAGCCGTCGACGATGCGGGCGATCACCTCACGCGGATCGAACGGCACCCGTAGATCGGACGGCACGATGCCGAGCAGTTCTTCGGAGTCGAACAGCGGTTCGGTGACCGGGCCGGGAGCCGGGCCCTGCTTGCGCCAGTTCAACCGGGCCACGATCCGCCGACCGACCCGAATCGCGTCGAGTTCGTCGACCGCGAAGTAGTCCGCCAGACCCGAAGTGCGGGCGTGCATCTCGGCGCCGCCCAGCGATTCGTCGTCGGACTCCTCGCCGGTGGCCATCTTCACCAGCGGCGGCCCGGCCAAGAACACCTTCGAGCGTTCCTTGATCATCACCACGTGATCCGACATCCCGGGGATGTAGGCGCCACCCGCCGTGGAGTTGCCGAACACCAGCGCGATGGTCGGGATGCCCGCCGCCGAGAGTCGGGTCAGGTCCCGGAACATCTGGCCGCCGGGGATGAAGATCTCCTTCTGCGTCGGCAGGTCAGCGCCGCCGGACTCGACCAGCGAGACCACAGGCAAGCGGTTCTCCAGTGCGATCTGGTTGGCCCGCAGCACCTTTTTCAGCGTCCACGGGTTGCTGGTACCGCCCTTGACCGTCGGGTCGTTGGCAACCAGCATGCACTCCACCCCGCTGACCGCCCCGATGCCCACCACCACGCTGGCGCCGACCTGGAAATCGGTGCCGAACGCGGCTAGCGGGCTGAGCTCCAAGAACGGTGAATCCGGGTCGACCAGCAGCTCGACGCGCTCGCGTGCGGTGAGCTTGCCGCGGGCGTGATGGCGCTCAACATATTTGGTGCCGCCACCACTGAGCGCCTTGGCGTGCTCGGCGTCGAGCTCGGCGAGCTTTGTGGTCATCGCGGCCGCCGCCTCGGTGTAGGCGGGTGAACCGGCGTCGAGGGTGGACCGCAATGTCATGACTGGAATCCAAGTGTCTTGGCGGCAAGGGCGGTGAGGATTTCGGTCGACCCGCCGCCGATTCCGAGGATTCGCATGTCGCGGTACTGGCGTTCAACCTCGGATTCGGTCATATACCCCATGCCGCCGAACAGTTGCACTGCCTGGTTGGCGACCCATTCGCCGGCCTCGACGGCGGTGTTCTTGGCGAAGCAGACCTGAGTTATCAAGGACTTCGTCTCTGTGTCCGATGTCGCCGCCGAAGCGGCTGCGGCAGCAATTTGCCGTTCCACCAGGTGGTGGGTGTACACCCGCGCCACGTCGATGCGGCGGGCCATCTCGGCCAGCGTGTTCTGCACCTGCTGGCGCGAGATCAAGGGCTTGCCGAACGTCTCCCGATTTCGGCACCACTCGACCGTCAGGTCGAGGCAGCGCTGCGCGCTGGCGTAGGCCTGCGCGGCCAGCGCGACGCGTTCGGAGACGAACGCACCCGCGATCTGCAGGAAGCCGGTGTTCTCCCCGCCGATCAGGTTGGCCGCCGGAACCCGCACGTCGGTGTAGGACAGTTCGGCGGTGTCCGATGAGCGCCAGCCCATCTTGTCCAGCTTGCGGGTGACCTCGAAGCCGGGCGAGTCCTTATCGACGACGAGCAGCGAAACGCCTGCCGCGCCAGGCCCTCCCGTCCGCACGGCCGTCACGACGTAGTCGGCGCGCACGCCGGAGGTGATGTAGGTCTTCGCGCCGTTGACGATGTAGTCATCGCCGTCGCGTACCGCGCGGGTGGTCAGGTGACCGACGTCGGAGCCGCCACCCGGTTCGGTGATGGCCAGGCTGCCGATCTTCTCGCCGCGCAGGGTGGGCCGCACGTAGGTGTCGATCAACCGCTCGTCGCCCGAGGCGATCATGTGCGGCACCGAGATGCCGCAGGTGAACAGCGACGCGAACACCCCACCCGGCGAGCCGGCGTAATGCATTTCCTCGCAGATGATCACCGAGTCCGCGCCGTCGCCGCCGCCACCGCCGACCGACTCGGGCAGGCCGGCGCCCAGCAGTCCGGCCTCGCCGGCCTTGCGGTGCAGATCGCGTGGCAGGTCGCCGCTGCGCTCCCACTCGTCGACATAGGGCAGGACTTCGCGTTCGGCGAAGGCGCGCACCGTCTTTCGCAGCTGTTCGCGCTCAGGGGTATGCCAGATGTTCATAGGATGCTCTCGGGTATGTCGATATACCGGCTGCGCAGCCACTCGCCCAGCCCCTTCGCCTGCGGGTCGAATCGGGCCTGATACGCCACGCCTTGCCCGAGGATGCCGTCGATGACGAAGTTCACCGCCCGCAGGTTGGGCAGAACGTGGCGGGTCAGGGTGAGATCGGCTGTCTCAGGCAGTAATTCGCGAAGCTTCTCGACGGTCAGGGTGTGTGCAAGCCAGCGCCACTGCTGGTTGGTGCGCACCCAGACGCCGACGTTCGCGCTGCCGCCCTTGTCGCCGCTGCGGGCGCCGGCGATCACGCCGAGGGGCGCGCGCCGCGTCTCCTCAAATGGAATCGGCTCCGGCAATGCGAACGGTGGCACCGGCGCCAGCTCGAGGGTCTGCGCGGCCGGTGCGATGTCTATACGAGTGCCGTCGGCATGAACCGCCACGTGTGGCACGTCGGCCGCGGGTACGAAGCCAGGTGTGAACACCCCGTACACCTGGCCGTCTCCGGGAGGACTGGTGGCGTGGAAACCTGGATAGCTTGCCAATGCGAGTTCTATTGCAGCCGAAGAGAATTGGCGCCCGACATTGGCGGGGTCGGGGTCGCGGACCACGCAGCGCAGCAACGCGCTGGCGGCCTCCTCGGTGTCGGCGTCCGGGTGGTCGGTGCGGGCCAGCGTCCACTCCATCTCGGCGGGCTTGACGGTCAGCCCGGTTTCCAGCTGCCTGCGCACCAGGTCGGCCTTGGCGTCGATGTCCAGGCCCGTCAGCACCAGTGTCATTTCATTGCGGAATCCGCCGATGCTGTTGAGCGACACCTTGAGGGTGGGCGGAGGCGGCTCGCCCTTCACGCCGCTGATTCGCACCCGGTCGGCCCCGTCGTCGGACAGCTCGATGGTGTCGACGCGCAGCGTCACATCGGGATTCGCGTAGCGCGCGCCGGTGATCTCGTACAGCAGCTGGGCGGTGACCGTGCCGACACTGACCGCGCCGCCGGCGCCCGGGTGCTTGGTGATCACCGACGACCCGTCGGCGTGAATCTCGGCGAGCGGAAAGCCGGGGTGTGACAGGTCGGCGACCTCGGTGAAGAAGGCGTAGTTGCCGCCGGTCGCCTGCGCACCGCATTCGATGACGTGGCCCGCGGCCACCGCGCCCGCCAGCGCGTCGTAGTCGGTGCGCGCCCACCCGAAGTGCGCCGCGGCGGGCCCGACGATCACCGAGGCGTCGGTGACCCGGCCGGTGACCACGACGTCGGCGCCGGCACCCAGGCAATCGACGATGCCCCACGCCCCGAGATAAGCGTTGGCCGCCAGCGGCGTGCCGAACCCGAGTTCCTCGGCCCGCCCCACGAGGTCGTCGCCTTCGACGTGGGCGACGTTGACATCCAGGCCCAGCCGCTCGGCCAGCGAGCGCACCGCGACGGCCAGCCCCGCGGGGTTGAGGCCGCCGGCGTTGGCGACGATCCGCACGCCACGGTCCAGTGCGGTGCCCAGGCAGTCCTCGAGTTGCGTGAGGAACGTCTTGGCATAGCCGCGGTCGGGCGACTTCGCGCGGTCGCGGGCGAGGATCAGCATGGTCAGCTCGGCGAGATAGTCGCCGGTGAGGTAGTCCAGGTCGCCGCCCGTGAGCATCTCGCGCATCGCCGCCAGCCGGTCTCCGTAGAAGCCCGAGCAGTTGCCGATGCGGACCGGACCAGAAGAAGCGGTCACGCAGTCTCCCTTCTCGCGGCCCCAACCAACCGGTAGGTTAGCGGTTACCGGCGGTATCGCGCCAAGGAGGTCCTTTTTGGAGGCTACGCACGCGACCGGCTATCCTGAAGTGCAATTGCCGACGCCGGACACCTCCCGCGGCAGTACCCCTCAAGAGGAGAGCTCGATCATGGCTGTGCCCAAGCGCAGGATGTCGCGCGCGAATACCCGTAGCCGGCGCGCGCAGTGGAAGGCCAAGCGCCCCGAACTCGTCGGCGTAAACGTCGCCGGGCAGCAGCACAAGGTGCCGCGTCGCCTGCTCAAGGCCGCGCGTCTCGGACTGATCGACCTCGACAAGCGCTAAGGCGGAACCGGCGCGCCTCTCAGGTCACTCTCAGATAGGGGGTTGACACTGTGGCAGTGCGCATACTTGTCGTTGATGACGATCGCGCAGTGCGCGAATCGCTGCGCCGGTCGCTTTCCTTCAACGGTTACTCGGTCGAGCTGGCGCAGGACGGCCTCGAAGCCCTCGATCTGATCGCCAGCGACCGGCCCGACGCCCTGGTGCTGGACGTGATGATGCCGCGGCTGGACGGCCTCGAGGTGTGCCGTCAGCTCCGCAGCACCGGAGATGACCTGCCGATCCTCGTGCTGACCGCGCGTGATTCAGTGTCCGAGCGCGTTGCCGGACTGGATGCCGGCGCCGACGACTATCTTCCGAAGCCGTTCGCCCTGGAGGAACTGCTCGCGCGGATGCGGGCGCTGCTGCGCCGCACCACGCCCGACGACGGCGCCGAGTCGCCCGCGATGACGTTCTCCGACCTCAGCCTGGATCCCGGTCACCCGCGAAGTCACCCGTGGCCAGCGGCGGATCAGCCTGACCCGCACCGAGTTCTCGCTCTTGGAGATGCTGATCGCCAACCCGCGGCGAGTGCTCACCCGCAGCCGCATTCTCGAGGAAGTCTGGGGATTCGACTTCCCCACCTCCGGCAACGCGCTCGAGGTATACGTCGGCTACCTGCGCCGCAAGACAGAGGCGGAAGGAGAGCCGCGGCTGATCCACACCGTGCGCGGAGTGGGTTATGTGCTGCGCGAGACGCCACCCTGATGTCAGCCCAGAAGTTGGGATTTCGGCCACAGTCCAACTCCCTGCCCCGCCTATCGACCACTGGCTCACTGTCACTGCGGTGGCGCGTGATGCTGCTGGCCATGTCGATGGTGGCGATGGTCGTGGTGCTGATGGCCGTCGCCGTCTACGCGGTGGTGTCCCGGGCGCTCTATGACGACATCGACAACCAACTCAAGAGCCGGGCGCAGTTGCTGATCGATAGCGGATCACTGGCGGCCGATCCGGGCAAGGCGATCGAGGGCACTGCGTACTCCGATGTGAACGCGATGCTGGTGAATCCGGGCCGGTCCATCTACACCGCCAATCAGCAGGGGCAGACGCTGCCGCTCGGCGAGCCAGAGAAGGCCGTGGTGCGAGGCGAGTGGCTGATGTCGCTGCGCACCGTCAACCATCAGCGGGTGCTGGCGCGGCACCTCACCAACGGCAGCTCACTGCTGATCTCCAAGAGCCTCGCGCCGACCAGTCAGGTGCTCAGACGGTTGGGCACCGTTCTGCTCATCGTCGGCGGGCTCGGCGTGGTGATTGCGGCGATGGCCGGTGGCGCGGTCGCGCGTGCCGGCCTGCGGCCTGTGGCCAGGCTGACCGAGGCGGCCGAACGGGTGGCGCGCACGGACGACCTGCGGCCGATTCCGGTGTTCGGCAGCGACGAGCTCGCACGTCTCACCGAGGCTTTCAACATGATGCTGCGGGCACTGGCCGAGTCGCGTGAGCGTCAGGCCCGTCTGGTCACCGATGCGGGCCACGAGCTGCGCACGCCGTTGACGTCGTTGCGCACCAATGTCGAGCTGTTGATGGCGTCGATGGCGCCGGGGGCGCCGCGGTTGCCCGAACACGAGATGGACGAGCTGCGCGCTGACGTGATGGCCCAGATCGAGGAATTGTCCACGCTGGTCGGCGATCTGGTGGATCTGACTCGCGACGAGGCCGGCGTCATCATTCACGAACCGGTCGACATGTCTGAAGTCGTCGACCGCTGCCTTGAGCGAGTTCGTCGGCGCCGCAACGACATTGAGTTCGATGTGTCGGTCACGCCGTGGCAGGTGTTTGGCGACAGTGGGGGACTGGGGCGGGCGGTGCTCAACCTGATGGACAACGCCGCCAAATGGAGCCCGCCCGGCGGGCGGGTCGGCGTCCGGCTGACGCAGATCGACCCGCTGCACGCCGAGCTCGTGGTGTCCGACCGCGGCCCGGGCATTCCATTACACGAACGGCACCTGGTGTTCGAGCGGTTCTACCGTTCCACGTCGGCGCGCGCCATGCCGGGTTCCGGACTCGGTCTGGCGATAGTGAAACAAGTTGCGGTCAAACACGGCGGCGCGCTGCGGGTCGAGGACACCGTTGTCGGTGGACAGCCGCCGGGTACAACGATGCATCTGGTGCTGCCCGGCCGACCGATCCCGGCGACACGCGCCTCTGGCATAGACGGCGCCGATCTCAGCACCGACAATGCTGATCGGGGGCGCCGGTCATAGGGGAGGAAATTTGGGAATGTCCCGAATGTTCTCTAAGTGGATTCTCAGCCCAGACGGGCACTGTGGCCATGCAGCCGTCGTTGTTCTCAATGTCGGAACCTACTTGAGGGAGAGCACTGCAGCGACATGACAAATCATCCGAGGTACTCGCCGCCACCCCAACAGCCGGGTGGGCGGCCCGGCGCGTATGAGCATGGCGCCGGATACCCCGGTCCGCAACGGCCCGGCCCGTACCAGCAGCAGCCGTACGACTGGCGCTATGCGACGCAGCAGACTTTCCGCGCACCCTACGACCCGTACCGGGGCGCCCCGCAACCCCCGCCCGGCCCTCCTGTCGTTCGACCCCAAAAGCGTTCGCGCGCAGTCGCTTTGACCGCAGCCGCGTTGGCCATCGCGGTCGTCTCGGCCGGCGTCGGCGGTGGAGTGGCACTGCTGGCACAGCCAGAGGGCCCAGCCGGCACGTCGGCTATCGGCGGCGCCGCCCCCAGCGTGCCGGCCGCCAGCGTGCCTCTCGGCTCGGTCGAGCAGGTCGCGGCCAAGGTGGTGCCCAGCGTGGTCAAACTAGAGGTCGACATGGGCCGGGCGTCCGAGGAAGGCTCCGGAATCATCCTGTCCACCGACGGCCTGATTCTGACCAATAACCACGTGGTGGCGGCGGCCAATGACACTCCAGGCGGCCCGGCAGGCGGTGCGCAAACCAAGGTGACCTTCGCCGATGGCAACACCGCGCAGTTCACCGTCGTCGGCACCGATCCGAGCAGCGACATCGCCGTGGTCCGAGCCCAGGGCGCGTCCGGGCTGACACCCGTCACGCTGGGCTCCTCGGCGAATCTGCGGGTGGGCCAGGACGTGGTGGCGATCGGTTCGCCGCTTGGGTTGGAGGGCACGGTGACCACCGGCATCATCAGCGCGCTGAACCGACCGGTGGCCGCGGGCGGCGACGCACAGAACCAGAACACTGTGCTCGACGCCATCCAGACCGACGCCGCGATCAACCCCGGCAACTCCGGCGGGGCGCTGGTCAACATGAACGGCGAACTGGTCGGGGTCAATTCGGCCATCGCGACCCTCGGCGGCGACGCAGGCCCGCAGGCGCAGAGCGGTTCGATCGGGCTGGGCTTCGCGATCCCGGTCGACCAGGCCAAGCGGATCGCCGATGAACTCGTCCAGAACGGCACGGCCTCGCACGCCTCACTCGGCGTCCAGGTCGGCAACGACACCGCCACCGACGGCGCGAAGATCGTCGAGGTCACCGGCGGGGGCGCGGCCGCCGCGGCGGGCCTGCCCAGCGGTGTCGTGGTCACCAAGGTTGACGATCGGCTGATCAACAGTGCCGATGCGCTGGTGGCCGCGGTCCGGTCCAAGGCGCCGGGTGACAAAGTGACGCTTACTTATCTGGACGGATCCGGTAAGCCGCAGACCGTGCAGGTCACCCTCGGCAAGGCGCAGCAGTGAGCCCCGCACCTGGCGGGGTCACGCTGAGAGTGGCCGCGCCGCCGTTCGTTCCCAGATATACGGTTGGGATCATGGAACAGCCAGGGGAGTTGGTGGGCCGCGCACTCGTCGTCGTCGTCGATGACCGCACCGCACACGGCGAGGAGGACCACAGCGGTCCGTTGGTCACCGAGCTGCTCGGTGAGGCAGGCTTCGTCGTCGACGGCGTGGTCGTCGTGTCCGCCGACGAGGTGGAGATCCGCAACGCGCTGAACACGGCGGTTATCGGCGGGGTGGATCTGGTGGTGTCGGTGGGTGGCACCGGTGTCAGCCCCCGCGATGTGACGCCCGAGGCCACCCGCGACATCCTCGATCGTGAACTTTTGGGCATCTCCGAGGCGCTGCGTGCCTCTGGGCTGTCGGCCGGCATCGTCGAGGCCGGCGTGTCTCGGGGCCTGGCCGGAATCTCCGGCAGCACCCTCGTGGTTAACATTGCCGGCTCGCGCGCAGCGGTGCGTGACGGCATGGCAACGCTAAATCCGCTGGCCGTCCAGATCATCGGCCAGCTATCCAGCTTGGAGATCTAAGCGATTTGGGCTCGCTGGCCTTGACGCGGCGCGACGCAGACCGAGCACCGTGGCGGTCGGACGCGCGCTTACCACAAACACCGGCACGGTCGAAGAGGTTACGCGAAAGTGAACGGCAATCTTCACCCAAGATGTGATCTTCGTCACACCCGACGGTCGTTGTGACCGATCGTTCAAAGCGCTCTCGCGACGCAGTTAACAAGATTTTCGGAGACCCATTGCCCCGGATATCTTTTGACGAGCGCGATAATTCTTCGCCCGACGAGGAGGCCGACCACGAGAAGTGGTTGCGGGACAACATTCCGCCTCATCATGATTGACCGGTGATTTCGCGTTGATCGCGGAAAACAGCAGGTCGTTGAGTCCGGTCAGGGCATGACACCGGTGTGCGAGGCGAAATAGCAGCTGTTGTCTCGCTGCATCGCCGCTGCCGGTCCCGCGCCCGCAACCTGAACCCTCCCGTGCTGGTTCAGCAAACCCCGAATGTTCGAGTGCCTGAGTTTTTGCGAGGGGGTGCACGCGTTGCCGGTCCGATGCCTCCCCGTTATGTTCCTCGTGTCAACGATGAGCGAAACATAAGAACAGTATGTGAGGTCTCTCATTTGTCTCACATGAGGTTCGTACGTCGTGTGTGGTGTAGCGGTTGGGCCAAGCACGAACAACACACGGTGACCCCGCCGGGTTGCCGTCTACATAGCTAGGGAGAACATGAAGGCAATCAGTCGGGTGCTGATCGCGTTGGTTGCGGCCATCGCGGCACTGTTCGTGAGCACTGGCACCTCTCACGCGGGTCTGGACAACGAATTGAGTCTGGTTGATGGCCAGGACCGGACCCTGACGGTTCAGCAGTGGGACACCTTCCTCAATGGTGTGTTCCCTCTTGACCGCAACCGGCTGACCCGTGAATGGTTCCATTCGGGTCGTTCGAGGTACATCGTGTCTGGCCCGGGGGCCGAGGAGTTCGAGGGCACGCTGGAGCTGGGCTACCAGATCGGCTTCCCGTGGTCGCTGGGTGTGGGCATCAACTTCAGCTACACCACGCCCAACATCCTGCTCGACGACGGCGAACATCAACCCGCTGAGCTGGGCTTCAACCCGCTGGGCTCGGTCATTACGCCGAACCTGTTCCCGGGCGTGTCCATCAGCGCCGACCTGGGTAACGGCCCCGGCATTCAGGAAGTCGCGACGTTCTCCGTGGACGTGGCCGGACCTGCCGGTGGTGTGGCGGTGTCCAACGCGCACGGCACGGTGACCGGTGCGGCCGGTGGTGTGCTGCTGCGTCCGTTCGCCCGGCTGATCGCCTCGACCGGTGACAGCGTCACCACGTACGGCGAACCCTGGAACATGAACTAAGTTTCAGCTCAGGGCCCAGCGAAACAGCCCCCGGCCAGTTGGCCGGGGGCTGTTTTGTCGAAACCACCTCAGTAACGCAAGAAACAGGTACAACTACGGTAACGATTACACCACCCATAACGACAAGGTGGTGTAACGGACCAGGCCTGACACGGATGGGGAGAACATGAAGGCAGTAAGTCGGGTGCTGATCGCGTTGGTTGCGGCCATCGCGGCACTGTTCGTGAGCACTGGCACCTCTCACGCGGGTCTGGACAACGAACTGAGTCTGGTTGATGGCCAGGACCGGACCCTGACGGTTCAGCAGTGGGACACCTTCCTCAATGGTGTGTTCCCTCTTGACCGCAACCGGCTGACCCGTGAGTGGTTCCATTCGGGTCGTGCGAGGTACATCGTGGCCGGTCCGGGTGCCGAGGAGTTTGAGGGCACGTTGGAGCTGGGTTATCAGATCGGCTTCCCGTGGTCGCTGGGTGTCGGTATCAACTTCAGCTACACCACGCCCAACATCCTGATCGACGACGGCAACATCAACCCGCTCAGCTGGGCTTTAACGCTGGGCTCGGTCATTACGCCGAACCTGTTCCCGGGCGTGTCGATCAGCGCTGACCTGGGTAACGGCCCGGGTATTCAGGAAGTCGCGACGTTCTCCGTCGACGTGGCCGGACCTGCCGGTGGTGTGGCGGTCTCCAACGCGCACGGCACGGTGACCGGTGCGGCCGGTGGTGTGCTGCTGCGTCCGTTCGCCCGGCTGATCGCCTCGACCGGTGACAGCGTCACCACCTACGGCGACCCCTGGAACATGAACTAAAGTCCCAGCTCAGGGCCTAACGAAACAGCCCCCGGCCACTTGGCCGGGGGCTGTTTTGTCGAAACCACCTCAGTAACGCAAGAAACAGGTACAACTACGGTAACGATTACACCACCCATAACGACAAGGTGGTGTAACGGACCAGGCCTGACACGGATGGGGAATCATGAAGACAGTAAGTCGGGTGCTGATCGCGTTGGTTGCGGCCATCGCGGCACTGTTCGTGAGCACTGGCACCTCTCACGCGGGTCTGGACAACGAACTGAGTCTGGTTGATGGCCAGGATCGGACCCTGACGGTTCAGCAGTGGGACACCTTCCTCAATGGTGTGTTCCCTCTTGACCGCAACCGGCTGACCCGTGAGTGGTTCCATTCGGGTCGTGCGAAGTACATCGTGGCCGGTCCGGGTGCCGAGGAGTTTGAGGGCACGTTGGAGCTGGGTTATCAGATCGGCTTCCCGTGGTCGCTGGGTGTCGGTATCAACTTCAGCTACACCACGCCCAACATCCTGATCGACGACGGCAACATCACCGCTCCGCCGTTTGGTCTGTGAGCTCGGTCATTACGCCGAACCTGTTCCCCGGTGTGTCGATCTAGGCTGACCTGGGTAACGGCCCGGGTATTCAGGAAGTCGCGACGTTCTCCGTCGACGTGGCCGGACCTGCCGGTGGTGTGGCGGTCTCCAACGCGCATGGCACGGTGACCGGTGCGGCCGGTGGTGTGCTGCTGCGTCCGTTCGCCCGGCTGATCGCCTCGACCGGTGACAGCGTCACCACCTACGGCGAACCCTGGAACATGAACTAGTCGGACGACGATCAAGCGGCGAGCACCGAGCCGCATCGAGGAGTCCGACCATCGGGCTAGGACCTGTCGGCGCTCGTCGTCTCTGCGGTGTCGGGGCTGGGGCCGGTGCCAGGGCCACTGACATGCCGTCCGGATTGGCCGTTGGTCTCCGCCAGCAGATCGCGGATCTCGGTGAGCAGAGTCAGTTGGGTCTCCTCCTCCTCCACCTTGCTATCGAGTTCTTTGAGCTTCTTGTACGGAACCACGATGACGAAGTAGACAACTGCCGCGACAATCAGGAAGTTGATCGTCGCTGAGATCACGGCGTTGAAATCGATCGCGATGTCGTTGCCCAGCGGAATCCGCAGAAAGCCGTAGTCCGAATCGGGCGTCGCACCGATCCGGCTGATCAGCGGCTGCACCACGTTGTCTGTAAATGCCGTCACCAGTGCGGTGAACGCGGCGCCCACGATGACCGCGGTGGCCAGGTCGATGACATTGCCGCGGGCGATGAACTCCCTGAAGCCCTTCAACATGGCTTTCGAATCCTTCCTCCAGTCGGGTGTGTATCTGACTGTCACGCAACGTTAGCCGGGTTGGTCCTGCAACGTTCGCAGTCCGGTGTTAGCTTCGGGCGATGCGATGGCTGTTGTCGGCGGTGGCGACCCTGACCGGTCAATGGAAGGTGAGCGTGACCGTCTGCACCAGAGCCGCGCCCGCCACCTCGTTGGCGGCGTGAGCGGGCAGCGCCACCAGGACCACCCTGTCGCTGCCGCTGCCGGCCCCCTTCTGCTTCTCGGAGACGACGACAACGACGGCGTCCGTCGCGATCACCCGCGGTCGAGCGTCGGCGCCGGTATCGGAGGTGGTGGCGGCGAGCACATCGACCACATCGCCGGCGCGGATCAGGTCCAGTAGCGCCGTGTCGGCGAGGTGCAACGGCACGATCCTGGCGTTGGGGCCCGCTGCCGATTCGGCCAGCCGCGGGCCCAGCAATCGCACGTCGGTGATGATCTCTCCGCGGCGGGCGGGTCCGGCGAGTGTCGCGCCTACCACCGAGGAGACGTCCGACGCTGAACCGTCGGGAATCGTTGTCGCCGTGCGGGTTTCGAGGTGCACATCGGCGGCGGTGAGCTCGACCCCGGGTGCCAGGTCGCGCGCGGCGACGACGATCTCGGTGCGATCGCCGTCGGGGTCGGAGCGCAGCGCCGCTGTGGCGGCCAGAACAACCAGCGCGCCGGCCGCGACGCGGCGGGCCGCCATGGTGCGCGACCAGTCTGGTCGCAGGCCGCCGATCAATCGGCTCAACACTGTCGGATTGAGAGATTCCCCCATGCCGCCACGCTAGGCAGCACGCGCTGGTGATGGTGCGGGCTTAAGACCGGTCTGTGGATAACTTCGCGGGCGTCAGCTGGAGGCCGCGGCGGCGGGTGCCGAGGTGGTCGAGCTCGAACCGTTGGATGAGCTGGAGCTGGACTTGTCCGACGAAGACGAGCTCGAGCTCGTCGACTCCGAGCTGCTGGTGGAGCCGCTCGAGCTCTTGGCGGGCTCGCGGCTGTCGGTGCGGTAGAAACCGCTGCCCTTGAACACCACTCCGACCTTGCCGAACAGCTTGCGCAGCCGGCCGTTGCACTGCGGGCAGCTGGTCAGCGCATCGTCGCTGAAGGCCTGCACCTCATCGAAGCGATTGCCGCATTCGGTGCACGCATAAGAGTAGGTGGGCACGAAAACCTCCGAGGTGGTCAAACTTCTTAGCACTCTACCGGCTTAAGTGCTAGAACCGCCATGTGCGCCGCGCCATTCCCGTGCTAGCCCAACGTGACCAACCCGCGTTGCGGTGTCAGCGCGTGGGTCATCCGCACGTCATGCGGTTCGGCAGGCAGCCTGTCGACGACTTCGTCGTCACGGACCACCGCGACCAACCTCGCCACCGGATCGGCCAGTGGCAGCGAGCGGTCATAGAAACCAGCGCCGCGGCCGAGCCGGACTCCTGTGCGGTCTACCGCGAGCGCCGGAACCAAGACCACCGTCGCGGCCGCGACAGCGTCGGCAGGCAGCCAGGGCTCGGCGGGCTCGCACAAGCCGAACCGCGCCGTGACCAGGCCACCGGGGCGGTACTGGCCCCACTGCAGCGGTACGGGGATGCCGGCCGCGTCGTGCCGCGCGACGGGTAGCAGTACCCGCACGCCCATCCGGACCAGCGAATCGATCAGCTCGATCGAGCCCGGCTCTGAGCCGACGGGCGCATAGGCGGCGACGGTGTTGCTGCCGCCGATGAAACCGGGCAGGTGTGAACACAAGGCGTGGGCCTCGGCGTCGTGAAGCTCCGGGGCCAATGCGCGGCGGGCCAGCAGGATCTCGGCTCGCAGCTCGGTCTTCGTCATTGGCACCACAAAGCCTCTCCGAACCTGGGATGTTGGCAGGTTTAACCAACCTAGGGAGGTTAGTGTGTGAACGATGACACGGTCTCTGGTACCCATTCCGCACACGGCGGTCGTTCCGGCTGCGGGCTTGGGGACCCGATTCCTGCCCGCCACGAAGACGGTGCCAAAGGAGTTGCTGCCGGTCGTGGACACGCCGGGCATTGAGCTGGTGGCGGCTGAGGCCGCCGAGGCCGGCGCCGACCGGCTGATCATCATCACCTCCGAAGGCAAGGACGGTGTGGTCGCGCATTTCGTCGAAGACCTCGTCCTGGAGGGCACGCTGGAGGCCCGCGGCAAGCAATCCATGCTGGAGAAGGTGCGCCGGGCACCCGCCCTTATCAAGGTCGAGTCCGTGGTCCAGGCCCAACCGCTCGGCCTTGGCCACGCCGTCGGTTGCGTCGAGGACTCCCTGGCGCCCGACGAAGATGCCATCGCGGTACTGCTGCCCGACGATCTCGTGCTGCCCACCGGGGTGCTCGAAACCATGTCGAAGGTGCGGGCCAAGCGGGGTGGCACCGTGCTGTGCGCGATCGAGGTGGGGCCTGACGACATAAGCGCCTACGGCGTTTTCGACGTTGAAACCGTTCCGGACACCAACAATCCGAACGTGTTGCGGGTCAAGGGCATGGTGGAGAAGCCGAAGTCCGAGGATGCGCCGTCGTTGTATGCCGCGGCGGGCCGCTACGTGCTCGACCGCGCGATCTTCGACGCGCTCAAGCGGGTTCCGCGCGGTGCGGGTGGCGAGATTCAGCTGACCGACGCGATCGCGCTTCTGATCGATGAGGGTCATCCGGTGCATGTGGTTGTTCACCGCGGCTCTCGACACGACCTCGGAAATCCCGGCGGCTACCTCAAGGCTGCGGTTGACTTTGCATTGAAGCGCGACGACTACGGGCCCGAGCTGCGGCGGTGGTTGGTGGAGCGATTGGGGCTGGTCGATTGCTGACACGCAACGACGGCCCCTGACGCCTAGATAGGGGTGTTGTGCGTTCGGTGGAGGAGCAGCAGGCTCGGGTAGCGGCCGCCGCGGTAGCACCCAGACCGGTCCGAGTAGCCATCGCCGAAGCGCAAGGTCTGATGTGCGCCGAGGAGGTCGTCACCGAACGTCCGCTGCCGGGTTTCGATCAAGCCGCGATTGACGGATATGCCGTCCGCAGTGTGGACGTGCTCGGTGTCGCCGGTGGTGATGAGGACGGCGAAGACGAGGGGGACGGCGAGGTCAGTCTGCCCGTCATCGGCTCGATCGAGGCCGGGGCCCGCACGCCGAGTCGATTGCAGCCCCGCCAGGCCGCGCGCGTGCAGACCGGTGCGCCGATGCCTACGCTCGCCGACGCGGTGCTGCCGTTGCGGTGGACCGACGGCGGCGAGGCGCGGGTGACGGTGCTGCGCGGCGTCCGGTCAGGAGCCTACGTCCGCCGCACCGGCGATGATGTGCAGCCGGGCGACGTCGCGGTGCGGGCAGGCACCATCATCGGCGCGGCCCAAGTGGGCTTGCTCGCCGCCGTTGGACGCGAGCGTGTGCTGGTGCATCCGCGGCCGCGGCTCTCGGTGATGTGTGTCGGCGGTGAGCTCGTCGATATCGCCAGAACGCCCGGCAACGGCCAGGTGTACGACGTCAATTCCTACGCGCTGGCAGCGGCGGGCCGCGACGCCGGTGCCGAGGTGACCCGCGTCGGCATCGTTGATACCGACCCGAAGGAATTGCGCGAAGTCGTTGAGGGTCAACTGAACCGGGCCGAGGTGGTGGTGATCGCCGGCGCCGTTGGCGGCGCAGCGGCCGAAAGCGTTCGGTCGGTCTTGGCGGAGCTCGGCGAGATGGAGGTTACCCGCATCGCGATGCATCCCGGCTCCGTGCAGGGCTTCGGCCAGCTCGGCCAGGAGGGCGTGCCGGTCTTCCTGCTGCCTGCCAACCCCGTCAGCGCGCTGGTGGTCTTCGAGGTGATGGTGCGGCCGCTGATCCGGTTGTCGTTGGGCAAGCGTGCGCCGATGCGGCGGGTCGTGCAGGCCCGCACGCTGTCCCCGATCGCCTCGGTGGCGGGCCGCAAGGGCTATCTGCGCGGACAGCTGATGCGCGACCAGGACACCGGCGAGTACCTGGTGCAGGCCCTCGGCGGTGATGCAAGCGCGTCGTCGCATTTGCTGGCCACGCTCGCGGAGGCAAACTGTCTTGTGACCGTCCCGAGCGAGGCCGAACAGATCCGTACCGGCGAGATCGTCGACGTTGCGTTCCTCGCGCAGCGCGGCTGATTCGCGAGACCGGCATGTCGTAATGAACCTGTGGCGTTCGAGTTCTATGCATCCGGGCTGGCCGACGCCGGTCGGTCCGCTGCGTGTGCCCGCCGGGGTGGTGCGGCTGCGTCAGGTCCGGCTGCGCGACGCGGGCCAGTGGAGCCGTATCAGGCTGGCCGACCGCGCGCACCTGGAGCCGTGGGAACCGGCCACCGACGTGGATTGGGATACGCGGCATGCGATTTCGTCGTGGCCGGCGGTGTGCTCTGGCTTGCGCTCAGAGGCGCGCAAGGGCCGGATGCTGCCGTATGTGATTGAGGTGGACGGGCAGTTCTCCGGTCAGCTGACCATCGGCAACGTGACGCACGGCGCGCTGCGGTCGGCGTGGATCGGGTACTGGGTGGCAAGCGTGGCCACCGGCGGCGGAGTGGCGACCGCCGCGTTGGCGTTGGGCTTGGACCACTGCTTCGGGCCCGTCATGTTGCACCGCGTCGAGGCCACGGTGCGCCCCGAGAACCCGGCGAGCCGGGCGGTGCTGGCCAAGGTCGGGTTCCGTGAAGAGGGGCTGCTGCGGCGCTATCTGGAGGTGGACGGCGCATGGCGCGACCACCTGTTGGTGGCGATCACGGTCGAAGAACTGCACGGCTCGGCGGCCTCCACGCTGGTGCGTGGGGGCCACGCCAGCTGGGCCTGACAGCAGGCCGCAGCCCGACCCGTCTGTTACCAATGTGACATTTGTGACTATTGGTGCTTGTCAGCAGCGAATTACAGGTGTGTAATTGTGTTCGGCGCGCCTCCACGGATGCGCTGGTCACAGACCTAGCCTGATGGGGAAAGGAGCCGGCGAACATGCCAAGCATCCCCCAATCCCTCCTGTGGATCTCCCTGGTCGTCCTTTGGCTCTTCGTGCTCGTGCCGATGCTGATCAGCAAGCGTGACGCCGTCCGCCGCACCAGCGACGTGGCCCTGGCGACGCGGGTTCTCAACAGCAGCCGCCGCGCCAGGCTGCTGAGGCGGCGTGGAGGTCCCGCCGCAGGCCACCGCAGCGACCCGGACTGGCAGCCATCCGACGAGGATCTCGACGACGACGCCGAGCACGAATCGACTGAGCGCTCGGTCGTGGTGGCCGAGGCGGAGGTCGACGACATCGTCGCTGAACCGGACTACCTCGATGTGGATGTCATCGACGAGGACGCCGGCGCGTTGCCTGTTGGCGCGTCAGCAAGCGAAGAAGTCGAGGAGCCCAACCCCGAGGAAGAAGACCACGCCGTCGAACTGACACTGGAAATCGAGGCTGACGCCGACGAGACCGAAGCCGACGAGCCGGAGGCTGAACACGAACCGGAACCCGACGGCATCGAAGAGGAGTACGAGTACGTCGCCGATTCGTCGGGCCTGGAGGCGCCCTCGGAGACCGAGCTGCAGCTGGCCGATTCACTGAGCGCCGCGCGCAGGCGCCGTAATGAGTCGAAGACCGCGGCGGCGGTGAGCGCCCGCAAGTACAAGTTCCGTAAGCGCATGCTGGCGTTACTGTCGGTTGCCGTGGTGGCCTCGGCCGCGGCCGCGTACACGGTGGCCCCAGCGGCGTGGTGGGCGTGCGGCGCGATCGGTGCCGTGACGGTGCTCTACCTGGCGTATCTGCGGCGCCAGACGCGCATCGAGGAGCGGCTGCGTCGGCGCCGCGCACAGCGGATCGCGCGGTCGCGGCTGGGTGTGGAGAACACCGACGATCGCGAGTTCGACGTGGTCCCGTCGCGGCTACGGCGGCCGGGTTCGGTGGTGCTGGAGATCGACGACGAGGACCCGATTTTCGAGCATCTCGACTATGTCCCGTTCTCGCGCAGCTTCGACCTGCCGCACGCGGCTGGCCAGTAGCGCCGTCGGTTTCGACCGATGCGCGGCGACTGGTAGCCTGCTACCGGTACCAGGGGCTATGGCGCAGTTGGTAGCGCGACTCGTTCGCATCGAGTAGGTCAGGGGTTCGAATCCCCTTAGCTCCACAAGGATTCGACCAGCTAGACATCCCTCTCGGTGTTAGCTGGGTATTTCGTCGGAGAGCGGCCAGTCCGCAGCTGGTCCGCAGTAGATCGGATTGCGGTGTCCAGCCGGTCGGCAACGCCGTCCAAATCCTCGTCGAATAGGTCGGCGTAGACGTCCAGCGTCATCGACGCCTTGGCGTGCCCGAACATCCGCTGAACCGCCTTCACATTGGCCCCGGCGCTGATGGCCAGGCTCGCCGCCGTATGCCGGAGATCGTGCGGCGTGATCGACGGGAAGGCTTCGTCGCCCTTCTGGCACTTCTCCACGGCGGGCTGGAACACCCGTGCCCGCCAGTTGGAGTTGCGCAGCACCCCGCCACGCTGGTCGCTGAACACCAGGGCATCACGGTCCTTGCCCACCATGAGCGTGGAGAGCTCGTCGGCCAGCACAGCCGGGAAGGGCACCGAGCGCCTCTCGTGGCTCTTGGGCGTGCTCCACACCAACCCGCCGGATTCCGTCACCGATCGGCTGACGTTGACCCGGCGTCGGAGCATGTCGAAATCCTGGACCCGCAGCGCGGCCATTTCGCCCCAGCGCAAGCCCGTGTAGGCCAGGAACCTGACGACCTCACCCTGGCGCTGGACGGCATCGGCCAGCGCGGCCACCTGGTTGTGACTGAGATAACCCCGGTCGGCGTGCTGGCGCTTGGGCAACTTCACGCCGTCGCAGGGGTTGCGGGGGATACGGGAGTCCTCGACGGCAGCACCGAGCACCTGGCGCAGCAGTCCGAAAGCGTTCTCGATCGTCGGCGCACCCACCTCGTCGGCGACCATCTTCGCCACCCACGCCCGCACCCCTGCGGTCTTCACGTCGACCACCGCGACGTTGCCCCACAGCGGTTTAACCCGGCTGTTCCATGTGCTCTTGCGTGTCGTCGCCGTCTTGGCGGAGAACCTGGGCTGGCACCCGCCCGGTGTAGTGATGACGGTTCAAGAAACCGCCCATGCGCGTGGCCTTCACCCGCGATGCGATCGCCGGGGTGGGGTAGTCCAGCACGAACGACAGCGTGATCTGGCGATCGACTGAGGAGAACAGCCGCACCGGCGCCGGGTGGTAAGCCTCCAGGATCATCCGAAGCTGATGCTCGACGGCTTGCTGGGTCTCCAACAGCCGGTCCCGATCCCGCGTCAAGGCGCGGATCTCGGCAAGCAGCGGCGACGGTATGCACAGTGACCGCCTGTCGTAAACCCGGAGCCAAGGCATCGTTTCGTCGAGCCGTTACCGTCTCGCCGGTGTCGACACCCGAAGACAACCCTCGGATCGCAGTCTGCGCGGACGGATCGGCGCGTATGAATCCTGGGCCAGGACACCCGACAGGGCGGCGCGGACCTGGCCTGCCAGAAAGCCGTCATAGACCGATTCGAGCGAGAGGTCGATCCCGACGGATTGCTGACGCCGCAGGAGCGGGCCAAGCGGGCTCAGTGGGCGCGCAAGGCGCACATGCAGCGGCTGGCGATGAAGTCGGCGGCGGCGCGCCAGCGGCGGAAGCTGATCTGCCAGACCTGTGGTCAACCGAAGGACGTTTCAGCGCCACTCTGCCCTAAGTGTCTCAACAAGATTCGCGAGCCGTGACCGCACTTCCTGCGTGGATGACCATTGCTCAGGTTTCCGATTACTGCGGATCACCCGTGCAGCGGTGCACAGGAGATAGTGTTCCTGGGGAGCAGAACGGGGAGCCTCGCTAGAGACTCCCCGCTCGCCCGAACCGGTCAAGGGTTAGGGTTTGTCTCCCTTTCCGCCCCCGCCGCCACTTTGGCTGCTGCCGCCGCCGGAGCCGCTACCGCCGGAGTTGCCGTTGCCGTTCCCGCCGCCGTTGCCGTTGCCGCCGCCGTTGCCGCCGCCGTTGCCGCCACCGCCGTTGCCGTTGCCGCCGTTGCCGTTGCCGTTGCCGCCACCGGAGTTTCCGTCGTTCTCGCCGTCATGGTTGCCGGGGTTGGAGGGATCGTCGGTGCCGTCTGGCTCGTTGCCGTGGCCGTTGTCGCCGTGCTCGCCGTTGTTGCCGCCGTTGCCGTTGCCGCCACCGGAGTTTCCGTCGTTCTCGCCGTCATGGTTGCCGGGGTTGGAGGGATCGTCGGTGCCGTCTGGCTCGTTGCCGTGGCCGTTGTCGCCGTGCTCGCCGTTGTTGCCGCCGTTGCCGTTGCCGCCACCGGAGTTTCCGTCGTTCTCGCCGTCATGGTTGCCGGGGTTGGAGGGATCGTCGGTGCCGTCTGGCTCGTTGCCGTGGCCGTTGTCGCCGTGCTCGCCGTTGTTGCCGCCGTTGCCGTTGCCGCCGCCGGGTTGCCGCCGCCGTTGCCGCCACCGGAGTTTCCGTCGTTCCCGCCGTCATGGTTGCCGGGGTTGGAGGGATCGTCGGTGCCATCTGGCTCGTTGCCGTGGCCGTTGTCGTGATCCGGATTGGGACCGAGCTCCGGATTGGCACCGGGCTCCGGATTGGGATCGGGAACGCCGCCTGGGACCAAGCTGAGTCCAGCGCCCCCGCCACCGGTCGAGCAGTCCTCGGCACCGAGCCAGTTCTCGCTATTGCCTGGGTTCCAGTCGTCGCAGTACAGCAGGTCGGCGTTGGCCGTCCCGGCGTTCCTGTCGTCGATGGCCGTGACCACCGGAGCTTCGACATGGGTCTTCCACGACTGGACGAGAGACTCTTCGAGATCACCGGTCGCCAGGCCCGCGACCACTTTCCCGGGGTGATTAGCCTCGTGGCCATTGCCCTGATGCTGCAGAAGTTGTGCCAACAACGGGGTTGGCGTGGGTGGGGTGGCCTGCGCGACCCCGGTACCAGCTAAGGTCCCGGCACCCAATCCGGCGGCGAAGACCGCTCCTGCTACTGCTCTACGGACTTTCATTCTAGTTTCCTTATCGTTGGTGTGTGCCTGCAACGGACCCCTGAGTTGCGGTCGCGAACATTGCCAGCCCCTACGCAGTGACCACACTGGAGATAACCGGCTTACGCTGCTACCGGCAAATATAGCAAACTCAGAAGAATTCATCAGCGAACTTGTGAGCTAGTTCGCGCGCCCGTACTCCCTGACTCTGGTTACGCGCACGTCAATATTCAGATCAGGTATTTCTCCTACATGTTGCGTCGTCTCTTTGTTGCGGTGACTATTGCAGGAGCGACGCTCGGCGCAGCTTCAGTTACCATTGCAGACCACCGCGCGCAAACTGCTCCGAGGCGAAAGCAGACAGGTCGGCAAACATGACGCAGGACGATCCGGCTTAGGACGAATCTCTGGATCGTGACGGAGACGGCCGACTTTGAATCGAACATGGACCGCCAGCACAAAGCCCGGGGATCCTCTCTGATCTTCATACATCGGGCTCGCATCTGAGCCCATCGCCGAATGGACTCATCTGTCCAACTGTTCAGATGTTGGGATAACGTGCGGACGCGGGCCGGTCGAGGGCGACGTCGATGCAGCACATCACGTAGCGACTTGTCTTCAAGGCGGTAGCTGATGCCACGGCCGACCCGCTCCAATCGCTATCGCGATGATCGGCTGAACCACGTCGTTTTAATGCGCCAGAGTGTGCCGGAGCGGCGAGATGCCAGATGGCGATGAACCGCGACCTCGGATCCTTCCGCAGGATCAGCAGCTCCCGCGACCCAGCTTCGGCGTGGCGTGCGGTGGCGACATTCCTTGCTCGCCGAGATCAGCACCCCGTAGCCTTTCCACGGTGGCTGGCCTGACTGCTGTCCGCGCCGGGGAACTCGCCGCATTAGGGGTCTTCGCCGGCTGCCCAACCGACGCCCTAGTACCGCTCGCGGCACAATTGCGGCCGCTCACGGCGGCGCCTGGGCAGGTGCTCATGCAGCAGGGCGAACTGCCGGTTTCCTTCCTGGTCATCGGCTCTGGGCGGGCCGAGGTCACCCATACGGGAATCGACGGTCATCCCACGATCGTCGAGTTGACGCCTGGCCTGATCGTCGGTGAGATCGCCCTGCTCCGTGACGCGCCGCGGACCGCGACGGTTGTCGCCACCGAGCGGCTGACCGGCTGGGTCGGTGGTCGAGAGGCGTTCGCCACGATGCTCGAAATCTCGGGCATGGTGGACAAATTGGTGCGCACGGCCCGCCAGCGCCTCGCAGCGTTCATCACGCCGATCCCGGTTCACCTGCGCGACGGCACCGAACTACACCTGCGGCCGGTATTGCCCGGCGACAACGAACGCACGACGCACGGCCCGGTCGAGTTCTCGAGTGAGACGCTGTACCGCCGCTTTCAGTCCACGCGGACACCCACCAAGTTGTTGATGACGTATCTGTTCGAGGTCGACTACGTCGACCACTTCGTCTGGGTGATCACCGACGGGCCCGATGGTCCGGTGGTGGCGGACGCGCGCTTCGTCCGTGACGAGAACGACCCCACCACCGCCGAAATCGCCTTCATCGTCGGCGACGACTATCAGGGGCGCGGTATCGGCACGTTCCTGATGGGCGCACTCGCGGTGGCTGCAGGTTACGACGGCGTCCAACGGTTTACGGCGCAGGTGCTGGCGGAGAATAACCCCATGCGCGCAATTCTCGATCGCTTCGGGGCAGCCTGGCAGCGCGAAGACCTGGGTGTGGTCACCACGGTCGTCGACGTTCCCCAGCCATGCGACCTGTCCTTCCCGCCCGAGCTGACCAAGCAGATCCGCGACGTGACCCGTCAGGTCATCAGGGCTATCGGCTGATGCGGCCGCCGCTTTCGAAGGACACCCGGCTGTGCATTTCGCTGGCGGGGCGGCCAAGCAATATCGGCACCCGGTTCCACAACCATCTGTACGACGAGCTCGGCCTGGACTTCATCTACAAGGCGTTCACGACCACGGACATCGTCGCCGCAATCGGTGGTGTGCGCGCTCTCGGTATCCGCGGCTGTTCGGTCTCAATGCCTTTCAAGGAAGACGTCATCGCACTCGTCGACCACGTGGAACCGTCCGCACGCGCCATCCATTCCGTCAACACCATCGTCAACGACGACGGGCGCCTCACCGCGTCGAACACCGACTACATCGCGGTCCAGACGCTCATCGAGGACCACGGTTTGCAGCCGTCACAGTCGGTGCTTATCCGTGGCAGCGGAGGCATGGCTAACGCGGTCGGTGCAGCGTTCCGGGACAGGGGATTTCAGGCGGGCACGGTCTTCGCGCGCAACCCCGGGTCCGGACCGAAACTGGCCGACCGACTCGGCTACGACTACGCACCAGAGGTCGCTTCCCGCACGGCGGACGTGATCGTGAACGTCACCCCGGTGGGGATGGCCGGCGGCCCGGAGGAGAGTGAGCGCGCCTTCGACGAGGCCACTATCGCCGAGGCGCACACGGTTTTCGACGTGGTGGCGCTGCCGTCGGAGACCCCGCTCATCAAGGCTGCGCGCGCCGCCGGCGTCAACGTCATCACCGGCGCCGAGGTGATCGCGCTGCAGGCCGCCGAGCAGTTCGAGCGCTACACCGGTGTGCGGCCCACGCCCGAGCAGATCGCCGCCGCCTCAGCGGTATCCCGAGCGTGACTATGGCGCGTTGACGACTACGATCCGACGGCGCACCTGTTTCGATGCCCTGGGTCCACTTCGAGTACGACAGCGTGGCCTCGAGAAGCCACTCTAGGGATGAGTGCACCGCCTCCGCAGTCGGCGGCACATCCTCGGGCAATGGCAGCGCGAACGGTGTGCCGCTGCGCAACGAAATCCCCTGCCGCGCTTGATCGTTCACTACCTGCGTCCTTTTCGACCTCGCCCATCACGAACCGCGAGTCGTTCATCTCGGTGGCCACCGCATCGGCGCGCTAGCGTCGATAAATTAGGGAGTGATGGTGGTCTGATCGTCGATCACGGAAGTCGCATCCAGCAGCGGGCCCAACTGGTCCTCGCGGCCGTCGGCGTTGATCTGCAGCACATACAGCCCGTCCTGCCCCGGGATCACGACGGTCTTCTGGGCGATGGCGCGCTTTACGCCATCCTTGGTGTAGGTGCCGCCGAGCTGGGTGGCGTCGAACCCCCCGAGTGTGCTCGGGCTGCCTGAGTCGGCGCCCTCGTACCCGGGCAGGTTCTGGAGCTCACCGGGCGCGAACTCGAGGACCTTGCCCGGCTCGACGTTGCCGGTCAACTTGGATACCAGAGCGATGATCGACGGGGGGTTGTCGGCCATGGCGGGGTCGGTAAAAGTCATTGCGCCGTAGGCCCATCCCGGGGTGTTTCCGCCAGCGTCCTCCCAACCGGGCGGGAACGGAAGATTGATCGTGGGTGAGCCGGGATCGCCGCGGTGCACCGGGGTTTCGACGATGCCGTTGTCACGGATGTAGTCGACGATCGTGTAGTTGGGGCCCGACGCTTGTGCCGACGTCGTGGGCGCCGCTTCGCTGGTCGTTGTCGTCGTCGCGGTCGTCTCCGTCGACGTCGGGGGCTCGGACTTGGCGGTCGATCCGCAGCCCGCAAGGCCGAGGCCGAGCGCGGTGGCCGCGATGGCGACGACGCCGGCGCTGCGTGAGGTTGTCATTTGGTCTCCCGTCAATTGGGCATCTGCGCCGTAGCCTACGGTCGGCAAACAACTGCCGCCGCGAAACTGCTAGTCGGAATGGCGATTCGCGCTGGCGAACGGCCGTACCACTTCGCCCACGCTACGGCCATCACCGTTGCCAATTCATCTTTGCTGCAGTCCTATCCCGTTGACTTCCCAGAGAAAAGTAGTTGCAAAAACAAGTATTTCCTGTCGAGCCCTGCGGAATCGGCTATTTGTTCGCGGCCCGAGGTGCAAAATCCAGCTGTGCAGCTGCTTCAGGGCGAGTGCGCTGTAACTCAGAGTCTGCGACTGGCTGAGGCGAGCACATTGTCTGAGTGCCGAGCTTTGACGGAGGGGTCTTGATCATGCGGGTGATCACTCGTTCGCTGCTGGTGGGTTTAGTCGCGGTGCTCGGCGCCATTGGAATCGCGGTGGCCTGGACGATGACGACGGCTATCCAGCTCTTGGCGACCACCGCGCTGATCATGGGCGGAACCGACCATTCGCTGGACCCGGACAAGGAGTCGACGTTGTTCGTCGAGGACTATCTGGACAACGCCATCAACTTCTACATCGACCCGTCGGCCGACGCGGGCAATGGAACCGCCGGGTCGGTGGACAACGCCTTCGCAGTCACCTACCCCGCGGAGTTCTTTCCCGTCTTCGGCACGCGCACATTCGACCAGTCGGTCGCCGATGGACGCGACAACCTCAAGAAGTGCCTCGGCGCGGCCGACGACTGTCAGCGCAACACCGGCCCGTTCGACGATCTCAGCGTCCCATCGGTGTATCCGCCGCCTGCGCCGCGCGACTTGGTCGTGTTCGGCTACTCACAGAGCGCCGTAGTGGCCTCGCTGGTCAAGCAAGACCTGATTGATGACTACGCGCAGGGTGACCGAGAAATCATTCATCTACGTCGCAAACCCCATGCGCGGCAATGGCGGCATCTTGATGCGTCTCATCATGCTGCCGTCGATCCCGTTCTTCGGAATCACCTTCTACGGCGCGGCGCCAACGAACAGCCCCGTCGATGACAATGAAACCCAGATCCTTCCGACGACAGTTCGTGTATCCGACCGCCGACTACGCGCAGCAGTACGACGGGCTCGGCGGGGATTTCCCCTACCGGCCGCTCAATCTCCTGGCCCTCGTCAACTCGTTGCTCGGCTACGCCTTCCTGCATGGTGGCGTCGTCAACAAGCCGTCCAGCGAGGCATTGTTCCAGGGCAAGGAAGGGGACACGTCCTACTATCTCTTCCCCACCGAAGTGGTGCCCGTCCTGATGCCGCTGCAGATGATCGGCGTCCCGAAGCCCATCCTGTCGTTCTTCGACACGTTTCTACGGGTGCTGATCGAGGACGCTTATCTGCGCGACGTCAACCCGGGCGTACCCACGGCGGCAAATCTCCTGCCCATCGGCGACCCGATTGGATTGGTGCTCAAGTTGTTGGCGGCGATCCCGGTCGCCATCGATAACGCGTTGGAGGATCTCGGGCTGGGACGGCCGCTTGGCACCACCGAGCCCGGTCCGTTCGGCGTCGGCGGCCCGCCATTGCCTGCGCCGCCGTCGGCGCTCAGTACCACGACCGTATCGAGACTGGCGGCGCAGACCGAGATCGAAGGCGACAACGCGGAATCCTCTGTGCTGGAAGCTCAGTCGCTAATGAGCGAGCAGCAGCCAGAGCCGTCGGCGGATTCCGAGCCGGTAGTGGATGTCAACGAAGAAACCGAACTCGTCGACCCGGACCCCACCACAGAGGAGCAGGTCGAGACCACCACGGAGGAGCAGACCGAGACCGCCACGCCGGAGCCAACCGAGACACCGGCGGCGACAGACCCGGACCAGCCCGAGGTGCGCGGGCCGATCGAGTTCGATTCGCCGGAGCCGCAGCCGGATTCGCCGTCCAACAATCAGGACGACGTCAGCGACAACGAGACGGCTCCCGACCCTAGCCCCACAGGCGCGGACAACCAGGACAACCAGGACGACCAGAACGACGACCAGGACGCCGCCGCCTGAGCGGCGTCAGCACTTGGCCGTGAGATACACGGTTTGATATACGACCCGGCTCACGACCTCATTACCTGCTGTCACCGCATGAGTCATCGTCTCCCCGGGGCGCACCGAATCCACGGTGCAGTGATCAAGCGGCGCGGAACCGACTTTTTTCAAGACGACCTTGAAACCGTTGCTCTCCAACTCCTCGACGGTGTCCTGCACCGATCCGATGCCCGACGGAGCTGCTTGCACGCTGGCCGGAAATCCCAGGGCCAGCGCTACGAATGCTCCTCCCGCAACCGTGGCAAATGTCAGTCTATTCATTTGTGGTGCCTTCCACGTCGTTGGCCGACCGCCAGATCCCCCTCCGGTCACTGGTGGTCTGATCGGTGAAACTCGCGGTAGCGCAAATCGATTCCCCGCAGCGACCCCTGTGTTATCAACACCGGATGCGCCTGTTCGCGTCGATCGCTGCGGTGGCGCTCTGCATCGCGGGTTGCGGCGAGCCCCGGCCGTCGTCATCTGCCGGCTCGGCGGTGCTGTCGACTCCGTCGGTCCAGGTGAAGCCCGCGAACATCGCGAAGGTGCGAGGCGACCTGCCCGTCGGCTATGAGGTGTCCGATATCACCGGCAGGGCCGCGCCCGCTGCACTGTGGGGATTCGGCCACAGGTGGACGGCAGACCCCCCGCAGTGCGGCGTGTTGGCCGATCCGGTGGTTGACGGCGCCGTCACTCGGGGTTGGTCGGCGTCGGGCGGCGGCGGCATCGTCAATGCCGTGGTCACCGGCTCGCCGCCGGATCCGATTGGTCTCGATCCCGCACTGATCGTCGATTGCGGGCAGTGGAGGCTGTCGGGCGGGCACACCAGCGGCAGCGTCACGTTCATCGCCGCGCCTGCCATCGACGGGCTGGTGACGGTCGGACTGTCCACCGCGACCACGACCGTCGTCGAGGGCGGCACAGAAACTCATTCCCACGCCGACACATTCATCGCCTACCTGGGCGACTACGTCGCATTCATCACCGTGGTCACCGACCCCGGATCACCGAATCCTCCACTCGGACAGGATTTCGCGGCGGAATTGCTGGTGAAAACGGTGTCGGCGTTACAGGGTTGAGCCGCGGCGTGCGGGTACATTGGCGGCGATGCTCACCCCGAGAGCGACGCTCGGCGTCGCGTGCGTCGGCGTGCTGGCCGCATGTGGCCAGTCGGCCGAGGCGGATCTCTCGCACGCCGACATCGCCAACGTCAAGGATCTGAGGTCGAGCTTCGGGCCGCCGTTCCAGGTGACCGACGTGGGGCCGACGGGTATCGACCCGCGTCTGCTGGGCCCGCAGACGCTGCCGACCGGGATGAAGTTCGAACCGGCCGACTGTGCGAAGTTCGCCGGTCAGCAGGTCGTGCCGGCGGGGGCGAAGGGCAATATGGCCGCCACCACGGCCGAAGGTGAGGGCAATCGGTTCATCGCCATCGCGCTTGAGACGTCGGAGGCGGTGCCTGTCGATGCGGCGGCGCAGAACTGCCAAAAGGTCGGGTTCGCCGGTGGCGGGGTGCGCGGCCTGGTCGAGGTGGTGGAGGCCCCACAGATCGACGGTGCGCACACGCTTGGCACTCACCGGGTGCTGCAGACGACAGTCGACGGCAAGCCCCGTACGGGCGAGCTTTACAACTACGTAGCCACCTTCGGCACGTTCTTGGTGATCGTCACGGCCAATCCGCTGATACTGCCGGACAAGCCGGTCGCGCCGGTGAACAAGGAGCGCGCCCGAGACCTGCTCACCGCGGCGGTGGCGGCGGTCAGGGGCTAGCGCACGTCGTGCGGCCGGAACTGGATGCTGATGCGCGGGCCGACGGGCTTGGTGGTCTTGGGGACTGCGTGCTCCCAGGTGCGCTGGCACGAGCCGCCCATCACGAGCAGGTCGCCATGACGGTGGTGTAGTCGTAGCGATTTTCCACCGCCGCGGGGGCGCAGCGCGAAAACCCTTGTCGCACCGAGGCCGACGATCGCCACCATGGTGTCCTCTGCACTGCTTCGGCCGATGGTGTCGCCGTGCCAGGCCACGCTGTCGTTGCCGTCGCGGTACAGGCACAAGCCCGCGGTGGTGAACGGTTCGCCGAGTTCGCCGGCGTAGGTGTCGTTGAGCCGTCGGCGCATCTGCTTCAGCCGCGGATGCGGAGGTTGTTCGTCGACGAGATCGTGGAAGCTGACCAGTCGTGGGACGTCGACCACGCGGTCGTACATCGGCCTGCGCTCCGCGCGCCACGGGATGGTTTCCATGAGTTCGTCGAATAATGAGTCCGCGTCTGTCAGCCAGCCGGAGCGCACCTCGACCCACGCGCCACTGCCGAGGTGGCGCCGATCGGCGGCCTCGAACAGCGAGCTCTGCAGAGCCAGCTCCATGACGCGAGTCTATCGCACAGGCGTTCGAAGAGTCACAGTCGTACGGCGCCGGGGCCCTGCTCGGCGAGCACGTCGCCGGGGTTGGACAGCGCGCAGGTCTTCAGGCTCAGGCAGCCGCAGCCGATGCAGCCGGTCAGGTTGTCACGGAGTCGCTGCAGGTGCAGGATGCGGTCGTCAAGGTCCTGGCGCCAGCCGGCCGAGAGTTTGGCCCAGTCCTTGCTGGTCGGGACGCGATCGCTGGGCAGGGTGGCCAGGGCCTCGCGGATGCGCGCCAGCGGGATGCCGAGGCGTTGCGACATCCTGATGAACGCGACGCGTCTCAGCGTCTCGCGGGCGTAGCGGCGTTGGTTGCCGCTGGTGCGGCGGCTGGCGATCAGGCCTTCGCGTTCGTAGAAGTGCAGCGCCGAAACCGCCACCCCGCTGCGGAACGACATGTCACCCGGCGTCAGCTCGTGAATCAGCTCCATGACCTCAACAATAGTTGAGGTGGCCGTTGGCGTTACGGTGCTAGATGTGACAGACGTTGCGCTGGGCTGCGACTCCGAGGTCGGCAGGTTGCGGGTCGTCGTCCTGCACCGCCCAGGCGCCGAACTGCAGCGCCTGACGCCGCGCAACAACGATGCGCTGTTGTTCGACGGTCTGCCCTGGGTGGCCAAGGCGCAGCAGGAGCACGATGCGTTCGCTTCGCTGTTGCGCTCACGCGGCGTCGAGGTGCTGCTGCTGGCGGATTTGTTGACCGAGGCGCTGTCGAAGAGCGGGGCCGCGCGAATGCACGGCATCGCCGCAGCGGTCGATCCAAGGCGACTGGGACTGCCACTGGCACAAGAGCTTTCGGTATACCTTCGGACGCTGGAGGCCGGGCCGCTGGCACATGTGCTGACGGCGGGGATGACATTCAACGAGCTGCCGTTCAGCGGCGGGGACCTGTCGCTGGTGCGACGGATGCACCACGGCGGGGATTTCGTCATCGAACCGCTGCCGAATCTGTTGTTCACGCGCGATTCGTCGTTCTGGATCGGGCCGCGGGTGGCCATCACGTCGCTGGCGTTACCGGCGCGGGTGCGCGAGACGTCGCTGACGGACCTGATCTATGCGCACCATCCGCGGTTCCTTGGCGTGCGGCGGGCCTACGAGTCGCGGTCGGCGCCCGTCGAGGGCGGCGACGTGCTGCTGCTGGCGCCGGGCGTGGTCGCGGTCGGGGTGGGGGAGCGCACGACGCCTGCGGGTGCGGAGGCGTTGGCGCGCAGCCTGTTCGACGACGACCTCGCGCACACCGTGCTGGCCGTTCCGATCGCGCAGGAGCGCGCGCAGATGCACCTCGACACGGTGTGCACGATGGTCGACGTCGACGCGGTGGTGATGTATCCGAACATCGTGGATTCGTTGTCGGCGTTCACAATTCACCGCAACGAGGACGGCGGCGTGAAGATCGACGATGCATTGCCGTTTGTGCAGGCCGCGGCGGAGGCGATGCAGATCGAGCGATTGCGGGTCATTGCCACCGGCCTCGACCCGGTGACTGCTGAGCGTGAACAGTGGGACGACGGCAACAACACGTTGGCAGTCGCGCCTGGCGTCGTCGTCGCCTACGAACGCAACGCCGAAACCAATGCGCGGCTTGTCGATGCGGGCATCGAGGTGCTGCCGATCGAGGCGTGCGAACTGGGCACCGGCCGCGGCGGCCCACGCTGCATGTCGTGCCCAGCGGCCCGCGATCCACTTTAGATTTGTTGAGATTGCGCTCAGGGCTGCGATCGCACGGAGTTCACAACCATGAGTGTAATCGTTACGCCCACTTATGTTAATATTTTTATCGCATAAATCACAACGATGAGCGCAATCTCAACGCCTCGTGCGCCCGATGCAGAATGAATGCCCGGCTGTGTTCGGCTACCACCCGGATGTCGATCCAGCCTCGGCGGTCGATCAGCTCTGCCCGCCCGATGTCGTACACGTACTGGCCGCGATTGGTGCTGTGGTGCGCACCTTCGTAGTCGAAGCCGACCATCGGCTCGTCGTAGCCCATGTCGATGAACGCCTCGTTGACGCCGTCGCTCACCCGGATCTGCTTCGCGGAGTCGGCGGCAATGGCGGGCGCTGAGGGCACGGCGATGCAGGCGCCTACGGCGAACGGCGGCACCGCCGGTCTCCTTTCGGAGACGGTGGCTCCGGCGGGAACGGCGTGACGCCGTATACAGGCTACGAGACCGGAGTACTAGTAACGTCTCGGCGCCGACCGCCGGTGCTATAGGCGGCAACGGCGGATTCTCGTTCGGCACGGCGGTACCGGCGGCATCGGCGGCAATGACGTCCAACGAGCTGGATTCCGCGAGCCGGTGCCTTGACGCCATTGGCCCGCGGCCAGTGAGGGCGGCGAGGCGGCGTGCCTCGGGGGCAATGGTGGCGACGGTGGCGAGGGCGGCCTCGCGGATTCATCGCACGGGGACGCCACCGGTGGCGATGGTGGCGCGGGCGGCGACTCATCAAGGTTCCTAACGGCTGGATCGCGTGGCGGGTGCCTCGCAAGATCCAGTGCAGTTCGGTTCGCGGCAACTTCGTCGTCACCGGCGGACCGGCAACGTCGACGATTTCATCGGCTTCGATCCGTTCGTTTCGGGCGTGCACGGCGGTGCGGCGGCGATGGCGTGAGCGCGGCTCCGCCAGATCATCTCGGGCGGGCGCGGTACGAGTCTGGAGACCCACAGGGGCGCCGGTGGCACCGGTGGCACCGGCGGCTTTATCGCGGGCACGGGCGGCACGGGCGGCGCCGGCGGCGACGCGGACTCATGGAAGAACGGAAATGCCACCGGCGGCACAGGGGGCACCGGCGGCGGCGGAGGCGCCGTCCTGGGCACTGGTGGCGGCGGCGGGGACGGCGGCGACGTGTGGACCAAACGTGGAGATACCACCACCGGCGGCACTGGCGGCGGCGGCGGGGGCGGCGGCGCCGTCCTGGGCACTGGCGGCCGCGGCGGGGACGGCGGCGACGCGTCGACTAGGCGCGGAGATACCGTCAACGGCGGCGGCGGCGGCACCGGGGGCACCGGCGGCGCCATCGGGGGTCCTGGCGGCCCAAGTGGCGGCGGCGGCTCGACCGGCGGATCACGCCGTTGCGGCCCGACCAGAGCCATGCGCCAACGGTATTGCGCCGCAGTGACGGGGGCAACGGCGACGCCGGAGCTGGCGACCAGTAGACGTCAAAACGACGTCTAGCGCCGTGAAGGGTAGGTACGGGCGCCGACTGCAAGGTAGTCGACGCCCGTACTCGCATACGCGGCAGCCGTGCTCAACATCCGCCGCTGGAACCCTCGAGCGGAAGACCACGAGCACAGCTGTTGTGCGATGCACGGCGATGGTACACGTGAGGAAAGATCGCCTGGAAATTCCATCAGCGCAGCATCCTTCATCTGCCGGGCTTGGCCGGCGACGCGTTGGAGCGCGGCTTCGCCGAACAGTTGGAGGGAAGTCGGCGGCGCTCACCTGCTGCTCGAAGTCGTATGTACGAACGGCAAACACGCGCCGAATCCGTTTCGTATGGCGAGCGTCGACGAGTCCTGGCGTCAGCCAGTCATCAGCCCAATATCTACGCTTCCGCAACTCAAACCTATTGCAGCGCAAGGTGTTTCTGTTGCAACGGGTTAGGAGCGGGCCAAACCGGCGACCCACTGAGCGGGGTCGGGTTCGACGGGAAACCCTGCGGAAACTTCCTAGCGCGTTGGGTATGTCGGTGCCACAGGGACCCTCGATGTGCCGCTATCATCGCTTATTGCCTGAGGCGCCAGATGTACAGGTGGATGTGATATGACGCTTTCCGAGCCAGCAACACGAACGAGATCGCACTGGGTCGCACCAGCTGCGCCGTGATAGCGGGATCGCCATCGGAGTTGCCATCTGGACGCTGGTGCGCACACCGGGTGAGCCTGAAAACGCCCGGCAGTCTCCTGCCGACAACGCACGACTGTCCCCTGATGATGCCAAAGCGCGTGCTTGCGTCGCTTTCGACACTGTGCGCAGAGCGGTGTCAACGCAAACCAACACCGACTTGGGGCTAGATCCCGTTGCGAGGGAAGCGGTGGCGGCTAACGCCCGCTTGGCGACACTCGGTGGCGGTGAGTATCTGCTTTCTCGCCTGGACCCGGGAACACCCCCTGAATTGGCGGATGCGGTTCGTTCGTTCGCGAACAGCCTCCAAGACGTCGGGATGACCACTGCGGGTGAGCGCAGCACTGAGCCAATGTGCTGCCAAGATGAACGACCTACAGCCATGTCCGGATACTGGCGAGCCGCGCCGAAAATCGCCTGCAATCAGTTGAGATTGCACAGACGAGTTGTGGTTGGCGAGCAACGCGAAGTGAGGGGTTGCTACAGCATGAAGGCCGCCGGAACAACAGCCCTGAGCGCAATCTCAACGCGGGGCTATCGCCAGCTGGGCAGCCAGATCTGCATGTTCCACGTGGCCTGTGAGATCGGTATACCGGTCAGGATCGGATACATCCACGCGAAGTTCGTAATCACAAGCGCCACATAGCAACACACGACGATCAGCCCGAGCGTTCTTCGCTCCGAGTTCTGATTCGGTTTGTACAGGATGTCGCCGCAGATCATGGCCAGGGCCAACATCAGGAACGGCGCCATCGTCGCTGCGTAGAAGAAGTACATCTGCCGGTCGATGTCGGCGAACCACGGCAGAAAACCAGCGCCGTAGCCCACCAGAATCGCCGCGTACCGCCAATCCCGCTTGACGAATGCCCGCCACACCGCCCACGCCAGTACCGGCACCGCGATGAACCACATCGCCGGCGTGCCGACCAACATCACGGCCTTGACGCATGATTGCGCGCCGCAGCCCGGCACGTTCTGGTTGTCGATCGCATACAGCACCGGCCGCAGCGACATCGGCCACGTCCACGGCTTCGACTCCCACGGGTGGTGGTTGCCGTCGGCGTTCGTCAGCCCGGCGTGGAACTTGTAAGCCGCATATGTGTAGTGCCACAACGAGCGCACCGCGTCCGGCAGTGGCACGACGCTGTTCTCACCGATCGATTGGCCGACCTCGTGGCGGTTGACTCCCGTCTCCGATGCGAACCACGGTGTATACGACGCCAGGTACACGCCGAACGGAATCAGCACCAGCGCGTACAACGACGGCCCCACATCGCGCCGGAACGCCCCCAGCCACGGCCTTGGCACCCGATACTGCCTGCGCGCCGCGATGTCGAACGCCAGCGTCATCAGGCCGAAGAACGCCACGAAATACAAGCCCGACCACTTTGTCGCACACGCCAATCCGAGTAGTACGCCGGCGCCGAACCGCCACCACCGCACACCTAGCCGCGGGCCCCACGGCGTCTCCGCGATGCGGCCCTCGAGCAGTGCGATGTGCATCCGTTCGCGCACCTGGTCGCGGTCGACCATCAAAGAACCGAACGCCGCCACCACGAACAGCGCCAGGAATCCGTCGAGCAACGCCGTGCGAGCCGCGACGAAGCTGACCCCGTCGGCGATCAGCAGCAGCCCGGCGATGCCACCGACCAACGTCGACCGGCTCATCCGCCGCCCGATCCGGACCACCAGCAGCACCAGGATGACGCCGCACGCCGCGCCGGTGAATCGCCAACCCAGCCCGTTGTAGCCGAACAACGCCTCGCCGATCGCGATCAGCTGCTTGCCGACCGGCGGGTGCACCACCAGGCCGTAACCGGGGTTGTCCTCCACGCCGTGGTTGTGCAGCAGCTGCCACGCCTGCGGCGCGTAATGCTTCTCGTCGAAGATCGGGGTGCCGGCATCGGTCGGCGAGCCCAGGTTCAGGAAACGCGTCACCGCGGCCAGCGCCGTGATGACAGCGGTCATCGCCCAGCCTTGCAACCGGTCGACCGGCCCAAAGTCGGCGACCGGCACCAGGGGTGCGGGGCTGATGACTGGGACCGCGCGACCCTTGGCAACGAGTTCATCGGCGGGGGCGGTCACGCCTGCGATCGTAGGCTGTGCGGAATGAGCCCCGGCCGACTACTTATCGGCGCTACGCCGCTGGGCCAGCCGTCGGACGCCTCTGCGCGGCTGGTCAGCGCCCTGGGCAGCGCCGACGTGGTCGCCGCGGAGGACACCCGGCGGGTCCGGATCCTGGCCCAGGCCCTTGACGTCAGGCTGGTTGGAAAGTTGGTCAGCCTGTTCGACCAGAACGAGGCGTCGCGGGTGCCGGCGCTGGTCGATGACATCAAGGGCGGCGCGACGGTCCTGCTGGTCAGCGATGCGGGCATGCCATTGATCAGTGACCCGGGCTATCGCCTGGTGGCCGCCTGCCTCGACGCGGGTCTTCAGATCACCTGCCTGCCCGGGCCGTCGGCGGTGACGACCGCGCTGGCCGTGTCGGGGCTGCCGTCGGAGAGGTTCTGCTTCGAGGGCTTTGCGCCGCGCAAACATGCGGCGCGGATCACCTGGCTCAAGACGGTGGCCGCCGAACCGCGCACGTGCGTGTTCTTCGAATCACCGCGACGGCTGGCCGCCTGCCTCCGCGACGCGGTCGACGAACTCGGGCCGGAGCGACGCGCCGTGGTCTGCCGCGAGCTGACCAAGACGCACGAGGAGGTCATTCGGGGCACGCTGGCCGAGCTCGCCGCGTGGGCGGACGACGGCGTACTCGGTGAGATCACCGTCGTCCTCGCGGGCGCCACGCCACGGGCCGACCTGCCGACTCTTGTCGCCGACGTCAACGCGCTCGTCGACGACGGCATGCGAGTCAAGGACGCGTGCGCGCAGGTGGTCGCCGCCAATCCGGGCTCCCCGTCACGCCGCGAGCTTTACGATGCGGTTCTGCGCTCACGGCCCTAAGGGGGTCGCCCGGCCGGAATTCTCATCGAACGCTGCCGGCGGTACGCCTGGCACCGATGACCGGTGCGGCCTTGTGCAGGCACTCGTCCCATTCGCGGTCGGGATCGGAATCGGCGGTGATGCCGCCACCGACGCCGAGGACCGCGTTGCCGGACGCATCGAACTCCACCGTTCTGATCGCCACGTTGAGCTCACAGCCCGCGATGGGTGACGCCAAACCGACTGTGCCGCAATAGACTCCGCGGCGACGCGGCTCCCACCCGGCCAGCAGTTCACGGGCCCGCATCTTCGGTGTCCCGGTTACCGATGCCGGCGGAAAGGTCGCGTCCAGCACCGCCGCCATCGGCATGTCGACCTCGACCCGCGCCGACACCGTCGACACCAGATGCCACACCCCGGGTGCGGGCCGCACCACCAGCAGCTCGGGCACGGTCACCGATCCGGTGACGGCGACGCGGCCCAGGTCGTTGCGCACCAGGTCGACGATCATGATGTTCTCCGCGACGTCCTTGACCGACGCGCGCAGCGCCGACGGATCCGCATGACGCGGCAGCGTGCCCTTGATCGGGCTCGACGTCACCGCCTCACCACGCCGCCGCAGGAACAGCTCGGGCGACAGCGACGCCACCGAGCCCCAGTCGCCGGCCAGGTAGGCCGCGCGTGCGGGGGAGGTGCGTTCGACGGCGTCGAGGAAGAAGTCGACGGGCGCACCCTCGAGCCGGCCGACGAACTGCGTGCACACACACGCCTGGTAGACCTCGCCCGCCGCGATCGCCTCAAGGCATTCCAGCACGCCGTGGCGGTGCGCGTCGCGGTCAGCGTCGCCCCACGTGATGGTGCAGTGTCGCGTCGAAGCCGAAGACTGCAGTGCCTCGGCTATCCACTCCGAAAGCGGTGCGCCGGAGAGGCTTTCATACCACCAGTGGCCGTCGCAATCCTGGCGTAGCACGCAGTCCGACCAGCCGCCTGCCGCCTCCGGAACCCGCGGTCCAAGCCCGTCGGCGCCAGCATCCGGATACGACAGGTAGCCGAACCACCCACCCCCGACGGCGTCGGCGGAATCGCCTGGCGAGATATCAAACACCTCACCGACATCCACGGGGAAGACTGCCAACGACGGGGCGATGACCGCCCCGGAGCCGAACCATTCGCCGATCAACGCGGCCGGCGGTGGCAGGCCGTGACCGACAGCCGCGTCGGCGACAGCGCGCAGCACCGCAGGGGCACTGCCCAGGTCGCCGAGGCGCTCGATCCGCACCGAGTAAGCCTGACAGAGGGCTAGCGGCTGATGGTGCGCGGGACTGCGATCCCGGCCAGCTTCTCGGGGTTGCGCATGGCGTAGAAGTTGGCGATCTTGCCGTCGATGATCTCGACCGTGAAAACGCCTTCGAGGTGGTCGCCACTGTAAACGACGAACCCCGGGGCCCCATTGCAGTTGACCGACTCGAACCGGACGTCCGGCATGCGTCGCGCGAAGCGGAACAAGCCGATCATCACATTGGCGATCTTCTTCGCGCCGATGATAGGCCGGCGCGCCGCGGTGGCCTTGCCGCCGCTGTCGGCGGTCCAGGTGGCGTCCGGCGCGAGCATCGAGAGCAGGCCCTCCATGTCGCCGGTGGTGGCCGCGGTCATGAACTGCTCGGTGATTTGCGTGGTCATGGCGGCGTCGACGGGCTCGAACCGCTTGCGCCGCGCCTGCACATGCTCCCGGGCACGGTGCGCCACCTGGCGCACCGTCGCTACGGATTTCCCTACCGCTCCGGCGATTTCGTCGTAGTCGAAGCCGAACACCTCACGCAGCACGAATACTGCCCGCTCGTCGGGGGTCAGCGTCTCGAGCAACACCAGCATCGCCATCGACACCGATTCGGCAAGCACCACATCGGCCGAGGCATCGCGATCGTCGAGCAGCAACGGCTCGGGCAGCCACGGGCCGATGTAGTCCTCGCGGCGACGGGCGCCCGCCCGAAGTGCATTGAGCGCTTGGCGGGTCACCAGCTGTGCGAGATACGACTTCGTATCCCGCACCGTCGTCAGGTCCACTTCCGCCCACCGCAGGTAGCTGTCCTGCAGCACATCGTCGGATTCGGTTGCGGAACCGAGTATTTCGTAGACGATCGTGAACAGCAGCGGCCGCAGGTGCGTGAACCGCTCGGCGTGTTCGGAGGTGGTCACGATTCCGTGACCACCTCGGTGACGAATGCTGGCTGCGACGGTCGCGGGCCGCCCTTTAACACGAACGTGGAGCCGGGCTTGCGGGCCTCGCGTCGGATCCCCCACAGCGTGCCCTTGCAGATCGCCTCCTTCACCGAGGCAGCCAGCCGGCCACCGAGGTAGAAGTTCACCGCCGTGTCGTCCTTGCGGGCGAACTGGATGGTGCCTGCGCGACGGCCCAGGCTGACGCAAGATCCCACGAACGCCTGATCGAGGACGGCCGGCTCGTTGCCGGCGATGCGGCTCAGCACGGTGTTGGCGGCCTGCGCACCCAGCGGCCCCGCCGCTTGGCAGCTCATCCGCAGCGGCTGGCCTGATGGTGCTGCGGCGTCGCCCGCGGCCACGATGCGGGGATCGTCGACACTGGTCAGCGTCTCGTCGGTGAGCAACCGGCCCAGCGCGTCGGTGCGCAGCCCGCTCTCGGCGGCCAGCACCGGCACGCCGAAGCCCGCCGTCCATACGGTGACCGCGCTGGGACGCACTGCGCCGTCGGCGAAGACCACCGCATCCGGGCGGACCTCCGCCACCACGTCGTCCTCGAGTACGGCGACGTCGTGCTTGGCCAGCCACTTTGCGATCGACCGGCGGCCCGGCTCACTCAGCGTCGGCACGAGCATTCCGCCACAGACGAGCGTGACCTTGTGGCCCTGCTCGGCCAGTTCGGCGGCCGTCTCGGTGCCGGTGAGTCCCGCTCCGACTACGGTGACCGGTGCGTAGGGGTGCAACTCATCGAGCTTGGCGCGCAGCTTCTTTGCAAGCTCGAATTCGGCAACCGGGTAAGCGAATTCGGCCGCGCCGGGTACTGCAGCGGGCGTCGTTCCGGTGCTGCCGACCGCGTAGATGACGTAGTCGTAGTCCAGCGCGCGGCCCGACGCCAACTGCACCGTGCGTGAGGCGGTGTCGATGCGGGTGGCGTTGTCCACGACCAGCTGGATGCCCTCGCCGAGCAGGATGCCGTAATCAGCGGTGGCCTCGCTGGTGCCTGCCACCAGCTGGTGCAGGCGGATCCGCTCGACGAACTTCGGCCGGGGGTTGACCAAGGTGATGTTCAGGCCAGCGCCCATCCGTAGATGGTTGGCAGCTGTTGCTCCTGCGTATCCGCCGCCGATGACGACGACGTTGGTGGTTGCGTTGTGATCAGTCATGCCCTCGAGACACCGCTGATCGTCAACACGTGACAAAACGTGACGCGCATCACTCACCTTTCTCCGGCGAGCAGACGCAAAGTGCCCCAACACGCCGCGATTTAGGGGCACTTTGTGTCTGCTCGCGCAAGGAAAGTCAGTCCACCTGATAGCGCGGGAACACGCCGACCGGGGCCGGCAGCGGCGTGCCCGGCTTCAGACGGCGGCCGACGGCCGCGAAGGACCGCTGATCCTCGGGCTGGCCCAGCAGGTCGAGCAGCTTCCCCGATGACTCGGGCATCACCGGCTGGCTCAGCAGCGCCGCGATTCGCACGGTTTCCAACGTCGTGTAGACCACGGTGCGGAAGCGCTCGACATCGGTTTTGCGTAGCACCCACGGCTCCTGTGCGGAGAAGTACTTGTTGGCCGCGCCGAGCACCGACCAGATCGCTTCCAGCCCCAGATGCATGGCGCACGCGTCGAAATGGCCGCGCACCCGCTCCATGAGCGCATCGGCGGCCTTCACCAATTCCGTGTCCTCGGTAGTGAAATCGCCTGGCTCCGGAACGATTCCGTCCAGGTTTTTGGCGACCATCGACAGCGAGCGTTGCGCCAGATTGCCCAGCTCGTTGGCCAGGTCGGCGTTGATGCGACTGATGATCGCCTCTTCGCTGTAGCTGCCGTCCTGCCCGAAAGGCACCTCCCGTAGCAGGAAGTACCGCACCTGGTCGACGCCGAATGTGTCGACCAATGCCACAGGGTCGACGACGTTGCCGACCGACTTGCTCATCTTCTCGCCGCGGTTGAGCACGAAGCCGTGCGCAAACACCTTGCGCGGCAACTCGATTCCCGCCGACATCAAGAAGGCCGGCCAGTACACCGTATGGAACCGGATGATGTCCTTGCCGATCATGTGCAGATCGGCGGGCCAGTAGCGGCGAAACGCATCAGACCCAGTGTCGGGATAGCCGACGCCCGTCAAATAATTGGTCAACGCGTCGACCCACACGTACATGACGTGGTCGGGATGGTCGGGCACCGGCACACCCCAGTCGAACGTGGTGCGCGAGATTGAGAAGTCACGCAGCCCGCCGGAGACGAAGCTGAGTACCTCGTTGCGCCGTACGTCGGGCTGGATGAACTCGGGATGCGATTCATAGTGCGCCAGCAGCTTGTCCGCATATGCCGACAGCCGGAAGAAGTAGGTCTGCTCCTCCATCCAGGTCACTGGTGCGCCCGTCTCGGTGGCGATCCGGGTGCCATCGGCGCCGATGGACGTCTCCGCTTCGGTGAAGAACCGCTCGTCGCGCACCGAGTACCAGCCCGCGTAGTTGTCCAGATAGATATCGCCGGCCGCGTTCATCCGGTTCCAGATGTCGATGGAGGCCTCGATGTGGTCCTCGTCGGTAGTGCGGATGAACCGGTCGAAGGAGATGTTGAGCTTTTCATAAAGCCGCTGGAATACGTCAGAGTTACGACGCGCCAACTCGGCGGTGTCGACACCCTCCGCGGCGGCCGTTTCGGCCATCTTCTGGCCATGCTCGTCGGTGCCCGTCAGGAAGCGGACGTCGAAGTCGTCGAGGCGCTTGAACCGGGCGATCGCGTCGGTCGCGATCTTCTCGTACGCGTGCCCGATGTGGGGTGCACCGTTCGGGTAGTCGATGGCTGTGGTGATGTAGTAAGGCGTGCTCATTTGCGTCCACCCTATTGTGTTGGCGTGAATCAGAAGCGCCCGGCGCCGCCCGCCCCGGAGCCGCTGGTTCCGTTGATCGACGCCCACACCCACCTCGACGCCTGCGGCGCCACCGACGCCCAGAGCGTCCGCGCGATCGTGGACCGCGCCGCGGCGGTCGGCGTGCAGGCCGTCGTCACCATCGCCGACGACCTGGCATCGGCCCGCTGGGTGACCGACGCCGCCGACGCCGACCCCCGGGTGTACGCGGCCGTGGCCCTCCACCCGACGCGTGCCAACGCACTCACCGACGAAGCCAAGGCCATCGTCGAACGGCTGGCCGGCCATCCGCGCGTGGTGGCGATCGGCGAGACCGGCATGGACATGTACTGGCCGGGCAAGCTCCACGGCTGCGCCGAGCCTGCCGACCAGGCCGAGGCCTTCGCCTGGCACATCGACTTGGCCAAGCGCACGGGCAAGCCGCTGATGATCCACAACCGCGACGCCGACGCGCAGGTGCTCGACGTCTTACGCGCCGAGGGCGCTCCGCAAACGGTGATCTTCCACTGCTTCTCCTCCGACGCAGCGATGGCGCGAACCTGCGTGGACTCCGGCTGGCTGCTGAGCCTGTCCGGCACCGTCAGCTTCAAAAGCGCCAAAGGGCTGCGCGAAGCCGCCCAGCTGATCCCGCCCGAGCTTCTGCTCGTGGAAACCGACGCGCCGTTTCTGACCCCGCACCCGTACCGCGGGGCCCCCAACGAGCCCTATTGCTTGCCCTACACTGTGCGGGCGCTCGCCGAGGTTGTCGATCGCCCTGCAGAAGACATTGCGAGGGAAAGTACTACGACGGCCGTACGTGCCTATGGGCTGGCGAGTTGCCGGACCTAGGCCTATTCGTTACCGTCTTGTGATCGAAGGCAGGCCAGCCGCTCAGGCCGATAGTCGGGATGAACCACGTTTTGAATATTTTGAACAAGCTCCATGACACGCGCTCGCCCATGCTGCGGCTCGTGGTCGGTGCGATGCTGCTCGCGCTCACCTTTGCCGGCGGGTACGCCGTCACCGCACACAAGACCGTCAAGCTGACCGTCGACGGCGCATCCGTCACCGTGCCGACCATGAAGTCGCGGGTCATCGATGTCGTCGAGGAGAACGGGTTCGACGTCGGTGAACGCGACGACCTCTTCCCGGCCGCCGATCAGCCGGTGCACCAGTCCGACACCATCGTGCTGCGCCGCAGCCGGCCGCTGCAGGTCTCCCTGGACGGCCAGGGCACGCGGCAGGTCTGGACAACGGCCTCGACTGTTGACGAGGCACTCGCGCAGCTGGAGATGACCGATAAGGCGCCCGCCGCGGCCTCGCGCGGCAGCCGCGTCCCGTTGGCCGGCATGTCGCTGCCCGTCATCAGCGCCAAAAACGTGCAGCTCAACGACGCCGGAGTGATCCGCACAGTTCGTCTGGCGGCGCCGAGCGTGGCCGCTCTACTGGAGGCCGCCGGCGTGCCACTCGAGCAGCGCGACACAGTAGTGCCCGCCGCGGGCTCGCCCGTCGTCGACGGCATGCAGATCCTGGTCACGCGAATCCGGATCGACAAGGTAACCCAGCGCGTCCCGCTGGCGCCGAACAACAGGCGCGTCGAAGACGTGACCATGAACATGAGCCGTCAGGTCGTCGACGATCCGGGGATGCCCGGAACGCAGGACGTAACTTTTGCCATCGCAAAGGTCAACGGCGTCGAAACCGGTAGGCTGCCAGTAGCCAATGTCGTTGTTATCCCCGCCCGCGATGGCATGCTTCGCGTCGGCGCCAAGCCCGGAACCGAGGTGCCGCCGGTCTCCAATGGTGCCCAATGGGACGCGCTGGCGCAGTGCGAATCGACAGGTAATTGGGCCATCAACACGGGCAACGGTTTCTACGGTGGTGTCCAATTTGAACAAAACACCTGGGAACGACAAGGTGGTCTGAGGTATGCTCCGAGGGCAGATCTAGCAACAAGAGAAGAACAGATCGCGATTGCTGAAGTCACTCGGGCGCGGCAAGGATGGGGTGCTTGGCCCGTTTGTAGCGGGAGGGTTGGGGCGCGCTGACTATTCGACTACTCGGGCGGACCGAGATACGACATCTGGCGAAAGAGATTGATTTCAGGCCGCGCAAGTCTTTCGGCCAGAACTTCGTTCACGACGCCAATACCGTTCGGCGCATTGTTTCGGCCTCCGGCGTCAACCGTCATGACCACGTGCTCGAGGTCGGTCCTGGGCTGGGTTCCCTGACGTTGGGCCTGCTCGACCGGGGCGCACGGGTCACGGCGGTGGAGATCGATCCGGTGCTGGCCCGACAGCTGCCCAAGACCATCGCCGAGCATTCGCACAGTGAGATCCACCGGTTGACCGTGCTGAACCGCGACATCCTGACAGTGAAGCGGCCCGATCTGGCCGAGGAGCCGACGGCGCTGGTCGCCAACCTGCCGTACAACGTGGCCGTCCCTGCGCTGCTGCACCTGCTCGCCGAGTTCCCGTCGATCCGGACGGTGATGGTCATGGTGCAAGCCGAGGTCGCCGAGCGCCTCGCCGCCGAACCGGGCGGAAAGGACTACGGCGTGCCCAGCGTCAAGCTCCGGTTCTACGGCAATGTCCGCCGCTACGGCATGGTGTCGCCGACGGTGTTCTGGCCGATTCCGCGGGTGTACTCCGGGCTCGTGCGCGTCGACCGGCACGAAGCGTCGCCCTGGCCGACCGATCCCGAGTTCCGTCAGCAGGTGTTCGGACTGATCGACGTTGCCTTCGCGCAGCGGCGCAAGACCTCGCGCAACGCGTTCGCCGAGTGGGCGGGCACGGGCAACGAGTCGGCCCGCCGGCTGCTCGCCGCCAGCATCGACCCGTCGCGCCGCGGTGAGACTTTGAGCGTCGCGGACTTCGTCCGGCTACTGCAGCGCTCGGGGGAGTGGGACGAGCCAAGGGTCAAGGGGCAGCAGCTCGGCCGCGCCGCTGCCGCGGTGAAGGCGGAAGAGCAACCGTCACACGTCCACGCGATCTGAAGCCCCAGCTACAAAGGGATTTGACACGAGCTACCGCAACGCGCGAGTGATCAGCGACATGAGTTCGCGGCAGGATTGATAGCGGTTCTCCGGGCTCTTCGCCATGGCTTTTGCCAGTATCGAATCGAAAACACGCGGCAGCCAATCGATTTCACGTGATCGGCGCGGCGGAGCATTGTTCAGGTGAGCGCCGATCAAGCCCAACTGCGAAGTTGCGGTGAATGGCGGCGAACCCGTGATCAGTTCAACCGCGGTGCACGCCAGCGCGTACTCGTCGGTGGCTTCGGAAGGCGCATGGCCGGTGAGCAGCTCCGGCGCGGAATACGGCAGGGACGCCTCAACGTGGGTGGCGCGATAGCCGATGTCATCCGTGATCGAAAGGGCGACACCGAAATCGATGAGTGCGGCGCCGTTGCGGGAAAAGTCCTGCTGGACAAGGATATTGGACGGTTTGACGTCGCAGTGCACGATTCCGCGGTTGTGTATGTAGTCGAGGGCGTCGGCGATCTGCGTTAGTGCGGCAAGGCGCTGTGGCACCGTCGACAGGACTGCGACGGTGCCTCCGGAGAGAAGCTCCATCGAAAGCCAACCCGGCCCGCGCTCGTACATGCGGACGATGTGGGGGTGGTCGAGCTGATGGGCGAACTCGAATTCCCGGCGCAGACGGGCGAGTTGGGCCTGGTGCCGATGCTGCTCGTCGAGCACTTTCAGTGCGATCGCGCGGTCGGCTCCTGCGGTGTGGTGGGCTCGATAGACCGTCGCGTACCCGCCATGGCCGAGGGCGGCTTCAATGACGTAGCCCTCAAACCGATCACCGGGCGAAAGCACCCACCCAGACTAGGGTTTTGTCAGCGGCCTTCAGCTGGTGAGAGATAGTGTCGTGCCGTGTCTGCCTCCGACGGAAACACCGCATCCGAGTGGGTCCCCACCGGGTCGGTCACCGTGCGGGTTCCGGGCAAGGTCAATCTCTACCTGGGCGTGGGTGACCGCCGCGATGACGGTTTTCACGAGCTGACCACCGTCTTCCATGCCGTGTCGCTGCTGGACGAGATCACCGTGCGCAACGCTGACTTGTTGTCCCTGGAAATGTCCGGCGAGGGGGTCGAGTCCCTGCCCACCGACGAGCGCAATCTGGCCTGGCAGGCGGCTGAGTTGATGGCCGAGCATGTCGGGCGCGCTCCGGACGTCGCGATCTCGATCGAGAAATCCATCCCGGTGGCCGGGGGAATGGCGGGCGGCAGCGCCGACGCGGCGGCGGTGCTGGTGGGGATCAACACGCTGTGGGAGCTCGGTGTGCCGCGCCGCGATCTGCACGCGTTGGCCGCCCAGCTCGGCAGCGACGTCCCGTTCGCCTTGCACGGTGGCACCGCCCTCGGCACCGGCCGGGGCGAGGAGTTGGCGACGGTGCTCGCCCGCAGCACGTTTCACTGGGTGCTCGCCTTCGCCGAGGGCGGGCTGTCCACGCCGGCGGTTTTCGCAGAGATCGACCGGCTGCGCGAGACGGCCGGTTCGGGCCGCGACCAGCCGCCGCGGTTGGAGGATCCCGAGCCGGTGCTGGCCGCCCTGGCATCGGGCGACCCGACCGAGCTGGCGTCGCTGCTGGGAAACGACCTTCAGCCGGCGGCGGTGAGCCTCGACCCCGGGCTGCGCCGCACGCTGCGTGCCGGCGCGGAGGCCGGCGCGCTGGCCGGGATCGTGTCGGGGTCCGGGCCGACGTGCGCCTTCCTGTGCGCCTCGGCCGCGTCCGCGATCGATGTCGGCGCGCAGCTGGCCGGGGCCGGGGTATGCCGGACGGTACGGGTGGCCAGCGGGCCGGTCCACGGCGCCCGGGTCGTGCCGGCTCCGTCGACCTCTGTTTGATTACAACTTGAGTGTGACCCAGGCCTCAATTCTCGCGAGAGTTTGGCAGCTACTTAAGAGTTGCTTAAGATGATCTGCGGTGAAAACTACCGGTCAAGCAATGGACGCGGCTGCTTCTCCCACCGCCAACCTCGGTGGGCGATTCGCCGGATATAGAGCAAGGTCCGGCACTGCGGCTCCGGCAACCATGCGCAAGCTCTTTAGCGCATCACCGGTTCGAGATTTAACCGCTCCCCAATTGTGTGCGCGCCTCCGCAGAAGTGGCCTCTATCAGGCGGAGCATTACTCCCGGGCATTTGCGCCGGAACCGAGGAGGTTGTCGTGAGCAGATTCACCGAGAAGATGTACCGCAACGCCCGCACGGTCGCAACGGGCATGGTCACCGGTGAACCGCACGAGCCTATCCGCCATACCTGGGGCGAGGTCCACGAGCGCGCCCGGTGCATCGCAGGCGGCCTGGCCGCCGCGGGTGTCGGCCACGGCGACGCGGTGGGCGTGCTGGCCGGCCTCCCGGTTGAGATCGCCCCGACCGCGCAGGGCCTGTGGATGCGCGGCGCGAGCCTGACCATGCTGCACCAGCCGACCCCTCGCACCGACCTGATGATCTGGGCCGAGGACACCATCACCGTCATCGGCATGATCGAGGCCAAGGCCATCATCGTGTCCGAGCCGTTCACCGCCGCCATCCCGGTGCTGGAGGAGAAGGGCATCACGGTCCTGTCCGTCGCCGAACTGCTGGCGAACGACCCCGTCGATCCGATCGAGGTCGGCGAGGATGACCTCGCGCTGATGCAATTGACGTCGGGTTCCACTGGATCTCCTAAGGCGGTCCAGATCACCCACCGCAACATCTACTCCAACGCCGAGGCGATGTTCATCGGCGCCGACTACGACGTCGACACGGACGTCATGGTGAGCTGGCTGCCCTGCTTCCACGACATGGGCATGGTCGGCTTCCTGACCATCCCGATGTACTTCGGGGCCGAACTGGTCAAGGTCACCCCATTGGACTTTCTGCGCGACACCCTGCTGTGGGCCCGGCTCATCGACAAGTACAAGGGCACCATGACCGCGGCGCCGAACTTCGCCTATGCGCTGTTCGCCAAGCGGCTGCGCAGGCAGGCCAAGCCGGGTGAGTTCGACCTGTCGACGCTGCGGTTCGCGCTGTCGGGCGCCGAGCCGGTGGAGCCCGCCGACGTCGAGGACCTCATCGATGCGGGCAAGCCGTTCGGCCTGCGGCCCGACGCGATCCTGCCGGCCTACGGCATGGCCGAGACGACGCTCGCCGTGTCGTTCTCCGAGTGCGGGGCCGGGCTGGTCGTCGACGAGGTCGACGCCGACCTGCTGGCCGCGCTGCGCCGCGCGGTGCCCGCCACCAAGGGCAACACCCGCAGGCTGGCCTCGCTGGGTCCGCTGCTCGAAGGCCTCGAGGCTCGAGTCATCGACGAACACGGCAACGTCATGCCGCCGCGCGGCGTCGGCGTCATCGAGCTGCGCGGCGAGCCGCTGACGCCCGGCTACATCACCATGGGCGGTTTCATCCCGGCCCAGGACGAGCACGGCTGGTACGACAGCGGCGACCTGGGCTACATCACCGATGAAGGCCATATCGTGGTGTGCGGCCGCGTCAAGGACGTCATCATCATGGCCGGCCGCAACATCTACCCGACCGACATCGAGCGCGCCGCAGGCCGCGTCGAGGGGGTTCGCCCCGGCTGTGCCGTCGCCGTGCGGCTGGACGCCGGCCATTCGCGCGAAACCTTCGCCGTCGCCGTCGAGTCCAACGCCTGGCAGGACCCGACCGAGGTGCGCCGCATCGAGCATCAGGTCGCCCACGAAGTGGTGGCCGAGGTCGACGTGCGGCCGCGCAACGTCGTGGTGCTCGGCCCGGGCAGCATCCCCAAGACCCCGTCGGGCAAGCTGCGCCGATCCACCTCGGTCTCGCTGGTCACGTAAGGCCCCACTGCCGCGAAACTGTATTCCGCAACGCGTTTCGCGAGTAGACCCGTCGCGGAATACAGTTTCGCGAAGGTTGGTCAGGCCGAGAGCCGGGCGACGTCGAGTCCGAGCATCGGAAGCACATGGTTGATGATGCGGTCGGCGTTGTCGGCCGCGCGCAGCGGAAGCAGCGTCACCCCGTCGGCGAAGCCCAGCGTGTGAAGGTCCGCGATGAATCCGGCCAATCCCCGTGGCGTGCCATCTGGCGGTTGCCCTTGATGATCGGGCGCGTTATGCCGAGCTGCTCGAGGAGTTTCACGATCTCCTGATCATCGGTGCCCGTTCGCGCTGCGCGCCTACGCCCGTCGCACCGCAGGCTAGGCAGCGCTGATGGTGCGGTCCGATTCCATCTGGTCGTACACCCGCCACCATGTCATCTCATACTCGGCCGGCGAGAACTGTCCTCGTACGAGTCGTTCGTCGGCTTCCATCAGCACCGCCGCGAGTGTTTCCAGCTTGTCTCGGGCGGCCACCGAGGCCGGGTCGTGGTGGCCCACCATCACCATCGCCGCCATGGTGCGCACCATTCTGCGCACCGGACCGGCCATCGCGACGGAGACCAAGCCTGAGCCGAGGTAGGCAGCCGTCGAGATTGCGAGGGCCGTCCATGGTCCGGTCACGTGGCTGAGCCAGATTTCGCCCACGACCCACACCAGCGCACCCCACAGCGGCCACCCCCGCGCCACGCGGACCCGTCGCCGCTCGGACTCGCTGATACCCGGCGGGTACACCACCAGGCGATACCGCGTCACCCCGAAGCGGTCCGGTTTGATGTCGATCGAGCCCCAGGGACGGTCACCGTCGATCAGCCGCAGCCAGCCCCGGCGCAGCAGACCGGAGCCTGTCCGTTCGTCGTCCATGCCTCAGGTGTACCTGCAACGGCGCGCAAGGCTTGCGCCCCGAACAGTTTCTTTACGGCTGAGGCGCGGTTTTTTACGGCACATCGCCGCGGCCGGAACCTCTGAGTATTGTGTACTATACCCAGTATGACGACGGACAGGCTCGCCGACCACCCGACGGTGCGGAAGGTGCGGGCGCGCAAGACCGAAAAACCGGGCGCCATCAACGCCGACTGGCTGCGTCAGGTGTGCCTCGACGCGGGCGCTGACGACGTCGCATTCGCCAGCATCGACAACCCGGACCTGGCCCCCGAGCGTGAACACGTCGACGCGGCGCTGCCCGGCACGCAGAGCTACATCTCACTGGTCGTCAAGATGAACCGCGACAACGTCCGCTCGACCGCGCGCAGCGTCGCCAACCAGGAGTTCCACCGCAGCGGCGAGATCATGAACGAGGCGGCGCACCGCATCACCCGCGCGCTCCAGGACGCCGGCTACCGCGCCATCAACCCGTCGATGTCGTTTCCGATGGAGATGGACAGGTTCCCCGGCCGCATCTGGGTGGTGGCGCACAAGCCCGTCGCCGTGGCCTCGGGCCTGGGCGTGATGGGCATCCACCGCAACGTGATCCACCCGAAGTTCGGCAACTTCATCCTGCTCGGCACGATCCTGGTCGCCGCACCGATTACCAGTTACGGTGAGCCGCTGGACTATTCGCCGTGCCTGGAGTGCAAGCTGTGCGTGGCGGCCTGCCCGGTCGGCGCCATCAAGAAGGACGGCGACTTCGACTTCATCGCCTGCTCGGTACACAACTATCGCGAGTTCATGGGCGGCTTCACCGACTGGGCGCAGACCATCGCCGACAGCGCCGACGCTTCCGACTTTCGGTCCCGCGTCAGCGATTCCGAGAACGCGTCGATGTGGCAGAGCCTGTCGTTCAAGGCGAACTACAAGGCCGCCTACTGCCTGGCGGTGTGCCCGGCCGGCGAGGACGTCATCGAGCCTTACCTCGACGATCGCAAGGGCTTCATGGATCTGGTGCTCAAACCGCTGCAGGAGAAGAAGGAAACGCTCTACGTGCTGCCGAACTCAGCGGCCAAGGCGCACGCCGAACGCCGGTATCCGCACAAGCGGGTGAAGGTGGTCGACAGCGGGATCGGCGGCCACTAACCCGAGGCGTGCAGCGGCCGAGGGGCGGCGAGCGGAATACTTTCTCGCCGATCGGTCGTTTACCAATGCATGAAGATGGTCGATGTGGCGGCGTCTCGCGCCGAGACCGGAACCGTACCGCGGCTGCGTCGGCTGCTGATCATCATTGCGGCAGTGTTGATTTCGGGTGTGACGTTGGTCGCACCCGCTTTGCTTCCGTCTGGCGGGACGAATATCGCCTCAGCGCAGGCGGATCAGTGTTCAGACGTCCAGGTGGTGTTCGCACGCGGGACGGGCGAGCCGGACGGCACAGGGCGGGTCGGCCAGGCGTTCGTCGACGCGCTGCGCCCGCTGCTGGGTGGCAAATCGGTCGCCGTATACGCCGTCAACTACCCCGCGACCCGGGACTTCATGCGCGCTGCCGAAGGCGCCAATGACGCCAGTGCGTTCGTTCAGAACGTCGTGACGTCCTGCCCCGACACCGAGATTGTGCTCGGCGGGTACTCCCAGGGGGCAGCCGTGATCGACATCATCACCGTGGCCACCCAGCCAATGTTCGGGTTCACCAATCCACTGCCGGACAACGCCGCCGACCATGTCGCCGCGGTGGCCGTGTTCGGCAACCCGTCCATCCGGCTCCTTGGCGGCCCACTGACCGCGTTGAGCCCCCATTACGGATACAAGACAGCCGACCTGTGCAACGGTGCCGACCCGGTGTGCTCCGACGGCAATGACGTCCCCGCGCACAGCCTCTATGTCCAGTCTGGATTGACAACGCAGGCAGCGCAATTCGTCGCCGAACGGCTCACCACCCAGGCACCCATCAATACGCTGGCCGGTCAGAGCCAGGGGTGAGGCACTAGCCCCAGGCGTGCACGGTGTTCTGCGCCGCTTCCAGACCCTGGGCGATCAGCAGTTCGGTGGCGTCGGCGGCCTGCTCGCAGATCGTCGGCACCTCGCGTTTCTCGGCGGCGGTGAAATTACCGAGTACGAACGACGCGCCTTCGGTGCGCCCGGGCGGGCGGCCAATCCCGATGCGGACACGCTGAAAGTCGTTGGTGCCCAATGCAGATGCCACCGAGCGCAGCCCGTTGTGGCCGGCCACGCCGCCGCCGAACTTGAGACGGATGCGCCCGAACTCGATGTCGAGCTCGTCGTGGATCACCACGATGTCTGCGGGCGGCACCGAATAGAACTTCGCCAGCGGGCCCACCTGCCGCCCCGACTCGTTCATGTAGCACCGCGGCTTGGCCAGCACCACGGGGCAGCCGGCAAGCCGGCCGGTCACCTCTTCGGCGCCAGACTTCTTGTGCACCTTGAAGTTCGACCCCATGCGTGCGGCAAGCAGGTCGGCGACGACGAAGCCGAGGTTGTGCCGGGTCTTGGCGTAGTTGGGCCCGGGATTGCCCAGGCCCACCACCAGCTGGGGGTGCTCCCCTCGCAAGCTGGGGGCCCACCCACCCGGAGGGTAGGGGGACGGCTCGGCCATGTCGAGTGACGGAGCCGCTTAGTCGGAGTCCTCGGCGGGCGCCTCGTCGGCTTCGCCCTCGGCCCCTTCGGCCGCTTCGCCCTCGGCGGCTGCGCCTTCTTCGGCGGCCTCGCCGGCACCCTCGCCCTCGAGATCCTCGGCAGTCGGCGCCGTTACGACGTTGACGACCAGCATCTCGGGATCCGACACCAGGGTGACACCGGAGGGCAGCGTGATCGAGCCGGCGGTGAACTGGGTACCGATATCGGCGCCCTCGACGGAGACGGTGAGCTGTTCGGGGATCGACTGTACGTCGGCCTCGATCTCGATGCTGTTGGTGTCCTGGGTGACCAGGGTGCCGGTGGCGGCTTCACCCTCGACGACCACATTGACCTCGACCGTCACCTTCTCGCCGCGGCGCACAACGAGCAGGTCGGCGTGCTGGACGTTGCGGCGGATCGGGTGGATGTCGAGGGCTTTGGTCAGCGCGAGCTGCTGCTTGCCCTCGATGTCCAGGGTGAGCACGGCGTTGGTGCCGGAGTGACGGAGCACGGCCGAGAAGTCGTGGGCGTCTAGCTCCAGGTGTTGCGGGTCTTCGCCGTGGCCGTAGAGGACCGCGGGAACCTTGCCGTTGCGCCGGGCGCGGCGCGACGCGCCCTTGCCGGTCTCGCTACGTATGGAAGCGGTGAGATTGTTGGCGCTGCGTTCCGCAGTCTTAGCCATGGTGTTGCTCCTGTTTGCCGTTCGTTTCTCGGGCACGGCCAGGGTCGCAACTTCAAAGAAGGGCTCCCGTCGATAACGGTGGCCGTGACCACCCTCGCCGTGACGCCCGGCCAGGTTAGCGTACTAGCGGCCTAGAGCGGAAATTTAGTGTCCGTGAGCTGCTCGGATAGCTCCCACAGCGCGGTGGCCTTCTCCGCGTTGCTCGCCAGCGGGCTGCGCCAGTGGGGGCCGGTCGGACCCCGCATCGCGAACCGGGGGCCGATGAATGTGTCGCCAGGAAGGTCCTGGGACACGGCGTACAGCGTCTGACGCGCGCCGAAGTCGGCGTCGGTGGCCAGTAACCGGTTGCCGGCGTCCCAGAACCTCGTGCCGAGCCGGTTTCCGGTGTTGCCCTGCAGGTTGGTCGCGGAGTAGCCGGGATGCGCGGCGTGCGCCTTCAACCGCGACCCCGCCGCGTCGAGTCGGCGTTGCAGCTCCTTGGTGAACAGCAGGTTGGCGAGCTTGGACTGCCCGTAGGCGAGCCAGGCCGAATACGGGCGCGCCTTCCAGTTCAGGTCCTTCAAGCTGAGGTAGCCGAAAACGTGCATCTGCGACGACACCGTCACCACCCGGTCGGTGATCTTCGGCAGCAGCAGGTTCGTCAACGCGAAGTGGCCTAGGTGGTTGGTGCCGATCTGGCTCTCGAACCCGTCGACGGTCTGCGCGTACGGCACGGCCATGATGCCGGCGTTGTTGACCAGCACGTCGACGCCGTCGATCCCATCGGCGAACGCGCGCACCGACGCCAGCTCTTGCAGGTCGAGTTTGCGCACCTCGACGTCCCCGGTCATGCCGGCGGCAGCGTCGTCGCCCTTGGCGGTGTTGCGCACGGCAAGGATGGTCTTGGCCCCGACGCGGGCCAGTTCGCGCGCGGTAACCAGGCCAAGGCCGCTGTTGGCGCCGGTGACGATGACGGTGCGTCCGGCGAATGAAGGCAGATCAGCGGCGGTCCACTCACTCATGCGAACACCCTAATGGGCGGGCCGCAACGCGCCGAAACTGTATTCCAGCAGGCCCGTACTCGTACTTTCTCTGCTGGAATACAGTTTCGCGGCTATTACTTGGGGGCGTTGGGCACCGCGACGTTGAACCCGGCGATGATCGACTCGATGTCCGGCGCCTCCTCCGCCGCCTTCTCCGCGTAGCCCGTCACCGTGAACTGAACGAGGTAGCGCTGGTTGGGCGGCGGCGCACCGGTGGCCATGACAATGCGGTTGTAGCTGTGCATCCGACCCCCGTTGAGGTCGTAGCTGCCCTCGATCATCGAGGACGGAAAGCCCTTCCAGTTGTCCGCCGATGCGTTGAGGCGCTTGAAGTTCTGCGACAGCTCCGCGTCGGCATATCCGTGCTTGATGGCCTCGTTGACGTCGAAGTCGCCAATCAGCCTGAACACCAAAAGCATTGCCACCGGGTAGGTGTCGCCCTTGGCGATGGCGCGGGTGCCCGGCGCCAAATTCGGGTTCGCGTACGGGTGCCACCCGGGCGGGGTCGGCATAGTCACCGTGAGATCGGTGAGCTTGTCAGGCGCGAGGAGCTCACCGTCGACGCCCTCCTGCTCCAGATACGCGGCGAGCGGCACCGGCGGCTCGGTGCTCGTCGAGGTGGTGGTTGTCGGTGCAGTCGACCAGACCGACTGGTAGTCAGGCGCTTTCGCGGCGCAGCCGGTGGCGGCGAAAGCCACCAGCGCGACGGCCACCATACGGAGGCGCAAGCTCACAGAATCTCGCGAACCGCGTCGATCGGCCGGGCCAGCCGGGTGCCTTTCGCCGTGACGACGAACGGCCTCTCGATGAGGATCGGATTGGCGGCCATGGCGTCGAGCAATTCGTCATCGCTGGCGTCGGCCAGTTTGAGCTCGTCGTACAGTGACTCGCGCTTACGCACGGCGGCACGCACGTCGATGCCGGCGTCCTTGATCATCTTGACCAGCTCGGCGCGTGACGGCGGCGTCTTCAGATATTGGACGACGGTCGGCTCAATGCCGTTGTCGCGCAACAATTCCAGCGTCTTGCGCGAGGTCGTGCAACGAGGATTGTGGTAGATGGTGGCGTTATATTTCGCAGCCATCTATGCCGACCCGTCGAACAGTCCTGTCACCGAACCGTTTTCGAACACCGCGCGAATTGTGCTGGCCAGCAGGGGAGCGATGGACAGGACCGTCAACTGCGGGAACTGCTTGTCCTCGCCGATGGGCAGGGTGTTGGTGACGATCACTTCACGTGCGCCGCATTCGGCCAGCCGCTGCGGAGCAGGATCGGACAACACCCCGTGCGTCGCGGCGATGATCACGTCGCCTGCGCCGTCCTCGTGCAGCAGCTTGACCGCGCCGGCGATCGTGCCGCCGGTGTCGATCATGTCGTCGGTCAGGATGCAGGTCTTGCCCCTGACGTCGCCGACGACGCGGTTGGACTTCACCTGGTTGGGCACCAGCGGATCGCGGGTCTTGTGGATGAAGGCCAGCGGCACGCCACCCAGCGAGTCGGCCCACTTCTCGGCGACGCGCACGCGGCCGGAGTCGGGGGAGACCACGACCATGTTGTGATCGGAGTAGTTCTCGGCGATGTAACCGGTGAGCAGGTTCTGTGCCCGCATGTGGTCCACCGGGCCGTCGAAGAAGCCCTGGATCTGGTCGGTGTGCAGATCGACGGTGAGGATGCGGTTGGCACCCGCGGTCTTGAGCAGGTCGGCGACCAGCCGCGCCGAGATCGGCTCGCGGCCGCGGTGCTTCTTGTCCTGGCGTGCGTAGGGATAGAACGGCAGGATCGCGGTGATCCGCTTGGCGCTGCCGCGTTTCAGCGCATCGATCATGATCAGCTGTTCCATCAGCCATTTGTTCAGCGGAGCCGGATGCGACTGCAGGACGAACGCGTCACAGCCGCGGACCGATTCGTCGAAGCGGACGAAGATCTCGCCGTTCGCGAAGTCACGCGCGGTCTGCGCGGTGACCGGAACGTCGAGTTCCTTGGCCACCTGTTCGGCCAGTTCGGGGTGCGCGCGACCCGAGAAGAGCATCAAATTCTTGCGGTTGTCGGTCCACTCGGTTCCCACTGTGCGCCCTCGTCGGTCGGGGATCGATATCGGCCTAATGGTACGTAGCGTGTCGGGGTGCTCGTTGCGGGGTTACCAGAATCCGAACGGCAGAAGACCGCTTACTGCTCGTCGTCGTTTTCTGCGGCGGCCTCTTCGGCCTTTGCCGCTGCCTCGGCTGCGGCGCTGCCAGGCCGCTTGCGCGACACCCAGCCCATGATGTTGCGCTGCGGGCCCGCCGACACGGCCAGCGCGCCGGGTGGGACGTCCTCTCGCACCACGGTGCCCGCGCCGGTATATGCGCCGTCCCCGACGGTGACCGGCGCGACGAACATGTTGTCGGAGCCTGTCCGCACATGCGATCCGATGGTGGTGCGGTTCTTTGTTTCGCCGTCGTAGTTGACGAACACGCTCGACGCACCGATGTTGCTGTGCTCGCCGATGTCGGCGTCGCCGACGTAGGTCAGGTGCGGCACCTTGGTGCCGTCGCCGATGGTCGAGTTCTTGGTTTCGACGAACGCGCCGAGCTTGCCGGCCGAGCCCAGCACCGTGCCCGGCCGCAGGTAGGCGAACGGCCCGACGGCTGCGCCGTCACCGATGACGGACTGCCCGCCGTGGGTGCGTACCACCACGGCCTGGTCGCCGACGGTGACGTCGGTCAGCGTGGTGTCCGGGCCGATCTGGCAGCGTTCGCCGATGCGGGTGGCGCCGAGCAGCTGCGTGCCGGGGTGGACGACGGTGTCGCGCCCGATGGTCACGTCGACGTCGATCCACGTGGTGGCCGGGTCGATGACGGTCACTCCGGCGCGCTGATGCGTGGCGACGATCCGCCGGTTCAGCTCCGCACCCAAGTTCGGCAAGCTGCACGCGGTCGTTGACTCCTGCGACCAGCGCGCTGTCGTCGATATGCTTGGCATGCACGATCTGGCCGTCCTGGCGGACGATCGAGATCACGTCGGTCAGGTAGAGCTCCTGCTGGGCGTTGTGGGACCGCAGCCGGCTCAGCCCCGAGCGCAGGGCCGCGATGTCGAAGGCGTACACGCCGGCGTTGACCTCGCAGATGGCCTGCTGGGACGGCGTTGCGTCGGCATCCTCCACGATCGCCATGACCTCGCGGTCCTGGGTCCGCAGGATGCGGCCGTAGCCGGTCGGATCCGGTCAGCGTGGTGGTCAGCGACGGTCGCGACTGCCGATTCGGCGCCGTGGGTGGCGATCAGGTCGGCCAGCGTGTCGGCGTCCAACAGCGGGACATCGCCGGAGGTGACGACGACAATGCCGGTGTAGTCCTCCGGCAGCGCGGCCAGGCCGCAGGCGACGGCGTGCCCGGTGCCGAGTTGTTGGTCCTGCACCGCGTGCCGATGGTGCGGCCGAGTTCGCCCGCCAGTTCGGCAATCGCCGGCGCCACTTGCGTCCCGGTCGCTGGCCGACCACCACGACAAGGTGCTGCGGCGCCACCTTGGTCACCGCGTGCAGCGCGTGCGCCAACATGCTGCGGCCCGCCAACGTGTGCAGCACCTTTGGGGTGTCCGACCGCATGCGGGTGCCCGCCCCGGCGGCCAGGACCAGGACCGCGGCCTCGCCATGCGTTGTCAATCGAACCTCCGCGCGTCACCATAGCTCCGTGCCGATAGTCGCTCGGGCAAGCCTCGCTCCGTCGCCAGGACTCGAACCTGAACTATCTGAACCAAAATCAGAGGTGCTGCCGATTACACCACGACGGACTGATCAACTCGTGATGCTAGTCGAACCAACTACCCTCAAAGACGTGGCAGCACCCGAGAAGGAAGTGCGTGCACCGCGCGCGCGGATGACCGGCGCCGAGCGGCGCCACCAGCTCATCGAGATAGCTCGATCGTTGTTCGCCGAGCGGGGGTACGAGGCGACGGCGATCGAGGAGATCGCGCAGCGCGCCAATGTCTCCAAGCCCGTCGTCTACGAGCATTTCGGTGGCAAGGAAGGGCTCTACGCGGTGGTGGTCGACCGCGAGATGTCGGCGTTGCTCGACGGCATCACGTCGTCGCTGACGAGGATGACCAACAACCGGTCCCGGCTGCGCATCGAGCGGGTGGCGCTGGCGCTGCTGACCTATGTCGATGAACGCACCGACGGATTTCGCATCCTCATTCGCGACTCGCCGGCGGCCATCACGTCGGGCAGCACCTACTCCACGCTGCTCAACGAGGCCGTCAACCAGGTGTCATCGATCCTGGCCGGCGACTTCTCCCGCCGCGGGCTGGATCCCGAAATGGCACCGCTGTACGCGCAGGCGCTGGTCGGATCGGTATCGATGACGGCGCAGTGGTGGCTCGACGTGCGCGAGCCGAAGAAGGAAGTGGTGGCCGCGCACCTGGTGAACCTGTGCTGGAACGGGTTGATGCACCTCGAGGACGACCCGCAGCTGCATGACGAATAGGCCGTCAGGCGCCAGGCCGCATCACGAAGTAGCCGAGCAAGCTGTCGCGAAATCCGGGGTTCAGTGGCTCGAAATACTCGACCGCAAGGACTATCCGGTCATCGATCAGGCTGCGAAGCCAGCCGCCCCGCCAGACGAGGTAATCGACGCTGTGGCCGTTCACCTGCGTATCGGAGTCGGCGTGCTGGCGATATCCGAACCCGCCGCGGAAATATTCGCCGCTGAGCTTTCTCAGTGCATCCCAGCCGCCCGGATGGACGAACATCTGCTCCTCCTCGATGCGGTACCCGGGCTCGATCGCGTGGGCGGCATCGCGCAAGGTGTTCGCGACGCGCGTGCGTTCGGGCTGGGGCAGGTCACCCAGCGGCGTCACCGGCATCATGAGTTGCTTGTTGGCGGGGATCGGTTTTGGCCCGCTGAGGATCGGTTGCTGTGACGGGTGGTAGAGCACCCGGTAGCCGCCGACCCCGGCGGCCACGGCGATCAGCAGCACCACCACCGCGGCAACAGTTTTGCGTGTCACTCGGTTACCTCGATCAGATCTGTCCGATGTTGATCATCGCCGTAGGCCCGAGCCCGAGACCGCCGAGCGGATTGGTGCCGATGAGGTCGCCGAGACGCGCGTGGATGACGGCGGGCCCGTCGTCGGCGCCCCACGGGTTACGCACCGTCACGGTGGCGTCGCTGCCCGTTCCGGTGATCCCCTCCACCGCGTAGACGTGTGTGGCTGCGAGGTCGCCGGTGAACAGGCTGGTCGACATGGTCACCGGCTGGTGACTCTGTAGCGCCTTGGTGATCTGCGTGTCGATGTGCTGTGTGGTGAACCATTCCGTCGCGGGGATCACCCACTTGCCGTCGTTCCCGGTCAGCGCCTCCATCGCGGTGGGCGCCAGGCCCCGTTCGATGGCATCGAAGCCCCTCCCGGGTTCCTTCATCCTGGCGTAGGCCGATTCGATCACCGCCGGCCACAGAGCCGCATTGCGGTTGGGGTTGGTCGGGTCGGCCGTGTCGACGCCGCTGCCGCCTTTGGCGGCGATGTTCGCGTCGATGTCGGCCTGGGTGACGGGGATGTGTCGCCACTGCTCGCCGTCCCACAACGTCACGTCGAACTCACCCGTCTGCGGGTCGTACGAGATTCGGTCCTTGATGGGCTGCGGGTCGGCATGGGCGATGGCTCCGATGGTGGCCATCAGATAGCAGTCGCCGACGCCGTCCTGGTCGATGTCCTCCCCGGAGGGCTCGCCGTTGTAGAGGCCTTCCTCGGTCCATTTGAATGCGGGTGGAGGCGTCTGCGGGGCAGGGCAGAACGCGGTATTCAGAGCCTGCGCCGTCGACTGGTCCACGGCATCGAACTGGTTGAGCAGGGCCTTAAGGGTCGTGGTGTAAGCAGCGGCCAGCGTCGGTGTCATCAACATGTTGCCTGCCAGCGGGCGCACGGTTCCGTCGTCTGATACCAGCCCACCCAGCGAGGCCGCCTGCGACATCAGCGAGAGGATTTGGGTCCGCATCGCCGTCAGGTTGGTACCACCCGAGCGCAACGCGGCGCCCGCCGCCTCCAGCCGCCCGACCAGCTGACGCTGCCGGGCCAGGTCTTTGTCGGCCCGAGCCCGCGCCGCCGTCGCCGCGCTGCCCTCCCAGCCGCCAAGCTGGGTCATCGCGCCCTGCTGCACGCCGATCTGAGAGTTGATCGCGGCGATCGATGTGGCCTGCCGGCCCGCCGCCTCTAGCAAACCTTCCGGGCGCGACGAGGTGACCAGCGAGATCGTCGCTGCCATCGCGCCTCCGTTCGACCGTAAATCCTGGTCAAAACGCTAACACGGGTGCGGGAATGCTTCTGTCACGCTTTCGCGGGCACCCGTCATGCCGGTGGTACCGCGAACGGCGGTCGGCGGTCTCGGCGGAGCCGGCTCTGGCCTATTTGGCCAGAGCCGCAAGCATTTCGGCGCTTGCCTAGGATGGGTGCATCATGACCGCATCGGGGACCACCCATGTCCAAACCCCGATCGCGGGGCTCGTTGAGCTGGCGCTACGGGATCCCTCACTGCAAGGTGTGACCCGCCGTGCGGCCGACAGACCCGCCGATCTCACCCTCGTCGGCCCGGCCAGCGCTCGGCTGTTCGTGGCGACTGCGCTCGCGCAGACGGGGCCGCTGCTGGTGGTCACCGCGACCGGGCGAGAAGCCGACGATCTGACCGCCGAATTGCAAGGTGTGCTTGGCGACGCCGTCGCGATGTTCCCGTCCTGGGAGACGCTGCCGCACGAGCGGCTGTCCCCGGGCGTCGACACGGTCGGCGCGCGGTTGATGCTGCTGCGCCGGCTGGCCCACCCGGACGACGAGCGCCTCGGACCGCCGCTGCGGGTCGTGGTGACGACGACGAGGTCGCTGCTGCAGCCGATGGCGTCCGATCTGGCCGACATCGAGCCGGTGACGTTGAGCGTGGGTACCGAGGCGGAGTTCGACGCCGTCATCGCACGGCTTGTCGACCTGGCCTACAACCGGGTGGACATGGTCGGAAAGCGCGGCGAGTTCGCGGTGCGCGGCGGCATCCTCGATGTCTTCCCGCCCACCGCCGAGCACCCGGTGCGTGTCGAGTTTTGGGGCGACGAGGTCTCCGAGATGCGGATGTTCTCCGTCGCTGACCAGCGATCAATCACCGAGATCGACGTCGACACGCTCGTCGCCGTGCCCTGCCGCGAACTGCTGCTCACCGATGACGTCCGCGATCGGGCCGCCAAGCTGGCCACCCAGCATCCGGTACAGGAGAACACCGTTGGGGGCAGCGTGCCCGACATGCTGGCCAAGCTCGTGGAGGGCATTCCCGTCGACGGCATGGAAGCGCTGCTGCCGCTGCTTCGGCCCACGGAATTGTCGACGCTGTCCGACCACCTGCCGTCGGGCACCCCGCTGCTGATCTGTGACCCGGAGAAGGTCCGCAGCCGCGCGGCCGACCTGATCAAGACCGGCCGGGAGTTCCTGGAGGCGTCGTGGTCGACGGCCGCCGTGGGCGGTGACGTGCCGATCGATATCGAGGCGCTCGGCGCGTCCGGATTCATCGACCTGATTGACGCCCGGACCGCGGCCCGCGAGGGCGGCCACCCGTGGTGGACGCTCAGCCAACTCTCCGACGAGTCGGCGCTGGAAGTGAACATCCGGCCTGCGCCGTCGGCGCGCGGAAAGCACACAGGGCCCTCGTCAATCACCGAGATCTTCGCGATGCTGCGCGCACACGTCGCGACCGGTGGCTACGCGGCCGTCATCACACCGGGCGCCGGCACCGCCCATCGCGTGGTGGAACAGCTCGCCGAATCAGACACGCCCGCAACGATGTTGGAGCCTGGGGTGCCCTTACCGGCCAGCGTCGTCGGGGTGCTGAAGGGCCCGCTGCACGACGGCGTGGTGATCGGCGGAGCCAACCTCGTGGTGATCACCGAGACCGATCTAACGGGCAACCGCGCCGCCGCCACGGACGGCAAGCGGCTGGCCGCCAAGCGCCGCAACGTGGTGGACCCGCTGGCGCTGACCGCCGGTGACCTGGTGGTGCACGACCAGCACGGCATCGGGCGGTTCGTCGAGATGGTCGAACGCACCGTCGGCGGGGCGCGACGCGAGTACCTGGTGCTCGAGTACGCGTCGAGCAAGCGGGGCGGCGCGGCGAACAAAACGGACAAGCTCTACGTGCCGATGGACTCGCTCGACCAGCTCTCCCGCTACGTCGGTGGCGAGTCGCCGACCCTGAGCCGGCTGGGCGGCAGCGATTGGGCGAACACCAAAAGCCGCGCGCGCAGTGCTGTCAGGGAGATCGCCGCCGAGCTGGTGTCGCTGTACGCCAAGCGGCAGACGTCGCCCGGCCACGCCTTCAGCCCGGACACCCCATGGCAGGCCGAGATGGAAGACGCGTTCGGGTTCACCGAGACCGTCGACCAGCTGACCGCGATCACCGAGGTCAAGTCCGACATGCAAAAGCCGGTTCCGATGGACCGGGTGATCTGCGGTGACGTCGGCTACGGCAAGACCGAGATCGCGGTGCGCGCGGCGTTCAAGGCGGTGCAGGACGGCAAGCAGGTGGCCGTACTGGTGCCGACGACGCTGCTGGCCGACCAGCACCTGCAGACGTTCTCCGAACGGATGGCCGGATTCCCGGTCAAGGTCAAGGGGCTGTCCCGGTTCACCGATCCCACCGAATCGCGCGCGGTGCTCGACGGCATGAAGGAAGGCTCGGTCGACATCGTGATCGGCACGCACCGGCTGTTGCAGACTGGCGTCACCTGGAAGGACCTCGGCCTGGTGGTGGTCGACGAGGAGCAGCGGTTCGGCGTCGAGCACAAGGAGCACATCAAGTCGATGCGCACCCACGTCGACGTGCTGACCATGAGCGCCACCCCGATTCCCCGCACGCTGGAGATGAGCCTGGCCGGGATTCGGGAGATGTCTACGATCCTGACCCCGCCCGAGGAGCGCTACCCGGTGCTGACGTACGTGGGCCCGCACAACGACAAGCAGGTGGCAGCGGCGTTGAGGCGCGAGATGCTGCGCGACGGGCAGGTGTTCTACATCCACAACCGGGTCCGGTCGATCGACCAGGCCGCCGCCCGGGTGCGGGCGCTGGTGCCCGAAGCCCGGGTAGCCGTCGCGCACGGGCAGATGCCCGAGGACATTTTGGAGGGCACGGTCGAGGGCTTCTGGAACCGTGAGTACGACATCCTGGTGTGCACGACGATCGTCGAAACGGGTCTGGACATCTCCAACGCCAACACGCTGATCGTGGAGCGCGCCGACACGTTCGGGCTCGCGCAGCTACATCAGTTGCGCGGCAGGGTGGGTCGTAGCCGTGAGCGTGGCTACGCGTATTTCCTGTATCCGCCGGAGGTTCCGCTCACCGAAACCGCCTACGACCGGCTGGCCACGATCGCGCAGAACAACGAGCTTGGTGCGGGCATGGCTGTGGCGCTGAAGGATCTTGAGATCCGCGGCGCAGGCAACGTGCTCGGCGCCGAGCAGTCCGGCCACGTCGCCGGTGTCGGCTTCGACCTGTACGTGCGCCTGGTCGGCGAGGCCGTCGAGGCCTATCGGACAGCAGCCGACGGGAAAACCGTTGCCGCACCGCAGGAAACGAAGGATGTGCGCATCGATCTGCCGGTCGACGCGCACCTGTCACCCGACTACATCCCCAGCGACAGGCTGCGGTTGGAGGGCTACCGGCGATTGGCCGCCGCGTCGGACGAGGCTGCCGTCGACTCGGTCGTCGAAGAGTTGGTCGACCGCTACGGCCCGCTGCCGGAAACCGCGCAGCGGCTGGTCGCGGTGGCGCGGTTGCGGCTGTTGTGCCGTCACTATGGGATTACCGAAATCAGCGCGGTGTCTGAGGCATCCCTGCGACTGTCGCCGTTTCAGTTGTTGGACTCTCAGCAACTTCGGTTGAAGCGGCTGTATCCGAGTGCGCACTACCGCGCGACAACATCGACCGTGCAGGTGCCCATTCCCCGGGCCGGCGACGGCGTCGGTGCACCGCGGATCCGTGATCTTGAACTCGTTCGGATGGTGGCGGGTTTGGTCTTGTCCCTCAATGGAAAAGCCCAGGAAGATGTTGATATAACGAAGTCGGGGTCGGGCCAGGAATCGCGGCGATGAGCCGCTTGCGCGAAGAGCAAAAAGTGGCGATGAGCCGCTTGCGCGAAGAGCAAAAAGTGGCGATGAGCCGCTTGCGCGAAGAGCAAAAAGTGGCGATGAGCCGCTTGCGCGAAGAGCAAGAAGCGAGGAGGTCATTCACGATGACCGTCGTGTTGGTTGATGCGCGCCGCCCCTCGTTGATTCCCGTCGAGGCGATAGACCTGCTGGGGGGCGACATGCAATACACCGAAGAGATGCCCGTCAGGGTGCCGTGGTCACTGGCCGCGGCCCGGCCGGCTTACGACGGGGAGGACGCACCCGTCCTGCTGTCGTCCGACCCCAATCACCCGGCGGTCAAAGCGCGGCTGGCCGCCGGCGACAAGCTGATCGCGGCGCCTGACGCTGCGTCGGGGGAGCGGCTGGTCGACGCGGTGGCGATGATGGACAAGCTGCGCACCTCCGGGCCGTGGGAAAGCGAGCAGACACACGACTCGCTGCGGCGCTACCTGCTGGAGGAGACCTACGAGGTTTTCGACGCGGTGCGCAGCGGTAACGCAGACGAGTTGCGTGAGGAACTCGGAGATGTATTGCTGCAGGTGCTGTTCCACGCCCGCATTGCCGAGGACGCACCACAGCATCCGTTCACCATCGACGATGTCGCCGATTCGCTGGTGCGCAAGCTCGGTAATCGGGTGCCTGCCGTGCTGGCCGGCGAGCCGATCTCGCTGGACGAGCAGCTCGCGCAATGGGAAGCGCGCAAAGCCCTGGAAAAGAGGGCGAAAAGTCACCGTTCATCCATGGACGACGTGCCGACCGGCCAGCCCGCATTGGCGTTGGCGCAGAAGGTGATTGAGCGGGTTTCGGCGGCGGGACTGCCCTCCGATCTGATCCCGGACACGATCACGTCCGTACGCGTGGCGGCGCATGTCGACAGCGAGAACGCGCTGCGGTCGGCGGTTCTGGAATTCATGGACACCGTGCGCCGAGCCGAGCATGCGATCGCCGCCGGACGCCGCGGCGAGGATGTGCCGGAGGAACTCGACGTGGCTACCCTCGGGGAGGTGACCGAAGAGGAGTGGCGCGCTTACTGGCCGTCGCAGGCCGAGACGGAGCCGGCACCCGATCGCATTCCAGAGCCGACGCCCGCCGATGTTCCCGAACCGGGCCCGGTGGAAGTGCCCGAGCCGTCGCCCGTGGAGGTGCCGGAGCCGACGCCAGAAGACGTTTCGACCGACGACGCGACGGCGGCCACCGCGGAATCCGACGAGGCCGACGAATCCCCTAAGAGGTTCACCGCATAGGCAGCGGTCACCCCGGACACACTTTCGGTCCGGCTATCAGCAACAGCCCGTTCGGTCAGTCGACCAGCTGATCGCCGAGGAACCGGCCAGGATCGGCAACCCCCGGCAGACTAAAGAAGAACCCTCCGCCCACCGGCATGATGTACTCCTCGAGCGGCTCGCCCTTCAGCCGACTCTGCACGGTGAGGAAGCCGTCCTGCAGGCTGCGCTGGTAGGCGATGAAGGCCAGGCCCTGGTCGAGCCGCCCCGCGCCGTCGAAGCCGCGTGAGTAGTTGAAGCCACGACGCAGGATCAGGTTCTTATCGGTCTCGGGTGTGCGGGGATTCGCCAGCCGGATGTGGGCGTCCAGCTTGATGCGCTTGCCGTCGGGATCCTCGGGGTAGTCCGGATCGTCGAATTCGCCCGTCAGGCCCAGCGGAGCGCCGCTGACCTTGGCCCTGCCGATCAGCGCCTCCTGCTCGACGAGCTGGGTGCGGTCCCAGAACTCGACGAACATCCGGATGATCCGCACGGCCTGATACGACCCCCCGACCGCCCAGTCGGGCTCGCCGTCGTCGGGCCCTACCCAGATGTGGCGATCCATCAGAGTGTCGTCGTCGACGTTGAGGTTTGCCGTCCCGTCCTTGAATCCCAGCAGGTTTCGTGGGGTTGCGGCGTTCGACACACGGCCCGCTCCGATCCCCCGGGCGTAGCCATCGACCATCCAGCGCAAGACGAGATCGCTTCTGGTGCGACGCATCAACTGTCGCAACGCGAACTGCACGGTGTCGTTGTGCCCAGCCTCGAAGATGATCGAGACATCCCCGTGCGACAGCTTGGGATCCAGCCGGTCGTTGGCCAGGAACGGCATGGTGACCAGTTCCTTGGGTTTGCGATCGGCCAAGCCGAACCGGTCGTCGAACATCGACGCCCCGACACCGACCACGATCGAGAGATTGTCCGCAGGCGGATGTTCCCCGAGGATCCCCGAGTCGACGGGCGGATATGCGGGGTCGCGCGACTCGGGCGGCTTGCCCGCCATCAGCCCGCGGATCTCCTCGGTGAGTTCCTGCAGCGTCGTCTTCAGCGCCGCTCGGTCCTTGGAGTGCACGTTGAATGACGCAACCAAGCCCTGCTCAGGTATCGGCAGCGAGATGATCCCAGTTTGGTGCGGTCCTTCGAACGGAACGAACTTGTCCGAGGCGACGGGCGGCGGACTCTCCTCGCGCGACGAACAGCCCGCCAGCGCGCCCGCGCCCACCGCGACGACGGTACCCAACGCCCCGGTGACGAATCCGCGGCGGGATATCCCGATGCGCCGTGGCCGCTGAGTCACTGCAGTTTCAGCACTCCCGAAACCTGGGACAGGTTCTCCGACAGCCCGGCGAGCTCTGCCTTCAGGGTGTCGATGACCTGCGGCTGCACGGTGACCTCGGGGCACCGCGGCGACGGATACGGGTCGTTCTCGGTGCAGAACAGCACCCATCCGTCACCCCGGCGCAGTGGCCGCATGGTGTCGAAGACCGAGTTGAGCCCGGCCTCGATCTTGCCCAGCAGGGCGGGATCGGCTTCCACCAAAGCCGGACTCAGCTTGCTGACCGCAGCCTGCGAGCCCTGCAGGTTGGCGTCGAAGTCCCAGAGGTCGGTCTTGGAGTAGCGATCCTCCTCGCCGGTGATCTTGCCCTCGGAGACCTCTTCGATGAGCTCGGCCGCGCCGGTCGACACGTCGACCGGTTTCACCTCGACGGTCGCGAACTGCTCCTTCAACGTGGCGATGTCCTTATCGAGTTGGTCGGCAAACGGGGCGCCGCCTTCGGTGGTGTTCTTTTCGAACAGCAGGTACTCGAGGCGGTGCCAACCGGTGAACTCCGGATCGTCGACACCCGCGAAGTCGTCGACGCGCGCGTCGACCTTGCCGTCTATCTCCTCGACCAGGCCTGCCAACGGCTCGATGCGCTCCCACGGCGCGCGCGACGGTGCGTACGCGTCCTGCGCGGCCTTCAGGTCACCGGCGCGCACGGCGTCGGTGAATACCTTGACGAGACCGACGAGCTCGTCGATTTGGGCAACGGCGTACGCCTTGTACTCGGTCGCCGCCTTCTCGGCCAGCGGGTTCGGCGCCGCGGCCGCGGCCGTCGCCGTCGAGCTGGTGGGCGTGTCGGTGCCGCTGCCGGCATCGCTACTTGAGCAGCCGGCCACAATCAATGCCAGCGCCACCACCGGTACCAGCCAGGCGAGATGCCGTTTCATCGAACCTCCTCGTGTAGACGCGTGAACATTACATCTTTTTTGGCCAGGGTAGGCACACCTAAAAAGAATTGAACACATCGCCTCAATTGCGTCGCTGCCTCACACGTTCGCGCAGCTGATCTGGCTTCCGCGTCGTTCGCCATACCTGCAGCACCCCGGCCACGCTGCGAAGAAGAGCCGAGCAGCTCCTCGCGCATGGGAATATGGGGTGTCGACTCACAGTGGGCTGAGGGAGTGCTTTGTCGGACGACGGGAGCGTGTCGACGCAGGAGTCGGCTCCGGAGCGCACATCCAGCGCACCGGGCCGAAGCGTCGCGACCGCGGGCTCGCTTCGCGGACGCTGGTGGAAGATTGCCGCTGTCCTCGGCGTGACGCTCTTGCTGATGGCTTCCAGCTGCTCGTGGCAGCTGGGCATCCCCATCCCTGAGGGTGTGCCGCCGCCTGCGGGAGATTCGGTACCCAAGGTCGACACCTACGCCAAGGGCAGGCCGGCCGACCAACTGCGCGGGTGGGCCCTCGAGCGCGCGCCGGCGCTCGGCATGCCGGTTGAAGCGCTCGAGGCCTACGCGTACGCCGCGCGTGTCGCCGAGGTGGAGAACCCCGACTGCCACTTGGAATGGACGACGCTGGCCGGCATCGGTCAGGTGGAGAGCCACAACGGCACCTATCGCGGCGCCGTGATAGGAGCTAACGGCGACGTCACGCCGCGGATCCGCGGCGTTCGTCTGGATGGCACCAACGGCAACCTGGAGATCATCGACAACGATGGCGGTCGCCTCGACGACGATCCGCAATACGCCCGCGCGATGGGGCCCATGCAGTTCATCCCCGACACGTGGAAGCTCTACGGCGTCGACGCGAACAACGACGGCGTCATCAGCCCGGACAACTTCGACGACGCCGCGCTGTCGGCCGCCGGCTATCTGTGCTGGCGCGGCAAGGACATGGCCACCCCGCGCGGTTGGATGAACGCGCTGCGCGCCTACAACCACTCCGACCAGTACGCCCGCACCGTTCGCGACTGGGCGACGGCATACGCCAACGGACACCCCCTCTAAGCACGCCGGGGGAGGCGGCACGCTCTAGGCTCAAGCTCGAGTCCTAGTCCGTTCCGCCAGTCCAAGGAGAAGCCAGTGCCCATCATCGAGCAGGTCGGAGCCCGCGAGATCCTCGACTCGCGTGGCAACCCCACGGTCGAGGTCGAGGTGGCCCTGCTGGACGGCACGTTCGCCCGCGCCGCCGTCCCGTCGGGCGCGTCGACCGGCGAACACGAAGCGGTCGAGCTTCGCGACGGCGGCTCGCGCTACGGCGGCAAGGGCGTCGATAAGGCGGTGCAAGCCGTGCTCGACGAGATTGCTCCCGCCGTCATCGGATTGAGCGCCGACGATCAGCGACTGGTCGACCAGGCGCTGCTGGACCTCGACGGCACACCGGACAAGTCTCGTTTGGGGGCCAACGCCATCCTCGGGGTTTCGCTCGCGGTGTCGAAGGCGGCGGCCGAGTCCGCGGCGCTGCCGCTGTTCCGCTATATCGGCGGGCCGAATGCCCACATCCTGCCGGTGCCGATGTTGAACATCCTCAACGGCGGCGCGCACGCCGACACCGGCGTCGACGTCCAGGAGTTCATGGTCGCGCCGATCGGTGCGCCAAGCTTCAAGGAAGCCCTGCGGTGGGGCGCCGAGGTGTACCACGCGCTGAAGTCGGTGCTCAAGAAGCAGGGCCTGTCCACCGGACTGGGTGACGAGGGCGGTTTCGCGCCCGACGTGGCAGGCACCAAGGCGGCGCTCGATTTGATCTTGTCGGCGATCGAAGCGGCCGGTTACAAGCCGGGCATCGACGTGGCGCTGGCGCTCGACGTGGCGGCGACCGAATTCTTCACTGACGGAACGGGTTACAGCTTCGAGAAGGAGACCCGGACCGACATGCAGATGATCGAGTTCTACGCTGGCCTGATCGATTCCTACCCGTTGGTGTCGATCGAGGACCCGCTGTCCGAGGACGACTGGGCAGGTTGGGTGGCGCTCACTGCGGCGGTTGGTGATCGCGTCCAGATCGTTGGCGACGACCTGTTCGTCACCAACCCCGAGCGCCTCGAGGAGGGGATCGAGAAGGGCGCGGCCAACGCACTTCTGGTGAAGGTCAACCAGATTGGCACACTCACCGAGACGCTGGACGCGGTGGCGCTCGCGCATAACAGCGGATACCGCACGATGATGAGCCACCGCAGCGGCGAAACCGAGGACACCACGATCGCCGATCTCGCGGTCGCGGTGGGCAGCGGTCAAATCAAGACCGGCGCGCCGGCCCGCAGCGAGCGGGTCGCCAAGTACAACCAGCTGCTGCGCATCGAGGAAACGCTCGGCGACGCCGCCCGCTACGCCGGCGACTTGGCCTTCCCGCGCTTCTCGGTGGAGGCCAAATAGCCCGTGCCCGAAGCGAAACGGCCCGATCCGAAGCGACGGTCCCCGGCTTCCCGGCCGGCCAAGGCCGGCGACACAGGTAAGGGCCGTCCGCGCGGTGCCAGCCCGGTTCGGCGGGAGCCACGGGCAATGGAGTCGCGGTCCGCGCCGGAAGTCGAGCCCGAGAAGCCAGAAGCCGCCGACTCGATCCGCCAATCCATTGCGGCGACGGCCGAACAGCAATCCGAGCAGCGCTTCGGCTCGGCTGCACGCCGAGCCGCCATCCTTGCCGCCGTGGTATGCGTGCTCACGTTGACCATCGCGGGACCGGTGCGCACCTATTTCGCGCAGCGCACCGAGATGAAGCAACTGAAGGCGACCGAGGAGCAGCTGCGTGCCCAGATCGCCGAACTCGAACAGCAGAAGGTCAAACTTGCCGATCCGGTGTTCATCGCCGCGCAGGCACGTGAGCGACTTGGATTCGTGATGCCGGGCGAGGTTCCGTATCAAGTACAGCTGCCGGCGAACAGCGGGGTGCCCGGAACGCCGAGTGTCGAAGCTCCCGCGGCCAACCCGGACGAGCCGTGGTACACGTCGCTGTGGCACACCATTGCCGATGCACCGCATGGTGTTTCGCCGCCCATCGCGCCGGGCGAGCCAGCACTGCCCGGGATCTCTCCCGCCACCCCACCCGGTGGGCCGCCCACCGCTCCGCCCGGTGCACCCCCTCCCGGTGGTTGACCGGTCGGATCTCGACGCCGTCGCGCGACAGCTGGGCCGCGAGCCCCGCGGGGTGCTCGAGATCGCGTACCGGTGCCCGAACGGCGAGCCCGGCGTCGTCAAGACAGCGCCGCGGCTGCCCGACGGTACGCCGTTTCCGACGCTGTACTACCTGACGCATCCGGCACTGACCGCGGCGGGAAGCCGGCTGGAGTCGTCGGGGCTGATGCGGGAGATGACCGAGCGGCTCCAGCACGACCAGCAGCTCGCCGCCGCCTACCGCCGGGCGCACGAGTCATATCTGGCCGAGCGCGACGCGATCGAGCCGCTGGGCACAACGTTTTCCGGCGGCGGCATGCCCGATCGGGTCAAGTGCCTGCATGTGGTGATCGCGCACTCGCTGGCCAAGGGTCCCGGAGTGAATCCGTTCGGCGACGAGGCGCTGGCGTTGTTGGCCGTCGAACCGGCGATGACAGGAATCCTCGATAAGGGGAGATGGATCACGTGAACCGGGTCGCGGCAGTGGACTGCGGAACGAACTCGATCCGGCTGCTGATCGCCGACATGGCCGATGGCCGGCTGTGCGACGTCCACCGCGAGATGCGAATCGTCCGACTCGGCCAAGGTGTCGACGCCACAGGGCAATTCGCGCCCGACGCGCTGGCACGAACCCGGGCCGCGCTCACCGACTACGCCGAGTTGATGCGGATTCACGACGTGTCAATGGTGCGCATGGTGGCGACGTCGGCTGCCCGCGACGCTGCGAACCGCGATGTGTTCTTCGCAATGACCGCCGAGGTGCTCGGCGGGGTCGTGCCGGGCGCCGTCGCCGAGGTGATTACCGGCGCCGAGGAGGCCGAATTGTCCTTCCACGGTGCTGTCGACGAATTAGAACCCGCCTCAGCGCCTTTCGTGGTTGTAGACCTCGGCGGCGGGTCCACCGAAGTGGTGTTGGGCTCGCGTGATGTGGAGGCGAGCTTCTCCGCCGACATCGGGTGCGTGCGGCTGACCGAGCGCTGCCTGCACTCCGACCCGCCGACCGCCGTCGAGATCGCCGCTGCCCGCGGCGTCATCCGCGAAGCACTTGGGGAGGCGCTGCGCGCGGTGCCCGTCGAGCGGGCGCGCACCTGGGTGGGCGTGGCCGGCACCATGACGACGCTGTCGGCGCTGGCGCAGAACATGACGACGTACGACTCGGAGGCAATCCATTTGTCGCGGGCGGGATTCGGCGACCTGCTGGAAGTATGCGACGGGTTGATCACGATGACGCGTGCGCAGCGCGCCGCGCTGGGGCCGATGCATGAGGGCCGCGTCGACGTCATCGGCGGCGGTGCCATCATCGTCGAGGAGTTGGCGTTGGCGCTGGGCGAGCGGGCGGGCATCGACGAGCTGGTGGTCAGCGAGCACGACATCCTCGACGGGATCGCGGCGTCGATCGCCTAAGTCGCCAGCGAGAGGCCGTGTCGAAACGTGACGTCACATGCGATATCAACTTCGGAACGGGGGCACTCTCAGGCAGATGGAGCTTTGGTGCGCACCTTTGTCCGTCGCTTCGTCGGGTCGCGCTGGCCGGCAAGCGTGAGGCCGAGCAGGACCATGCCTGCGCCCAGACCGAGGTGCAGCCAGTTGTCGGCGCCATTGACCGGCACGACGTTGGCCGGGCTGTCGTGCGCTGTGAGCAGCCCGTGTAGCCAAAGGCCGAGGTACACCAGCCCGCCGAGGAGAAGATATGCCCGTGCCGCGGCGTAGCTGCGCGCCATCACCACGCCGACAACGCCGAACGCCAGGTGCAGGGCGTTGTGAAGGACGGACACCGCGAAGACCCCGAACAGCTTCGCGCCGGAATGGTGGCCTGCCCATTCCAGCAGGTCATAGTCGGTGGTCACGCCCGGAATGAAACCGAGCACTCCGACCAGGAGGAAGGCACCGGCGACCAGAAGCGCCGCTCCCTGCACCGCCATCAACTTGGGCCTTCTGGTCATCGCCTCGCCTCCTCGACCGTGCGTTATTGACGGATGAGTAGGTGAGGGATACCCGAGCCGACGGCCGGTTAACCTCGCGCAAACACGAATAGCCGGCGAACCTGGTTCGCCAGCTATTCCGTGGTGGTTTGCGGCTAGGTCGCCGCGCGTGTCACCGTCTTACGTTGCAGTTGGGCGGGTTTCCGCAATGATGGCCGCTGTCGCAGGCATTGCAGTGACAGGTACAACCCGAACCCGCCCTGGCTTCTGAAACTCGCATCGCAGATCAACTCCTCTGTCGGTCTGACCGCCTAGAAAGGTGGGAGCAGAGCTCGCTAGCACGAACGCATATCAACATATGCCGACATAACAATACTTCGCATCACTCTGGAAATAAAGGAAAGTCGACGCCAATGACCGATGAACGCACCTACCCGACCGGAGTTCCGTGCTGGATCGACACCGACCAACCTGACGTGGACGCCGCCCGTCACTTCTACGCCGGCCTGTTCGGCTGGACGTTCTCCGACGCTGTGCCACCCGATGCCCCTGGCACCTATCTGATCGCATCTCTCGACGGCGACGACGTGGCGGCGATCGGGCCCGCCGAGGGCGGCGCCGGGGTCGCGTGGAACACCTACATTGCGGTCGACGACGCGGATGCCGTCGCCGCGTCTGTGCGCGCGGCGGGCGGAACCCTCGCCGTTGAGCCTGCCGACGCCGGCCCCGGCGGCCGGCTCGCCGGCTGCGTCGACCCGCGCGGTGCGCACTTCCGGCTGTGGCAGCCGCGGCGTCGGCTGGGCGCACAGGTTGTCAACGCGCCCGGTAGCTGGAACTTCAGCGACCTGTACACCGCGGACGCCGCAGCGGCGGAGGCGTTCTACGCGCCGCTGTTCGGTTGGGAGTCCAACGATGTCGGCTTCGCGACGATGATCCGGCGTCCGGGCTACGGTGACCACCTGGCGGCCACCGTCGACCCCGGCATCCGGGATCGTCAGGACGGAATCTCCGCGCCCCCGGGGTTTGCTGACGCGATCGGCTGGCTGATGCCGCTGGCCGAGGGTCCGGATTTCTGGCATGTCACGTTCACCGTCGCCGACCGCGACGAGTCCGTCGCCATCGCCGAAAAGCTCGGCGCCACAGTGATTTCGTCCGAGGACACCGACTGGACGAAGAGCGCGTTGATTCGCGACCCGCAGGGTGCGGAACTCACGCTGAGCCAGTTCACCCCGCCGGAGGGATAGGGATGCGTGCACCGAGCACGTCGATGTCGTCGGCTGCCAGTTGTCACCGGCTGCACAAGTTGACGAGCGGGTGAACTCAGCACAAACTCTTGGGGTGATCGAGTTGAGCGAACAGACGATCATCGACCAGATAGTCATGCATCGAACGAATCGATACCCCACTATTTCGGCGTCGACAGTGGCGACCGTTTTTCATGACGTTCACTCCAGATACGACGGCAGGCCGCTGCGCGATTTCGTGCCGTTGTTCGTCGAGCGCAACGCGAGGAGCGAACTCGACCGGCTTGGCGCTATGGCTGGTTAGACCAGTACCGCGAGAACGGTAACCCAGGCAGCCGCCGGGGGCGAATCGATCACGCGGCGAATCGCCCGCGCCGAGACTTCTACGGCTGCGCCGAAGCCGCGGTGTCGTCGGAGCGGAAGCGGTCCCACGCATCGATGAGTTCTCGATGTGTCTTCGGCCCAATAGTATTCATGCGTTCGGGGCGTTTGATCGTGATGACCGTGACCGGTCCGCGCTGTTCGTAAATCAGATGCTCGTAGTCGCTCAACGGTACAACGCCAGCCGTTCGTCGAGGTTGGCGTGGAAGCGCCCGATCGCGCTTTCGTGCGTACCGAACTCGACGAAGTCGTTTGCCCCGGCATACAGTCCGCGCTGTACGCCTTCCGACATTTCGTTGTCTTCCACCCCGCCCTCGTTCAGCATGTTGCGCGCGCCGGCGGCGGCGTCGGGGTCGGCCGACACGTGTTTGGCCACGTCGGGGGTAACCATGGCGTAGATCGTGACGGTGGTGTGGTCGATGTCGATCGGGTCGATCGTTATCACCAGAACTTGGTTGGGGAACGTCGCGAACATGACGTTCGGGAACAGGTGGTACACGTACGTCACCCGGTGACCAACCGTCCACGTGGACTCGGGCCGGTCACGCAGATGTTCAATGTTTTTGTACGGGAAGGTGATTCGGGTGTTCGGGCCGAACGCCTCGACGACGTTGAGGTCATCGTACTGTATCGGGTAGAAGGTGTCCTTGTGCGTCGTGCGGATGTGGTACCCCTCCAGGAACTGCTCGACGAGAACCTTCCAGTTCATCGGGCGCGGAGTGGGTCTCACGGCGAAAAGCCGATCTGCGGGCAGCAGCTTGTCGCGCCATGGGCTGCCGTCGGCCAGGGCCGCCATGGCGGCATCGGCGTGGTGTCGCGCCGCGTCGGTCCTGGGTGGCTGCAACGGGCCGATGATGATCAGTCCGTCGACTTCACGGCTGTCGACCTCGACGAGCCCGCGGGCGGACATGTCGAGGTCAGGGAAGGCCTCGGCGTGGGGAACATGCGACAGCGAGCCGTCGAGGCGGTATGTCCAGCCGTGATAGCGGCATACGAACGCGTGTGCACAACCCGGTCCCTCGACGAGGGCCATTCCCCGGTGCCTGCACGCGTTGCGGAACACCCGCGCCCGGCCGTCGCGGGCGCGCACCGCAAACAGCGGCACCCCGAAGGCGACTCGTTCGGCATGGTCGCCCGGGTTGGGGATCGCTGCAGACGGTAGGTAGACGCTCGGAAACGAGCGCAGCGTCTCGAGCTCATCGGTGAATCGGGCTGGGTCCAGGTAGTTCTGGACGGGCTCCCGCCAGGCGTCCCCTTCGTCGGTCGTGCCGGCGTCGATGTGCGCGAGGATGCGGCGAACGATTTCGACATCCTCAGCGACCGACGACTTTGTCGGAGTGCTCATATTGTGCGAGTATCACACTGTTATCACCACGCGTCAATGACATTGTGAGATGAGCGAGGTGGCTACGTGCCCGCAGCCGCAGTCGGTGAGCGCCGCGCCCACGTTGCCGATCTGATCGGCAACCGCGCGCTGAGCGCACGATCCGTCCTGGCGACGGCGTTACTGGGTGCCGACCAGCCTCACCTCACCGTCGGGGAGCTGGTCGTGGTGGCCTCACTCTTCGGCATCAGCGACGGCGCCGCCCGCACTTGCTTGTGGCGGATGGTCTCAAGCGGGGAACTCACCAGCGACGACGGAACCTACGCGCTCGCGGGGACCTTGCGCGAACGGCGGCAACGCGTCGACGAGGCTGCCCGGATCGACGACACCGCTGCTTCGCCGTGGGACGGGACGTGGGAGTTGGCCGTCGTCTCGCTGGAGCGCCGATCGGCCGCCGATCGGCTCGCGCTGCGCAAAGCCGCCACCGCGCTGCACCTCGCCGAACTACGGGAAGGTATCTGGTTCCGCCCGGACAATCTGGACCAGCACCGCTTGCCAACGCTGCGCGAGGTGCTGGACCGGCAATGTGTGCACTTCCATGGCGCCGCCACCGACATCCCTGCCGAGACGGTGAGATCCCTTTTCAGTCTTGATGATTGGGCGGACGACGCACGGAGGCTCGCCCGCGCCATGCGCGACGAGCTCGACGCCGAAGAGGTCGCGCCCGACGACTTCACTTATCAGTTCGCGCTATCCATCACCGTGGTCCGGCATCTCGAGCTCGACCCACTGTTACCGGCCGAGCTCCTTCCGCGGCAATGGCCGGGACACATTTTGCGCAGCACGTATCGTCGCTTCGACGAGGTATTCAAACAACGACTGAACAATGCGTTCCGCTGACTGGTTAGCGTTGACTCTGCGCACAGGGCGTGGGCTACTTGCACTTTCGCGCCCCCACCGCAGAGTCAACCCACAGAGTGTGCGTCTGGCAGCAGACGTTGCATGACATCGGTGAGCGTGATCAGTCCGACCATAGTGTCATCGTCGATGATGAGCGCCAGGTGGTTTCGGGTCTGACGCATGGTGTGCAGTGCCCGGTATACCGGGGTGACTGCCGGCAGGCGCAATACGGGACGAATCACGTCGGCGATCGTCGACCCGGTGTCCAAGCGCAAGGTGTCGCGGACATGCACCACACCGACGACGTTCTCGTCCTCGTCGTGGACAAGGATCCGCTGGTGGTGTGTCCGCTGTGATTGGCTCTGGATCTCTGTCGCATCGGCGCCGGCAGCGACGGTGCTCAATCCCGCAGTGCGCGAGACGATATCGCCGACGGTGAGCTGCTCCAGTTCCAGTGCTCTGGTCAGGCTGCGGTAGTGCGGCTGGTCGAGAGTCCCGACGGCCGCCGAGTGTTCGACAAGGTGCCGCAAGGCATCCCGATCCTGCCCTGCGCCGAGCTCGTCGACCGGGTCGACGCCGAGCTTTCGCACACACCAGTTCGCGGCGTGGTTCAGCGCGGTGAGGACGGGTCGGGTGAACGTCATGAAGATTCGCATCGGTATCGCGAGCACTGTCGCCGTCCGCTCCGGGTGGGCGAGCGCCAATGACTTCGGGGCCATCTCGCCGATCACGAGGTGCAGGAAGGTGACGATGGCAAGCGCGAGCACGAAACCGGCCGCGTCGGCAAGCCACAGTGGGGCGCCCCAGTTTTCGATCAGCGGGGTAAGCCAATAGTGCACAGCCGGTTTGGTTGTCGCGCCCAGGGCGAGAGTGCAGGCCGTGATACCCAGTTGCGAACCGGCCAGCAGGACCGACAGTTCGGTGCTACTTCGCAGCGCAGCTCGCGCCGACCGGCTGGCCGCGGCCTCGTCCTCGAGACGGTGCCGGCGGGCGGCGATCAACGCGAACTCGACCGCTACGAAGAATGCACTGAGTGCAATCAGGCCGAACGTGACGGCGAGGACGATCCACGGGTTACTCACCGTCGGCCTCCACGTTCTGAACCGACACCAACACCGAGGACGGCACGCGCCGGTCCACAGATCGAACCGTGACCGACAACACCTTTCGCCGGGTAGGCGATTCCGTGACGAGATCTGCGGAGTCAAGTGGCAGAGCGATTTCGATGGTGTCGCCAACGTCGGGCAGTCGGCCGAAATTGTGCATGAGCAGACCGGCCACGGTTTCGTAATCGCCGTCGGGGAGCCGCTGGTCGATCAGCCGCTGCGCTTCGTCGACATGGAGCTCGCCGGGCAGTACCCAGCCATCGGGCCGCTTGGTGACTTGCACTTCGGCCGCGTCGTGCTCGTCGGCGATCTCGCCGACCAGCTCCTCGGCGATGTCCTCGACGGTGACGATCCCGGCGAAGCCGCCGTATTCATCGATCACCAGGGCCATCTCGTCGCCGGTTTCACCCAGATGTTTCAGCGTCGACTGCAGCGGCAGCGATGACGGCACCCGAACCGCTGGCCGGCACCGCGACTTGGCGGTATCAGTCGGGTCGGCGTCGAGCACAGCGTGCAGGTCGATGACACCCAGGAGATCGTCGGTGGAGTCGCCGACGACGGGGTAGCGAGTATGCCCGGTGGCCATGCGGGTGAGCACGGCGTTGATCGATTCGTCGGACCGCACCGTGTCCACTCGAGTCCGCGGGATCATGGCGTGCTCGGCTGTTCTGGTGGGGAAGTCCAGTACCCGGTCGAGCAGCGTCGACAGGTCGCGAGGCAGATCACCGGCCACGCGGGAGACGGCGACGATGTGTGCGAGATCGCGTGCAGTGGCAGAGTGCTCGACGTCGTGCACCGGCTCCATCCGCAGCGCACGCAACAGCACGTTCGACGACTGGTCGAACAACCAGATCAGCCAGCCGAACAACCGCAGATACCAATGGGTGGACGTGGCCATCGCGCGGGCAACCGACTCGGGAACCGCGATGGCGAGGTTCTTCGGGACCAGTTCGCCGAAAAGCATCTGGACGAGCGTGCAGAAGATCAGCGAGACGGCCGCTCCAACAGCGACACCAACCGTGCTCGGAACACTGGCCCGGCCAAGCAACTCGGCCAGGCCGCTGCCGATCAGCGGCTCGGCAAGATAGCCCGCAAGCAGACCGGTGACCGTGATGCCCAGTTGTGCGCCCGACAGCATGAAGGACGTCCGTCGGGTCACAGCAAGCGCCCGGACGGCGGCCGCATCACCCGACTCCGCGCGGGCAGTCAGTCGTGACCGGCTAACCGCCGTGTACGCGAATTCCTGGGCAACGAAGTACGCGGTGAACGCGGTGATCAACAGGACGACGGCGACGCCGAGACCGATGTTGACCAGCGCTGTCAGCATGTGCCCACCTCCGGACACAGCGCATGGCTGAAGTCAGTCCGGGGTGGGACAGGTCTTCGGGGTGCGCGCGAGGCGCTACTCATTGCTCCCTTTGGTCGTCAAGTAGTCGTGCAAATTCGACGATACCGAAACGGCTGTCAGGCCCGCAGAATGGGCCTCAAAGCATCGAGCACGGCCGGGTCCTCAATGGTCGACGGCACAGCTTCGTCGCGGCCGTCGGCGATGCCGCGCATGGTCTTACGCAGAATCTTTCCCGAACGGGTCTTCGGCAGCGCGGGGACGACGTCGACGATCCTGAAACACGCCACAGCGCCGATGTTTTCCCGCACCGCCTCGATGAGCTCGTCGGCCAGCCGCTCGGCCGTCGCACCGGCCTTGAGCACCACGAAGCCACGCGGCACTTGGCCCTTGATCTCGTCGGCGACGCCGATGACCGCACACTCCGCGACCGCAGGATGGGCCGCGAGCACCGCTTCGATCGATCCCGTCGACATGCGGTGTCCCGCGACGTTTATCACGTCGTCGGTGCGGCCCATCACGAACAGGTAGCCGTCCTCGTCGATGTAACCGCCGTCGCCGGTGAGGTAATAGCCGTCGAACGCCGACAGATACGAGGCGATATAGCGATCGTCGGCACCCCACAGCGTCGGCAGCGTGCCAGGCGGCAGCGGCAGCCGAACGCATATCGCGCCCTCTTCGTTCGCGTCGCATTCGGTGCCGTCCGGCCGCAGAATGTGCACGTCGTAGCCGGGCATCGGCACCGTGGCGGAGCCGGGCTTGATCGGCAGCGGCTCGACCCCCATCGGGTTGGCGGCGATCGACCAACCCGTCTCGGTCTGCCACCAGTGGTCGACCACCGGGATGCCGAGTTTCTCCGACGCCCAGTGGTAGGTGCCGGGATCGAGTCGCTCGCCGGCCTGGAACAGGTACTGCAGCGCCGACAGGTCGTACTTGCCCAGGTGCAGGCCGTCGGGGTCTTCCTTCTTGATCGCACGCATCGCCGTCGGCGCGGTGAACACCGCCTTCACCCCGTGCTCGGACGCGACGCGCCAGAACGCGCCGGCGTCCGGCGTGCCGACGGGCTTGCCCTCATAGAGCACCGACGTCGCGCCCAGCAGCAACGGTCCGTAGACGATGTAGGAGTGGCCGACCACCCAGCCGACATCGGAGGCGGCCCAGTACACGTCGCCGGGCTGGGTGTCGTAGATGTGCCGCATGGTCCACAGCAGCGCCACCGCATGCCCGCCGTTGTCGCGGACGATGCCCTTCGGCTTGCCGGTCGTCCCCGAGGTGTACAGCACGTACAACGGGTCGGTGGCCGCGACCGGAACAGCGTCGGCAGGCTCGGCGTCCGTCATCAGTTCGCGCCAGTCAAGGTCCCGGCCGGGGGTCAGCTGACACGGCTGCTGCTCGCGCTGCAGGATGACGCATACCGGCGGGGCGTGCTCGGCGATGTCCAGCGCCGCGTCGAGCATCGGTTTGTAGTCGACGGTCCGGGTCGGTTCGACGCCGCATGAGGCCGACACGATGGCGGCCGGGCGGGCATCGTCGATGCGGGCCGCTAGCTCGTTCGCGGCGAACCCGCCGAACACCACCGAATGGACCGCGCCCAGCCGGGCGCAGGCCAGCATCGCGATCACCGCTTCGGGGATCATCGGCATGTAGATCACGACGCGGTCGCCCTTGCCGACGCCGAGGCCGCGCAGCGCACCGGCGAAGCGCGCCGTCTCGTCGAGCAGTTCGCGGTAGGTGTAGGTGCGTTGCGACCCGGTCACCGGCGAGTCGTAGACCAAGGCCGGCTGCTCAGCGCGTCCACCATCGACGTGGCGGTCCAGCGCGTTGGCGCAGGTGTTCAGCTCGCCGTCGGGAAACCAGCGGTAGAACGGCGGATTGGAGTCATCGAGGATGCGCCGCGGCTCGCGGGTCCAGGTCACCGCCCGCGCGGCGTCCGCCCAGAAGGCCGTGGGGTCCGAAATGCTGGCGTTGAAGAGATCTCGATATCCGCCCATAACGGCACGGTAGCGCGCGAGGGGTTCTCTATAGTCCGAATCATGACTGCCGAACCGCCGCCCATCGAAGGGGTACGACGGTCGTTCGTTGACGCCCGTGGAGTGCGCTTTCACGTGACCGAGGCCGGTCCGCCAGATGGACGTCCCGTCCTCGCGCTGCACGGCTGGCCGCAGCACCACTGGGAGTATCGGGATCTGCTGGCCGACCCCCCGCCGGGGCTGCGCATCATCGCGCCCGATCTGCCCGGCTACGGTTGGTCCGGGCCCGCTCCGCACCGCTGGGCGAAGGAGGACGTCGCGGCCGACGTGCTGGCTCTCCTCGACGCCCTCGGGCTCGATCGCGTCCTGCTGGTGGCGCACGACTGGGGCGCCTTCGTCGGATACATCATGATCCTGGAGCAGCCGCTGCGATTCGACGGCTACCTCGTGGTGAACATGGCTCACCCGTGGGTGTCACCGCGAACGTTGGCGCCGGGTCTGTGGCGGTTCTGGTATCAGCTGCCGCTCGCCACATTCGGGATTCCGGTGCAGCAGCGCACGGGATTCGTCGAACGGGTGATTTTCGGACGCGGGTCCAGAATGGATCCCGAGACGGCGCGGGTGTTCGCGGACCGGTTCCGAGACCCGGTGTGTGCGCGAGCGGGACGGGATACCTTCCGCACGTTCCTACTTCGCGAGATACCCAAGGGGGCAAGGAATCCCGAGACGCGCCGTGCGACGGTGCCGATTCGTGCGCTGTTCGGTACCGGCGACGCCGCGGTGGGCCAGTCGCTGGTCGCGGCCGAAACGGCGAACGCCGATGACTACACGCTGGAAACGGTTGATGCCTCGCATTTCGTCGTCGACGAGCGTCCAGACCTGGTGCGGGCGAAGCTGATTGCGCTCGCCGAGGAGACGGCACCTTAATCTGCGCGAGCAGACACAAAAGTCCCCGACACGCCGCGGTTTTGGGGCACTTTGCGTCTGCTCGCCAAGAAAAGGCTACTGCTGGAAGCGGTATCCCATCCCTGCTTCGGAGAGCAGATGAACCGGGTGTGACGGATCGTCTTCCAATTTGTGCCGCAACTGCGCCAGGTACACCCGCAAATAGTGGGTCTGCTTGGCGTAGGCCGGGCCCCACACCTCCTTGAGCAGCTCCTCGCAGTCGACGAGCGGCCAGATCTGGTGCGGCCCAAAGTGATGGCGCTCGCAGAGGTAACCGCCAGCTGATCTCGCTGTGCGACTCCATTCCGCAACCGCGGTCGTTTGGCGCTTGACTAATCGCTTCGCCTTCGCGAGCGTCCAGGATGAAAGGCTCAGCAGCGGAATGGCCTTGAGTAGGAACTCGCCCGTCAGGGGAGAGTGCGGGAAGGCCGCCCGGGTCGGCTCAGCAACGCCGGGGGTAGTGAAGAGAAACTTCGTAGAGCCAACCAATGAACCGGACTGTGACCAAGCAGGGCGCCGGATCTGGTGGGTGGGTGGCGGCGGGCCGTCGGTTACGCCACTCGAATCCGCCGAGGTTGCGATGCGCGATTCATCATCCGCGCCAATGGGTGACGGAGCGATTGCCTTCGCCGGTGGGTCGCTCATCCCATTCTGTGAGACTCGAGGGTAATGTTACTGGCGATGACCAGGGCAAACTTTCCCGACGAGCGACGCATGACCGCAAAAGGGCGGGCTACCCGTGAGCGGATCCTGCAGGCGGCAGCAGAATTGATTCTCGCCGAGGGACTCTCCGGGCTGAGCTTGGACAAGGTGCGAAAGGCTGCATCGGTCAGCGGTTCGCAGCTTACCCACTATTACGCCGACAAGCGGGCGCTGATCCGGGCCGTCATTACTCGCCAGATCGAGGTTGTCTTGGATTTTCATCGCCAGCCCAAGCTCGGCGGGCTGGATACCTTTGATGACTTCGAGCGTTGGATCGACCTGAACGTGCGGTATCTGCGGCACATCGGCTACGACCGAACGCCCACATATCACGCCCTGACGGGACAGCTCGCGAAATCCGACGACGTGACACGCCAGACCCTGGCAAGCGGTTACGCGCGCTGGATCGAGTTGTTGGAACAGTCGTTTCAGCGCATGAAGGACCGTGGCGTGCTGGTGACCAAAGCCCAGCCCAGGCGGCTGGCGCTGGTCGTCGTCGCCTGCCACCAAGGCGCCTCCACCCTCACCTACACCTACCGTCAAGAATGGCCTCTGGCGGACACGCTGCGCTTCGTGGTGAATTACCTGCGCATGTTCGCCGCCGACCCTGTAGAGCGCACCGCGCACCGGCCCCGGCGTCCGCGCGACCGGCGCTCACCCGAGACCGCTCCCGAGGAGACCGCAGATCGGTTCACACGCAAGGGTTTAGCGACGCGAACACGCATCGTTGACGGCGCCGCCCAGCTGATGTTCGAACATGGTGTGTCGGGGATCAGCCTGAACGATGTGCGCAGCGCAGTCGGCGTCAGCGGGTCGCAGATCTCGCACTATTTCGCCGACAAACGCGACCTGACGCGTCAGGTCATCGCCGCACGCACGGACGACGTCATCGCGTTTCATACTCAATCGCAGCTGGGCGCACTCGACAGCTTCCGGGCGCTGCGCGCGTGGGCCGATGCCTGCGTGGACCAAGCACAGACGGTCTATCTGCGGGGCGGTTGCATCTACGGGTCACTGACAGGTGAGTTGCTTGAAGCCGATGGTGACGTCCTGGCCGACCTGGCTGCTGGTTATGAACGGTGGCTCGGGCTGTTTTGCGACGGCCTGGCCGCGATGCGCCGCGGCGGCGAACTCACTAGTGACGCCGATCCGCGTCACCTGGCGGTCGCGTTGGTCGCTGCGCATCAGGGCGGCACCATGCTCACGTACGCGACGGGAAGCGCAGAACCCATTCGCGCCACGATAAACGCCGCGGTCGACTACGTTGGCTCGTTCCGGCCGGCGCCCAAGAAGCGCACACTTCGATCCGTATCGCGCCCCACGAACAAGCCCTGACCGCCAGTTCGGCATCGCTGCGTGCGAGCTTGGGGATTTCTTCGACATTCCTGTGAGTTAGCGTCATGCCTGGACACGTATGGGCGCTATGACCCAAAATATTGGGCTATACATCCCAATAACCGCAGAAGAAACTGATGCGCGGTGACGCGCCGATCAGATCCTGAAAAGCCGGTAATAAGAAGGGAATTACGACGATGAATGCACATGCGCCGTCGTCTGGCGTGGACCTTGGATCAGACGGCGAGTTCGATGTGATTGTGCTGGGAGCCGGCCCGGTGGGTCAAAGCGTTGCGGCCCGCACCCGGGCGGCCGGACTATCGGTTGCGATAATCGAGCGTGAGCTAGTGGGCGGAGAATGCTCCTATTGGGGCTGCATTCCGAGCAAGGCGCTACTTCGTCCGGTGATCGCAATTGCGGATGTGCGCCGCATCGAAGGTGCCTGCGAGGCGATAGCCGCTCCTATCTCGACCGCAGGGGTGTTCGGGCGGCGCGATCGCTACGTGACCAACTGGAACGACTGCGGCCAAGCCGCCTCAGTCGAGGGAATGGATGTCGAACTGTTTCGCGGCCACGCGCGCCTGGAAGGGCCGCAGCGGGTTGTTGTCGCGACAGCCGAGGACAACGTAGTTGTCCTGACCGCCCGCCATGCGGTTGCCATCTGCACTGGCAGTACCGCAGCACTGCCTGACATACCCGGCGTGGCCGAGGCGAAGCCGTGGACCAATCGAAAGGCGACTGACAGCAGCGCTGTACCGCCACGATTGGCTGTGGTCGGTGCCGGGGGAGTGGGCGTGGAGATGGCCACGGCATGGCACGGACTTGGATCGAAGGTGACGTTGTTGGCTCGCACGTCGGGGCTTCTCCCCAGAATGGAACCGTTCGTTGGTGAATACGTCAGCCGTGGGCTGACCGAAGCTGGAGTAGACGTCCGCACCGGTGTGTCCGTGACCGAGTTGCACCGGGTAGGTGGCACTGGGCCGGTTGGGGTAAGCCTCGACAACGGCGACCAATTCGAAGCCGATGAAATCCTTTTCGCCATCGGCAGAACGCCCAACACCGCCGACATCGGACTCGAGACGATCGGCCTCACGCCGGGATCCTGGCTCGATGTCGACGACACGTGTCTGGTCCGCGCCGCCGACGGCGACTGGCTCTACGCCCTGGGCGACGCCAACCACCGAGCCCTGCTCACCCATCAGGGCAAGTATCAGGCTCGCGTGGCCGGCAACGCGATCGGCGCCCGAGCCCACGGAAATCCACTCGACATCACGCCCTGGGGCGCCCACGTCGCTACAGCCGATTCACACGCCGTGCCCCAAGTCTTCTTCACGGATCCGGAGGCCGCATCGGTCGGCCTGACCGCCATGCAGGCTGAGCGGTTAGGTCACCGCTTCAAGACCGTCGATGTCAATATCGGGGAATCCGTTCCGGGCGCGAACTTCTATGCCGACGGGTACACCGGGCGCGCTCGCATCGTCGTCGACGTCGAGCACGGCTACCTGCTGGGGGCCTCCTTCGTCGGACCGGGAGTCGCCGAGCTCCTGCACTCGGCCACCATCGCAGTCGCCGCCCGGGTGCCCATCGACCGCTTGTGGCATGCCGTGCCGTGCTTCCCGACGATCAGTGAAGTGTGGCTGCGTCTCATGGAAGCCAACCGCGACACATCCGGCACAACCACGACGCCCAATCCATCGCTAGTCGCGACACGGTGAAAAGCCGCGAGCACCAGGCGAACACGATGAGAAAACAAGGAGAATGGTGATGCTACTGATTCGCGATCACCGTATTGCCGACAACGCGGCGTTGAATCACTCGCGGCATGAGACGGGCAACACGACTTCCAACCGCAACCGTCGTTGCATCATGGCCGTCGCCGGTGGCGCAGCGCTCATCGCCATGGGCGCGATTACCGCCGGATGCGGCAATGCTGGCAACGAAGCGCCTTCCACGACTACCACGCCTACGACGACGACCACCACGTCCACCACGACATCGCCGCCGGCCACCACGGCGCCGCCGCCACCCCCGACCCAGAAGGACATCAGCCCTACGGGCGGAAATCTATTCTCGCCCCAAGTGATAGCGCCGCCGGCCCCAACTGAACCGCCTGGGGTCCACCGCAATAGGCATTAGCGACAAGCCGCCAGCACGTACAGGAGATTGACTATGAGTTCCAAGCGCAACGGTCGTCGGATGATGGTTATCGCTGGTGGCGCCGCTCTCGTCGCGATGGGCGCGCTGACTACCGGATGTGGCAGCAGTAGCAACCAAGCGCCATCGACAGCGACGACGCCCTCTACCACTACGACGACGCCATCGACCACAGCGCCGTCGCCGAGCGCCGCGCCGCCATCCCCAACTGAGAAAGACGTCAGCCCCACCGGGGGTAATCTATTCACACCCGCCATCAAAGCGCCGGCGGCGCCAACGGTTCCGCCCGGCCAACACCCTGGCATCAATGGGATTCCTTAGACTTCGGCCGCCGCAATATGGCCAGAACTGAATCGCTGAGGGAAACGCTACTGCTGGAAGCGAGGCTGCGGCGGCTCGGCGCACGGCGGCCCGGAGCGTTGCCGGAAACTGGTCCATGCCAAAGGGTTTGGTGACGTAGTCGTCGGATCCGGCATCAAGGGGCTTCGATCTTCCGACGAGTCGGTGCGGGCGAACGGCACGTTCACCGGCGCCGTCAGCCAGCCCCGCAACCCCGCAGGCACCTCGATCCCGGACACGTCGGGCAGGCCCAAATCCAAGACGATCACGTCCGGGCGGTGTGGCTGTCAGCAACGCCCCGGCGGTTGTCGCGACGAATCAGCCAGCGGCAGATCAGTAGCCACACCATTGGGATCGCTAGCAGAACCACGACCTGCAGCATTTCACTCATTGGAACGCCGCTCGGCGTCGGTCGGATGGCCCATGCGTACATTCCAGCCGTGTCGTGCGGCGTTCGGTGCTGTCTGTACGCGATTCTTACGGCGATGCACGGAATCTTTACGCCTCGCCGCCCTGAGTGCCCTAATCACGGTTATTGCTGGAATCGGTAGCCCATGCCCGCCTCGGTAAGCAGATGCACCGGGCGTGACGGGTCGTCTTCGAGCTTGCGTCGCAACTGCGCCAGATACACCCGCAGATAGTGGGTCTCCTTGGCGTAGGCCGGGCCCCACACCTCCTTGAGCAGTTCCTCGCGGCCGACGAGCTTTCCACGGTTGCGCACCAACATCTCCAGCATGCCCCACTCGGTGGGGGTCAGATGGACCTCGGAGCCGTTCTTGGTGACCTTCTTCGCGGCCAGATCCACCGTGAACGACGATGTTTCGATGAGAGGCTCGTCGGTGTCGGACGCTGCCGTGCCACGGCGTACGGCGGCCCGCAGCCTGGCCAGGAACTCGTCCATGCCAAAGGGTTTAGTGACGTAGTCGTCGGCGCCCGCATCCAGCGCCTCGACCTTGTCCGACGAGTCGGTGCGGGCGGACAGCACGATCACCGGTGCCGTCAGCCAGCCCCGAAGCCCGGCGAGCACCTCGATCCCAGACATGTCGGGCAGACCCAGATCCAAGACGATCACGTCCGGGCGGTGGTCGGCCGCCGACCGCAGCGCCTCGGCGCCGGTGGCGGCGGTGCTGACCTCGTAGCCGCGCACCGAGAGGTTGATCCGCAGCGCCCGCAGGATCTGCGGTTCGTCGTCGATGACGAGCACCCTGGTTTTCGATGTGGTCATGCTGAGCCGTCCTTCGGCGGCGCCGGTAAGTCGATCTCGACGGTGAGCCCGCCGCCGGGGGTGTCGGTGGAGGAGATGGCACCGCCCATCGCCTCCACGAACCCGCGCGCCACCGAAAGGCCAAGGCCGACACCGATGCTCGTGTCGTGGTCGCCGAGCCGCTGGAACGGCGCGAATAACTGCTCCTCGGTGCCGCGCGGTATCCCCGGGCCCTCGTCGATGACCGCGATCAGCACGCGATCGCCCACCTGACCCGCGGTCACCCGCACGGGGCTGTCCGGCGCGTAGCGCAGCGCGTTGTCGATGAGGTTGGCCAGCACGCGTTCGAGCAGACCGCCGTCGGCCATCGCCACGGCGTCGCCCACCTCGACCTTCACCCGGTCGAGTCCACGCCGACGAAAACCAGTGAGCCCCTTACTGATTCCGAGCAGCGCCCGTTGCACCGTCTCCTCCAGATACACCCGCCGCTGCTCGGGTCGCAACACTCCAGCGGCCAACCGCGACGAGTCGAGCAGGTTGCCGACAAGCGCGGTGAGCTGGTCGATCGATTCCTCGATCGTGGCCAGCAGCTCGGCGGTGTCCTCGGCGGAGAAGTCGATGTCGTCGCTGCGCAAACTGGAGACCGCGGCCTTGGCGGCGGCCAGCGGTGTGCGCAGGTCGTGGCTTACCGCGGACAGCAGCGAGCGGCGCAGTTCATCGGCCTGCGCGATCGCTTCGGCCTTGCCGGCCTCCTCGGTGAGCTCGCGTTGCTTGACCAGACCCGCGGCCTGCTTGGCGACCGAGCCCAACACGCGACGATCGCGGGCGGCCAACTTCCGGCCGGCCAACAGCATCCAGAACTCGTCGTCGCCCACTTCGATGGCGGTGTCGGCGGTATCGACGTCGACGGACGGGTCTACGCCGACGCACGCGATGATCTCGCCTGCCGAGTCGTCCTCGGTCACCCGCAACATGCTGACGGCACGTTGCGAATACGTCTCGCGGACGCGCTCCAGCAAGGTGTCAAGGTCGGCGCCGCGCAGCACCGAACCCGCGAACAGCGCGAGCAGTTCGGCCTCCTGCGATGCGCGCCTGGCCTCGCGCGTCCGCTTCGCGGCGCTGTCCACCAGAGCCGCCACCGCAACGGCAACGACCAACAGCACCACGGTGGTGATCGCGTTGTCAGGCTCGGCGATCGTGAACGTGTAGCGGGGTTCGATTAGAAAGTAATTCAGCAGCAGTCCGGACAGTAAGGCCGACAGCGCTGCGGGTGCCACACCGCCGAGCAGCGCCACCACCAGCACGCCGACGAAGAAGAGGGCGCTCTCCCCGCCGACTCCGAGGATGGGGTCGAGCAGAAGAACGATCAGGGCGCAGATGGCGGACGGAACCACGACGGCGGCGAGCCAGGAAGCCAGATGCTGTTGACGCGGCGAGGTCCGCGACCACCACGAGCCGCGACGGGCTTCCGGGTGGGTCACCATATGCACGTCGATCGAACCCGACTCTTGCACCACAGCGGCGCCGATGCCCTCTTCGAGGATCCGCGCCCATCGCGACCGCCGGGACGTTCCGATCACAAGCTGTGTGGCGTTCTCGTCGCGGGCGAAATCCAGTAGCGCGCTTGGCACGTTGTCGCCCACGACGGTGTGCAGGGTGGCGCCCACGCTGATGGCCAGCTCGCGCACCTTGCCCATCTGCGGTGCTGACACGCCCGACAGCCCGTCGCCGCGAACGACATGCACCACCATCAGCTCGGCACTGGACTTGGATGCGATGCGAGATGCCCTGCGCACGAGGGTTTCCGACTCTGCACCGCCAGTGACGGCAACGACGACGCGTTCGCGCGCCTCCCAGGTGTCGGTGATCTGGTTCTCTTCGCGATATTTCTCCAGCGCCGCGTCGACCTGGTCGGCCAGCCACAGCAGCGCAAGTTCGCGCAACGCCGTCAGGTTTCCGCGCCGGAAGTAGTTGGAGAGCGCCGCGTCGATGCGTTCGGCAGCGTAGACGTTGCCGTGGGCCAGCCTGCGCCGCAACGCCTCCGGTGTGATGTCGACCAGCTCGATCTGGTCGGCGGCGCGCACCACTTCGTCGGGCACCTTCTCCTGCTGTTCGATGCCGGTGATCTGGGTGACGACGTCGTTCAGGCTTTCCAGATGCTGGACGTTGACCGTGGAGATGACGGTGATTCCGGCGTCGAGCAGCTCCTCGACATCCTGCCATCGCTTCGGGTTCTTGCTGCCGGGAGTGTTGGTGTGGGCGAGTTCGTCGACCAGCACGACTTGAGGGTGACGGGACAGCACCGCTGGCACGTCGAGCTCGGGGAAGCGCTTGCCGCGATACTCGACGTAGCGCGGCGGGACGGCCTCGATGCCGGCGAGCAAGTCTGCGGTCTTCTTGCGGCCGTGCGTCTCGACGACCGCCGCCACCACATCGGTGCCGCGCTCCCGCCGACGATGCGCCTCCCCGAGCATCGCGTAGGTCTTACCGACTCCGGGCGCCGCCCCCAAGTAGATGCGCAGCTCACCGCGCTTCTTCTTGTAGTCGCGCCTATCCGCCAGCGACTGATCGGCCGTACTCACATGATCATCATCCACCGGTGATGTCAGCTTTTCGCTGGGTACTTCTCGTCCAGTTCCAGGTTCAGCTCCAGGACGTTGACCGTGGGTTCGCCAAAGAAGCCGAGGGTGCGGCCCGCCGAGTTGTCGGCGACCGCCTGACGGATCTGGTCTTCGCTGACGCCACGGGCCTTGGCCACCCGGGCGATCTGGATGTCCGCGTACGCCGGCGAGATGTTGGGATCCAGTCCGCTGCCGCTGGCGGTGACCGCATCGGCGGGCACCTCGGAGTCTGCCGGAGCACTTCCGCGAATCGGCACGATCTGACCGATGCTGTAGTCCTCGCCGTACTTGGCGCATTCCACGCGTACGCCCTCATAGGTGCTCAGGAACGGGGTGGAGGTGGTGTCGCACGGCTCATTGACGCTGACGACCTTGGTCGGGTGCACCACGTTGCCGCGGGCGTCGTGCGGACCGATCACCGACAGCACGGCGCCGACGCCATCGCCGGTGCAGAACGGCCGCGAGCCGTCGACACCCTCGAGCTCACCCACGGCGGCGCTGCGTGAGCAGACCAGGCTGAGCAGGCTGGACTTGGCCCCGTTGTCGTCCTCGGGCAGCGACGGATCGCCGGGCGTGTCGACGATGCTCTCGGGTCCCAGGTTGCTTGCGCTGGTGGCGAGCGGGTCGTAACCGTCACCGGCCGCCGACGGCCGGCTCTGGAAGTACTGCGGCAGCGGATTGCCGTCAGCATCGGTGAATGACTGCCCAATCAGGCTGCTGCCCACCGGCTTTCCGTCCGCCTCGATGATCGAGCCGTTCGCGTTATCTCGCAGGCCGGGCACCTGGGCCACCAGCCAGATAAAGATCGGATAGGCGATCCCCACGATCACCGTGAGCACCAGCAGCGCCCGCAGCGCGGCCCAGTGCTGACGAACAAGATTGGAGAGGTTCATTGTCACATTCCCGGGAAGAGTTGGATGACCAGGTCGATCAGTTTGATTCCAATGAACGGGGCGATGATTCCGCCCAGTCCATAGACGTAGAGATTGCGGCTCAACAGCTTTGACGCGCTGCTCGGCGTGTAGCGCACACCGCGCAGTGACAGCGGAATCAGCGCGATGATGACGACCGCATTGAAGATCACCGCCGACAGGATCGCCGACTGCGGGCTGTGCAGACGCATGATGTTGAGCAGGTCCAGCCCCGGGAACAGCGCCACGAACATCGCCGGGATGATCGCGAAGTATTTCGCGATGTCGTTGGCGATGGAGAACGTGGTCAATGCGCCGCGGGTGATCAACAGCTGCTTGCCGATTTCGACAATCTCGATCAGCTTCGTCGGATCGGAGTCAAGGTCGACCATGTTGCCGGCCTCTTTGGCCGCCGAGGTGCCGGTGTTCATGGCCACGCCGACATCGGCCTGCGCCAGGGCAGGCGCGTCGTTGGTGCCGTCGCCGGTCATCGCGACCAGCTTGCCGCCGGCTTGCTCCTTCCTGATCAGCGCCATCTTGTCTTCGGGGGTGGCCTCGGCGAGGAAGTCGTCGACGCCCGCCTCGTCGGCAATGGCCTTGGCCGTCAACGGATTGTCACCGGTGATCATTACCGTACGAATGCCCATGCGGCGCATTTCGTCGAACCGCTCGCGCATGCCCTGCTTGACGACGTCCTTGAGGTGAATGACGCCGAGCACGGACGCTGTGCCGTCGACAACCTGTCCGACGACCAGGGGAGTGCCGCCCGCGGCGGAGATGCCGTCGACGATGTTGCCCAGTTCGGTTGATACGCGACCACCTTGAGTGCGCACCCACTCGGCGACAGAGCTGGCTGCGCCCTTCCGGAGGCAATGTCCGTTTTCGAGATCGACGCCGGACATCCTTGTGGTCGCGCTGAACTCGACCCAGTGTGCCTTGTCGAGTTCACCAGGTGTGCGTGCCCGCAGCCCGTGCTCCTTCTTCGCGAACACCACGATCGAGCGGCCTTCCGGTGTTTCGTCGGCGAGGCTCGACAACTGGGCGGCATCGGCCAGCGCCTCGGGCGTAACACCGGTCAGCGGGACGAACGCCGCCGCCTGCCGGTTGCCCAACGTGATGGTGCCGGTTTTGTCGAGCAGCAAGGTGTTCACGTCGCCAGCCGCTTCTACGGCGCGGCCCGACATGGCGAGCACATTGCGCTGGACCAGCCGGTCCATGCCGGCGATGCCGATGGCCGACAACAGCGCGCCGATCGTGGTCGGGATGAGGCAGACCAGCAGCGAGACCATGACGATGCCTGTGACCCCGTTGCCGGTGAGCGCCAGGCTATCCGGGACGCCCGGGTTGTTCGCTTTGGAGTAGATCGCCAACGGCTGCAAGGTCGCAACGGCGAACACGAAGATGATCGTCAGCGAGGCCAGCAGGATGTTCAGGGCGATCTCATTTGGCGTCTTCTGCCGATTGGCCCCTTCGACGAGGGCAATCATCCGGTCGATGAAGCTCTCGCCCTGCTTCTGGGTGATCTTGACGACGATGCGGTCCGATAGCACGGTGGTGCCGCCGGTGACCGCGGAGCGGTCACCCCCGGATTCGCGGATGACGGGTGCGGATTCACCGGTGATCGCCGACTCGTCCACCGACGCAATGCCTTCCACGACGTCGCCGTCGCCGGGGATCGTCTGGCCGGCCTCCACCACCACGACGTCACCCTGCTGTAGCAGCGGGGCAGCCACTTCTTCCTCACGGGCGGGGCCGCCGGCCTTCCAATCGACGAGGCGCCGCGCCATGGTCGCCGTCTTGGTTCTGCGCAGGGATTCGGCCTGCGCCTTGCCGCGGCCCTCGGCAACGGCTTCGGCCAGGTTGGCGAAGATCACCGTCAGCCATAGCCAGATGACGATCAGCCAGGCGAACCAGGACGGATCGGCGATGGCGAGCACGGTGCTCCACACCGCGCCGATCTCCACGATGAACATGACCGGATTGCGCCACAGCGTGCGCGGATTGAGCTTGCGCAGTGCATCGGGCAGCGACTTCCACAGCATCTTCGGATCCAGCAGGCCGCCTTGCACCCGCTTCGGGGCACTGCCCTTCGGCTGCGTGGACGGTGCGGAATCGATTGTGGGTGCAGACATCAGTGAATTCCTTCAGCGAGAGGACCCAGCGCGAGCATGGGCAGGAAGGTAAGGGCGACCAGGATCAGGGTGACCCCGGCGACCATGCCGACGAACTGTGGCCGGTGGGTGGGCAGCGTGCCGACGGATTCCGGCGACTTGCCCTGTTTGGCCAGTGAGCCGGCCAGTGCCAACACGAAGATGATCGGCAGGAACCGGCCGAACACCATGGCCATGCCCAGCGCGGTGTTGTACCAATCGGTGTTCACGGAGATGCCTGCGAAGGCAGACCCGTTGTTGTTGGCCGCGGAGGTGAAGGCGTACAACACCTCGGACAGACCGTGCGGCCCGGTGTTGAGCATGCTCGCCCGCTGACCGGGCATCGCCATGGCGATCGCGGTACCCGTCAGCACGATCAGCGGGGTGATCAGGAAATAGGTTGCGGCGAACTTGATTTCACGCGGGGTGATCTTCTTACCGAGGTACTCCGGTGTGCGGCCTACCATCAGGCCCGCCACAAACACCGTGATGATGGCCAGGATGAGCATGCCGTACAGGCCCGAACCGACACCGCCAGGCGCCACCTCGCCGAGCTGCATGTTGAACAGCGTGATCATGCCGCCGAGGCTGGTGTAGGAGTCGTGGAACGAGTCCACGGCGCCGGTCGACGTCAACGTCGTCAGGTCGGCGAAGACCGCCGAGTTGGCGATTCCGAAGCGCTGTTCGACACCTTCCATGGCGGAGCCGACGGCAGTCGGAACCGTGCCGTGAGCCTGAAGCTGGAACAGCATCATCAGGCTGACGCTGACGGCGGCGATGACCCCCATGACCGCGGCGATCGCATAGCCCTGCTTCTTGCTCTCGACCATGCGGCCGAAGGTGCGGGGCAGCGAGAAGGCGATGCAGGACAGCAGGAATATCTCGATCCAGTTCGTCCACGTCGTCGGGTTCTCGAACGGGTGCGCGGAGTTGGCGTTGTAGAAGCCGCCGCCGTTGGTGCCAAGTTCCTTGATGACCTCTTGGCTGGCGACCGGGCCACCGGTGATGGTCTGCTGCGCCCCGGCGATCGTGTTGACGACCTGGTCGTGCAGTGCGAAGTTCTGGATGACGCCGCCGGCGATAAGGATGATGGCGCCGATCACGGAGAGCGGCAACAGGATTCGGATGGTGCCGCGCACTAGGTCGACCCAGAAGTTGCCGAGGTCACCGGTGTTGCGGCGGGCGAGGCCGCGAATGAACGCCATCGCCACGGCCATGCCGACCGCGGCCGAGACGAAGTTCTGCACGGACAGACCCGCCATCTGCACCAGATGGCCCTGGGTGGACTCACCCGAGTAGGCCTGCCAGTTGGTGTTCGTGACGAAGCTGACAGCGGTGTTCCACGCGAGCGCCGGCGTCATCGGAGTGCCGGGGTCGTTGAGGTGCAGAGGCAGCTTGCCCTGGACGAGCTGGAAGATGAACAGGAACAGGATGCTGATCGCCGAAAACGCCAGCACACTACGGGCGTAGGCGCCCCACGTCTGTTCCGACTTCGGGTCGGCGCCGATCAGCCGGTAGATGACGCGCTCACTCCGCGAGTGCTTTTCAGAGCTGTACACCCGGTACATGTAGTCGCCGAGCGGCACGTGCACGGCCGCCAGCGCAATGATGAGCATCGCGAGGAAGATGATCCCCGCCGTTGTGGTACTCACTAGAACCTCTCGGGGAAGAGCAGTGCGGCGAATAGAAAGAGGGCGAGAAGAATGGCCAGCACGAGGCCGATGACGTTGTCGTAGCTCACAGTCCCTCGACCAACTTCTGCACCAGGCCGAGCAGGGCGAAGATCACCACTGTCAGCACGATGTACACCAGTACGGACATGTCACTCCGATCACTACAGAATCTGCGGGCGCTCGGGTGTGGTTCGAGCAGCCTCTGCCGGGCCCTCGGCGTTAAGGGCCAGACCCGAAGCTAGACCCACTGCGAAGGGCGGTGCCCGTTCATTGACGGTTTCTTTACGCTGCCCTTGCGGTCCTTTACGGTCTTCGTTCGGCGGGGCCATGGACAGCCGCCGCCGGCCCGTCAAGATGCCGTCAATACATGCAGGTTCAGCGTACGAATGGCGTAACAGGCGAGGAGTAATCGGGAAGGTTGCTCGTAGGTTTGCGCAAGCACCCTGACACGTAAGGAGCGGGACCCCATCGACGATCCATCGCACTGGGTAACAGCGGCATGGCTGCAAGTCGCCGCGGTTATCGCAATAGTAGTGATTTTGCATGTGCCGCTTGGCGATTACATGGCCAGGGTGTACTCGGGCAGCGGCAGCTGGCAGCTGGAGAAGGCGATCTACCGCGTGGTCGGCGTCGCGCCGGACGACCCGCAACGGTGGACCAAGTATCTGAGTTCGCTATTGGCCTTTTCGGCGGTCAGTGTGCTGGTCCTGTACGGAATATTGCTTTTGCAAGTACATTTGCCGGAGCCTTGGGGCCATAAAGGAATGTCGCCGGCATTAGCGTTCAATACGGCGATTTCATTTACGACCAATACCAGTTGGCAGAATTATCCCGGCGAATCGACCCTGGGGCATATCGGGTTGGCCGCGGGGCTGGGGGTGCAGGCGTTCGCCAGTTGCGCCGTCGGCATGTGTGTTGCCGTCGCTTTGATCCGCGCGCGCTCGCACAGTATCAGAACGAAGACATCGGCAACTTCTGGGTCGACCGGTGCGCTCGGTGGTGCGAGTCCTGCTGCCGCTGTCGATCGTCGTCACGCTGGTGTTGCTCGCGCTTGGAGTCGTCAACAACTTCAATGGCGCGCAGGAGGTTTCGACTCTGGCCGGCGGCAACCAGACGATTCTCGGCGGGCCGGTGGGCGCGTGGGAGTCGATCAAGCTGATGTCGGGTGACGGCGGCGGGGCGTTCAACGCCAATAGCGCGCACCCGTTCGAGAACCGATGCCATTGACCGACGCCGTGGAAATCGTTGCGATGCTGCTGATTCCCGTGGCGTTTCTGCGGACGTTCGGTGTGATGGTCGGCGACAAGAAACAGGGCTGGGCGCTATTCGCGGCGGCCGCAACCCTGTTTGTCATCGGGATGGCAGCGATCGCCGCCGCGACATCGGTGCCGCACGGTACCGTCGTCCACGCCGTGGGTGCCCCTATCGAAGGCACCGAAACGCGGTTTGGCGTGCCCGGCAGTGCCTTTTTTGGTCAGGTCGCGACAGCCACCGCGGATGGTGCGGCGAATTCGTCATATGACAGTTTCGCCAGCCTCGGCGGCGCGGTGCTGATGCTCAACATGATGCTTGGCGAAGTGGCTCCTGGCGGAGTTGGCAGCGGCCTCTACGGCTTGGTGATGATGGTTCTGCTCGCAGTATTTCTCGGCGGACTGATGGTCGGCAGGACGCCCGAATATCTCAAACAGCGACTGCAGGCCCGGCATATGAAACTGGCCAGCCTCTACATTTTGGCGGGCGGTGGTCTTGATCGGGACGGCGGTGGCAACGGCGTTGCCCGGCGAACGGGCGTCGATGCTCAACGCCGGGTCGCACGGGCTCTCGGAAGTGCTCTACGCATTCACCAGTACGGCCGCCAACAACGGCAGCGCGTTCGCGGGATTCAGCGGCATCACGACCTGGTACAACACCGCACTCGCTCTCGCGATGGTGATGGGGCGATTTCTGCCGATCATCGCCGTGCTCGCGATCGCGGGCACGTTCGCTACCCAGCGGCCCGGTGTTATCACCGCAGGCACGCTGCGCACGTACTCGCCTACGTTCATCGTGCCGATCGTGGCCACCACGCTGCTCATCGTTGGCCTCGAGTATCTGCCTGCGCTAGCTGTCGGCCCGGTCGCCGATGCGCTTCAGTAGGCCCCGATGTCAAGGCGGCGTCAATGTTTGACTCGGGGCTGTCAAGAGATCGCTAGGGATCCTGGTCAGCGGCGGTGGCCCGAGCGATTGTTGAATTGGTGCCCATTCTGGCAGCAGGCCAGGGCTCGACGAGACAAGGTTTCGGTGACTATCTCCGGCGTCTTTCTGTCAGTGCTCTCAGGAACCAAATCGCATGCCCCCGCGGACCAGCCGCCGTCACCCGAGCGCCTGGCCCAGCGCCGCTATGAGTTATACCGCAAGTCGTTTCCCATGACCGAGATTGCGCTTCCAGCCAATAGCCTGAGGAACCGCGTCGTCGCGAAGTGGGTAAGGGACGAGCGCATCGGGGTTGATGTGCGCACGGGCGAGGAGCTCGCTGTGGCGATCGCGGCCGGTATCCACCGGGGCGATTGACCGTGCACGCCGACACAATGCGCGACTCCGAACTTCGCGCCACCGTCACCCTCGGACCCGGCCGGATAGTCGTCAGTTCCAATGAGCAGATCGAATTGCTGGCGTCCGTGGCCGAGCAACGGACGCAGGGCGTCGTGGTCCGCGTGACGGATGTCAACGCACCGGACCTAAGCGTCGTTGGTGGTGGGGACTCATTTCACCGCGGCTTCCCGTTCGACACCGCGGAGATGGATCACGCGATTGGGTCGATCGTTGACGAGCCGCGGCTCAACCTGGTGGGACTGCACTGCGAGGTCGGCTCACAAGAACATGACTTCATCAGCTATCCCGCCGCGATCGGCCACATGATCACCGAGATGGCTCACATCCGTCGGACTCAGTGTGTGATGCTGACCCGGCTGGGTCTCGGCGGTGGCCGCGCCGTCCCGGCTGGTGACTGGGCGGTCGAATTACCGCAGCTTGCAACCGAAATCGACGAATCGCTGGATGACGCGTGCGCCACGATGCGTTTCCCGCGTCCGCTAGTGGTGCTCTCGCCGGGCCTGGATATTGTGGAGCAGAGCGCGGCGTGACCGCCTCGTCGGTCGACGACCGCTCGTCACTGATCGACATCGGGGCGCGCTTCGACTATGCCGCTCGGGTGAACGACACCGTCGCATTGCGCCGTTGTGCGCTGTACCGCAGGGCTTTTCGGGGAACGGCGGTCGCCTACCCAGCCGACGTGCTCAGACTCGGCGCCGTTGCGAAATGGATGAGGCGCGAAGGTGTCACGGTCGACGTGACGTCAGCCGACGAGCTTGACCGCGCAACGGCGGCGGGAATCCCGGCGTCACGCGTCGTCATGCATTGCAACGACGCCAACCCGGACCCGATCCGGTGCGCGCTCGACGCCGGGGCGGCGAGGTTCGTGGTCGGAGCGCCCGGGCAAATCGCAATCCTGGCGGAAGGTACGCGACGGGAACAGGTGGTCGTCGACGTTGCGTCGCCGGAGGCCAGCGCGTTGACCTCGGAGGTGCTGGCTCACGATCGACTGGACCTCATCGGGCTGCATCGCCGGCTCGACGACGGCGATGACGCCGCGCATGTCGTGCAGACGTTGATCGTGCAGATGTCGCGCCTGAGTAACAACCACGGCATCGTCCTCAGCCGCATCAGCCTCGCCGGCTTCGACCACGATTGCTGTGGCGACCTTCGCGCGCTTCGACATGTTGCCGAGGCCATCAACGACGCTGTCGAGGACGCCTGTGCACATTGCCGGTATCCGCGGCCGGCATTCACCCTGTCGCCAGCGCACGCCTCGCTGCTCCCGGCTGTCTAACGCACTGCGACCGCCGTCTGCTGGCTTGGCCTGGGCATGTCTCTACCATCATGCGTGGCCCCCATAGCCCAATTGGCAGAGGCAGCGGACTTAAAATCCGCACAGTCTGGGTTCGAGTCCCAGTGGGGGCACTGAGCCTGACATCGCCACTTGGAGCCGGCGGCTTCGGCTTGGGCGCACCGAGATGCCGTTGCGGGAGCGGGAAGTGTCTACGCCAACCATCCCCTCGATGAGCCAGCTAGGATCCGTTCGTGAGGATCGAGCGCAACGGCATACCGGGCAGCGTGAGGTACCTCCGGACGGTGGTCGGCATAACCAGTCTCGTTGTGACGCTTGCGCTTACGAGTTGCAGTACCGAGGCGACGCCAACGTCTTCCAACAGTTCGACGGCAGCCGCCGCGACCACGCAAGGGCCCGACGAGGTGACCCCGCTAGTGGGCTCGGTGCCCTTCGCGCCCATCCCGTTCGTGGGCTCGGACGACAAGAACCACCTCGTGTACGAATTATCCGTCACGAACTTCACCGGCGCGCCGATGATTGTCGATCGGGTGCAGGTCCACGACGGCTCCGATCGGGTGGTCGGCGACCTCGACGCCGCGGCAGTACGCGGACGTCTGCAACCAGCAGGGAGCCGGGATGGCACCGACCGCCTCGTCGCAGGCCAGTCGGGCACGATATTCATTCACCTGACGATCGAGCCCGGCGCTCCGGTCCCTGACACGCTCGTTCACGAGGTCACGATCACCGCCGACGCCATGCCCCCCGGCCAGAACAATCCGACGATCCGCCTCGCCGCCACGAAGGTCGACCTGCGCAAGCTGCCCGTGCTCTCGGCGCCGTTGGCGGGCGAGCGCTACATCGCCGCCGACGGATGCTGCGATGCCGTGAGGCACACCCGCGCCATTCTTCCGATCAACGGACAGACCTTCGTCTCGCAGCGCTACGCCATCGACTACGAACAGGCCGACGACCAGAACCGCATCTTCACCGGCGATCCGCGCGACCCAAAGAATTACGCCATCTTCGGCAAAGAGGTGCTGGCCGTCGGCGACGGCACCGTCGTCGGCACCCGAAACGATCTGCCCGAACAGGTGCCAGGCACCTTTCCGGCGGGCATCGCGATCGACGAGGCCGACGGCAACTACGTCGTCCTCGACATCGGCAACGGGTTCTACGTCAACTACGCCCACATGCAACCGGGCAGCGTCCGCCCAAAGGTCGGCGATCGGGTCGCCAAGGGCGCGGTGCTCGGGTTGGTCGGCAACACCGGCAATTCCGTTGCGCCGCATCTGCATCTGCACGTCATGAACGGCCCGTCACCGCTCGCGTCGCAAGGTCTGCCCGCGCTCTACGACCGGTTCACGGTCACCGGTCAGGTGGCCAGCACCGCCGACTTCGATGCGGCAGAGGGCAAGGGGGTTCCGCTGGTTCTCATGCCTGGCCAGACTTCATCCGACCACACCGACCAGATGATCCTCGACCAGAACATCGTGACGTTCACCCGCTGACGCCATCGTTCGCACCGGTTACTGTCATCTCGACCGTCTGGATCGACGATGGAGACCGCATGGCCGGCCAGAACGAGTCCCGCCAGCCGGGACTAGACATCTCCCGCCGGAGGGTGCTTCACGTGGCCGGTGCCGCCGCACTCGTGGCGGGCGCGGCCGTCCGTTGGTCGCCAAGGAGTTCCGCCGACCCGATGCCGAGGAGGATCGACGACGACGAAGCGTTGGAACGAGCGCTGCCGGCATTGTCGAACTGGGGCCGGTGGGGCCCCGACGATCAACTCGGCACGCTCAACTTCATCTCCGCCCAGACACGGCTGGCCGCGGCTGCGTTGATTCGCACCGGGCGAGTAGTCCCGCTCGGCAGGGAGTTCGCTCCGTTAACTCCAGAGCTGCGTGAGTTCAGCTACGAGATGCGCAGTTATGACGACCCGTTGCCCGAAGAGGCCGGCTCCTTCGACGTCGTCGGCATGACCTGTCACGGCTTCGCAGTCACACACGTGGACGCGCTGTGCCACGTCTACACCCCAGCGGGCAAACATGGTATGTACAACGGCTTCTCGATATCCAGCGTGACGGATACGGGGACGTCGAAGTTGGGCATCGAACATGTCGCGGCCACCGGCATCGTCGGACGTGGAGTGCTGCTCGACATCGCCGAACTCAGAGGCGGACCATTGCCGTTGGGCACTGCCATCATGCCGGAGGATCTGGATGCGGCTGCCGCCTTGCATGGCGTCACGGCAGGGGAGGGTGACATCGTGTTCGTGCGGACCGGCGCAGGACCGCAGAACACGTATCGGCAGGCCTCGGGTCTGCACGCGTCATGTCTGCCATGGCTTCGCGATCGCAGCGTGGCGGTGTTGAGCAGCGACTCCGACAGCGACGTTCATCCAGCGGCACCCGGCTTCGAGAAATGGCCGGAACCCGTTCACATGGTGGGGATTCCGTATATGGGTCTGACGCTGCTCGACCAGGCCGAGTTGGACGCGGTGGCCGTTGCGTGCGCCGAGGAACGACGTTGGGAATTCTTCGTGACTGCGGCGCCGTGGCGGATGAAGGGGGCGACGGGCGGCGTTGTCACCCCGTTGGCGATGTTCTAGCCGGGCGTAACGTCGAAGAGGACTGTCCCATTGCCCATCGATCGATCCTATTGCCCATCGATCGACGAGGTGACGGTGTCCGCCGAGAACTTCTACAGGTACGTGGCGAAGAGCTGGCCAGCCCGGTTCGCCCCGGCGTCACCCCGGCGACCGGGGGCGTTCTGGGGGCCGCACCGGAGCCGTATCGCGACCGTACCGGCAACCAGCTATTCTGCTGGCCTTAAAGGCGAAATGCGCGCTTAGCTACCTGTTTCCGCTGGTCACAGAAAGCCACACTGCCGTCCTTAAAATCCGCGCAGTCTGGGTTCGAGTCCCAGTGGGGGCACGGGATATGCGCTGCTAGATGGTGGTACCGCCTTAGCCGGGCGGTCGCGCGAGCGCCATCGGTGTACGCGGCCCGGCAAGCCGCGCGTCAGCCTGCTGTGGCTTCCAGTACAGCCCTGAGCGTCGCTTTGGCACCTTGCTCTGCAAGGGCATTGCGGTAGCGCCCGAAGGTGTCGACGAAGTCAGCGTGCTCGGAGGCGCCGCTCGCCAGCAGCGGCTCGACCCTCAGCGCCTCGCGTGGATCGCCCGATATCAGAAGCCGACGGGCGGTTTCTTCGAGGCGTGGCTCGGTCACATCGAAGGTCTTGCCGTTGTCATCCTTGCCCTGCAGCACGCGGCTCCAGGCAGCGAGGATGAATGCCGGGATCTGGTGGTCTGTGCCGCGCGCCAGAACCTGCTGAATGGTGTTGGTCAAGAACACCGTCACCTTGGATGCGCTGTCGGAGGCGATACGGGTCAATTGATCGTGCATGGCTTCGTTGGAGAAGCGGTCGAGCACGGTGTTCTTGTAGTCCACCAGGTTCACACCGCGCGGCGCCTCGAGCAACGGCAGAACGACCTTGTCCAGAAAGCGGTCCAGCAGCAGAGGTACCTGTGGGTCGCGCATGGCCTCGGCCACCTCGTGGTAGCCGAGCAGCAGGGCGGGATACGTCAGGGTGAGGTGCCCTGCATTGAGCACACGTACCTTCACCTGCTCCCACAGCTTCACCTGGTCACTGAACTGAACGCCGACTTCTTGGAGATCCGGGCGGCCGTCGGTAAAGCGGTCCTCGATGACCCACTGGCTGAAATCCTCGGCAACGAGCGGGATCTGGTCGGCCAGACCGCTCGCTGCGTTGAGACGCGCTGCGTCTTCCGCCGATACCGACGGCGTAATGCGGTCGACGAGGGAGTTCGGAAAGGACACATTGGAGTCGACCCATGCGCCGAGTTCCTGGTCCAGTGCGCTGGCGAAGCCGACGAAGGCGGCACGCGCCACTACCCCGTTGTGACGCAGGTTGTCACACGAGACCACAGTGAACGGTTTTTCCCCCGCTGACCGTCGCCGTGCGAGCGCCTCGGTGACGAAGCCGAACACCGTGCGGGGAGCGCCTTCTTTGGCCAGGTCGTGTGCCACGTCGGGGTGGTCGGTGACGAAGGCGCCCGACGCCGGATCGACGTGATAACCGCCCTCGGTGATGGTCAACGTCACGATGCGCAGGGCCGGGTCGGTCAACAACTCCAGCACCTCGGCCGGCTGGTCGGGTGCGAGCAGATAGTCAAGTTGGGCGCCGATGACGCGCACACTCGTATCGCCCTTGGCCGGCGCAATGGTGAGCGAATAAAGACAATTCTGGGACCGGAATTGGTCGGCCTTCCTCCGGCCTCGCGCGCCGCCGGACAAGCCGATACCCACAATGCCCCAATCCTGTTGGTCGGGTAACGCCAGACAGCGATCGATATAGAAGGCCTGATGCGCGCGGTGGAAGTTGCCCACGCCGAAATGGGCGATACCGCGCTTGAGGTGGGTTCGGTCATAGGCAGGCGTCGCGACGCTCGGTGGCAATGTCGCAAGCGTTGATTCGTTGAGTTCGGTCATGGTTGACCCTCCAAACAGAAAGTGCTTACTTTGCGCGGAGCAGCCGAAGGTCCGAAGGTTCGCGCAAGAGGTCTTCGAGAAGCTTGTTGCCTTCGGTGTTGTAGGGCTGACGCATGTGCTCGTCCCACGCGGTGCGCGAACGGAACATCTCGATCATCACCCAGGTATCCGAATCATCTTGAGGCTGCAGGAAATGCATGAACACACAGCCCGGCTCGGTCAGGGTGTTCTGGCGCATCGACTGGAGCTGTGCCTCGGCCTCTTGGAGACGGTCGAGGCGGGGCTTGATGGTAACAACTAGAAACAGCGGTCCGTCGTGCTCGTCGCGGTCATCGTCCGACAATTGGCACCTCGATCGAGTTCTGCAGCGTGTCGATGAATGCGTCCGTGTTCTTGCTCTGGACGAAGGCGGAGACCGCGTCGTAAACAGCCTGCTGGAAGTCCGTCGACATCAACTCGCCGTGGGTGATAGACAGCAGAACCTTGTCCTTCCACAACGACTCCGAAGCCTGTCGCTGATAGGCGGGCAGTGATGACACGTCGACGTCATTCCGAATCGGGACGGACCCCTTCACCTTGTTGAACTCCAGTGATGTCTTCGGATCCGCGATGGTCGCCATGAACTTCATGGCATTCACGCCGTCTGTGGCGTCGGACGACACCACGAACGTGTCGACGATCGCCAGGTACGCGCCCGTGGTCCCGGGATACGGCACATACCCGAAGTCCTTGCCTTCGACCGACTTGTTCGCGACGAGTTCGCCGTAGACGGAATCGTTCATCGACAGGAAAGCGCACTGACCGGTGGCCAGCTTCTTCGCCGCCTGATCCCACGTCAGGCCGCCGGCGTTCGGATCTGCGCGAGAGACGATCTGTGCGAACTGCGAAAGCGCCTGCCTGAGTTGAGATCCCCTCCAGTCGAACGAATCGTCCCGAATCCTGGCCCACCCATCGGTGCCGATCACCCCGAGCAGTGTGTTCTCGAACAGTTCGGTCGCGGTGAACCTGTCCTTGCCGCCAAGGCACAACGCGGTCTTGCCGCTTGCCGCCACCTTCGCCAGATCTGCTTCGAAAGCCTCGGTCGTGTAGCCGGGCCCAGGCGCCCTTACGCCGGCGTCCCGCAGCATCCGCTGGTTGAACCACAACACATTTCCGCGATGGGACCCGGTCGGCACGCCCCAGGCTTTGACCCGATAGGTCGCCGCGTCGAGCAGTGCCTGCGGCATCGTGCTATCCAAACCCGAGCTTTCGTAGACTCCGGACACATCGGCGATGCGCTTGGCGTCGACCCATCCGCGCAGTGAACTGCCTAGGAACGTCTGCCACACGTCGGGCGGATCACCGGCCCGCAGGCGCGCGGCAAGCGCAACCTGAACGTTGCTGCCACCACCCCCCGCGATGCTGCCGTCGATCACCTCCACGTCGGGATTCCCTGCCTTGAACGCGTTGAGCAGCACCTCGAAAGCCGGATGTTCCGAAGGTGACACCCACCACGAGATCACTTCGAGTCGCTTGGTCGGTTCGGAGAAGTTGGCCTTCTGCCCGCCGCCACCGCACGCCGCGAGGACGAATGCCAGCGCGATGATCCAATAACGCCTCATGCTGTTCGTTCTCCAACCTTGTGGGGCGTCGCCTTCAGGTCGAAGACGGCGAAACTGGTAACGACGGCGAAGCACACGGCTGGCACGATGAACGAGATCGCCGGACTGGTCGCGTCGAGGAGGCGTCCCTGGATCAGCGGCATTATCGCACCGCCGACGATCGCCATCACGAGGCCGGCGGCACCGAATTTCGTTGCGGGACCCAGTCCCTGGAGGGCGACGCCGTAGATCGTCGGGAACATCAGGGACAGGCAGAAGGACAACGCGACGACGGCGGCCACACCCGCGATGTTCGGTGAGAACATCGCGAAGACACACAGCACGACCGCGAGTGCACCGAGCACCAAAAGGACTTTCGTGGCGCGGATCCGCCCGATCAGCCAGGTCATGATGAAGCGGGAGATCAGGAACACGATCAGGCTGACCTGCAGGAGGAAGCCACCCAGTTGGAGCGATCCGCCGAGCGCCTGCTGCGAATACTGGATCAGGAAGGTCCATGTGCACACCTGGGCCGCCACGTTGAAGAACTGAGCGATGACTCCGTACACGTAGCGCTTGTTCGACAGGAGGATCTTCAGCGGTCGCTCGCCCTCCAGATCTCCTGACTCGAATTCTTCGACGATCGGCGGCGACTTCTTGATGGCGATCACCAACCCGATGGCGATCAGGACGAATCCCAGCCCGAGGTAGGGGCCCATCACCGCGCCCAGCTGACCGGCGCGGATCGCCTGCTCCTCGGCGGGAGACAGATTCGCCATGTTCACCGGTTCGTCCAGCTTCGGCAGGATGAGGGTGGCAGCCAAGAGCACACCGATGTTGGTGCCGACAGGGTTGAAGGCCTGCGCGAAGTTGAGCCGCCGGGTGGCGGTTTCCTCCGGCCCCAGCGAAAGCACGTAGGGATTGGCGGACGTCTCGAGAATCGAGCAGCCGGCGGCGATCGCGAACAGAGCGACCAGGAACGCCTCGTAGGTCATGATCTTGCTGGCCGGATAGAACGCAATCGCGCCAGCTGCGGCGAGCAGCACACCGGAGAGAAGCCCGGCCTTGTACCCGAATCGCTCATTGATGAACGCCGCCGGGATCGCCAGCAGGAAGTACGCGCCGAAGTACGCCAATTGCACCAGAGAAGCCTGGAACGTGTTCATGTCGAAGATCGCCTTGAAGCCCGCGACCATCGGCGTGGTCAGGTCGGCGGCGACGCCCCATGCGGTGAAGCAACAGATGAGGACGACGAACAGCACCCCCATCCCCGGGTAAACCAAGCCGCCTTTTGCCGTCGCGGCGGCCGGTGCGTCGGCGGGCTGATCGGCGTGTTCAGTCGTCGTCATGGTCAGTACCTCTCGTCCGCGAAAGAGTGCGGTCCCGCGGCACCCAGACTGTGATCTGGGTCACGCTACTCAGATGTCGTGACCGACGGAATAGATTTTGCATGTGGTTTGACATGGGTATTTGCCCATTTCGGCCCGTTTGTCGGCCCCGTCCGAGACAGGGCCACCACCGCCGTCACGCGGGCACTGCGACTAGTGGTGCCACCTCGACCACGCCGCCTGCTTGGTGGTGCCCGCAACACCCGCGACGCCACCCCACGACTGGCATTCGGCCAGGGTCCCGGGCTGACAGTCCCAAGCACTCGCCGAGGTATTGACTGAGCCCGAGCAGCGCTACGGCGAGCTGCGGCCGAGTTCGACGAGCTCAACAGCCCAGACGGAGTCCAAGAGATCCCGCCGGGTGGCTTGATCCACCGCTGGCGTTCGCTCGCATGCTCGCTGCAGGCCGGGTGTCGTTGGTCGGGTGGTTTGGGCAGTGCACCAGAGTCGTCAGCGGTTCCGGTGTGCGTGGAGCTAGCCGCAGCGTTTACGGGCTCAATGGGCCGTCGCGGCGTTTCTGTCGTATAGCGCGGCACGGTCGATACAACCGGGATTTCGGCAATTGGCAGCGTTACGGCGCCGATAACGCGGTGCCGCCGTACAGGAATATATAGCGAGACAACGCAATACAGCCGCTAAGTCGCGGCCGTGTCGTAGTATGGCACGAATAGCGTTGTACTCCAATACTTTCTACGACCGCGCTCTGTGAATGCGGCCGCATATCACTGCGACAGACCACTGAAGCGAACCAAGGTTCAGGGCCGGATTTACCACGCCCGCAGCGATGTTGAATCCTGTCTGGCCGGCGAGAAGCTTGCCTGAGTCCTCCATTGAGACAACGTGACCCGCTCAATTTTGGTGAGAGAGAACGGGTCCCGTCGTGAAGGAAGTAACTGTGATTATGCCCGACCCCAGCGCCAGTGTCGACGCCTCCGGAAAACAGCTATCGCACAACGGCCAGAGCATCTCCGACAGTTTGAGGAAGCAGCGCCCTGCTCGGCATGCCTCCCGACCGATCGCCGTCATGGCATAGCCTCAGCCCAGGAAATATGGCCCTCGAACTCAAGGGTTTTCGCTGTGCTGCGGTAGCGATCCCGATAGCTCCGATAGCCGGTCTCGTCGCCGAGAACCCTGGCCAATAGGGCGCGCAGCAGCAACAACAAGACCTGGCCGACAGCCCGACCACCCGCAGGTGAGCCGGCAAATCGGTCGATCGCGGCCCGGGCTTGCACTACATCGGCCTCGGTGGCACGGACCAGCAGCACCTGCACCAGCACCTGAGTAGCCACGAGGCAACCGGGATGTCCACGATCGAGGAGTTCGTCTGCGGCCGCTTGCAGTCGCGGTATGGCGGCTGCATGATCCCCGCGATTGGCCAGCTGACGTGCGAAGTACACATCGAGTTCAGGTATCTCGGTCATGAGGAACCGCTGTTGCAGGCACATGTCCCGTACCTGGGCGAGCAGCTCAAATCCGCGCTCACAATCTGGTTCGCCGCGATGCACCAGAGCGACACCGAGAGCAAATCGACAACCACCCAGCCCGATATCGTCTGCCGATCGCTCGGCGATCTCTAGGGCTTGCTCGATCTCGGCCAGAGCGTCGTCGTCCGGGAGAAGCACTCCCGCCGATATCGCTGAGGCGTACGCGATGGCGACCACGGCTGCGCGTTGCATTGGGCCGGTCCCACGGGACATGTTGACGGCTCGGTCGAAGTCCGCACGCCACCCGCCAAGGCCTAGGCTGAATCGGGCACAGCCACGCGATACCAACACTGCCGCCAACGTCGAAGCCATGCTGGAAGTAGCTCCTGTGACGTCTCCCTCGAGAATTTCGATGACTGCTTGTGCCCAGCGCAGTCCGTCGGCTATCTCGCCGGTTTCAAATTTGATGTAGAGCGCGGCGGGGGTTAGCCGCGCAGTGAGAGTCGGATCGCCAATCGATTCAAGAAGATTCATGTACTCCGACACCAACTGCGACGCCTCGCGGGCGCGGGCGTGCAATAGATGATCCATCGCCAACCCGGCCATGCCCATGACGAGTGAAGCTTTATCGTCTGTCAGAGCGCATAGCTTCTGCAGCTGGTCGAACTCCTCCGAAATGCTCGCGTTGACTCGCCAGGCGCTGCCACACAGCAGTGTCCGCGGGGCAATACCCATCGCGGTCCGACCGGGGTCATCAGCTGTCAGCGCGTCGGCGACGTGGCATGCACGGCCCCAGCTCAACCGTGCAGCGCGGATATCCCGGTGCGCCGACCATTCTCCCGCGCGCATGTGCCAGGTGTAAGCGCTACGCAGGTCGCCCGCGGCCTCCATGTGCTCAGCGATAAGTGCCGCGTTCGCGTCGGCCGCGGCAGGGTCGCGGTCTTCTATTGCGCCGGCTAGGCGTCGGTGGAGCCGCGCGCGGTCGGACTTGAGCTGCGATTCGTATGCGACCGCACGGATCATGGGGTGGCGGAATGCGTATTCGGCTCGTTGGGTCAGGCTCAGCTGTTCGATGAGTTCGGCCTTGATCAGGGCGCCTAAGTCCGCGTTGTCAACCAGGGCACCGAGCAGATCAGTGCCGAATCGTGCGCCGACGACCGCGGCGGCGGTCAATGTGCGTTTCGCCGTCGAGCCTAGCCGGTCGATGCGCGCGCCGATGGTTGCCTGCAGGGTGGCTGGCACCGTGATTTCGGACAGATCACTGCGTAGAAGGTACTCGCCTAGCTGGCCCTGCAACACGCCTCGTTCGGCCAAGTCACGTACCATTTCCTCGGCGAAAAACGGGTTACCGGCGGCGCGTTCGCAAATGAGCGCGTTTATACCAGAGACTGACGAATCAGCGCCCAGCAGTTCAAGCAACAGCTGCGTTGTTTCCGAATCACTAAGTGGTACAAGGGAAATCGCGAGAGCGTCGCGTCCAGTCGCCAGTACTCCCCTGTACTCGCTTCGACAGGTGATCAACACTGTGGACGAGGTTCTCGGAATGAGAGTGAGGAATTCGGCCAACAACGACTCGCTGACTTCGTCGATCCAGTGCGCGTCTTCGATGACGTAGAGGGCTGGCTCGCGAGCCAGTGACAGCGCGGTGATCAGCGAACTGAACCGTCGCCGCCGCGCGTCCGGGTCGATATTCGGCAACGGCATATCTGGGTCACGAACGCCTATCACGTCATAGAGCAGGACGAGATCGTCATCGTCGGCATCGGGAACCAGTGCGTTCACCTTCGCCCGGGCGGCTGCGTCGTCGAGATGATTCACTCCAGTGCGGGCGCGCAGCAGCTGCGCCACTGCATGAAACGGAACATCACGGGCGTGTGACTCGCAAAACGTGGTGACCACATCGACGCCACGACTGCGCGCGATCGCCGCAGCCTCGCGAACGAGGCGTGTCTTGCCGATGCCGGCTGGTCCGACCACGCTCGCCACGCTCCCGCGGCCGCTGAGCGAAGTCTCCAAAAGGGCTTTGAGGGCGCGCATTTCGTATGAGCGACCAATTAGGCCGGTGTCAGGCCTTCCCGTCGGCCACTGCTGCACCGACACCCCCAGTAGTCGGTAGGCGACGACCGGTTTGTCGGTGCCTTTGATGCGGACCATCTCCGGTTCGCCCAGGATGGCGCAGTGCTCGACCAAGTGAGCGGTGGTCGCGCTGAGCATCACGTCACCCGCGGGAGCCACCGACTCCATCCGTTGCGCCATTCCGACCTGCTCACCGATGGCGGTGTATCCGAAAGACCCAACACCGATCTCACCGGCGATCACCTGACCGGAGTTCAGGCCCACGCGCAGCCGCAGGTCCACACCGTCGCGGTCTTGGACCTCGGCCGCAAGCCGCTTCGCCTCGTCCTGGACACCGAGGGCCGCCAGGCAGGCACGAATAGCGTGGTCCTCCAACGCCACTGGCGCGCCGAAGACAGCCATGACGCCGTCGCCGGTGAAACCGCCGACTGTGCCGCCGTACCGCTGAACCACCACTGCCGCGCGGTTGACCAGATCGGTCATGATCTCGCGCCACCGCTCCGAACCGACCGCCGCTGCGATGTCCATCGAATGCACCACGTCGGCGAAGAGGACGGTGACGTGCTTGTACTCGGCCGACTGGGTGGCCTGCGTGAGTCGCGTACCGCACTCGCCGCAGAACTTGGCCGTCGGGCTTGACTGCGCGCCGCAGGAACCACAAAACAGCCCCATCGCGGTCAGTCCACCGCCACCATCCCCGCTGGGATCCACGTCAGTATCGTTTCACCGCTGGTCGGTAATGTCCGTCATATCACCATGCCATCTCCGACCCTCGTTTGTCGTCTATTTCGAGACGGCGTTCAGTTCTGCTCGGACCTGGTCGATTTGGTCGTAGGCGAATGTGACCATGGTGGAGTCTCGTGGATGCGCCACATCAGGCGGTTGGTGGTCGCGGTGCGAGGGCCGAGATGGCTTCCTGGAGAAGCGCGATCCGGATTGAAGGCCGGCAGGCTGTCGCCGGTGAAACCGTCGTCGGCGCCAGCGGTAGAAATGCGGCATCCCTCGATGGCCTATACCCGGCCGCGCTGGGCAGCAGGTACACTTGATTTGCGCCACCACGCTTTCGCGCTGGGCGATTTCGGAGTGGCGTTTCGAGACGGTGTTTCGAGACCCTGATATGTGGTCTCTTTCGAGACGGTGTTCACCTGGTCGATTTCAGCCATGCCACCGACGTGCTGGGCTTCCTGCTGGGCGCGCATCGAAGGCAAAAGCGCCGCGAGGCCTTGCCGAGCGCGTTTTTGGGCCACTCGGCATGACCGATACCGGGTCTTCGTGTCGGCGGACGTGCGGCGTCGGGCGGCGACGATGAAGACGCTGACGACGACAACCGACTGCGGCAGGACGTGATGGGGCCGCCGCGGATGTCGCTGGTGCGGCGTCGCGGACCCGCGCACTGGCATATTGGCTGGCTGAACAATTGTGGATGCATCGCTGGCCGTTCGACTCATCGCGAAGAGAACTTCTTCACCGCCGCCGACGCTATCGACCTGCCGGACTATGCAGTTCTTCGAGCTCGCTGGCAAGCGCTGGTGTTGATTTTGAATGCTGCCAGAGATATTGCTGTAGTGGCGCGCAAGCAGGCAAGCCGTTCACACTGCAGTGGTCCCCTCATCGACTGTGACCACATATAGGGTGTTTTCACTCGAATCTATTACGTAGAGCCGGCCGTTCGGCCCGACGACGATAGCTGAGTCGGACGTCAAACCGTCGTTGTCTTCGACGATGGTCCCTATCACGGTGCCGGTACTGGTATCGATCAACGTGATCGTGCCCGAACCATGAGTGACGTAGGCACGGCTGCCATTTGCGCTGAGCGCCAGGTGATCTGCGTTGTCCGCAACCGGTATCGTCTTCATGAACTCGCCGGGAGGTGGGGCTTGTTGGATCGGTATCGATCACGGACACCGTGTGGTGGATGGTGTAGGACTCATAAACAGCCGTGAGTGCGTAGAGTCGCTTTCCGTTGGGGCTGACCATAGCGGTACGAGAGCGTCGGCTTCCACGTCGTCTCGCTCAGTTCATAGCCGGCCTGGAGCGACCATGCGTCGGAGTCGAGCGCCTCGCCGTTGCGCTCCGAGGCGTACTCGAACTCGAAGGAGAGACCGGGCGTGCTCGGAATCGGCGCCGTGTAGGCCCGCAGGTTGAACACGTTCAAGCCGTCGCGGCCCGGCTGGAGCTCCGCATCGGCGAACCACTTCATGTAGGTGGCGCCGAGCGTCGTCGTTTCGCCGATGCGGTACTCGTAGTTCGTTCCCCACAGGCGGCTCCCGCTGTCGTTCTCCTCGAGCTCGTCCTTGTCGAGATAGAAGGCTTCAACCGTGTGCGCGCCCGGCTTGACGCGGCCGATCGCCGCGAACTCGAACGCCTTGCGCGCGTTCGTCCAGTAGCCGCCGCGGCTGCCACCCTCGGCGGCGCCATCGAAGAGCAGGAAGCCGTGGCCGAGGCGGTACTGGGAACGTCCGATGCTGAAGTCGAGCGCGTTTTCGCCGATCGTCAGCGACTTTCCCGAACGCCATCCGAAATAGAGATCCTCGGGCCCGAACGACGAGACGTCGGTGCCGAAGTCCGCGGGCACCGAACCGTAGGTGCGCTCGCCAACGGCGCTCACCTTTCCGTACAGCTCGCTGGACGAGGCCAGCGTATAGCTCGCCGACAGCGCCGGTTTGACGTACCCCTCGAACCACTGATCGCTCAGGTCCTCGTCGACGCCTGGTTCTTTGGGGTTGTCGAACAGCGAGTTCGCAAACCCGAACGTGCCCCATCCCGCATCGAAGTTGAACGTCCACTTGATCCGCGATGGCAGCCCGGTCGGCCGCTCGTCTGCCTGTCTTGGGCTTCGGCTGCTGCGTGTCCTGGGCTTGGACCACTGTTGGCGGCAACACGGCGAAGACGATCAGTGAAGCGAAAAAGGGACTTCGTAGCACTCGAGGCATGGGGCGTGCGAGGTCTCGTTGAGACTCGGCTTCCGACCTTTAGGCGGAAGAAAAAGGGCGAGCGCGCGGGTCCTTCCGCTGGCGCGCTGGGAGCCACGCGACATTACGGCTGCGGCCGACGGCTCGAAGCTCCCGCCCAGCGCCAGGTGCAGGTTGACGCGCTGCACGCGCTGCTCGGTCTGCATGCGAAGAAGCCCCGACTGCGACGCGTTCAGCGCGAGCTGCCGCTGCGTCACGAATCGCAAATCGGTGCTGCCGACCTTGAATTGGGTCCGCACGATCTCGAGCGCGCGCTGACTGTCGGCGAGCGTCTGCGCGAGGATCTGCTCGCGCTCGCGCGCGGCGATCTCCGCGGAGAGGGCATTCTCGACCTCGCTGAACGCTCGCAGGCCGACCGACGCATACGCCGCGATCGCCTGCTTCTGCTCGGCGGTTCGGATTTCGACCTGCGTTTTCAGCGCCCCGCCTTTGTAGATCGGCGCCACCAGGTTGGCGCCGAAGTTCCAGATTGGATTGCTGCGATCCTGGAGAACGAACAGCTCGCTGGAGATCGAGCTGGCGCCGGTCGTCAGCGCGATCGCAGGGAGCCGAGCAGCTTTCGCTTCGTGGACGCGGTTGAATGCTGCGGCCACGCGCCGTTCGGCGGCGACGCACGTCCGGCCGGCGCTCGAGGAGCTCGGACGGCAGTCCCGCCGGCACCGCATCGGGTTGGCCGGGCAGCTGCGGGGTGACGCTGGCCGCGGCTGCGGGGTACCGGCCGAGGAGGATCTCCAGCGCGCGAATCGCCTGTTCGCGCGCCAGCTCGATCTGGCGCAGGTTGTCGCGGTAGTTTCCGAGCGAGGCGCGTGCGACGTAGACGTCCTCGTCGTTGCCGACGCCAATCTTCGAGCGCGTCTCGGCCAGGCGCACGAGCTCCTCGCTGTCTCGAATCGTCCCGCGCGCGACCTCGGCCTGTAACCCGGCCTCCGTGGCCAGGAACCAGCTCTTGGCCACGAGCGCGGCAATCGACTGGCGGGCGTACTCGAAATCCGCTTGCGTGGAAGCCGCGTCGGCGGAAGCCGCCGCGCGGCCGTATCTGACGCGGCCCCAGAGATCGAGCTCCCACGTCACGTTGAGCACGCCTCCAGTCAGGCCCGAGCCGTCGCCCGACATCTTGCCGCCACCACGAGCGAGCACATCGACCGATGGATAGAGCTTCGCTCCCGCGAGCTTGGCATAGAGCATGGCCTGCTCGACGCGCGCCGCGCCCACGCGCAGGTCGGCGTTGTGCGCGATGGCTTCGACGACCGCGGCGGTCAGCTGATCGTCGCGGAACGTCACGAGCCAGTTGTCCGGGACGGTGCCGGCGGCGGCACCCGCCGCCGTCCACTGAGGAGGCACCTGGACCGTCGGCATCGCCTCCTGCCTGATTGTCGCCGCATCGGGCGGGCTTATGGAGCACGCACGCCGTCGTCATGATCGAGAGGAGTCCGGCGGCGAGCGCTGACGCGTGCCGGCAAGCACGTGCACGATCGCGAGGACGAGCGTGGGTCGGCATGACGATCGTCCTCAGTGACCCAGGCTGATGCTGTGCTTGATGATGACGTAGTCGAGATACGACGCCACTCGCAGGAGCACTTTGCGAATGATGTGCACCAACGCGAGATGTTCGGTGTAGAGGGCGGCGGACCCGCGTGCGCCCGCGGCGAGAAAGAGCGGAGCGATCGTGTTCGCCGACCACGAGCTTGACCGGAAAGCGGCCTGGCGGCGGAACGAACGTCGTCCTCGGCAGATCGCCGGAGGCCTCGATCTGTCCCTGGCCCTGGGCCCAGATGACCGAGTCCACGTGGGCTTTGATGACCCGCCCCGGATAGGTGTCCAGCGTGATCTCGGCGTGGTTCCCCGGCTCGACCTGGTGCAGCTCGTTCTGGCCGAACAGCGCGAAAATCTGATACTCCTCGTCGATGAAGGTCATCACCTCGTTGAACGGCATGCCGGCCACGAAGAATCCCGGCCGGAGCATGACATTCACCATCGTCCCGTTGCCCGGCGCGAGGACGGTTGTCTGCGACAGATCCCAGCGGGCGTTCTCGAGCTGGGCGCGCGTCGTGTCGACCTGCGCCTCGGACATCCGCACCTGCGCCTGGGCCGTCGCGATCTGTGCCTTGACCTCCGCAACCGTCGCGAGGTCTCCGTTGACGCGGCCGGAGAGCTTTTCCCGCACTTGCTGCTCGGCGGCGCGCGCCGCCGCAATCTGGCGCCGTCAGCTCGTTGACGTTCGTTTGCGCCTGCTCGAGATCGAAGCGATTGCCGGCGCCGGCGGCGACGAGCTCGGTGTTCTGCTTCACCCGCGTCCGGGCCAGATCGAGCGATGCTGTCAACGCCGTCACCTGGTCGGTGGCTTGATTCAGCTGCTCGCCGAGCTGGCGCTCACCGGACCGCGCGTCGGTCAGCCGCGCCTGGACCTCGCTCAGCCGCTGGCGATCGGCGCCGACCTTGGCCTCATCCGCCGCCAGCTTCGCCTCGAGCGAATTGACTTCGTTCTGATAGGGCGTCGGATCGATCTTGAACAGCACGTCGCCCTTCTTCACGGGCCGGTTGTTCTCGACCGGGACCTCGATCACGCGTCCCCGGACCTGCGACACGATGGGCACGACGTAATTGACCACGCGGACGTCGCTCGTCGTCGGCGCGAAGATGTTGAGCAGGAGCAGCAGAGCGGCGATGGCGACGACTGGAAAGATCGCGACGGCGACCTTCCACGGCGTGGTCCAGGGCAGCAGCTTCAGCTTGATGAAGATCAGCCAGACGAAGAACGAGTAGATGCCGAGCAGCAGGATTTCCATTAGGCGCCCTGGCCTTTCACGAACTTCGCCTCGAGCACCTCGAGATCGGTGCGAAGGGCCGCCAGTTCAGAGGCCGGAACCCTTGCCTTCCAGGCGCGCCAACCGGTCATGAAGGGTCGCCCCGCTGCCACTTCTTGTCCCGGCTCGTGCGAGTCATGCTCAGTGCGTCGGGATGAACGTCGGTGCCGTAGGCCATCTTGTACATGACCGGCTTCGAATAGGCCCAGAGCCAGGCCAGTGGCCAGAGCAGTCCTCCGAACACCAGGGACAGCAGGCACAACGTTCGTATGGCCTCGAACTGCGGATGGTGGCGCTTGTGCGCGATCTTCTCGGGGAGGATATGAACCATCCAGAAGAGGACGATGAGCACGATCGGGACGAGGAAGATCACGAAGACAGCCAGAAAAGTGGCCAGCTTGTCTTCTGCCTCCTCCGAGAGCAGCGAAGCGTGCGCCTCAGATGGTAGTAACAGGAGCACGCCGAACGTCAGCGCGCCCGCGATCACACGAGCGGCCGAACGGAACGTCCAATGTCCTGGTCTTGTCGCGCGAACTGAAACCATAGCCATGACCTGATGTGTCCCTGACGGGAACGGTGACAGCCTGACGTGGCACTTCTTGCCGGTAACTGCCTGCGATGACAGCACTCGCTATGCCATGACGCCGCCGCGCGCTGGAATGCCGTTAAACCCATGACGTGCCCGGACTAGAGCCGGCGACGCAGCGTGCTAAACCAGCCGCCTGCCTCGGCCACGGATACTGGGGAGTGCTCCGGAATGCCGGAGGGACGACATCGAGAGGACGTGGCACGGTGACCGTCGCGATGAAGACGTCGTGAGGCCGGCTCGGGGCCAGGCTTACGATCGAATGTTGACTGCGGCGGTGAGTTGAAACTGAAGACGCGTTTCGGCCGGCAGCGTGAGATGCTCCTCGCCGCCGGAGGCCACCGCCGCGCCGGTCACGCCGCCGACGGCGGCGCCAATCGCCGCACCCTCACCGCCGCCGGCAATGCCGCCGACGATGGCGCCAAGGCCTGCGCCGCCACCAACCTTGCGTGCCGTTCGCTTGCCTTCGCCTTTGCCTTTCGTCTCGACGTAGGTCGTGGCGACCTGGTGGACCATGCCGCCAAACCCGATGGCGTTCACCTTCAACGAGATCTTGTCGCTCCCCTTCATCTTGCCCGACTGCTCGACTTTGACGGCCTGGAGGACGGCTGACGCGCCGCGTGGAATCACGACTGACCGGCGATCATCACCGGATCGTCCACGATGCCCTTGAAGGTCATGCCGGCCTGCGAGGCATCCACGTCGATCGTCTGTGTGAGCCGGACGTTCAGCGTCGTCCCGGCGGGCACGGTCACCGTCTTGGGTGCCGGCTTCGGCGCGGCAGGTTTCGGGTGCCGCGGCAGGTTTCCCGGCGGTTTCGGCGGCGGCGGCGCCGGCTTCCGCGCCGAGAACTCGACAGCCAGCACGTCCTCCAACCGGACCTCGGAGACCTGCCCGTTGTCCAGGAGTACGCGGACGCTCTTGCTGTCGCCGCCGATGAAGATACCGTCGATGGCCTTGCCGGACCGCAGGCGGACCCGGTCCGCCGAGAGCGACACGCCCACGGTCAGCACGAGCATCGCGGTTATCCACGGAGCGCTACGGGTGTTCATGTCACGATCCTCTCCCTTCACTTGGCGATTGGAAGCGCCGCCGCGATCTGCAGGTCGATGATCAGCAGCAACTGGTGCTCGACCTGCAGGAACCGCAGGGCCGTTCGCGGCGACAGCGCTTTCTTGACGCGGTCGTGGCACTTCGCCTTGAGCGCCTGTCGCCGCGCCTCGAGGTCGAGCGCCTTGCTGCCGAGCTTTTCGGCGGTCGCATCGGTCATCTGCGCGTAGCTGCGCGCGTATTCCTCGATCATGGCCACCCGCTCGTCGCCGAGCTTGGCCATCTCGAGATCGTACTCGCGATAGATCGGCCAGAACGCCGCGTCCTCGGCCTCGGTCAAGCCCATGACCTCCGTGATGATCGCGACCTTTTGCGCCCGCACGTCGCTGCGCAGCAGCTCCGCATAGGCGCTGAGATTGAGCGATTTCGTCTCCCGCTCGGTGGTCTGCGGCGACTGCGCGCGCGGACCCAGGCCGCTCACCACGAGCAGGATGAGCGCCACCATCGTTCGTCGAACCACTGTGGGGACCTCCAGGCGGCTTCTGCCACGGCGCTGCGTCTGCCTGGCGGATAGTTCGCGATCTCTGACGCTCGTCGATGCGCTGTCGCGCTCTCGGCTTCGGTCGGAGAGCAATTGTCGGGCCGAGCGCAGGCCTCAGTCACCGGCGCCGCATGATGAACGGTCGCAATCTTGCGACCGGGTCGCGCGCCGCCATGCACGGCATTTCGGAGGAACTCCGCTCTCCCGGAGGTCTGCGCACGGGTTCGTCGCGAACACCGACGAAACCTGCGAAAGGCAGGCCATTTCTCCGGGGCACGATGCGGCTGGCGGACGGCATGCTCCCTGCTGCAGCGCCTGCGGTCCGTGCAGGCGCAATCGCCGCGCGACCGCTCAAGCGTAGGGTCTGTCTGAGCAGGTCGAAGAAGGCGAGAACGAGGGGCGCGCGAGCACCGAGAAACGGAGTGCTGTGCGACGAATCCGATGCCGATGACCGTGCACCACGAGCGTGACAACGTCTACCGCCTCGAGGTCCGCGGGACTCTGCACAAATTCGAGCTCGAGCGGTGTCAGCACGTGCTGATCGCCGAGATGGGCCGCGTCGGCGCCGTGAGACTGCTGTTCCTTCTCGACGGGTTCGAGGGATGGGAGCCGCCACGATGACTGGCAGCGACCTGACCTTCTACGTGAAGCACGGCGGGGCGATCGAGCGAATCGCCATCGTGGGGGACGAACGATGGCGGAGTCAGTCGTTGATGTTTGCAGGTGCGGACCTGCGAAAAGCTCCCGTCGAGTTCTTCTCCCCGGAGCAGGCCGCAGACGCGCGCGCCTGGCTGTCCGCCTGAGAGCCGAGCTGACAGCCGAAAGGATCCGACTGTGATGAACCATAGAAAAACGCCCACCCGAGCCGTCGCCACCGTTGCGGCGTTGAGCCTGTTGGTGCAACCGTCGGCGCCGATCATGCTCGTCATCCAGGCCGCGGGCCCGTCTCGGTCAGGCCGCGACGAAGCCGGCCGCGCCGACTGCTCAGACGCCTCCGAAGACGGCGCCTGCAGGCTCGATCGAAGCGGCGCAGCCGCCGCGAAGCCGCAGCGCCACGCCGCCGATCGACGGCGGCTGGCCGCGTCTCGCCAATCTCCCGAGCGGCGGCACCATCCTCGTGTATCAGCCTCAGGTCGCGAGCTGGGACAAGCAGGCGCATCTCGTGGCCTTCAGTGCCGTGTCCCATCGTGCCAAGGGCGCCGACAAGCCGGCGGTCGGCACGATCAAGCTCGAGGCGGACACGAAGGTTGCCCGTCGACCGATCGTCTGGTCAGCTTTCAGCAGATGAAGATCGTCGAGGCCAACTTCCCGACGCTGCAGAAAGAGCAGGTGCGCGAGGTCGTTGCCGCGATCGACAAGGCGATTCCAGATGACGAGCGCGTGATCGCGCTCGATCGTGTGCTGGCCAATCTCGACAAGAGCCAGATCGTCCCCAAGAACGTCGAGGGCATCAAAGCCGATCCCCCGACGATCTTCTTCAGCAAGACGCCGGCGGTCATCGTGAACCTCGACGGCGAACCGATCTGGAGTCCGATCAAGGACAACGACCTGAAGTTCGCGGTGAACACGAACTGGGATTTGTTTCAACACGGTCCGTCCAACACCCTCTATCTCCGGAACAACGCTACGTGGCTGAAAGCCGCCGACGTCAAGGGCCCGTGGTCGCCGGCCGGGACATTGCCGGACAGCTTCAAGAAGCTGCCGGCGGAGGAGAACTGGAAGGACGTCAAGGCCAACCTGCCCGGCAAGCCGATCGCGGCGTCGGCCGTGCCGAAGGTGTTCGTGGGCTTCCAGCCGGCCGAGCTCATTCTGCTCACCGGCGAGCCCAACTACCGCTCGGTCCAGGGCACCAGCCTGTTGTGGGTGAGCAACACCGAGAGCGATGTCTTCCGGATGGGCAAGACGGGTCCGGTGTACTACCTGGTCGCAGGCCGGTGGTTCTCGGCGCCGGACTTCACCGGACCGTGGACGTTTGCCACGCCTTCGCTTCCCGCGGACTTCAAGAAGATTCCGCTCGAGCACGAACGGTCGCGCGTGCTGGCGTCGGTGCCCGGCACCGACCAGGCGGCCGAAGCGGTGCTGCTCGCGCAGATCCCGCAGACCGCGCGCGTCAACAAGAAGGAGCTGAAGGCCCCCGACGTCGCGTTCCAGGGCGATCCGCAGTTCACGCCGATCGAGACGACCACCGTGCAGCGCGCCGTGAACACCGACAAGGACGTGTTCAAGGTCGGCGACGCTCTACTACATGTGCTACCAGGGCGTGTGGTTCGTCGGCAAGGGCGCCACCGGGCCGTGGGAGGTCGCCAGCTCGGTGCCGCGAGGAGATCTACCAGATCCCCGTGAGCTCTCCGTCCCATCATGTGACCTACGTGACCATCGAAGAAGACGATCGACGACGATTGGGTCGTGTATGCCGCGGCTGCCGGCTACACGGGGATGATGGTCGCGTGGGGCTGCACCGTCTGGGGATCGGGTTGGTACTATCCGCCGTACGTCGGGTACGGCGGCTACTATCCGTACTACTACGGGCATTTCCCGACCTACGGCTACTCCGCCTGGTACAACCCGTGGACAGGCGCGTACGGGCGGAGCGCCGGCGTCTACGGTCCCTACGGCGGCGCCGGCGTCGGCGCGCGTTACAACCCGCGCACCGGAACCTACGCGCGCGGCGCCGCGGCGTACGGCCCGTACGGCGCGCGCGGCGTCGCGCAGGCGTATAACCCCCGCACCGGTACCTACGCGGCGACGCGGCAGGGATCGAACGTGTACGGAAGCTGGGGATCCACCGCGGTGCAGCGCGGCGACGATTGGGCCAAGACCAACCGCTACACGAACAGACAGACCGGGACCACGACGCGCACGATCAGGACCGACGAGGGATCGGCGGTGACTCGACGCGGCGCCGGCGGCGGCCGCGTCGCCGTCGGTGACGGCGGCAACATTTACGCCGGGAACGACGGCAACGCCTATCGGCGGCAGGACGGCACGTGGCAGAAGTACGACAACGGCGGCTGGTCGAACACCGATCGGCAGCCGAGCGAGACGGCCACGGCCCACCGAGCGGTCGACCACCAGCCAACGCCCGACGCACGATGGATCGCAGCACGCAGGATCAACTCGATCGCGATGCAGCCGCGCGCCGCGAGGGCACACAGCGAACCGCGACTATGGCAACTACCAGCGGCGGCAGCGGCAGCCCGCAGCACCTGGCAGCTACCGTGGCGGTGGGGGTGGGGGTGGCGCTCGGCGCGGTGGCGGTGGCGGAAGGCGCTAGACGAAACGAACGGGTCGACCGTTAGACGAACGTGCGACGGGCGGGCAATTCTCTGGCGGTGAAGAAGGCTGAGGAACGGGCGCAACAACGTCATGAGATGGGAAATCCAAATCGACGGTCCGCGTGCAATCCTCCGCCAGCTTGCCCTCGTGGTTTCAGACAACGACATCCGGTTGGTGAGACGGGACGACCACTTTTTCCTCAGCGGATCGCTGCTGGATTCCTGCGGCGACATTGGAAATGTCCGATGCGAGGCAGGTCGCATCATCACTCTCCTGTCCGGGTCCGCCCGCCTGTCGCTCGGCAGCACCGAATCGCTCCATATTGGGGTTGTCACGGCGTGCGAGAAGATCACCGACCGTGAGCCCATCGAGGATTCACGGGAGGCGCCACGGACCCGGAAACTCGACGCTGGAACATCGATCGATGAGCCAAGCGAACGGAATTCGTGGCAACGGCGGTCGTCGCTTTCCAAGTCGCTGCGCGAAGCGCTCTCGAATCGGGCGATGGCGAAGGCGCTCGAGCTGCGTAACGCTGCCGATCTGAACTGGGTTGAGCTCGTCACGATTTACAACGTCATCGAGGAAGCAACGGGCGGCCGACCGGCTGTCGCGTCTTTCTCTGGTGTTACCGAGAACGCTATCAAGCGACTGCACCAGACGGCGAAGAGCGTGGCCGGCGCTGAAGATGGCGCTCGGGACGACCGCGGGACGCAGCCAACGTCGATACCCATGACCCTCACGGAGGCGCGGAGCTTCATAGACCATCTGCTCATGTCGTGGTTTGCCTCGGTGACGTTGTCCCGCACCAGGTACCGTTGACAGAGACGTCAGCTTGACGGGACGTCGATGACAGTACCCCTGTGGCGGAGGTGTTCAACCAACACCGTGCCTAATCCCGTTGCCGGGGTCAGCACGCCGCCTCGTGAGCGTCCTCCCGGAAGCTTGTCCGCATCGATCGCGAGCGCCAGCGCCGACTCGCAGAGAAACACAGTGGTGGCGCGGTTGCCGGGGTCGCCGTTGTAACGAATCCGTCCACGCACCTGGCGGCCATCCTCGCCGATCCCGAGCAGGTCGCAGGTGAACCACCCCTTCTCCATCGTCTCGACTGACGGACCCATGCCAGGTTTGGGAAGGAATGGCTCGACGATTCGGCGCGTGAGCGGCTGCTTCAACGCGGCAAAGAGGATCCCGAGGTCCAGCCGACGCCGCAGTGGCTTTGGCGCGCGCGAACGGCGAGTCGTAGCGCATCGCCTCCTGGTAGACGAAGTTCGGTCCGTACGGCTGCTGCCACTCTTCGGAGAGCATGACGCTGCGGCGGACCACATGCGTGTTGGTCGGCGCCATCACGAACGGTCCAATCCAGATGCCGAACTCGCGCGTCGTAGCGCGGCGCTTTGATCAGCCGGATTCGTCCGTCTCGCGGCTTCGGCGTTGTCTCGGCGCCCGGACGCGGCGGCGCTTTCAGCATATTCAAGAGCGACGCGACCGTGCCGCCATTGAGACCGCCACTGAACCGGAAGTAGGCGCGGACTTCGGCGCAGGGGACGCTCATCGTGTCGCGGACATATCGCGCCATCAGATACGCGCCGAGATCCGAAGGGATCGAATCGAAGCCGCAGCCGGGATGATCCGCGTGCCGTCAGCCATCGCACGCTCGTGATAGCGGCGCGGCGATCTCACGCATCCACGGCGTCTCGCCCGTGATGTCGACGTAGTGCGTGCCGAAACGCACGCATGCGTCCACAATCGGCGTGCCATAGAGCGCAAACGGGCCCGCCGTGCTGAGCACGATGCGCGAACGTGCGACCACGGCGTCGACGGCCGCTTGATCCTGACTGGGTGCGACGATCAGATCGGTGTCGGAGAGGCGTGCGCCCGCGGCGTCTCGCGCCGCTTCGAGCGTGTGCCGACGAGGACCGGCAATCGCCCAGCGGAGGCTGGCGGGCGCGTGCGCCGCAAAGTAGGCGACCGTTTGCCGCCCGGTGAAGCCGCCGGCGCCATAGAGGAGGACGTCGTAGTCGCGGGTCGCCGTCACAGTCACTGCCCGATCACCCCACCAATCGCTTCTCGTGCAAAGCCCTCTGGCACCTCGTGACCGCCATCGAACTCACGATACGTGACGGTGTAACCGCGCTTCTCGAGCTCGGGCACGATGCGGCGGCTGCAGCGATCGATTGGCAGGATCTCGTCGGCACGACCGTGCGACACGTGGATCTGTGGACGGCCGCGGGGTTCGCCCTCGACCCAAAAGCCCGGTGAGAACGCGACGATACGACGAAACAGGTCTCCGTTGATCAGCCCGAGCGAGAGTGCGTAGGTCGCCCCATCAGAAAAACCACCGACCGCGATACGCGCGGGGTCAACCGCGACCTTCTGGAAGACGCGCTCGAGCGCGCGATCGAGAAACGCCACGTCAAGACCAAATCCCTGGACCTGTCGATGGCCAGTGACGATATCGAGCAGGCTACTCTGCTCGCCGAGCACGGCATCCCAGGTACGCCCGCGTGAATCGGGCGCAAGTAACGCGATGCGTAATCCCTCGGCAGCCGCGGCTATCCGGCGAAGAAAGCGTTCGCCGGAGCCGCCCGCGCCGTGGAAGAGCACGATCAGCGGCAGCGGGTCTTCGCCGGCGTTGGACGGTAGCTGAAGAAGGGCGTCACGCGCGTCACCCAGGCCAAGGACCTGCGTGCCCGCAGCCCAGACGGTGCTCGCTGCGGAGGGTCGCGCCTTCAGGATCGCCGTGCTCGCTGCCGTGCTCGACGGCGGTCTTTCATGCCGATCACAGCCTCCGCAAACGAAACAAGAGGCCACGAGGTTTCCTGCGAGCAGGCTGAATCGGCGGCGGGAGATCATGGGCGAGCATTCACACATGCAGAGCAATCCCAGTGCCGCTCGACTTCCGGCTAAAGCCGGAAGCCACGAGTGCAAAGCGAGAAGAACAGCAGGGCCGTGACCACACGCGCGGTGAATTTCATGGGCGTGTACCTCCGTCGACCGACTATTCCGAACGACACCGGAGTGTAGCCCCAGTTTGGAGCGGTCCGGAGTAGCTAAGGGGTCTTGACACCGGGTCTGGGCGGACCCGCGTCGATGGGTGGTATACTCGCTGTTCGGCTTTCTTGAGTCCTGCCGCACACCCTGGCCCCCCGGCCAGGTTCGTCTCCAGCCCTCATCCAAGCTCAGCGCAGCGTTTTGTAGCTGCGTGTGCCGCGCCGGTCGTCAAGCGGTTGCGACCGGTGCTGCAGAACACTAGTGGGCGTGAGCCCGGATATCCCAACCGCCATGGGAGTGGAAAATGGGTACGACGTTGCACGGCACTATCAAGCGTCTGGTCAGTGACAAGGGGTTTGGTTTTGTCCAAGCCGCCGACGGCACCGAGTACCTCTTTCATCAATCGGCGTGCGTTGACGCACGATTCGATGAATTGCGCGAAGGGCAACCGCTGACGTTCGAAAAGGGCCAGGGACCGAAGGGGCCACGGGCCGAGAACATCAGGCTGGCCTGACCGTGGCCACACCTTCCAGGAGCGCGGCCTTTCCAGGCAAGGGCGATCGCGTCTCTCACGAACAGTATGGGACCGGCACAGTCACCGATCGCAACGTGTACCACACGGTGATTGACTTCGACGCGTATGGATCGCGTCGGTTCGTGACGGATCGCGTGGTGCTCGAGCGTTCGTCGGTCCCCAGCCCGGCAGGGAGCGAACGGCGTGAAGTGACCCTACGTCGCCAGCGCGAGGAACGCGCTCGCAAGCGAGCCACCTGACACCAGCAGAGTGCGACGGCGCGTGGAGCACTCGTGGGAAGTCCCGGTTCCACCAGGACAACGTGCTGACGCGCCCTCGCCTCGACAACCCACGATCAAGAGACCGCACCACCGGACCTTACCTTCGCGCGTCCTCATAGAAACATCTACACCACGCCGTCGCGATGCGAATGGCTGAGACCGTCGCGGGAGCGAGCGGCGCCACGTGTGCTGAATCGGACAGATCGTCTGCGACTGTCCGGTTAGAGTCGCCGAATGGGAAGTGTCGCCATTCGGATGGTTCCTGACGGACGCCAGAATGACCTTGGCGGTGCGGATTTCGCACCGGGGGGAGAAGAGGCACTTCGGCCGTACCGGCGCCTTGCCGTCCGCGTGCTCGAGCGCGCATTGCTGGACGTGACCAACGCCACGGGGTCAGCGAGCGACCGCGAGAGCGCCCGGGTATTCCTCGCCAGCTCGCGCATGCTCGTGCTCTGGTGTCAAATCGCCGCGTTGGACCCGTCTGGTACGTTGTCGGCCGCGTGCGAAGGCTCACGACTCCTGCAACCCGAGAGCATGACGCAGATGGTTAACCATCCCGCACGATCGCCTCGACAGTCGGAAGGGCGTGGGCGAGTCCAATGGCGTCGCTGCTCGGCGCTATCAGTTAGCGAAACTGCATGACACGGCGTGGCGAGGTGTGTGATGGCACGCGACGCGGGCGGCGGCGCGCACTCGCGTGCGGTTGAACGCGCGGCGGATGCGGCGGCGGCACGGGAGTGGTCGTGTTGGTCACGTCGAATCCGTCCACACGCACGTGTTCGACCGGTGCCGGTAACAGTCGCTGGATGTCGCGCAGCAGGTCGCGATCGGCCGCGGAAACGAGCGAAATGGCGCGACCGGCAAGCCCCGCGCGTCCGGTTCGGCCGATGCGGTGAATATAGGTTTCGGCGACGAGCGGGAGATCGTAGTTGACGACCAGTGGAAGCTGTGCGATGTCCAGGCCGCGGGCCGCGATATCCGTCGCGGCCAGAACCGTCACGCGTCCGGCCTTGAAATCGGCCAGCGAGCGAGTTCGGGCGCCCTGACTCTTGTTGCCGTGAATGACCGCGACCTTGATGCCGGCCCGCTCGAGATGGCTGGCGACCTTGTCGGTGCCGTGCTTGGTCTTGCAGAAGACCAGCGCCTGGCCCGCCGGTTCCTGTGTCAGCACGTGCACCAGCAGCTCCCGCTTCCGGTCGTGCGCGACGAGATGGACGCGGTGGGTCACCGTAGGCGCGACCGCCTGCTCGTTCGACACATCGACGCGCACGGGATTGCGGGTGAATTCGGTGGCGAGGCGCTGGACCTCGGTAGAGAGCGTTGCTGAAAACAGCAGCGTCTGATGCGCCGGCAATGCCGGGATCACGCGCCGAAGCGGCGGCAGGAACCCCATGTCCAGCATCCGGTCGGCTTCGTCGAGCGTGAGCATCTCGATCGCCGACAGGTCGATCGAGCGCCGCTGTAGATGGTCGATGAGGCGGCCGGGGGTGGCCACCACGATATCGGCGCCCTGCCTCAGCACGCGAATCTGAGGTCCCATCGCGACGCCGCCGTAAATGGCCGTCACCCGGAGTCGCATCGGTGTTCCGTACTTCGCAATCGCTCGCTGTACCTGGACAGCAAGCTCGCGTGTCGGCACGAGCACAAGTCCTCGCGGACGCGATGTGACGCGGGAGCCGGCCGCGCCGAGTCGCTGGATCATGGGCAAGCCGAAGGCGGCCGTCTTGCCGGTGCCGGTTTGCGCACGCGCCAGCAGATCGCGTCCGCCGAGCACCAAAGGAATAGACGCCGCCTGGACGGGCGTTGGATGCTCGTATCCCAAGCGTGCAACTGCCGTACACAAGGAATCCGTCAGCCCGAGTTTCGAAAACGACATGAAGAAATGCTCCTAAGCGAGCGTCGCCTCAATGCGACACCGCGGAGAAAGTGAACGATCACCGGTGGCGCCAAGACGGCGCGTCGATGGGGCCGGAGCGCAGGCTCCGCACCGAGTCGTCTCGTTGCGAAGCTGGATGTTGAGGAGGAGCGAGTCGGGAAGAACTCGTTACGCCTACAGGGGCAGAGCGCGTCGGAAGATCCGGTGCATCATGCTACCATACTGAGGTCCCATCTCGCTTTCCTGAGCCCGCGCCGCATCGGCGGCCTCTCTCATCAAAGCCTCTCCTGTCCGCCGCGGGGTGCCGGCAGGCGTCGACCAACGAGCGGAGTTCCGGGAGGTGAGTGTGCAAGGCGGACCAATTACCATTCGACGTCACGCGATCTTCAAGCGGCAATATCGCCGCGTCGTCGCGGCAGCGGAGAACTTTCACAACCTGACGCCCGACGGCCAGTGGGCGTTGCTCAGGGCCGAAGTGCTGGCGGAATCGCCTGACGGGCAGTCGCCTCTGTTGGCGATGCTCGACGGCCGCGCCAATCGCCGAGACGAAGTGCTCGCAGGGCTGGAAGAGGCGCGCAGCGGCTACAAACCACCCAGCGGGTAACGCCGGGCGTCTCCCGACTCCTCCTCCTGCCGTCGGCGGTACTGAGGATGGTCGGCCTGATTCGCCGACGTGCGATGATCGAGCCATGCCCCGGCGCCGAACCTCGCGGCACTCCACACCTGTGTCGTTCAACGTCGACGCATTTCTCGCATCGACGGGAATCACGCGCCGCCTCCTACGCGCCGCTGCCGGCGCGTCGATATTCGCGCAAGGGTCGCCCGCGACCAGCGTGTTTTACATTCAGGAGGGCAGTGTCAAGCTGTCGGTCCTGTCGTCGGCCGGCAAAGAGGCGGTAGTGGCCCTACTCGGTCCGGGCGAGTTCGTGGGCGAAGGCTGCCTCGCGGGGCAGCAAGTGCGGATGGGCACCGCCACGGCCGTGGGCGTGACCACCGTGCTGCGGATTCAGAAACGCGAGATGGTCCGAACGCTCCACGAACACCCTGCGTTCGCGGACCGTTTCCTGACGCACATGCTGAGACGCAACATCCGGATCGAGGAGGATCTGGTCGATCAGTTGTTCAACTCGAGCGAAAAACGGCTGGCGCGCACGCTGTTGCAGTTGTCGCGTTTCGGTAAGCCAGACGCGGGCGCCCGCGTCCTGCCCAAGCTCTCTCAGGAAACGCTCGCGGAAATGGTGGGGACCACGCGCTCGCGCGTCAACTTCTTCATGAACAAGTTCAGGCGCCTTGGGTTGATCGACTACAACGGCGTTCTGAAGATCAACGGATCGCTTCTGAGCGTCGTGCTCCACGACTAGCGAGGCTCCGCGCGTCGCGGCCTCATCGCCTTGCGGCGTGAATGGTCTGTGAGATGGTCTCTGCCGGATGCTTCCAGAGCCTCAGCAGAACCAGTGGCGGCGCAATGGCCACCGCGGCGACCACTCCCCACGCCGCGAGAGAACCGACGTTGAACGCGAGCGCCACCATTACGGCCGCGACAAACCAGAGCGCTGCGATCATCCGTTTTCGAAGTTCGAGGTTCATGCAGACGAGCTTACCGGTGGGCACGACGCGGGCGCTGTCCCATACTGCACAGCCGCGTGGAGCACTAGACATCTTCTAAGGCCATCAGCTTGACAATTGAAGCAGTTCCTCCAGGCCTTAGAAGATGTCTCGCCCCGCGGAGCGGGGCAAAACAACATAGCCCTAGCGAAGCGGAGCCGACCCATCTCTTCTCGGCGGTTTGAGGCGGAGCTTCGCTATGGATCACTAATGGATCGCACGCGGCAACAGATCCCAATCCAGCGGCCGCCCGACCAGCAGCGTCGCCTGCGAGCGCCGAGGGGCGGCGCTCGGGCGCGCGCCGCACGTCGCCAGCAGCCTCGGAACAACCGAGATCGCCATCGGCGAGAAAAACAACGCAGTCGTCCCTGCGCCGTTCGAGCCAGCCTCGCCTTCGGGGGCGTCTTCGGTGATCGCGAACAAGCAGGCGCCGGCTGGCTCGCCCGCCTCACGGACCGCCAGCGCGAACTGCTCGCACAGCGTGCTCAGCCGCCCGGCGGCGATCCAATCGTCGCTGAGGAGCGCACGGTACCAGATGCCTGACTGAACGGAAGCGTCCCCAGTGCCACCTGCAACGCGCGCAGGGGTCACTGCCACCCGAGGAATCCCAGCAACAGGCTGAAAACGATCGCGATGGGCACGCCCACGGCGAGAATGGCCAGCGGGACGGCGAACGCCAGGGCGGCTGCGCCGAACAGGTTGGCCATGAACGAGAGAGCACGCATCGGGTCAGGATGGTCGATCCACCGCTGGCGGCGCTGTTCCGAATGGAACAGACGACGGTCTCCCAGGGCCGACGGGGGGCCATGCGCCGCGGCAGGGGCCGGCTGCCCAGGAATGCACCGAGCGGAGCGTCGGCGCACTGAACCAACCGACAATGCGATGATTCCTGGAGCAGATGGCGTCGCGCATCGAGGACTACGCGCTGATCGGGGACTGCCACACCGCCGCGCTGGTTGGGCGCGACGGCTCCATCGACTGGCTGTGCTTTCCGAGATTCGATTCGGCCGCCTGCTTCGCTTCGCTGCTCGGAACACTCGACCATGGGCGCTGGCTGATTGCACCGGCCGGCGACGTCCAACACGTCCAGCGACGCTATCGCCAGGGACGCTCGTTCTCGAGACCGAGTACCGCACCGATGGCGGCGCGGTGCGATTGATCGACTTCATGCCTCAGCGCTCGCGGACGCCCACGTTGATGCGGATCGTGGAGGGTGTGAGCGGCACCGTCTCGATGCACATGGATCTCGCGATCAGGTTCGACTATGGATCGGTCGTACCGTGGGTTCGCCGCACGCCACACGGCATCCGCGCCACCGCCGGTCCCGAGACATGCTGTACTGCCGGACCGACGCGGCGCTGACCGGTCGCGGGCTTCGAACAGTCGCCGAGTTCACGGTCACAGCCGGCCAGCGCGTCCCCTTCGAGCTGGCGTGGTCACCCACTCACGAGAGCGAGCCCGAGTTGTCGGATGCCGAGCTGAGTCTTCGGGAGACCGAAGAGTGGTGGACTGCGTGGTCTGATCGATGCACGTTCCAGGGTGAGTGGCGGGACGCCGTGGTCCGATCGCTCATCACGCTCAAAGCGCTGACCTACGCGCCCACTGGCGGCATCGTCGCCGCCGCAACGACATCGCTCCCTGAATGTCTTGGCGGGATCCGGAATTGGGATTACCGCTACTGTTGGCTGCGCGACGCCACCTTCACGCTTTATGCACTCAAGGTGGGGGGGCTACACCGACGAAGCCAGTGCGTGGCGCGAATGGCTCGTGAACGCAGTGGCCGGAACGCCTTCGACGCTGCAGATCATGTACGGCCTCGCCGGGGAGCGTCGGCTGACGGAACTCGAGCTGAAGTGGCTCCCGGGATATGAGGGCGCCGCTCCCGTCCGGATCGGCAATGCCGCGCACGAACAGCACCAACTGGACGTCTACGGCGAGGTGATGGACGCTCTGCACGTGGCTCGCCGCGCAGGACTCCCGCCGAGCGATACGCTTGGCGCGTGCAACACGCGCTCATGGATTTTCTGGAGACCGACTGGCAAAAACCCGACGAAGGCATCTGGGAGGTCCGCGGGCCTCGACGACAGTTCACGCACTCGAAAGTCATGGCGTGGGTCGCGATGGACCGTGCCGTCAAGAGCGTCGAAGAGTTCGGCCTGGAGGGCCCAGCCGCGAAATGGCGGCGCATCCGCAGTCAGATCCACGAGGAGATCTGCCGCGAGGGGTTTGATCCAGCCCTGAATTCGTTCGTTCAGTATTACGGCTCGAAAGAGCCCGATGCCAGCCTGCTGATGTTGCCACTCGTAGGCTTTCTGCCCGCCACCGATCCGCGGATGATCGGGACCGTGGATTACATCCAGCGTCGACTCGTTCGCAACGGGTTCGTCGACCGGTACTTACCCGCTGAGAACGTCGATGGATTACCGCCCGGCGAGGGGGCGTTCCTGCTCTGCACCTTTTGGCTCGCCGACAATCTCGCTCTTCAGGGCCGATACGATGACGCGAAGGAGACCTTCTACCGCCTGCTCGACCTGCGCAATGACGTCGGACTGCTGTCCGAGCAATATGACCCCGACGGCCGCCGGATGGTCGGCAATTTCCCCCAGGCGTTCTCGCATGTCGGATTGATCAACACGGCGTGCAACCTGCTCCAGCGCGGCGGGCCGGCGGAGGATCGACAAACCAGAGCTCGGGATTAAAGGGGCGCTACTCATCACGACGACCCGCCCTCTGACGATGTCTCACTCTCGGCGTATCCCAGGCGCCCGGCGGCAAGTAGTGAAAACGAATCAGGTACACGTTCTCGCCGCGACCGTGTTTTGCGATCTGCAGCAAATCCTCCACGCTCTCGAACCCTGATTCACGGGCCAGATCATAGGTGATGTCGGTGAAGGTAATCGGCGCAATCGAATCCACGACGATGTGGCCTTCGTCCATCTGGTAACGACCTCCGACCTTGACATGGGGGCGGATCCAGACGCGAACGCTGCATCTGATCCTGCCGCGCCGGATTCCGTCGCGAAGCCGTTTGGTGAAGACCATTGTGTCCGCGCGCTCGTAGAGCTTAGGAACGACGTCGAGCGACATGATACGCCGCTCCCCGACCTATGCCTGTACGATGACCTTCGCGACTCCCTGGCTCGGACGCAAACGCGTCGCCTTCGTGCCCCTGTTTCGCTCGCACGCCGCGCCGCCCGATCAGATCCCGCCCGATTGGGAAACCGTCATTCTCCGCCGCGTGATCTACGACCCGCGCCGCGAGGCCAATGGCGCGGACCGTTCGCTGCGCGCGTGGTTGCGCGCCGTCTCCTCGGGGCTAGCCGACATCGACCCGTTTGTGCTGCCGATGCAGACGATCGACAAGCAGGTCGTCGAAGCCGACGAGCTCGAGGGCAAGCTCGGCGGCCGCTTGCGCGATCAAGGCATGGACGCCGCGGTGCTGGTGATGCTCGGCGGCCGGGGCGCGGGCACGAATCGCGGCTTCTGGTCGCGCGTGGTGATGGCGGAAAGCAACGGCGTGTGGCTGATGGAGTTGATCCACGGCCTGACCGGCTTCAAAGACCTCTATCACTTCGACAACGACGTCGATCCGCCCGAGCGCGCCATCGACACGCTTCGACGAGATGTCGGCATCCAGCCAGACCCATCCGACCGCCTTCACCAAGAACGAGCTCGGCTGGCTGGACACGGCGGCGATCCCGCTGCACGCGGGCGCGTCCGCCGAGTACGAGCTGCAGCACGTCGGCCTTGCCCAGCCGCCGGTCGCGGGGCGGGCGGCGGCCGTCCGCATCGGCGACGGCTTTCCCTACGTGATGGTCGAAGCGCGCAAGATGACCGACCAGTTCGAGGCCGGCATGCCGTCCACCGGCGACGGGCAGGAGAGAGGCATCGCCAGCGAGGGCGTCATCGCCTACCGCGTCCAGACCCGCAACCCGACCGTGCAGGAGCGGGAGGGGTACAAGAAGCCGCTCTACCTGATGACGCTGAAGGCGCTGCAGCCCGGGGAGTCGGCGGCGCTCGACAATGGCGTGACGCTGACCGTCACGGCCGCACGCGTCCCGACGGCTTCGCCATCCGCATCGACGACGCCGGCCAGCATCTCATCGACCGCACGGCGACGACCGGCGCGCGCACTGCCGCCGGGCCGCCCTGCGCGCTGGTGCTGGCGGGCCCCGGCATCGAGAACATCGCCTATCGCGACACCGCCGGGCACATGAACGAGATCTGGCGCGATGCCACGCGGCCAGGGCACGACCGACCTCACCGCCAACGCCCAAGCGCCTGCGGCGCAAGGGCACCCCGTTCACCTATTTCGATCCCGTCCGACAATCAGGTCGTGCTGATCTTTCGCGGCGCCGATGACCACGTGCGCAGCCTCTACTGGATGTTCGGCGCGGTCGGCCACGACAACCTCACGGGCTCGATCAACGCGCCCAAGACGGCAGGGCGACCCGGCGGGCTGGTTCTCGGCGCACGACGGCGTTCCATCACGTCGTCTATCGCACCGCCAACGGCCATCTGCACGAGTTGTGGTGGCAGGGGCAAGGCGGCGTCGGCCACGGCGACCTGACCGCCCAGGCGCAGGCCGTTCCGGCGGCGGCGATCCATGGCCCTACTACGATCCCGATCCGCTCGACCAACATCGTGGTATTCCAGCGGCACCGATCGGCATATCCGCAGCCTCTACTGGGGGCCGGACGGCGCGGTCGGGCAGGACGATCTGTCGGGCTTCGCCGGGACACCGACGGCGGCGGGCGACCCGTTCGCCTGGTTTACTCCGGCCGAGGATACCACCGCATCGTCTACCGCGCGGCGAACGGCCATCTCCACGAGTTGTTCTGGCCGAACGTCGCACCCGTGCGCGGCCGCGACCTGACGGCGCTCTCGGGCGCGCCGCGCGCCGTCGGCAACGTCTCGGGCGGCTACAACCCGGGCGACAACACCCAGCACGTCATCTTCCGATCGAGCGACGGCAGGCTGCACGAGCTGTGGCACTTTCTCGGCGAGACGGCCGTTCACCATACCGATCTGACCGCGGCCTACGCGGCGCCGCCCGCCGCCGATCGGCCGGTCTATTACGCCACGGCGCGCGCTCCCAACCAGCACGTCGCCTATCGTGGGACGAATGGGCACATCTACGAGCTGCTGTGGTGAATCAACGCGTTACGGCAGCTCCGCCTCGACGATGCTCACATCCGAGGCCGTGGGGATCACGCGCGTCATTTTCAGGCCCGCCGCCGCCAGCAACGTTTTGTATTCACCGGCCGTACGTTCTTCGCCGCCAGGAATCGCCAGCATCACCATGTCGAGCAACTTGCCTAAATGCGGCGTGTTGCCCTCTGGCAACACGAACTCGATGATGAGAAGCTTCGCGCCCGGCTTCATCGCCTTGCGGCAGTGGCCGAGAATCGTCAAACACTGCTCTTCGTTCCAGTCGTGGATGATGTGCGACAGGATGTAGACATCCCCTCCGGCAGGCACGCTGTCGAAGAAGTTGCCATGAACGATCGAGACCCGGCTTTCAACTCCCCTGGCGCGCAGGAGGGCCGGCGCTTCGGTGACAACGTGAGGGCGATCGAAGAGGACGCCTTTGGGCTGCGGGTATCGAGCCAGGATATGGGCCAGCATGTTGCCGGTGGCCCCGCCGACGTCGACGATTGAGGCAAACGGGGAAAAGTCGTAGGCGGCGGCAACCTCAGGCGGCTCAGCCCCATGGATGCCGACCATCGCTTCGCTGAACTGCGCGGCCTCTTGTGGGTTCTGCGCCAGATAGTCGAAGATCGGCATGCCGAAGACCTTTTCCATCGCGGTCTTGCCGGTCTCGACCGAGTACCGAAACTCTCCAAACGCTTTCCACATCCACGGCCCCGCCATCGTCAGAATCGTCGATCGTGCGGCTCCCGGTGCGTCGCTCTTGAGCGCATCGCCGAGAGGCGTCAGGGCGAACTTTTCGTTCGCATCCTGCGTCAGGATGCCGAAGCTCGCGAGCGTCCGCATGAATCGGTGAAGGGCGCGTGGATTGGTTCCCAGGATCGCCGCCAGTTCGGCCGCGGACCTTGGACCGTTCGACAAATGATCCGCGAGGCGTAGGCTGGCGGCGGTGTAGACGAGCCGCGAGACCCAACATGCGGTTCCCATCTGGATGATCTGAACGTGCGGGGGGACTGAAGTCTGCTCGGGCATCTCTGAAATCTCCTACGAAACCATTCTGCTACTGGCTAGGGGAGCCGCTGCAGTGGCGGCTGGGTCCACGTGCCGTCCAGCGCCTCGGGTTTGGGCCAATACAGTCGCAGCGCCGTGAAGAACGGGCCCTTCGGTGCGGGGAGCCAATTGGATTCCTTATCCTTGCCAGGCGACTTGTGCTGGACGTACAGCGTCAGACCGCCGTCTGCGTCTTGTTTGAGGGTCGGCAGCATCGGTGAGTTGATCAGATAGCGGTTCAGTGGATTCGCCGACAGCAGACTCGACGGAAGTTCATACAGCGTCAGTGACCAGAAGGCTTTGACCGGTGGCAGCTGACCTGATGCGAACCGCACGGCATACCGGCCCTTCGAACCGTCCAGTTTCTGACCATCGGCATCGAGGAAGTAGACGGGTACGATGCCTCCTCCCTCGAGTTTCCGTAGATGCCGAGCACGGCGGCCGCCATCCGATACAGGTAGTTGCTTTTCAGGAACTCTCGCGTGCCGAACGTCTTGCCGCTGACCTTTCCCGTGTCGACCTCCTTCTCCTTGAAGTCCGAGAACGTCTTCCAGGCGTCGGCCATGCCGTCGGTCACCGCCTGACGAAGCTCCGGGGTGAGCTCCTGTGTGTCGAAGGTCTTGCCAGCGCCGATTCCGAGCTTGGCAAATCGAGCCATCAGCTCGGTCTCGGATGGATGAACGGGACAGAACTGGAGCACGAAGTTCAGAAGCCTGAAGAATTCCAGCGAGGTGCGCTGCTCCGCGGGACTGAGCGGTTTCACGAACGCGATCGCCGGCGCAGCGGCTGGGGCCGGCGTTCCGAGAAACTGCGACAACGTCTGCGCCTCATACCCCGCCTGGATCTCCTTGACGTTCTCGATGTCGGCCGGATTCAACAGTTGCGTCCGAAACAGCACGAAGACAAAGTCCGTCTCGGACTGAATCACCGACGTGATTCCATCGGGTATCGCACCCTTCCATCGCAGACCCGCGAGCAGGAACGATCCGCCGTCGTTGCCGGTAGCGCGGCTCCCGACTTACGCAATGTTGAACGTGTACCGATCGATGAACTGCAATGAAAAGTATCGTGACTTCTCGATCGGCGGTACTGTGATCACCAACGGCTCTGCCCGCAGGTCGGCGCCGATATAGGAATACGGCGTGTCTGAGTTGGGTGTCTGTACCGCCTTGTCGTCAGGCGTGTAGACGCGCTCATTGTTGTAAATCTGGTTCCACGGTGCCTTGAACTCCGGGTTGCGACGGTCCTCGAAATACGAGGTACTGGATGCGGTAATTGTCGACTAGAGGGAAGCCGTAGATGTAGGCGTCCTTCGCAATCGTGCGGGCCTCTGTGGGTGTGATGTCGAACGTGAGTACAGTTGCCATGCCTGCTCTCCTTCTACTGCGTGGCCCAGGATGAGAGACTACTTCACCACGGCGATGTCGTCGGGCTTCCAGGTCTGATCGAAGAAAGGCTCGAGCGGACCGTAGAAGCTACTCGCGCCCGGTGGACCTGGCGCGATTTGATGACCTCAACTGGATGACCACAGAAAAACCGATCTGGTTCCTTCGCCGAACACCTCTGCGAGATCCCGCAGATTTCACTGCTCACTCCGGCAGTGGAAAAAAATCTAACGCGCCTCGATCGTCGCTCAATGCAGGGCGAAATGGTCGGCCATAGAAAGAAATAGTGTCCGTGCTGTTTATTCTCCCCAAGGCTGCAGCAAAGTGATACAAAGCGTTTAATGAGGCGAAGCGTAACCGTTGCCGTTGGCTGTGCATGAGGCAAACCACAATATTTTCCATTGCCGCGCTGCCCTTGCAGCCACCGCCGGGCTGACATCGATCGGCGCGCTGCTGGCATTCTCTCAGCGCAAAGTGTCCGGGAGGGCTCAAAGAACGCTGACTCTTCAAGAGCGTGTGTGGTATCAAACAGCTATCGAAGAAGTTTACTGGCGTCACCGAATCTGGCCAAAAGAGCGTCCTGATCCCAAGCCGTCACTCGATGCATGATCTCTCAGGCGCAACTCGAAAAAAAGTTAAGAGCTATCTTCGAAACTCAGAAGCGGTGGCGGATTACTGGCAACGACCAATTACAGCTGAGCAGCTACAGACTGAGATGGATCGCATGGCGCAAAACACCAGGCAGCCAGAAGTGCTACAGGAGCTCTTCCAAGCGCTCGGGAACGATCCGTTTGTTATTGCGGAGTGTCTCGTAAGGCCCATGCTAGCTGAGCGTCTGCTCGCGCACCCGACGGTCGAGCGGGTGAAAAAACAAAGCCGAACGTTTAATCAGACCGTCGCTGCCAGCGCTAACTACACCCTTCCCAGAATATCAGGTGGCCTGCATTGGCGATACGTGGACTCCAACCAACCTCACCGGCGCCCCAGACGCCCGAGTTTCTCACACAGCAGTGTGGACTGGCAGCGAAATGATCGTCTGGGGCGGCTACGGATGTGACGGGAACTGCCTCTTAAACACTGGTGGAAGATATAATCCCAGCACGGATAGCTGGACAGCCACCAGCTATAGGAACGCGCCTTCCGGACGATACTATCACACGGCAGTTTGGACTGGCAGTGAAATGATCGTTTGGGGCGGTATTGTGGTCGGGTAACTATTCAAATAGTGGCGGGAAGATACAATCCCGACTACGGACAGCTGGAGGGCGACCAACATTACCGGCGTGCCTGACGCCCGCGTTGCTCACACCGCAGTTTGGACGGGCAGCGAAATGATCATCTGGGGCGGATCCGGCGATACATCATTTCTCTATTAATACCGGCGGCAGATACAATCCAAGCACAGACAGTTGGACGGCGACAAGCAGCGCCAATGCGCCTGCTCCCGAAATCTCACACGGCTGTTTGGTCTGGAACACAAATGATCGTCTGGGGCGGCGAATTCGAGTGGGAACCTTCAAACACCGGCGGAAGATACAATCCAAGCACAAACAGTTGGACAGCGACCAGCATTTCCGGCGCGCCTGGGCCCGATGGTTTCCCACCGCAGTTTGGACCGGCATTGAAATGATCGTCTGGGGCGGAGAACGTGCAAATAATCTTGTACCGTTGAATACCGGTGGCCGATACAACCCCAGCACGAACTCGTGGGTCGCCACTAGCATTGGCAACGCGCCTGATCCCCGATCGGGTCACACGGCAATCTGGACCGGAAGCAACATGATCGGTCCTGGGTGGGGCTACGTAATGTCCCTTTCAAACAGCGGCGGCCGATACTATCCCGATATCAATCTTTGGGTATCTACCAATACCACCAATGCGTCCTGTTGCCCGATCGGGTCACACGGCAGTCTGGATGGCAGTGAAATGGTCGTCTGGGGCGGCAGGGTACGTAGCAATGGCCTGTTGAATACCGGCGGGAGATACTGCGTGCCATCCGGTATACCTACTCCTACTCCGGCACCGACGCCATGCCCGGGCGGATATGCAGTCTGCAACGGAAACGACAGCGGCGCTGAGTCGTTGCGGCAGGCGATCCTTGATGCCTCGTCCGGTGATACAATCACTTTCGCTCCAAGGGTTACTACTGTTACTCTGATTAATGGCGAGTTGGTAATTAACAAGAACCTGACCATCACCGGCCCTGGAGCCAACCGCTTGACCATAACAACGAAGCCTCCCGCCTTTGTTTCTTTTCGAGTTTTCAACATCAGGCCGGGGGTAACTGTTTCTATCTCTGGGATCACGATCTCAAATGGTATACGAGGATAGCCCGGAGGAGGAGGTATTCTGAGCGCCGGCGTATTAACACTTACCGACTGTACCATCTCAGATAATTTCACAGGCAGTGACTTCGGCGGTATTCTGGGGGGAGGAGGCGTGATGAACGACCATGGCACCATGACCATCACGGGTTGTACGATTAGTAACAATTCCGCGAGTCAATACGGCTTAACCGTTACTTCCAAAGGCGGCGGAATATTGAACGACTCGGGCTCATTAATTATCACTAACTCTACCATCAGCGGTAATTCATGTTCTGCCTTTAGCCCTGAGCCCTTCTTTCCAGGATTTAGTAGCGCTCTGGCAGGCGAAATTTCGAATGGTGGCGATCTTCGAATTACGAGCAGTACCATCGCGCATAATTCTGCATCAGGTAATAAGGAGCATTCGGCGGTGGGATTTACGGACTGGGCGTACGAGAACAGACAGCAGTATCATAGCGCTTAATAGTGCTTCCACTGGGCCTGACTTCACAGGTGGCGGGCGGACTCCGGTCGACCGGCTACAACATCATTGGTAACAATGCTGACGCTGTCATCAATTCGCAACCAACAGATCAAATTGGCACGCCCGCCGCTCCAATCAATCCAGTCCTGCGGCCTCTGGCCGATTACGGGGGGCTCAACTTTAACTCACGCTCTTCAACCTGGCAGCCCGGCTATCGACCGCGGTGATCCTGCTGCGCCACCCCGGGACCAACGCGGATATAGCCGTTCGGGAATTCCGGACGTTGGCGCATTTGAGTTTAATGGAAACCCCAACCCCGACACCAACAACCCCTCCCGTGGCCACACCATCCACCTCGGCAACATCAGTGCTCGGAGCTTTGTTCAAACGGGCGACAAGGTGATGATAGGAGGATTCATTGTTGAAGGGAGTCAGCCAAAGAGGGTGATTGTGCGCGCTATTGGCCCTGAACTCAGTCAATTTGGGGTGCCTGATTCGTTGGCTAACCCAACGCTAGAGCTGCATGACAGCACTAGGGCTCTAATTGCTTCTAACGATAACTGGCAGTTTACGATAATCGGCGGGATTATCACCGACGACCAGCGTGTCGAGATTCGTCAAAGCGGCCACGCCCCGACAGATCCGAAGGGAGTCAGCAATCATCGCCGACCTGCCACCTGGTAACTACACTGCGATCGTGCGTGGTGTAAACAACACCATGGCGTTGCTCTCGTAGAAGTGTACGATATTAGCAACGACGCTATTTCAACTCTCGCTAATATCAGTGCTCGTAGCTTTGTGCAGACAGGTGATAACGTGATGATTGGCGGTTTCATTGTTGCAGGGACTCATCCCGAAAGGGTGATTATTCGCGCCATAGGTCCCGAGCTAGGTGCACCTCTGTTTAACATTCCTAATGCCTTGGCTAATCCGACATTGGAGTTGTACAACGCCACTGGGGCTCTAATTGCCTCAAACGATAACTGGCAGTTAACGATTATCGGCGGAATTATCACCGGCGACCAGCGTGCCGAGATTCGTCAAAGCGGCCACGCTCCGGGAAATCCGTTGGAGTCAGCAATCATCGCGGATCTACCGCCAGGGAACTACACCGCTATCGTCCGCGGTGTGAACAACACCACCGGGGTTGGTCTTGTAGAAGTATACGATTTGGGCCAGTAAGTGCCCATAGTTCGAGCGCAGCATCTAACAAATCGATGAAGCCAGCAGCACGCCGGTGCGCGGCAAGGCATTGCTCACTGCTGCAATAGAAAAACATTTCACGCGCATCGATTGTCGCACCATGTCCGGCGAAATGGTCGGCCACAGAAAGAAATAGTGTCAGTACTGTTTATTCTCCACAGGGCAACGACAAAGTGATACAAACGGTCTAATGAGGCGAACCACAATATTTGCGATTGGAGTGCTGCTGCTCTACGCAGTCGCGACTTCCAGTGCACGCGGCGACGATCACGGTTACCAATACAAACGACAGCGGCCCCGGCTCATTGCGTCAGGCACTCGCCGTGGCGCATGATGGTGATAGAATTACCTTTGCAGTTAGTGGCGCCATCACGCTGACCAGCGGTGAACTTGAGGTCGCCAAGAACGTCACGATTTCAGGCCCTGGTGCCAATCGACTCTCGATTGACGGCAACCCAGGGACCGTTGTTTTCTCTGTCGTTACACCTGCGACAATTGCGACCATCTCTGGGCTGACCATCAGGAAAGGTGTCCATGGGGTTCGTGACATTCGGCTACGTTAACGGTCAGTAATTGCGTCGTAAGCGGCAACTCGGCTGTCGGAATCGCTTTAATGCCGGGGGCACGTTGACGGTCAGTAATTGCGTCGTAAGCGGCAACTCGAACGGGATCACCAACCTGGTCACAACCTGAGGTCGTCAATAGTCATGTCAGTGACAACGGCCTCAGCGGTATTCTTTCACCGCCCCCGAATCTGTAGCTGTCACCGCGACAATCCGCAGCACCACGGTGAGCGGTAATTTGGGGGGCGGTATTGTTGCTAACGTGGGCATCTTCGGCATTAGTCTGCAAGTGACAGTTACCGATTGCACCGTCAGCGGCAACTCGCGCTAGGGTGGGATCCATGCTGAGGGTGCTCCCAATCTGACCGTCACCAATAGCACGATAAGCGGTAACTCGGCCAATGCCGGGCAGGGACAGGGGCGGCGGGATCTATGGTGCTATGAGCTCGTTGAGAACAGCACCATTAGCGGTAACTCAGCTGAAACGAGCGGCGGCGGCATCTATGGTCGTGCTACTGAGCATTGTGAACAGCACCATTAGCGGCAATTCAGCTGGAACCAGCGGAGGCGGCATCTACAACACTACTCGTCTCTGGGCGTTACAAATAGCACGATCACCGGCAATTCGGCAGGTTCTGGCGGGGGCATTTATAACGCCTGTCAATGCCAGTTGAGATTTCCAACACAATCCTGAATGCCGGCGCGTCGGGCGAAAACATCTTCAATAACAGCGGCACAGTCACCTCGCTTGGATACAATCTCAGCAGCGATGACGGCGGCGGTTATTTGACTGGCCCGGGCGATCAGATCAACACCGATCCGTTGCTTGGTCCTTTGCAGGATAACGGCGGCCCAACCTTTACGCACGCGTTGTTGCCTGGCAGCCCAGCGATTGACGCCGGCGATCCGAACTTCAGTCCGCCGCCTTTCAACGACCAGCGAGGCTGTCCTTTCGATCGCGTGTTCAATGGTCGCATCGATATAGGTTCATTTGAGACGCAACCGCCACGCCGCCCGTGTCCTACGCCAAGGCCGCGTCCAACTCCGCCGCCTCGCCCGACGCCTGGATGATTCCACCTTTTCCGGACTACTCTTTCGAGCGGTCCAATCAGACGGAAAAATTCGTTATGGAAAGACTCCATCCATCCGGGAGAGCAGCTTCGAAGTATAACTGAGCGGGAGGAATCATGAAACATCTGTTCGCGATCGCGGTTCTCGTACTGGCAGTTTCCGACTGGGCCGTTGGCGATACGGCCAGCGACGAACGCGAGTTAACGCAACTCGTCAACGATCTTAATGCGGCCATCGTCAAGCCGGACATCGCTTTCCTGGAGCGGGTCCTGGCCAAGGACTACGTCCATTATCGCCCGCACGGGAACGTCGAGACCCGGCGCAGTACTTGGAGGATCGCAAGAGCGGGAGCGTGGATTTCGACTCGCTGGTCGCGGATGAGATCAAAGTCCGCTTCTACGGGGATGCCGCCATCGTGACCTATCGTTCCACCTCCAAAGGAAAAGACCAGGATGGAGCGATTGACGAACAGCGCCGCTGGACCCGCGTATTCGTTCGGCGGGACGGGCGCTGGCAGCTGGTCCACTCCCAGGGGACAACGATCCAGAAGCCCTGAACGGGCGTGGTCGTACCGGGTCCTTTGTAAAATCTTCGATACCTTACAGAACCCAACGTGGAGCATCATGAAGTTGCCGCGTATGCGGGCTAACAATTGGAAGCATGCGAACATCATTTTTCGCTCGCGGGGTCGCTGATCTTGTGCCTCGTTAGGCCTATGAACACTCGCATCGCCGCAGCGATAATGCTCGCCATTTGTCCATTCGCCACTGCACTGGCCGACACGAAGGCCGTTTTACCGCACTATCAGCGTTTCGCCGACACTGGTAGAGACTTCCTCCTCGAGACGACAATTCCCGGCGATTTCAAAACGCTGGAAGGCATTGTGTGGGGGTTGCTCACATTGTCATCCCAGTGCCCCGACAAACAGTTCTCCTCATATTTTTTCCCCGATGCCCTAAGCTCCAGCTCGCACTTTGAGGGCGCGCAGCCTCTTTACATGTACTTCCGCGGTTTACGACGAGACGGCCGCAAGCTAATTCTTCGCTTCACGCGGGATGCCAATCGCTACCTCAATAACACGGCTGCCATTCAAGAATTAGTGAAAGGTCCTTTAGAAGCGACCATCAGACTTCATACCAATAAATCCACAACGGTTTACTATGAGATCGACGGCCAAATCGTCGAGGAGTGGGATGCGTAACCGACCTGGACGAATTCGTCTCCTCCTGACTCCCTCATTCGTAGCTGATCGGTACGCGGACTTGGGAAACTGTTCCGGGTTTAAACCGCCAGCTTTTGAATGTTTCGGTGGTGATTTTGTCGAGTAGCGGACTGCCGGTGCTTTGGAACATGATTGCGTTACTCACTGTTCCTGTCGCGGGATCAACGGTCACGAGGCAGACGCCGCTTCCGGTGAGGTTGCGCCGTTTCATTTCGTACGTGTAATCAGGCAACGCCGCGGTGATTGCCATGGATTGTGCCACCGAAAGCGACACCGGAACGGGCGCCGAAATGCTCGCTGCCTCGGGTTGAACAGCAGGGCGCCGCCGCTTTTTCGCTCGAGGCTTTTTTTCTTCTGGCAAGGCGACTACTGGCGACTCTTCCGCGGAAGGCGGCTGTTCGCTTGGAGTCGCCTCTTTTTGACTTGGTGGCATCGAGGCAGTGCTCCCGTTGGGCTCCGCCCTTTTCTCTTCCGCCGGGGCGATTTGTGTTGGCACTTCTTCCGCAGCCGGCAGCGTGTGCTCCGGCACGGGTGCAGTGTCTTGCGTCGGCACTGTTGCCAGAGTTTGTGAGGTTGTTTCGGCCTTTTTCTTTTTCGGTTTGTGAATTTGAATCATCTCGCCGGTTTGAAATTGATCCGGAAGATTCGACGAAGTCGCCTCTTGAGCTCGACTCCAGTGCGCACTGGCGAAGCAAACACCAGTGCATATAACGACGAGAACCCCTCCGTGCGAACGCATCGGGGAAATCTTCCGCTCCGTCGCGGGAAGGTCAAATTGACGGCCGATTCGTACTCCTTGCGTGGACAAGAAAAACGCCCCTGGGTTGAACTTTCACCCGAAAAGAAGACGTTCCATTGACGTTCAGTTTTGATTGCTATGCTTCTTGTCACCGCGACAGACATTACGGTTTGGATCGTGTCCGTGCTCCTCGCGCTCGGCATTGGCGCGAGCAAATACGCAAAATGGAAAACGCGCAACCGGCTCGTGCGCGAACTCGCAGCAATGGATCGTGAGCGTAGGGAAAAAGTGCTCAGTCGGATGAATCCAGCACAGGCAATGGAAGCGCGCCAGGAATTGATGCGGCGATTTAATATTTTCTGAGTTTTCCGGCGAACGCGGAGCTTCCGCGGAATCATGAACCCGCAACGCTGTAGCAACGGCCCTGTGGGCCGTCTTTGTACCGCGAAATCGAGCAGCTCCCAAGCGGGACCGGCCGCAGGCCGGTGGCTACAACATTCACGTGTCGTTGAACGTTGAACGTCCGCCCGAATTCTGCTCCTCTTAACGCCTCATGCGCTCTGCCGTTTTTGAAATGACTGTGTCAGTGACGCCCGGAGACATTGACGAGCAGAATCATGTCAACAATACCGTTTACCTGCGTTGGGTTCAGGAAGTTGCTACCGCGCATTGGCAAGCGATCGCCAGTGACGAAGCACAGAAGAGCATCGGATGGGTAGTGTTGCGGCATGAAATCGATTACAAGGCCCCGGCATGTATCGGCGATACAATCGTGTTGCGCACGTGGGTCGGCAAAGCGACCCGGCTTACGTTCGAACGGTTCACTGAAATTCTGCGCAGCAGCGATGGGCAGCTGTTGTCAAAGGCTCGGACGCTCTGGCGTCCTATCAATGCGCAAACCGGCCGGCCAGTCCGCGTGCCGGTCGGCGTGCGCGAGCAGTTTTCGATTTGAGTTTATACCGACCACACCCGCAGCAATATAAGGGAGAGGCAACTTTTGCTGACCGCGATCTCTCGTGGTTGGACGCTTCAACGCTAAACGTTTAATCTTCGGCGTTGAGCACAGCACCCGAGCCACCCCCGGTTATCGCTTGTTATTGCGCGACGTTTCTCAAACCCGAGATGTTGCATATCTACCGGCAAATCACCGGTCTGAAACGATGCACTCCGGTTGTCATTGCCCAGAAACGTGAGAATGCGGATCGGTATCCATTTCAGCCAGTTCACATCGTCCCAAAGCCGCCAACGCATTTCCTCCGCCGGT